>NZ_CP036261.1:1200000-2400000 GCF_007741475.1 Rosistilla ulvae | reverse complement strand
TTGGTGCCTATCCCATCATCGACGGTGAACGTGAAATGATCCGTTGTGGTTTCGCTGCCATCGTGGTCGTAATGGATCCAGCCCGCGTCGATATCTGCTTGCGAGAAGGTATCCCCGGTCGCTAGAACGACGCCACTGCGGCGCAATGCTCCGTGCTCGGCGTCGGTGACGATCGTGTAGATCAATACCGCCGCCGAATGATCGACGTCGGTCGTTTCCAGTAGCATGTTGTTCAGCACGTTGCCGGTCGATCCTTCAGCGACCGAGGCGACTGCGTTGGTTGTCAGCGCTTGTTCGTCGTTGACCGCTGTCAGTGTCACCGTCGATACGATCTCGACAACGCGATCGTCGTCTCCGCCATCGGCGGTGCCACCATCGTCTTGGATGTAGATTAACGCGATCTCTCGTGACGCACCGCGTGGCGATTCACTCTTGTTTTCGTAACGCAGGCTATCGACCAATTCTTCTCCGCTGGTCGTCGTGAAGCTGCCAGTTTTGCTGACCGAAACGCGAGCGGTGCCGCCGACCACGTTGACCGCGACATCGTATCGGTTGGCTAGTGTGGTCGCGGTGAACTCGTCGATCAGCACGATGGTATCGCCGTCGACATGCAAGATTTCATGTTCGCCGTTCTGCAGACCGTCGACCGAAAATTGCAGACTGGTGATTTGGTCTCCTGTATCGATCGGGTTAATGTCTGTTGAACCGAACAGGACGACAGCCGATCCGTTTTCAACGAAGTTGGGATCCGAGGCGATCGCCGTCACCATGGGAGCTTCGTTGATATCGTTGACATCGATCGTCAGCAGTTTCTCGGAATACAATCCGTCTGAATCGGTCGCTCGCACCGTGACCATGTAAGTCGACTGGTTTTCGAAATCCAGAATTCCGTCGGTCAGGACCAATCGATCCGACCCGTCGATTGTGAACTTCGCTTGATCGGCCCCGCCGACAATCGAAAAGCTTGCCGTATCACCCGGGTCGGGATCCGATGACGTCAGCGTTGCCATGGTGTATCCGACTGATGTGTCGGTATTTTCGTCGACGGCGGTACTGGTGAGAGTGATGTTTGTTGGTGCCGAACTGGAGCTGTACAGCGCGATCGCATCGAGACTCTCGGAAGTCGAATCGAGGAACATGTCGCTGCCATCAAAAAACAACGCCGTCGTCGCGACTCCGCTATCCGCTCCGGCAACCAGCGTTGTCTGCGAAACGTCCATGGCAAAGATGTCCTGCCGCGTGGTCCACAGCGCGTTCTGCCCCACCTCGCCGTCGCCGTCGGTCGTCAACAGGATCTGCCCGGCGGTGAGACTGAACCCGCCAACTTGCGTGTCGGTTTCGATCAGTTCGATCCCGTAGACGGCGCTGTCGATAGCGACGTTAGTGTCGCTGACATCCAACAGAACTCGGACGGTTCCCGAGGTGTTGGCACCAACATCTTCGGTCTCGTAAAGTCTGATCTGTTTGTCGGCCAGACTGCTGATGAACAGAAAATCTCCCGCGCTCACGGTGTAGTCGCCGATCAGCGTCTCGTGTTCGACCAGCGTGATGCCTTGCAGCGGTCCGCTCGGCAGATCGTCCAACAAGATCGTGAACGTTCCGCTGCTGTAATCGCCCGGCGCTGTCGGCGAGAAGAGGACCAGGTCGTGTTCGTTGACATGCACTGAATTCAAGCTGGTCAGCGTTACCGAAGTCTCGGTCGAAAACAGCAGATCTCCCGCTTTCAGATCGATCCCGTCGTGGAAGGTTCCTCCCACCGTCTGATCGCTTCCAACGACATGCATCGCGTTGAGCGTCGCTTTCAAACTGCTGAACGCATTCAGGTTCATCCGATTGTCCACCGAACCACCGGAGTCGTCGCCAAAGCGGACGCCCGGGTCGACCAGTTCCAACACATCGCTCTCGTCGACAAACAGATTGCCGCCAAAGCCCGAACCGTTGGCGTCGTCTTTGGTCGACAACCAGATCGATCCGCCCGAGGGAGAGGAGAAATCGAGCGTATGTTGCCATTGAACCTGGGCCGTCGCCGAAATCGCTACCTCGGCTTCGATTGCGCCGACGCGATATTCCAGATCCCAGTCGCCCCCAAGTTCGCTGTTTCCGGTGATGTCCTCGCTAGCCGCCACGTCACAGTCGCACAGCGCGGCGATCGATGCCAGCAAGTCCTGCCCGGCGGAACTGCTTGCCAAATCGCAACCGTAGATCATCAGATCGGCATCGACATCCAACGCCCCCGCCCAGCTGGCGATCTGGCCCGCGTACGCCTCGGCCGACCGCGAATCGAGCCGCGCCGCACCCAACTGAATTCCCTGGCCGTCGCCGTGACTTATTATATGAACCGCATCGAGTCCCGAACGCCGCTCGAGATGCTCGCTGATCCGATCGATTCCGTCGTCCCCCGCCTCCAACAGCACGACCTCGATGTCGCGTTCGTGATCGCCGCTGGAAAACAAGTCCTCCAACAGCGCATCCAAATCGTCGACCGCCGCGTCGATGAACACGATCTCGTTTCGGACCGCCGGATCGTCTGCCGCGCTCGCCAGCATCTCGACATCAAACGCGATCACGTCGTCGGGCGAATCGTTTCCCTCTGCCGACGCCGTCGAATCGGTGGGGCTCGCGACGAGGTCTGCGGGCTCGCCAGCATCCGATGCTCCTTCGGCCTGCACTTCGGCGTGGTCGACCATCGGTACAGCGCTATAGAGGATTCGATCCTCCAACCGCATCGCATCGATTCGCGCCGGTATCCGGTGGTCCTCGACCGCGACCGACTGAGTGCGCAGACGCCGGTCCAGGTTTGAGAGAAGTTTTTTTAACACGTTCAATGCCCCGATTCGCTTGGCCTGCGAGCATCCACCGCGCGCAATCTTGGCCGCTAAAACCTAGCCCGCGGTATCGCACGCGTCGGAGTGACAGCGCGATCCGCTGTCGTTTTTCTTGGATATAGGCAATCGCCAAGTGATGGGTTGCAGTTGATGCGAAAGATCCCGCCGAGGCGATTTTTAGGATTGATACATTTAGCTCAGTTGGGGTGGTGCAGCCGACGATAAAGACACAACCTGAACGTGTTTTAGTGCAGGAATCGCCGAGTTAAATGACACCTGTTCACCAACGAAAACTACAGATGCTTGTAGTGACACTCACGATCATAGTGAGTGTCTCTAGGGGTGCTAGCGCACAACAAGCTGCGCCGGCGGCACAGTTGTTGTTACCACGGTTGAACGCATCGTCAGCAGCCACGGCGCCGCAACCGATCACGGCCACGACATCGCAGATGCTCGCCGCTTGGGCATCCGATGCGATTCGCGTTGACGAACAACCAACGCTTGCGGAGGTCTCCGACGCGGCGGCATCGACTGGCCCGATCGATTGGTGGGTCGCGGCAACCGCAACGCCGCTGCGGCATGCGCCGCATACGATCCCCGTCGACCTGATGATGCTGTTTTCGTTAACCGTACAGCACTCGGCACGCGTCCAAGCGGTCGCTCAAACGCCTTGGATCAGCGGCACGCAGATCGAGCAAGCGCGAGGCGTCTTCGATCCGCGGATCTATAGCGATACCGATCTCAATAGTACCAGCGATCCGGTTGAAAATACGCTGACCACCGGTGGCCCGCCGCGATTGGAAGACCAACTGCTGGGAACCGAAGCGGGGCTGCGAGGACAAACCACATCGGGTGGCAGTTATGGCTTCGGTCAAAGCATTGGTCACAAGAACAGCAACTCCACCTTCTTCCTTCCCAACAACCAAGGTTCCGCGGGGCTGTTCGCCAACTGGAGCCAGCCGTTGTTGCAGGGACGCCACATCGACGCCAATCGCAGTCTGATCCTGACCGCCCAATTCGATACCGCCGCGGCTCAGGCCAAATATACCGACGCGATTCTGACCCAGTTGTTTGACGTCGCCAACGCCTATTGGTCGCTGTATGTCGAGCGGGCCAATCTGTTGATTCGACAGCGACATCTCGACCGCGCCCAACGAATCGCTCGACAATTGGAACACCGCCAATCGCTCGATTCGGTTCGCAGCCAGGTTTTGCGAGCCCAAGCAGCGGTCGCCAATCGCACAGCCGAACTGTCGCTGGCCGAAGCCAACATTAGGAATCAGGAGTCGCGGTTGCGGTCGCTCGTCAATGCACCGTCGTTCAGCGATCAGGGACAGGCCGAACTGTTGCCAGCTCAGCCCGCGGTGATCATTCCGGTCGACTTCAATATCGAAAGCGAAGTTGCCGTGGCAATCCACCGGCGTCCCGAGATCCAGGAACTGCACGAACTGGTCAACGCGACGCAGGTCCGCTTGAACCTCGCCCAAGACCAAACGCGGCCTCAATTGAATCTTGTCTTGCAAGGTCAGCTGGCCGGACGCCAGGGATCGTCCGATATCGCCGGCGCCTGGGCAAACCAGTTTACCGACGGCCGGCCTGGGGTAGGCGGTGGCGTGCAGTACCTTCTCCCCTATCGCAACCGCACCGCCAACGGTCTGGTCCGTCAACGGCAATACGAACTGACTCAATTGACCATGTTGATCCGTGAAAAGACGGGCAACATTCGGGCGGAGGTGGAGATCGCGATCCGCAATCTCCGCGCGTCGCACGCCGCCGCGATCAGCCGCCGCGAATCGCTTGCCGCGGTCCAGGCCGAAATCAAATACCTCGATGATCGCTGGCATTTGCTGGGCAACGATCCGCGGCTGGGACAACTGCAGCTGGACGATCTTCTCAACGGACAAGACCGCTTGTTGCGCGAGGAACTGGCGCTGTTGCAATCGATCACGCAATACAATCGCAGCTTGATCGAAGTCCAACGGGCGACCGGGGCTTTGGTCTTCTTTTCCAATCCTATTGGAAACTAGAGATCTTGGAATGGTCGGCACATTCGGCAATCTCGTTGCCGTAGGCTGCAGTGCTTTCGCTCCATTTGACCGAACCGATCGGGTGCTCTCCAATTTGGGCGGTACGTTTTTGAGGCGAACAAAACCCAAGGTTTTGTGCTGGTGCCGTCTCAACACTCCATCCCCAACGGTGCGATGTTCTACAGGGCTCTCCTCTACCTGCTCGCGGTTTTCGGTCTGCAGAGCTTCCATGGCCCGCTGGCCGTTGCTCAGTTTACACCCCCAGCTTCCGCCAGCGATTATGAATACAGCCCGATCGAAGGCTTTAGCCAGCCGTTCCGGACGGCTCGCGTCGCCGCCGCGGTCACCGGCATCGTCGACGCCCGCACCGTTGCCGAAGGGAGCGAGGTGTTGAAGGGGGACTGCCTGCTGAAACTCGATTCATCGGTCCACCAAGAACTTGTTCAGATCAGTCGCGTCGCGCTGCAGGCACGCGGCGAATTGGCAACAGCGAAAGCGGAACTCGCCGCCCGGCGAACGCGATTTGAACGGATCGAAACACTGGCCGGCCGCGAGCACGCCACGCCCGTGGAACTGTTGCAAGCCCGCGAACAGGTTGCGTTGGCTGAAGCAAATGTGTTGACCGCTCAAGAGAAACAGCTGCAGCGGAAGGCCGAGTTCAAAAAATTGACGGCCGAAGCGAATCAATATTGCGTCGCCGCTCCCTTCGATGGCGTGATCGTTCAATTCCTCAAAGAAGAGGGAGAGTATGTTGGTGCGGTCGATCCCGACGTCTGCGTGTTGGCCCAGTTGAATGTTTTGTCGGTCAATTTCCTGGTGCCACGCGACCGTCGTCCCGAGATCCAAGTTGGCGGTCACGCGACAGTACAATTTGTCGATTCGAATCGTCGGGCGACAGGTTCGATCTATTTCGTCTCTCCTTTTCCCGATGGCGAGACCAACATGTACACGGTCAAAGTTCGCGTCGACAACGCCGACCGTCTGCTCAATGCCGGCTCGCGATGCCATCTTTTGAATCTCGATGCGGATCCAAATGCCAACGCGGCGGATCAACCACAACTCACCATGCAACTGAAATAAGTGGGGCAGATCGTGGTCATCGACTCCCCGGCAGCCAGCGTCGCCGCGCCGCGCCGGACTCCAAATTTGGGTAGCGCCGCAACCGCGGCGAACCCGCCATTGCCACAGCCCGAGCCGATTCGCACAGCCAGCGGTTCGGTGAGCGTTCAATTGATGGCGTCGTTGATCCAGCGGCTGTTCGCCCGTTACGACGCGATCAGCGTCACGCATTGGTCGCAAACCTCCGACGGGCAATTGAAAGGGCTATCGTTGCGAGGCGACAATTCGCCGGAGACCCGCCAAAAAGCAGCTGCCTTGGCGCTGCAAGCGATGACGACAGCCCAGACTCAATCGCGGATCGTCTCCTCCAGCCAGCAACAGTTCCTGGTCGCGGCGGTCCTGCCGGCGGTCGATGGCGAAGCGATTTCGATCTTGTTCGGCTGTGAAAACCGTGGCAATGCAGCCCAGTGGTTCGAAGCGCGGACGCGTGAAGTCGAACTGGCGGCGGCTCATCTAGCGATCATCCATCGCTTGGAATCCGTGCCGCCACCGCAAACGAGCGATCCCACCGCCACCAATCCCACGCCGCGCGATAACGCATCCGCCCCCAACCACGCTCTTGTCGAACGCCTTCGCACCTGGGCTGCCAAGCAAAAGCAAGACGCTCGCTGGATCCTCGCGATCGGCTTCGCCGCGCTGTTGATCGGCGCAATCCCCTGGCAACATTCGATCCAGTGCGCCGTGACCTGTGAACCGGCGCTGCGCCGTTTTGTCGTTGCTCCGTTTGATGGCAAGCTGCAGCAGTCGCTTGTTGGTCCGGGAGACTCCGTCGACGCCGGACAGGTCCTTGCGATTCTCGATGGCGGCGACCTGCTGGCCCAGATCGCCAGCTTGCAAGCCAAGATCGATCAAGCCCTCCAACGCCGCGCCGCCGCCCTCTCCAGCGGCGATGGTTCCAAGTCGCAGCTCGAGCGGCTGGAGGTGCAACATCTCCGCAGCGAGATCCAAATGCTCAAGTCGCGTGAACAGAATCTCGAAATCCGTTCGCCGATCGCGGGTGTTGTCGTCAGCGGCGATTTGGAACGCGCCGAGGGGATCCCGTTGCAGGTCGGTGAAAATTTGTTCGAGATCGCTCCGTTGGATCGATTGGTCGCCGAGATCGCGATCCCCGAATCGGACATCGCCAACGTGCAAATCGGGATGCCGACGTCGATCCGCTTGGACGCCGTCGCCGGTGCGTATCATCAGGCTCATTTGACGCAGATCCATCCACGCAGCGAAATCCGCGACGAGGCGAGCGTCTTCATCGCCGAAGCTGCCATCGATAATCAAGACCTTGCACTTCGCCCCGGGATGCATGGCACCGCCAGTATCCAAGCCGGACGTCGATCGGTCGCTTGGTTGTTGTTCCATCGCCCCTACGACGCACTCCGCGGTTTGATTGGGTGGTGAGATGACAAACCACGGCGAAGCGCCAGCGAAGACGCCCCTGCCAGAGAGCCTGCGATTGCGCAACGATCTCGTCCTGCATCCGCGCAGCGACGACGCGGGCGGATGTGTCCTCGAAGATCCTCACAACCATCGCTTCTATCGACTTGGGCCCGACGAACAAGCGTTCCTTGCCGCGTTGACCGGCGGTGCGACTCCCGAAGCTGCCTGGAACGCGAGGAAACGCGATGCAGCCGATCGACCGGCCAGCGATTGGTCTCGCGAATCGGCCGCCACGTTTTGCCAGTGGCTGATCAAAAACGAATTGACTGGAACTGCGGTCGCGCCCGGCGGTGCTGCTGCCGCGCCGACACCGCTGCCGGGGCGATGCCTATCGTTGCTGGGACGCTGCTATTTCTGGAAAGCTTCGCTGTTGGATCCCGATCGGATCCTGACCGCCTGGGTCCCTCGCTGCCGCTGGCTCTTTTCATGGCAGACGCAGTTGTGCGGCTTGGCGGTTCTGGTCTTTGGTCTGCTGTTGATGACCGGGCAATGGAGCGACTTCTTCGCCAGCTACGAGAACTTGTTAACGCCCTGGCGCGGACTGTGGCTAGCGGTCGCTTGGGTCAGCTTGAAGATTGTCCACGAATCGGCGCACGCCGGGACCTGTAAGTCGTATGGCGGTACGGTCCGCGATGCCGGACTTGCGATCATCCTGATGATGCCGATCGCCTACGTCGACGTCTCCTCGGCATGGAGGTTTCGTTCGCGGTGGCAGCGGTTGCATGTGACCCTTGCCGGCGTGGCGGTCGAGTTGGCGGTTGCCGGTCTGGCATTGCTGGCTTGGAATCTTGCCGACTCCCTGCCGCTGCAACAAGCCGCCGCCGACCTCTTTCTATTAGCCTCGATCAGTTCGATCCTGTTTAACCTCAACCCGCTGCTGAAGTTCGATGGCTACTTTGCTCTGGCCGACATCACCGGCATCGACAATCTGTACGGATATGGCCAATCGTACGCGCGGTTTTGGGGATCTCGTTACGTGCTGGGGCTCGATCCACGCCAGCCAGCGATGCCCGCGGGGGATCCCCCCTGGGTGAAAGTCTATGGACTTGCCGCCGCCGTCTACCGGGTGTTCACCGTCTCGGGAATGACGTTGGCCGCAGCGGCCATTTTTCATGGCGCGGGAATTTTGATCGCCGCCGCCGGCGCGATCTCTTTTGCACTGTTGCCGCTGTGGCGATTGAGCCAACATCTGCGGCAACTGCACAGCGAAGGCAAATTGTTTGCCACGCGGTTGGCGATTCGGTTGGGCGGACTGGTGTCGATCGCGATGCTGTTGCTGTTTGTTGTTCCTGCCGATTTGCGCCAGACCACTCCGGCGGTTGTCCAATACGATCCTCCCGCGATCGTCCGCGCTCCGCTGGATGCATTTGTCGACAGCGTTCATGTTCGCGATGGCGACCGCGTCGTCGCCGGCCAACCGATCGCAACGCTCCGCAACGACGAACTGCAACAGCGACTGGGAATGCTGAATAAAGAACTGTTGCAACTGGAACAGGAACTCCGCGGGGCGCGTTGGAACGGTGACCTATCGCAATCAGCCGACGCTCAATCGCGGCTGATCGGATTGCGTCAGCAGAGGCAACAGAAACAGACCGAGGTCGACAGCCTGATCGTCCGCGCACCAAGCGACGGTCGGATCGTGGCTCGCCAACTGGAACTGCTGCAGGGCTGTTACGTTCGGCAAGGCGATGAATTGGGAGCTGTCGGATTCGAGCAGCGGAAGCGATTGAAGGTTTCGCTGAGTCAACGCGAAGCCAACTTCAGCGACGACGGCAGCCAGATGCCAGTGACCGTGATCGTCCATCGGCAGCCTGCCTGGCAAGCTCATCTCGCTCACGCCGAATCGCGGGCGTCGCAGGTCGTGCCCGACGACGCGTTGATCGCTCCCTACGGCGGCAGTCTGGCGGTGATCAAATCCGAAGAGGATCGTTTTGAGTTGTGCGAACCGCGGATCAACGCCTACGTCTCGCTGACCGAAACACAAAGCCTGCGGCTGCGCTGCGGACAGCGAGCCTTTGTGCGGCTGCAATGCCAACGTCGCTCTTTGGGACGCTGGATCTGGGAATCGCTAACGCAGGGGCATTGGACGCCTGCTACCGCATCACGAAACTGAAGCCGAGGTAGGCGAAATAGAAGCCGACTAACAGACCGCCGGCCCAGCGGGGCAATTGGTCTCCCTTGGCACACATGATCGCCACGCGGAAGGTGATCAAGACCGCTAACATCGCGGGGAACTGGACTCGGAAAAACTCCGGCGCCGCGTTGAGACCAACGGGCGTGACCGCCGCGGCGGCTCCAGCGACAAACAACACGTTCAAGATGTCGGCACCGATCACGTTGCCGATCGCCAGCTCGCCGCGACCTTTTAGGCTGGCGGTAACGGCGATCGTCAGTTCGGGCAGCGAGGTGCCAAACGCGACCAACGTCGCCGCGATCACTCCTTCGGGAACATTTAATCGCGCGGCCGTCTCGATCGCTGCAGAGATCAATATCTCCGACGACACGACGACAAAAAACGTGGCGACCAGCAGCATAAAGACCATCCCCACCGTCGATCGAACCGCCTCCGGTTCTCCGCTCTCATCGGATGGTTCGTCGCTGACACCTTTCGATTTGGCAACGTGGATCGACCACAAGACGTAGACCGCAAGCAGCCCCAGGAACATGAAACCGCCCCACTGCGGCAACACGCCTCCCTCGGTCATCATGGTCCCCAATCGGGTCCATGGCACACACATCCCGATCAACAACAATCCGGCACCAAATTGAACCATACCCTGGCGATTGACCAACCAACGGTCCAAAGGAATCGGTGCGATCAGGCACGCGACGCCCAGGATCAGACCGGTGTCGCAGATGATCGATCCGACAGCGTTCCCCAAAGCCAAGCCTGGCGTTCCGCCGATCGCCGCCATTACGCTGACGACAGCTTCGGGAGTGGTGGTGCCAAGACTGACGATCGTCGCTCCCACGATCACCCGTGGCATCCCCAACTTCAACGACAACTCGGTCGCTTCATCGACCAACACGTCTGCCGATTTGCCCAGCATCAACACGCCGACGACCAATCCCAACGCGATTAAGATCCACGGGGCGGTGTGCAACCAGGTGAGTAGATCGAACGCAAAAAAATGTTCTAAGAAGGCTTCGAGCACGATAGGGATCGCTGGGTTAAAGTTTGTCGAGGAAGGAATGCAGGGTGAGAACGTATCGCGAACAAGCCGCCGCGAAAAAGGATTCTAGAGAGCGGCTTCCAGGGTGACTGTCAGTTCCAAACGTTCCCCTTTGCGGAACAATGTCAACTGCTGCGTCGACCCGATCGGTTCGCGTTCGATCGCCTCTTGTAAATCGCGTGGCTTGACGATCGCTTGGCCATTAAATTCCAAAATCACATCATAGGGTTCGACACCCGCTTTGGCTGCGGCATGATTTTTAGTAACCGCGACGACCAAGATCCCCGTCTTCATCGGCAGTTCCAACTGACGAGCGATCCGCGCATTTAACATCGCCAACGACAAACCGATCGACGCGCGGCGGACTTCGCCAAATTCGGCCAACTCGCGAGCGATCCAGTTCGCTTGGTTGATCGGGACCGCAAAACCGATGCCTTGGTAACCGCCGCTGCGGGTCGCGATCGCGGTGCTGATCCCAACCACCTCGCCATCGAGATTGATCAACGGACCTCCCGAGTTGCCCGGGTTGATCGCCGCATCGGTCTGCAGCAGACGACCGCGGCGAATCGCGTCCAAGCGGCGACCGATCGCGCTGATGATCCCCGCACTGACGGTTGCATCCAAGCGAAACGGGCTGCCGATCGCTAGCACCCATTCGCCGATCTGCAGATCTTTGGAATTCCCCAGCCTGGCAGCGACCAACTTTTCTTCGGTCTCGATTTGAATGATGGCAATGTCGCTGGCCGGATCGCCCAACACCTTCGTCGCGGTGATTTCCAGTCCATCGTGCAACCGCACGATCACTCGGCGGGCGTCGCGAATCACGTGATTGTTGCTGATGATCAGCCCCTCGGCCGTCAGGATCACTCCCGATCCCAACCCGGTCGCCGGCAGCATCTCTTTGGTGTGCGGGATGTCATCCAAATCGGAGATCTCGTCGCCATCGTCGGGGGATTCGATATCAAAATCGTCCGCCTCGTCCGCTCCGACCGGCATCCCCTGGTCATCCAGGTTCTGCCCGTACGCGATGACGGTCACGACCGAAGCGGTCGCCAATTTGGCTGCATTTTGAAACGCTCGGGACAACGCTCGGGGGCCCGTGTCGTCCTGAGCGTTCGCCTTTGCCCAAGGGGCAAAGAGAATCGCGACGATCAAAATCAGACGCAGCCAACGCGGTTTGCCAATTCGGGGGGGATTCATGGGAGTGATCATATTGCGTTTATCCAGTTGGCACCAGGAAGCGATCTTTTTCCGCTGTTGGTATCTTAAACCCGGGCGAGTGAATTGGTATGGGGGCTGTTCATTTCACCTTACGGCTATTGAGCGTTTGTATCAAAGCAGTTTAGCCGTTGCGTGATAGCTCAGCCCCGGGCCGTTGGCCCTTCGCGTGATGAGAGTGTGTTGGGGGCGTCTCGGCCGTTAGCCAGCCCTGCAGGCTGGGCTATGCAAATTGCGGGACCTTAGGCCCGCAGTGGCTGTTGGCGGAATGAGCCTGTCCCTTTCGTTTGCCATATCGCTCGCCCCCATCAGGGACACGCCGAGTCAGGGCCGAAGGCTCGACCATTTGCATAGCCCAGGCCATCGGCCTGGGTTTAGGCCACGACAATTTCAAAACCTTCTGGGCTGAAGGCCCGAATAGATGAGCGCCCCCCGGGCCGTTGCCCCAATTCACCTGTCGGGACCTGGGACGCGACGGGCCTCCGGCCGTTACCCAGCCCTGCAGGCTGGGCTATGCAAATTGCTGGGCCTTCGGCCCGCGGTGGATGGCGGCGGAATGTGCCTGTCCCTTTCGTTTGCCATATCGCTCGCCCCCATCAGGGACACGCCGAATCAGGGCCGAAGGCTCGACCATTTGCATAGCCCAGGCCATCGGCCTGGGTTTAGGCCGCGACAATTTCAAAACCTTCAGGGCTGAAGGCCCGATAGATGCGCGCCCCGGGCCGTTGCCCCAATTCACCTGTCGGGACCTGGGACGCGACGGGCCTCCGGCCGATACCCAGCGCTGCAGGCTGGGCGATGCAAATTGCTGGACCTTCGGCCCGCAGTGGCTGTTGGCGAATCGATGCCTGTCCTGTTTTCCCCTGGTTTGCCTTGGTGGTTCGCCCAATCGCGCTGCGGGCGTCGCTGCGCAACCTGTCGACCGACCGATGAAATCGCCGAAAACGGACGATTGCCCGGCTCTTCGTAACCCCCACAATCGTTAACCGACGGACAACTGCTATCGCTAGCAAACCCATCGCGACTGAATATTTCCCTTGCGTCAAACGATAAGCATTCCTACGATTGCCTCCGTTGCATCACATTGGATTTCCCGTTTATCTCTCGCGATCAAGGACGGTCGCTCATCCATGCGAAATTTTTGCCGCATCCTGCGGATCTCGTTTAAGCAACGGTTGGCGATCGCTGGCGTTGTCCTTTCGTCAGCCTTTGTCGCTTTGTTGTGGGGCCTGAACATCGGTACGCTGTACCCGATGATCGAAATCGTCTTCGAGGGCGAAGGGGTCTCCAGCTACGTCGCGAAAGAGCAGGAGAAGCTGGACGTTCAGATCACCCAAATCGATGCCGATTTGGAACAACTGGCGCAGCAACGCGAAGCCGCAGCCAACGACGACCAACGGCAACAGATCGATAACCAGATCCTGTGGCAGAACTCCAAACGCGAGCTTGAGTTGCGCAAAGCCGATGCGCTGGCATGGGCACGACCGTGGGCTGATAAAATGCCCGACAGTCCCTTCCAAGTGTTGGTGATGTTGATCGTGGTGCTGATGATCGGCACGGCGATCAAATTAATCGCCCTGACCGCCAACTTGATGCTGGTTCAAGAGATCTCCGAACGGACCTGCATGGACGTGCGGAACATGCTGTTTCGCCAATCGTTGCGGTTGGACCTAGACAGCTTCGGCGATAACGGCTCCAGCAGCCTGACCGCTCGCTTGACCAACGACGTTGGCAACATCGCCACCGGAATCAACGTCCTGTTTGGACGCACGATCCGCGAACCGATGAAGATGATCGTCTGCGTCGTCGGTGCCGCGATCGTCTGCTGGCGTCTGCTGTTGCTGGTCATGGTCGTCGCCCCGTTGATGGCTTGGGTGATCTCGGTGCTCAGCAAATCGATCCGCCGCGCCAGCCGCCGCGTGATGGAAGAGATGACGCAGATGTACAGCGTGCTGAACGAAGCATTTGCTGGTATCAAAGTTGTCAAAGCGTACAACACCCAAGGCTTCGAGAGAGCTCGCTTCTCGCGCTCCGCTCAGCTCTGTTATTCCAAGTCGATGAAAGCCTCTTGGTATCATTCGCTCACCCGCCCCGCGACCGAGCTGTTAGGGATGGCGATGATCTCGCTGGCGATCATCGCCGGCGGCTATCTGGTGCTGAACCAAAAGACCCACTTGCTGGGAATCCGCATGACCTACACCGAACTTGGGTTCGCAGAGGTCCTGCTGTTTTTCGCCTTCCTGATCGGAACGACCGACCCGGCACGGAAGCTGACCGATGTCTGGAGCGTTCTGCAACGCGGCATCGCTGCGGCCGATCGAATCTTCGAAATCCTGGACCAACCGATTCGCGTCGTCGATCCGGCAGAACCGAAAAGCCTCACCGGCCGCCATCAAAGGATCGCCTTCAACGACATCCAGTTCTCGTATCCTTCGGGCCCAATGACGCTCAACGGATTGAACTTGGAGATCAAACAAGGGGAAACGATTGCGATCGTCGGGCCCAACGGTTCGGGCAAAAGCACGTTGATCAATCTGTTGTGCCGGTTCTACGATCCTCAATCGGGTAGCGTCACGATCGACGATGTGCCGATCAACGAGATCCGTTTGCGCGATCTGCGTCGCCGCATCGGCCTGGTCACCCAACGGACGTTTTTGTTCGAGGATACGATCCTCAACAACATCCGCTACGGAACGCCGGGAGCCTCCGAAGAGCAAGCGATCCAGGCGGCTAAGCGGGCGCACGCCGATGAATTTATCACCAGCAAGATGCCCGATGGCTACCAGACCCTGCTAGGCTGCGGCAGCATGCACCTGAGCGGCGGGCAGATGCAACGGCTCGCTTTGGCGCGAGCGATTCTGCGAGATCCGGAGATCTTGATCCTCGACGAAGCGACCAGCCAGATCGACCTGGAAAGCGAAGCGTTGATCCACGATGTGCTCAGCGATTTCCTTAAGGATCGAACCGGCATCATGATCACTCACCGACCGACCACGTTGGAATTGGCCGATCGAGTTGCGATCATCGAACAGGGCGAACTGTCCGACGTCGGCACCCATCATCAATTGCTGGGCAGAAACGATTTCTACAGCAGCTTGGTCGGCAACGACTTCAGCAGCAAAGCCGCCTAGGAAACGCTCCCAACTCCTCTACTCCCAACTCCTCCAGAAGGCTTTCTCCGTCGTCCAACGCGCATCGCGGCCGGACTTCGGCTAAACTCGGTTCACCCCCCTTCTCGATCCCCTGCGACGCACCGGGCGTTGCCATCAAGCGACGTCGCGCGTTTGATCGATCGAGCCCCCAACGAATCGAAGTCCACGGAAAGCCATGAAAATCAATCTGCTGTTGGGTGCGTTGGCACTCATTTGCTGCGGAAACGTCGTCGCCGACGAACGTCCAAACATCGTCTTTTTCTTCGCTGACGATCAAACCAGTAGCTCGCTGGGATGTTACGGCAACGCCGCCGCGGAGACACCGAACATCGACGCCCTGGCCGCTCGCGGCACGCGATTTGACAACGCGTTTGTCTCTCAGTCGATCTGTTGGGTCAGCCGCACCACGATCCTGACGGGGCTGACCGGACGCAGTTACGGCACCGCCGCCAACCCGGAACTCGCCCGTCCCGACGCCGTAGAGACTCTGTACAGCGACATCCTTCGCGAGCGTGGGTACCGGACGGGATACTTTGGGAAATGGCACGCCAAGATGCCGCGTGGCTTTAAGCAAAAGGATCACTTCGACGAATTTGAAGCGATCTCGCGGAACCCTTATTACAAGCGGATGCCCGACGGTAGCCTGCGTCACGAGACCGATCTGATCGTCGATCGCGGAATCGAGTTCATCGAGAACCAACCGGCCGACAAACCCTTTGCATTGAACATGTGGTTCAACGCTTGCCACGCCGAAGATAAAGATCGCCGGCCGGGGATCGGCGCCTTTCCGTGGCCTCAAGGCGTCGACGGCAAGTTCGAAGACACCGTCCTCGCGCCGCCCCGCTTGAACGATCCAGCGATCTTCGACGCGCTCCCCGAGTTTCTGCGGACGACGATCAACCGCGAACGCTTTTTCTGGCGATGGAACACCGACGCCAGGTACCAAACCAACATCCGCGCCTACTACCGCATGACGACCGGAATCGATGCGGCTGTCGGTCGCTTTCTCGAAGCGTTGCAAGCCGCCGGACTGGCCGACAACACGATCATCGTCTACACCGCAGACAACGGTTACCACATGGGCAACCGCGGCTTGGCGGGCAAATGGTCTCACTTCGAAGAATCGCTTCGCGTCCCGATGATCGTCGCCGATCCTCGCGTCGACAGTTCGCAGCGTGGCAAAGTCAGCGACGCGATCGCGCTGAACCTGGATCTTCCAGCGACCTTCGTCGATTGGGCCGGCGCGGAGATTCCCAAGCGTTATCAAGGCCGCAGCTTGCGACCGATCGTCGCCGATCAAAAGCCGGCCGACTGGCGGACCGAAAGCTTTCACGAACACTTCGCCGTGCGACACCGGATCCCCGCCTTTGAAGGACTGCGAAACGCGGAATACAAATACGTTCGCTACTTCGACCACGGCAACTATGAGTTTCTGCACGATCTGAAAAACGATCCCGATGAATTGACCAACCTCGTCAGCGATCCCAAACACGCAGAGACTCTGGCGGCGATGCGGGCGCGAACCGACGCCCGCGTGAAGGAGCTAGGTGGACCGTTGGATCCGCTGAAGGGAGAGTTCACGTCGTCGACGGTCCCTTATCCCGAAGCGTCCGCAATGGTCGGAGCTCGCGCCGATGCGGAGGGCTTCGTCCGGCTGTTCGATGGCAAGACGCTGCGTCACTGGTCGGGCGATCCGAAGTATTGGTCGGTCCAAGATGGCGCGATCACCGGCGTCACCGATGGCTCGCTGAAAATGAATCGCTTCCTGACCTGGGAGGATTCGACGGTCCGCAACTTTGACCTTCGCGTGAAAGTGAAAGTCACCGCGGGCGGCAACAGCGGCATCCAATACCGCGGCACCTCGCGCCCCGATCTCGGCCTGGATATCGTGACCGGATACCAATGCGACGTCGTCGCCAATGTCCCCAAATACAACGGCATGCTCTACGAGGAACGCGGCCGCCGGATTTTGTCGCACACCGGTGAACAAGTTGTCATCGATCCCGAGGGGCAACCTTGGATCGTCGGCAAGATGCCCGTCAAGGAGTTTGCCGCCGATCAATGGCACGACTACCGCGTTCTGGTTCGTGGCAATCATCACCAGCATTGGATCGACGGACACAAAACCGCCGACCTGATCGATCTCGACGAAAACGGACGTGCGCTCGAAGGCGTGCTTGCGGTTCAGGTCCACGTCGGGCCGGCGATGAAGATCCAATACAAGGACTTCAAAATCAAACACCTCCCCGATGACATGCCGCTGCAAACCGTGGAGGATGTAAAAATCCCAGCCGACGCAACCGGCGTCCGCCCGCAGGGACGGCTTCCCAAGGACTGGAAGGCTCCGGTCTACGGAGAGCGTTAATCGCAAGCCGCTGCTGCCGCGCGACGCCAACCGATCGGTCGGTTGGCGAAATCAAAGCCTAGCTGTCGATCGCGTCGACGTGAAACAGGTCTTCGCCGTTGCGATCGACCACGACGTTGGTTGCCAAAGGGAATTGGTGCGATCGACTTTCGAGAAAGTGCATGAAGTAGCCGGCGGTGTTTGGCAAAACCACCAGATCGCCGGCAGCGATCCCCTGGGGAAATCGGAACCGTCGCAGCGAGATCAATTCCGATTCGGTGCAGTACGCGCCGACGAGATATCCCGCCAACGCCTCGTTGCGATCCAAGCTTGCACTTTCGTTGGTTTGCAAAACCAGCGGATCGACGAGAAAGTCATCGCTGCCGGTTCGACACTGTGTGCGGTTCATGGCAACTCCGACAAACGAATCTCCACTGGGACGGCGTTTGACAAACTCAACACGGGCGACGGTGATGCCGCAGCCGTTTAAGACGCTGCGTCCGGGCTCGCATCGCAACTGCAGCTGCCGGTGGCGAATCGCAGCGGCGAGAGTTTCCCCCGGTTCGAATTCCGCATCCAATACGCCAGCCAACCAAGCTGCGGCGGTGGGCGATTGGTAATAGGGATAGGTGTTGCGGCGGCCGTGCAATTTCCCATCGACGTTGATAAATCCGAGGCCATCATTTTTGAAGGTGATCGGTTTGCGTTCGCCCAGCAGTGCGGATCGATGCTCCGCATGAAACGCTTCCCACTGCGACTTGCTCCCCAAATAACACATTGGTAGACCGCCACCGATATCGAGAAACCGAACGTCATGGCCAAGCGACCGGAATCGGTCGATCAACGGCAGCGATTGGCGGATCGCACTAATGCGTTGAGCTGCACTGTAACCATCCAGATGGAAATGGATACCGCAGACGCGAACCGATGCTTCGTCGCTGGAGTCGGGAATCTGGCGGAGCAGATGTCCCGCTTCGTCGATATCAAAACCAAAACGCGAGAACAGCTTCTCACCATCGTGCTGGAAGCCGCTGATCCGGATCGCAACCTCCGCTTCGATCGCCAACTCCGCTGCCACCGCTTCGACGCACCGAAGTTCGTCAATGTTATCGATCGCAATCGGAACTCGGTTCTGCAGGCACAACCGGATCAACGATCGTGGCTTGATCGCTGCGGTGCAGAGTATGTCCGCACTGCGCACCCCACGGTCGATCGCTTGCTGGCACTCCGCCTCGCTCGCGACATCGATCCCCGCGCCGATCCAGTTGGCGGCATCGACAAACGCTAAACACTTGTTGGCTTTCCGGGCAAAGTAAACCTGAAAACGTAGATCGCGTTCGTTGGCAACTCGATTCAATTGCTCGATATTGCGGACCATCGGTTCGGCCGAGATCACGTTCAATGGCGAACCAAATCGCTCGCACGCCGCATCGAGTTCCAGCCTTCGGTCGCTCAACAGTTCGACCATCCAAGGTTCCAACACCGCGTCCAACGGAGGCGTTCCTTGGCAGAAGGATCTCAGCGTGGCGATCCGCTGGCGGTCGGTGGGATCCGAAGTTTCGAAGCTACAGGTCATTCGTTCTCTTTCCGATTTTGAATTTTTGTTGCGACTTCGGCCGCCCAGCGTTGAGGTTGATCGTGAAGCGTTCGGCTGAGCGTATCGTTGCCCAACACACAGCCTTCTGTCGACCGCCCAATGATCGACAGTACGTCGACCACTCGACCTTTTTCAGTCACCGGACGCCCCAGGCGATCGACTTCGATCCCCTCGCTGCCGTGCAACCGCCGAATCGTGCGAGCTTCCAGTAGACCTTGCAGCGGCCCGGCGCTGTGAAGTTGAAGCGGGGATGGCAGCACGGCGTCAACGCATCGATCGACCGCCACGGTATCGATGCCGTTGCCGATCGTGCAAGTTCCCGCTCGCCGCGAGCTGTCGATCTGCAGTTCCGAGGTGAGAAAACGCAGGTCGACGATCCCGGCATCGATCAATGCCAACATCCGCCCGACGTTGTCAGCCGGCGGGCCAAAAGCAATCCGCTCCATCTCTGCCGCGATATGCCAAAACGTCTTCCACTGGTCCGCGGCGAGTCCGCCATAGCTGACTTGACGAACGATCGCAGGATACAGATTTCGCCAAGCGGCTCCCATCGCCCATCCAACATCGGGGACCTCGCGACCAGTTGCGACGCGAAACGAACGACGCATGGCGGCGAGCGACGTCGCAGGTTTCATCGTGCCGCGACACCAATCGTCAAACCAATTTTGAACCTCAGTCGACGTGCCAAACGAACGGTCGCGGAAATGGTTTACTGCTGCTGCGGCTGATTGTGTAAGAATCTGCCAGAACTCGCTCCCTCGATCGCAGCGGTGGATTGGCAGCTGAAGCGCATCGATCGCATCGCGACCGCGTTCCCAGATCGCATCCAACGCAGCGGGCTGCGGAAACAGCGACTCGTTCGGTTTGGCCAACATCGGTCGCCCACTGCGCGAAAAGGGGATGATCCGCCGCGGTTCACAGCCGCTGGGCAGATAACGCCAGTTGTCGCCCGTGACAATGAAAGCTCCGCTGCGTTCGGTGGTCAACGCCAGCGTGACGTCGATCCACGTCAAACCGTAACCTCGGATTGCAACGGTTTCTCCCGGACGGATCGATTCGACGGACAGATTCTTCCGGATTGGAAAAGCGGGAATGAACTCGACCTTCGTTTGTTCTTGCGATGGTTGCGGAGTCCGCCATCCCTCGTGCCCGACGGTCAAAACCAGTTCGTCGTATTCCGCTTCGAGTCGATCGGTCTGCACAACCCAGCGCCGGACGCGGCGGTCGACTCGCGAGACGCGGCAGCCGTGAAGCGTCACCTGCGCGAATTCCTCCAGCTCGGCGTAAACCTTTCGGTAACAGTCGTGCAGATATTCGCCGACGACGGCTCGTGGGGCGAAGCCGTTCGGATCGACTGATGTCCCGTACCTTTGCTTCAACCAGCCGACGAAGTCGAGACGCTCGGCCCCCGACTCCCCTAGATCCGCCCAAGCGTTGATGTGCTTCGCGGCGAAGTTCATCTTCAGGTAATGAGGTTGACAGGACGCGTAGACATTCCCCGCACCGGGAAACTCGGACGGCTCAAAGATGTCGATCGATAGGCTACGCACACAGCGATTTCGCCGCAGTTCATCGCTCAGCGATTGCAAACAGTACAGCCCACGCGGCCCACAACCGACGATCCCGATCCGGAACCGCGACGCCCCGTGCGACAGATTCGATCGATCTCCGACGGCAACCGATGCTGCCAGCGGAGCACTCATTGCGACCTCGCTTCGGTCGACGAAAGCGCTGGCGAATTGATCCGCGATTCGACTTCGTCAGCATTTGTGCCAAGCGCCGACTGAAGCCAATCGTCATTAAAGACAGTGTCCAGGTATCGGGTCCCCGAGTCATGCAGGATCGCGACACAACGCTTGCCGCGCAGGTTTGCTTCCATCGATCGAACAACTTCTAAAACCCCGCCCGCCGATCCGCCAACGAGCATCGCTTCGCGCCCCGCCGCCCGGCGGCAGCCAACGACACAATCGATGTCGGAGACGCGAACGATTTGGTCGAACGTTTGATCGCGAGCGAGAGCAGGTTCGTGGCCAGCGCCCAATCCAGGAATCAACCGCTCGCCCGGCGAACCGCCAAACAACACGCTGCCGTTGGCATCGACTGCGATCACTTTCGTATTGCGACGGTGGCGGCGCAAGTAGTCGCGACAGCCTTGGGCCGTCCCCGTGCTGCTGGTCGCGACAAAAAGATAGTCGATGTCGCCGCCGGTATCGCGATCGATCTCGCGAATCGTGCCATTCAGGTGAGCGATGGGGTTCTGGCGGTTTGCGTATTGGTTGGGCCAATAGCTGTTGGGAGTGACTTCCAGCAGTTCTCGCACCCGCTGCAATCGAGCCGCCAGGAAGCTTCCGTCGACCTGCCGCTCGACGCGTACGATCTCCGCTCCCAAGGCTCGCATGATCGCCACGTTTTGCGGTTGGGCATGCGGATCGACGACACACATAAATCGCAAGCCGTGGAAGCGACACGCCTGAGCCAAACCGATCCCCATGTTTCCCGAAGAGGATTCGATCACCGTGGCTCCTTCCGCAAGTTCCCCCTGTCGAATCGCATGGTGCAACATTCGCGTGGCGGGACGATCTTTGGCACTTCCACCCGG
This sequence comes from Rosistilla ulvae, assembly GCF_007741475.1. NCBI lineage: Bacteria > Pseudomonadati > Planctomycetota > Planctomycetia > Pirellulales > Pirellulaceae > Rosistilla > Rosistilla ulvae. The sequence goes on along the minus strand of NZ_CP036261.1, from coordinate 2,378,515 downwards.
GTTCGCGGATTCGAGCTTGGCATACAGTTCGACGCTAGACTCTTCGAGATAGCGACGCATCCGAACCAAAGGTGTTTGGCCGACGCAGTCGAGGATGCCGTCAGCCGATTGGACGACCGATCGACTGGCTGACCGGCACTCTTCTGCGACGTCGTTTTCCTGTTCGAGGACCGCCATAGGTTTTACTCCAGCATGGATATTTATCAGCTTGCAGACGCCATGCGGCTGCAAAGTTCAACTGATCCGCTACTGAAAGCAAACCCCATGCCGCAAACCGGCGGTCGGTTGCCGCTCCCGTTTTTACGGCGATTTGCATTGCTTGCCGCGTCACTTGGTGGCGCGATCGCAAAAGAGATGGTTTCGGGACGACCGCGTTGATCGTTGAGAAACCGGTGCGTATGGAGGCTATAGTCGAAACTCGGATCCGACGAAGCTGCGGACCTTTTCTAAGAGCAGCGCACTGTCGATCGGCTTGCTCAAATAGTCGTTGCATCCACACTGGATGCAGCGGTCCATGTCCCCCTGCATCGCGTCGGCGGTCAGTGCGATGATCGGCCCCTTGTAACCGAGTCGACGCAGTTGATCGGCGGTTCGGTAACCGTCGAGTCGCGGCATCTGCATGTCCAATAGGATTAGGTCGACGACGCGGTCGTTGCGGAGCATCTCTTGCATCTTGTCGACAGCTTCCTGGCCATCTTCGGCCTCGGTAATCGTCGCCCCCGCGTTAGATAACAGACGCGAAGCGAGGAAGCGAATGTCGCGGCGGTCGTCGACCAGCAGCACGCTGCAGGTCAGCGGCGAGACATCGCTGGACGACTCCGACACCGGCACGTCTTCGAACGGTCGCAGCGGGACCAGCCGCGTGTTGGTGAGATCCCCGGGATCGATCGATACGGCAAAACAACTCCCCTCGCCCGGTTCGCTCTCGACGGAGATTTCGCCTCCCATGATGCTCGCCAATCGCTGCGATATCGCCAGTCCCAAACCGGTGCCACCAAAGGTCCGCGAGACCGACGAATCAGCTTGACTGAACGGCTGGAACAATCGATTGATCTGACGCGTCGTCATGCCGATTCCGGTGTCGGCAACCTGAAACAAAACTCGATTCGACGACCGGGCGTAAGAAACCGAGAGCGTGACCGATCCGCGATCGGTGAACTTGATGGCGTTGCCAACGAGATTGATAAGGATCTGTTTCAGCCGTTTCGGGTCGGTCTGAATCGTCTCGGGAACCAGGCCCTCGTAATTGATATGCAGGTCGATTTGACTCTCGGCAGCGCGGACATTCATGATGCTTCGCACATCTTCGATCAAGCGATTCGGAGAAAACGGCTCGACCGCCAGATCGAACTTCCCCGCTTCGATCTTCGATAGATCGAGGATATCGTTGATGATCGCCAGCAAAAACTTGCCGTTCCGGCGAACCGTATCGATGTGGTCTCGCGTCTCTTCGTGGTCGACCTTTTCATCGATCAGATCGATGTAGCCGAGGATCGCGGTCATCGGCGTGCGGATCTCGTGGCTCATGTTCGCCAAGAATTCGCTCTTCGCCCGGTTTGCACTCTCGGCCTGTTCGCGTGCTTCCAACAACGCGGCTTCCGATTCGTGTCGCTGCGTGACGTCCCAGACGATCCCCGAATGCCGTAACACTCTTCCCGATTTGCTTCGCACCGGCTCGCCGACCGCCGACAGCCAACGCTGGCCCAGTTGGGGATGCGCGATCCGAAACTCCAACCGCAGGTCGGTTCCATGTTCCAGCGAACTTGTCCATTGCGAGACCAATGCCTCGCGATCCTCTTCGTGGACGCGTTCGAAACAGCGTTCGGGATTTGGGACCACCGCTTTTTCAAAGCCGAATAGATCGTAGAACATCGGTGACCAATAGAGTTCTTTTTGACTCCATTCCCAAACGCCCATCTGGCCAGCTTGCAACGCCAATCGCAATCGGCGGGCATCGACAGCAGCCGCCTCGACCGCTCGCCGGCGTTCGATCAATAGATCCCGGACCGCGTATTGCCGGCGTCGATCGCGGAGCCGAGCCCGCAATTTGCTGACAAAAACCGCGATTCGCAGCGGGCAGGGAACCAGCGTGACGTTCCCCAGGGAGAGCAATTGTTCGACCCGCTGCGACGAAAGCTCTTCGGTTCCCAACAGCACCAGGACGGGGAAGTCGGACCATTCGGGCTGCCGTGACAGGACATCGTGCAGCCGCTGCATCTGGGCGTTGCCCAGGTGATCTTCGCCCACCAAACCGACGCCGACGCCCGCTTCGATCGCGTCGCACAGCTGTTCGATGGACGAACAGAAATCGGCTTCGATCTGGACGTCGTCCAAGATCTGCTTGCATATCTTGGCGTCCTGCGGAGTCGGTGCGAAAATGGCCACGCGTTGGCTGATGTCGCTGGACGGTTCCAGGGAATTCATTCGGGACTCGCTTCTCGGGGATCCAACAGCACATCGCGAGGTCCGATGAACTCGGGCGTTCCGGCCAGCACGCCGCGAAAATTCGTCAACGGTTGGCCGATCTCAAGGCCTTGATCGCTCAAGCCGAATTCACGAATCGTCCGCTCGTGATTGGCCGTGCGATTCTTGACGACCGATATCGCGCGGTGAATTTCGCCAGCGGCTTCGAAGTAGCGGAACAGGATCACCGCGTCGGCGAGATAGCTTGTGTCGACAGGCGTTCCCATCCCGTGCCCCATCATGCCATGCTGAGCAACGACCAGGAAGGTTGCAATTCCTCGCTTGCCAAGATAGTTCAAGATGTCGTGCAGTTGGACGACAAGAAAGTTTTCGTGCGGCATCGAACTCAAATAGCCGTTGAGGCTGTCGATCAACACGACAGTTGTCTTCCGCCCCTGAGCATCCTCGGCGACTTCCGAACGCACCTTCATCGCAAACTCATTGGGTGCGATCTCGCCGGCGGGAAGATGCCGAACAGCGATCGAGCCGTCATCGATGTATTTTCGCAGCGGTAGTCCGAGTCCCTCGGAACGCGTCAACAACGCGTTGTCGCTCTCTTCAAATTCGAACAGCACCGCCCGCTCGCCACGCTTTGCCGCTTCCACCGCGAACTGCACACCCATCGACGATTTACCGACACCGGCGGGGCCTAACAAAAGCGTGCTCGAACCCTCGGTGATACCGCCGCCCAACAATTGGTCCAGCGAATCCAAGCCGCTGCTGATCACGCGGCCGTCGGCAAACCACGGACTTGTGTCGACAGTCGCTCGCGGAAAGACTTGCATCCCGCCGCGCATCAACTGGACATCGTGAGCACCGCCGATGAAGTCCGACCCGCGGTGTTTGATCACTCGCAGATTGCGGCGTTCGTTGCCGTAGTCGGTCAGTCGTTGTTCGAGTCGAATCACGCCGTGAGCCAAACTCTGCAGCTGTTGGTCTTCGCCGCCGGTCGCCTTGTCGTCCAACAGCAACGTGGTGCAGCCGCGCCCAACAAAAAATTGCTTCAGCGCAAGGATCTGCCGGCGGTATCGCAGTGCTCCCTGAGACAGCAGCCGCATTTCCGACAGCGAATCAAACACGATCCTTTGCGGCTTCATCGCCTCGACCTGTTTCTGCACCTCTCCAACTGTGCTCCCCAGTTCGACCTCCGACGGTTCGAACATCGTGTACTGCGCGCGGCCGGCGGCGTCTTCGGGGTTCAGTAGTTCGTGGATATAGATGCCGTCGAGCGACCAGCCGTGCGACTGCGCGATCCCGATCAGTTCTTCTTTTGTTTCCGATAGTGTGACGTAGATTCCTTTCTCGCCACGATCGCGTCCCGCCAGAAGGAACTGCAGTCCAAACGTTGTCTTCCCCGTCCCCGGAGTCCCTTCGACCAGATACAACCGATCGCGGGTCAGTCCACCATGCAATATCTCATCGAGCGTTTCGATCCCCGTGCTGATTCTTTCGAATGCCATCTTGCTTTCGCCCGTCATGAACTTTGTCCTTATCCGTCGCAGAACGCACCCAAGCCAGCGCATCACGAGGCGACATCGGTGTCTCCGCAGCCGCTCGCTGCCCAACTATCGATCGGGCTGTAGCAAACAGTTGGTTTGGCCCCAATGCCATCCCCGATTGTCGATTGCAAACCCAACTGATCGTACCAGATTTTCTGCGGTGCATCAGGTAGAGAACCAGACAGTCCAGATCGATTTAGGCTTAGTGTTTAGGGGAATCAGCTGGCACGCGATAGCGGCCTAATTCTCCGATAGAACTGAAGGCCAACGCGCGACGGATGATACTTAAAATGAAACGCCGACCTGCCCAGTTGAAGGAGTCGGTGCGAAATGACGCAGCGGCGATTCGCTCGTTGTCAAAGGGAATAGCCAAGCCAGGAAACCGAAAGCACAACGAACGTTCCCGTTACCGCTATCAACACAGTTCATTCGATCTCTCCAACCACCAGTTTGCATAGGGCGTGTTGTGGATCATACAGCGATTGAAATCGGTGTCGTCGTCCCACCAAGTCGGCCCCCGCTCTCCCAATGCACGTTTGGCCTTGTCGACCGACTGGCGTGCGGATTTTAACGCGACGTCGTCGGCCGCTTCTCGAGCTCGCTTCACCTCCCGACGCGCCGCCATCAATTCATCGACAAACAACTGCCGCTCGACCTCGGACAGGTGCGGGTTGGTGCAGCGCCACAAACGCCCGCGAACTACAAAATAGTGACCGTCGGGCGTTCGTGGATGTTGCATCGGCAGAGAGTTTGACAACGGGAAAGAGAAGATGACGGACGGTTGCCGCTCCGTGGCCTCGCGGCCGCTGGGGGCCAACGGTCACAACGTCCGCAATTGAGGTTCGCGGTCCCAGATCCGGTGTCGCTTCGCCTGTTTGAGAAACTCGCTCAAGGTTGACGAATCGATCGAGATCACGCCTTCATCGGCGTCGGTGGCGACGGAAGCTTTTTCAAAGATCCCCGTCGCCGAGTCGGTGAAGCCGATGACTTTCAGATGCGCAAACGCATCGCGAACCCAGTTCACCGCTGCCGCTTCGCCAGCCAGCATCTCGGCATGGCCTGCCGAAGGGGCGACGATGACACAGTCGAACAGCACCGATGGTGCACCGGCGAGGAAGTCGTCGGTTGCCAGTTCCTTGCCGTCGCTGGTATGAATCGCGCCGCGAGTCGGAGCGATCACCGCCAGCGTTGCCCCTTCCTTTTTGGCGGCGGTGGCAATTGCGTCCAGCAGCTTCGCATCGATCCCGTCGGTCGTCAGCAATCCGATCTTTTTGCCTTGCAAAGATTCGGGGGCGACCGAATCCTGCGACAACGGCTTCGACGGTTGCACGTCGCGGACAGGAACCCGCGGCTGGATCGTATCGGCTTGCCCCGACATCCCCAGCTTCTCGGCAACCCGATCGCTCAGGCTTTGGTCGACGTTTGCCAGGTGCCCCAGCATCCGAGTGCGAATCTTCGCCTCGTTACATTTCCCCAACTCAAACGCAAACCCGCCAACGATGTGTCGTTGTTCGGGATCGCTCATCGAGATCCAAAACAGCCGAGCTTGCGAATAGTGATCGGCGAAACTCTCCGGACGAAGCCGCCGTTTCTCGCCCGCTTCGGCGGCGTGGTAGCTATTGAAACCGGCCATCGCGTTTTCGCGAGGACTGCCATCGTCGAGGCTGTTTGGCTCGTTGGCAACACGTCCCGTCGGCACCTCCATCTGCATATGCCCATCGCGTTGGAAGTTGGCAAACGGACACTTCGGCTTGTTGACTGGAATCTGATGAAAGTTGGGACTGCCCAGTCGCGACAGCTGCGTGTCGAGGTAGGAGAACAGTCGACCTTGCAGCAGCGGATCGTTGGAGAAATCGATCCCGGGGACTACGTGTGACGGGCAGAACGCAACCTGTTCGGTCTCGGCAAAGAAGTTGTCGACGTTTCGGTCGAGAACCATCTTTCCCAACGGCGTCAGCGGAACCAGTTCCTCGGGAATCAGTTTGGTTGGATCGAGCACGTCGAAATCGAATTCGTTCGCCTGATCTTCGCTGAACACTTGAACCGACAGTTCCCATTCGGGATAGTTGCCCGACTCGATAGCGTTCCAGAAATCGCGGCGATGGAAATCGGGATCGGCGCCGGAGATCTTCATCGCCTCGTCCCAGATCACCGAGAAGGTTCCCAGCGTGGGACGCCAATGAAACTTGACGAACTGCGATTCCCCTTTCTTATTGATCATCCGAAACGTGTGGACGCCAAAACCTTCCATCATTCGAAACGATCGCGGGATCGCCCGGTCCGACATCACCCACATCAGCATGTGCATGCTTTCGGGATTCAAGGAGACGAAGTCCCAGAAGGTGTCGTGAGCCGATTGGGCCTGAGGGAAGTCGCGGTCGGGCGCCGGTTTGACGCTGTGGATCAAGTCGGGGAATTTGATCGCATCTTGGATGAAGAAGACCGGCATGTTGTTGCCGACCAGATCGTAGTTCCCTTCGCTGGTGTAGAACTTGACGGCAAAGCCGCGGACGTCGCGAGCGGTGTCGGGCGAACCGGCGCTGCCAGCGACCGTGGAGAAGCGGCAGAAGACCGGCGTCTTCGTCTCGGCGTCCTGCAGGAATGCTGCCTTGGTCAGCTTGGCGTGAGATTTGTAGGCCTGAAAGTAACCATGAGCTGCGTAGCCGCGGGCGTGCACAACGCGTTCGGGAATCCGTTCGTGATCGAAATGCGTGATCTTCTCACGCATGATAAAGTCTTCGAGCAATTGCGGCCCACGCGGCCCAACCGACAGCGTGTTCTGATCGTCGGCGACGACTAAGCCCTGGTTTGTCGTCAGCGGTTGGTCCCCCTTCTTCGACCGTTGGTGCAACTCGCCACCCTCGCCCCAGTGCCCCGTTTCCGCCGCCGCTTTTTGTGCCTTCTTCTTAGCCATAGTCTTCCTGCTCGAGTTGGTCGTAACGATGCAGGAGGTCGAGAGTCCCCCCGCCGTGGATCGCGCTGTCGGGCTCAATGCAATTGATGTGCCAGAACAGGAATCCTCCGCACAAGCAAGCTTTTCCAACAATCCCAACGATCCCACCTTCGCAGTAGGCGGTTCGCCGACCAAGCTGCTCGCTGACCGACCGAATGACGCCAGGGGCGTAGCGGAACTCGTCAACGGCCTGTCGATTTAGTCATTCGCTGTCGACATGGAACTGGATAGCGCTAAACTCTGTTACGGGGCAATCGTACGGCCAGTTTGGAGAAGAGCGATGGGCTGGGCACAACCGAAAGAAAATCGCGAACAGCTCGTTCTTTTCGCTGAAAAACTTGATGACGCCGTCCCCATCGAGCATCCGGTTCGCACCATCGATGCGATGCTCGGCAAGATCGATTGGTCGAACTGGGAGGCTAGCTACGACCTCACCAAAGGACAGCCGCCAATTCATCCTCGCGTCATCGCCGGAGTCATTCTCTACGGGCTACTCAAACGCGTGCAAACCTCCCGGGCACTGGAGGAAGCCTTGCAATTTCGCTTGGACTTTCGCTGGCTGGCCGAAGGACGCTCGATCGACCACAGCACCATCGCCCGCTTTCGCACCTCCAACGCCGAGGCTATCGGCGACCTGTTTGTTCAAATCGGCCTGATTGCTCAACAGATGGGGCATCTCACATTGCGGTCACTCGGCTATGACGGCACGCGCCTGCGAGCAAGCAACCGCCGCAGCGGCACGCGGACGCCGGACGAACTTCGCCAGGCCAAGAAGCAACTCACCGCCGAGTTTGAAGAACATCGCCAAGCCGTTGAGCAGGCTCAGGACAGCGAAGACGAAATCTTCGACGCTGCGGCGGCAGCCGACAAAGAAGAGCAACTCTCTCGCCAGAGCCAGCAGATTGACTCGGCCCTTGCCGAGCTCGAGCGGATTCAAAGCGAAGGCAAGAAGGTTCCCGATCGCTTGCCGATCACCGACCCGCAAAGCCGGATCGCCAAAAACAAGGAAGGCGGCTTCGCACCGAACTACAACCCAACGGCCACGGTCGATGCCGATAGCGGGCTGATCGCCGCAGCCGATGTGATCAGCGGCATTGATGAACAGAGCCACATGCACGGGGCGATCGATCAGGTTCGCGAGAGCTTCATGGAAGGCGACCGGGAGCGTGAGGTCCAGGTGCTGGCCGACGGATTGATGGCAACCGGTGAGAACATTGCTGCCTGCAAGGACAAGCACGTCGACTTCTACACGCCAGCGGGACCGGAGAACCCGGCGTACCGCAAAGATCCAAGTCAACCGATCGCAGCCGAAAAGCTTGACCGACTTCCTGTTCGCGGCAAGAAGCCGAAGAAGGGTGAGCAGGACGAGCGGACGTTTGACAAGTCAGCATTCCTGTACGATGCCGAGGCGGACGTTTACTACTGCCCGATGGGCAAGACACTCGAGCGCAAGAGCCGGCGCAAAGATCACACCGGTGCCGAGCGTTTCCTTTACCGAGCCGACAAGCGAGACTGTTCGGGTTGTTCACTTCGGACGAAGTGTTTCAAGAACAGTCGCAATCAATATGGTCGCCGGATCGAGTGCGGTGTCCACGAACAAGCCAAGACTTCGCACACGCGTCGGATGCAGAGGGACTGCTCACGCACAAAATACGCTCTTCGAGCGGCGGTAACCGAACGTCCTTTCGCGTTGATCAAGCATCACTTTGGTGTTCGTGAGTTCCTTGTGCGCGGCCTAGAGAAGGTTCGTTGCGAGTGGCAATGGTTGTGCATCGCTCACAATGTTCATCGCTTGCTGTGTCTGGCTCCCCATCTTGCACGAGCGTGCGTTCCATAACGTTCGACTTCACCGGCATCGTGCCTTTCCCTGTCCGCCTCTCCTCCTACCTGCTCTCGATGACTTGTAGCTACCGCTACGCCGTCATCGCCAGCGGAGGTAAGGAGGAAACCAAGAAAAAAACGAACCTAGTGCTTTGTCAGGCTTTGATTTTGGGGTAGAGGGATTTTAGTTTTGTTCTCGCATCTTTGACTTGGAATTGCCAGTCAACGCCACGCTGTCTTCTGTTTGAGTGTGAGGACCACGCCTGTGTTTCCTTTCTCAGCGGCGCAATCGTCGCGAATCGACGACCGTTGATACACTGCCGCGTCATTGAACTGAGTTCGTTCTCAGCCGCGTTGAGCCAACTTCCATGCTTGGGTGTGTAACGGAACTCGATGCGACGAACCAAGGCACGGGCTTTTTCTGGCTTAAAGGCCTCGTAGAAGGCGCCTTTGGTGTGGGTATTGAGATTGTCACATACCAGGATGATCTTCTTCGCCTTTTTGTAGCGTGTCGTCAGCAGTGCCTCCATTTCGATGGCCCAATCGACCTTGGTTCGCTTTGGACGCACGGTGACTTCTCTCCATCCGGCCAGCGGCTCGGTGAACATGAACACGCTGGCGGTTCCGCACCGTTCATACTCGTAATCGACGCGTCGAGCATGATTGCGGGTCGCCGGGATCGGCGTTCGCGTCTCTTTGTGAAGCTGGACCGGCTGTTCGTCCATGCACACCACGGGATAGTCCGAATCATACGGTTCTTCGTAGGTATCTAGGACTTCTTCCATGCACGCTACAAATTCGGAGTCGGCGTCGGGTGGAATCACCCAATACTGGATCTTGCGATTGGTCATGCCGTTTTTTTAAGCGTTTGGCGAACGGTTTCGTAGCTGATCGAGTCCACGATCCCCAGTTCTACCACGTGGTCTGCCAACAGACGCAGCGACCAACTCGCGAACCCTTTGGGAGGTTTCCCCAACCGCAAGGCGATCACTTTCGCTTCTTGCTTTCCGTCAAGCGTCTTCTCTCGCGGGGCGCTCAAACGCGGTTTCCCGTGCAGCGCCGTATCGAACCCTTCGGTCACCAAACGTTTGCGAAGATTCTCCACGGTCTGAATCCGACACGCCAAAGCTTCCGCGATTTTGGCGTCGGTCCAGCCAGGTCCTTCCGTGTCAGCTTTGAGAAGGATCAGCGCCCGCCGTACCTTCTGCGAGGAGCCTTTCAGCTTCTTTACAATCGCCTTCAGTTCTTCCCGTTCTGTATCCGAAAGCCGAACGATATACTTCTTAATCATCGAATCCTCCGTGACTCGTGGGGCAATCGACCTACAAACTCCCGGATTCTTCCAATTTAGGAAACCCCAATTCCTAAGGCTGACAAAGCACTAGTGAGAAGTAGGTAGCCGGCCTAGCCGAACCTACCGAACTTCGAACCGCGCGGAACGGTGTCCATACGCAACGGCCCAGTGCGGCGCGAAACGCATAAAAAAAAGGCTGCACCGCGCGAACGCGGTGCAGCCCTGTGCTTCAAACGCCGCCCCGCGAGGGCGACGCTCTGTTTCCAAATGGTGCTGGCTACTCTTTCGCCAAGCTTCGCAGAACCGTTGGCAGGATGCCTTCGTTGCGATAGTAAACCATCTCGACAGGCGTATCGATGCGGACCAAGCATTCGAATTCGGTCACCTTGCCATCATCGGCAGTCGCCTTGACGGTCACGGTCGAACGGGGCTGCAGGTCGTTGGAGAGCCCTTGAATGTCGTAGGTCTCTTCGCCGGACAATCCCAGCGATTGCCAATCGTTTCCTTCGACCATCTGCAATGGCAACACGCCCATACCGACCAAGTTGCTGCGGTGGATACGTTCGTAACTGGTAGCGATCACGGCTTTGACGCCCAACAACAGCGTTCCCTTGGCAGCCCAGTCGCGGCTGCTGCCGGTGCCGTATTCGGCTCCCGCGATCACGATCAATGGAGTCCCTTCCTGTTGGTACTTCATCGACGCATCGTAGATCGACATCGTCTCGCCAGCGGGCAGGAAGCGGGTCACGCCACCTTCGGTTCCCGGCGCGATCTGATTGCGAATCCGGATGTTGGCGAACGTGCCACGAACCATCACGCGATCGTTACCACGGCGGCTGCCGAAGCTGTTGAACTCTTTTGGTCCAACGCCATGTTCTTGCAAGAATCGGCCCGCGGGTCCGTCCTTGGCGATCGCACCGGCTGGCGAGATGTGATCGGTCGTGACCGAATCGTTCAACAGTGCCAGAACGCGAGCACCGCGGATCGGTTGGATATCGGGAACATCGGCGGTGACCGACGACAGGAAGGGCGGTTCCTGGATGTAGGTACTCGATTCGGACCATTCGTAAATATCGCCACCGGAGACGTCGATCGCATTCCAACGCTCGTTGCCGGTCACGGCTTGGGCGTATTGGCGAGTGAACATTTCGGGTTGGACCGCTTCGTCGATCACCTGGCGAACCTCTTCGGTCGATGGCCAGATGTCCTTCAAGAAGACAGGCTGCCCATCTTTGCCCGTCCCCAAAGGTTCGGTCGCCATGTCGATGTCGGTCGTTCCGGCCAAAGCAAATGCAACGACCAACGGAGGGCTGGCCAGGTAGTTCGCTTTGGTGTGCGGGTTGACGCGGCCTTCGAAGTTGCGATTGCCGCTAAGCACGCTCGACGCGACCAAGTCGGCTTCGACGATCGCCGCCGAAACGGGTTCGGGCAGCGGGCCGCTGTTACCGATGCAAGTCGTGCATCCGTATCCGACGGTCTGGAAGCCCAATGCGTCCAAGCTTTCGCTGACGCCCGCTTTGTCCAGGTAATCGGTGACGACGCGCGATCCGGGAGCCAAGCTGGTTTTGACAAACGGCTTGACCGTTAGCCCCGCTTCGACAGCTCGCTTGGCCAACAGCCCCGCACCCAGCATTACCGAAGGGTTGCTGGTGTTGGTGCAGCTGGTGATCGCCGCGATCACAACCGAACCGTGGGTGATTTCCGATGACTTTCCATTGTCGTTGACCGTTGCGGTCTTGTTCAACTGAGTCGCATCCAAGCCGAAGCCCTTGGCTCCAACCGGCGCGGTCAACGATTTGTTGAAGTCGGCTTTCATGTCGGCCAGACGGACGCGATCTTGCGGGCGTTTGGGGCCAGCCAACGCCGGTTCGACGGTCGACAGATCCAACGACAGACGCTTGGTGTATTGGCACTGGTCGGCGTCGTTGCGCCACAGTCCCTGTTCCTTGCAGTAGCGTTCGACCAATTGGACCTGTGGTTCGGGGCGGCCGGTGCGACGCAGATAGTTCAGCGTCTCCGCATCGACGGGGAAGAAGCCCATCGTCGCTCCGTATTCGGGAGCCATGTTGGCCAGGGTGGCACGATCGGCCAGCGTCATCGCTTGCATCCCTTCGCCAAAATATTCGACAAACTTGCCGACCACTCCTTCGGCTCGCAACACCTCGGTCACTCGCAGCACCAAGTCGGTCGCGGTCGCACCGGGTGGCAGCTCGCCGGTCAATTCCATCCCGATCACTTCGGGCATCAACATGTACAACGGTTGGCCCAACATCGACGCTTCGGCTTCGATACCGCCAACGCCCCAGCCCAACACGCCCAGGCCGTTGATCATCGTGGTGTGGCTGTCGGTGCCGACCAGAGTATCGGGCAATGCGATCGGACCGTGTTCGTCTTCGCGGAGCCAGACAACGTTGGCCAGATATTCCAGGTTCACCTGGTGCACGATACCGACATTTGGTGGAACGACGCGGAAGTTATCGAATGCTTGTTGCCCCCAACGCAGGAACTCGTAGCGTTCGCCGTTGCGTTGGAATTCCATGTCGACGTTTTGCTGCAACGATTGCGAGCTGCCGAAGTAATCGACTTGCACGCTGTGATCGATCACCAGGTCGACGGGAATCAACGGGTTGATCCGCTTGGGATCGCCACCCAGGCGGCCCATCGCCGAACGCATCGCCGCTAGATCGACAACCGCCGGAACGCCGGTGAAATCCTGCAGCACCACGCGGGATGGCTTGAACGGAATCTCTTCGGCCGCTGGCGCAGATGCGTTCCAGGCGGCCAGATTCTTAACATCCTGTTCGGTCACGCTGAATCCGTCGCAGCCACGCAAAACGGCTTCCAACAGGATGCGGATCGAATAAGGCAGTTTGCTGACAGCGCCAAGGCCAGCGTCTTCCAGGCGACTGATGCGGTAGATGCCAGCGGTTCCGTTGCCGGTGTCAAATGTGTCGCGCGCGTTAAATGGATCGGTTTTCGTCACGGAGGTAACCTATCGAGTGTCGTAAGAAGCAAGCCAAAAATGGAATCAACACGACTCGAAACCGCGAGCGGTTTAAAGCAGTACCCTTCCGCCTTAAATGGACGTGTTAGTGTCATTCCCAACCATGCGGAGTATAGCGTTTTGCAATTTAGTTGTCTGCTAGGGAACTCAGCCCCAAAGTTCAAAATAGACACTCTGGGCGATCTGTTCGCAATTTTCCGATTCTACGGCTCGATCGGATTGTTCTGTTGTTGACGGCTGTGCCGTTCCGATCGATTAAATCAATGAACCAAGACATGGAACGATCTAACGATCTAGCCGGAGCACACCAAGCGATGAAATCTCGAATGCCGCAACCCAATCGTCAATGGAATTCCTCTTTGGGGGCGGTCGCACTCGCCGCCATCTTGTTTGGTTCCAGCCTCACTGCGGGAACGGCGGTCGCCCAATCCATGGACCGCGGCGTGCAACAATGCTCCTGCTCGCTGTTAAAGGGAGTCTGGGCAGGTTATGGCGGAACGAAGCAGAACAGCTGCGATGCGTGTGACGCTGGCTACGAACCAACCTGCGGATGCGAACAACCCAGTTGCGGATGCGAACCGAGTTGTGACGGCGGCTGTGATGGCGGCTGCAGCGGCAAGTCGGGCTGCGGCCTGTTGTCCAACAGCGCCGACATGTTTTCAAAATTCAAATTGAAATTGGGCACGATGCTGAAGCCCAAGGGGAACGATTGCCAATGCTGCCGGCAAAATGCCCCCTGTGCAAGTTCGTGTGGGTGTGGCGATAAACCGCAATCGCACCACAACACGGCAATCTACCAACACAACATGCCCGAGATGATGCCTGTCCCACCAGCGCCAATGATCGTTGCCCCCGTGGAACCAAGTTCCGACGTGGAACACTCACCGCACTACCACTACGAGGAACCCTCGTTGCCCGCCCCGAAAGCCGACTCGGCGAACGATCCGTTTCGCGACGATTCGGTCCGTGTCCGCCGCACCCCGGTTCCGGCAAAACATGCACCGGTAACCCACCTGCAACCGATCGGCGATCGCAAATCGGCACCCCCAGCGCTTCGCCCCGCGGTCTTTGAACAATCGGCGATGGGAGACCGTTGGTCGGCACCGCTACATGTTGCCCGACTGCAAAGCAAATAAAAAGCGCAGGCGATCGAAGCGACATCAACTGCGAGACGCAATTGACTGGCGAGCGGATCGTGGGATTCAGGCGACCGAACCCGCTTCCTCGCGGAAGAACCTTCGGTCCGACGGATGCCACAGCGGCAATCCCTTCTGCACTCGCCCTTGCAGGACGCTTAACTTCTCTGCGCTCCCGGGGAGCGCGGCGGTTGGCTGATACTGCTTTTCATCGCAGGGCAGCGGCTCAAAAGCCCAATCGCCATCTTGGACAGCATCAAGAATGGAACGTCTCATCTCGCGAATCTCCGCAACAATTATGTCGTACCACGATGAACGAACGATCGCCGTCCTGACATGAGCTGACAGCCGCGGCAATCGTTCTTTGGACCTTTGCCACGATCGGCTCGAACTCCAAGTCTTTGCGGCAGCGGGGCTCCCCCATCCGTCGCAACAAGTATCGAGCGGTCGCGGACCAAAGTCAAGCAACGGAGTGTTGCTCGACGCTTCCAAGATGTCGCATCACGCGCGGCGGTGATTAGCTTTCGTCGTTCTCGCGGAGCTTCGCGATCACGGCGTAATCTTCCAGAGTGCTGGTGTCGCCAGCGGTCTCTTTTCCTGCGGCGATGTCTCGCAGCAAGCGTCGCATGATCTTGCCACTACGCGTCTTTGGAACTGCGGCGGCGAAGCGAATTTCGTCGGGCTGAGCCAACGCGCCGATCTCTTTGCGAACGTGCAGACGGAGTTCTTTTCGCAGCTCATCGGTCGGTTCACCCGACTTCAGCGTGACGAATGCGGCGATTCCCTGACCTTTGATTTCGTCAGGGCGGCCAACGACAGCAGCTTCCGCAACGGCGGGGTGACTGACCAGAGCGCTCTCGACTTCGATCGTGCTCAATCGGTGCCCCGAGACGTTGATCACGTCATCGATGCGTCCCATGATCCAGTAGTAGCCATCGGGGTCGCGACGGGCATTGTCGCCGGTCAGATACTTATCGGGGAATTTACTCCAGTACTGTTCGACATACCGTTCCTCGTCGCCCCAGATGCCGCGCAACATTCCCGGCCAAGGTTGAGCGATGCACAACATGCCGCCTTGATCGACATCCAGTTCGGTTCCCGCTTCGTCGACGACAACTGGCACCACGCCTGGCAACGGCCGCGTGCAACTGCCCGGTTTCGTTGCGGTAACGCCCGGCAGTGGACTCATCATGATTCCGCCGGTTTCGGTCTGCCACCACGTGTCGACGATCGGGCAACGCTTGCCGCCAATCTTCTCGTGGTACCACATCCACGCTTCGGGATTGATTCCTTCGCCGACTGAACCGAGCAGCCGCAAGCTGCTGAGGTCGTGCTTGTCGACGTGATCATCGCCCCACTTGATAAACGCGCGGATCGCCGTCGGTGCGGTGTAAAGAATCGTAACTTTATACTTCTCGATCAGATCCCAGAATCGATCCTCGGCGGGATGGTTGGGGGCTCCTTCGTACATCATGCACGTCGCGCCAGCAGCCAACGGGCCGTAGACGAGGTAGCTGTGCCCGGTGATCCAACCGCAGTCGGCGGTGCACCAATAGACATCGTTGTCGCGGTGGTCGAAGACCCATTCGAAGGTCCGTTTCGCCCACAGGTTGTAGCCAGCGGTTGTATGCCGGATACCCTTCGGTTTGCCGGTGCTGCCGCTGGTGTAGAGGATGAACAACGACGCTTCGCTGTCCAACGGAACCGCAGGAAAATCTTCGGGTTGGTCGGCAACGAGGTCATGCCACCAAATGTCCCGTCCCTCGACCATCGGTGTCTCTTGGTCTTCGATCCGTTGCAGGACGACACACTTTTCGATCGTCGGCGATTTTGCCAACGCTTCGTCGACAGTCTCCTTCAGTGGCAGCACTTTGCCGCGGCGATAGAGTCCGTTGGCGGTCAGGACGACTTTGGCTTTCGCGTCGTTGTTACGATCGGCGATCGCTTCGGCGCTAAAGCCGGCGAAGACGACCGAGTGAACAGCACCGATCCGGGCGCAACCAAGCATCGCGATCACCAACTCGGGCGTCATCGGCATATAGATGCTGACGACGTCGCCCTGTTGGACACCGATCGATTGCAGACCAGCGGCGAATTTGGAGACTTCCTTTTGCAGATCGGCAAAGGTCAATGTGCGGGTATCGCCAGGTTCCCCTTCCCAGATCAAAGCAGCTTTGTCGCCGCGACCGGCCGCGACATGACGATCGACGCAGTTGTAGCAGGCGTTGGTCTTGCCACCGACGAACCACTCGACGTTGGGGCTGTTCCAGTTCAGGACCTTGGTGAACGGTTCGAACCAATGCAGGTGCTCTTTCGCTTCGGCACCCCAAAAACCTTCGGGGTCGTTCTTGGCGGCTTCGTAGAGCGCTTCGTATTGGGCTTGAGATTTGATTACAGCCTGATCGGTGAATTCCGCGGGAGGCGGAAACAGCCGAGATTCGGTTAACACGTGATCGAGGTTGCCACCGGCGGATTCTGACATGCGTATTCTCTGAGCGTCGAAACGGTAGGATTGAGAGGGGGTGAAGGCAAGATTCTAAATTGCAAGCATCTGAACTGTCAACGAACAGAGAGAATCGAGCCCACGTTCTTACCGCTAAGGGTGTCGGTCTGCCCAAAACGACCTGAATATCCCCTACGCTTTGGCACCGACTTGGTCACCACCCCATTTTGCGGCTAGACTTGAGATCCCAACCGCAGTGATCCTTCGCAAATTCCGGTTGGTGCCTGTTCATCGACTGCCCCCATTTCGAGTGCCCCCCGAGTGAATCGCATCGACCCTTCATCTACCAGCGGTTCCCGCCCCTTCCTTTCCGGCAAACGCCGCTGGATGCTGGGTCTCGCGGCCTTCTTCATCGCGATCGCCGGTGGCGTCTTTGCCGATTATTGGTCGGCGATGCCGATCGATGCCAAAGCCAGCTTTACCGGCCGCGACGCCTGTATCCAGTGCCATCAAAAAGAAGCCGAATTGTTTGCCGGATCGCATCACGATTTGGCGATGGATCTGGCGACTGACGAGTCGGTGATCGGTGACTTTAGCGGCGTCGAATTTACCCATCACGGGATCACCAGCCGGATGTTCCGCGACGGCGATCGGTTCATGATCCATACCGAGGGTCCCGATGGCGAGATGGCCGATTTCGAGATCAAGTACGTCTTCGGCGTCGATCCGTTGCAGCAGTACATGGTCGAATTCGATCGCACGGCGGAGATGTCCGAAAACGAGGTCGGTCGGCTGCAAGTGCTGCGTGTCAGCTGGGATACGCACGCCAAAAAATGGTTCTACCTAGAACCGCCAGATGTCCACGAGAAACTTGCTCCCGACGACGATCTCCACTGGACCGGCATCGCACAGCGTTGGAACACGATGTGCGCCGAGTGCCATTCGACCAACCTGCAGAAGAACTTTGATCCTAAGACGGCCAGATATCACACGAGCTGGTCGGAGATCGATGTCAGCTGTGAAGCCTGTCACGGACCGGGCAGCCTGCACGTCGAACTGGCGCAAAGCAAGTCGCTGTTTTGGGATCGCCATCACGGGATGGGATTGGCCGACTTGAAAGGCGCCGATGCGATTCCGCAGATCGAAGCGTGCGCGCCGTGCCACAGTCGCCGCCGCGTGCTGAAGTCCGGTTTCCAGCCGGGTCAACGCTTCTGCGACTTCTACGAACCCGAACTGCTGCAGGAATCGACCTATCACGCCAACGGCGAGATCTTGGACGAGGTCTACGTCTACGGGTCGTTCATTCAAAGCAAGATGTACCACAAGGGGATCCGGTGCAGCGATTGCCACGACCCGCATTCGCTGAAGCTGAAGCAACCCGGCAACGCGACCTGCACCTCGTGCCACGCTCACCCGGCGGGCAAATACGACACGCCATCGCACCACCGGCACGAACCCGGCACGGCGGGGGCTTCGTGTGTCGAATGCCATATGCCCGAGACGACTTATATGGCCGTCGACCCGCGACGCGATCACAGCATTCGAATCCCACGCCCCGATCTGTCGGTCGCGTTGGGAACGCCCAACGCTTGCACTGGCTGCCATGTGGAGTTGGAGAAGGAGAAGCAGCCCGAAGAGATCCGCAAGCGATTGCCCAAGTTTGCGGAGTTCGTCGCGTCCAGCGAACAACTGCCCAGCGATTCGTATTCCAAATTGACCGAATACGCGAAGTGGTTGGAGCAAGCTCGCGGCGGCGACACAAAAATCAAAGCGGTACTGCACGAGATCGATCAGTGGTGCGATGACGCTTGCGATCGCTGGTACGGCGATCAACGCAAACGCCCCGATCACTTCGCCACCGCGCTGCATGCCGCTCGCACGCAACAGCCCGACGCGCTGCAGCAACTGGCAAACGTCGCGCTCTCCAAAGAAGGTGTGCCCGATCTGGCTCGCGCCACCGCAATCCAAGAACTGAGCCGCGCCGACAGCGGCGCCGACGCGACCCGCGTCGCTCGCGAAGCTCTAAAAGATCCGAATCCAATCGTTCGCGTGGCGGCGGTCCGCGTCTTCGAAGGTCGCGATCCGAGCCAGATTCGTCGGACGATCGTTCCGATGTTGACCGATGATTCGCGGCTGGTTCGCAGCGAAGCGGGGCGGATCTTGTCGACGGTCCCCGCGGACAGTTTGTCGGCCGGGCAACGCGAGCAACTGCGAACTGCGTTGGATGAGTACCACGAATCGTTGATGGAGACATCCGATCGCGGCAGCGCTCACTTGGTCTGGGCCGTGGTTCTGGAAAACCAAGGCCGCTATGGCGAAGCGATCGAGTCGTACGAGACGGCGATTCGTGTGCAACCTGGCGCCGTCGGACCGCGCAGCAACTTGGCGGCGCTGTTGGAATCGATGGCTCAATCGGGACAATTGCCTCCCGCCGAGGCGGCGGAGATTCAAGCACGCGTCACGAAATTGCGAGCGGATGAATTGCCGTTGCTGCAGCGCGACGCCAATCTCGCTCCCGACAACGGCCCGCTGCAATATCGACTTGGCCTCGCGCTCTACCTCCAAGGCGATGCGGAAGCCGGATTGCAACGGATTGAAAAATCGGTCGCCTTGGAACCGGAGAACGAACAGTTTCTGCTGGCCCTGGTGCTGTTGTTGCAAAAGCTGGAACGGATCGATGAAGCGAAAGCGGCTTGCGAGCAATTGCTCCAACGTTCGCCCAACAACCCACAATACCGCAACCTACTACAACAACTGTAACGGCAACCACGGGGACGCAAAACCTCGAATGAAAGCCCGTGCGTTCATCACAGGCAATTCGAATCCTAGGAACACGCCGACATGAAGCACCTGCTCGGTGCAGGTCGCCACCGTCTCGACCGCAACGTCAATTCGGCAACGCCTCGCTACAATGGCAATGACCAAATCGTCTTTGCAACCTTGGCCATGGCGGCTTGCCTCTGCTCGATGGCGACTTCCGTCCAATCATCAAAACGGGACAGTTCGCTCGTTAGACGGTACGTCGATTTAGCATAGGCAATCAATTTATTCTGAAATGACGCGTTCCCAGCGGCAGCCGAATTGAGACTGCGTTCTAACAGCGTGTAGTTCCCGAGACGTTCGACCACCCGATCCTGAGCGATTGCCGAAAACCCCTCCCATCCCGTATCGGCAGGATTCTCGGGAAGGATATGCTCGATTGTTGCCTGCATTGTTTCATCGCTAATCTCCACATTGCCCTTTTGCTTTTCAATCTTTGCAAGTAGATAACGCAAACGCTTACCCGATACACCACGCGGCTTCAAACGAAGGGTTGAAAAGTCTGCCACGAACTCTTCATCTGGAACGTAAATTCCCTGAAGCGTATCCCGCAGATCGGCAAGACGCTTCACTTTACCAGTTCGCAATTCCAACGCAGCACGATTGTAAACCTCTTCAAGAATGTGGGTACTTCGCCGTCCTACGCCGTTGAAGCGAACCGATAACACGGCACAATATCTGAGTACGTCAACCATCTGGCTAGCGTCACTAAAACTATCTTTTGCAGCCAAAACAAAAGGAGTGAACTGAGAAACGTTAAACAGTTTCAAGACCCGAACATGTTCTCTGCCCCCTTGAAAATCGAGCCAGAATTCATTGGAATCGTCATTCAACGCCTCGAACCACGCGGCGTCCTGCTCGAGTCGATCGAGTAGTGCGTACACGTCTTCAAGCGTTGCCACCTCTCTTTTGATCGTCTTAAAGAGTTGCTTGCGACGAACATACTCGTTTCGAGAATTATGATGATGTCGCAAAAACTCTGGAAATCTTGCAACGCCGACTCGAGACGTGATCCTGGCCCATTGCTTTAGCACCGGCTCCATCTGAGACTTGCTCAAGCGGTCAGCCAAAGACAACAGGTAATTCTTCAACAGGTCTGTTTCGGTTAATTCTAACCCTCGAGCATTCAGCGTTTCGAAAACAGTATACGCACTTACCTGATCCTGAACCCGCACGGTAATGAATACCAACCGTTCGGTAACGACTTCGTTGACAAATCGAGCGACGTCCGCCCCCATCGAATTGGATTCAAATTTCTTCCGCACCTTGAGCTGAAAAAACTGGAAACAAGCCCAAAGCAATTTCTCCGAGTCACTCAAGCCGCGCGTTCCTCCCTGCGGCGCCTTGCGCTGGGCAATATTCAATTGAAAAAAATCGTCATCGTTGGCATTCAATTGCAGCTTTGGCGTGATTCGTAAACTCGCGGGATCCTTGGCACCGAGATAACTTCGCTCCAGTTCTGACGCTCGCTCACGATTGTCCTCCGAGTGGAGGCCATCACGAGCCAATTGATCCAGAAAATCGACACACGCCAAAATCAAAATACTTAGTGTGGCCATCCGTTGTTGGCCATCAATGATACGGTAGTGCTTCCGCTCTGCACTCTCCAAGACCACCGCACCCATATAGTGATCTTCTCGACTTGCTTCGATCGACATCAAATCTTCCCAGAGATCTTCCCAATGCTCCTGTTTCCATGAATAATCGCGTTGGTAGGGCGGAACCTTGTAGCTCTTTCCGTTACTTAATAGCTCCTTGAGATCTTCGGTATCGGTGTTGAGTAGAGAGTTACGTGTCATTGGTTAGTGAACCTAAACATTTTGGTTGCAGCATCGGCTTTGGGGTAACAACGAGCACACCATTTCCATCCGCACTTCTTGGTCATTCTCGCGATTAACGTCCAATGCCATTATAGGCCTTTGGTTCCATAGCCAACAGTTCGTCACGCGAAGCATCTCGCGGCAGTTCGCCTCGAGAGTATCGCGTCCGTAACGCAAAGCTGGCAATGGATCGACCATTCCACCCAGACTTCCAGACGTTCCATCAGGAGTGCATCAAACGAAAACAGCACGGTTCTTGCGAACCGTGCTGTTGATGCTCGTTAGAAATCGGGACTGCCCCGACCGACTCAGTTGCCCGGCACGACGGGAGCTGCTGCTCCGGCGGGATCCTTTTTCTTGATCAGATCATCGCGAGTCAGGTGGATCTTGCGGTATTCGCTCTCGGGAACCACGTAGTACCATTCGGCGAAGCGTTCGTTCAGGCTACGAACCTTTTTCCGCGCCTCTTCCAGTTGATCGTTTCTCGCGTCCAACTTGCGTTGATTCGCTTTACGGATCGATTCCTGTGCAACCTCCAATTCCTCCTGCTTCTCCTCATCGGTCAGTTCCGGAGCGGCGGGCTTAGCTTCCGCATCGGCAGGCTTCTCCGCCTCGGACGCCTCATCGTCCTGGAACAAAGTCTCTTCGGTCTCTTTGTCATCGTCGCTAGGAGCTTCACAACTATCAGCTTCCTCTTCGTCGGCAGGCGCCTCTTCGGTCGGCTCGTCAGCGGCAGGCTTTGATTCCTCTTCAGCCGCAGGCATATCAGCTTCCTCGGTCTTTTCAGCCGCAGGCTTTTCGTCCGCTTTCGGCTTGGCATCTTCCGGCTTGGGCTCCGCCGCCGGTTGATCGGTCTTGGGTGCTTGAGCCGCTTGGATCTCTGGATGCAATTGTTCCCAGGTCTCGGGAACGGTTTGCAGTTCGGGTTCAGGGAAAGTCGCTTCGTTGACCCGCGCGCTGACCAACAAATATCGGTTCACACCGACAACTTGCTCCTCCGCTCCCTCTTCGGATTCCTCTTCCGAATCCAGGCTTTGTTGATCGATTTCACCGAAGCGGAGCAGATATTCGACTCCGTTTTTAAGCGTCGCGATCAACTCGCCATTAGCCGCAAAGACCTCTCCCTTGCCATCTTCGGTCGGTTGAGGATAGAAGCCGCGTGTGATCAGCGAACGAACGGCATCGTCGTTCTTCATGAACCCGGCGTCGGTCTTCAGATCGCCCGAGAGGCCCTCGGGTTTGCGACGAACATCAACGATCTTGAGGTCGTCCAACGCGCTGCGAAGGTCGCCCAATTTGGTTCCGTCGAGCTCTTCATCGGCGGCCAACGTTTGGGCGACTGGCTTCCCTTTTTCGTAGACATCCAACTTGGCAAGCTTCCAGACGTCATCCTCTTCCAAAGCGATATCGGCATCGAAGTTCGGTTGCATGCTGGCACCTTGCAAGGTGCGGACGATCGAATAATCGCGAATTCCGATCTCTTTGATGTCGAACGAACTGAGATCCAACAGATTGTCTTCGATCCAAGATTCAAATTTTGTCGTCAGCGGAGTGTCGTCAAATTTAACGACATAGGTGACATCTTGAGTCGGGATTCGGACGAAGCGTTGGTCCTCGGTATCTTTGACCATGCTGCCGATGATCAAATTCACCAGCACTTCCCCATTGTCGTTTTCGAATTGCACCAACCGTCCGACACCTTCGTCACCGACTTTCAACGAACTGGCGTTGGGTTCCAGAACGCCGAACTTCTCGTGATCGTCTTTGACTTCGCTGGCGACATCCAAGATCTCCAGATCCAAAAACGCGGTTGCGGCATCGCGGATCTGTTCGGTCGCATCGGCTGGATAGCCATCGTGCGAAGGGATCGACCACTGATTGGTTTTCGAGTCGCGAGTGACCTCGAAGGAACTCAGCTGCCCCAGTTCTTCGTCGAAGCGATCGATCTTCAACATCGAAACGTCCAACACATCGTTGAAGTTTTCGAAGATCGGTTTGCCGATCAAGGCGGCCAGATCGGTCTCGGTCGAACGAGGCCACGCCACGATGGCCGCCATCGCGACCACAGCCGACGCGACTAACCAAAAGACGCCTGTCTTTCCACTTTCACTCACGTTTCTATTCTCCGCAATTCTGTCTTGGTATCAGTCTGATTTAAGTCGGGGGTTATCGAAGCCGGCTTTTGGAAATGTTCTCGCGTTCACGCAGTCGACGCGACGCAAAGACGATCACGCCGATCAACAACGGCGGGATACAAGGGAGCGTCACGGCAGCAGCCTTCACACGATTCTGTCGCGCTCGAACGGTCAGATCGGCCGCCCGGCGTTCCTTTTGAATCTGGCTGTCTCGTTCGCGCTCCAATTTCTCGCGACTGACGGTCAACATCCGTTCCAACTGTTGCTGTTTCATCATGAATCGGGTCTGAATCGCCTGGAACGCACCGAGATCGATCTTGCCGTCTTGGTTGTTCTTCTTGGCGTCGTCCAGTTCCTTTTGCAGCTTCTGCAGCTCTTCGGTGTTCTTCTCTTCGATCTCGCGGACCTTTTCTTTAAACGCTAGATCGAACTCTGCTCCCGCAGCGCTCTCTTTTTCGCGAGCTTCGTTCTCGACCTCTTCGATCCACTGCAGCGTGCTGAACCGTGGCTCGTGCTTGCGGACGTCGATGAACAGGCTTTCGTCCGCCAACCAATCGACGATGTTCAACACAAAGGTCACGTTCTGAACGCGCAGATCGACCTCGGCAAACAACTCTGGCTGAGCCCGAATCGCCAAGAACTCTTGGATCAACAGATCGGTATCGGCCACATAAACGGCTTTGATCGATCCGCTGCCAGACTCGTCGGTTTCGGACTTCGCATCGGCGTCATCCTTCTCGGCGCTCTCCTTGCCAGATTCATCCTTCGCAGCTTCCGACTTGTCAGATCCTTCGATCGCCATGGCGATCGTTTGAATTCCTTTGAAGTCACCCTGTTCGGCACGCAAGGTGTTTGGGTCGCGCATCGCGGGCTGCAGTTTCGCCAACGGGATCAAGCCCGTCGCCATACCGGTTTGCACCAACGGCGTATGCTTCAGCACCGAATCTTTCTTGGCGTTGACCGCACCGGCGTAGATGAACAAGATCTCGCCGAGTCCCGCGGTGATCGGGTTCGCTTCGGAGAGCGCGTCCTCGGCGCCGGGCGATTCCTCTTTGGCGAACAACCATTGGTCGTTGTAGCCCAACGCGGCCATCTTGGGATACGGATTGTAGTGTTGCCAAACGATATCGGGGGAGAAGAGAGCTGTCATTCCCGGCATGCCGGGCGACTCGATCTCCAACACATCCCACAGTTTACGGATATCGCCCTTCGGAACTGGGCCGCCCTGCTGGCCAAACATGCCCCCTGGCGACTGCTTCGGTTCGCCCGTTCCTGGGATCCCCCGGCTCGTCATCGGATCCTCGAAGATGGCCGTTGGAATTCCCGCCTTCACCCCTTCGACCAAACGGTCGAATTGATCGGGAGCCAGCGACGAAGGTTGCACGGCGACGACCGCATCAAACCGGCTCGGATCCAATGGCGACGACAGATCGACCTCGTCGACTTGATATTGCTTTTCCAACTCGACGACCAACGGATGCTTTTCGATTCGCCGCGGCGATCCGCCAGCCATCGAGAATCCGCCCATCAGGTTGGCGTCGGTATTGACGATGCCCAATCGCTTGCGAGTGCTTTGCGAAACGGTTTTGATCGAGCGAACCAATTCGTATTCGACCGGAATGCCGTAGTCGAAGAATGGCACGACAACCTTCTCCAACCCGCTTCGGAAAGCGGCCCCCAACAGGATCTCTTGGTTCTCCATCGAGCCTTGCGAGCGAACGAATCGGGAGACCGGTTCGATCCCAAAACGCTCCGACGCCAGGGCGGCTTCGTCGCTGAACAACTCCAGATCTTGGTACAGGTTGACGTCGATCGTCTTGCCCCGCTTGGCCGCTTCGGCGCGGAACTCTTTGAGCACGCTGACCAATTCGTATCGGGTCCGTGCGTATTGTTCGGGAATATCGGTCGAGATAAACGCATCGACCACGATCGGGCGATCGGCGTCGAGATTCTTGATCAATTCGATCGTGGCGGGGGCCAACGAACTGACGTTTCCCTCGGTCGTATCGATCCGTTGGTCCCAGTTGCGAAGCAGCACAACCGCACCACCGGCCAGCACCATCAAGGCGACAGCGCGAGCGGCGTAATGCCAAAACATCGTGTTTCCATCTTTGCTGCCCGACCAGTGACGGCGACCGATCAAGACCATGCACAGATAGATCCCGATCAGGGCGACCAACAAGAAGTAAACGGTCGACGAAAGACTGATCACGCCGCGGCCAAAGTCGTCGAATTGGGCGCTCAGTCCCGATCCGCTAACGATCCGCTGGAACCAACCGCCGGGAATGATCACGTCGGCCATCGACGCAAACGCCAGCGGCGCGTTGAACAGAGCTCCCAAGATAAAGCCAACGGTCAGGTTGCCGGTCAAGAACGAAGCGACCATCCCGATCGCAATCATCGTCAGCCCGACGAACCAATATCCGAGGTAGGTAGTGAAGAACAGCCCGGTATCGAGATCGCCATAGCTGAGCACAGCCAGGGTGATGAAGTTCGACAGCTGAGAGAAGATCAACGACGCGGTGAAGATCGCCGAGGCCGCCAGATACTTACCGATCACGATGTCGAAATCATCCGCCGGCAGGGTCAGCAGCAGTTCGTCGGTCCCTTGGCGTTTCTCTTCAGCCCAGATACTCATCGTGATCGCGGGGATAAAGAACAACATGATCAACGGCAGATAGCGATTCAATTGGTCCAGCGTCGCAAGGTTGTCGTTGAAGAATTCGTACGGCCAGAAGGCAGCCAACGAAGTCAAAAAGACAAAGATACACAGGAACACATATCCGGTTGGATTGCTGAAATAACCGAAGAAATTGCGTCGCAATACCGCAAACGCGGCGCGTTTGGTGCGAGCCAAGAGACTGATCAGAACAAACAGCACGCCGACGAAGATCAAGTCGATCAGAAGCAGTTTGAGCAGAGCCAATAGGAGAGTTACTAGATCCATTCTTCTACACTATTTCAATTGCGAGAACTGGTGATTTGATTTCAACGGCATGTTCGCGATCCCCAACCGGAACCGCGAGCTCAGATAGAAACAGGAGGCGGGGCGGAATCAGCTGATGATTTCGCCATGGGTGAGTTTGTGGAACGCTTCGTCCAACTGGCCTTTGTGTCCCAAATCGTCGACGGTTCCGTCGTAGACCTTGCGTCCCTCGTTGATCAAAACGACACGCGTCGCCATCGCTTCGACCTCTTGCAAGATGTGCGTGCTCAACAGAATCGTCTTGGTCTCGGCCAACTTGGCCATCGTCGCCCGCACGCCGCGAATCTGGTTCGGATCCAGACCGGCCGTCGGTTCGTCCAAGATCAACACATCGGGGTCGTGCAACAGCGCTTGGGCCATGCCGACGCGTTGCTTAAAACCTTTAGAAAGCTTGCTGGTCGCTTTGTGCATGACTGTCGAAAGGTCGCAGATCTCGACGACGCGCTCGACGTGCTGCTTGCGTTCGCGAAGTCCCATCCCGCGGGCATCGGCGAAGAATTCCAACAGACTCGCCGGCGTCATCTCGGGATACAACGGGCCGTTCTCGGGCAGATAGCCCAGCCGCTTGCTCCCTTCGATCCGATCCGAAAGCATATTATGACCAGCGATCCGCGCCTCCCCTTCGGAAGCAGCGATGTAACCGGTCAACATCTTCATCGTCGTGCTTTTACCGGCCCCGTTGGGACCCAAAAAAGCGACAAGTTCCCCTTCGTTGACCGTGAAACTGATGTCCCGTGCCGCCGCAAACGGGCCGTAGAACTTGCTCAGTCCCACCGCCTCGATCATCGGTCGCTTTCCGTTCGATTCGCTCATGTCTTTACTTTTGTCTTTATCTTCAAAGGTCAATTGTCTTCAAAGGGCTTCGTCACCGCTGAACGTCTCTTCACTCGATCCCGTCGGTCGCTCGGCGAGTGAATTCCGTTGATCTGATAACATCGCCGAAGCCGGCAAACCGATGGCCGCCGAGGGCACAACGCACTGGGGCCCGAAATCCAGCCGGACGCTTCGGACGCCAGCAACAACCGATTTATTCTGCGTTACATCTTCCAACACGTTTGCATTCAACGGATCAGTCGACGGCATTCCATTGCCCAAAGCGAGGCGGAGAGGTAGGTCGGCGGAGTTCGGTCCAAGCGTCCGAGCGGAACGCTGCAAAGCTTTCCAAGACGCCTGTTCGCCTAGCCACAAACCGCCACAAGGCAGCTAATATAGCCGCTATTCACACGTACTCAACGGGCGGCATTTGGCCAGCAACCGACTCAGATGGTCAAACGACTCCCGTTTGACCCGTTCCTACGCACAGCGATGCGTTGCGGTTCGAGAAAAGAACCGAAAAGAAAAGGGGGGGCTCGCAGCCGATTTGCCGCGCTGCCGATCGGCTTTCACACACCCGCCCGCGAACTGCGGACGGGCCTGTTTCCCAAGCTCTCCCGATGCTGCGAGCCGGCCGGCGCGGCCGCTCGCAATGACAGCAATTCCTAGCGATACGCGCGGCCAGCGGGCTGAGCGACCTGAGACGGACTCGCCCATGGCCGAGGGTCGCCATAGACGCGGCGATGATACAACGACAACGCACGCAGCACGTGCCCCTTGGGCCCCGGTTGCCATTCGTGCGTCCGATAGCGGCTGAACGCATTGGTCAGGAACTGCACGCCGCGAACAAATCGAGGATCTTGCAATTCGTCTTGGTCGGCGGTGAAGATCAACCATTCCAGGATGTGACCGGTCGTTTGCACCTTGCGGTCGAGTTCGCGATTGTCCTGCGGCCCTTCAAACCAATTCGTACTGAACGAACCATCGCTGTTTTGCAGCGACCATGCATAGTTGACAAAGTCCTTGATAAACGCGTCGGCTCGCAACCATTGCCCTTCGATCGGCAGACCTTCCATGCGGCGTTGACGCAGGGCATAACTGAGCCCCATCAAACGATGCGTTCCGCCACACGCAGCACCTACGATCGGTTGTGCCAACTCTTCGGCCAACAAGGTTTCAAAGTTCCAGACGCTGCCGTCGGATGCTCGCCAATGGGTATCGGTCGGCAGATAGTGCGACAGACCAATCAGGCTGAACGTCAACTCTTGACCGCGGCGACAGTCGGCCATTTCGGCGCGGATCAAGTCTTCGATCGTGAACCGACTGCGGCCGGTGGTGATCGGATAGGTCGCTTCCACGTTCACCTGAGCCAACATCGCGAGCAGTTGAGCTTGATGCCCTTGCAATCCGGGCCCCTGGCGAACGTAGATCCGACCACTTTTGGTCGTCGTGATCAGGCGTTGCCCGCGGCAGGGACGATTGCTGCACAACCAGGCGATCGAATTGTGCAAATTCCTGCCCGATTGCACGTTGGCGTCGGCACCAAAAGGCAACATCATGTGAAACGTGCCCCATGGGCTACGGCCCGA
The DNA here is from genome assembly GCF_007741475.1 of Rosistilla ulvae. Taxonomy (NCBI): domain Bacteria; kingdom Pseudomonadati; phylum Planctomycetota; class Planctomycetia; order Pirellulales; family Pirellulaceae; genus Rosistilla; species Rosistilla ulvae. Next base: position 2,349,739 of record NZ_CP036261.1, on the reverse strand, counting down.
TACGTTTTCGGGCCGGCGATGATAATCGGTCAGCACGCGAGCGATGTGTGGCCGAAGCGTCTGCACCTCGCGAGTCAAGACACGAGCTCGACGCTTCTGCGGTGCCGGTTCATCATCCTGTTTGCCCCCGGTGCTATCCAACGCCCGAGCCATGCGATCGCTGGGGGACGACGCCGCTTCATCGGAGTCCAAATCCTCCCGTGCCGCCGATCGGCCCGGGAAACTTCGGATCGCCGCTCGCAATCGCTCCAACGATTCGGCATCGATATCGCCATCGGTGACCTCTTCCTCTGGAACCGGTTGCGATTCGTTGGGCTCCACGACATCATCGATCGGCTCGTTCGAATCGGGTGATTGAACGGGAACCAGCGCTTCGATTTCCAGTTTGGCGACCTCGCGCGGCGCGGCCATCTGCAGTTCTTCGGTCTCGGTCGACCGTCGTGAACTCGAATGCTGTTCGGTCGTGACCTGCGACGAATCGCGGCGGGCAACACGGGTCCGACGCGAAGTCTCGGTCTTCGTTTCCAATGTCTCCGTCGTTTCGGTTCGCTCGCTCAGCGTGCCGGGCGATGGGGCGGGAGCGGGATCGTCGACAGTTGGATTGACGACGATCGTTTCCGAAGTTGTCGTATTGCGCTGCACCGAACCGGCGATCCGATCGGTCCGAGTCGACCGCTCGGTTTGTGATCGCACCGTGGTCTCCCGGCGCATGCTTGGTGGCGTATGATCGGCAGCCGACGAGAGCGAGCCCGATTCTTGAACCGATTCGGAGCGATGCACCTTCGTTTCGGAACGACTCGATTCGCTCGAGCCACCGTTCGGCGCTGCGTCGCTGCTCTCTTGCATTGAACCGGAGGTCGATCGGCGATCGATATCGGGAGTCGTCCAAGGAGTGAAACGTTGAGCGGTCGAGGTCCGCAGCGCTCGACTGCCGCGTGGCACCCAGACGCCCATCGGGGGAGTCGTCGCTTTCGACGTTGAGGTCGATGGTTCGGAGCGCGAGATCGCCGTCGGCGGTTCGAATGGCAACGGCGCCTGACGGTTGGCGGCCGGTCGACGCGACGACTGGAACTGCGATTCGCCGTCCGAATCGAGTGGTGCCGAAGTCGCTTGAACTGGCATCAACACCGGACGCGACGAGCTCGGTCGAAGACTGGCAGGCTCGTCGGCATGCACGCTTCCAAACAAGCCCCCCCAGGTGATCGATGTACCGATCGCCAATGAATGGAGCAGCATGGAGCGCATGCGTCGTCGTTTGCGGTTTGTCATCATGGATTCACGGCCCGGCATAGTCGTCAGAACATCCATCGACGCGACGACCTGGAACGGTCGTGCTGATCGATACGATGGTATTGACTATCGGAACGCGACCCGTCGCAATTCAGTACGACTTGCAATTCCGTCAACTGCCGTGCCGGTTAGCCAACGCCAGCGAGCTGGAAACATTCGGCGAAGCAGCCGAACTGGGGAAGCTGGCCCAGGCGAGTGAAACTGTGACGACGATAGCATCCAGAATTTTCAGAATCTGGACGCATTGAATCAAGTTTGCCGGCTCAATTCTTCTGTAAATCCCAAGCTTGAAACCACTCGGTTTGCGTCTTCTTCATTTGAAAGTCGTTGCGCAACCGATCGGCCATGTCGGGAAGATGCCCCGCTCCATAAAAGACCGCGACCTTCCGGCTGCCCCGGTCCAATTCGTCGGTCAAGATGCTCATCGCTTTGCCGTTGCGCTCGGTGATGATCGTGCTTTTTCCCGTCGCGTCGGCCATCGCCGCGGTGGCGATCTCCATGTCTTCGAACTGCGACGCCATGATCTGTTTCATCCGCCGAGCTCGGTCGGGAGCGAACAACGCGAACAGCAACGCGGTATCCGAAGCCGCAGGTTCGGCCGACGCTTGAGTCGCCATCCCCGATCCCAACATGCGGAAGACCATTTTCATAATGCTATCGCCACGATCGGCCATATCCGCGGCAAACTCCTCGGGGCTCATGTCGGCGTGCCGGAAATTCTTGGCGTCGTAATCGACATGCTCCAACTGGAAGTCCAGGTTCAAGATGTCTTTCATCCCCAACTGCATCGCCCCTAACGGGCCGCGAACTTCCCCCGCCTGTTCTTTGTTGACGGTCGTCCCTTCGGGAGCGACCAATTCGTAGAGTACGCGGTCGTAATCGGCGAACCGCTGGTTCAATTGCTCGTAATACTCCTTCTGCCCGATATGCACGACACCGATCAGATCGACCACCCGGCCAGCATATTTGCTCCCCGGAAGACCTTCGAAGCGGACGATCGCCGTCTCCATCGAATCGGGTTTGCCATTGTCCAGCTTGGTGATTCGCAAATACTCGCCAGTCGCCTTCTTGGCCGTCGCGGGCTTCTCCTGCTCCTTGAACTCCGCCGGAGCAACCGCTTGGGCCAATGCGTTGGCAGCCCCCAGCAGCGCCATCACCAACAGGCCAACAGCCAGCAGCATGGTCTTCAACCACGATTGCATCGCGTGCATTTTGCTTCTTCCTTCGAAAGACAGGTACGTTTGAGCCGATGGGGTTCGGGCTGCGAGCGAACCGCGATCGAGCCTCCCCACTACTTTTAACATAGGCCTTGGCAAGCCGATCGTAAAGCAAACCGACACGCCCACCGGGGTTCTCCCGCGTTGCGACCAGGACAATCGGTCGCGAGATGTTCGCCACAGCGGCGAGGGGCACCGTCCCCCGCCACGGAAAACCGTCATCGGCACGCCGACCGGTCGCTTCAGCCTTGGGGATCGCTGTCCAACAGCAACGGAAAAAAGCGGCCTTCCAGAGGCTGCCCCGTGGGAATCGGATCGGTCCCCGCCAACAACGGTTCGTCGTCCGATGAACAGACGCCATCCCGAACCACGTTCAAAACAGCGGCTCTCCGCGGGCGTTCGGTCCGATTGGCGAACGATCCGTGAACCAGCAACGGATGATGAAACGCACACTCCCCCGCCTTTAATTCGATCGCGGTGGGGTTCATCAATTGAGCCATCTGATCTTCGCTCAAGACTTCGCCGATCGCTTGCATGTCTCCGGCAAGTCCGGTGATCGGCAACAACGGCCATCGATGGCTGCCAGGCACATATTGTAAGCATCCGTTGTCGGCGGTGGCATCATCCAATCCGATCCAACAGGTCAGATGGGCCATCGGTTGGGTTCGCGTCCAGTACGAATAATCTTGGTGCCACGCAACAACGCCGCCGTGGTGTGCCGGTTTGCAAAACAATTGATCGTGCCAGAACCGGACCGATCCGCCCAACAACTGGCTGGCCGCAACGGTGAAGGCTGGATTCCACAACATGTCGTGAAAACCGGGCCGCGTTCGCCAAGCCCCCAGTGCATGGAACAAGACCAGATCTGGATCGGCCGATTCATTGCTGTTGTATTCGTACCACAGCGATCGGCCGTCGTGATCGGGCTGAACCAGTTCGGCCAGTTCGCCGCGGAGGTGTTCGATTTGCGAATCGTTCAACAACCGCACACCCGCGACAAAACCAAACTCGTGGTAATGAGCGACTTGTGCGTCGGTCAATCGATACTGGTCCCGATCCGCCGCCGCGGCAAGCCGCGAGAACAGGTCGCTGATTGGTTCGTGAATGCTCGAATAATCGGTCGTCATCAGCGTCCTCGGGTCTTCCACCAGATCGATCGAATGTGGGTCAGACCGCAACAGCCGCTTTGATATGCGGATGCGGATCGTAATCGATCAACTGGAAATCGTCGAACTGGAAATCGCGCAAACTCTTCTGCTGGCCGCTGATCTGCATCGTTGGCAGCGGTCGCGGCTCGCGGCTCAATTGCAGCCGCGCCTGTTCAAAATGATTGTGATACAGATGCACATCGCCCAGCGTGTGGACAAAGTCGCCCACCTCCAGCCCCGTCACGCGCGCCATCATCATCGTCAACAAAGCATAGCTGGCGATGTTGAAGGGAACGCCCAAGAAGAAGTCGGCGCTGCGCTGATACAACTGGCAGCTCAGCCGCCCGTCGGCGACATAAAATTGGAACAGACAGTGGCACGGTGGCAGCGCCATGTTGTTGACTTCGGCAACATTCCAGGCCGAAACGATCAAGCGCCGCGAGTTGGGGTTGCTGCGGATCTGCGATTCGACTTCCGCGATCTGATCGATCGTGCTGCCATCGGGCGCCGGCCAGCTGCGCCATTGATGGCCGTAGACCGGCCCCAAATCGCCATTTTCATCGGCCCATTCATCCCAGATCGAAACGCCATGCTCTTTGAGCCAAGCGATGTTGGTGTCGCCTCGCAAAAACCACAACAATTCGTACAAGATGGACCGCAGGTGCAACCGCTTGGTGGTCAGCAACGGAAATCCGGCTGACAGATCGTAACGCATCTGCGCTCCGAATTGGCTGCGCGTTCCAGTTCCGGTTCGATCGGGACGATCGATGCCGTGGTCGAGGAGTTGTCTCAGTTGATCGAGATAGGTTTTCACGACGCGGCCTCTTCTTGGTGAGCGGTTGTCTTGCGAACATCCAACGTCCAATGGCGATCGCTGGTCATCTGCACTGAATCGCGAGGCAGTCCCGCGGCGGCAACCATCTGTTGCACTTCGTCCAGCGTCAGCGCCGCGTGCAGCGATTGGCGGAACAATTGTTGGGCGATCTCCGATTCGTCGGCCGCATACTGGGCGACCAACGCTTCGACAGCCGTCTCCGAATCGGGGCGACAGAGATCGCGAACGAATATCCGGCCGCCGATCGCTGTCAACCGATGGATCTCGGCAAACGTCGGCTGAGGTTCGGGCAGATGATGGATCAGACTGTTGCACATCACGCAATCGAACATCTCGTCTTCAAAGTCGTCCATCGCTTTGGCATCCCCCTGCATCAGTTGGATGCGTTCGATGGCACTGGCGATCTCGATGTTGTAGATCGCCAATTCCAACATGCTGGCCGCCGCGTCGAGTGCCATGATCCGCACCTCGGGCATCCGTTCGCACAACAGGATCGGGATCTGCGCCGTCCCGGTGCCGAGGTCCAAGATGTCGTTGCCAATCTCGCCGCCGGCCAAGAGGTCGTCGACAAAGCGGATGTTGACCGACGAGTGGTTCATGTCGTCGTAGCTGGCCGCTTCGGCCGGGTCGTCCATCGATTCGGGTTCGAGCGTGCGTGGCAACATGGATTTTGAGGCGGGACCGGTGGGGAGCAAAAGATAAAAGCGAAAGCAAGCGTTTAGCGCCGAAATGAGTCGCCAGGTATCATATCAGATGCACCGTAGCCCAGGAGAGGGCCCAATCGACGTGTCGATTCGGAGATATCAACCGGCACGCATCAGCATCCCGGTTGACGAGAAACCGCAAAACATCGCTCGCCCCCCGATTTCAGTAGACGGTCCTGGCGGGGGAACAACAGCCTCTGCACGCGCTGGGGCAGTGAGCCGCAGAGGGGACAGAGAACATAGATTGAATAGCGTTCATTAAGAGCGGCCCCGGCCTGCGGCGATTCGATCACGCCCCTCTGCGATCTCAGCGCCTCTGCGTTTTAATCAAATCAGCCCCTCGCTCGCCCCAACAGAATCGCCGCATGGCGTAAGAGGAAATTTAAAACGCAGAGTCGCAGAGATGACAGTTCCTACTTTAAAAGTCGAACAAGCGATAAAGCCGACCGACGCTCCCACCACAAAACCTCTGCGACCTCAGCGCCTCTGCGTTTTAAAATCAAAACCGACTCGTCTGCCGCACTTCATGTCACCGGCGATGTGGGGAGGAACTGAAACGCAGATTCGACACTTCCTATCCGAAGCGAGCGATCAAGCGGTTGGCCAACCAGGGACAGCAGCGGTCGAGATAGACCAACAGCTTGCCGCCGGGGCTGAGGACGATTTCGTCGCGGCGTTTTTCGATCGCCCCGATCGCCAATCGAGCCACCCGATCGGGACTCATCGCCCCGCGGCGGCGATGCGACGCCGACTCTTTTGTTTCGATCGCCACATCAAAAAATTCGCTCGCCGTCGTGCTGGGACTGACCAACGTGACCTGGATTCCCGACCGCGCCAACTCGGCCCGCAGCGAATCGCTCCAACCATGGATCGCAAACTTGCTGGCACAATACTCACTCTTCCCCGGCACGCCGCGATGCCCCAGCACGCTGCTGACGTTGCAGATCACCGCGTTGCCGCTGGACCGTAGCATCGGCAGGGCCAACCGGGTCAATTCGACAGGAGCGAAGAAATTGACCTCCATGATCCGACGCAGTCGATCGGGAGTGGCATCGGCAAAGGGGCCGATGCCCCCAATCCCCGCGTTGTTGACCAACAGATCCAGCCCATCGGAGATCGATCCGGCCCGAGCGATAATCTGGTCCCGAAATGCCGCATCTGTCAAATCTCCCGCCATAGGAACGATCTTCCCCTCGGCACCGGACAAACTGTCGGCCAATTGCTGCAACCGATCGCCACGCCGCGCCACCGCGATCACGGTCGCCCCACGCATCGCCAACTGGCGGGAGATCTCCCACCCGATCCCGCTTGATGCACCACTGACGATCGTCGTCGCTCCGCTGGGCCGCCATCGAACCATTAAAATTTGTTCCTTCTCAAAGCCGGGCCCCCCCTCGAAGGGCTATCCCGTGTTGGTGTTGCGGCGAACTAGCCGGCTCGTGTCAGGGGCTGGTTCCCTTTGGAAGCCTCGCAGGGCCATTCAGTGTTTCAAACTGGAGCGTCGCTGGAAATGGTAACCCGACGCGTAAGCGAGGAATTCACGCGGTGCCTCGCTTACGCTTCGGGTTGCCAATAATGCCTAAGCCCTGGGAAGCCAACGTTTGCCGATTGGCCTTGGGGATGTCCAGCAACTAACATGATCAACTATCTCACCGATTTCCGATCCCCCTTTTCCACGAATGCGAATTCGGATCGCAGGGGATCGCCATGCGTCCGCAAAATACGGGCGTGCGTTTTTCGACGACATCCGCCGCGTAATGACGCAATGGCACCGCAAAGCGTACACGATAGCAAAGGTTTTTGATTTGCCGGGACGACGAAAATGGCTGTTTTTTGCGATCGCAGTAGCGGTCGGAGGCTGGTTGCTGCACGAACCGCTGCTCTCCAGACTGACGCGCACCTTCCGCAGCAACGACACGATCGATGAATCCGAACTGACGCATCTATATATGATCAGCGGCGATCGGATGCTGGAAACAACGATCGCGATGGCAGCCGGCCAAAAGACGATCCTTATGCCCGAAGAATGGGCCCCCCGATCGGTACAGTGTGGTGCAGCTCCGCCAACCGACGACCTGTTGCCCAATCTGCTGATCGACGTGGGAGCGAAGCCGGAGCAATTGCAACACGTTCCGGGCCGTTCTCGCGATCGACTCCAGAAGCTCCAGTTTCTTGGGGACTGGTTGGAACAGCACCCCGATGCGATCGTCTGCATGTTTGCCGACGCATTGTCCAGCGGAGGACTGCGCCGGATGATCGATCGCGAACTGGTCGCCGCGACGGCGGCGCAGATCAAAGTCAAACCGCTCGAACCGACCGAATATTCGGCCGATCGCTGGTGGCGTACGACCACTGGTTGCAAAGCCTTCTATGGCCAAGCGATCGGAAGGTTTTATAACTGGATGTCCCCCGGCGGGCTCCCAACCGTCGACGATCTGAGTCCGCAAGAATACGAGGACGCCTTCATCGAGCGGTTGCAAGCGTTTGGCGTACCGATGCGTCCCGCCGACGAAAACAGCCTACCCCCCACAGAACCTTTGCCGTCGGAACCTTTGCCTGTGGGAGCGTCCTGATGGTCCGTCGCGTTGGCTTTACATTGCTGCTCGTCTTGGGACTGCTGGTCGCCGGCCACAGTTATCTGTTGCGGGAGGTTGCGAATTGGTTGGATGTCACCGATCCGCGGCTTCCGGCCGACTATGTCGTCGTCCTTCCCGGCGGCCCTGAATCTCGGACCTTTGCCGCCGTTGCGATCCTGCGCGAAGGGCTTGCCGACAAGACAGCGATCCTGCGCAACCCAAGTTCCAGCGCGGTCCAAGAGGGGCTGAGTCTGCCGACACACGAATTGACCCATCGCATCTTTCAAAAGCGGGGAATCGCCGAGGAGCGGATGATTTTCCTGGATGGGGAGAGTCGCACGACGCACAGCGATCTAGAGTTGATCGGTTCGATCCTGGAATCCGATCCCGAAGCGACGATCGCGATCGTGACCAATCGGTATCACACGCGGCGAGCGCGGTGGGCGGCCGCCAGCATCTACGGCGATAAACTCGAAAGCTTCTGTTTCATCGGGGCGCCGACCGATGCTTTCGACTGGGACGTTTGGTGGCAATCGCCGCAAGGAACCGAACTGGTCCTGGCGGAATATTTGAAGCTGGGGTATTACTTGGCGGTCTACTCGACGACGATGCAGCGTGTGGCGGCAGGGGCCATCGCCGCGGGAGTGCTCGTGCTCGCCGTGCTGCTGATCCGCCGACGCTTTCGTTACTAACGCACCTCCGCTCCCCCCGCTCTGCAATCCGAACGCCCCGCCGACCATGACTCGCCCACGAATCGCATTTTTGAATCGCTGCTATTGGCCCGATGTGGAAGCGACAGGGCAATTGTTGGAACAGTTGTGCGGGGCGTTGTCGACCGATTGGGATATCACGGTCGTCGCCGGGCAACCGAACAAGAACCTCAGCGGCGAAGCGTTTGTCCGCCGCGGACAACAGCAGCGCGATGGGGTCACGATCGATCGACTGCCCCACACGACATTGCCCAAACGATCGAAGCTCGGTCGCTTGATCAATCTGCTCTCCTTCACATGGCAAACCCGTCGCTGGGGTCGCCGCGTCCCCGCCGCCTCTCCCTTCGACGTGATCGTCAGCGAATCGGATCCCTTTTTTCTGCCGATCGTCGCCGCGCCGATCGCTCGCCGGATGGGGGCAAAATTTATTGTCTACACGCAGGACGTCTACCCCGACATCGCGATCGGTTTGGGGGTGATCAAAGAGGGAATGATCACTCGCCAGATCCGCCGTCGCTTGCTGGCTGCGTACCAACAGGCCGACCAGATCGTTGTCCTGGACGACGACATGCGCGACCGCTTGGTCGGTTGGGGGCTGCCGCCCGAAAAATTTTCGATCGTCCCCAACTGGGTCGACACCGAAGCGATCCAGCCGTTGAAGTCGGCCAATCCGTTTCGCGTCGAGCAACAATTGGACGATCGTTTTGTCGTCATGCACTCGGGCAATATGGGGATGAGTCAACGGTTGGAAGTTCTGATCGACGCAGCGTGCCGTCCCGACTGGCCCGATCGAGCAGTGATTGCCCTGGTCGGCGATGGGGCTCGCAAAGCGGCGTTGCAAGCTTATGCGGCCCAACGCGATGCGAAACACGTTCGCTTTATCGAGTACCAACCGATTCAACGGTTAACCGAGAGCTTGTCCGCAGCCGACTTGCACGTTGTTTCGATGGATGCGAACATCCGCGGCTGCCTGGCCCCCAGCAAACTGTACGGGATCCTCGCCTCGGGAACGCCGGTGATGGCGATCGCCCCGGAAGAATTTTCGATCGCCCGCGAGATCCACACGCACCAAGTTGGCCGCGCCGTGCCGCCGGGCAGCGTCTCGCAGATCGTCGATTATGTCCGCTGGTGCACCGAACATTCGAACGAATTGCAAGCCAGCGGTGAAAATGCCCGCCGACTGGCACAGACTCGGTACGATCGTAGAATAGCAACCCAGCAATTCGCCGATGTCTTAGAAGTGGTTTGCGAAACCGACCGCCGCCTCTCCCCGATCCAAGCCACCTAAATTGGAAACGAAATGAACGCTGCCCCCTCGGCTCCTTCAATTCAACGACTGTTTGTCGCCGGACACCGCGGCATGGTCGGCGACGCAATCTGCCGACGCGTTGCCGCCGATCCATCGATCGAACTGCTGACCGCCGGGCGCGAGGTCGTCGATCTCTCCGATCCGCAAGCTGTCGACCAATTTTATGCCGACAACCGCCCCGACGCTGTCGTCGTGGCGGCGGCGAAGGTCGGTGGGATTTTTGCGAACAGCCAATATCCGGTCGAGTTCCTTTCGGAGAACTTGAAGATCGCCCTGAACTGCGTCGAATCGGCCTATCGCCACGGGGTCCAGCGGTTGTTGTTTTTGGGCAGCACATGCATCTACCCACGCGACGCGCCGCAGCCGCTGGTCGAATCGGCACTCCTTTCCGGACCGCTGGAAACCACCAACGAAGCCTACGCGATCGCAAAGATCGCCGGTTTGAAGCTGTGCCAATACTACCGACAACAGTACGGCGTGATGTTCCACTCCGCCATGCCGACCAACCTGTACGGCCCCGGCGACAACTACCACCCCGAAAACAGCCACGTTCTGCCGGCGCTGCTGCGTCGGTTCCACGAAGCCAAGGAAGAGGGGCTGCCGAGTGTGACGATCTGGGGGAGCGGTTCGCCACGCCGCGAATTCCTGTACGTCGACGACTTAGCGTCCGCTGCGATGCATCTACTCTCCGCCAGCGATCCGCCCGACTGGGTCAACGTCGGCACGGGCGAAGACCTCACGATCCTGGAACTAGCCGAAAAGATTGCAGCCGTCGTCGGATACCAAGGCCAGATCGAAACCGATCCTTCGAAACCCGATGGCACGCCGCGGAAAGTGACCGACGTGACACAGTTGCACGCACTCGGTTGGCGACACGAAGTCGAACTCGCCCAAGGCCTGCAGCAGGCTTACGCAAGTTTCTTGAAAGAGAACGCCCAAAGCACGCTGCGGCAAGCCTAACGAATTCCCAACGCCGGGCTATAAACCTCCCCCACCGCATTGCGTCCGACGCGGCGATTGAGGTCCGGATCCGAGCCTGCTGCGCAAGCTATTTTAAAACGCAGAGGCGCTGAGATCGCAGAGGTTTTGCATCGGGAGAGTTGGCAGGTTTTATCGCTTCTTGGGATGTGTCTTCTCTGCGACTCTGCGTTTTAAATATACCTACTGCGACACGCGGCCATCCTGTCGGGGCGAGCCAGGAGCCGGTTTGATTGAAACGCAGAGGCGCTGAGTTCGCAGAGGTTTTGCATCGGGAGAGTCGGCTGGGTTTAGCGCCTGTTCGATTTTCGATAGAAAGCAGCTTCTCTGCGCTCTCTGCGACTCTGCGTTTAAACTTTCCGTTTTGCGAACAGCAGCTATTCTGCCGGTGCGACTCGAGTCCGCTTGCGTCGCTTGCTTCGCCGTCGAGACTCGCTGCGATGTCCGGAGTCGGATCGCTTGTGCCGCTGCTTTGAAAAATAGCGGCCGTTGTCGCGGGCGTCGCAATGGGTGCACTGATTGGTCGACCGATGTTGGATCGACATCAGTAACGGATAAGCGATTCCAAGCGTTGCCACCAAGCTCATCCAAAACAACCACGGCGGGATGATCTCGTATACCTCATGGTTGGTCATGTCGCGGCAGCGACGACACCACTTCGACTTGATGGTTTGATGGCGAATCATGAGCGAAAAACGTTGAAAACAATGCAATTGAACCCCATCAACCCAAGTGCCGCAGCCTGTCGCGTGCCCCGCAAACCAGCGTTGGTCGCAATTGTAGCACACCACCAGATCGGGTGTATCGCTAATCTGGAGTCACTGCAGGACTCCCCCACGCACGGTGACACCACGCTGCAACAACTCCAACGCCCCCGAGGCAAAACCGATCCCGCTGAGTACGATCTAACTGCGGGATCCAAACCTTAGCCTCAACGTCTCCAACCGCCCAGTGCAGCGAAGAACGAAAACTATTGCATCAAAAGAATCATCGGCCACCCCAGGACTCTGCGATCTCGGCGGCTCTGCGTTTCCCATTCCTCTCTCTGGTGTGAAAGGAAACAGACAGGTGTCAAAGACTTGCGGGGACCAGTTTCGCCGCGGGAGTGCGGCGAGTCGACCAGAGTAGCACTGCGGCGCCCGCCCCGATCACCAACAGCGCAACGCCCAACCAGACCGTTGGTAGATGGGTTTGCGCATCGATCCCGATCCCTCGTTCCAACAATTTTGTCTCGAAGTGACTCATCGAGACCAAGATCCCGTTGTGCAACGCGTGCAACACGATCCCCGGATAGAGGCTACCGCTGCGGTAACAAACAACTCCCAACACCAACCCCATCAACGAACTGGGCAAAAAGCGTTCGAACAGCAGCGAATCGCGGACGACGACATGGAACAATCCGAACAGCCCCGCAGTTGCCAACACGGCGACCCAAGGTTTGCCATTGCGCAGGAAAGCGCTCAGCAGAAAACCGCGAAAGAAAAACTCTTCGCAGATCGCCGGCACAGCCGCCAACGTCAGCAACTTCAGCGGCAACGGGATCGCGGCAAAATCGAACTTCATCCCCTCGAAGATCTGTTTCAACAACTCGATCCGACTGGCCGACAGCGTCAACACTTCCAACTCGTACGCCATCGTCCAAACCGAACATCCCAACAGCACCGCGGCGACAAAGGCCGACAGCTTCGGCAAGTCTAAAAAGAAGGCCGATCGAATCCGCACATAGCCCAGCCGAGCGAACAACCACGGCAACAAACCAAACAACATCACCGTGACAACTGCGTTGGCGACCAACTTGCCATCCATCGAACTGCCGATCCGCGACGACATCCCGCCGATCACGATGAAGCTGGGAAACAAGACGGCCAAACAGAACATCGCCGCCGGCATCGACGGTGCCGACCGGGGCGTCGCGGGGCGACGGAACAGATCGGCCCAAGAACCATCGCTGCCGTAGAGGATCGAATCGGTACCAAAGACTCGCGCGGCCAGCGTCAGAGCCAACAATCCATACAGCGACGTCGAGATCAACGTGATCGCAAACATCGCCGGAACCAACGTCCCTTGCAACAGATCGCGTCCCGCCAACACGATGTTCACCAACGGCACAATCGCAAGCGCCGCGGTCAGTCGCAGCTCGGGCATCAAGCTCAACATCCCCGGTGCCAGCGCGACCAGCATCAATGGAATCAGATACGCTTGCGCCTCTTTGAACGATCGTGCGAAACTGGTCAGTCCCAACATCATCGCGGAAAAGAATGCGGCGAAGACCAGCAACAACACCAGGATTTGCAAGACCACGACGATCGAAAGCCCGCCGTCGCCAAAGATCATCCCATCGATCCCCAACGTATAGACAGTGATCAACATCGCGACCAAATTGACCACAGCCGTCAACATCGCCACGACCAGGACCGCGACAAACTTACCGATCAACAGCGAGATCCGCGGCACCGGCGCAGCGATCAAAATTTCCATCGTCCCCCGCTCCCGCTCCCCCGCGGTCAAGTCGATCGCCGGGTAGACCGCCCCTGTGATCGTCATCAAGACGAGCATCAATGGCACAAACGTGACCAACGAAAAGGACTGTGTCTGCGATGCGACATGTTGTTCGATGTAGGGAGCGGGGAGATCGTTGGCGATCTTCGCCCGCTGCAAAACGCGACGCGTCCAGGTGTCGTTGACGGCTTGCAACCGACGGACCATTTCATCCCGAGCCGCCGCGGCCGCTCCGACGCGTTGGTCGTAGATCAATTCAAATCGCGGCTGCCGCGCCGGGTCCGCCTCCTCTCCCGTCCACTGGACGATCACCCCGACCTGCAGAATTTGCTCTGCAACCATCTGCTGCAATTGGTCCCGCGTCCCGGTCGGCTCGAAGGGCTGAATGACCTTCAGTTCGACTGCCGACGCGTCGGCTCCCAACAAATCCGCCATCGGATCGGCGCGTTCCGGTTCGGTCGCCGCCGGCTGCTGTTCGTCCAACAGCAACTTGCCTTGATGCAACAGATTCAACAACAACATCCCATCGGATTCATTGGCGACGCCGATGTCGTAGACCAACGATTGCTGCTGTTGGAGGCTGTTGAGTAGAAATTTCTGGACCGTCACGCCCAACAGTGGATAGACCAACAACGGCATCAAGACCAAAGTCATGATCGTCCGCCGATCGCGCAAGATCTCGCGAAGCTCTTTTAACGCCAACCGCGACGTGCGGATCGAAGCCGGTCGGCCGATGGCCTCTTCTCCACCAACGCGATCGACACCTTGCCCCTGGTCGTGCGGATCGTTTCCCAGATCGGAAGAACTCAAATCGAAGGCTCCGTGGTTGGTTTGGAATCGGCCGCCAACAGATCCACAAACATTTCGGTTAATGTCGTCCGCCCCGTTCGATCCTGCAGATCGCCAAGGCTGCCGTGCTGGCACAACCGGCCGTGATTCAACAAGCCAAAGGAATCACAAAACCGCTCCGCCTCGTCCAACCGGTGCGTGCAAACGATCACCGCTTTGCCAACGCTGCGTAAATGAACGATGTAATCGAAGACGACCTGGCTGCCGACGATGTCCAATCCACGCGTCGGTTCGTCCATCAACATCACCGGCGGATCGTGGACCAAAGCCCGAGCCAGATTCATTCGCTGCTGCTGCCCGGTGCTCAAAACCGAACAGCGCCGATCCAGGATCTCTTCCAGTCCTAACAACTTCGACAGCCGCTCGATTCGTTCAACCGCCACCTGCGGGCGAACGCCATACAGATCGCCGACGAAACGCAACACTTCGCGCGGAGTCAGCCAAGGGTAGACGCCGACGCTAGCCGACACAAAACCGATCCGCCGCTTCACCTCATCCGAATCGCGGCTGACCTGAAATCCGTGGATCTGAGCGTCGCCGGAGGTCGGTTCGATCAACCCCAACACCATTCGCAGCGTCGTCGTCTTGCCTGCCCCATTGGGCCCCAGCAGACCGAAGACATGCCCCGGTTGGACGTCAAAAGAAAGATCCTCGACAGCCAGCACCTGCTGGTTGCCGTTGGCAAACCGCTTCGTTAAATGATTGGCAGAGATCAAAACGCGTCGCTGGGTTGCAGAAGAAGAGAAGAAACCGGCGTCGTGACGAGCAAGCCGAGATTCTAGCCTATCGATTGCAGCGGCGGAAATCGGGGCAAGCAATTTGTCCGCATTTTCTCCACAACTGCAGGGGGTTGGCATTCAGGACCAACCACAGCCACGCCCCGCAGAGGCCGGAAAAGCCGGGGAAGCGAATCTTGAAAATCGGCAAGCTCTGTTGCTGGTAAATCTTGCAAGGAAAGACCACCTCGGTGCTCTCTGCGTCCTCCGTGGCTTAACAATAGAGCGAAGATCATCGACCTCTAACCTGCCTCGCCCCCATTCGCGTCGATTCGCAGGCAACTGATTTTTCTGCTCACAGAGGCGCAGAGTACACGGAGTTTGCACGTGGTGAATCACGCGAACAACGCGAAATTTGAAAATCCAAACTCGCAGATCCCTGATCGTCCCATTCGCGTTATTCGCGGGCACCTTCTCTTTCCCTTGCCACAGAGGGCGCAGAGGACACTGAGTTTTTACGTGGCAAGATGGACCGACCAATCAGGACTGCGCGATTCCGGCGAGAACAAAGCGAATCTTGAAAACAAAAGAAAAGCCTCTCGCTGATTCGCGTCGATTCGCGTCGATTCGCGGGCAACTGATTTTTCCGCTCCCAGAGGCGCAGAGCACACGGAGCTTGCGCGTGGTGAATCACGCGTACAACGCGAAATTTGAAAATTCAAACTCACAGATCCCTGTTTGCCCCATTCGCGCTATTGGCGTTATTCGCGGGCAGACTCGATGCGCCAGTTTTCTTGCCTTCCAAGCACGCAACGAACTGGAGCACCGGAAAGCTTGGTTGCTGGTTGGCTTTTGAAACGAAACGCCACCTCCGTGTTCCCTGTGCCCTCTGTGGCTAAACAAAAGAGCGAAGATCATCGACCTCTAACCTGCCTCGCCCCCATTCGCGTCGATTCGCGGGCAACTGATTTTTCTGCTCACAGAGGCGCTGAGCAAACGGAGCCTGCGCGTGGTGAATCACGCGAACAACGCGAAATTTGAAAATTCAAACTCGCAGATCCCTGATCGTCCCATTCGCGTTATTCGCGGGCAGACTCGATGGGCCAGTTTTCTTGCCTGCCAAGCACGCAACGAACTGGAGCATCGGAAAGCTTGGTTGCTGGTTGGCTTTTTAAACGAAACGCCACCTCCGTGTTCTCTGCGCCCTCTGTGGCTAAACAAAAGAGCGAAGATCATCGACCTCTAACCTGCCTCGCCCCCATTCGCGTCGATTCGCGATATTCGCGGGCACCTGATTTTTCTGCTCACATAGGCGCAGAGCACACGGAGCTTGCGCGTGGTGAATCACGCGTACAACGCGAAACTTGAAAATTCAAACTCGCAGATCCCTGATCGTCCCATTCGCGTTATTCGCGGGCACCTTCTCTTTCCCTTGCCACAGAGGGCGCAGAGGACACAGAGTTCTTGGGGGGCGAGGTGAAGAACCGAAGCGTGTGGCGGCGGTATTGTTTGCCCGCGAATCTCGCGAACAGTGCCAATCTTGAAAATAGAACAGATCAACGACCTGCAGTTCCTTTCGCGTCGATTTGCGATATTCGCGAGCAGACATTTTTTAAGCCACAGAGGGCCCAGAGGACACTGAGTCTTAGGTGGCCAGGTGAAGAACCGCCGTGCGGTGGCGGCGGTATTGTTTGCCCGCTAATCCCGCGGACAGCGCGAAATTTGATAACTTAAGCTCGCGGATCCCTGATCGTCCCATTCGCGTTATTGGCGTTATTCCCGGGCAGACTCGATGCGCCAGTTTTCTTGCCTTCCAAGCACCCAAACGAACTGGAGTATCGGAAAGCTTGGTTGCTGATTGGCTTTTGAAACGAAACGCCACCTCCGTGTTCTCTGTGCCCTCTGTGGCTAAACAAAAGAGCGAAGATCATCGCTCTACCGCAACTCACCCTTCGCGCAATGGACAAGTGCGCGAGTCGCTCGATTGCTCGAACGCACAAAAAACACGCGACGCACATAGAATGAAGCATCGGCAGGCGTCGTTGCGGCCTAGCTTTTAAGAGGCAACGTCTCCTCCGTGGCTTCGCTTTTCCTGCTCCCTGCCGGCGCGTCCCCCCGATTCATCCGACGCGACGGGGATGAAAAATCGGAACCGTTGGCGCGGCGGGGGCGGGGGCGGAGCGAATCGAACTTGGCGACCGCGACTGAAAACGCCGATCCTACTTTGGAAAACTGATTTGCGGTGGCGAAAAACCACGCATCCGCTGGGGTTCTCCTCTGTACAATAGACTGCGGTACAATTTCCGCTGCGCAGCGGAGGGGGCGAGGGCAACGACGCCGATCGATCGGCCGACAGCGACTGCCCCCCAACGGCCTCGATGAGGCGATGCGCAAATCACACAAAAATCAACGACGGCTTCACGCTTGCTGCCCACGATCCACCCGCGGGGCGCTCGTCTTATATGCAAGCCTGCCGTCGCTTATCGGATCCGAAACGCTACGAGGGATTTCATGGCTGGTCCAAAACGCGACTTTACCGATCTACTGCTCCAGCGGGGCATCGTCAGTATCGACCAACTCAACGAAGCGGCGCAGATCTCCCGCGACTCGGGGATCAACATCAGCGAAGCGCTCGATAAACTGGGCTACGCCACCCCCGAGGAATCGACCAAAGCGCTCGCCGACTTCCATAAGCTCGAATACGTCAACCTCAGCGAGATTCGGATCGACGAGACCGTCATCGAACTGGTCCCCGAATCGGTCGCCCGCGAAAACAACGTCTTGCCGATCGGGGGGGACGAGACTGTCCTCAAGGTCCTGATCAGCGACCCGTTCGACCTCGAGACGATCGAAAAGCTGCGGTTTATCCTGAACCGCAAAGTCGAAACGGCGTTGGCTCCCAAAACCTCGATCCAAGAAGCGATCAACCGCTATTACGGTCAGGTCGAAGGTGAATCGGCCGACTCGATGTTGCAAGAGTTCACCGATACGGCGATCGACTTCACCGAGACCGAAGAGGATTCCGGCGGCGACGTCGACGAGATCTTCGACGAAGCGAGCCCGCCGGTCGTAAAATTAGTTCACCTAATGATCGCCGAAGCGGTTCAATTGCGAGCGTCGGATATCCACGTCGAACCGTTCGAGGACCGAGTCCGGATCCGATACCGGATCGACGGCCGGTTGGTGGAGCGGGACAGCCCCCCCCGCCGGATGCTGATGGCCCTGATGTCCCGCATCAAAATCCTCTCCAAGATCGACATCGCCGAAAAGCGGAAACCGCAAGACGGCCGGATCAAGATCACCGTGGGGGACAAAGAACTCGATTTGCGGGTCAGCCTGATCCCGACCAACCACGGCCAATCGGCGGTCATGCGACTGTTGGACCGCGACAATATTAAGGTCGGCATCCGGCAACTGGGACTGGCCGAGCGCGACTTCCGCAACTTCCAATCGCTGATCAAACGCCCCAACGGCATCATCTTGGTCACCGGCCCGACAGGGTCGGGAAAGACCACCACACTCTACGCCTCGCTGAACGCCCTGAACCGCCCCGATCGCAAGATCATCACCGCGGAGGACCCTGTCGAATACTACCTGCAGGGGATCAACCAGTGCGAGGTGCGGCACAACATCGGACTCGATTTCGCCCTGATCATTCGAGCCATGTTGCGTCAGGCACCCAACATCATCCTCGTCGGAGAAATGCGCGACAACGAGACCGCTTCGATGGGAATCCAGGCTTCTCTCACTGGACACTTGGTATTCAGTACTCTGCACACGAACGATGCGCCCAGTGCCGCGACACGAATGATGGACATGGGTGTACCATCCTATCTGGTGGCAAGCAGCGTGATCGCAGTCCTCGCTCAGCGGCTGGTCCGGACGATTTGCCCACGTTGTAAGACACGTTACAAGCCACCGGAGAGCCTGATCCGCGATGCTGGCATTCCGCCCGAATTGGCGAAGAAGGCCGAATTCGCTAAGGGCAAAGGATGCGCCCATTGCCAACGCAGCGGATACCGCGGCCGGATCGGTATTTACGAACTGATGCTGGTCCGCAGCACGATTCGCGAGATGATGTTCCAGGCCCGCAGCTCGCAGGACATCCGCAAAGCGGCGATCGAAAACGGCATGACCACGCTGTATGCCGACGGTATACGAAAGATCATGCGAGGGATCACCACGTTTGAAGAGGTCTATCGGGTCGCGAAAAAGACCGAACAGGATCACTTGGCAATCGAACAATTGCTCAAAGAAGATCTCTAATCGCTTGGTTTGCTAGCTTCCCCCTCCGCCGCGACGGCATTCCTGGCGGGGGAAGCGTCACGCCACTTGGGCGGGCCGCGACCTCGATCGGCGATCGCTCGGTCCAGCCGCGGCCCCGCTGCGGATGCTTGTCGCTCGGCCGGAACCGTGCGGCCACGACGGGGAACTCTCCCCGCTTGGCCCACCGCTGGCGACGCGACAAAACGCCGCGACAACAACGGCAACTTATCTTCCGTTGCTTCATCGCTAGGGGACTTCTCCCCGATCCGATTTCCGGTTGTGACGGATCTGCCAAAACGGCCGTTTGCCCGCCCCGCCGGCATCGGTTGCCACCGCCTCTTTACCGCCTCGTTTTGTGCCCCCCAGGGCCTTTCCGGCCTGCGTGGTTTTGCCGGATGAAACGACAGCTCGGGGACGGCCGTTGCGCCGCAAACCGCAATTTCATTGTCTCCGCGGCGTCGTTGGGGATAATACCTTCACACCCGAGAGGGTTACTCATCATCTAATCAAACAGATATCCAACAACCTTATTGATTCATTTCGCTGCTTGTCATCCTTATTTATTCCCTGACAAACAGACTTGAAATAAGAGACGGGCGCACGACGCCGCAACATTCATCATTCGTTCAATCGCAATTAATGAAGTTTTGAGAGGCCCGCTGGGGGCATCGATTGTTGAAGGGTTCACCCATGAAGCGTGAACCGATTCGCCACCGCGCGAGGATCTAACCAGGTATGGCAACCGTTCTGATCGACAAGCTGCTGCAAGCAGCGGTAAAACAAGGCGTCAGCGACATCCACATCGTCGTCAACCAGCCTCCCGTCTTCCGGCTCCACGGCCGGATGCGGAAACTGGAGACCAAGGTGTTGGAAGCCGAGGATACCGTCGCGTTGATGAAAAGCATCACGCCCGACCGCTGCCAGCGCGAGCTGCAGGAGACCGGTAGCACCGACTTCGGCTTCGCCTTTGGCGAACTGGCGCGATTTCGCGT
Organism: Rosistilla ulvae; assembly: GCF_007741475.1. NCBI lineage: Bacteria > Pseudomonadati > Planctomycetota > Planctomycetia > Pirellulales > Pirellulaceae > Rosistilla > Rosistilla ulvae. Next base: position 2,329,650 of record NZ_CP036261.1, on the reverse strand, counting down.
CTCGGTCTTCAAACAGCGCGGCTTCATCTCGATGGTGCTGCGACAGATCCCCAACGACAAACTGACCCCCGAACAACTGGGGCTCTCCGAAGCGATCATCAAATTGGTCCAACGGCCTCGCGGTCTGTTCCTGGTCACCGGCCCGACCGGTAGCGGTAAGAGCACGACGCTGGCCAGTTTGATCAATTACCTGAACGAGACGGTCGATCACCACATCATCACGATCGAAGATCCGATCGAGTTCTATCACGAACATATCGAAAGCACGATCAACCAGCGGGAAGTAGGAGTCGACGTCCCCAGTTTCTCCGAGGCGATTCGCCGCGCGTTGCGGCAGGATCCCGACGTGATCCTGGTCGGCGAGCTCCGCGATCTGGAGACGATCGAAGCGGCGATCAGCGCCGCCGAAACCGGTCACATCGTCTTCGGCACGCTGCACACCAATAGCGCCCAGGGAACGGTCAACCGGATCATCGACGCTTTCCCCGGCAACTTGCAGGACCAGGTCCGCACCCAATTGGCGTCGTCGCTGATCGGTGTGGTCGCCCAAACCCTGCTACCCAAAATCGGCGGCGGGCGTTGTGCCGCTTACGAAACATTGATCGTCACCCCAGGCATCGCCAACCTGATCCGCGAGAACAAAACGTTCCGGATCAATTCGGCGATCCAGACCGGAGCCAAGTTCGGCATGCAATTGATGGACGACGCGCTCTACAACCTCTGGGCCGGCGGCCTGGTCTCGGTCGAAGACGTGTTGGGCAAAGCGCATCGCCCCGACGACTTGGCCAAACGGATCGTCGAAGCTCGCCGCGAAAGTGGCGACGACGGCGAATCAAACGAAGATTAAATCGCGGACAACCCAACGTTCCTTTTCCATTCCTCCAACGACAAGCCTTGACCTGTGGCAACACGAAAAATCGGACAGATCCTCGTCGACCTCGGTTTCATCACCGACGAACAACTGGAGGTGATCCTCGAGGAACAACTACAACAGCCGGGCGCTTTGTTGGGGCGGATCGCGGAGGATATGGGCCTGGTCACCGACGAACAGGTGGCCCAGGGCTTGGCCGAACAGATGAACATGCAGACGGTCCAGTTGCAGGATACCGAACTGCCGCCAGAAGTCCTGGCGATGATCACCGAAACGATGGCCCAGCTGTATCGCGTGATCCCGGTCAAATTCGACGGCTCCACCCTGACCGTCGCGACCTGCGACCCGCAAAACCTTTCGATCCAAGACGAACTGCGGACCTTCCTCGGTTACGACATCCGGATGGCCGTCTCGACCGAACGAGACATCATGTCCGCGATGACGCGGTACTTCGACAGCGAATCGGAGAGCGTCGAAAAAGTGATCGCCTCGCTGGAAGAGGACGACGACCTCAAAGCGGCGATCTCGGCGCTGGAGTCGGACAAATTTAACATCACCGATGCCGAGGCGCTTGCCGATTCGGCGCCGGTCCGCAAGCTGTTGAACATGGTCCTGTTGCTGGCGATCAAGGACCACGCCAGCGATATCCACTTCGAACCGTTCGAGGATGAATTCCGGATCCGGATCAAAGCCGAAGGCGTGTTGTACGAAATGGTTCCGCCGCCGCGCCACCTGGCCTTTGCGATCACCACGCGAATCAAGGTCATGGCGAACCTGGACATCGCCGAACGCCGGATGCCGCAGGACGGCCGGATCGAATTGATGGTCGGTGGCCACCCGGTCGATCTCCGCGTCAGCGTGATGCCAACGATGTTTGGCGAATCGACGGTAATGCGGATCCTGGACCGCTCGGTCGTCTCGCTCAGTCTCGACAATGTCGGCATGGACGAAACCGTGATGGTGCCGTTCCGCAAAGCGATCGAAAAACCAAACGGCATCATCCTGGTCACCGGACCGACGGGCAGCGGCAAAACGACGACACTCTATTCGGCCCTGACCGAACTGAACACGATCGACGAAAAATGTATCACCACCGAAGACCCCGTCGAATACGACATCGATGGGATCATCCAGATCCCGATCGACGTCGGATCGGGTGTCACGTTTGCCAGTTGTCTGCGAGCGATCCTGCGACAGGATCCCGACCGGATCCTGGTCGGTGAGATCCGCGATCTGGAGACGGCGGAGATCGCCGTCCAAGCCGCACTGACCGGTCACTTGGTCTTCAGCACCCTGCACACAAACGATTCCCCCAGCACGATCACCCGTATGAAAGACATGGGCGTGCCGACCTTCCTGTTGACCGCCACGGTCGAGGCGATCTTGGCCCAGCGGTTGGTTCGCCGAATCTGCACCAATTGCCGCGAAGAGGCGCCGGCGTCGATCGATCTGTTAGCCGAGATCGGCATGTCGGCTCAAGATGTCGCCGAGCAGAAGTTCTACCGCGGCGGCGGATGCGACAAATGCAACAACACCGGATACAAGGGGCGCGTGGGGCTGTTTGAATTGATGATCATGAACGACACGATCCGCGAGATGGTGATGGCCAACGCATCGACCGACGAAATCCGCGACGTCGCCGAATCCAACGGCATGGTCACGCTGCGTGCCTTCGGTATGGGACTGGCCTACAAAGGCATCACGTCGCTCGAAGAGGTCGTTCGCGAAACCGTCGACCACTAACATCCGATCGATCGCGGGCACCAGCCCCCCCGGCTGCAAGCTCATAAAACAACGTTAATACATTCCAACAATTGACTTTTCCCTTCAAAGTGTAGACCTCCGCCATGCCTATCTATCTATTTGAAGCGATGGACGCGACCGGACAAGAAATCCGGGACGAGATCGATGCGCAGAACGAAGAAGAGGCGCAAACCACTATTCGGCAGATGGGATACTTCGTCACGAAGATCTCCGTCAAAAAGCAAGCGGCCAAAGCGGCGGCCCAAAAGAAGCGCCGTGGAGGCGGCGGGTTCGGTGGTGCCAAGACAAAACATATCGCGATGTTCACTCGCCAGCTGTCGATCCTGCAAGACTCCGGTCTGCCGATCCTCCGCAGCTTGAAGATCCTCGAAGGAAATCAGAAGCCGGGCAAGTTGAAAAACGCCCTACTCGATACCTGCGAAGAGATCGAGAGCGGTTCGACGATGAGCGAATCGATGGCCAAGAGCCCCAAGGTCTTCAATCGCTTGTACGTCAACATGATCAAGGCGGGCGAGGCGGGTGGTGCGTTGGAGACGATCCTGCAGCGGTTGGCCGACTTTATGGAGCGGGCTGAATCGCTCAAACGGAAAGTCAAAGGTGCGTTGATCTATCCCTGCGTCGTCGTCTTCGTCGCCTGTGCGATCGTGACCTTTATCATGATCAAGATCGTTCCGACGTTCGAACAGATGTTTGAAGAGTTCGATCTGGAACTGCCGGCGCCGACGCTGCTGCTGATCGCCCTGTCCAACTATATCGTGCGGTACGGGTTCCTGATCGTCGTGATCCCGGTCTGTATGTTTATCATCGTGAAATTGATACGCAAATTTAAACAGGGGCGGATGGGCTTTGACATGTTCATCATCAAAGCGCCGATCTTCGGCGGTTTGCTGGAAAAGAACATCCTCGCCCGAACCACCCGAACCCTCGGTACGTTGGTCTCCAGCGGTGTGCCGATCTTGGAAGCGCTGAACATCACCCGCGAAACGTCGGGCAATGCGATGTTCGAGCGGCTGTTTGGCAAGGTGACCGAGTCGATTCGGCAGGGTGAAGTGATCAGCAAACCGCTAGCCGAAAACAGTACCCCCGGCTTCCACCCGATGGCCGCCTTCTTCTGGGCGTTTTTGGGAGCGTTTCCAGGGATCATGTTGATGTCGGTCGCCCTGACAGCGAACTACACAAAACTGGGTGAAAACCCCGAGATGGTCCAGACGCTGCGCAGCATCGCCTTTGGCGGCACCGCCGGCGGATGCACCTTCGCCGTCTTGTGGTACCTGATGAAGATGAAAGAGCGCGTGGTCGACGACCTGGTCGTCAACATGATCGACGTCGGCGAAGAGACGGGCGAGCTGGACACGATGCTCTACAAAGTTGCCGACACATACGACGAAGAAGTACGCGTAATGACTGACGGCATGATGGCTCTGATGGAACCGTTGCTGATCGTATTCCTCGGTCTAGTCGTCGGCTTCATCGTCGTCAGCCTCTTCATGCCCCTCGTCTCGCTGATCAGCAGCCTGGGATAACAAACGCAAAGACGCCAACCATCGGCCCCGCATAAAAGATGCGACGGCCGGTGGAAAAGACCGTCATTGAAAATGACGGTGGCCGATCGACTCCGATCGATCGCCACCCAATAAAACGAAATCGAAAACAAAACAAGATCGCCGACCGACACCGTCGGTCGCGTCAACCGCCCGTGTTGCCACCTCGCATGATCGCGAGGGCGTGGTGACGCTGCGGCAGAAGGAACATCGGTCGCCGCGGGCGGTCGCGAAGGAACAAGTCAGAAACGAGAGTGGTTAGAGCGGACGGGGGAGTGGTTTGAAAAAACAGCTCCACCAAGAAGCTTGGAGACCAGCAGCGGCTCTAATCGATGGCCACCCCCGCTGCTTGGAAGTGACGGACCGTACCCGAGGCCGAACGAGGAAAAACAGTGATGCAAACGCAACAGGCACAGGCACAGGTAAAGCAGATGTCCCAGCCCCTCCGCTCCAGAACCAAAAACCCCCGAGCAGCCTTCACGTTGATCGAAATTTTGATCGTCGTGACCATCATTGCTCTATTGATGGGGCTTCTCACGCCTGCGGTAATGACGGTGATGGGGAATGCCAGGGAGGCGGCGATGAAAAGCGAAGCCGATGGTATCGCTTTAGCAATCGAAGCATACCGTGACAAATACGGTGAGTATCCACCAGACTGCTCAGATAAAGACCTGGTCATCCGTCACTTCAGGACAATCTTTCCTCAAATCGACGTTAGGGAACTGCAGTTATTAGACAACATGCTGCTTCAGGGCGGGACTTTTTCAGCTCACAACATAAGCCGTGCGGAAGCACTCGTTTTTGTGCTAGGAGGATACAGCAGTAACCCCCAAAATCCGCTTACGGGAGATGGTGGTCCGTTCGACTTCGTTGGCACGGGTTCGCCCACTACCGTCGCAGGCGATTACCAATACAACACCGCTCGCACCAATTCACTGTTTGATTTCGACATCACACAACTGTCGATCACTCCATGGGACCCAGCTAGCTCCACAAAACCAACTCCAACGAGCAAAACAATTTCCAGCGACGATGGAGACATTTTCCCTGTCTACTCGCCCCCCAACAAGGTTGCCCCCTACGTTTACTTCGATTCCAGGACTTACGGATGGCTTCCCGATGTGGGCCAATTCAACTCGTTCCCCAATACTACCGCTGCGTCGGTCGTTGGCTACGTCCGACCACTGAAAATCAAGAACGGGCAACCCGCATCAGGCTCGACGTATGGCACAGCCGCAGCGGCTTCCAAAGCTTGGGATTTCGCCAATCCCAAATCTTTCCAGGTGATTGCAGCCGGACGGGATGATCAATTCGGATCAGTGCATACGCAGTCCGGTTACCCAGTCTATTTTATCGCGGGAACCGGCGAGGCGATGGTCGCCGATCCCGATGCTGATGGGCCGACCGCGACGCTAATTTCCTCGGTTTCAAACTTCCAAGCCTCGTCTGACAACGCGGTTGCCGACAACATTACGAATTTCTCGACGCGAACACTGGAGGCAGACGTTGAATAGTCCATCCGTCAAAAACCGGTTGATGCGTCAGGGCTTCACGCTCGTCGAATTGTTGGTTGCCATGGCGTTGGTTTCGATCCTTGCGGTAATGGTTACCGTTGCCTTAAATTCCGCCCAGCAAGACGCGCGGTTGGCACGTACCAGATCGCTGGTTCAGCGGATCGATGAAATCCTTCAGTACAAAATGGAGGAATACAAAACACGCAAACTTCCGGTTCAGTTACCGCAGAGTTCAACTACGGTTGAAATGACAGTGCCTCCCGTCGAAGTATCGCGGGTCCGCATGATGATGATGCGTGATTTGATGCGAATGGAAATGCCAGACCGACGTTCTGATTTGGTTAATTACGTTCCCAGCACCCCCGTTGCAATGGGGCCGATGAACATTCGCGCTATCGTCAATCGCACCGATTCAGCGGGGGCTGCATTAGGAGCGATTGCAACGTCAATTGCGTGGACAACACCAAGTAAATTCGCAAACTATATCAGGCGTTTGCCATCAGATTTTGACGACTGGACTGCCGAACACGAGAGTTCTGAATGCTTGTATTTAATTCTGAGTACTACAACGTTGAACGGTGTTTCTGCGTTAGATCTGATCAGCCCGGCAAATGTTACCGACCTTGATGACGATAACATGCCGGAGATTGTCGATCCTTGGGGCAACCCCATATCTTGGGTGCGTTGGCCCGCTGGCTCGCCTTCATCGGTTGTAACAAAAGCTGGCGAAGATGAGTTTGATTTATTGAACTCCGATTGGGGCTATGGACCAGCCAGTGGCATTTCCCCTTCATTCAGCCTTCGGCCTCTTGTTATGTCGCCTGGGCTTGACGGTGAACTTGGGGTGGTTACTACACAGTTCCCGACAACCCCTTATGCCCAAATGATGTGGCCCGTTAGCGACACTGACGGGAAGCCTCGCCCCGTATCGGGAAGCTCGTATCCCTACATCGATCCGTTCAATCGCCAGGTTAGCGAAGCACTTCCGGGCGCAGTCATATCTGAAGATTCAATCGCCGACAACGTCTTGAGCTACGATCTATGATCCGTATTCAATTAAAACGAACCGTGCAGGGCTTCACGCTCGTGGAACTGTTGGTAGTGATAGGAATCCTCTCGCTATTAACTGCCGTCACGTTGCCAACATTTCGTGATGTAATCACAGATGCTCGCGCTTCAGAATCCATTCGGAACGTTCGCGCATTCATTGAAACGGCTCGAACGATGGCGACGACAACGGGCCGATCCCATGCCGTCGTATTCGAACGCGATGGTATCAATTTCGCTGAGGAACGCGGCAGCGTCACGCTTCTGCGTATTGTGTCCGCAGCACCTGATTACACAGGGGATTTCGAGAAATCCGCATGTTTTCTCTACCACGAAACGGCTGCGGCAGCACCGCTTTCTGGGATGACTCTGGCCCCTAACGCCGCCGTATTTAATCCTAGCGAATGTGTCTCTTTATCCAAATCGGCAATGGTTGCTAATGGACCGGTTCGTGTTGGTGATGTGCTAGTGTTATCAGGCCGACGTCTGGTCATCACTGCAATTAGCTTTTGCGACAACACAGACCCACCTGACGTTGACTTTTCCGATGCGGCACCTAACACCTGGATCAAAGTCTATTTTGACCCAAGAGGAGCAACAGGGACCGGAAATATTGACACTCCAGAGTTCCCACTTTTATCGCTATCTGGAACGGGGACAAATGTCGACACGACACCGCGTCAGTTTCGAATCGAACGGAAGACACTTCGCGGAGGAGGGAAGACATTACGTTTACCTCGCAATTCTGCGATTGATCTGTATTATTCCGGAATTGGCATCGCTAGCACGCAGTTTTCACCGGCTACAATTTCGGCCGCGCAGATGAATTCGAGCGCGGACGTTGATTACGGTCCTGTTTCAATTGTCTTCAATTCAACAGGCGCTGTGGAACGCACGTACGTTGGCAGTTTGGTTCCTGATAGTACGCCGCCGAATTTCACTTGGTCTCCGAATACGCTGCAACCCTACTCTTCAATTTTCATTCTGGTAGGGCGAACTGCAAACGTGCGTCCCGACCAGATCAACACATCGGCATCGACTCTTGTCGATATCGGTGACGACGAGCGATCCAATATTCTTGATGTGGAATCGGGATGGGTTGTCATCAATCCGTTTAACGGACAGGTCCGAACGGCGGACGTTGGCTCCATCACCGGCCCGTTTCCTTATGATTTCACAACGTCGATGGCGCTGGCACAGCGTTTGGCGATCGAGTCCAACTGAGGAAGCGATAATGAACATGCATAAATTAATGTTGAAAGATGGCCGTAACGGCGCGACGATTATTGAGGTAATCTTTGCGATCGGCGTCCTTCTCTTTGGCCTTCTCGGAATCGCTTCGATGATCCCGGTTGCCGGGCGGATGGCGAGATCTTCGATGAACCTAGATCGCGGCACGACGCTTGCTTCACGGGTGGCAACTCAGTTCAGTGCATTCGGATTCAATTCAGAAGGCCGCTGGCAGGCACTCAATGACAACAATGCCACAGGCACCTTCAATCCCGTTAGCGCGGGGTCGAGAGGTGTATGCTTGGATCCACTCTTGCTGGCGCATCCCGAAGTTATTGTTCCACCATCCGCAACCACCCTCTTCCCTCGAACCGGATGGTATGAATCGAGTAGTACATCCAACCACAACTATTATGTGAGGAAAACTTTTCCATACTACTCAGCAAACTACAACCCACTCGTTAACCCGATGCTCGCCCAAGGCTCTGCTGACTGGCCTACGATGCCTAGGCTTCCGCGTGCAACATTGAGTGTCCCTCGCATCGGTTCGTTTTCTCCACGCATGACATCAAGCGAGTCGCAGCAACTCATCCAGGATGGTGATGATCTTTTAACCGTTGAGACCGAAGATGACACCCTTCCAGTGGCTCAAATGGTACGGTCGACGGTTGCAGACGTAGCTAACGGTTATTCAATGAACCCAGCGCAACGTGCGACAGGAGGTCGATACACATGGTTTGCGACGGTTCGTCCCACCTCAGTGAACACAGCCGTTGCTAGCGTTGTCGTCATGTACAACCGAAAACGAAGCTTTGAATTGCCGTTCTCAGACGCAACGATTGATAGCGAAGATCCTGTAAAGGCAAACAACGCCGCAGAACGAGTGACCTGGGTCGACACCGCAGCAGACTTTCGCGGTGGTGGTGGTGGTAGCATACGGATTGTCGGTAGCCAAGCGGTCAGTTCGCAGTTGTTCGAAGGTGACTGGATCGTTTTGATGCGTTTCGTTGGAACCACAGTTGTGCACGCTTGGTATCGGGTGCTTTACGCCGACCAAGAAGTTGAGTTGGACAATGCATATCCGGATCCTCATACAGGAGACTCGCGTCAGGTTTGGCTTCGGAATATTACGGTCGACGGTCCTGACTGGAGCTTTGCGAACACCTCCGGGGTTGCCGGCGAGACGCTTGCCGTCATTGTGTCCGATGTTGTGGCAGTGAAAGACTTCCCGATTTCTCTAGTTCCATAGTTCCGCAACTTTTCTGTTTTCTATTGTTACGAAGTTCTTCGTACGAGAGTTGAATGATGAATAGTCGAATCCCCATGAAACGTCGACGCGGTGTGATCCTGCTTGTCGCTTTGGCAATGCTTGCCTTGTTTGCGATATTAGCGGCAACCTACCTGACGTTTGCCAGCAACTCTCAGCAAACATCGTTTGCAACCGCAAGACAGCAGTTCCACGTCGTCGACCACGAAGAGGTTGCGCACTCAGCCTTTATGCAACTACTTCGTGGAACGACCGACCCCCTCTCGGCAGCCTATCGGCACGACCTGCTCGGCGATTACTACGGTTATCAGTGGGAAGATCCAACAGCTCTCCCTGTCGACAATCCAATGAGGGTATCCCTCAGTGCGACCGAATCTTTACTCGCAACAGCTATCGAACCAGGAGACATCCATTTCACTGGAACTCCGATGCGAACCCGTGGGGTAATGAGCGCAGGTGGTGGAATTGTTAAAGTTCCCGTTAAACTTAACGCGCCGCACCCGTCAACTACGACAACCCCACCGGCGGATCGGTTTGACAGCAACATCGGGCGCGACAGTGAATATGGTTATGATGACACTCTTACGGGACGCACTGTCTCATTTGGCGGAGGACCATTGGCCGGCCATACGGTCAAGATTGTTCGGTGGGTCGGCTATCGGCCGCAAGCTGATGGATCCGGCAGTGTGCATCCAGAATATCATCTAAGGTATTCAATGTTCTTGGACTTAAGTGATCCAAGTCTTCCGTCAACAATCGTTCTAGATGACGGAACCGTCCGTGACTTGCAAACAGTGTTATACGACACGGAATACGGCGCATCAGCGTTGTTCTATACGCGTGGCAACGATCGGGCATGGGGAACAACATCCAACGACTTTGCGCGAGGAGGCGATTACGCCGAAGCAGGTTGGCCGGCATCCGACGACGGACAGGTTGTACTGCGAATTAACCCATTGCCGCTAAATGGCCAGGGAACCGGCTTCAATACTGGGAACTACCAAGCGATTCCGCTCATTCACGCGACTGACCAAGGCTACCAAGTACCTGTCGCGCTCCAGCCGAATTACCGCCGATGGTTAACACCGGGGTTCACCATTTCAGGCAATAGTGACGAGCCATACGACGCCCCTGACTACGAAAACTTCTTTCTTTCGAGTCGCGTGTTCCAAGAAGGCCAGCCCGGAAGGCCCGATCTGGCGGCGGTGCTGCCGTCTTTCCATCGCCCGGCGCTAATCAACTATCTGCTAAATCTAAGTGGAGTCGATGCATCGGGTACGGTCCCCGACGAGGAGATTCAACGGCTTGTCGAGACCATCCGTCGTGCAACAGCACGCCCACTCCCCTTTGCGTCCGGTCAACTTGTTGGAAACGGTTCTCCAACATTCACGGGAAATCATTCGCAGTTTACTGGAGGGAATAGCAACTTCGCGTTACGAACTCCCAACCTAATCAACACTGACGCACAAAAGACGCGACTGCACTCTCTCGTAACGGCATTGACTCAGGGACCATGGGACGTTGATAACGATGGCGATGGCATTGCAGACAGCGTATGGGTCGACCTAAATCTTCCTCTGATTACCGGGGAGGATGGAACTTTATTGAGAGCGCTTGTCGCACCCCAAATTGAAGATCTGAGCGATCGCTTTAATGTGAATGCTCACGGTTCAGCAGCACAATTAGCTGATGATTATGGACGACGTTCGACGTACCCGTTGGCTGGCACGCCCGATGCCGCGTCTCCGAGCCTCATCGATTTACCTGCTGGACGCGGCTACGGACCAGCGGAAATCGTTCCATTGCTTGTCCATACCAATTCGGATGTCCAGACCTCGAATGCCGGAACAAACGACAAGTATGGCACATTGGTAGGCACCGGGTTCTCCGGACGTCTTGCGAATGTACTCTCTAACGTCTTTTCAGAACGATATTCCTCAAACCAACAACCGGAGTTGGCGTCAACGAACACGATTGCCGGGCTGCGTGGAAACGTTCCAGGATCATTCGATGCTGACGGCGGTGATCCACTGCTACCAGGAGTATCGGCCACCCACACACGTGCAACGCGTCCTGGATTGCCCATGGATAAGCACGGTCGTGGCGGTTTAGCCATTGATCAATCCGGAAACCTAGTCGCCACAAACGTTGGAACGACAATTGTCGCTGGTGTCGATGAAATAACCAATACACCCTACGAATTTGCCCCATCAAAGCCGACCGCTTTTGACAGCCCGTTTTCTGTTTCTGAATTAGAAAAGGTGCTGCGTTCGAAATCCTGGGAACAACATCTACTACCTGGTCGACTGTCAAACTTTCTTGCACCGTTGCTCGTTGCTGACCCATCCGTTGGAAAGCTTGTCACCACAACCAGTTCATCCGATGATCGTCCGCCAGCATTTGAGTTGCCCGAAGATCGTACGGGAGACCAGGTCGGAAGTGCGATTGAAGGTCTCATTCGGCGGTTGCGCAATGTCACCAGTGCTTCTGGAGACATCGACGAAAATGACGTTGCGCTAGCAAATTTCTTACTGCCACCAGAGATCCGGCTTGGCATGAAGTTAAACGTCAATCGTCCATTAGGTAACGGACTAGATGACGATGGTGACGGTGCCATTGATGAAGATGATGAAATCGAAGTTGCATATCGAGGTGTAGCGAATGTTATGCCACACTACACGTTTAATCAGCCTGCTACGGACGAAACGCCACGCCAATTGTTGGCAAAACACCTATATGTTCTAGCGACGCTTTTATGTACCCAGCACTCAGACTTTGAATGGCCAACTGCCAACACGACGCCTCTAGCACCAGATGAGGCCGAGCATTATCGCGCTCGTCGACTCGCTCAATGGGCGGTCAACGTTGTCGACTACCGGGACAGCGATGGCATCATGACGGGGTTTGAGTTCGATTTGGACTTATCTGACGGTTGGAATGTCGACGGCGACATATCGACCGACGAAGGCGATACGGTCCGCGGCGTTGTTTGGGGATGCGAGTTTCCTGAGTTGCTGTTCAAAGAAGGACTGGCTATACACGACCTTCGACTTCGCGATACGGACCTTGATCCGACAGGCAAAGATACCACCGCGATGGTTGACCCAGATCCGACCCTGGATTCAATCCGGATTCCCCAGGGCTCTTTATTTCTCGAACTGTTTTCACCAAGGGCACGGACCTACGCAAACGTAGCCAATCATCCATCGGTTCCGTCCGAACTTTACAATTTCAGCGGAGCCCAACCAGTACTCGACCTGGATCGCATGACTCCAGTTTCCGCTGGTGCTCCAGTGATGCCTGTCTGGCGGATCGCAATTTCGGCGCCACACAGTGCCTCTTCCGCAGGGACAACGCCCGAGCAAATTGCTGCGAGTCCGCTGGTGTTGCGCAGCAATTCCGTGGACACAGCAACTTTTCAACCAGAAGCTCCAGACATTATCACGGGGCTTGCACCTGAGTTGGAACTTGAACGTTTCGTGCTATTTGGCGAATACGTCGCCGATACCACCGGAGACGGAAACGACGATTATCAAGTCCTCGAAGAGGTGCTAAATCAATTCGAAAATGAACAAGCATGTATTGGGACATTGAGTCGCGCCAATGCATTCTTCAACATGATCCCAGCCACAAGTAGCACGAATTTAATGGCCGGGAATTATCTCGTTATTGCCCCCCGTCCCCGAACGTTCATTGGTTCCAAACTTTATGACCCAGCCAACTGGCACCAAGATGTGCCCGCCGGACCATCAGAACAACGATTCGTAAACGAGGCCACAGGAATCGTACACTACGACCTGGATGGCGTTTCTACATGGCCCACATACGCACAAAATGCGACGGTATTCTATGCTCAAACGCCTGCACCAACGAACTGGAAATCAGATCCTGACTACGATGAGACAGCCTTATTTGGTGGCACAGGCCGAGGCGTAGGACTTAATGTTTCCGAGCCATTTACGGACACAGGATACTATGCGATGCCACGTTATCAGACACTCGATGGCGCGGGAACAGCAGGGGTTGTTTACGATGTGCGAGATGGTTATCGCATGTACGAAAACAAGGACGACCCTTCACTCGGTACGGGCCAACCACGGGATTTACCGGAAGATCTTCGAGTCGCTGCATCAATCGCGAATCTGCCACGAGATGGTGATAATCCCGGCGTTGGGGATTACGAGAACTACCGCACTGCGTATTTGCAACGATTAGCTGATCCTACAATTGCGTACGATTCGGATACGAATCCTTACCGCACTATCGACTGGCTGCCAATCGATTTAGCCGTGTTTAATGGTGATGGTGCGTCTGCAACCACCAGCCCCAATTTTGTCACGAGTCGCGCAAGAAATGGTATGGACTCGGCGGGTGCGCAAAAACGAATCTTGTTCGGACACGAAACTACCGCACCTGTGGCTGCTGCCCCAGGTACAGGGACCCAAGTATTCGACCTGACAATGCAAAATTCGTTGGGCTACCTGAACACTGAAATCGCAAATACAACGGACTCGAGTGTTATCGAGGCAACTTCAAATCCTCCACAAACGGACATTTACCTTGGATATCCGAAAGAACCGTTCGCCTTTCATCCATGGCTGAACCGTCCCTACGAGTCGGCACTGGAACTGATGTACGTCCCTGCGACTTCTCAAGCTCGACTTCTTGAAGAGTTTTCCGTTGAATCAACCCCAACTGTCTACGACAACTCTGTTCCAGAAGCCTTTAGAGGTCCGTTCAGGCACCTGCTGAACTTTTTCGGCAGCTACGAAACCGAGAATAGCGATCCACTTACTGATGCATCGCACACAAAGGGACCGCACGCTTACCGTGTCTTGGACTTTTTAACCACGGGACCAAGATTCAAATCGGAAATGAACGACGACGCAGCAATGTTGTCACGATTGCAAGCGGCGGCATTTGACGATGATCCTTTCGGACCACTCGTAAACAATCTTGACACATCAACTGGCCCTATCCCAGAGTCGTTAGCAGCGTTCCATGCATGGAATCAGTTGCTCAGGTTTCCGTTTAATCGTAGACCTGAATACGTGAAGTCTGGAAAAATCAACTTAAACACAATTGCCGATTATCGCGTCTGGATGGGGCTCAATTGGGGACACTTGACGTCTGCCGAACGTCAGCCTGGCTCGGTTGCCAACTGGGATTCATTCAACCAATCACGGCGTGGATACGATGTTTCGACAAGCGCACCACAAACGTTGAGTGGTGGTGCGCCACCCTACAACTACGCCCCCAACTTTTTCTCACCTGACTATCCCACCCAGTATGCTGGGGCGTACACGAACTCTTTAGCAAACGACCTCCATCCGATTGTTGATGGTTCCGACCGGTTACGCGATCACTGGGTTGAAGGAACCTTACTTCGCCCAGGACGGGATTCGTCTTCGACTGCGGCATTGCTAAACAACTCGCCCCTAATGGTGCGGGGCACAGCCACGTCACCCGCAACGGACGTGGACAGAAACCCCGTCATGCGTTACCAGAGCCTCACCCGGCTTCAGAATTTGACGTCAAACAATTCGAATACCTATATCGTTCGTTTGACGGTTGGTTACTTCGAAGTCGATCCTGCGAGTTTAGCATTAGGGAAAGAGCATGGAGTTGATACGGGAAACGTCAAACGCTTCCAAGCCACATATGTCGTAGATCGTTCAATCCCATGTGGATACGTGACGGGCGCTGACACAGACACTGAAAAGCTGATTCTATTCCGCAAGTTCTCAGAAAAGTAAACGTAAGTCCGGTCATGTTTTGGTTTGTCAAAATGAACAATAAGTCTCATCAAAAAAACGGCTTTACACTCGTCGAAATGTTGATCGCGATGGCGGTCACATTGCTGATGATGGGTGCTTTGGCACAGGCATTCGGCTATCTTGGGAACAGCATCCGCGATAGCAAGGCGAATCTTGAACTCAGCAACCGAACCCGTGCTCTTTCATCCTTAATGCGTTCGGATCTTGACAAAGCCACCATTTCGGTACTTGGCCCTAAAGACGACGATCGCGACCACAAAGGCTACCTCGTTTATTACGAAGGGCCGCTTTCAGATTCGTCCGGTATTGTGCTGGGATCTCAACCCTCCGCAGTCGAGCCGAAGTACCTTCCCGAAAGCCGATTTGGTGACTTGGATGACTACCTTGCGTTTACGGCATACGCTGGAGAGGGCTGGTTCACCGGTGTAGTTCCTCGATATATCGTTGAAGAACGTCGAGATGAATTGGATGACGCCAGTGGGGATACCAATCCAAATGATTACGTTCCTTCGAGTGACCCGTTAGCATTACAACCGGTCGTGATCACATCCAAGTACGCCGAGATTATTTATTTCTTATCGCCCGACTATAACAACACAGCGTCCGGCGAGTTCTTGTATGATGCTGCCGGCAACCCAATCATCAGCGATGGTTTGCTCGATTCTTCGGGGGCGGCGTTAGCAGGTGCCGCGGGAGACAACTTTCCCGATAAAATGCGTCTGCACCGTCGCGTCTTGTTGATTAGGCCAGATCTCAACCTTCAAAGTGCAACGGCGAGCCCCGGGCAACCAATCGGCGGTCTTGCGAAATACAACTACACGGCAGCGCCATATTCGACAAGCGATCCGTATGTTTTCATGGAGCCTGATAACTGGTATAGCGACAGCACGACCAGGAAGCCTGCCATCCTGAATACGTCTCAGCAATCGCGGGCGTGGCAAATTGGAATGGCGCCAGTCCACCAACAATCGGATTTGTCGGTCCGCAGAGTACTCAATGCCGATGGGTTGCCCGGCAATGGAAGCGTTGCTGCAAATTCCATTGACGACCTGGAATTTCCTCACAATCGCTTTGCGCACGTTCGAATTGCTGGCGAACAACTCACAAGCGCATCGATTCCCGGCATACGGTTCACCTCAATGCCAATTCTTGCTGTCGGCTCACAATTGCCTCTGCTTTCAAAAGCAATCGTTGATGGTACGTCGTCCAGTGCCTACTTGCCATCCGTAGCTTCGACCGGTGCTTCGACAGCGATTCCGTCCATGAATGGCTTCCTGAGGCCCGAGTTTATCCTTGGCCAAGATCTTTCACATACTCCAGTGCCATCGACGTTTTGGGGGGCTGGCCGTCGTGGCGATGACGTCATCGAAACAAACATGCTGGCGTTTGATGTCAAGATTTTTGATCCTAACGCCCCAAATATATTTTGGTTTGGACCAGATGGAGCACCTGGGGCATCGGGGATTGATGACGATGGAAATGGAATGGACGATGACTGGTCCGAAGTTGGGGCCTCAAACACCGATGATAGTGTGATAGCCCCCGATGACCCTCTGTTCTTTGATTTGATTCGTGATGCAACAAACTCAACACGTGTCGCATCACGCGGTAGTTTTGTTGATCTTGGATACGCACTCTTGCCAGGTGGTTCCAGTCGAGGTATAGGCGCCCTTCGGAAAGTTGCTTCCGCTTCCGCTAGTGGTATTGTTCCTGGTGTTAATCGATCTTTGGTCGAAACTCCAGCAAGTGGATTCTCCGTTTCAAACAGTCCATTGTATGACATTCCCACCGACCTCTATGAATCGGGGCGAGCCTTGGCGATAGGAACATCTTTGACCTCCCGCAATTTGCGGATCTATCAACCGACCTTTGACACTTTCACCCATGCCTATGAAAAAGATGGTTTTTACCAAGGAGATGGCAAAGCCGCGACGATGCGAGACGATGGTACGGTAGCATCGATTGACTTTGCGACGAGCAACAATCTTTATGTTGTGGGTACTCTATGGTTTCAGCAACATTCCAACCTACGCAACTATACGGATCTCGCCGTTAACGGTGTTGATGACAACATTGTTATTTCCCCAGGATCAACACCTTACACCGCCAATGTTGGAGTTGACGACATTACTGAACGCGAAACGCGTGCTCCGTTCACCTCAACGTTTCCGTCGCTGGAAATTCAGGTACGCATGCTGGATAAGAGTAGCGAGCGAATTGGACAGGCAACCATACTGAAGAATTAGGTGCCGAGTCACCTATTCCCGAGGCGAGTCAGGTGCTGTTGAGAATCGAGGATCCGTCGCAGACTTACGTCAAACAGATGACTGTCTCGGAGATCATTCGCAAATAGAATCGCTTGGTCCCTGGCTCCGCTGGTTCTTCCCAAGCGGAGCGTTCAGGTTTTCTAAGATTCAGTGGCGATGCGAACCACTGTTTTACAGCTTCGCAAGCGCGTTGCCGCGGTTGGCTAGCGGCAGCTCGACGGCGGCGCTTCCTTGACGGTGTGACTCAAAGACGCCGCAGATCATCTCGACCGTCGTCGCGGCGTTTTGCATGTCGCACAGTGGACGACGGTTCTGGTCGACCGCTTCGATCAGGTCGCGGACTGCCGTCCGGTGGTGCGTCGCGTCGGCGACCGATTCCGGATCGGGCTCCGCCACTCCCGCCCCGCCGCTGCTGATCGGCACCCAACGCCGCGGCTCCTTCGGTGGCCGAAACGGACTCCCCTCGCACAAGTACGCAAACGGCCGGCCGTCCATGTGGATCGTGATCGTCCCGCGGCTGCCGATCAACTGCAGACAAAACGCCGTCCCGGCGGTGCCGTCGAGAGCGACTGAATCGTAGTAGGCGATCGGGCCGGCTGTCGTTTCGTAGCGGGCGTGCAGGGCGTCGCCAGCCAACGGCCCCAAACCCTCCGCTCCCGACACCACATCGGCCGCCGTCACTCGCCGGTCCCCCTGCATCATCACGGCGGAGCAGGTTTTGGGAGGGCCGGTGAAATAGTCGACCAGGTTCAACACATGGCTCCCCAAGACCCACAGATCCTCCGCTCCCCCGCGGCGGTCCCCCTTGCCGCGACCGCGCAGCTCCAACAGGTTCCCGATCCGGCCGTCGGCGATCAAGCGATCGATCTGCGGCAGCGCCGGGTGGTATCGATTGCGGTGAGCCACGGCGATCGTCGCTCCCCGCCGCTCGCACGCGGCGAGCATCGCATCAGCTTCCTCCGGCGTCCGGCAGATCGGTTTTTCGATATACAGTCCCCGCGCTCCCGCCTCGATCGCCGCCAGCGCCATCGCATGGTGTTGGTCGGCGTGGCGAGAGCAGATGGCGACAAATTCGGGCTGCACCTGGTCGAGCATTTTGGTGTAGTCGCCGAAACCGCGATCGATCTTCAGTTTGGTCAGTTGCCGGGCCAGTCCCGCCGGATTGGCGTCGGCGACGGCGACGATCTCGGTTTCGGGGATCTGGTGCCAGACGGTGTCCAATCCATGCCCAAAGTCGCCTCGCCCGGTATGCCCGATCACCGCGACGCGGCGTTTGGTGGGTGCAGCGGAAGCGAGCGAGGTGGCGGCCAACGCGGAGGTGGAGGAGAGGAAAAAACTGCGGCGGGTGAGGCTCATCGATCGCTCCTAATTCGGGGGCGGAGTGGTTTGGAGAGGGGGGAGTCGTTAGATTCGTTATCGAAAACCGCAAAGCGGCAGATGCAAGAAACCATACCATCCCAAGCCCCCCAATGCGCCAATCCAAACCGCCTATTTCGGTCCCGCCAACAGATTTGCCCGCTCCCTCCCGTGAAGCCAAAACCGATCGATGCATATCGTCCGACAGCTTTCACATGCAACGCTGGAGGACAGCCCTCGGTTTCTGGCCACAGAGGGGCGCAGAGAGAGCAGGTGGTGAATCACCAATAGAAGCTCGCAGATCCCAGTTCGTTCCATTCGCGCTATTGGCGTCATTCGCGGGCAGACTCGATGCGCCAGTTTTCTTGCCTTCCAAGCACGCAACGAACTGGAGCATCGGAAAGCTTGGTTGCTGGTTGGCTTTTGAAACGAAACACCACCTCCGTGTTCTCTGTGCCCTCTGTGGCTAAACAAAAGAGCGAAGATCATCGACCTCTAACCTGCCTCTCTCATTCGCGTCGATTCGTGCAATTCGCGGGCAACTGATTTTTCCGCTCACAGAGGCGCTGAGCACACGGAGCCTGCACATGGTGAACCACGCGAACAACGCGAAATTTGATAACTTAAGCTCGCAGATCCCTGTTTGCCCCATTCGCGTTATTGGTGTCATTCGCGGGCACCTTCTCCTTTCTTGCCACAGAGGGCCCAGAGGTCACGGAGTTTTTATGGGACGACTAGGATCGACCAATCAGGGCTCGCGATTCCGGCGAGAACAACGTGGATCTTGAAAACAAAAGAAAAGCCTCTCGCTCATTCGCGTCGATTCGCGCGATTCGCGGGCAACTGATTTTTCCGCTCACAGAGGCGCAGAGCACGCGGAGCCTGCACGTGGTGAATCACGCGAACAGCGCGAAGTTTGAAAATCAGAACAGTTCAACGACCTGCAGTTCCTTTCGCGTCGATTTGCGATATTCGCGGGCAGACTTCTTTTAAGCCACAGAGGGCCCAGAGGACACTGAGTCTTAGGTGGCCAAGTGAAGAACCGCCGTGCGGTGGTGCCGGTATTGTTTGCCCGCGAATCTCGCGAAGCACGCGAAATTTGATAATTTAAGCTCGCAGATCCCAGTTCGTCCCATTCGCGATATTGGCGTCATTCGTGGGCAGACCTTTTTTAACGCAGAGGCGCAGAGGACGCAGAGGTTTTGGGGGGCGAGCCGAGGATCCGAAGCGTGTGGCGGCGGTATTGCTTGCCCGCTAATCCCGCGAATTTGGAAATCAGAACAGTTCATCGACCTGAAGTTCCTTTCGCGTCATTCGTGGGCAGCTGATTTTACTGCTCACAGAGGCGCGGAATACACGGAGATGGCTGGTGGTGAATCACGCGGGCAGCGGAAAATTTGAAATTTGAAAAGAGCTTCACCCTGCAGATCCCTGGCTCGCTCATTCGCGTCGATTCGTGCGATTCGCGGGCAGATTTCTTTTAAGCCACAGAGGACTCAGAGGTCACGGAGTTTTTAGGTAGCGAGGAGGATTGACCAATCGAAAATCTGCGATTCCGGCGAGAGCAGATGCGCCGGTTTCCTAACTGCCGAGCACTCAACTAACTGGAACATCGGCAAACGTTGTTGCTCGCTGGCATTAAAAAGAGACGCCACCTCGGTGTTCTCTGCGCCCTCTGTGGCTAAAACCATAGCGGAGTCCATCGTTCTGCAATCTGCCTCGGCTCCCCCGTTCTCGATATTCGCGGGCACCTTCTTTTTCCTGCCACAGAGGGCCCAGAGGTCACGGAGTTTTTATGGGACGACTAGGATCGACCAATCAGGGCTCGCGATTCCGGCACGAGTAGAGACGCTGGTATTCTTGCCCGCTAATCGTGGGCAGCTGATTTTTCTGCTCACAGAGGCGCGGAGCACACGGAGATGGCTGGTGGTGAATCACGCGGGCAGCGGAAAATTTGAAAGTTGAAAAGATCATCGCCTGCGGATCCAAGGCTCCTCATTCGCGTCGATTCGTGCGATTCGCGGGCAGATTTCTTTTAAGCCACAGAGGACTCAGAGGTCACGGAGTTTTTAGGTAGCGAGGAGGATCGCCTGATCAGGA
Source organism: Rosistilla ulvae (assembly GCF_007741475.1). Lineage (NCBI taxonomy): Bacteria > Pseudomonadati > Planctomycetota > Planctomycetia > Pirellulales > Pirellulaceae > Rosistilla > Rosistilla ulvae. The sequence goes on along the minus strand of NZ_CP036261.1, from coordinate 2,308,916 downwards.
CTCCGCGATTCCGGCGAGAGCAGATGCGTCGGTTTCGCTGGCTACTGAGCACACAACAAATCGGAACATCGGCAAACGTTGTTGCTCGCTGGCATTAAAAAGAGACGCCACCTCGGTGCTCTCTGCGCGCTCTGTGGCTACTGAGCTGCGTGCGATGACGTGGATCCGATAGCCGGCATCGGCGGGTAGGTTTCAGCGCGGCGTTCCTCGCGGAACGCTCGACTCAGCGTGGTAGGGTGACTTCGATTCTTGTGCCGCTGCCCACCTGCGACTGAACCGTTGCGGAGCCGTCGAGTAGGGCAGCTCGTTCGTGAATCCCTTTGAGTCCGTAGCGGTCGGCGCCCACACTCACTTGATCGAATCCTATCCCATCGTCTTGCACGGTGATGACCAAGTCGCTGTCGACAAACTTTGCATCGACCCGGACGTTCTCCGCTTTGGCATGCCGCAGCGCGTTGCCGACCGATTCCTGGACGATCCGGTAGACACAGCGTTGCATCGCATCGCTGACAACGCGGGTCGCGGGGTCGAGGTTAAATTCGACAGCGGTTTGGCAACCGGTGCGAGCGATATTGGCCCAATGAGTCAACGCAACGTGCCAATCCGATTCATCCAATTCCGGCGGCCGCAGTCCCGCCATCAACCGCCGCCCTTCCAAGACGGCGCGCGACAGTAGCGTGCCGAGATACTGCAATTGGTCAGCTGTGGGAGGCTTGCCATCCATGCTGCGGGCATGCAGCGATTCGGCTTGCATCTTGGCCCCCACCACCCACTGCATCAAACCATCATGCAGCTCGTGGGACATCCAAGTCCGCTCCAGTTCCGCCAATTCGGTAGCGGAATGATTCGAAAGATTCTCTTGATCGCTCATCGGACTCGCAGTTGTCAAAAAGAGAACGCAGCTGCAAGCTCAAATTCCACAACGGGAACTCGGACAACAACCAGCTGTTAACCGAACCAGCTCTTTTTCCCAAAGCTGGCGATCGCTTTATCCTCAGCCGGCTTGATGTCAAAGACCTTGTTCAGCTTGGTGATTTTAAAGACTTCCATCACGTTGGGCGACACCTCACAAAACTTCATTTCAACGCCCGCTCCCTTGCACGCCTTGCTCAACGAGACCAGTTTGCTGATCATCGCCGAAGACATGAACGAGACACCGCGGAAGTTCAACAACAATTTTTTGTGGATCGCTTGAGGGACGGCGGCTTGCAGTTCGCCACCGACCTGTTCGATGCGTTGGCTGTCGAGAATCTTCCCGTCGGAAAAGTAGACAACCACGACTTCTTCTTTGACTTCGATTGTGGTAGCTGCCATCGCACCTGCTTTCAATTGATCGGGGAATTGGGGGAAGGAGTGCGCTTCGCTGGGGAAGCGACCTTTGGATCGATGAACTGCGACAAGATTACCACGCCGCTTCACACGCCGCAATCGACCGTCGTCAACGCCCCATCGCCAACGCGCTCCCACGCCCTTTCCTATTCTATCTCGGCCTGCTGGAGCCGACGAGTCGACCGGCCCGGACCGAAAAGGGATTCAGGGTTTGTGCCTGCCGACGCTCCCGCACAAAAACTCTGCGATCTCAGCGCCTCTGCGTTTCAATCACCCCGGGGCGTCCAAACCTAGACGACGTCAAAGCGATGGACTGTCGATTGTCGGAACGTCTGCCCCGGATCCAACCGCGTCGACGCGAAGGCCGGTTGGTTGGCGGCATCGGGAGGATGTTGCGTTTCAAAACAAAACGCCTCGTGCTGACCATACCCACCCGCATCGGCCTGGCCACTTAAATGATTGCCGGTATACAGCTGCATGCAGGGCTGCGTCGTCAGCACCTCCATGGTCCGTCCGCTGGCCGGATCGACAGCGTAGGCGGCGCTTCGCAATTCTCCCGGCTCGCCCCGCAGCACATAACAATGATCGTAGCCCTTGGTTTCGGGCAATTGGTCGATTCGATCGCCGATCGCTCTCGGCTCGCGGAAATCCAAGACGCTCCCCTCCAGCTCACTCTGCTCTCCCGTCGGAATCAGATCGTCATCGACAGCCAGCGAGCGATCGGCGGCGATGGTCAGTTGATGGTCGCGAACCGTTCCCGATCCCGCACCCGCCAGATTCCAGTAGGCGTGGTTGGTTAGGTTCAGATGCGTGGGAGCGTCGGTCTGAGCGGTGAAGGTGTATGCCAATTCGTTGTCGTCGTTCCAAGTGAATTCGACCGTCGTGTCGAGCGTGCCGGGATAGCCTTCGTCCCCGTCGGGGCTGACCAACCGCATCCGCACGCCGACTTGCCACGACGTCTGGATCGGTTCGGCCGTCCACATCAAAGCGTCGAAGGCGACCAGGCCACCATGCAGATGATGCTCTCCCAAATTCTGGGCAACCCGATACTCTTGGCCATCGATCGCAAACCGCCCGCCAGCGATCCGATTGCAGACCCGGCCAACCGTCGCTCCGAAATAAGGATGGCGTTGCAGATATCCATCCAAAGCGGCAAAACCAAGGTTCACATTGGCTCGCTTGCCATCGCGATCGGGGACGTTGACGCTGACGATCGTCGCCCCTCGATCGATCAATTCGACCGAATTGCCGTGGTTGTTGGTTAACGTAAACAGCGTCACCGCAGCGCCGTCGGGCGTGGTGCCAAAGAGGCGTTGTTCAATCTTCATCGTTCGTTTTGTCCCTGTTCCAGTTTCGGATAACGTTTCTAATTTCGTCGGTTTGCGGAGGTCGCATTCGGTCCGTCCGAGGCGATTTGGTTGTGGCGTCGCGTGTGGGGTTCCGATTTGGAGCGAGGCAGTCGCCGGGGTGACCGGGGGAGCCTCAGTTTTCAGTTTGCCTGCGATCGCATCGACATTTCGATCGGCCTCTCGCTTCGCGTCCACAATCTTCGGTTTGTTATATTGTTATGGGGTCTGAGCGGGCAGGTCGTCGATTGGGGTGGGGATATCGCCGGAGGTCAGGTGAGGTGCGGCGTCGATATGCTCGGCATCCATCAACGCGGCCACCCGCTGCAACGTCGACAAGATTTGCAACCGCTCCCAATCCTCGAGCGCCGAGAGTGAATCGCGGAAGCGGTCTTGCAACAACGAGGGGGATGCGGTCAGCAATTGTTGTCCGACGGGTGTCGTTTGGACCAGGACCGATCGCCGATCGGCAACACATTGTTCACGTTGGATCAATCCTCGTCGCTCCAATCGCTGCAGGATCCCGGTCACCGTCGCTTGACTCAAATGGACAGCTCGCGACAGAGCGCTCGGCGAGACCGGCCCCAAACGCTCCGCCTCCTGCAACACCGCCAACTGAGGCCCCGTCATGCCATGTCCGTTGACCAGTTGACGCGAATGCAGGTCGACGGCACGGATGATCTGCCGGATCGCGGCGACGATCTGATCTTCATGAGTAAGCAATGGCATTAGTTCTCTTTTGAACGAGCCCCGGCGGAGGATTAAATAACACGTGCCCCAGCGTCACGCCGGAAACATACCGCTGCCCCAGCAACGCTCCCGCCGCAACCGCTTCGAATTGTGACCGCAGCGAGCGTCGTTGGCAACGGTTCGAAAGCCCACCAAGCCTCAGTCCCCTGCACTGGCACGCCAAAAGGAAATGCGTCGATCCCACCAACACAGAGTCCTGACCAAACAAAAACTCAGCGACCTTCGTGACCACTGTGGCTAGAAATGGAAGCTGCCCGCGAATATCGCAAATCGACGCGAAATGGAGACGAGAGCACGCAGGTCAAAGGCTTCTGTACGTCATCCCAAATTTCCAAGCTTCGCGTGATCCGCTGCCAGCAAGCCCGGCGCGACGTCTTCGTCGACCGACCTGTCTTACCAAACCAAACCTCTGCGTCCTCTGCGCCTCTGCGTTTAAAAATATCTGCCCGCGAATAACACCAATCGACGCGAAAGGGCGGCTCCCGCGAATCCACCGACAACAAGTTTTTCAATTCCCAAGACTCGCGAGATCAGCGGCCCGGCGCAGCGTCTTCGACGACCAATCATTCTTAACCAAACAAAAACTCAGTGACCTCTGCGTCCTCTGTGGCTAGAAACGAAACTGCCCGAGAATAACGCCAATCGACGCAAATCATCGGCTCCCCAAACCATGGCAACAAGTTCTTCAATTTTCAAGAAGCGCAAGCTTCGCAGGAGCAACGGGCAAGAAGCCCGGCGCGACGTCTTCGTCGACCGACCTGTCTTACCAAACCAAACCTCTGCGTCCTCTGCGCCTCTGCGTTTAAAAATATCTGCCCGCGAATAACGCCAATCGACGCGCATGGGACGAGCAGGGAGCGGATCTATATTTTTAATATGTTGCGTTGTTAGCGCGCTTCACCGGCCGCTTGCTCCGTGAGCTCTGCGCCTCCGTGAGCCAAATCAGTTGCCCGCGAATAACACCAATCGACGCGAAAGAACCGTTCCCCCAAACCACGGTCACCAAGTTCTTCAATCTTCAAGCTTCGCAAGTCTCAAGTGACCTGCGGGCAAGAAACCCGGCGCAGCACCTTCGTCGACCGACCTGTCTTACCGAACAAAAACTCAGCGACCTCTGCGCCTCTGCGTTTAAAAATATCTGCCCGCCAATAGCGCGAATGGGACGGGCAGGGAGCGGATCTATATTTTTAATATGTTGCGTTGTTAGCGCGCTTCACCGGCCGCTTGCTCCGTGAGCTCTGCGCCTCCGTGAGCCGAATCAGCTGCCTGCGAATTAACAGCTGCCCGCGAATAACACTAATCAACGCGAATGAACGGATCCCCAAACCACGGGCACCAAGTTCCTCAATTTCCAAGCTTCCCGTAATCAGCAGACAAGCAGCCGGGCGCGACACCTTCGTCAGCCAATCTGTCCTACGAAAAAAACTCAGTGGCCTCCGCGTCCTCTGTGGCAAAAAAATGAAGCTGCCTACAAATCGACGCGGAGCGACGGGTTGGCGATGGATCGCGGCTCGCATTCGGCAAATTGCCAAAACCAACTTTGCCCCCACCGACCGCGTCACAATACTTTCAGCTCTAAACAATTTCTGATACGATCGAACGCTTCATCATTGGCAGCGGCGATTTCACTGGAGAAGAGCGGTAAACATCGCGTGCCCGTGGCAAAACCGTTCAGCGAAGTGCTTACAGCACAAACCATCAACACCACCACAATGAGGACGGTTGCTTGCGATTGGCTGCTGTTGCCCTAGCGTTTCTATTTTCATTTTCCCTCGCCGCCGCTGCGGAAGATCCGCTGCGATTCTCCGAAACCGAGTTTACGGCAGTTCAAGAAGGTTATCTGACGCTGCGATGGAACGAGGTCGCGGAGGCGACGGAGTACCAGGTGATCGACGACACGGGGTTGTCGCGTTATCGAGGCTTGTTTCCCGAAGCGTTTATCTCGGGACTGGCCGATGGAACCTATCGGTTTAACGTTCGCGCACTCGATAGCGACGGCAACGAATTGGCCCGGTCGACGGTCCCCGCTTCAGTCGAAGTCAAGCATTGGTCGCTGTCGTTTTCACTGATGCTACTGTCATGTGGGATGGTCGTGTTCCTTGCGATCATCGGCCTGATCGTTGTCGGAACGTGGCGGACGTCGCATGGAGAACCTCGCAGCGAAGGGAGCGGATCATGATCGATGGACCGATTTTCGCCAACACGATCCTCAGCCCCAACGCCGGTTACGCGCTGTTGATCACGTTTGGCATCCTGTGGATTGCACTTGGAATCTGGTGGGGACGGCAAGCGAAGTCGTACGACGGGTTTGCTGTCGCCGGCCGCAACGTCGGACTCGCCCTAGGAACGGCGACTGCAGTGGCGACATGGATCACATCGAACACGACGATGCTCGCGCCGCAGTTCGCACTGCAACTGGGTGTCTGGGGTGCGTTGACCTATTCGACAGCCAGTTTTGGATTGTTCGCGTTTGCGCCGATGAGTGGCCGGATTCGGCAACTGATGCCTCACGGCTACACCGCCGTCGAATTTGTTCGCCGCCGCTACGGGCAACTCGGCGCGATCCCGTTCCTGGTCATCTCGCTCTTCTACGCGATGACATGGTTGATCTCGATGGCGATGGCCGGCGGCAAATTGTTGAATGTGCTGTCGGGAATCCCCTACGAAGTCGGCATGTCAGCGGTTCTGGGGGTCTGCGTTCTGTATACTCTGTTTGGCGGAATGTACGCCGTGATCGGAACCGATTTCATCCAAAGCCTGATCATCCTGGTCGGTTTGGTCGTCGTGGCGATCGCGGTCCTATTGCACGTCGACATCGCCGACGTTCACACCCAATTGCAGACGGAGCGGCCGATGCTGCTGTCGGTCCTGTTTCCGGCAGCGCTGATGGCCGTGTTCAACAACATGTTATTCGGATTTGGCGAGATCTTTCACAGCAACGTCTGGTGGAGCCGGGCGTTTGCGATGCGCGAAGGCGTTGGCCCCAAGGCTTACGCTTTGGGCGGGCTGTTGTGGTTGCCAGTTCCAATCGTCGCCGGCTTCCTCGGCTTGGCCGCGCCGGCACTGGGGATTGGAATCAGCCAGCCCGACATCGCCGGTCCATTGGTCGCGGCGACGCTGTTGGGAACTGGCGGAGCGTTGTTTGTGTTTGTGATCGTCTTCTGCTCGTTGGCCTCCAGTATCGACAGCCTGTTGGCCGCGACCAGCGATCTGATGGTCAACGACATCTTCGAACGAGCCGCCGGAAGCGATCTGAACGATACGACCAAACGCAAATTGTCGGTGCTGAGCATTCTAATCTTGGGGCTGATCGCTTGGGCGATCGCTTGGGCGAACATCGGCACGCTAGCAACCGTCTTGTTTTTCGCAGGCCCCATGGTGGGCAGTTGTATTTGGCCGATCGTCGGCGGACTCTACTTCGGTCGCCCCAGTCCGTGGGCTGCTGGAGCCGCGATGGTCGCTGGCAGCAGCCTGGGCTTGGTTGCCTATTTTGCCATCGGATGGTTCGTCGCATCGCTGATTGGCGCGACGGTATCGGGAATCGTTTTCGCGTTGCTGACATGGCTGATTCCCGATCGCTTCGACTTCAAGCAATTGTCACAACAAAACAGGACGCCCGACCGCGATCGACGGGCGGCGGAGGAGGGATTCGAATGTTAATATTTCCGGTCTGGCTTTTGAAAGTCATCGTGCTGGGGGGACTCTTGCTGTGTACTGCCGGGGCAGTGCTGTTGATTGGGTTCTTGTTTAGTGATTTGCGAAAAAACCGCATTTGGTAGGGCATCATTTTATGAATACGGAAGAACAACGATCGCTCGCACTGCAACCCAATGCATCGAACTCCAAAGGCCAGCTGCTGGATCCGCAGCGTCTGTTGGATGTCACCGATGGCAAGATCGATCGCGAAGCGCTCGAAGCGCTCGCTGGTCAATCGATCTTAAACCCCCGCCAATTCGATCGCCGCACTGTCGTCGCGCTGGCGCAGTTGGCGGCGCTGTTGGAGACGCGGAACGTCGAGATGGAAAAGCCGCTTGACGGCAAGATCGCGATCACTGCGTTTTTCGAAGCGAGTACCCGCACGCGGCTCTCGTTTGAAAGCGCCCTGCTGCGACTCGACGGCAAAGTTCTGTCGGTCCCCGATGGGCAGGTGACCGGAATCGCCAAAGGGGAATCGCTGGCCGACATCGGCGAGATGTTCAACACGTACGGCGATATCGTGATCATGCGGCATCCCGATACAAATTCGATCGAAGAGATCCAAAAGAATCTGCAGCGTCCGTTGATCAATGCCGGCAATGGCAGCGGCCATCATCCGACTCAGGCGTTGATCGATTGGTACGCGCTGCTGAAATGGCGTCCCGAACTGTGCCGCCCCGATTGTCCGCCCGAGCGGCGGATCCATTTGGGAATCATCGGTACGCCCGGATCGATGCGTGCTGTGAAAAGCTTCCTGCGGTTGTCGTTGATGTTCGCCGGCGCGGTTTCCAAGATCACGCTGGTCTCCGAAATGGCCGATCCGGTTGGGCTCGACTTGACCGAACCGATCGAACAATCGCCGATCCCGATCGAAGTCACCAACGACGTGCAGAAGGTTCTCAAAGAGCTGGATGTCGTCTATGTCAATTCGATCGCCTTCCTCGGTGACAGCTATCGGAACCTCGATGGCCGTTACAAATTGGAACTCGCCAGCGATCTGAAGCCGGGGGCTGTGGTGATGCATCCATTGGCTCGCAACGATGAACTCTCCGAAGATCTCGACGACACCGATCACAACCTCTACTTCGCCCAAGCGGCCGGTGCGGTCTTCGTCCGCCAAGCGCTGCTGGTCTCGGTGCTCCAGCGACTCAATCGGATCAGCGATCTATAGCACCTGCCACGGCCGGAACGCGCGCGACCCGCGGCGTCGCGCCACCGCTGAAACTCACTTCGTCACGAACTGTACAAAGCGAATTTAACCATGTGTGGAATCACTGGATTCTGGAACCCATCGCGAACTAGCGAACGTCAACTGCGCACCGCGCTCGACCAAATGCTCGACGTCCTCGATCACCGCGGTCCCGACGATCGCGGCAGTCGACTGTACCCAGAGAAAGGGCTCGCCCTGGGGCACACGCGGCTCTCGATCGTCGGTTTGGATCACGGTCACCAACCGATCGAATCGCGCGACGGCGAACTGGCTGTCACGGTCAACGGCGAATTGTATGGCTACAAAAAGCTGCGGACTCAATTGGCGTGTGAAACGCTGACGACGGGGGGCAAGAGCGACAGTGCGATCACGCTGCCGCTGTACCGCAAATACGGGCTCAGCTTTGTCGAACATTTGCGAGGCGAATTTGCCGTCGTGTTGTACGACGCCCGCGAAAAACGGCTGATCCTGATCCGCGACCGTTTTGGCGTTAAACCGCTCTATTATTCCGTTAACGACAACGGCATCGCTTGGGGATCGGAGGTCAAATCGATCCTCAAACATCCCGACATCCAGCCGCGGATGTGCCCCAAAGCAGTCATACACCAGATGATGCAGGTGATGGTGCCGGGATCGACGGCGTTCGAAGACGTCCAGGCGTTGCAGCCCGGTCATATGTTGATCGTTCAAGAGCGCGACGGCCGCTTGGAAACATCGCTCAAGCGTTGGTGGGATCTCGAGTTCCCCGAATCACACGTCGAAAACGCCGATCCAGCAGAATACGTGCAAGGCGTTCAAGATCGCTTGATCGACGCGGTCGCGACGCGGTTGGAAGCCGACGTGCCGGTCGGATGTTATCTGTCGGGGGGGATCGACAGCTGTTCGATCTTGGGGCTGGCAACGACGCTGCAACAATCGCCGATCAAAGCCTTTACGATCGCGTTCGACAGCGACGAATACGACGAATCGAACATCGCCAAACTGATGGCACAGCGGACCGGGGCGGAGCAGGAACTGCTGCTGCTTACCGAAAAGGAACTCTATGGACCTGCTTTCGAACGAGCCACGTGGCACGCCGAACGGACGTTCTACAACACGCTGGCGGTTGCCAAGTGGCACATGAGCCGCCGCGTGCGAGCTTGTAATTACAAAGCGGTAATCACCGGCGAAGGGTCCGACGAACTCTTTGGCGGCTATCCGTTCTTCAAACGCGATTGGTTGGGGCGCGAGGACGATGCGGGGATCTTTGCCGGAGCGATCCTGGCCGAAGAGGATCTTCGTCACCCGGCCTGGGACGATCTGTGTGGCTTCACGCCATCGTGGATCCAGCCCTGGATGATGACGCTGGCCCGCGTCCGGCCGCTGTTGTCGTCGTCGATGCAAGATCTGATGCAGCAGTACGATCCCGTTGCCGAAGTTGCCGGAGCGATCGATCCGGATCAGGTTCGCGGCCGACATCGCTTGGACGTCTCGCAATACACCTGGTGCAAGACGATGCTCGAAGGGCAGATCTTGACTTGGGGTGGCGACCGAATGGATATGGCCAACAGCATGGAAGCCCGCCCGGCATTCCTGGACCATCACATCGCCGAATACGCTGTCACGATTCCGCCCGACGTGCGGATCCGCGATGGAATCGAAAAGTGGGTGTTGCGAGAGGCGATGGTCAACGTCTTGCCGCGAGAACTGTACGAGCGGAAGAAGTTTGCTTTCATGGCTCCGCCAGCCCACACGTCGCCGGTGATTCGGGCGGCGCTGCAGGACATGATCGACCATTGGTTGACCGACGCCCGGATCGCGGCGTTGGGCGTCTTCGACACGAAAAAGCTGCGTGATTTCATCGATCAAGCGTGGCAGGAGACCGATCACACGATCGCTCGCCGCAACGACATCATCATGAACCACGCTTTGCAGTTGCACATCTTGCACGGCCAATATGTCGAAGGGATGCCGCTGCCCGCTGTCGATTGATTCATTCACGCTTCCCCGGCAGCTTTGCCGGGGATCTTTTCTCTACAGGAACCATGATGGAAATCCGCGTCGACCTCGAACGCATCAAACGCGACATCCTGACGCTGGCCAAAATTGGCCGCCGCGAATCCGATCGTGGGATCTACCGGATGGCGTTCACCGACGCCGACATCCAGGGCAAACGCTGGCTGACACAACAGATCGAACAAGCGGACCTAATCGCGTCGACCGATGGTGCGATGAACATCTCGGGAGAGCTTTCGGGAACCACCGACGCCCCGCGCGTGCTGGTCGGTTCGCACATCGACACCGTGCCGTGTGCCGGTGCGTTAGACGGAACGCTTGGTGTCGTGGTCGGACTGGAGTGTCTGCGGACGCTGCGAGAGACCGGTTTCCAACCCGACAGGACGCTCGAACTGATCGCGTTCAGCGACGAAGAGGGCCGCTTTGGCGGAATGTTTGGTTCACAAGCCGTCTGCGGCCAACTGAATCCTCAGTCGTTGGAAACGACGACCGACATGAACGGCGTTCTGTTGCGCGACGAATTGGGGCGGCACGGTCACGATGCGTTGTCAGCTTTGGACGCAGCTCGGGTTCCCGAATCGATCGCCGCCTACATCGAACTGCACATCGAACAGGGACCGGTCTTGGATCGAACCAAGAAGGCGGTCGGAGTGGTCGACGAGATCACCGGGCTGTTCACATGGGCGGTCACGTTGCGTGGGGAAGCGAACCACGCCGGGACGACGCCGATGGAAATGCGGAACGACGCCTTCATGGGACTTGCTGATTTCGCTCATGAAATCCCGCGGATCCTGGAAGAGAACGGCAGCGATCGCAGCCGCACGACGATCGGCAAAGCCCAGATCCTGCCGGGGGCTACCAATACCGTCCCCGGTCTGGTCGAATTCTCCTTGGACGTTCGCGATACCAGCGAAGCGGTGCTCGAGGAACTCGGGACGGCTTTTCGCAAAGCGCTTTCAGCGATCGCTCGTCGCCGCAATCTGATGTTTGAGTTTGCACAGAAGAGTTATCTGCGGCCGGTTGCTTGCCACGACGCGATCGTCCAACTGTTGATGGATCAGGCCAGCAAACTGGAACTCGATCACCTACGGATGCCCAGCGGAGCCGCTCACGATGCCCAGATCATGGGTAGCATGGTTCCGGTCGGGATGATCTTTGTGCCCAGTAAAAACGGGCAGAGTCATTCGCCTGCCGAATGGACAGCTTGGTCGGACATCGAAGCGGGGGCAAATTTGATGTTACAAACCTTGGTGCAGCTGAGTTCCGCCACCAACTGAACCTCCGAATATTTCACCCGAACAAAACCCGCTGTCAGGAAAAGTTGCCGATGACCGATAACGAACACGTCGATCCGCTCAAAGAGGTCTATCACGAATCGTTTGTCGAGAACCCCGCCCACCGGGAGTTCTTGGTCGAGGGGCGGACGGCGCTATTGTGCATCGATCTGCAATACCTCGATGCCGCTCCCGGGCATGGCGTTTTTAAAGATGCGATGAACAGCGGAGTGCCTCAGGAGGCGCAGGAGTATTATTTCGATCGACTGCAGCAGACGGTGTTGCCAAACGTTCGCGGTCTGCAAGACGGCTTCCGCACTCACGGACTGGAAGTAATCCACACGCGGATCCAAGCGCTCACCCGCGACGGGCGCGACCGCAGCAAAGGGCATCGACGGCTCGGGCTATTGGCGGCGCCCGGATCGCGTGAAGCCGATTTTTTAGAGATCGTCGGCCCCGATGAGTCGCGTGACGAAATCGTGATCAACAAGACGGCTAGCGGCGTTTTTTCGTCGACCAACTTGCACTACGTGCTAAAAAACATGGGGATCGAATCGCTGTTTGTCGTCGGTGTCTACACCAATGAATGTGTGGAAACGACAGTCCGCGACGCCTGCGATCTAGGCTATCTGGTGACCGTCGTCGAAGACTGTTGTGCCACCGTCACGCCCGAGCTGCACGAAGCGTCGCTGGCGACACTCCGCGACCGCTACGCACGGATCCTAACGTTCGCCGAAGTCACCGGCATGCTCCAACCGCTGGTCCCCGCCAACTCCGCCACATCCCCGTAGCTGCTAACTCTCGCCCCCACGCGGCTCAAATCCGCTGGTAAGAACCGACGACCAGATTTTAAGCCGCCGCATCGCGGCGAGCGCCGAACCGCAAGAGGAATCTAAAGAAGCTCACCAAGGAATCTTGCAAAAACAACGGTCGGACAACATCGTCCCCTCACCGGCTTGATAAGCGTCGATTAGCGAAGATCAGTGGTTTGAAGAACGAAACACTGATCCGCCCTAATCTACGCTCATTCAGATCCAGAAATTCTCCAGCACTCAGCCACCAGACAACTTAATTTTTCAACCTGCTTGATTAGCGAGGATCAGCGAAGATCAGTGGTTTGAAGAACGAAACACTGATCCGCCCTAATCTACGCTCATTCAGATCCAGAAATTCTCCAGCACTCAGCCACCAGACAACTTAATTTATCAACCGGCTTGATTAGCGAGGATCAGCGAAGATCAGTGGTCTGAAGAACGAAACACTGATCCGCCCTAATCGACGCTCATTCAGATCTAGAAATTCTCCAGCGCTCAGCCACCAGACAACTTAATTTATCAACCGGCTTGATTGGCGTCGATTAGCGAAGATCAGTGGTTTGAAGAACGAAACACTGATCCGCCCTAGTCTACGCTCATTCAGATCTAGAAATTCTCCAGCGCTCAGCCACCAGACAACTTAATTTATCAACCGGCTTGATTAGCGAGGATCAGCGAAGATCAGTGGCCTGAAAAACGAAACACTGATCCGCCCTAATCGACGCTCATTCAGATCCAGAAGTTCTCCAGCACTCAGCCACCAGACAACTTAATTTTTCGACCTGCTTGATTAGCGTTGACTAGCGACGATCAGTGGTTTGAAGAACGAAACACTGATCCGCCCTAATCGACGCTCATTCAGATCTAGAAATTCTCCAGCGCTCAGCCACCAGACAACTTAATTTTTCGACCTGCTTGATTAGCGTTGACTAGCGACGATCAGTGGTTTGAAGAACGAAACACTGATCCGCCCTAATCGACGCTCATTCAGATCCAGAACTTCTCCAGCGCTCAGCCACCAGACAACTTAATTTTTCAACCGGCTTGATTGGCGAGGATCAGCGGAGATCAGTGGTTTAAGAAACGAAACACTAATCTTCGCTGATCCGCACTAATTGGAATCTAGAAATTCGTGAGCGTTCGTCATCCAGACCGCTCAGCTTTTTGACCGGCACGATTAGCGTCGGTCAGCGGAGATTAGTGGTCTGAAAAACGGAACGCTGATCCGCACTTATCGGCACTAATTCGGAGCCAGAAATTCTTGAGCGCTCTGCAGCCAGACCGCTCAGCTTTTTGACCGCCTCGATTAGCGTCGATCAGCGGAGATTAGTGGTCTGAGAAACGGAACACTGATCTTCGCGGATCCGGGCTTATTCGGAGCCAGAAATTCTTGAGCGTTCTACAGCCAGACCGCTCAGCCTTTTGACCGGCACGATTAGCGTCGATCAGCGGAGATTAGTGGTCTGAAAAACAGAACACTAATTCGGAGCCAGCGATTCTTGGGCGTTCAGCAAGCATAATTTGAACGTCGCGTCGCACCTATGGGCCCAACGCGTGGTTGGATTACAATTCGTTGGCGTTTGGCAACGAAAACCTGGGGACCAAACGCCCGAAAGTTGGCCTCCCTGCATCGAAACCGAAAACGACTTTGGATCGTTGGCTCGCGTGAAACCATGGACGAAATACTCTATTACGATCGATACCGCGGCGAAGTCTGTCGCGAGAAGGTGTACGGCGACAAATCGCTCCGTTGGACCTATGGAACGCCAGCGGGGAAGGTCGCGCTACATGCGTTGGTCAAGCGAGCTTTGTTCTCGCATTGGTATGGCTGGCAAATGGACCGCCCCGGAACGCGGCGCAAGATCGCCCCTTTTATCGAAGAATATGAACTCGATGCCGATGAATTTATGCGGCGGCCAGAGGAGTTCGAACATTTTAACGCCTTCTTTTATCGTCAGCTGAAACGTTCGGCACGGCCGATCGATCCCGATCCGTCCAAGGTTGTCTTCCCCGCCGACGGCCGCCATCTGTGCGTCCCCGATCTGGCAAATTGCGACGGGCTGTTCGTCAAAGGGGAAATGTTCGACCTGCCGACGCTCTTGGGAGATGCCGAATTGGCTAGCCGGTACGCGTCGGGAAGTTTGTTATTGTCTCGACTGTGTCCTGTCGATTACCACCGCTTTCACTTTCCCGCCGCAGGCCTACCTGGCCCGGCGCGGCTGATCAACGGCCCGCTGTTTTCCGTCAACCCGATCGCGTTGCGCCAGAACATCCAGATCCTGGCGACCAACAAGCGAACGATCACGGCACTGACGACCGAACGACTGGGAACGGTCTTGTTGATGGAAATCGGGGCGACATGTGTCGGCGGAATCCGCCAGACCTACGATCCCGGTTCGCCGGTCGCCAAGGGGGACGAAAAAGGTTATTTCCGGTTTGGCGGTTCATCGACGATCACGATCTTTGAACCCGGTCGGATCGTTTTCGACGACGATCTGGTCGAGCAGTCCGCAGCGCACCGCGAACTCTACGCCCGCGTCGGCGATTCGCTGGGAGCGTGCCGGCTTCATTCGGACGGGTGATCGGCAAAGAAGAGCAGCGGGTAGGTGTGGGGTAGTTCGTCGATTGCAGCGATCGCCGGTTGATCCTCCCGCCGCGGTTGCGGCAGCATGGTCGCTTCCATCCATCGGCGATCTTTATTAAGGATCTGCGTTCTTAAGACGCGAGCGAATCCGGGACTGATTCCCGTCTCTCGCGTCCCAAAGATCTCGTCGCCGATCTCGCGGACCAGCGGTTCCAGTCGCGCGTTGGCCAACTGCATCGCCTGCTGCGCTTCGGCGGTCTGCCAGTTTTTCAGCCAGACCTGCCGCAGTTCCTGGTTGTCGATGATCGCATCGCGAACGATCGAACCGGCCAACGCTTGCAATTGATCGTCGCTGGCGACCTCTTGCAAAACCTGAGTGAACTCGTCGCGAACCGCTTCGTTTTTCACGACGTCCCGCAACATCGCTTTAACAGCCCCGACGATCTGGTCGACGTGTGATTCGAAGACCGGGATCGCCTCGGTCTCCATAAAACGCTCCCATTCCTGCTGGCTGAGATCGCGCTGGGGCAGAGGCGATTTGTCGTACATGATCCGCCAGCCGAAGCGGAACAAGGACGCCCGATCCCAGATCTCTTGCCCGATCGCTGTGGCGACCGGTTCGCCGTGGGTTCGGACGATCGGCAGCACCTGTGACCGCACCAGCGGCACGACGCGTTGGTTGATCAATTCGGCTTCGAAACGCTTGCCGATCGCGTCAAATTCGGCTTGATGGGCCGTAACCGCCCGAACTAACGCCTGTTGAATCACCGGGACGCTTTCGCGGAGCGTCTGTTCGATGATCGGTTTAAAGGCGGCGGTCAGTTCGGGGCCGTGCAACCGCTGGGCTGCGGCGATCCTATTTAGGATCACCGTTCGTCGCTCGGCTGGCAGCAAGATCTCGACAGCTTCGGCTAGCGTGCCGCGATTGCGACAGTAGGTGAAACCGTAATGCGATGCCGGCTGCGAGCCGTACCAAAGGATTTCAGCCGACGGCGGCGAGCTCGATTCGTCGCTGGAGATCGCATGTCCGACTTGAGTCCACTGGCCGCTAGCATCTAAGGCAAAGATCGCGTCGCCGCGGCGGAGCGGTCCATCGGGCAGCTGGATCCGAAACCGATCGCGCGACTGCATGAAGTGAGTCGCCAATTCGGTCACTCGCGACGCTTCGGCGCGATGGGTTCGGGCAGCGATCGCGATCGCCACCAGACAGCCGCTCCAAAACAGAACGCCTAGGATCGTCGTCGATTTCCAGCGGGATGTGATTCGGGAAAGGGGAGGGGACATGGGCGATTCGCAGGCTTTGCAACAATGAACAAGTACTTCGCAGCGGGGAACGCGCGATTGGAAAGTGTTTCAGTTGATTTTAGATCTTGGTCCAGCATGACGGCCAAGCGATCGAGCGCCAATCAGTGCCGACGATCTGTGGATGCTAGCGGCTCGTCGGTTTAATCAGTCGATTGGGCGTTAGCCTCGGTTCCGCTGCCATTAACGCCCAAACGGCTAATGCAAGGAAGCTCGTTGTGATTAAACCGACAAGCCGCTAGCGTCGGTTGCCGGCGATGGGAGAGTATCGGGCGGTGGGCGGCGGATTGCTAGCTGTCGAAAAACCGAGCGTTTTTGTTGGCGTTAATCGAATCGAAAAGAAATTCTGGAATCGCCGAGTGAAATGTCAAAGTTTGCCGGTTGCGTTGACGATAACGATTGCAGCAACACGAGTACGCCCAGCTTTGGGGTCGGGGTGTTGAGGGGGGTTTCCAGGGATCGTTGCGTTATCCAGTTAGTGGAGCTGGGGCGCGACCCATCAGAGGAAACCGAGACGGATGAATCGCAAACAATATCAATACGCAGTCTACCTGCAGATCGCGCTGCTCGTCGTGGCAACGGGTTGTCGTACACCTACGCAACCGTTCTACCTGCACGAGGACGGCGATCTATCGCACTATTTGGACACCGCAACCGCGATTGAGTATCCGGATGTCGAGCTACCCAAGTTGGAGGATGTCTTGCAAGCCAAGGCTCCGCTGACGGTCGACAATCACGAATACGAGTTCTGGGATGTGACGTTGGAAGAGTGCGTTTCGATCGCGCTGAACAACAGCAAGATCCTTCGCACCGTGTCGGGTACTGCCCAACAACGTCAGAACACAGCGGCTCAGATTCTGAGCGGTTCGCCCGACGGATTGGGTTCGACCTTCGATCCAGCGATTCAATCATCGACCACTCAGTCGTTGCCATTGACCGTCGACAGCGACGGCAACCGCACGCTGCCACGTGGTGCGATCCGAGCTTCGCAGGTTGGTGGTGTCGAAGACGCTTTGTCTGAGTTTGACGCTCAGATGAGCAGCTTCTTGAGCTACGATACGACCGATCGCTCGCGAAACGTTGGTGCCGGAAACATTTTCAACCCGCAACAGTTCCGGGCCTGGGACAGCACCCAACAACTGGCGTTGTCCAAACGACTCGCCACCGGTGGTGTCGCTACGCTTCGCGAACGAGTTGTCTACTCACGCAACAATATTACGCCTGACAGCGTCGGCCGCCTGGTCGCCAGCGACTACACCGTCGTCCTGGAAGCTCAAGTACAACATCCATTGATGCGGAACCGTGGCACGCTGGTCAATCGCGTCCCCGTGGTCCTGGCCAGCTTGAACGAAGACAGCTCTCTGACCGAATTCGAATCGTTGGTCCGCAACTTGGTTGCCGACGTCGAGAACGCCTACTGGGAACTTTATTGTGCCTACCGCAACGTCGAAACAACCCAGATCGCTCGCGACAGTGCTCAAGCGACAGCTCGCTTCGCACAACTGAACTTGGAAAGCGGTTCGGGAACGGCTCAAGACGTCGCTCAAGCCGAAGAACAGTTCTTCGCCTTCAGCGCTCAATTGACGACCGCTCTGGCGGGAACCAACGTTCCTGGCAACGATCCGTATGGCGTCTATGGCCGCGAACGCGAACTCCGCAACCTGATGGGCATCGCGTCGACCGATGGACGGCTTGCACGTCCGATCGACGAACCATCGCTGGCCGCCGTCAAATTCGACTGGCACGAACTAACGACCGAAGCTTTGTATCGCAGCCCCGAACTGCGTGCTCAAAAGATCCGCATCAAACAACGTGAACTCGAATGCTTGGTCGCCAAGAACCAGATGCTTCCCGACTTGAACGTTTCGTTCTCGGCCCGCTGGGTCGGCGTCGGCGACACACTGGGGCCATCGAGCCGCGACGGAGGGAACATTCCCGGCAGCACCTTTGCCAACTCGGCTCTGGCCGATCTGACCGAAGGGGATCACACCGAAGTCGGTGCACGATTGGAATTCACTCCACCAGCAATCGGATCGCGACGCGAGAAGGCACGGGTTCGCAATGCTCAACTGCAACTGCGACGCGAAGAGGCGTTCTTGCAAGAGAAGGAATTGGCGATGGTGCATCAATTGAGCGATGCGGTCGGCAAGTTGCAGGTGCACTACGACCTGATCCACAACAGTTTCCAACGCTGGGCCGCAGCGGAGCGAGAAGTTCGCGCTCGATTGGCTGAATACGAAGGTGGCCGATCGCCGGTCAACGTGGTCCTGCAAAGTCAACAACGTCGTGCCTTGGCACAGATCGAATACTACCGCTCGCTGTGCGAATACAACAAATCGATCGCCTACGTCCATTACCTCAAGGGAACCCTGCTCGATTACAACAACATCGCCCTCAACGAAGGACCATGGGCTGACAAGGCGTATTGGGATGCGTTGGAACGAGCTCGTGAACGCGACGCCAGCTACTTCCTGAACTACGGCTACACCCGTCCAGGCGTTGTCCGCCAAGGTCCTGTTAAGACAAACGTCAACAACGTGATGATCGACAACGAGACCGTGATGGGTGACGAAGTCGGCGAGATCTACTACGAGGATGCGATGCCGATGGAAGTGCTGCCCGGAGACGTTGAATTCGACAGCATCAACCCACCGCTGAGCAACAAAGCGGTTCCAAGTCCACCGACGAGCACGTCGGCGATGGATTCGAGAACTCGATCGGCGGTCGTTCCGGCCAGCTTTGAAGCGACCGGGACCAGCGACCGCAACGTTTCGAATCCCTATCGATCATGATCGCTCCGGTCGCCTGATCGGATAAGACCACGGCACGCGAATCCCCATTCGACGCGTCGGCGGGAACGACAGGCGACCCAACAATTTCCATGGGGGTGGAGACCACAGGTCTTGAATCTGTGGAGCCCGGCGCAATCGCGCCGGGCTTTTTTCGTTTACTCATCGACGGCTTAAGCCGTTGGGGTGTGGTCCGCTGACGGCCTCGACTTGGCACCAAAAAACGTCTGCACGATGCTTCGCGGTGGCGGCGGCGATGACAAGCATCCGACCAGACTGCCGATCACCGATCCGACCACACCAACGATCATCGGATCAAACGACAGCGGTTCAAATGCCCGCAAGCTGCCGTACATCAGATACCCGATCCCGTACATCGACAGGAACGTGAAGAACCCGGTCAGCATTCCGCAGACGGCGCCGATCGAGTTATAGCGTGGCCAATAGACGCCCAGGAAAACGGGAACCAAAAACGACGACGAAAGGCCGCCGGAGGTGAAGACGACAAGATCCTGCAGGAATTTAGGCGGGCTGATCGCGACCAACATCACGATCGTGCCGACCGAAAACGTGCAGCCGTAGCTGAGCATCTTGACGGTCCGATCCGATACATCTCCCTTGACCATCGGTTGGTAGATATCGCGGACCAGCGACGAAGAGATCATCAACATAAAGCTGTCGACCGTCGACATCGCCGCGGCAAACGGGGCGGCGATCAGCAGTCCCGCCAGCCAAGGAACCTCCGCGGCAGTCGCGGCGGTCAACGAAAGCGCCGCCATGATCCGGTCGGGATCTTGATCCAAGCCAGGGACCAGAACGCGGCCGCAGACAAAGATTACCACCAACGGGAAATAGATCGCGCCGAAATAGAAGGTCAGGAAGATCATCGATCGCTTCAGCGTCCGCACCCGATCGAAACTCATCTGTCGAATCATATTGCTCGGTTGCCCCGATCCGCCGATCGACCAGAACAGGAAGAACGAAAAGGCGAGCGACAGCGGCAGGAAACCGAGTTCCGAACGGGCACTTGGGCCCGGCGCTGTCGTGTAGACGCCTTTTTTCCCCGCCCCGTAGGCATAGGGATGGAATTCGTCCAGTTCGACCGTCAACCCCGCGGGCAACGCGGGGACCGCCCCGTCCAACAAATCGCGGCGGATCCGCTGCTTCTCCTCTTCTCCCATGATCTCGACCGTCTTGATCGGGGCAGAGCGTCCCGTTTCGGGATCGATGTAAGCCGCCGCGTTGGTGCGGAACAAGCGATCCGGGCCGACTTCGAACCACGTATCCATCGCGACTCGCGTCGGTTGATCGATCGATCCATCGGTCGAAAATTCGACCATTCCCAAGTTGGGCGGCTGCATCTTAGCCAACGTTTGCGTCGCTTTGGTCAGCCCGCCGACTTGCGAGAGGACCAGGACCAACAGCCCCAGGACGCCGAACAGCATCACGATCCCCTGCAGCACATCGGTCCAGACGACAGCGCGGAAACCGCCCAAGGACGTGTAGACGATCACCATCGACGAAAAGACAAACAATCCCAACAGGTAGCCCGGATCATCGGCTTGCAAGATCGGGATGTCGGCGGTCAGTTGCTGCATGTAACCGGCAGCGGTTTGCCAAAAGACGAAATCGTGCAGCAACGACTGCAAGATCACGCCAGCCATCTTGAACTGCGGCACCAGATAAATGCTCATCAGCACCACGATCATCCCCGTCGCCAGACCGCGGACGGCGTGGCCGGGGAAACGCAAACCGATCATTTCGGGCATCGTGATCGAGCCGGTTTCTTTAGAGATCCGGTTCAGTCGTTTTCCCAACAGCCCCAGCGAAACCAACGGGACCGCCATGTAGCCGGCGATCCACAACCCCAGCACCCAACCGTGGTTGTAGACTTTGGCCGGAAAGCCGCCGAAGGAACCGGCCGAAGCGCTGGTGGCGGCAAAGGTTAGCGTGAAAGCGATCCAACCGAGATTGCGGCTGCCGAGAAAATACTCTTGCAGGAACGATCGTTTTTGCAACACGATCTGGCTGGCGACCGCCAACAGAACGACGGCGACCGAATAGAGAATGAACGTGACCAACGCGGCGATCGGCGTACCGGCTTCGGTCACCGCCAAGAGATTGAAGGAGTCGAGGTTCACGATGCGTCCTCCTTGCTTGCTGCTTCGGCTTGAGCTTGCGCTTCCTGTTCCAGAAGATCGTCATCGTCTTCGCGGAGCACAAACAGGGCAAAGCCCAACGTTGCCATCGAGGTGACGCACCAGGGAATCGCGATTCCCCAAAAGACCCACGATGGCATCCCCAAGGTGATCTCGACAGCTTCGGGATCGCTCGAATAGCCTTTCCATCCGCCGTAGATCAGCGTCCACGCCAACGCGATCGAACCGATCACGACAACAAACTTTAACTCGCGCAACGAATTCAAATACGAAGTGTCGTATTCGATTGGGCCGTCGGGAGTATCCACAGATCGCTCACTGGAAGTCACGTTCACCTCAATTGCAGTCGAAGGAATGGTGAGCGTGTCGCGAGGCTGGGGGAGGGCAGGCGACGACGCAAAGGTGGGCAGATCGAATCGATCGTCCCGGCACTTTACGCTCGCGGAGAGAAAAGCGACGGCTCACAAAAGGGAGCGTCCCTTTGGTCAAAAAGAGCATGCGTTGCGGCAGACGAGATTCGATCCAATGGTGGGTTGGCCACACGCAACAGCGATGTTTCGCATCGCATTGCTAGCAACCAGACACCATTCAACCGCTCGGCCAACGCTTTGGCAATCCTATAATTGCCAAGTTGGCCAAATGAGCCGCTCTTTTTGGGAGAAGGTGGCTTTCCGAAAAAGCCTATTCTTGCAGTGCAAGCTCGACTGCGGGGATGGTTTCCGCATCTTCGACAACGGCGATGACCGACGCATCCCCGTTATCGACAGCTAACTGTGGATCGGGCAGCATGTCACCCAGAGCAGACGGGGTGGGAGATTCGAACTCCGCGTCGACCGCCTCTACATTCGGAACGCCTACCCCCATCCTGGCATAGACGTCTTCATATACCGCCATGTGATCGTCGTACTTGAATTTCGAGGTCCGCGCCATCAGCGTTCCCAACGGCGTTTCCCGATAGGCGACGTACAAATCGTGGGTACGGAAGAACAACCCACCTCGCCAACTGTAGACTTCCACTAAGTCGGTCATGTCTTTAAATGTCCGCGAAGGCGTTTTGCCAAGCGCCTTGGAAACCATTTCGGGCGTCACCTTGTCGGTTGGGTCGGCGTTGACATGGATGTTCAACAGGACCAGCTCTTCATAGGCCTGTTCGACCTGGGGGCGAGCCACTTTGTAGTCGTACGCCAAGGCGATGATCATCAGCCCCAGGACGCCAAACAGAATGTAGCTTCGCGCGCGTGAAGGTTTCACCGAGGTGTTGTTTACTGTCGAGTCGTTCGCCATCTCTTCCCCCCTTTATTTAAAGAACCTGCCATTAAGCGGTGATTATGGACGGCTGGAACACATAAACGCAATGAGAGAAATGACCCAATCGCCAAAAAACCCACACAAACAAAGCGAAACCCGCAACCAAACGTGCTAGACGCAGTCCCCCCACCTCCTGGTGGCGGTAGTCGTCCGACCCTGACATTCGTTGCAGTACGAACTTCGCGAGCCCTGGGCGAGGGCAAGTTTGAGCGAATGCGAGCTTCGCCCATTAAATTCAAAACTATGGTTCCCAGTGAGGGATGTGTTGTTTCGCGTCCAAGGTCCATTCGCCAAAACCGATTCACTGGAATCGCCGTGAACGCAAGTCGCAGAAAAGCAAACCGCACGGGTGCCGCGGTCGTCGAGATGGCGATCTGCTTGCCCGTTCTGATCACATTGACAGTTGCCACGATCGACGTTTGTTCGGCGATGTTTCTGAAAGAGTCGCTGTCGATCGCTGCCTACGAAGGGGCACGCGTTGGAATCGCTCGCGGCGGGACAAACGCCGAAGCGACCGCGCGGGTCAAAGAAATTTTGGACGAACGCGGGATCACCTACAAAAACAACGAAGTCGTGCAGATCCAACGAACCAACAGCCCAACCAGTGGAGGGTTCGATTCCGCCGAAACGCTGGAACATTGCCGTGTCCTGGTCCAGGTTCCCGCCAGCGGCAACATCCTCTCTCCCGCCCAATTGTTTTCCAGTGGGAACATCCAAGCGTTTGTTTGGATGCGTAAAGAGTATGCCAACCTCGACTGATCCATCTTCCGATCGCCCCAATCAACACATCTGAGGCAAGTCCTGCACCGATGAACCGCTCCCCCATTCCAACCGCTCCCGCCAACCGGAGACGCCGCCGCGGCATGTGTCGCTGGCAAGATCGTCGTGGCGCGGCGGTGGTTGAATTTGCGGTCGTCGCTAACACGCTGTTTCTGGTGCTGTTCACCTGCATCGAGTTCTCGCGGCTGAACCTGATTCGCAACACAGCCCAGAATAGCGCCTATTACGGTGCCCGCGCCGCGATGGTTTCGGGGGCGGATGCGCAAGATGCCGTCGATGCGGCGGAGAATCTGTTGGACGCAATCGGCGCCAAAGGGGTCACCGTCACCGTCAACAATGGCCAACCGTTGACGTCGGCGACCGAGGAGATCGTGGTCAAGGTCGAGGTCGATTACAACAAGAATGCGTTCTTCGCCCCGCTGTTCATCCCCAACCACAAGTTTGTGGCGACGTCGAACATCAAAGCGGAACGCTACGACTTCTTCTTCGACGGCACCTGATCGGGTTCCCAAAAACCGCCCCAACCTTTGATGTTGGATCGATCGCCGTGGCAGCGAGACACGGATCAGCGGAGCCCGGTATCACAGCCCCAAGCAGGGCTGGTCCGCAAGCGACGTGATCAATTGCCGCGAAGCTTTTCTTCGGCTCGAGCGGCTCGCAACGCCGCAGCTTCGCGTGGCAGCTTGAACTCAGGTCCCGCTGGGAAATACTGAACATCGTCGTCCAGATAGTAGGGACTTGGCAGCGTTTGCCCGGCAACACTAACTTGGCAGCCAGTCGAACCGACCAAGATCGTGGCCGCCAGCGACAGGCAACCAACCAGTTCGAGCAAGTGGGATGTGTTCTTTCGAGGCATCGTTGAATCTCTAGGAAATTTTGCCGGCAGTCACCAATGCGGATCCCGCCCAAGTCTTGGCTCGTACAAATTACGCGTTAGAATCGTTATCGGCTGGACAACCCGCACAACTTGACCATTTCCCTATCCTTTCTGCACCGCGGTTTGATATCGCCGGGGCTTTGTTCGCTGCGGAAAGTCGGCTAGGCTTCGCCTTTTCCGAGCGTCCGACAAACGCCGGGCAATCCCGCGACGCCCCCTTGGTGCGTATTCGGCTTGCCCCAGGCCGGCTCCTTTCAAACAGCCGCCGCAGCGTCGGGCAATGGAATCCGCCCATCACCGACTGAATCTTCCTATTAAAGAAGTCCAACACGATGCCACGAATTAAAGCCTTCCGCGCGTTGCGTCCCCAAGCCGACAACGCAGCTAAAGTCGCCTCGGTCCCCTACGACGTGTGCGACCGCGACGAAGCGGTTGAATTGGCCGCTGGAAATCCCGATTCGTTCCTGCACATCGTTCGTCCCGACATCGATCTGCCGGCCGATACGAATCCCTACGACGACGCGATCTACGCCAAAGCATCCGACAACCTGCAGCGTTTTCTCCGCGATAACGTCCTGCAACAAGACGACGGCGACGCGATCTTCCTGTACCGCCAGGTCATGGATGGCAACAGCCAAGTCGGCGTCGTCTGCTGCTGCCACGTCGAAGATTACGAAAATAACCTGATCTTAAAGCACGAAAAAACACGCAAGGCGAAAGAGGACGACCGCACGCGCCACGTCCTCACCTTGGGCGCTCACACCGGCCCGGTCTTCTTGACCTACCGCGACGACAGCAAGACCAACGCGATGGTCGAAACCGCGATCACCGAGGCGCCGCTGTATGACTTCACCGCGGTCGACGGAGTCCAACACACGGTCTGGAAGATCGACAACGCGGGGGATTACGTTTCCGCATTGTCCGCCGTTCCTAAGTTCTATGTCGCCGACGGACATCACCGCGCCGCCAGCGCTTGGCGAGCCGGAGCCGAACGCCGCGACAACAATCCCAACCACACCGGCGACGAGGAATACAATTGGTTCCTGACGGTTCTGTTCCCCGCCAGCCAATTGAACATCTTGTCCTACAACCGCGTCCTCAAAGATCTCAACGGCCAATCGGTCGAACAGGTCCGCGAAAAACTGACTCAGCTGGGCACGTTTGAACCGATCACCGATCCCGTTCCGCCAACCGCTGGTTCGTTCTGCTTCTACCTGGGCGGATCGTGGTACCGATTGACCCTGCCCGCCGATTCGATCGATCACAACCATCCGATCGACTCACTCGACGTGGCGCTGCTGGAAAAACGCGTCCTGCAACCGATCTTCGGAATCGAAGACGTCCGCACCGATCCGCGAATCGATTTCGTCGGCGGCATCCGCGGCACCAAGGCACTGGAAACGCGAGTCGATTCGGGCGCGTGGGCCTGTGCGATTTCGATGTTCCCGACATCGATCGAGCAGTTGATGGGCGTTTCGGACGCCGATGAGATCATGCCGCCCAAGAGCACTTGGTTCGAACCGAAGCTTCGCAGCGGACTGCTGGTTCACTTGTTGGACTGATCCGCCGCTGCCTGTTCGGCCATCGTTTCCATCAGCTGCCGCGCCTGGGCAGCTGCTTCGTCGGCCAGCTCGCCGGGCTGTTTCCCCAGCTCGGCGACGCTCAACCACCACGCGAGCGCATCCTCCCCGCGACCGCTCGCTTGCAATCGATCGGCGATCGCGGCCATCGGTCCCGCCTGCACTGCGATCGGCAATTGGTCGACCTTTCGCTCCCAAGTCGCAAGCGACGCAGCGACCTCCGGCCCGGCAGCGGTTCGCCAGCGGATCGCATCGGCCAGTCGCGCCAACAGCGGATCGGTCGGATCATTGCTGGCCCGCGCCAAGACAGCATCGGCTCGCTGCCGATTTGTTCCCGTCAGCAACCAACTGGCCGCGATCACGCGAACCGCTGGATCGGCATGCTGCAGCCCCGCCACAGCCGCTTGATCGCGGGCAGCGTTGATCGGCGGACGAGTCCACGCGATCGGCAGCAGACTGTAAAAGCAAGCTGGCGGCGCCGCGGCGTGGAACCCTGCGGCGATCGCCAATGCCGCCGAATGCTTATCGACAGCCGCGGCGGCATTCATCAGGTAACCGTAAGCGATCAATTGCCGCCATCGCGGCTTGGCTCGTTTGACATATTCACCCATCGGTTTCAAACAGGCTGCGAACTGCCGGTTGTTGAAGTCTTCAAAGGCCTGCTGGACCTCGGCTCCCTCTCCCGACCAATCGACCTGAATCCAAACGATCCGGTCGTCGTCCAGCTCCCGCCGGGCGAGCCCTTCGACCGACGAGGCATCGGCGACGACGATCTGCAACTTCCCCTGCTGGAACGACTCGATCGTGCCGCTCAATTTTCGCAGCGGTTGGGGCAACCAACCGGTCTGGCCGACCGAACTGGCCGCTGGCGGAAGGTACCAAACCGCATCGGCTGCGACCGCCCAACTGCCGCTGGAAAGCAGCGCGATGGCGACGACAAACTGCAGAAAACAGCGGGAACGTGCGGAGCGTGGAGCAGCCAAAAAGATCTCCCTTTTGGGGGCTGATGACCGAGCGATCGAGGATGAGAACAGGCAGGACGTCAAATATAACCAAACCAGGGGCCAATTTTCATGCATTCGCCCACCGCCAACGCGATTTGGGATTGATTGATCGACATCGGCAGCGGATTCTAAAAGGTTGTATCGTTTTTTCTTGCGTCTCCCCTCGTTAGCTATCACCCATGTCGATGCCCAAAGTCGCGATTGTCGGACGTCCCAACGTCGGCAAGAGCAGTATTTTCAATTGGCTAGCCGGCCGCCGTATCGCTATCGTCGACGATTACGAAGGGGTGACCCGGGATCGCATGACAACGCTGATCGAACACGAAGGGAACTTCTTCGAATTGATCGATACCGGCGGGATGGGAGTCGTCGATTCGGACGACCTGACGGCCGATGTCGAAGCCCAGATCGAAGTCGCGATCGCCACAGCCGACGTGATTCTGTTTGTCGTCGATATCCGCACCGGCCTGATGCCGCTGGACTCTCTGGTCGCCGAGCGTCTGCGCAGCATCGACCGCCCGATCGTCCTGTTGGCCAACAAAGCCGACCACGAGAACCTCGACATCTCAGCCGAAGAGTTCCACAAGCTAGGGCGAGGGCATTTGATTTGCGTCAGTGCCGAACAGAAGCGGCACCGCGACGAACTGATGCAATTGATCGTCGATCGCTTGCCGCCAAGCAGTGATCGCGCCGTCGACGCGCACATGAAGTTTGCGATCGTTGGCCGCCGCAACGTCGGCAAAAGCACGTTCGTCAATTCGCTGGCTCAAGCCAAACGGATGATCGTCAGCGAAGTTGCCGGAACGACCCGCGACAGCGTCGACGTCAACTTCGAACTCGACGGCCATCAATTCACCGCGATCGATACTCCCGGTCTGCGTCGACGCCGCAGCGTCCGGACCGACCTCGATTATTACGGCATGCACCGGGCTCAACGCAGCATCCGCCGAGCCGATGTTTCGTTGATGTTCTTCGACGCCAGCGAAAAGATCAGCAAGGTCGACAAGCAATTGGTCGGCTACATCGCCGACGAATACAAACCGTGCGTGTTTGTCGTCAACAAGTGGGACCTTTACCACGACGAGATGCCAACCGAACGCTGGGTTAAATACCTGCGGTCGCAATTCCCCACGATGCAATACGCCCCGATCGCGTTTATCACCGGGCAGACCGGCAAGAACATCAAGGCCTTGCTCAACCATTCGCAAATGCTGTTCAAACAAGCTCGCGAGCGGACCAGCACCGGAAGGCTAAACCGAATCGTTCAAGCGGCGATCGAGCACCAAGAACCGCCGATGTTCCAAAACCGGCGGCCGAAGATCTATTACGCGACCCAGGTCTCGACCGAACCGCCGACGATCGTGCTGATGTGCAACGATCCCAAGGGCTTTGCTCCCGACTACCGCCGCTTTCTGCTGAGCGTATTGCGAGACAACCTGCCGTTTTCGGAAGTCCCGATCAAGATGTACCTGCAGAAACGCGAACAGCGCGACCCGACCGCCCCGCCTGAAGTCGACCAAGAAAACGAACGCGTCTCCTAGCGTTTTCTCCGAAGTCCGCGACAGAACAAGGCCAAGCAGTCATAAATATTGACTGCCCCAATCCGCACCAGTCGCAAAGCGACGGCATGTAAAAGCCTGGGACGCGAGTCCTGTCAGTTATACGCAAGTCGCAGAGAACGGCGAAAGCAAGGGGCGAAAGGGACAGGCACATTCCTGGCACGCCTGGCGCGGGCCGAAGGTCCAGCAATTTGCATAGCCCAGCCTGCAGGGCTGGGTATCAGCCGACGTCGCCCGGTTTCATTTCCCAACAGGCGAAGGGGCAACGTCCCGGGGTGGTTGGTGACAATCGACCGGGCCTACAGCCCAACCATGTCAATCATCGCCGCTAGAACCCAGGCCGATGGCCTGGGCTATGCAAACGGTCGAGCCTGCGGCCCTGACTCGGATGAATGCGATGTGGAACGGTCTGCGACGAACGAAAGACTTCCCACTGGCCTGGCAAGCGTTCGGTCGCGATAACTCACCATGACTTACGTATAACTGACAGGACGCGAGTCCCAGGAATCTTCGTGCCCGCAATCTCGCGAGTCGCGAAGCGACGACACGAGAGACGCTTCATCGGGACAGGCTTCTCGCATTCGCGAACGCATCCGTCTTAATCAGCTCTCCGCCGGACGCGCTAGGTTGGACCAGTGTCCCGATGGATCGGTGCCGCGGACTTGGACTCCCTTTTGGTTCCAGTCGAGAGCCGCATGGACGTCGGCGCTGCCGACGCTGCAGCCCTCGACTTTTATCGCAAGCTCGAATCGGGACGTCCCCAACCGCTGTTTACCCACAAACAAACGGGTATCCTGGGGCCAACTCCCCATGGACATCACGTCGACCGAAAACTGACGTATTTGGAAATCATCGCCAACGGCGGACTCGAACTACTGGAGGATTATCGAAATGACAAATTCTGATCCCTCCGGCTTTGCACCGCGTTGGTATCGAAACGCCGATCAGCAAACACGAGCCGCGCTGGCGGAAACGAGCCTACTGGGCGTCCCCGCGCCCCAGTCGCCGCAAATCATCACACGTCTGCTGCCCAACGCCGGTGGACAGACGCTTGCTGCATCCGCCGTCGCAAAAGTCATCGAACTGACGCAACGCTTGGCCCACTACGCAGCGCAAGACCTCGTCGTCGGAATCAATCCCAACTTCGCCGACATGCGTTCGATTTCCGCCGAAGTCCAAGCGTTCAGCCGACTTGCAATCGAACCGTTCGAGGAGGGCAGTTTCGTCATTCCCGCGCAGCTCGAATCCCAGGACTTCGAAACCGAATCGGGCGATCAGATCGCGACCGAACAGATCGCCCAACGTTTCAGCGACATCCTGCTCACGATTTCCAGCGGCCAGCGAGCCACCGAGATCAGCATCGGTGCGTTGCAAACCGTCCGCCAACTCAATGCGACGATCAACACCGCTGCCAGCGTGGTCGAATACCAAACCATCGACCGGTTCCAACAAGCGACAGCAGCGATGCGAGTCGACGCCGAATTCATGGGACGGGTCCGGAAAATCATCGACGGCCGCCAGCCTTCCGCCGAAAGACTCGACAGACTCACTGGGACCGTCACGGCGATCGATATCCTCCGCGGCCAAATACAATTGACTGTCGACGACCGGAAGCAACGGATCAAAGGCAGCTTCCACAAGATGTTGCAACCGACAATGCTCGAATCGCTCGGACGCGTTGTCAAACTTTACGGTGCGATCAGCTACAAACACGACCAACCGGTTGAGATCAGTATCCAAGAAGCCGAATTGATCGACGAGGATCAATAACGCGATCCCCGGCTTGCCAGCCAATCGATTTGCCTGGATCGGCCTTCCGGATTTGGCCACGCTTCAGCAAGTTGGCCTCCACCGTCTTAATCAGCTCTCCGCTGGGCGCGTCAGGTTGGACCAGTGTCCCGATGGATCGGTTCCGCGGACTTGGACTCCCTTTTGGTTCCAGTCGAGAGCTGCATGGACGTCGGCGCTGCAGTAGCGGAGCGTCAGGGCGCAGCGGCGGCGATCCGAATCGTTCGCCTTGGACCCGTGCAACAGCAGATCGCTGTGGATCGATGCGCTACCAGCCGGCAGCGGATTGTAGACGACCGAACCGTATTGCTCCGGGTTGTCGATCGTCTGGTTCAGCACGTTGTGCTCCGCCGAATCGCTGGGGCGATAGGTCAGGTGGCCGACGTGATGCGAACCGGCGATAAAACGCATGCAAGCGTTCTCTTCATCCGCGTCGTCGATCGCCAACCAAACGGTGACAGCTTTGGAGGGAGACAACGGCCAGTAGCTGGCGTCTTGATGCCAGGCGACCGATTTGCCGTCGTGGGGCATCTTGCAGAAGAAGTGCGATCCCCAACCGATCACGTTTTCGCCCAACAGATCGCTGACACAGTCGACGATCCGCGGATCCTTCAGGATGTCGTAAACGGGACCGTACTTCAGATGCGCCGAACTGATCGAATAACTGTTGCCTCCCGCCGCGGTGACGCGAGCCAACAGGTCGTCGAAGTAGCTGCGAATGCCGGAGATCTCCGCGTCGCCGAAGATTGGCAGCGGCGCGACGTAGCCATCGCGATTGAATCGATCGATCTGATCGCCGGTTAAAACCGTCGGAGCGTCGTTGTTGACGCTGTAGAAACGCAAGTCGCGGGGGACCGAAGCGAGTTCGTCGTCGCTTGGAACAATACTGAAGTTCTTCACGTGGGGAGGCCCTTCAACAGAAAAAGGATCGAGCGGTCGTCTAGTCCATCATCGTACCGCGTTCGATCCGCTGCGTGTCAATCGGACAAACGGCAACCCAGCAAAGCATCCATGCCCCGGGAGGTCAGCCGATGTCTAAATCAATCTCTTCGCAGTCGCCCGGTCCACCATGACGCAGCCTCCTTGCCGCGTAGCACGCCAAGCGTGCCAACCATGGTGACCTGCCGAACAATCCTTGTCCGGTGGGCAAATTCCGTTATTGGGTAAAAACCCCTTCGTCTTCCTTATTAAGCAACCAGTCGCAGGTCGCCCGTCTGACGCTCTTTCACGCCATCGACAAACTCTTCAAAAATCCGGATATCAAGCGCCGATGCCGCTTCGCATTCGGGATGGAATTGGGTGCCGACGGCGAACCAGTCCATCATCTCGCTCTCGATCGCTTCGATCACGCCATCGGGGCAGCGAGCGGTGACGCGGAAACCGGGAGCAACTTCGTCGATCGCCATGTGATGGCGACTGGCAACGCGGATCTCGCCGTCGCCATAAACGCGACCGACCAACGAATCCGATTCGACAACCAGACTGTGGCGGTGCAATGGGTCTTGGTGATCGCGGTGTGGAACCGCGTTCGGTAGGTCTTCTGCGATGTCGTAGAACAGGTTGCCCCCTTGAACAATGTTCAACAACTGCATCCCGGCTCCGATGCCCAGCACAGGCATGCGACGTTCGGTGATTTCGTTGACGACGATTCGGTCGAATGTCTCGCGGTTCGAATGCATCAGTTTCATGCTGTGGTGCAACATATAACCGTCGTTGCGTGGGTCCAAATCTTGACCACCGATCAAGACAAATCCATCCAGGCGATCCATCGCAGCATGAATGGCATCGACGTCGTTGCTAGGTGGCAGGATTACCGGAATGCCGCCCGCAGCTTGAATGTTTTCGTAGTAACCAGCCGCCAAGTAGACGTAGGCAGGGGTGCGTTGTTGTGCAGGGCGAAAGTCGGTGTTGATGCCGATAAGTGGTCGAGTAGACGTCATCTGAAAATCCTCTCCAGAGTGAACGTTAATGAATTTCTTCGCGTCTTCCAAAACGTTTTTCGTAATTGCTTGCAGCTTGCTCTTGCAGCGACGGTGATGATTTAAATACTCTGGGTCTTCAGCAGCATTTGCCGCTAGCGTCGATCGATCGGCGTCGGGAAGCGTGGTTCGGCGTCATCCGAATTCTTTCGCTACCCTCTTTCCAATCGATCGCTGGATCATCACATCAACGGTTGTTGGTCCAACCGTGTCGCCGCGTTTGCGGCTGGTGTCTCAATCGCGAATCGAAAGTTCCATCTCTGGATAGAGCGAAGGGTCTTGCGACGTGTCACGGGCGACACGTCATCTGACGGGAGGAACTGTATCGGGCATTTTCGCTATGGCAAGCAGTTTCTACATTTGACGCCCGCCCCGATTTGCTGCTACTACCCGTTGTGCTAGCAAACCCGTTGCTAGCATTGCTTGCCTGGTCCGCAGAGCCGTTCGGGCGTTTTGTCGCCCCCTCGCTCCTGGGCGTTTCGCAGCTTTACCAACGCCTGCCATATGCGGTATCTTAGATTCCTTCACGGACGGATCTGTCGCCGTGCGCTTCGTTTGAGCGTCGGGATTACAGTTCTAATTCATCGTGAGACCAGCTTTTTCCGGGACCGATCCAGTTCGCCCCGGGCCTGATTCCGCCGCAACCCCCCCGCTCTACGAGGCTTCCATTGCAATTTGAAAACGTCTGCATCGAATCGCTGGGAGTCCATTTGCCCGAAGAAGTTTGGACTAGCGACGAGATCGAACGCCGCCTGGAACCGCTCTACAGCCGGCTGCGTCTGCCCGAAGGCCGCCTGGAATTGATGAGTTCGATCGCCCAGCGCCGCGTTTGGCCCGCCGGCACTCTGCCCAGCGGTCCGAGTATCGAGAGCTGCAAGTCGGCGATCTCCGCCGCCGGAATCGATCCAGCCCGCGTCGGATGCCTGATCCACGCCAGCGTCTGCCGCGACTTCCTCGAACCCGCCACGGCGTCGCGCGTCCATCACGGCGCTGGCCTTTCGCCAAACTGCTGGGTCTATGACGTCTCCAACGCCTGCCTCGGTCTGCTCAACGGGATCGTGCAGATCGCGACGCTGATCGAACAGGGTGCGATCGAAGCCGGTATCGTTGTCGGGACCGAGAACAGCCGCCCGCTGTTGGAAGCGACGATCAACAACCTGAACGCCGATGAATCGATCACGCGCAAGACGGTCAAACCGGCTTTCGCTTCGCTGACGATCGGCTCGGGCAGCTGTGCCGTGCTGCTGACCCACCGCCGGATCAGCCAATCGGGCTCGCGACTGGAGCACGCGGTTTCGCATGCCGCCACCGACGGACATAACCTCTGCCGCAGCGACACCGATTCAGCCGGTGCGAACATGGCGCCGTTGATGGATACCGATTCGGAACGTCTGTTGGCCGCGGGAGTTGCCGCCGGAGCCGCCGGGTTCGAGAAACTGCTTGCCGATGCCAAATGGGATCGCGCCGACATCGATCGAACGATCTGCCATCAAGTGGGCGGACGCCATCGCGCGCTGATGTTGGAAACGCTGAGTCTGCCCCCGGAAAATGACACCGCCGTCTTCCCATGGTTGGGCAACACCGGTTCGGTCGCGTTGCCGCTGGCGCTGGCCGCGGCTGGTCAATACCAACATGTTCAACCCGACCAACGAATTGGTCTGCTCGGCATCGGCTCGGGAATCAATTGTGTGATGCTGGGGTGCAAGTGGCAGGAGACGCGGGTCGCTGGCAATCTGCCAGCGGTTGAACCCGTGATGGGGCAAGAATCGTTGACTGCTGTCGAAGCTTGATTTCCCACCGCCAGCGAACGCCCGCGTCGCTGGTTCTCCCTACCGACTTGCTGTAGATGGTGATCCCCACGCCCGCCGACCTGCACCCCGCCACGCCCGACTTCACGTCGGCGGGGGATTGCCCGTTGGTCGCGCCTCTGCCGCCGCAAACCGATCTCCGCGAGGTCTTCCTGCGGCTGTGCCATCTGCCCCATTGCCTCTGGTTGGACAGCGCCAAACCGATGCCCGATCTGGGCCGGTATTCGTTCCTCACCGCCGATCCGATCGAAATCGTATCGGCCACCGACGACGACGCCGATCCGCTGGCCAAGCTGCAAAAATTCATCCCCTTGCTCAGCCAAGCTGCCGCGCCGGGGCTGCCTCCCTTCCAAGGAGGCCTCGCCGGCGTCCTGGGCTACGAACTGGGCCGATCGCTCGAACCGATCCCCGCACCGCGGTTCAACGACTTGCCGACACCGCCGCTCTGCGTGGGCCTTTACGATTGGACGATCGCCGTCGATCACCAACAGAACCGCGGCTGGATCATCAGCCAAGGCTGGCCCGAAACCGATCCCGATCGGCGACGCGTCGCCGCCGCGCGACGGATGCAGCAGATCCAATGGTGGTTGGGGTGCACGCCGACGGCGATGCCTCGACCGCCGCGATCCGCTCCGCGGGCACACGACGCGCTGGCGCCGCAGTTCCGCACGCCGATCGACCCTTCGCTGACCAGCAACTTCGCCCCCGGTGAATTTCGCACCGCAGTCGGCGACGTGATCGATTACATCCGCCGCGGCGATGCCTTCCAAGTCAACCTCGCCCAGCGATTGTTGTATCCCGACCAACACGGAGCGGTTGCCGCTTACCTGCGGATGCGATCGCGGAACGCCGCTCCGTTTGCCGGCTATTTTGACGGCGGTGATTGGCAAGTTGTCAGCGCTTCGCCGGAGCGGTTCCTGCAAATCGATGACCGCTTCGTCGAGACTCGACCGATCAAGGGAACCTGCCCGCGGACCGGCGACGCCGCGGTCGATCAACAGCTTGGGGCGCAACTGCTATCCAGTCTCAAGGACCGCGCCGAAAACGTGATGATTGTCGATCTGATGCGAAACGATCTGTCGCGAGTCTGCAACGACGATTCGATCGACGTCGCTGGGCTCTGCGAACTGGAACAATATGAATGCGTCCAGCACCTGGTCTCGCGCGTCCACGGCAGGCTGCGCGACGATGTCGACGTGGTCGATCTGTTGAGAGCCAGCTTTCCCGGCGGATCGATCACCGGAGCTCCGAAGGTCCGCGCGATGCAGATCATCGCCGAACTGGAACCGACAGCTCGCGGTCCCTATTGCGGATCGCTCGGCTACCTTTCGACCGGCGGCCGCGGCGACCTGAACATCTTGATCCGCACCGTCACCTGCCGCGACGGCTGGCTTCAGATGCCCGTCGGTGGCGGGATCACATCGCGCAGCAAACCGGAGCAAGAGGAACAGGAGACGTGGGACAAGGCCGAGGGGATGTTGCGGGCTGTCCTCTAATGAACGCGGATCTGCATAGTGAAAGGGATAAGGAAAAGGCGTTGAATACCAAAGCGTTCTCCAATTCGAACGCAGCTGAATTGCCAGCCGATTCGGCCGCCAGTGCCGACGAATCCGCTTGCCCGGCGATCGTCGAACTTCCCTGCGTCCATTGCGGACTGCCGACGCGAGTCCGCGCCGATGCCGATCCGCAGCGGATCTTCTGCTGCAACGGTTGCCACGGCGCGTACGACCTGATCAACGGCTGGGGCCTTTCCGATTTCTACGCCCTTCGCGATCAGATGACCTCCGCCGCGGCTCAAGGCGTCCCCGGCCAGCGGTCGCGATACGACGTCTTCGACCAGCCGGAATTCTTAGGCGATTCGGCTCCGAAGCCGCAATCGGGCGGTCTGCTTTCGACCGATCTAGCGCTCCACGGACTGCACTGCGGCGCATGTGCTTGGCTGATCGAAAACGCGGCGGCGCGGATCGACGGCTGGCAATTGGCCCGCGTCAAAATGAGCGATCATACGATCCGCATCGTCTTCGATCCGCAGCGGGTTCCGTTGAGCGAGATCGCTCGCACGATGGACCGCTTGGGCTACCAAGTCGCTCCGCTCACCAAACAGCTCGACGATCACTTCGCTCGCGAAAACCGGCGACTGCTGATCCAGATCGCGATCGCCGGCTTCTGTGCCGCCAACGCGATGTGGATCGCGATCGGTCTGTACGCCGGGGAAGCCTCGGGCGTCGCTGCCGATCATCGAATGTTTTTGAGAACGATCGGAACGGGATTGGGCCTTCTGGCAGTCGCGGTGCCCGGACGAACCTTCTTCCGCGGCGCGATGGCGTCGCTGCGAACACGCACACCTCATATGGATCTACCGGTCGCGCTAGGCCTCTCGGTCGGTTCGGTCGCCGGGCTGATCAACGCGATCACCGGCCGCGGCGACGTCTACTTCGACTCGCTGGCCGTGTTGGTTTTCTTTTTGTTGATCGGCCGCTGGATCCAGTTCCGCCAGCAGCATCGCGCCGCGCGCTCGGTCGATCTGCTGCTGCGGATCACGCCACGCCACGCCAGCCGGATCCTGGACGATGGCGAGACGCAGGCGGTCCTGGCCGACAACTTGCAGGCGGGCGACCGGATTCGCGTCGCCGCGGGTGAAAGCTTTCCAGCTGACGGAGAGATCATTGCTGGAGAGACGACGATCGACAGGTCGTTGTTGACGGGGGAGAGCCAGCCGATTCGCGCCGCGGTGGGCGAGACGGTCCTTGCCGGCACGGTGAACGTCACGCGTTCGATCGATGTCTGCGTCGAAGCGAGCGGCGATGCGAGCCGGATCGGGCGGGTGATGCAAGCCGTCGAAGCGGCCGCGGCCCGCAAGACGCCGATCGTTCAATTGGCCGATCGGATCGGCGGGATCTTTGTGATCGTGGTGACCACGTTGGCGCTCGTCGCGTTTGCGCTCAGTGCGCGCGACAATTGGCAACAGGGAGCGGCCAATGCCACGGCGCTGTTGATCGTCGCCTGTCCCTGCGCCTTGGCGTTGGCAACGCCACTGGCGATCGCGGTCTCGCTGGGCCGAGCCGCTCGGCGGAAGATCTTGATCCGCGACGGTAGCTCGCTGCAACAGCTGGCCGGAACCGGAACGATCTGGTTCGACAAAACCGGGACGCTGACCGAAGGACGATCGCGGGTCGTCGAAGTGATCGGTGATCGCGAGGGCTTAACAAGCGCCGCGGCGATCGAACGCGATGTCTGCCATCCGATCGCCGATGCGATCCTAGCGGCCGCCGATCTGCCCGACGACTTCGAAGGGGTGGCGGCAGCTGTCGAAGACAACTCGACCGCAGGAACTGACTCTTCCGATGAAGCAACCGCGCGAACGCAGATCGCGATCGGCGGCGTCTTGGGGGAACATCGCGGTGCCGCGATCGCGGCCGGAAGTCTGAAATTCATTCAGTCCCAGGGGATCGAAATCCCGGCTAAATTGTCGCAGGCAGCCGAGCGGTTGACCGCTCAAGGGACCACGGCGATCGTGGTCGCTCGCGACGCGATCGCGATCACCGTGCTGGGGATCGACGATCCGTTGAGAGCTGGCGCCGACGTGGCGATCGCGGAACTCAAGCGGGCCGGATGGCGAGTCGGCATCCTGTCGGGAGACCATCCCGGCGTCGTCCGCAGCGTTGCCGATCGCGTGGGTGTGCCGCAATCGCTGGCGATCGGCGGGCTTTCTCCCGAAAACAAACTGGACATTGTGTCGCATCACGGCCCGACCGATTCTGGCTCGGCGGATCATGCTCTCCCCGAACCAGCCCCGGGATTGCAGGTGATGATCGGCGATGGAGCCAACGACGCGGCAGCTTTGGCCGCGGCGGATGTCGGGATTGCGGTCCGTGGCGGAGCGGAAGTTAGTTTGCAAGCGGCGCCAATTTTCATCGCATCGGGTAGACTGGGAAGTGTTGTCGAACTGGTCCGCGGCGCCCGCCGAACCGCTCGGCTGATTCACATCACCTTTGCCGTTTCGCTAGGATACAACGTGATCGCTGTCGGCCTGGCGATGGCCGGACGGATCAGCCCGCTGGTCGCTGCGGTGTTGATGCCGTTGAGCAGTGTGAGCGTGTTGTCGTTGACGCTCGCTTCGCGCAGCTTCCGCGAACGAGATGAACCCGAGAGGACAAAATGAGCGTGTTGTTTGTCGCCTTGCCGCTGGCGCTTGCCCTGGGCGCAGCTGGCATGATCGCCTGCGTGTACTGCATCCGCGGCGGACAATACGACGACTTAGAAACCCCGGCGGTACGGATCTTGATCGACGACCGCGACACGCGCCCCCAGCCGACGAAGGCCGCGGAAAGCGATCTCGATCGACGCGGTTCCGCCGATCCCGATGGCTGATCCGGCGGCCACCAATGCCGACCTCCCCAAGACGAATCGGCATGGCAAACGATACAATACAACAGACCACCACATTACATAGGATCACCATGAAAACGACTACCTACGCATTGCTGCTGATCGGTTTGGCTGCTTTGACTGGCTGCGAAAAGCCTTATGTTGCGGAATTCGAACCGAACATGGTCTTGGCCGAACTGGTGTCGATGTCGGTCGAAGAGCCGATGGATCAAGCGTTGGCGGAAACGCAGACCGCGCTTACGCGATTGTTCGGGACTCCCGACGATCCGAAACTGCCCGACTTCCTTCTCGAGGATCCTGATCTCGGAACGCTGGTCAGCATGGATAATTTGGTCGCCGCATCGGGTTCGCCCAGCGAACAGGGCCGCGGGCTGTATCGCCAACATTGCTCGACCTGCCACGGCATCACCGGCAACGGTCGCGGCACGACCGCCGCACTGCTTGATCCCTATCCTCGCGACTATCGGATGGGGAAATACAAATTTAAGAGCACCCGCCGCGGTTCGAAGCCGCTGCGTGAAGATCTCCATTTTGCGATCACCCACGGACTCGACGGGACCGCGATGGTGGCGATCCCCGAACTGAATAAGAATCCCGAAGATGTCGAAGCGTTGATCGATTACGTGATGTATCTGACATGGCGTGGCGAAGTCGAACGGGCGCTGTTGGAAGAGGCGGAATTGATCGACTTTGCCGCTGGCGAAACGCTGTTCGACAACGCGATGGTCGACAAATATCTGCAGAAATACAAAGACGACTTCGATCCCGAAACGCTCACCGATGAAGCTCAAATCGAAGAGTACGAGATGTTCGCCGAGCAGTGGGAATTCATCCAGGACCTCACCTTTGGCGCCGTCGAGGGTTGGTTGGACGCCGAGGATGCAGTCGTCGAAGTCCCCGAACCCGAAGACGTTCCCGTACCGGCAACGATCGACGAGGTCGTGGCCGCGGCGAAGGCGCCGGGCGATTCGCCCTTGAAGCAATCGATCCAACGCGGCAAAGAGCTGTTCATCACCGAACGCGCTGCATGTGCCAAGTGCCACGGCCCCAAGGGCTGGGGCGACGGAACCAACAAAGACTACGACGACTGGACCAAAGACTGGACGTTGCAACGCGGTATCGATCCGACCGACGAAGCGGCTCAGATCCCATTGATCGCTCGCGGCGTCCTGCCACCACGACTGATCAAGGCTCGCGATTTCCGCCAGGGCTTGTACCGCGGCGGTGCCGATCCGGAGCTATTGTATCTGCGGATCGCCGCAGGCATCGACGGCACGCCAATGCCCGCTGCCAGTTTGGAACCGAACCAGATCTGGGACTTGGTCAACTACATCCGCTCGCTGCGTGAAGACGCGCCGATGTCGATCCAGTAGTCGCAGGCGTTGCGCTCCAGCGTAACGTCCCTGGGAATGCAAAACCGGACCGCGTGATCGCGTCCGGTTCGATGGGGCGCGTCGCACAACGCAAACAACCAATTTGCCGCGACGCGAAAACGGATTGTCCTGCTTCTCTCTTCGTCATGGAAAATTGAACGCGATGCATCATGCCAAGCTGTTTCTGTATCTCGTGGGGCTCTCGTATTGCCTGTCGAACCCTTGGTTCCCAACAACCGCAGTGGGGCAGGAAGTGATTGCGATCGCCGGCGAGACCTATGGCGTTGGATACGCTCGCGTTCAGTGGCCTCAGCCGGTCGAGGGGCTCTCGCGAGTCCTGGTCACTTCGCCACAAGGCCGTGTCCTTTATCCGACTGCCGAACCGGTAACCGTTACGGTACGCGATCCGATGCGGCTCGATCCCGCCCCGCGCGAACTGAAGTTCGGCCGCGGTAAGATCCTCGAACGACTGGGCCAAGTCGTCAAAGCGGCGGTCACCGCCGACGAAAGAGAACAGGTCACCGGCTACGAAATCTGGTTCCTGTTCCAAGGGGACAGCCCGTTTGAATTGCAGATCTCCGGCCCCGCAGTCGCCACGATTCCGATCGTCCCGGTCGCCGCCAGCCCCGAGGACCAACGGGCGGCGATGCTGCAGTGGTGGCAGACCTACCAAGACCAAGCCGAAGGGCAGATCGCCGCGGCTCCCTTCCTCCCCGTCGCCGACGCCTACCTGCTCTCCTATCTCTCCCGCCGACTCGACCTGCCAGCACCGGCGTCGCTGTCGCGGATGCGTTTGGAAAAACCACCCGCTGCGATCGCGATGATGGCCGATTCGGCTGTCCTGCAGCGAATCGCGCTGGCCAATGTTCTGCGCGGCAACTCGACCGAAGAGTCCGAAGTCCTCACCGATCTGCCGGCCGCTGCCGCCCCGCCGGAGATCGATCCGCTGGACGACGACGATGTCCCGGCGGAGATCGAACCAATCGCGCGGATGGTTCCGCCGGAGTGCTTTTATCTGCGGTTCGGCAGCTTTTCGAATTTCCTGTGGTTTCAAAAGCTGGCTCAAGAACATGACGGCGACATCAAGAACATGGTCGCTCGGCCGATCCTGGATCGCCGCAGCAGCCAGCGAATCGAAGAGCTATTAAATGTCCGCTACAACCAGCTGGCCGATCTGTTTGGCGACGCCCTGATCGGCGACGTCGCCGTCATCGGCAACGACCTGTTAATAGACGATGGACCTTCGATCGGCGTGCTGCTGCAAGCGAAGAACGCCTTCCTGTTGTCGACGTTTCTGGAAAAAGACCGCCGCGCGACCGAGGCGCAGTTCGACGATTGCACGCTGGAAACGAAAACGATCGAAGGGATCGAGGTCTCGTTGCTGTCGACTCCCGACAATCGAGTCCGTTCGTTTTGGGTCTCCAACGGGAACTGGATGTTCGTGACCAGCAGCGAGCATTTGGCGGGGCGGTTCATCGCCGCCCGCAAATCGCGAACGACGCTCGCCGCAACCGATGAGTTCCAACAGTTCCGCAAACAGTATCCCAACGCCAAAACCGCCCCGATCACGTTTTATCTGTCGGGGCGATTCTTGAGTCGCCTCTACACGCCACAGTTTCAAATCGAACTGCAGCGTCGCAGCCACGCTGCCGCCGAGATGGCGGTGCTGGTCGCCGCCCGCGCGACTGCCGCAAACGAAGGCAAAACGCTGGAGTTGCCTGAAGATCTGATCGCCGCGGGCTACCTTCCGGAGGGCTTTGGCCGGCGAGCCGATCGCAGCGGATTGATCCTGACGCCCGACGGGATGCTCGATTCGCGACGCGGCGGTCGGCAGACGCTGCTGCCGATCGACGACACCACGATCGACAAGATCACTCCGGCCGAGCGCGTCTGGCAAGACCAGATCAACCGCTCACGAACCGATCAACCGGGGCTGTTGGAACCGGTCTTCATCCAGATCGCGCGGGCAACTGCCGATTCAAAATCACCGGGGCAAGAGCGATTGCAGATCGCACTGGACATCTCGCCAGGACTGTTGGGCAAACAGGCTTGGCTAGTCGATCAACTGGGGCCAGCGACCGATATCGGCGTCCAGTTTTCGAAGTCCGATCTGGTTTCCTTCTACGCCAACGTGCACAGCGACAAATTGAACGGATCGATTCCGCCTCATTATCTGTTTGGTGGAATCAAGGATTGCCGGCCGGCACCGCTGGAGAAGTTCGAATCGCCGATCGATCGCATCTTTGCATTCTCGACGATCCGCGGCTACCTGGCCGCTTGGCCCGATCCCGGCCTGATCGACCGCTTGCCGCTGGGACTCGGACGCGGCAGCCCCGTCGGCCCCAACATGACGCGGCTTGTCGGTGGCGCGTACCGTTATCAATCCGAACGCGTCAGCCTGTTGTCGTTCAACCGCGAGGTGCTGGTCGAGAGCATTCCCGATCTGGCGGTGCTCGACAAACAACCGCTGCGACGAGCCCAACTGACAATCGCCGACCTCTCGCAGACCGATCTTGGCCAATGGGTCAGCGAGACGCTGCTGGAATCCGAACAAAAGAAATCGCAAGCCGGCTGCGACCTGCTGTCGCGACTCACCGAGCAACTGGGAATCGACGCCACGTCGACGCTACCGTTCGCCGAGGAACTGCTTGGGGCGGCGATGCAGTGTCCGCTGCACGGCGAATACCACTGCCGCGACGATGGACACTGGTGCTCCTCGGCGACCGAAGCCGACGCGCCGCAAACCGCCGCTGTGATGAACTGGTTCCGCGGGTTGGAAGCTTCGGTCGACGTCGTCGATGAACGCTTGCTGATCGATCTGGAAGTCGACGTCAAACGAGCGGCAAAATAAGAGACGCCCGCTGACTCGATCGGATATTGCCGACGCGAATCGCAGCGGCTTAAATTTTGCTCGTCCAGCCGCTTTATTCGGCTACCGCTGTGGGAGCTTGCGCCGCCGCGGGTGGTTGCGGGCCGCGAACTTTGACGAAGCCGGAAATCGTGACGACGATCAACGCACAGATCAGCAGGACCTTCAGCCAAAGTGTTCGCTTGCGGCGGATCGGTTCCAGTTTCGCAGAGCGTCCGACCAAGGCGGCGGCGATAAAAAAGATCACCAGCGCGATCAACATCTTCGTCCCCAACAGGGCATGATACAGCCCGTCCCCTTTGTGCGACGGGATCGCGCGGTAGTAATTGTACAGGCCGCTGATCAAAAACAGCGTCACCCCGATGTGGACAAACCGCTTCCAACGCGCGATCAGCCCCGTTCGCAGACGGGCGTGCTCTTCGTCGGACAGATTCTGCGCGGCTGGGATCAGGACCAGCAGCATAAAAGCGCTGCCGCCGACCAACGTGATCGCCGTGGCAACGTGGATCACGCGGGAGAGGGTGTCGATCAAAAGTTGAGTGTCCATCGAGCAAATCGTTTCGTTGAGTGTTTCAAATAACGTTTAAACCGCTTCGGCGGGGGCGGCATGGTTCGGATGTTTCGTAGGCATCTTATTCACTATCGCAATTCGCAGCGGCTTGGTAACTTCAAGGCATCCAAGTTATTAAACCTTTCCGGTTATCCGCCAATGGGGCGTTGACTCCGCTCCATTCCTCCGGAGTTCGAGACTGCCGTTCCGCCACAAGCTTCCCATTTTAACGGTTCGGCAACGAACCACGGGAACCTTCTCTTGCGGCTAGACGACAAAAAATAAGAGGCTGTACCGATGTCGATCGCAATCCAATGCCGATCTTGCAAAAATCAATTGCAAGTGACGCTCAAACAGGCGGGCAAACGCGTCCGCTGTCCCGGTTGTCAAGAAACCGTCAACGTCCCCTACGAGGCGGATCTGGAAGAGATCCAGCGAGCTGCCGAGGCGGCGATTGCGGGATCGACCGAGAAGATCAAAATTCGCTGCCCCGGCTGTAAGAAGGTCTTGCAGATCTCCGCAGCCAGCGCCGGTAAAGCTGTCAAATGCCCGGGCTGCACCAAGATCTTTAAAGTCCCTGCCGCCAAGGCGTAAAAGATCGACCTGATCGTCCGTGCTGCCTACGACCGGCACCAAAATGTATAAAGTCCCCGCCGCCAAGGCGTAGCATTTGGCAGCGTCGTCGTGCGACGCGGGCTCTTGTCCACGCAACGCCTCGCCCCGCGGAACCATTGACCACCGGAGAAATTTGCTCGACAGCGGCCGCTGGATCGGACAAACTGTGGATCTCTTGCCTTTCCTATCCCACCTCCGCTCAAGGCCCGCCAATGTTTCGACATCTTGCCCTCTGCTGCCTGTTCTCTTTCACCCTGACGATTTACTCCGCCGCCGAGCTTCGAGCGGCGGAACTGACCGCGGGAGTTGCCAAGGTCGACATCACCGACATGCAGGCTGGGCCGGTCAACGATCGGTCGTATGTACGAGCGTTGGTGATCAGCGACGGGACAACGACCGCCGCGATCGTGACAGTCGATGCCGTGGCGATCGGCGAGATTGGCCGGATCGACAACGAATATCTCGGCAAGGTCCGCGGCGAGGTCGAAAAGACGCTTGGCATTTCTCCGGCCAACGTGATGATCAACGCCAGCCATTGCCACAGCGTTGTCCGGACCGACGTCGACGAATTGACGGTCCAGGCGATTTCGCAAGCTGCTGCCAAGATGGTCCCGGTCCAAGTCGGCGTTGGCGTCGGCCACGAGGATCGGATCATGGAGAACCGTCGGCTGCAGTTGGCCGATGGCCGGCAGATCGATGTCCGCCACGCCTACTCCTTGCCGCCCGATGAAGCGGTTGCCGCTGTCGGCCCGATCGATCCGCAGATCGGTGTGCTGCGAGTCGACACGACCGAAGGGGATACGTTGGCGATCGTCTACAACTTTGCTTGCCATCCGATCCAAGGCGTCCCCGGCGGCGCGAACACCGCCGACATGACCGGCTATGCGTCCGATGTGATCGAACAAAACATGAGCGACGGAACGGTCGCGTTGTTTGTCCAAGGCTGCGCCGGCGACATCAATCCGATCGACTACAAAGATGTCGATCATCCGCGACACGCCCAAACGCTCGGCAATCTGCTGGGACTCAGCACGCTGCAGGCGGCTCGCAAGATCGAAACGAGCCCCGACGCCACGCTGCGCGTTGTCAATGAAACGCTGCCGTTGCCGCGAGCCGATCTGGCGCAGCGGATCATCGAAATGGAAGCCGAACGCGAGAAATTGGTCAATTCGCTGACCGGT
This sequence comes from Rosistilla ulvae, assembly GCF_007741475.1. Classification (NCBI taxonomy): domain Bacteria; kingdom Pseudomonadati; phylum Planctomycetota; class Planctomycetia; order Pirellulales; family Pirellulaceae; genus Rosistilla; species Rosistilla ulvae. The sequence goes on along the minus strand of NZ_CP036261.1, from coordinate 2,264,007 downwards.
ACCAGTCTGAACCTGAAGACGTTTTTGCCGCTGGTCGTGAAGTATCGACTGTCCGAAGAATTCCCCTCCTATTATTCGCATCGCTATCTGCACGACAAATCGCTCGGTCGCAGCGACCTACGCCATTTGGACATCGAGAACCGCAAGAACATGGCTCGCTACATCGACAACATCCACACGATGGAACAGATCACCCGAGTCAACACAAACATTCGTCTGCTGCGGAAACATCAGGCCGATCTAGTCGACGGCGGCAAGCGGATGATCGATGTCGAACTGGTCGGGCTGCGCGTCGGCGATTTTGTGCTGACGACGTTCCCCGGCGAACTGACCGTTCAGATCGGCAAGAACATCAAACAAGCTTCGCCGCACGAGCACACCTTTGTCGCCGGGTACACCAACGGCTACATTTATTACGCCCCCACCGCCGACCAATTGCGGAACGTGGGGAATGCGCAAGAGGACAGCGATTGCGTGTTGGCTCCCGCGTGGCAAGCGATCTACGAAGCCAAAGCGGCGCAGATTCTCAGCAAACTGTAACAGGACGATCGATCGATGCATCTGGATACCAACCGTTCGCTGCTGGGCGACTTGCACTTGGCGCCACCGCCAACAGGTCCGCGGTCGACAAGCGATCGCGAGGTGCCGGCATCGGAAGTCCGTCGCGCTCACGGCCCGGCGATCCCGCTGCGGTGTCCGCTGTTTGCTTACGATCTTCCCTGGGCGCTTTTGCCACCGACGACCTGTGCTCTGTTGGCTCGCGAGCTGACCGAAAGCGCTGTAGTGACCAGCCTGTTGGATCTGGATGTCGATGAAGATCGGCCGGCCGATCTGGTGATGTGCCCCTATCGTCCCGAACGTTATGGCGTCACGATCGACGATCTGTCGCGAGCCGCGTTTGTCGATTTGCGTTTGAACAGCGAGGTCGGCGATGGCAGCGTCTATACGATGGATCAATTGCGGCGGTGGGATCACCGCGCCGATTCGCTGCCCGATTCAACAGTCATCACCGGATCGCGTTGGCCCGCCGACGTCGCCAGCCCCGACAAGCTGGGCCGCAAAATTGAACAACTGAGGGCACTCGCGCCGCAGGCGGCGATCTTCGTCGCGATCAGCCCATTCCATCTGCAGCAAGACCTGCCCAACCTGCTGGCCGCTCGCCCCGACGGGATCGTGCTGCGGTTCGATCTCGATCCGACATCCCCCAGCGTCGGCAACCTGATCGCCGCGCAAACCGCTGCCTGTCGACGGATGATCGACGCCAGCGAAGCCGCCGGGATCGCACTCTGGGTTTCCGCACCGACCACGTCGCCGCTGGACCTTGTCAAACTGTTGGCCCTGGGGGCTTCGGCGGTCAGCATCGATTATCTCGTATTGCACAACTGGCCCGCCGCCGATCCGGCACCGGCAGCCGGCGCCCCTCACGCCAGTTATGCCCACGCGTCGGCGCTCGGGCATCCGTCGGCTGGCACGGCGACCGCAACGCGGATGATCTCGCCAATCATCGACACGCTGCTAAACGAAGCGCTGACCTACGTCCACGGTTTGGGCGTGGCTCATTATTCTCAACTCAGGCCACACATGTTGGCCTGCATCGATCCGACGCTCGCCAAGCGAACCGGAGCGATGTTGGTCGAATAAATCGTCGGCGAGCGACAGGACGAATCGCGATCCGCCACGCGACCAGCCGCTTTGCCGCAAACCGCCTCCGCCGGTATACTCAGCGGTAGACTCTGGGTCAGCCGGCGACGGCTCATCTGCCCACCACGCCTTTCCATCCACCACCAGACGAAGCTCATGAACCAACCTGCTGGACGTCCCCACGCCGCCTCGCAAAGCCTGCCCGAACCAAGTCGCACGCCATCCGAAGGGCTCCACTGCTCGCACTTCATGTATCGCTTCCGACGCGATGTTTTGGCCGGTCTGTCGGCGCGACGGCTCCGCGACGGCATGCGTCAATTCCTGGCGGCTGTCGATCCAGCCGAAGCGACGCGGCCAGAGAAGCTGCAGCGATATATCATCAGCGGTCACAAAGCCGACTTTGCCTTGATGATGATGGACGCCGATCCGCTCAAGATCGACGCGGTTCACCAAGCGGTCGTGTCGGGCCCGTTGGGAGCTGCGGTCGAGGCGACTTGGTCGTTTGTTTCGATGAGCGAGATCTCCGAATACGTCCCCTCGGTCCCGCAGTATCGCGAGAAATTGATCCGCGAAGGGAACGCCCCCGATTCGCCCGAACTGGCCGCCAAGGTCGCCGCGTACGAGCGTCGTCTGCCGATGATGAATCAACAGCGGCTGTCACCCGATATCCCCGATTGGCCCGCCGCCTGTTTCTATCCGATGAACAAATCCCGCGTGCCGGGAGCGAACTGGTTTATGGAATCGTCGTCGCTGCGGCAGACACTGATGGCCGAACACGCTCAGAGCGGGATGGCGTTCGCCGGCCGCGTGTCGCAATTGATCACCGTTGGCGTCGGCCTGGACGACTGGGAATGGATGGTCACGCTGTGGGGCCGCAATCCCGAACATCTCAAAGAGATCGTCTACCGCATGCGGTTCGATCAAGCGAGTGCCAAGTACGGCGAGTTTGGCCCGTTTTACGTCGGCTATTCCGCCACCGGTGAAGAGATCCTCGACCACTGTCGAATCAACGTTTGATCGACGCCCGCCTCGCCAGCGGATCGAATCGCCGATCGGCAGCACCCAATGATTCGTCGCCGATTAAGGGCCCTGGAGAATCGTCGTGTCCGAGACCATGCAAATTTTGCCCGGCCAGTCGCAGGCCGATCTGGATCATCAGATCGAAGCCGCCTGTGCGTTGATGGAGCGGCATTATGCGTCGGGAGTCTATTCGAAGCTCACCGTCGTCCGCAGTTGGTCGAAGCACAATCCTACGATCTCCGGTTCGATCGCGCGGCCTTCCGCCTTTCGCTGGTATCTGCGCCGCGAACTGACCAAGCTGGCGCAGCGCGGGGCACAACTGCACGTCGCACCGTCACGGGCAAGAGTCGACTTGAACGCGCCCAAGCTGCTGCAATTGATCGACGAGAGCGACTTTGACCACACGCGGAAGAAGGTCTTCCTGTTTGGGCCCGAGCGAGCCGAACTGTCGATCCAACGGCTGGAACATTACACCGGCACGCAGGTCGAAGACTTTCAACGCTATGTGCTGTTGACCAATTACCAAATGCATATGAATGCATTTATCGAAGCCTATCCCGATTGCATCCGTCCGCAGCGTACCGATGTGCAGATGCCGGCGCTGCATCAACGGACTGTCAACAACGACGGCGTTACAATCATCAACATCGGCGTTGGACCTAGCAACGCGAAGAACCTGACCGACCATATCGCCGTGCTGCGGCCCGACGCGATGCTGATGGTCGGCCATTGCGCGGGGATCCGAAATCACCAAGAGATCGGCGACTTTGTGCTCGGTTCGGGTTACATGCGAGCCGATCGGTTGTTGGACCAGACGCTGCCGACCAGCGTCCCGCTGTCGCCCAACTTTGTCTTGAATCGCAACCTAGCCCGCGTCCTCGACGAACGCAAGCTTCCCTACCGATTTGGCGTCGTCTACACGACGATCGATCGCAACTGGGAACTGACGCTGCGAGGGACGTTAGCCGATCTGCGAGCCAGTCGCAGCATCGCGGTCGATATGGAATCAGCCACCGTCGCCGCCAACGGCTTCCGCTATCGAATACCCTCGGCGACGCTGCTGTGCGTTTCCGATAAACCGCTGCACGGCAAACCGAAACTGGCCGCCGAAGCGCTCGAATTCTACAAGAAGACGAAGAGTCAGCATCTGGCGGTCGCAATCGCCGCGATCGAGCTGGCCAAACAAGAATTCCCCGGCGGATTTCCCAACAGCGACATCCGCGCGATGGACGAACCGCTGCTGGGCGGCCCCGAAACGTAGACCGCACCGCGTCGGAACCCGATCTCGTGACGAAGCGTTTCCGAGGGCGGAAGCTGGAAATTCAATCGCCAAAATTTTTGCGAAACGTTCGCCTCCCTCTGGGGTTATATTCAGAGTACTGAGGACGGGTCGATCGCCGATCGCCTGAAAACTGCTCGGTACTCGAAAGATCTCTTCTTGAAATTCAGCCCCGAGTCAAAAAAATGCGTTACCGTCATTTCGCCGCCACCGCGGCGCTACTGGTCTCTGTAGGTGTTTCCGCTGGCATCGCTGTTGCCCAGGATGGGCCAGGCGATGGCGATCGTCCGCGTCCCCGCGATGGCGGACCTCGCGATGGTGGTCCGCGAGACAGAGGCCCACGCGACGGAGCTCCACGCCTGCCGCCGATCCCCATCCTGGAAGCGCTCGATAGCAACGGCGATGGCATGCTCGACGCGACCGAGATCGAACAGGCAGCGAAAGCGCTCAAGTCGCTCGATCACGACAACGACGGTGTGCTGTCGTTTCAAGAAATGATGCCCGCGCCGCGTGGCGATCGCGGTCCCGGTGGCCCTCAAGGTCGTGGCGATCGTCCTGAAATGCGCGACGGACAAGGTCGTCCCGATGGCGAAGGGCGTCCGCGACGCCCCGATGGTGAGGGAAGGCGGCCTCGCCCTGAAGGAGAAGGCAATCGCCGCGGCGGGAATCCCGAACAGTTTGTCGAGCGGATCATGAAGCTGGACAAAGATGGCGACGGAAAACTGAGTGGCGAAGAGCTGCCAGAACGGATGCGGGCGATGCTGAGTCGCGCCGATGTCGACGGCGACGATGCTTTGAGCAAAGAGGAACTGATGAAGATGGCTGAGCGTCGCGGTCGCCAAGGTGGCGGTGAAGGCCGCCGTCGTCCCGATGGGGAGAAGCCAACCGAAGGAGGCGAACGTCCTCGCCGTCCGCCAGCGGAATAGCCTCTTCTTGCCGCCGCCCCTGCGGTGGAGATTTCGTTCACCTCGCCAATGCCCGCGGTTGTTCCAATCGCGGGCATTTTGCGTTTCGCATCCATCCACCCGCACGGAAATCCATCCGCAACCGCGTGAAGGGGAAGAAGGCGAAGTGCGTTTCCCAATCACGCGCTGCGGTTAAAAAAACTTGTCGAATCGGGGGACGGTTTTGCTTCGATTCGGTGTTTTTTCGCTCGGCAGGCTAAAATTGCATGCGTTGGAAGTGACATTCCTCAGTGAAAATCGCACTTGTAGGTTAGAGAGTCGATGCCCAGACCGATGCAAGGCGATGAAAGCCGAAGGGAAAACTAATGTCAGCGCCACTGCGTCCTTCCTTTACGACAGCGGGCATTCCGCCAAGCGTCGTTCCACCGCCACGCGATCGCTGGCGGACCGAACCGAACGAGCCGGCGGCCGACGTCGCTGTGCCGACATCGGTCTTCCGGCGGCTGTTCGATAAGATCCGCGACCTGCGGAAATTCGACTGGCGCACGATCGACTGGCGGTTGGAGAATACGCCCCCTTGGCTGATTAGCATGGTGCTGCACCTGAGCTTGCTGTTGGCGTTGGCTTTCATAACGCTAGCCGCCAGCGGCGGTGATCGCGCTCTGCTGACGTTGCGGCAAGGAGAATGGGAACCGCAAGCGGAGCTGGCTGAATTTGTGATCGAGCCGATCGCGCCGCTAGAATTGCCAATCGAAGCGGTCGCGGAGATTCAGCACGAACCCGACTTCGATTTCCACTCATTGCAAGTCGACCAGCCGACTGTCGAGACCGTCGCCATGGCCTCCAGCTCGCCGATGTTGGACCAATTGATCGCCAAAACGACTCCATCGGCTGACCTCACCACGCCGATCCGCACCGCGCACCCGGCGATGTTTGCAGGTCGCAGCGGACCGCTGAAAGCCGAACTGCTGAAGAAATACGGCGGAACCAAAGTAACAGAAGATGCTGTCGCTCTCGGATTGGCGTGGCTCAAACGCCAGCAATTACCTGGCGGTAACTGGAGCATGCGCGGACCTTATACGACGGGCAGTTTCAGCGAAAACGAAACTGCTGCGACGGCGATGGCGATGCTTGCATTCATGGGAGCAGGGAGCACGCATCGCAGCGGCCCTTACGAAAAGGAAGTCCTTCGCGCCGTCCACTGGCTGGTCAAGCAACAGGACCGCAGCGGGTTCATGGCCCACCGCGCCAACTCGCATGAGAAGATGTACGCCCAATCCCAAGCGATGATCGCTCTGTGCGAACTCTACGCGATGACCAAGGATTCATGGCTGCGTCCCTACGCGCAAGCCGCCTGCGATTTCGCCAAGGACTCGCAATCGCCCGCCGGCGGTTGGCGGTACCAACCGCGGACCGATTCGGACACTTCGGTGACCGGTTGGTTTCTGATGGGACTCAAAAGTGGCCAAACGGCGGGACTGGAGGTCGATCCGGACGTGTTGCTTCGCGTCGGCAAGTTCCTCGATACGGTCGGCGGCGGATACGACGAAGGGTATGCCTACATGCAGGGCGAGCGATCGTCGCCGACGATGACTGCCGTCGGTCTACTCTGCCGACAATACCTTGGCTGGCAGCGGAATCATCCAGCGATGTCGCGCGGCCTGATCACGTTGGAGGCGAATTATCCGATCGATCCGGGCCAACCCGATGTTTATTACTGGTATTATGCAACCCAGGCGATGCATCACTATGGCGGCCCACTGTGGGACGATTGGAACGCAAAACTGCGGGTCGATCTGCCGGCGATGCAAGACAAACAAGGGGCCGAACGTGGCAGTTGGCCACCGCAACGCGATGCCTGGGGACGGCTGGGCGGCCGTCTCTACACCACCTGTTTTGCGTTGTACAATCTCGAAGTCTACTACCGACACATGCCGCTCTATTCCCAGGACCAAACCGACGTCTGGTAAGCTGCCAGATGATCCGGTCGTTCCACTATTCACGCTTCTCTCATCTGCGGGACCTCTCATGTCGCATCAGCAACATCGTTGGATTTGCGCTGCGTTTGCCATCCTGGTTTCCGCCGCAGCGTCCCCGGCGATCGCCCAATCGGGAACGATTCCGCTTTCCGAATTGCCACCGCCCCCCGCACTGATCGCTGATCTGATCGATCGCGGCAACGTTCGCTTCGTCTACGGATGGGATACTCGCCCCGATGCGAAACTGCCCGATGTCGGCCGCCCTTTGGACGGGCTGACCGTCTACGAATTGAGCTACCAGTTTGAACATCATACGAGCATGAGAAACCGTAGATCGAATCCGCATGCTGTGACGCGGATCCGCTTAGGCGAATCGGGACTCCGCTGCAAACATACAGTTTGGTTCCGGGAAGCTCCCCAAATCGAAACGTTTTGGAGCAACCAACTGGTGCTGCACGAACTCGATCACGTCCTGATCTCCAGCGATCCACGACTCGCCTCACTCTTTCTGACTCAAGTGCAAGACCAGCCTTTGATCACACCGATCGAAGCTTCCAGCTATTCTTCCGCCGTTGCTGCGGAAGTGAATCGAGTCGCCAAGGAACATGTCGCGACGATCTATCGCAGCATCCTGTCGCTAGTCGACATTCGATACAGAGAACTCGATCGAGTAACCAATCACGGGGCAAGACCTATCCCCGCAGAACTGCAACTCCGTCTCAGCAACTCGCACCCCACCGCCCCGCAAGGTCAGTGAGAAGTGGAACGGTGACTCCGCCGCAGGTTCTTAGTCGCAGTTGCTTAATCAAGCTGTCGACATGCAAACTCAGAGAAGAGACTTTGTGAAGGAGTCACAAAGCCAGAGCCAAAACCTCCTCTTCCTACGACTCAGGCTGCTCCGACTCAGAGTTGCCGTTGTCGGGGCGTGTCTCTTCCAAAACCGTGGCTGACCGGACAAACGAGATCCCTTGAGCGTTGTTGGTGTCGATCATTACACTCTCGACCACAGGATGTGTGACGGGCTTGCCCGCTTTCCATTCCAAGATGAAACTCGCCCCGCTCCCGCCCGATTTATCTTTCTGCTCGATCACAAACTCGGTCGACGCCAGCGGAGCCAGACGCAGCGGCTTTTCTACCAGCGACCGCAACTCGTTTCCCGCGGTGTCGTAATATCGAACCGATGTGATCACGATCTCATGCGTCTGATCGGTGTTGCGTGCGGAGAGCGTCACGGTCAGCAACCGCGGATCGCCACCTTGTTGGTAGATATGCGAGTAGGCAGGAACGTAGAGGGTCTGGCCTTGGATCGGCGACCACGGCAGCGAATCCAAATCCATCCGCGCCTCGTCGCGCGCTCCCGGCTCGCGGAAGTGCAGATCGTCTTTGATCGAAGCAAACCGCAGCTCGACAAATATCGCCAACGCCACGATCGGCAGCACGACCGTCAAAAACACGATCAACTTGATTTGCCGGACCATTTTCCCCGCAGCTTTTTCAGTGATGTCCTTCATCGCTAACTCCGTTGTATTCGCCCCGCGCGTCAGCGGCGGGAAGATGTTTGCTTAATTCAAAGTGGGGACGCCGATGGCTGTTCACAAACGCTGCGATGTCAAATGACTCCGCCGCCGACAGGTAGGGATCGTCCAACGGCATCGCGACCTTCAACCATGCCGCCAACTTCGGCACACGGCTCAGACCCGCTCCATCATTGTACGAATCATCGCCCCAGACCGGAGGCCCGTCGTCCGAACCGAGCCCATTGTCGGCATGGCACGACGCACAATGATCGGCATACAAAACGGCGCCTCGCGATACGCTTGGCTGTTGTTCGTGGGCGTCCAATGCGGGAACGTGACGCGGCCCCAACGGCTTGTTTGGGTTCTGGCGGATCGGTTGATCGGTCGACAACCACGTGATGTAAGCGGTGATCGCCACCGAAACCTCGCTCCCCAACGGCGGCCGCGTTCCATTCTGGCTCCGCATAAAACAATTTAGAGACCGATCCTGCAACGTCACCACCCGCTGCTCGCGCGGCGACCAAGCGGGATAGGCGGTGGCGATCCCCAAAAAGCTAGCGGCTGTTGGATGCTGCCCCCCATCTAAATGACACGATGTGCAGTTCAAGGCGTTGCCGACGTAGGGCTTCGACAGCGGATGTTCGCTCGTATTAAAAACGATCTCGCGGCCCAGCTCGATCACGCGTCCCAATTCCCCAGGGGGCAACTGGCGCGGTCCGCTAGCATGTTCCGGCGCATCCCCCGAAGGATTTGCACTCCGATCCCCCACCTCATCACCACTGGCTATCGAAACGACCATCATCGCCACACACATCCAACCGAGCCATCGCATCGCAGGCAAACCCTTATTCCGTGTCGTGTATTGTCTCACCCAAGTCGCGTGCTGCGAATCACCCAAACGTTTTTGATCTTCGTTGCACGCTCTCTATTTTGACCGCTGTTTGAGCAGGGCAACAGCCTAGGCAACGCAATCGCAGCCGCCATTCAGTGTTTCAACTTGAGGTATCAGCCGCCACGCGATAGCGTCCGGTTCATGTGGACAACCCCGCGCTAACGCGTGCCGGCGAATTCGCCTAAACACAAACATAGATTGGCCCTACACGCGATCCCCGCCACCAATCTTCGGGTGCGAGAATTGCCGATGCAAGCATTCCGCCGCCGGAACTTTGCCAGCGGTTTGGTGTTCAGTCGGGACAAACGTCCGCGACAACGCAAGCCAAGGGCGAATCAGTGTTTTCAACTCGAGGTATCAGCCGGCACGCGTTAGCGCGGCGTTGTCCAGGCGAACCAGACGCTAACGCGTGCCGGCTAATTCGCCGAAACACAACAACTGAATAGCCCTGAACGCAAGCCCCCTGCTGAAGGGCGATCGACGTTTGATACGATTGAAGGAACGGATTGCCACTCGACGTTTTGGTCCGCCGCGCCCCGCGCCGGCGATCGACACGTCGCCTATTCAAACAGCATCTGAGGAATTGATGACTTCGCTTGCGTCTTATCCCGCAGAGATCGCCGCGGCACTGCAACAGCGATGGACGGCAATGGAACTGCCAACCGACGCGCTCCCCGCCCCCGACGCTGTCGCTCAATTGGTCGACACGATGTACCAAGCGAGTCTGTTGCGAGAAGAGGGGAGTGGTGTGCGGTGCCGAATCATCGTCGCGCCGCCAGACGAATTTGCGGCGGAACTTTCCAGTGGTGCTAGCCAGCTGCATGTGCTGCGGTTTACCGAGCGCCGCGACTTCACGCCGCACCAATTGCGCAAACTTGCCGCCGCCGCCGGTTACTACCGCGCCCTGTTAGCTGTCGACCAGAACGCCGACGGCCAGCTTTCGATCTGGGGAATGGTGATCACAGGAACCGACTGGATCAACCGTGTCGAAGGGGAGCGTGTGCGCGAACTTTGGCTGCCCACGCGTCCGGTGATTCATTGTGTTGGACCCGGTCATCTGATCGTCGCCGCAGGTTACTCTCGAATCCTCGAATCCTCCGGCGGCAAACTGCTGACCGATGGGTTCGATCCGTTTCGATCCAGTTGGTTGTCGCATCAATTTCGTCAGGTGAGAACTTCGTTGATCGAAGAACTCTCCGCACTCGAAACCGATAGCACCAAGACGCGGATGTGCGATACGTTTGTCAAAGACATAGCGCAGAGTGTTGTCCGGCGGGTGCTGCATCTGGTTCGCACCCGCGGCCACGGCGGGATGCTCGTCTTTCTGCCCAACGGCTTGGACAATAACCCGTTGGTCGATCGCTGGTTCCGCTTTCGCGTTCGCTTCGAAGGGGACGATTCGACGCTGCGGTTCCGGCGTTTGATCCTGAACTTGATGCAACAGGGGCGGCAAGCGGGAGAAGCGCGAGGGCTGGAACAGGTGACGTGGGATGATTATCTGCAGATGCGACATGCCGAACTGGCGCAACTCGACGCCGCGCTGCTCGAATTTGGCCACTTCCTCGCCGATCTGATGAGTGCCGACGGATCGTTGGTCGTCGACCGCAGCTTCCGCCTTGTCGGCTTTGGAGCCGAGATCCTCGGCGACTCTCACGTCACCACGATCCACCGCGCGTTCGACCTGGAAGCGATCAACGCCGTCCCCGAACCAGCCGATTCGTCGGGCACGCGGCACCGATCGGCGTACCGATTGGTCAGCGGACTCCGCGAGGCGATCGCGGTTGTCGTCTCCCAAGATGGCGACGTCCGCTTCGTCGCTCACCACAAAGACAAACTCACCTACTGGCCCTACCTCCCCTAAGCGACGGCTGAACGAATCAGTTCCCCGATCGCACGATTCCGCCATCCCGCGTTTTAGAATGAGCCGCCCCGTGCGATGCAATCGCCGACGCTGGCGTCGGCAAAATAATCTGACCTATCTACGGGGTGAGACAACCGCAACGCGGCACACGCGGCTCTCGATCCGATACCATTGCCAATCGATAGCTTGCGATCAGCAGCCGGGACGAAACAGCAGACGAGATTGCAGAGGACTTTGATGACGACAGTTTCGGATTCATGGAAAACTTCCGCCGGCCAGGCGTACCAAATTTGGCAAGCGGGTGTCGACGCGGTGCTCGCCGATCGATTGGTTGCCGAAACAGTTTCCGTCGACGCGCAACAGCTAGTCTTCGACGACGAACCTTTCGACCTGAACGCCATCGGACGGATCGCGGTGGTGGGAGCTGGCAAAGCGGCCGCGGCGATGGCTGCCGGATTGGAGGCCGCGCTGGGCGATCAGCTCTGCCAAAGCAAGCAACTGCATGGCTGGATCAACATCCCCGACGGCACCCAGCGACCGCTGAAATCGATCCACGCCCATGTCGCCCGCCCGGCAGGAATCAACGAACCGACGCAGGCGGCAGCCGACGGGACCGCCAAGATCTTGCAGATCGTTGGCGATCTGAAGCCGAACGATTTATGTATCGCCCTGATCTCCGGCGGTGGATCGGCGCTGTTGACCGCTCCGCGCGCCGGGATCACGCTCGACGAAAAGATTTCCGTCACGCGGTGGCTCAGCGGTGCCGGAGCCAACATCGAACAAATGAACACCGTCCGCAAACAATTGAGCGACGTCAAAGGAGGCCGTTTACTGCGCGCATGCAAGGCGGCGAATCTGGTCACCCTGGTGATCAGCGACGTCTTAGGCGATCCGCTGGATACGATCGCCTCGGGACCAACCGTTGCCAATTCTTCGGCCGTGGCCGACGCCTTGGCCGTGCTGCAGCAATTTGATCCGCAGCAGCAATTGCCCGCATCGATCTACCGCGTGCTTTCGCAACCACGCCTCGTCCAAGAGGCTTCGTCGGGTTGCATGAACCATCTGCAGGTCATCGGCAACAATGCAGCCGCCGTAGACGGAGCGGGCATCCGCGCCGAACAGCTGGGATATTCGCACGCGATGCAATCGGCCAGGCAAAGCGAAGGGCAAGCCGAACAAGTCGGAGAGCATTTAGCCAAGATGGCCCTTTCGATGTTGCGGCAGCCCGGCCCCGATTGTCTGATCTCAGGCGGCGAACCGGTCGTCCAATTGGCTCCCCAAGCCGAGCGCGGTCGCGGCGGACGAAACCAACAACTTGTATTAGCTGCACTCGGCTGGTTGATCCAGCACGGGGAACTTACCCCAGCGGAGCGTGCTCGCCTAACGATCCTCTCCGGCGGGACCGATGGCGAAGACGGTCCAACCGATGCCGCCGGCGCCTTTTTTAACGCCGAGGTCTGGAACCGCGCCGAAGCCCAACAACTCGACTGGCAAGACCACCTCCGCCGCAACGACGCCTACACCTTCTTCAAAGCCTGCGGCGGCCTAATCCTCACCGGCCCAACCAACACCAACGTCTGCGACGTCCGCGTCGTCACGATCGCCAAGTAAAAGCTGGCACCCAACCGCGCCGCCGTCGCCCCACACAGTAGTTTAACCGCATGGGCAACGCCCCGCGCGTCCAACCAACCGCTAAGCCCCCCCTAGCATTCCGCAACACAAAAGAGCCCTGAAACCAACCTCCACCGCGCGGCCCGCTGGGCACGCGGTTAAACGAATTGTGGGATGACACACGATCGTTCTACGCACTGCCCATACTAGCACGAAGCGCAAGCGAGTGATTCGAATCGACGGTGCCCGCAATTTCACTCGCTTGCGCTTCGTGCTAGTAAAAGCACACAGCATTGGTCCCGACACCGTTTTACCTTCGCGGCTGTTCCCATATCGTCAATGCTCCGTGCCTCCGTGAGAGTTTTCCGGTTCCCAGCACGAGGTCTCTCACGGAGGCACGAAGGCACAGAGGGGCCGAAGAGGTCTCCATCCCAAACATTCATTCGATTGGCAACGCGCCGCTCGTCCAGGGCTCCAGCGCGGCCCGCTGGGCACGCGGTTAAACGAAATTGCGGATAACGCTGGATCGTTCTACGCGCTGCCCATACTAGCACGAAGCGCAAGCGAGTGATTCGAATCGACGTTCATGATTTCACTCGCTTGCGCGTCGTGCTAGTAAAAGCACACAGCATTGTTCCTGAGACCGTTTTAGCTTCGGGGCTGTTCCCAGCCCGTCTAATCTCCGTGACTTCGTGCCTCCGTGAGAGTCCTTCGGGTCCCAGTACGAGGCCTCTCACGGAGGCACGAAGACACAGAGGGACAGAATGAGGCACCTCTCCCAAAAACTCATTCGATTGGTAACGCGCCGCTCGTCCAGGGCTCCAGCGCGGCCCGCTGGGCACGCGGTTAAACGAAATTGTGGGATGACACACGATCGTTCTACGCGCTGCCCATACTAGCACGAAGCGCAAGCGAGTGATTCGAATCGACGCTCATGATTTCACTCGCTTGCGCGTCGTGCTAGTAGAAGCACACAGCATTGGTCCCGACACCGTTTTACCTTCGCGGCTGTTCACATATCGTCAATGCTCCGTGCCTTCGTGCCTCCGTGAGAGCCTTTCGGGTCCCAGTACGAGGCCTCTCACGGAGGCACGAAGACACAGAGGGGCCGAAGAGGTCTCCATCCCAAACATTCATTCGATTGGCAACGCGCCGCTCGTCCAGGGCTCTACCGCGCGGCCCGCTGGGCACGCGGTTAAACGAATTGTGGGATGACACTCAATCGTTCCAGTGCGGCGGAAATACTAGCACGAAGCGCAAGCGAGTGATTCGAATCGACGCTCATGATTTCACTCGCTCGCGCTTCGTGCTAGTAAAAGCACACAGCATTGGTCCTGACACCGTTTTACCTTCGCGGCTGTTCAAATATCGCCAAGCTCCGTGCCTTCGTGCCTCCGTGAGAGTCCACCATCAGGCCCCTCACGGAGGCTTGAAGGGGCAGGGCTGAATGGCACGTAGTTAGGCGTAACCAGTTGTGGCAAGACGATTTTGGTGCGGGTTTCTTGGAGTCCGCATGAGTTCAAACGACTTGGGCCTCATCTTGACCACTCTCTTTTATTGCCGTACCGACCGCCATCCTACGAGCTAATCGCGGCGTTTTTTCGGGACCAACGCTCAGTGCTGTCTGACGGTTTAGGGTTTCTACGTGGGGCTGGTCGAGACCGTGTCGGCGGTCAAAAACGAAACGACGCCCGTTTTCACATCGTACATCGCGCCGACGACTATTAGGTCGCCAGCATCGACGGCGCTGCGGATCGCGTGGCTGCGAGTCACGATTTCGCGAACCGTCCGCTCGACATTCTTCTTGGCAATCCGATCGACAAAATCATCCTTGGCTGCGGGTTGCATCGTCGCGACGCCTCGACATTCATCCCCTTCCACCGACTCTTGGATTTCAGAGACGATCGCATGCAGGTGCGGACGGCCGTTATCCTGGTCGGCATCTTTTTGTGCTTCCAAGAGGTTCACCGACGACGCGACGGCGCCGCATCGCGTGTGCCCCATGACGAGAATCAACTTGGCCCCCGCAACGGTAGCGGCGTATTCGAGACTACCCAGCGAATTGGTGCCGATGACATTTCCGGCCACACGGACGCTGAAGATGTCGCAGACGCCGAGATCGAAGACCAGCTCGGCTGGAACGCGTGAATCGATACAATTGAGAACTGCCGCAAGCGGGCTTTGCCCACCGGCGGTTGTGTCGATTGGCCGACCGTAGCCACGTGAAATTCGACGATCCGTATGAAACCGCTTGTTACCTTCGGCAAGGATTTCAAGCACTTGCGTTGGAGTCAGGCGATCTTGGACGGCTCCGGGTGAGAAGTCGGCGAACTGAGTTTCATCGGGCAGAGCGTACTTGTCTCGGAAACCTCGCAAGCGGACACTCACGCCGCGGGTCGGACCGGTTTCCTCTTTGAATTCCCGGATCAAACTCAAGACATCGGGATCAATGTAGTCGGACTCCGACGCGTCCAGAAGCATCTTCGACCCTGGCTTCGCTTGATTGAACATCGTGTCCAGTGCCGCACGATTCAGAAAGCTCACTTGATTCGCCAGTTCGACATGCACGACGTCGCCGTCGATGTGCGGCTCGACGACGCGACGAATCGGACGTCGCAAATTGCTGTTCAGAATAAATAGGACACTGACAGCCAACCCAATCAAAATTCCAATCAGCAGATCGCTGAAGATGATGGCGACGACGGTGATGATGAACGGTGCAAACTGATATCGGCCCTGTTTCCACATGTCGCTGAACAACTTGGGGCTCGCCAATTTCGACCCGGTGTAGATCAAGATGGCTGCCAGCGCCGCCAACGGAACCATGTTGAGATAGACGGGAAACAGCCCAACGCAAACCAGCAACAAAACACCGTGCAGGATTGCAGAGAGCTTGGAAGCCGCCCCCGCGTTGATGTTGACCGAACTGCGGACAACGACCGAGGTCACCGGGATACCACCGATGAATCCGGCAACCATATTTCCCACCCCTTGCGCCCACAACTCTCGGCTGCCGGGAGAATTGCGGCGACGCGGGTCCAGTTTATCTGCGGCTTCGAGATTGAGCAGCGTTTCCAAAGAGGCGACCATGGCAATGGTCACACCGGCCACATAGACCGCCGGATTCGCCCACTGAGAGAAGTCGGGGAACGTCAGAAAACTGCCAAACTCCGAGAGACTTTTGGCAATCGGAATCTGCACCAAGTGGCTTGTGTCAATCGACCATCCGCTGCCAAACCGCGACAACATGAACTGGAACGCCACCCCGACCAACACGACAACAAGCGGGGCGGGAATGCCTGAATTTTTGAGTACTTTCATTCGCGCCCAAAGCACCATCAACGCAAGCGATGAGAACCCGACAACGGCCGCACCGAAGTGCACCTCGCCCTGGAAGATCGTTGCGATCTCCGAAAAGGTATTTTCGTGGTCTGGCTGCGAAAACGACATCTCACCTTCGGGATCATTGTCGTGGCCAAGCAAGTGGGGAAGCTGCTTGAGAATCAGGATCACTCCGATCGCGGCCAACAGTCCTTTAATGACACTGGACGGGAAGAAGGCCGATAGCGCTCCCGCTTTGGCGATCCCAAGCCCGATCTGAATCACTCCACCGATAACGACAGCAAGCAACAACGCATCAAAGGCCCCCAGGTTTGCAATCTGCGCGGCGACCACGGCGGTCAGACCTGCCGCAGGACCACTCACGCTTGTATGCGAACCGCTCAGGGCGCCAACCACAATCCCGCCAACGATACCGGCGACAATTCCAGAAAACAGTGGCGCTCCGGAGGCCAGGGCGATGCCAAGACACAACGGCAAGGCGACGAGAAAAACAACTAACGATGCTGACAAATCTCGAAACACGTTGTTTGCCAGAGAGTTGCTTGCCGGTGATGTGGGATCGGGTGTGTTGTCCTTCATGGATTCCATCGTCTGTCCGTGTTAACGCCGTGTCGATTTATGTTGCCGCCGGAATAGCCACGGCGGATCTTCCCGTTTGTCCCAGCGGCGAAACGCACAGGCTGGAAACGTAAAAAGGTGTCGGACAGTTTTGCTGATCCGAACACCTTTTCGCTCCCCAGTTTAGCCGATCGACCGCATCTTAGTCTATAGAGTGCGCCGCTTCGAACAAATCACCGATCGTGAAAAAGCGTGCGAGACCCGATCGGCAAACGTTGCCTCGCGCTGTTCGATGCGGTGTGACTTTCGTTGTTGTGATCGCCAGCCCCATCACTCACGTTGACCACAGTCTGATTCTCGCGGATGCCACGGTGCTGGGCCATAACGCAGAAATAGCGTCCCGGCTGCCCACTGTTTCAGTCTTTGGCTGGTAGGACGCGCGGCAAACTCCGAAAGTCAAATCCGATGCTACGGAAGTTCGTCAAACGTGTAGAACCGTAGTCCCAGTTCATTCGCTTTGCGGAAGACGTGAGTGAGTGCTTCGGGAGTTACAAAATGGCCTCTGCCCGATTCGCTGATCCGGTGTGCGTATAACACGATGATTTCTCGGTTCTCCGCAGCCCGCTGAAGCGCTCCGTCAAGCTGTTCGTAAGTGCGGTCGGGACGCAATGGAGCATAGTCGATTCCCTTGCCGTACAGGGTCCCGTGTTCCCCGATCTCCGCAGCTGGAACAAAAAAGGCGTCGTCTTCGCGGAGTCGTTTGTCCGCAGCAATTCCTTTGCCCGTCCGCAGGTGCCGAAACACTTTCAGCAGCGCCGCGTCGGTCGCGGCGTTGTTGCGACTCATGGGGTACGCAAACGACACCGGCGCAACGCCGGCTGCCTTGAACGCTTTCATCTGCGGATCGATTTCGCGTTGCATAAACGCTTCCGACGATTTCGTCTCAAAGTACTCAACCGCTCTCAAGTGATTGACACTGTGAGATCCAATGGCATGTCCACGATCGGTGAGTTGCTGGATGGCTCGCCGCGCGGGGCCGTCAATCTCTCCACTGATGAAGAATGTCGCTTTGACGCCAAATTCATCGAACAACGGCAGAGCCTTCACCCAGTCGTTGAAGTTGCGGTCGTCGAAGGTCATCACAATCCCGCCTTCGGTTAACGTCGCGGGCGTGCGAACCGTAGGCGTCGTGTTGAGCACGGTTTTCAGCCTCGGAGTATCCAAGGTGCGAGTGATTTGAAAAACGCCAGCCGGACCGTTGGGATGGCCGGCATAGATGAACACGTGCTGCACGCCGCGTTTGACATCAACCACAGCTCCGGCCGGATGAAAGCCGTCAGCCGTTGAATAAAACGCTCCCTCTCTGGCCAGCAGGCGACATTCGCGTCGCCAATTCCCGGTCCCCCAAGCGTCTGGAGCCATGCTCCAGAGCCATAGTTCCATCCGATGCCGTTCGGATCGCACCATTTCGAATCGCTTCGTGACCGGATTGAAGCTGAAGTCGACCGTGTCGACCAGTCGTGGGTCTTTCAGATTGGTGTTCACGATCGTGGGTGGGCTGTTCGTTGACCAGTCCATTTGCTTGTGGGCTCGGACCTGTGTCTGGTCGCGGGTAACCGACAGGAAGCGGTCTTCGTGCATCAGGACCGACGGTTCGTACTGGGGAAACCCAACCTCCTGTTCTTCAACCGACCAGTTGGCTCCTCCATCTGCGGACGCCAGCGTCACCAATTTGTTGCTGAGCTTGTGGTATGTATTGGCTTCTCCGAACCAGTTGCCGAATGCCATCAGCCCGCGCTGGGGATGATCCAGAATTCGAGGCCCGAGGTTCACGATCTCGTGTGGAAAATTGTCGTCGCGTAACGCTTTCGGAAAATGTTTCCACGTGCGTCCCTGATCGTCGGATCGGAACACACCATGGTTATTGATGGCCACAACCGCTCCGTCGCGGGTTGTGCCAATCGCATGCAGATGAACCTTGTACCCAAGCGTTGACTTGTTGGTCTTGTCAAATTTGGCTCGGTGCGACAACGGCACAACGCCTCCCCGCAAACGATCTTCCGGAGCCATGCAATCGCGTAAGTCATATGGCGGCGACCATGTCTTTCCACCATCATCGCTTCGCAGCACAATGCCATAAGACATCTCCGGACTCGGGCTGCCCGCCCCCTTGGCCTTGTGACCTGGAATTCGGCGATGCATGACCACGATGGTCTCGCCGGTCATCGTCGCAATGGGCCAGCCCAGGTGATTGCAGTCACCTGCGGAATCCGTCGGCAGATGCACCGGCGCGATCTCCATCGCCCCCATCGCGTGAGCGTGCTGCAATTGGGTTGAGGCTTCCGCCGTGAGCGCAAGAAGTTCTTCAGGCGTTGGCGGCACGACGTCGTCTGCTTGGACGGACGTCATTAGAACAGTGGCGACCAGAAACCAAGAGAAAACTTGATGCATCACGATATCCTTCAGCATGAGCCGGATGTTGTTCAAAGACTGGCGGAGGTTTGCAATCGGATTGATCGCTTGGTCGCTGCTAACCACTCAGGCCAAACACTTTCAGCGCATTGTGTTGATACAAGCTTATCAGGCTTCCGCCTGCGAACGCCGGCCGACACCAGGGCCTGCGACGCACAGCCCTCTGGGCATGCGGTTAAACGAAATTTAGCGATGACGTTGGATCGTTTCAGTGCGGTGGCAATACTAGTACGAAGCGAACAGCATTGGTCCGGACACCGTTTTATCTTCTCGCGGCCGATCTCATTCCGTTTTTGCTCCGCGCCTTCGTGCCTCCGTGCCTCCGTGAGAGTCCTTAAGTTCCCAGCATAAGGCCTCTCACAGAACCAACAAGGCAATACGATAGACCACGCCTGAGCAATTCTCTGCGCGTCGAAGCAACCGCGAGATAGCATCTCACGGCTTAAGAAACTCAGCACGTTCGGATTATTGGTCGCCCAGATATCGCAGCTGGATATCGGTATTGGGCAGCGATGGCTTGAGCGCGTCGACGCCCTCTTGAGTGACTGCGGTCCGGGTAACCTTCAAGTCTTCGAGCGACTTGAGATTCTTCAACGGATCCAGCCCCGCATCGGTGATCAAGGTCGAACCGAGATGCAGAAATAAAAGCTTCGACATTCCGCTCAAGTACGGCATCCCCGCGTCGGTAAGACGCGTGTTGTCGAGGTTCAACCATTCCATATTCACGAGCGTATTGAGCGGTTCGATCCCCGCATCGGTCAGGTTCACACGCCACAGGTTCAGCTTCTTCAGCTTGGTCAATTCTCCCAGCGGCGGCATCGCGTCGTCCAAGATCTGCGAACATTCGCTGAGATCGAGTTCTTCCAGGTTGGTCAGTTTTGGCATGTCAGCCAATCCCGAGGCATCGATCTGGTTGCGGGCCAAACGAACCTTCTTCAGCTGAGGGAATTGAGCCAGTTTGGCGATCGCTTCGTTCCCGATCGTCGTTTCGGCGAGGTAGATCTCCTGCAGTTGTTGTAGCGGAGCCAACGCGTCGAGCCCATCTTCACTGACCCACAAGAAGTCGAGTGCCAGGACCTTCAGGTTCGGGATCTGAGCGACGTGAGCCATCCCGTCGTCGCCGACCGAACAATCGCCGCTCTTGCCCGACAGTCGCAGAGCTTTGAGTCGCCTGTGTCCGACCAAGTGTTCCAAACTGGAATCGTCGACCGCTGTATCGCGGAGATCCAGGTTCTCCAACGATTCGATCTGCGCCAACGTCGTCAAGGCTTCACCGGTGATCGGCGTTCCAAGCAGCAGCACCGAACGCAGCCGCGGCAGCTTGGTCAGCGGAGCCAGATCGGCGTCGGCGACCGACGTGCCACGATAATCGACTTCGATGATCAAACCATCGCCATCGCGGCGTACCTTTTCGGTCACGTTCATAATCGCCGCAACCGCTTCGGGATCGTCCTTCGGTGTCGGCGCAGGCTTCGGCTCCGCCGCGGCGGTCGCTGCCGCATCGGGCTCGCCGCCAGCGGAATCTGCCGCGGGTTTCGTGCTACACCCGGTCAGGGCCAGAATCAAAAGAAACGCGGAGGTGATGATCGAACGGTGCAAAACAGGTGTCTCCCAAGGCAGGGGGAAAGGCGGGATAAGGTGGGTATCGATGGGCAGTGTAACAGATCTTAATCATCCGCAAAGTAGCAAATTCATCGGCTGGCGGTTTGGATCTGCCCCATTGCTGGCCTGGATGGTCAGCGGGCTTCCACCACCTCGGGCAATCGGTAGACGCGATAGGTCGCGTTCTCTTCGCTGCCGGTCGGGTAGATCATCACCAGCGGAAGGTTTCCCGGACTCAACCGACGGTCGACGATCATGTATTCGGTTTTATAGCGCTCGCGAAATTCTCTCAGCTGGTCGTAGCGGATCGTCACCCGTGCACCGCCCAATCGCCGCGGAAAGATCTCCGCCATCCGCCGCTTCCACTCGATCAAGCTCGGCGCGTCTTGCGGGACGTCCTTCCAATTCACCACTTCGGCCCGCTCGGCAAACCATTTGAAGGTCTGTTGATGGCGAGGGCTCAGAAACACAGCATCCGGCGGCGTGTTGTCCCGCACCCAATCGCAAACCTTGCGCCAATCGGAATAGATCCGCATCTGATACTCTGGCGACCGGTGGTCACCAAAGCTGGTCAACGACTGTCGGCACGCATCGGGCATTACCGCCCGCTGACGCTCCAAAAACATTCTGCTGAAGACCAGCATACAGAAGACCGCCACAATCCCGGTTCGCAACGCAACTGCTCGAGAGACCTGGGGCCTCGCCAACGCTGCCGCCAGACACAAGCCAGCGGTCAGCGGAACAATCGAATCGGTCAATCGGAACCAATAGTAGCGAAGCAGACTGGCCGCCAGGTCGGGAGCGACCGCGGGCAACATCGCGACAAACATTCCCGCCACCGTGATCGAGACCGCACCGACAGCGAACCACAACAAAGGTCGCAGCACCGGATCGCGTCGCAGCGGCCAAGCCAGTCCAATCGTGATGGCGATCAGCAACAGATGACCGATGTAACGCCGCGGGGAAAAACTGGCTGGGTACAGATGATGCGAGATCCGTTGATAGGTGTAGATCGACGCCGCCTGCTTTGCATCGGCCGGGTCGACGCCTTGCATCGTCGCCATCCCAGGCGCCACGCCTAACATCGCGATCGCGCCGCCGATCACCAACGGAATCACCTGGCGTCGGACTTCGGCAAGCGTCCATGGCCGCGTCGCCAACAACGCGACCATCGCCGCGATGACCGACCAACCGCCGACCAGGACGTGGAACGCGCTGGCAGCACCCAACAAAGGCCAGACCATCCACCATCGCTGACGAACCATCGCCTCCATCGCAAACAGCACAAAACCGTAGGCAAAGACCTTCGCTTCGATCCCGCCAATTACCCACTCGCCCGCCAGATGCGCTTTTGCGATACCAACGATCCAGACTAGTCCGACCAACAAACTGGCATACCGCACCGGAGCGATCGACCACGACAATCGCTGCAACGCGCACGCGATCATCGTCCAACCAAGGACCCGGCCGATCCAAGCGGTGGCTGACAGCGACGTGAACTTGGTCAACCATCCAACGGTCAGGTAGAACATCAGATGGGCTTTGCCCGACGTGACAAACATGTCGCCGGCGCACCAAGCGGGATCCCAGTAGTTCTTCGCTTTCGTCAAATAATGCGCTTCGTTGATTCCCGGCGGCGGGTCGCCCGCGTGCACAAAAAACAACAACATCAACAGCGACACCTCCCACAACCGTCGTCCTATGGGCAGGCGGGGCGTTGCGAGTTCGGCCGTAGACGAATCGGTTGCGGCAGTTGAAATGACAGGCTCCATCGGATTTGACTCTACACGGGTTCAAAATGCGACATCACGACGCTGCGGCGAACGGTCCCCTTGGCCGTCAATGTTCCACTCTCGACCGCCAACGGAACGTCGATCGCTCGGACGACGCGCGGGATCGCATGCGTCGGCAGATCGCTCAATCGGTCGGCAATTTTTTCTCGCCACCGGACCGCGGCGGCTTCGGTCAACGAAGCGGATTCGGTCGCGATCCAAGCCGTCAAAACCGGCTGGCCATTTCCCGATACGATCGCATGCGTGATCCCTGGCAATTGGCAGATCCGCGATTCGATCTCCGCCGGCATCACCTTCCGTCCCGTGCTGAGCACGATCAGGTCGTCGATCCGGCCGAGGACTTGCAAGCGTCCCTCCGCGTCCAGGCGTCCCAAGTCGCCGGTCTGCAGCCAACCATCATCCATCCGCGCGGCCATCGCAGCGTCTTGCTTGTAATAAGTTTTTGCGAGCCCCGTGCCGCGGCAGAGGATCTGGCCGCGAGCGTCCAGTTTCAGTTGCACGCCAGCGACCGGGCGACCGACGACGCCGGGGGCGGCATCCTGGGGAGTCGCCGAGCAGATCACGGGAGAGGATTCGGTCAGGCCGTAACCTTGAATGACAGTGATTCCCCAGTCGCTGTAGTCCTTAAAGGTTCCCGGGGGCATCGCGGCGCCGCCACATCCCAACAGCCGCAACCGATCCAGCCCCAGGCTGGCGAGTCCTTGCTGTGGCGTTTCAGCAGCTCGCGCGACGTGAGCAATCTTTTCGGCAAGATGCGGAACCAAGTTCATCGCGGTCGGCCGAACCACCGGCGCCAAACGCAAAAGTCCCTGGTACCCGTTGTCGGCAGCGAGCACCGATCGGCTGAGAATCCAAGTCCCCACGTCGCAGGTGCGGGCATAGGCGTGGGAGATTGGCAACAGCGTCAGCCGCCGGTCGTCGGGTTGCTGCGGCACGGCGGCTAGTTTTCCAGCGGCGTTGCTGGCGAGGTTGCCGTGCGACAGAACAACGCCTTTGGCATCGGCGGTTGTTCCCGACGTGTACATGATCGCTTCGGTCTGTGTCGGGTCGAGATTGGCCGCCCAGTCGGCGGCGCGCTGAAGCGTCGCGGCGTCTTCCACAGTGGCCTGATTCGGGGAACAGATCGTATCGACGGCGATCGCGCGGCAATCGGCGGGCATGGGGATCGACCTGTCGCCATGCGTCGAGCCGATCAAGACAAACCGAGCGTCGCAATGTTCGATCAACCGCGCGACGTGAGAATCGGGCAACCGCACATCGATCACGATATCGACGGCGCTGCGTGGCGGATGATCGTCGTCGGAATAGAGACCGACTAACCGCAGTGCTCCCAGCAGGACAACCAACTGACGGCTGTTGTCGCACAGGATCGCGACATGCTGGCCGGGGGAGATTCCCCAGGCCGCCATACGCTCGGCGGCCTGGAGTGTTTGAATGCCGATGTCCGACCAGCTGAAGGAGCGGGCCGACGCGTGATCAAACGCGTCGATCCAAGCCAAGGCAGCGGGATGTTCGACTGCATTGGCTAACAGTTGCTCAATCAAAGACATCGTCGCAGACTCTTTACGATAGCTTCCAACCGTCGGGGAGCGATGCGTTTTTGCAGACGATCGGAATCCCGTCGCGGACCGGGCACTCTTCGTGCGTGTCGCTCTCTTGAACGTTCGCATCGTTGACGATCCGCACGTTTTTGCCGACGCGGCAATTTTTGTCCAGGATCGCACCCTGAACCACGCTGCCAGCACCGATTCCGACGGGCGGTTTGCCCTGAGACGCAGCGGTTTGTTGGCGGGTGGAGCTCTCGTAATCGTCGGCACCCATGATGATGCTGTCTTTAATGACAACGCCTTCACCGATAATACAACGCAAACCAACGACACTGTTTTCGATCACAGCACCTTTTTCGATGCGGCAACCGTCGGCGATCAGACTGCCCGTCACTTGAGCGCCTTCCATGAAGGTTGGCGGCAAGAAACGAGGGCGGCTGTAAACCGGCGACTCCGAATCGTTGAAGTTATAAGGCGGGGTACGCTGAGCCAAACTCAGATTGCATTCGTAAAACGCCTTGATCGTTCCGATATCTTCCCAGTACCCATCGAACAGGTGCAATTGAACCTTCCGCGATCGAATCGCGGCAGGGAAGACTTCGCGACCAAAATCCTGGTACTGCGTCTTTTGCAGGAAATCGACAAGCGTGTCGCGATTGAAGATGTACAAGCCCATGCTGGCAACGCAATCGCGGCCATGGCTGGGAATACCTTGTTTGTCGAGCCACGCCGGATCCATCTTGACCATGTCGATCTCTTCGGGCGTCTGCGGTTTCTCAAGGAACCCGACAACGCGCCCCGAATCGTCGACACGCATCACTCCCAAAGCGTGCGCGTCGTCGCGGGAAACGGGAATGCCCGCGATCGTCACGTCGGCTCCCGATTCGATGTGCGTCTTCATCATGTCGCCGTAATCCATGCGATACAATTGATCGCCCGACAGGATCAACACATGCTCGACGAAGTCCTGTTGGATGTAGCTGAGGTTCTTGCGGACCGCGTCGGCGGTGCCCTCATACCAGTCCTCTCCAGAGCCCTCGGTCTGCTGTGCCGCCAACAACTCGACGAAACCGCCGTTGAAGTTATCGAACGAATAAGTCTGCCGAATATGACGGTGCAGACTTACCGACAAGAACTGTGTCAGGCAATAGATCTTGTTCACGCCACTGCTGATGCAGTTGCTGATCGGAATATCGATCAGGCGGTACTTCGCAGCCAAGGGAACGGCGGGTTTCGCACGAATCTTGGTAAGCGGAAATAGACGTGTTCCGCGGCCACCACCTAAAATCAGCGCAATTGTATTACGCATTGTGTCTCCAAAACCAAAAGGCTCAGCTCGAATGCACACCAAACAGCAGACTGTGCTTGACGCAATTAATGAGATGAGAATATATCAGACTTTGACTTGACGGGCACTCACCCCACCCAACGCATTTTGACCATTTCCACGCAACCCGGACCGTCGGGTTCCGTCTCGTGGGGTTGGGAAAGAGGCGACTATCGTACGCATCAGGCGTATAGTAGCCGATACGGTGTTCCTTTCCGGCCAGTCCTCCATAATTTGCCTCCGCATCCTTCATCGAACGATAATCCGAATGGCAGCAAAAAACGAAGTGGCATTTGATCGCAAGCAAACGATTCAGGCAATCGCTGCGGAGTTGAACGTTCCCCCCCGGCAGATCGAAGCGGCTGTCGACCTGTTGGACGAAGGCAATACGATCCCGTTTATCGCTCGGTATCGCAAAGAGGCGACCGGCGGGCTGGACGAAGTCGCGCTGCGAGCGATCGAAGACGCTTTGGAAAAAGCGATGGCGTTGGCCTCGCGAAAAGCGACAGTTCTGAAGACGATCGACGAACAGGGAAAGCTGACCGCGGCGCTGCGTCGGCAAATCGAAGCGTGCAACGACTTGCAAACGCTCGAAATTTTGTACCTTCCCTACAAGCCAAAACGTCGCACGCGAGCGACCGTCGCCAGACAGAAGGGGCTGCAACCGCTGGCCGATCTGCTGCTCGATCCGTCGGCGTCGAAGAAGTCCAAAGATGAAATCTTGGCGGAGTTTGTCAACGCGGAACTCGAGGTCCCCGATCGCGAAGCCGCACTGCAAGGGGCGTTGGATATCGTCGCCGAACAGTGGTCCGAAAACGCCGAGACCCGCACCTGGATGACCAAGCAGGCGTTTGCCACCGGCCGGATTACGTCGCAGGTCCGCCGCGGCAAGAAGGACCAGGCCGACAAGTTCGAACAGTACACCGACCATCGCGAACCGGCCAAGAAGATCCCTTCGCACCGTCTGTTGGCGATGATGCGAGGCGATTCCGAAGGCGTTCTGCGGATCGGAGTCGAACTTGACGACGACCATCTGCTTCGCGACCTGAAACCCAAACTGGTCCCCGGCCGCCAATCACCGTTTCAAAAAGAACTACTGGCGACGGTCGACGACTGCTACCAACGCCTGCTGATGCCGGCTACCGAATCGAGCGTTCTGCAAACGCTGAAACAACAAGCCGATGAAGAAGCGATCGCCGTCTTTGGCAAGAACCTTCACGAACTGTTGATGTCGCCTCCGGCGGGTCCCCGCGTGACGATCGGGATCGATCCCGGATTCCGCACCGGATGCAAAGTCGCTGTCGTCGACGGGACGGGCAAATTCCTGACGAACACGACGATCTACCCCACGCCTCCCAAGAGCGACCTGGCCGGCGCCGGGGCAACGCTGCTGAAACTGATCCAGAAACTTGACGTCGAATTGATCGCGATCGGCAACGGAACGGCGTCGCGCGAGACCGACGCCTTTGTCGGCGACCTGATCAAAAAACATAATTTGGCGGTGACGAAGGTCATGGTCAGCGAATCTGGAGCGTCGATCTATTCGGCCAGCGAATTGGCGGGCAAAGAGTTTCCCGACCTCGACATCACCGTCCGCGGCGCGATCTGCATCGCTCGGCGGTTACAAGATCCGCTGGCCGAATTGGTTAAGACCGATCCCAAATCGATCGGCGTCGGCCAATACCAACACGACGTCAATCAATCGCAGCTGCGAAAGTGTTTGGATCGCGTCGTCGAATCGTGCGTCAATAACGTTGGCGTCGATCTGAATATGGCTAGCGTTCCGCTGCTGTCGCACGTCGCTGGGATCGGCCCCAAATTGGCCGAGAACATCGTCGAATATCGCAACGCCAACGGTCGCTTCACCGATCGCAAACAGCTGACCAAAGTGCCGAAGCTGGGGAAGAAGGCGTTCGAACAAGCTGCCGGCTTTTTGCGGATTCGCGATGGCAAACAGCCGCTGGATAATTCAGCGGTCCATCCCGAAAGCTACCCGATCGTCGATCGGATGGCGAAGCGATTGGGATCCGATTCGAAGTCGCTGGTCGGCAACGCGACGCTCAGTCAAAAACTGAAGCCCGAAGAATTTGTCGACAACAAGGTCGGAATCCCCACGATCGCCGATATCATCAGCGAGCTGGGCAAACCGGGACGCGACCCGCGCAGCGAATTTAAAGTCGCGCAGTTCGATGATTCCGTCAACGCGATCGAAGATCTCAAACCGGGATTGGTTCTCGAAGGAGTGATCACCAACGTCACCCACTTCGGCGCCTTCATCGACATCGGCGTCCATCAAGACGGGCTGATCCATATCTCCCAGCTATCGGACACCTACGTCGAGGACCCCAGCGATATCGTGTCGGTCGGCGACGTCGTCAAAGTGAAAGTGTTGGAGATCGATATCCCGCGGAAACGAATCTCCGTCACGCGAAAGTTCTAGTGATCGCCGGCGTCGTACTCGCAGGCAGAACCCGAGATGAGCTCTGCCGTTGCGTTTACCTATAACGCGGCGATCATTCGTACTTCTGCGTCTCTTTTCCCGCTTTGTCGACGATCTTGGCATTCCCGTCGGCTCCTCCCAGAACAAACAGCGTCCCGTCGCGGTTGGACGCCAAGGCGTACAGATAGCCTTCGGCCACCTTGGCGTTTGTCTCGCGGCCGCCATTGTCGGTGCGATAGACGCGGAAGTGGTTGTCGCCGCTGACAAACCCGACGCGGTCATCGCGTCCGACGTAAACCAGTCGGGTCAGTTCCCCGGTCAATCCACCGATCGTTCGCTTCGCCTGCCCCGTCGACACATCCCAGATCTTGACGGTTGCATCGGCCGATGCGCTGGAGAGTTGCCGGTTGTTAACGTTCCAGGCGATCGAGTTGACGTGATGGGTGTGCCCTTCGAGCGTCTTCAGCAACTCGCCCGTCTCGATATCCCACAATTTGATCATTCGATCCGAGCTGCTGGTCGCCAACGTCTTGCCATCGGGAGAGAAGCGTGCGCACAGGACGGTGTCGGTATGCGGGTTATCCAACGTGCGGACCAGCGAACCGTCGGCTAGATTCCAGATCTGCACCTCGCCGCTTCGCGAGGGTTCCCCGCCGCCAGTGACCAACCACTTGCCAGTCGAATCGACGTCGACCGTCAGCACGCGGTCGGAAAACGGACTCTCGCCGCTGGGCGAACCGATCATCCGCTCTTGGCCCCACAGAGTCTTAGGCAAGCGATAGGCTTTGACATTGCCGTTGTCCCCCCGAATCAAGACGCTCTGCGATCCGGCGGCGACAAGCTCGCCTCCCTTGTCCAATGCCGTGATCCAGTCTCCAGCCGCAGTCCACAGATTCCACTGTCCCGACGCGCTCGATTGAGTGACCAGGAACTTGCCGTCATTCAGAACCGCCAGCGCCTTGTCGGCAGCCAGCGATTGATCTTGAGCCGCTTTCGCAGCCGCTTCCATCTTCTTCCGTTCTTCCTGCTCCGCCTTCGCCGCCGCAACCAGCTTGGTTTGCGAAGCGACTTCTTCAGTCGACTCCGCGGCACGCTTGGCCGCTCGCGATTTGGACTCTTCGGACAGCGAGACCGCAGTCTCGGCCTTCTTCAACGCCTCGGCTTTCGCCGCAGCATCCTTCTGAGCCTTGTCCGCGGCATCTGCAGCTTTCTTGACCGCCGCAGCCAGAGCGGCATCGTCGGGGATCGCCTTCAATTCCGCAGCCGCTGCGGTTTTGGCAGCCGCTTCGGCGGCGATCTTCGCCGCGATCGCTGCGACTTTGGCTTCTTGATCCGCTTTCTGTTTTGCAATCGCCGCCGCAGCAGCCTTCATTTCATCGAGCTTCTTTTTCATCTCAGCCTCGACCGCCGCGATCTCCGCTTGCATCGCGGTCATCTTCGTCGCGACCTCGGCTGCCGCCGCCGCGACCGTCTCTTTTTCTTTGACCATCGCCGGCGCTGCGTCATCCAATTGCTTGATCTTCGCCGCCAAAGCGACTCGCTTCTCCATCATCGCTTTCTGCTTGGCCTGTTCGGCTATCAAAGCTGCCTGCGCCGCGTCGGCCGCTTTTTTCGTATCCTCAGCCGGCTTCTTGGCTTCATCGCGAGCCTTCGCCTTGGCCGCCACATCGGCTTCCGAATTGGTGAGGTTCTTCTTCTCAGCGGTCTCGTTGGTCTGCGCGGTCTTCAATTCCGCCTCGGTCGCGGCGACCAATCGCTCGCCGACCAAGACGGTCCAGTTCGCTTGAGCGTAAGCTTCAGCCTGGACCGGATCGAACTTCGGCGATTCGGCCAACTTGCCCGATGCGATGTCAAACATGCCAAAGACTCCCGAATCGAGCGTCGTCCACAGCCCCGCGCCGTCGCGCGTTGGCGAAACAAACTTCGCCGCCGCAGGCAATTGTTTGGTTTCTTTGATCTTTGTCTCCGCAGCATGCCACGATGCGATCTTCCCCGCAGCATCGACAGCCATCAGAACCGCCGCTCCTTCGACCGGCACAACAAGATGCAATACCGGTTTGTCTCCCATCGATTCGGTGACCGGCTTGAACGACTCTCCTTCGGCGATCCAGAACGTCACACCGCCACTCTCGTCGCCGGTGACCAGACGCCCGTTGCGATCCCAGACGATCGAAACGATTGGTTTTCCGGAGGTCAACGTCACGGCTTCCGCCGCGTCGGACTTCACGATCCGCAGTTCTTGCTGCCAAGCGATCGCAGCGGTCTTGCCGTCGGCAGCGACCGCTGTCACCACGGCGGGAGCCGCGTCGCCAGCAAACGCCTCGGGCAATGCGATCTTCTGAGTCCACTGCCACGCATCGGATCCGATCGCCGCAACTTGCACTTCTCCCTGCTTGGTATAGTTGGCAACCTGACTTCCGGTGCGATCGATCGCCAGCGACAAACTGGCTGCCGGATCGAAGCTCGGCAACGCGATCGCTTGCGGAGGGTTCAGAGTCCAGGTTTTGACATTTCGGAAACCGGCCGAGACCAAACGGTTGTCGACCGGCGAGAAGGCGAGGTCTTGGACGAAATCGAGGTGCGGCGGCGTCGGCTTGCCCGCTTCGTCGACACTCGACAATTCAGCGATCGGCGCCGACGAGCTTTTTCCAAAAACGCGGATCTGATTGCCAAAGCTGGCTGCTGCCAGGCGACCGTCGGCCGACATCGTCGATGCGTAGACTGTACGCAAATGGGCGGGCAACGCTTGCCACTCGTATTTCACCATGCCCGGATTGGCGACGTCGACCTTGGCTCCTTGATCGATCCAACGCTTCAACAACGCCAACTCCATCGGACTCAGCGGTGCCGCGCCGACTTCGTTGTCTTCTGGGGGCATGATCGGTTCTTCGATGTGAGCTGCCAGGAGAAACAACCAGCTGGTGTCCGATTTTCCCGCGACCAACAGCTCGTCACTGTCGCTGGCCAACATTTTTTCGACCGATTCCAAATTCACACCGCTCTCATCGCGACTGGCGTTGTGACAGGCGACGCAGTTTTTCTTTAAGACCGGATAGATGTCGGTGCTGTATTTGACCTCGCGCTCTTCCGGCAATTCAGCAACCGGCAACTGTGCCGACGCGGTGAGCCCCGAAATGCATGGATAGGTCAAAACCAGCGTGCAGATTGCACGAGCAAAGCGTCTGTTCATAGCGTTTGAGTGTGCTGAGGAAGCTGAGGCGGGGAAGGGCCGTGCGATCGATTCGCGACCGACCGACAGCAAACATTCTAATCGACGGAGTCGGTCGGGTCTGCATTACGACACTGAAAAGTTATCGGGTCGGCCGAATCGCCGTCGCGGTTGCATCGCCGCCGATCCGAGCCGAAAAAACAGGGCAATCGAGCTGATGTCCGC
Organism: Rosistilla ulvae; assembly: GCF_007741475.1. Lineage (NCBI taxonomy): Bacteria > Pseudomonadati > Planctomycetota > Planctomycetia > Pirellulales > Pirellulaceae > Rosistilla > Rosistilla ulvae. Next base: position 2,232,827 of record NZ_CP036261.1, on the reverse strand, counting down.
TTCTACTGCGGCGCGGGCGATTCCGGAAAAAACATCGCGTCGACCGAGGCCTGCCCCTGTTCGGCATAAAACCGCGTCAAAAGCTGCTGCAGCTGGCGGCTTGAAAGCTTTCCAGCGGCCGCGTCGGCGAACCACTGCGGATGGTCTGCCTTCAGCTGCGCCAGGACCTCCGTCAACCGAGCCGCCTCTTCGGCCGAGGCTTTGGCGGGCACGCGTTGTCCGCTAACCAAGGTCATCGCATCGCTGAAAGCTTCCGACTGCTTGTCGGCGATCGCATCCAAATTCTCGACGATCGTCGCCACGCGTCCGGCAACGACTAGATCCATCGCGGGGCTGACGTCATTGACTTGGGCGAGCGCCGCCCGAACCCAGCTGTAATCGCTGCTCAGTTCGGCTAGCTGTTGCCGCAACCGCTGCGCCGATGTCTCGTGCATCTGGAACTTCCGTTCGGAGATCCTGCGGGCGAATTGATCGTAGACAGCTTCGCGGATCTGATTGTCGGGAGCGTACATCGGTGGCCGGGCGCCGACGATTTGCATATCGGGCGAAAACAGCGGGCCGCTGGGAGAGAGGAATTCGGTCATCGTCAGCCCCAGCGATTTCAAGTTCTCGCCGCACCGGTCGTTGATCGGTCGTTCGACCAGCGGAAATAATTGCTCCCACGACACACCCGCCTCTTGAGCGCACAACGCCAAGAATCCAGCGCAATAGGTCCGCACGGCTTCGTCGGGGCGATCGACGATCCCGCGTTGCTCGTGAACCAACGCGGTATTAAAGGTCAGATCAAACTCGGACGTTCGACCAGCCAGTTTCGCCGCGACGCGTCCCATCGCCGCCGCCGACTTGGGATCGCGATGACGCAACACGATCCAGTGCAGGCTGGTCGAGACAAATTCGTCGGCGGTATCGGCTTCGATTTTGGTGCCGGTTTCGGGAAGATCGACGATCACGATCCGGCGGACTCCCGTTTCGTCGGTTACTTCCGCCGCGATCCCAACGTGAGTGAACAAGCCGGGGGAAAGATCGGTGAAGCGATTGTATGGCGATGGATTGCGTTGCAAGACCCAATCGCCGGCTTGAATTTCCACAGGCCCCCAACGGAACGTCGGGCCGCTGACTCCCTTGTCGGCCAGGCGGGCGAGCCACGCCAGCAGGTCGATCCGCAGTTGGCGATCGTCAACCGAAAGCGTTTCAGTTGGCATCTGCTGGACCGCGTCCAACAACTCTGCCGGAGACAACCGATCGCTGTCGGTCAAAGAGGCTTGAGAAATCCCGATCGATCGCAGCGTGTTCAATAGATGCAGTTGCAGCCAATCGGGCGTGTGGGGCCAACGCAAAAATTGGTACAGCGACGCGGTGGCATCGATCTCGTGAGTCGATTGGATCAATCGAAGCAGATGACGCCGCGTAGCATCATCAAACGGACGAGCCCTGCTGCCCGGCGGCGGTTGAACCAACACAAATGCAATCGCCGGAGCGACGATGCCAACTCGATGACGCTCCGCCAAAGAGATCAGTCGCCCGACATCGGGACGCGACAAACGCCGCACCGTCTGACGAGTCTGTTCGCGCGTCGCGTAACGCAGGCGTCCAGAGAAATCGACCCAGGCGGAGATCGTCTTCAAGAAAGCCGCAGCCGCCGGACGAGCCTCGGGCGAATCAGCCGCAGCGCCGATCTGGCCACTCAACGTCCAGAGCGCATCGATGCGTTGCCGCGTCGCCGCGTTGAGTGCAAAGATCTGATCCGCTTTGGCTAGCAGCGACACCGCATCGTCGTCGGCATCGATCTCCACTGCATCCCACTGCGCCTCTAAGACCGAGGTCAATTGATCCTGCAGCGCCGCGAGATCGGTCTGCGCAAGCGTCTGCCAATTCGCTGGCACCTCGGGCAGCACAATTTCGCGAGCCACAGCCGATTGGGCGGCCAAGACGATGCCGAAGAACAGGCAGGCGAAAAGTTGAAACGATCGACAGCCGAGGTGGATGGCAAGTGGAGAGATCATCAGCGGAGAGCAACAGCGGGGGTGGGATTACGAAGCAGAAAGCCTCATCTATGGTAATCCCCACCCGCCGCCGAATCTTGCCTCAGAGCGCGAAACGGCCGGCACCGACGCTCGTTTCTGACGGTTGTGCGCTTGAAACGTCTCGCCGCGCCGCCGAAATCGCCGCGATGTGGTGCACGCAGTGCTGGGAATCGATCCCGACCCCAAAGGGGCGACGGAGGCCATGCAGTCGCTGACAGGCAAGTAATCTTTCGCCTCCAGTCGTCGGATCGCTATACTATACAGGGATCAGCCGGAGTGAGAACGTCGGCCTTGAAGACCACTGAAACGGAGACAGACCACGATGCGTAATTTAATCACAATGGCGATGTTGATCGCGGTGACAGCGGGTGTCGCTCGGGCCGATGAACCACAGAACAGCAGCGAACCGGCTGCCCAAGCAGGAACAGACAACATGCAAGTCGCAACCTTTGGTGCCGGGTGCTTCTGGTGCGTCGAAGCGGTATTCCAACGACTCGAAGGAGTCGAAAAGATCGTCTCGGGCTACATGGGTGGCCGGGTTCCCAATCCGACTTATAAGATGATCTGCACCGGCCGCACCGGCCACGCCGAAGTCTGCCAGATCACCTTCGACCCAGCGAAAGTCAGCTTTGACACCTTGCTGGAGGTGTTTTGGAAAACGCACGACCCCACGACGCGAAACCGTCAAGGGAACGACGTAGGCACCCAATATCGCAGTGTGATCTTCTATCACAACGACGAACAAAAAGAGATTGCGACAAACTACAAGCACAAACTGAACAAGGCGAATGCGTTTCCCGGCGGTCCGGCGGTTACCGAGATCAGCGAAGCGGAGATCTTTTACCCTGCCGAAGACTATCACCAGGACTACTTCAATCAGAATCCTGGCCAAGGGTATTGCCAGTTTGTCGTCGCTCCGAAGGTAAAGAAGTTCCAAGAGATCTTCGGCGACAAAGCGAAGAAAGAATAAGCGACGTTCGCCACCGGCGTTAGCAAACCGTGGCGGTTCGATGCGAACCGCCCATGCTGCTTAACATCGCTCTTCCCGCTACCGCGATCGCGAATTTGCCGATCGCAAATTGACGGGAACCTTGAGGCACCCCCGAATCGCTTAGAGCCGGACAGAAAACCGAGTTTTAAAGATGCGGTGCCAATCCGACCAGAGGTTTTCTGGCCGCTTCTAAAGAAGTGTCTTCTCTGCAGCTCTGCGTTAAAGTTTCCCCTTTTGCGACACGCGGCGATTCGGCGTGGGGAACGAGGTGATTGAAACGCGGAGCCACCGAGATCGCAGAGGCTTTGCAAAGGGAGCATCGGCAGACTTCATCGCTTGCTCGCTTCTCAGTACCCCAGCCCTGGTCCGTTGAGCAGGCCGGTTTCGACGGTCCCGTCGGTGATCTCGAACATCCCTGGGAATTTCTTTTCCCAGCCTTCGTTTCCGGCTGGGCAATACTGGCGACCATTCCCTTCGATCGCGGCCACGGTTGGGATGTGAGCGGCAAGCGATGCGGAGTGCAAGAAGTTGGCACCGATACAGGTGAGGTCCTGGACACACAGGAACAGCTTGTAGTGCTGCGCCGCGGCTCCCATCAGCAACGCCTCAGCGTGCCCCTTGCAAGCTTTCAGCGCGATACCGCTGTAACCCAACTCGCGCGACAGGTGCAGACTTTCCAGATCGACCAACGATTCATCGATCACGACCGGCAACATCTTCGTCACCTCGTGCATCGTGTTTTCGGGGAACCGAGCCAGATCGCGATGCGTTGGCTGTTCGATATATTGGATCCGTCCGTTGGCATCATCGCTGACCTTGGCGACGCCTTGCAGCATGTCGATCACATACTGTTGATTTGCACAGCGTTCGTTGAAATCGAGCGAAAATCGCCAATCGGTCGTCGCCCCGCGGGAACTCTCGCTGGCCACGCGACTGACGCGAGCGACGCGGTCGATATCCCAGTCCAGATCGTCGCCCGCCAGCTTGATCTTAAGATGGGTCAATCCATCGGCTTCGATCCAAGCAGCGAGCGTTTCGGGATGCCCATCGCCGACCGGTTGGTCGACATCGACGTCGGTCAACGGATCCAAGGCTCCGACCAGATGGTAGATCGGCATGCTCGATTGCGGCTGCGGGCTGACAAATTCATCCAGGTAGTGCCCCGCAAAATCATTGCCCAGATAGGGCTGCAGATCGGAGTTGACGTAGTCTTTGCCCAGCAGGCGGTAGCTGCTGGTTCCAAGCGCCTTGCCCTGAGCGTCGAACAGCGCTGCTTCCAACGGACTGGCAGCCAACAGGCAGGCCAATTGCGGCATCGGTTCGGAAAGTTTGGCATCGCTGACGACATCGGCCGCCAACGGTTTTAATAGCTTCGCCAACGTGTGGCAGATCTCCAACGGATGCCCTTCGACTTTCGCTTCCATCGCCGCTGCGGCATGGCGTTGGGCAAGCGTCTCGATCGCGGCCAAGGTTTGGTCGGACGATACGGTTTGGCTGGGCCAGGACCACGCGTTCCCCATCGTCATCGATCCGAGGCCCTCGGCGCGGCGTCCGCTTTTGGTTTCCACGGTGCAGCGGACATCTAACACATCGACCCCCGACACCACGCGACCGCCGAACTTCATCGGCGTGCGATAGGGATTTTGAGTGATGTTGGTTTGAAGGTCGCAGATTCGGATGTTGGAAAGCATTTGCAGGCAGGCGGGGAGAGAGAGTGAGGAGGGTGAGTGCGGGGATTTAGCCTTGAACGATAGAATTCGTCAACGTGCCGATACCGGCAATCGAGATTCGAACCACATCGCCAGCAGCCAGCGTAAAGTCGGTTCCTGGGACGATGCCGGTTCCGGTCATCAGAAACGCCCCATTGGGAAAGCTGTTGTCGCGTCCCAACCAACTGGCCAAGTCTTCAAAGCTGCGAGCCATCTGATCGGCAGCGGTCGATTGCGAGAAGACGGTCTGCCCATCGCGGTCGATTTGCAGATCGATCGTCATCTGTTCGCGCGGCGGCATCGCGGTGCTCAACGTGATCCAAGGTCCCAGACCGGCACATTGGTCATAGACTTTGGCTTGTGGCAGGTACAGCGGATTTTCGCCTTCGATATCGCGAGAACTCATGTCGTTGCCGATCGTATAACCGACGATCTGCATCCGACTGTTGAGCACCAATGTGACTTCGGGCTCGGGAACGTTCCAGGTCGCGTCGGTGCGGATCCGCAATTCCTGGCCATCGCCGCGAACGCGGTGCGGCGTCGCCTTGAGAAACAACTCGGGGCGATCGGCGACATAGACGCGGTCGTAACACGACGCCGCCGCTTCGGATTCTTCCATCCGCGCCGTTTGGCTGCGTTTGTACGTAACACCCGCCGCCCAAACCTCTTGGCGATCGATCGGCGGCAACAACTGGACTTTGTCCAAAGAATGCGGGTCGCGTTTGGGCAAATAATCGACAGCGGCCGGAATGTCTTTTGCGTCTAACAGATCCGATAGCGCTTCGAATTTGCCCGCCGAGAGGTCGAGTGCTTGGATCGCATCGCCGTCGACAATGCCTGCCGCGACGAGCCCGTTGGGTTGTTTAAATTTTGCGAGTTTCATGAGCGTAAGGATAGCACTTGGATGTGGCGTTTGGGAGATGGGGAAAACTGGCAATGGCGGGTCGCGCCCCGCGCACCGTTTCACGGCACAGCGGTTACGAATCGGACTTCAACGCCGCCGGGATGGCATCGGCGGGCAAGCTTTGGCGAACGATAAGATCGATGATCGTCGGAAAATAGAGGATCGCCGAATAGTGATTCGCCGGAACGATCACGTGATGTTCCGCGGAAATTTTCGCTGCCTTGGCCAGCGCCTGGGCATTGGCCATCGGCACCACGCGGTCCTGTGATCCCGTGAACATCCACGTCCGTTGAGGGTCCAAGCGATGCGCGATCCGCAGCGGTTCGACCTGTTGGACCAGTTGCCGCAATTTTTCACCGGTGTACCCAGCGTCGGCAAGCTTCTGGCGCATCTTGGCCGCTTCGTTAACGCCATTGGTCAACAGACTGTGAAAGTCGCCTCCGGCCAGCGTGATGTAGACCTTCTCAAATCCGTCGTCCAGACTTCCCGACAGGGCCGCGACAAAGCCGCCTAAGCTGGTTCCTTGCAATCCGATATGCGAAGCATCGACATCGGGCAGAACGGCGATCGCATCGCGGCCGCGGCGGACATCGACGACTGCCTGACGCATCGTTTTGACCACGTCTTGGTCTTCCGGCTTGAGCGTCCGATCGCGACGGTCCCCGTAATGTGGCAAGTGGATCAAGAAAGCATGTACGCCGTACAGTGAAAGCGTTTTGGCGACCAACCGGCCAACGGTCATCCCCGATCCCGATTCATGGGCCACCAAGACCGCGGGGCGATTTAATGTCTCGCCTTGAGGCCCCTTGGCCACATACCATTTCATCGTCACCCGATCATTGATTGGGTTGCCGGTATCCAACGGCGATGGGAACCGCACGCTTCGCGGCGAAGCATCGCCGTCGACCGTTTCAACAGTGACGTCGAAGTTCGCCGTGGGCCAGGCAAAGCCTTCCAGACAGGCCGTGGCGTCGGAGCTAGGATCTTGCAAGGCGGAGAGCGTATCGCGGGCCGCGAACGTTTCCAGCGTCCCCGCATCTTGGGCCCCTGCCCAATTCGCGATCAAAGCAAATAGGATCGCTGTTGTGGTACGAACCGGTCCGCGCATCTTTTGTTCTCCCGCCTGGCATTTTGAGCATCCCCAACCGCAACCATTGCCGTCGAAGCAATCGCAGCCTAGCGTCTGGCCGGGTCGGCAGCCAGCGGTTGAGCAACGTGCAGATCCCGCAAACCTGTGTTGGAGTCTTTCAACAAGGCTTGCAGTTTAACCGATGCGTGCGGTTCGTTGTTGAGTTCTTTTCCAGGAGCGCTCCCCCAGACGATTTGTTTCCCGTTCTTCAGGACCAAGTTCAACAGCTGCGGACGTTCATCGTGCGGCGACCGCTGCGTAATCGTGATCGCTTCGATTCCAAGCGTTTCGCGATACGGGCACAGCAACATCGCCAGCAGAGCGGCGTCGGTTACCTTTGTATCGCCAAACTTCGACCCGACACCGCTGATCGGATAGGTGTCCCGTTCCACGACGATATGGATGTAATTCAGCGTGTCGGCTCGCGAAAAATCATCCGTCGGCAACAGCACGCTCTGCCCGTCGACGGGAAAAAACGACATCCCATCGACTTCCGGATGCCGACTGACAACCTTCACCATCGCCACCGGGCGGCGATAAGCGACGTGAACGTCGACATTGCCGGTAGAGGTTTTTTGAACGCGGCGAACGCTTTCGATCCAGGGACTGGTAGCAAACGCGTTGGCGATTTGCGCGGTCGCTTGCAGGTCCATCAAGGAGACCTTCGTCAGATCGGTCGCCCGAAAAACCGATTCGATCACATTGGATCGGATGTACTCTGGAGGGGGAGAAATCTGCACCTGTTCGATGTTCAGGGCGTTGTAGCGACGGTTGATCTGGTCGGCCCCCCAGCGATGCCACGCCAAATAGCCACCGGCCACCAACAGCACTGGCCAGAGAAAAGCGAGCGCGGCGGGGGCTTTGATCATGCCCCCGAGGGCGCTACCCAACGTCGATCGACTCGATGCCGGCTTCGCTTCTTTGTGCTTCTTTCCGCCCATCGGCCAATTCCGTACATACTGTGATCGGTGCGAAGCAACGCTACCAGATTTTCAGATTCATTTGCAAGTCGATCCCGGTCTGCAAGGAGACCTTGTCGCGAACATTGTCGATCAACGCTAGCACATCGTCGCTGCTAGCACCTTCGCCAGCGACCAGATATTTTGGTCTCAGCGGATCCAAGCTAACCGCTCCCTGACGCATCCCCTTCAATCCGGCTTGTTCGATCAAATCCGAAGCGGTCGCGCCGTCGGGATCGATAAACGGAGTGATCACGCGCGGTTCATCCCGAGGACGTTCGCTGCGTCGCACGATCCACAATTTCTGCATCCGCTTAGTCAATTCGATCGGGTCGCCCGCTTCCAATTGAAAGCAAGCCGAGAGCACGATCGTGTCGCCCAGATCGCTGTGACGATAGGAAAATTGCAGATCGTCGCGGGTCCGGTGGCTCACCTCTCCCGCAAACGACAGCAGTTCCACCGATTCGATCGCCTGGGCGATATCGCTGCCGCCAGCGCTCGCATTGCCTTGCAACGCTCCGCCAACGGTTCCGGGAATCCCGATCAGATGCCCGATTCCGGCCAGCCCTTTGCCAACCGCCATCGTGACCAAATGCGACAATCGAGCGCCACCACCGGCTGTCAATTGTGTCCCATCGACGTGGATCTCCCCAAGCGAAGCGGCTGACAGCGACAACACGAGTCCCGGGAAGCCCGATTCGCGAACCAGCAGGTTCGATCCGCCACCGAGCACGCGGATTGGGATTTCGGCGGCATGGGCGGCGCGGACCAAATCGATTAATTCGTCGCGCGACGTCGGCTCGGCGAAATAGCGGGCCGGTCCACCGATCCGCAGCCAGGTGTAAGGGGCCAACGATTCATCATTGCAGATCAAATGCTGCAGGTGTTCAGGAAATGCCATCGATTAAGTTCTGCCAATCGCGAGAGAAACCACCATGGTGAAAGGACCTAATGTCGCACATCGAGCCCCGTTTCGACAAGCCGAGACGCCGGCAAAACCAACCGCTTCGTCAAGCGTTTGCTATGGCGAGAGGCCCGAGAGAAGCCCATTTTGCTGCGGCAAATACTTTAGAACCGGATGTCGGCACCAAAATTGGCACCGTGAGCCCAGAAATCGGTCTCGCGGAATTCGAATTCGGGACGCAGGACCGAGTCGACCAGCGGCATTTGTTCGGGCGGGAACAGGTTGGGGTTCAGATCGGTATCGATCTGGTCTCCAGCTCGGACAACGTTGCTGAGATAGAACAGCGAATATCCGGCGCGAAGCGTGACGTAACGCGTCACCCGAGCGCCGAGGTTGAAGGTCAACTGAGGCAAGACCGCCAGTTCGTTCCGCTTGTATTCGCCGATGTTCGTCCGCTGGGCCAGCACGCCGAAAGCGTTAAGCTGGCTCTTTACAAAAGAACATGACACCCCTCGCCACCATCAAAGCCCCCATCCTAACACCACAAGTGCGTAAGAAATCCAGGTTCAATTGGTACCGGTGTCGGCCAGAGGCAACAGCTGGTCACCTGATTCGGTCGTCAACTTGAAAGCATAAGCCCAGCCGCCGTGGTTGGTGCCGGTCGTGTTTGACAGCGTGAGCTGAATGAGGTTGTCCCCAGCCTGCAGCTGAATTGGAACCTCTCGTGAGCGAAAGGCTGTATGGTTGCCAAGGTCAACAGCCTGCTCTTGATTCACGTGCAACACCGCATGGTCATCGTAAGCGAGTCGGAGCACCGCTTCGGTTGGTTTGTCGACGGTAAAGATGGCTTGAGCCTGTCGGGCCGCGGGTTGATAGTGAACGCCGACGCCGTATTCGTGGGGGCGTTCGGATAAATTGAAATCCACAAAACCATGAAACGCCCGGTAAACTTCCCAATCTTCCGATATACGCGAATCCTGCAGACCGACTTGCAACGCCTGCTCGATCGCCACGTTGTCCTTGTTAGGCAGCACCTTCCCCAGTCGCCAGGCACCACTGTGATGCTCGATCACATCCATCTGGCCGCCGGCCAATGGCGTGTCGGGCAACAGCGTCTTGAAGTCGGGCATCTTCACAAACTGCTTCGGTTCCCCTTTTTGGTACCAGTAGACCATCGAACAAACATTGTTTTTCATCGTTGCAAATCGCATGTGTATCGATTCGCGGAAGGGTATTTGGTCTCGCGTGAAGAAGCGATAACCGACCAAACGCTGGACACGCCGGGCCTCCCCAATGTCTTCGTGTTCGTAGTAGGGAATGCCGGCATCCAGGTGTGTCTCGGGAGGATGGTGCGCACCGCCGTAGCTTGTCCCGAAGGTGTCTTCCCCGCCGATTCCTCGAATATAGGCCGGGTACTCGCCTTGGCCGTCAATATAGATATTGTCCGCGCCGGCATGACTCCAACGATCCACATTGTCGATCAAACGCAAACCATAGAAAAAGCCAACCAATTGGCCTTCGCCTAACGCATCGAGCATCAAATAGTCGCTGGAATAGCGTTTGGTTGGGTTCTCTTTTCGCCATCGCGCACAAAATCGGCGTTGCTCTTTCATTTCCTGGCCTGGGTAGCGATGCCAATCGACCTGGATAAAGCAGTTGTTTGCTTCTTCTCCCGTTTCGAGCTCGATTCGAGCGTTCTTCGAAAACGGCATATCGAAGTAACAATTGTAGCCAGAATACTGCTTTACGCTGATGAAGGGCGTGTTGATATCGTAAGCGTCTTCACCATGCATCACGCCAAAGAAGTCGCCAACGGGGGCTTCGACATGAGGTGTTTCGGCATCGTCAAAAAATATGCGAATCACCAATTTGCGGTTCGCCATGACGCTCTTTGCCGGATGCTTGAGCGTGATCCAGATGTGCTTGATGCAGCCGGGGCCTTCCAAGACCGCCCGGGTATCGGTTTGATGCGGCGCAATCCAACGTTTCACGGCAACTCGATCGGCAACCGGATTGTCGGGCAGTTGAAGCTGGAACGGGTTGTCGCCGATCGCCGACGCGGTTGCCGAGCCCCCGAGCAGGAATGCGGCAGACATTACAATCCGCCACTGTAATCCACGGACGTTCAACCAGCCTAAATTGCATTTTGGTAGTATCATCAGATGTTCATCAAGACTTTTAGGAGTTATCAAAGGGCAGCGTCGACCTAGCGACTAACGTTCAGTTACAGGAACGACAACATACGGCGTCTCCAAATTCCACTTTGGCCAGAAGCTGCCGCCGGTTTCGTGCTTGGCTTCTAGATAGTATTGAAAGTCGTAACTGGGATTGATCGCTTCGGCAGGTATAACGGCTTGGTAGGTCCCGCTATCTCCCTGTCGTTCCATCTCAATGCGTTTCCAGCTCATGGTCTGATTGAGTGGTCGGAAGTAGACCGACACCTGTTTCAGTGGTTTGTCACAGGAAACGCTCGCGTTGATCGTGATTGCTTGGCCCGCTCGGATCGACTCAAGACGTTGATGGGAAAAGCGAATCGGTGTGGTACTTGGCACTTCGCCCACGTAGCGCTGCATCGCCTCGCCTTCCTGCGAGGTCAATTCTTCATCGACAATTTTATTGTCGGCGAGCAATTTTGTTACATAATCGACATCGGCCTGAACATCGTCCAAACGATCCTTCCAGTGCCCAACGTGTTCATGAAGGCGCGACAAGAAGTCGGAATGATGCTCCTTGGAGAATCCCAGCACAAGATCGTCATAATATTGCCCATCGGTTAGTGCAACGATCTGTTGCCAATGCCGCTGGGTTTCAAGAATATGACGCCGTACGAGCTTCAGACGTGTCGGGTCCTTGGTCTGTCGGAAAAACTCCAGATGGGTCGCCGCCAGTTTCTTGTCAGCATGGTAGCGTGCCAGTAAAGCCAGAACTCTCAAGTCGATCACTGTTGATCGCAACTCGTTATCGTCTGGATTGGCGGAATCGCGGACGGTGGACGCATCTTCCACTGCGTCGAGTTTTTCATCCGTCGCATCAGCTAATTGGCGTAGATACTGGCTGACTTGAATCGGTGTCCACTTGGAATTGAGGTTGTTGTTGATCGCATCTTCAACGTAGCTGGAGTGTTTCGATGCCCAGCCTTCGCCACGCCAATGATTTCCCGATTGAAAAGGAGCGATTGCATAGAATTGAGAATAATCACTTGGTTGAATTCGGCGGTAAGCATCCAGATGCATGCAGGTCATCATCTCAGGCCAGAATCGAAAGCCGCCGGCGCTGAACTGGGTGGTTGTGGTTATCAATGGCAGGATCCGGCTTGCCGAGCGTAAAGCGGATCCAATTGACTCTGCTGTGCTTTGCTCATAACGATTTCTGAACTCTCGTTCCCAGACTTTCAGCGAAGTATCGGGGTTGTAGCCCCAGCGACCGAAGGCGAGATAAAACGGCCAGTATCTCTCCTGTTCCCAGCGATAATGCTCCAACGATGTGTCGGCCAACACGCGCCATTTACCGGGTGCATCCCCATAGCCCTGGTAGGACAGTGGCGCAAAGACCTCAAACCCGCGTCCTCCACCCAAAGTACAACTTTCGGCAAATCTCGCAGCAAAATCGGGATCTCCCCAAAGCAGCAGGCGAGACGTGCCGACATTCCACAACCGATACGTGACGCTGTAGTTGCGGTTGTGATGCAACATGCTTCCAAATCCATAGCGACTGGCGGCGTATGCGCGATCCTCCCAAGTCGGGTGATAGGGCAAGCCCATGTGTTCACACCAGTGCTTCGTTGACACGTTGACATCCAACCCTGCTTGTCTGGCCAAATCGATTGTGTGCTGGCTGAGGCTCTTGTATCGCAAATCAAGCTTCACCGGACGTCCACACGACGCGATTCCATCGAACAGCGTTTTGTAGTAGGTCTCTTGCTGGTCATGCGGAATGCCACTCTCCAAATTCATCCTCAACTGTACGCCTGAGATCTTGGGACAAACCTTCAACAGTTCCGCCAATCCCACCGCGCAGTACTTGGAGCGATCGCCCCCTTCCGGAAGGTTGATCACAGGGGACTTGCCAAAATCCAGTCCCTCGCGAACTGCAACCACAGGTAACTGGGTCCAAAGCCCAAGCGTGAAATCCACGCCATGTTCATCGGCGATTTCTGTAATCCTTCGAAAGCGATGCAGATGCGCGTTGCGATCTTGATCCGTCATCCCTTGGACCCCGACATCGGCATACTCCGGCGTCTTAACCATCCATGCATAGGGCGGGATCATGTAGTTTGTATTGTGCCCAAACGTCATGGAAAAATTGTTCAATCGGCACTTCGCCATCATCCCAAAGTACCAATGCCAAAACGCTTCACTTTCGTACCAAGCGCTTTCCAGCTCGCGATTAAACATCTGCTGCGTTACGCTACGAACGGCCAGGTGGGGCGACTCGCGTTGCTCGACGATCAGCTGACTCAACGGCTTATCGTCCTCTCCCGAAGCAATCGTCTGCGCGACTTCCAAAACGGCATAAGCCGTGCCACGCACATCTCTTCCGACCAGCAGGACATCGCACCCCGAATCATGGCCCCGTTTGGCGATCAACAGCGACTCCGCTTCGTCCGCGACCGACAGCTGGTATTGGTCGAGCATCCGGTCTAAAGCCTGGTGTTCACCCGGGCTACCGATCACAAAATTCACGTCCCATGACGCCTCTTGAAGCTCGCCTTCTCGGATGGTTCTCCCACTCTGTACCAAAGCGTCCTCCAACTCCTTGATCGCGTGCTGCACCGGCGCTGCAACACGGTTGGCAGTTGTGATCACAACCGATTCGGGGTGATCGGAAACGGCTTCTTGGCCACTGCAGATCCCCAAGGCAAATAGCGCGATAGCGCACCTGCTCAGACGTGCAATAATGCGTGAGATGGGTTGATCGAATGCTCCGCCGCGATCGCGCGGAGAAAAGAAAAAGATTCGGGAAAGCATGGTGAGGGTCTCGGCAGTCGAATGAAAGTTCTTCGGTGGTTGCATGGGAAATCGCAGTGTTTACAAAGCGGTTTTTCCGTTGCGCCAACCATCTGGTGAGCGCGTGTGATATTCAGTTGCAGCGGAACGTGAGAGCTTGCGCACGAACAGCCGGACAGAGCTGGGCGTTGGAATCCAGCCGAAAGGAGTGGGCGACCTTGGTCGCTGAGAGAACGGAGGAACGTGGACTAGACCACTTATTTCAAGTCAATGACCAGCGGATCGTTGTCCCCCTCTCGCACATCAAATTCGAGTTCGCTGGTCGAGCTGGAGCCATACTTTTCTGGGAACGGCAACTTTGAGTCTTTGATGTCCAGTGTGGCATACGCGGTCGGGTCGGGCTCGTTGCTGCTGGCCTCGGCCGCTTGCCCTGCGGTCACCTGGATTCGGTAATGGGAAACAGGGATTTCATTGGATCCACGAAACATCAAATTGAAGTGCCCCTCGGCATCTGTCGTTCCCGAGGCGGCAAACCCTTCCGCGGAGATCAACGTGATGGTCGTTCCCGAATCCAAGGGCTTACCTTTGCTGGTCAGGCTTCCGGCGACGGTGCCGGTTGGTCCTGTGAAACCTTGTGGTGAACAGCCCGACAGTGACAAAGCCACCAACACGATCAGGACAACAGGCGGGACAGGACGTACAGTTATCGCATCCATCTGATAGAAAAACTCCCATGCATTCAGCATTCGGAAAGGGTTTGAAAGGGCAGTGGTTCTTGCCGATACAAAGACCGGCAGGACTCGCAGAACACAGTTATTTCACGACCTGCCCGTCGTCGCGAACGCTCAAGAACGTCAGCGTATTAAGGTCGATCGTTTCAGACAGGAACTGCACGCTTCCATCCACTCTCGCAACCTGCACGCCACCAGGGTGAGCCGAAGCTAACGGCGTGTTTCGACGCCCACCCCCTTCAGCTGTCACCCCACTCGAACCCAACAAATCAGAGTTGGGGGCGTAGCGGACCGTAATCGTCGCCGCATTGACTTTTACAAATGCAGCCCCCTTCAATGTATCCACCGCCCCCATTTGCCAGCCCCAATGCAATCCCGGGCGAAGGTCTTCTTTGCTTGTGCGATTCGCATTGAAAATGTAGTTGGATATTTCCCCAACGATAATGGTATTGGATGTACCGTCGGTGCAATGATTCATCCCGACAAGCTCATTGATAGGTAACATGCCGCCAGAGCTATAAAGGCCATTGGGGTTTGTCCCCGTTGCATTGGCACGAACACTCGCGACATAATTTCCATCAGGACTGCTCTCGGCCCCTGAAATACCGTAGTAGCTAAATAGAAACAACTCATCGCCGCTATCAGCCCGAAATTCGTCCATTGGCGATGAAGGGCATTTACCGAAATCGACAGAAAAGCCATCGATCTGATCGCGATTCGCATTGCCGCTTGTCGTACCTGTCCAGCCGTGTCCAGGACCAAAGGTCCATCGATCATAGATTGCGTTCTGCTCACAGAATGGCATCAGGCGCAATCTCCAGTTGCTTCCCCATCCACCTCCACAGACACCTTCATCTCCATAAGGAAATTTGTGATAGGTGTCGTGGTAGTTCTGTAATGCCAGCCCCATTTGTTTCAGGTTGTTGCTGCATTGCATTCGACGGGCTGCCTCGCGTGCCGCCTGAACTGCTGGTAGAAGCAGTCCAACCAAAATCCCAATGATCGCGATGACGACTAAAAGCTCAACCAGAGTGAAGCCGGAACGATTTCCCGTGCGCATAAGTATGATTCCTGCAGAAAATGAATGGAAACGTTGTATGTGACAACCTGTGGCGTGAACCCAATGTTGCCACCACGCAACCATTTGCCTGCGATGGAGTGTTTCTTTCACACAAAATGCATTCTTTGGGAAATTTGATGCACATTGACGCAATTCGGCGAACTGCCACTATTCGATGTCAATAATCAGCGGCAGGTTGTCCCCCTCCCGAACTGCAAATTCGAGATCGCTGGTAGCGCTGGCACCGTATTTTTCAGGGAATGGACACGCACGAGACTCTTCCTTTAGCGCCTTCCGCAAATCAGCATCCATTTCAAAGTGCCCGCTTTGATTGATTCGCGCAGGGGCCAATTGAATCCGATAATGAGACACCGGAATATTTTCTGCACCGCGAAACATCAGCTGAAATGCCCCGTCGGAATCGGTCTCACCCGACGCTGCGAAACCTTCAAATGAGACAAAGGTCACAATGGTTCCAGCATTCAAAGGAACGCCTTTCCTGGTCAGCTTTCCCTGCACGGTACCGGTGGTTCCGGCAAACCCTTGTGGAGAACAGCCGGATTGCAACAACACGACAAGCAATCCAAGCACGTTGCAAATCGCCACGCTTCTATAGGAAGACAACATCTGCGGGGAACCTCTTAATACAACCCGAGAGTATTCGCTGGAAACCGTCGGAGGGCTACCGTCCCCGGATCGCCTGACCATCATTACGGACGCTTAGGTAGGTCAACGTGTTGATGTCAATCCTCTCATTCACAAAGTAGACACTGCCGTCAACGCGGGCCACTTGAGCGCCGCCAGGGTGCGCCGATGCCAGAGGCGTATTGCGTCGCCAGCCCCCCCCCACACTAGCTCCATCGGCCCACAAGACATTTGCATTAGGACTGTAACGGACGGTGACGGTCGCAGACGTCACAAACGCGCTTGCCCCTTTACCAGGCTTGGCTGCCCCCATCTGCCAGCCCCAGTGAAAACCAGGACGCAGATCTTGTTTTTCGATTCTTGCCGCATCGAGAATATAGTCCGATATTTCACCAACGATCAATGTATTCGACGTTCCATCGGTGCATTGGTCGATCCCGATCATTTCGTTCACGGGTAACATTCCATCGGCGGTGTAGATACCTCCGGGGTGATTGTCGGCAGGAATTGCCGTGTTGCGAGCGCTGGCAACATAGCTCCCATCTGGACTGTTCTCTGCACCTGAGATGCCGAAGTAGTTGAACATGAATAGTTGATCGCCACTGTCCTCCAGAAAGTCTTGCAGTGGCGAAGAGGCACACTTCCCCCAGCCGATGGCAACGCCGTCAATCAGCTGGCGATTCTCTTTGCCGATCGCGGTGAAGATCCACCCATGCCCCTTCCCATATTGCCATTGATCGTAGAGTGCGGTCTGTTCGCAATACGGAAGCAAACGGATTCTCCAATTGCTTCCCCAACCGCCGCTCACCCCTTCATCACCGTATGGAAACTTGAGATGACTATCGTGATAGTTGTGTAGCGCCAATCCGATCTGTTTGAGATTGTTACTGCACTGCATTCGACGCGATTCCTTGCGCGCAGCCTGAACGGCAGGTAGCAGCACGCTTGCGACGATCCCGACGATGACCAAAGAGGCCAGTACCTCGGTCATGGTGAATCCCGGATGGCGGTTCGAGCGCATCGGTCGTGTTCCGAAAGGGGAGTTAAAAATCACAGCGGCGTAACCACAATCCCATACATGCTGAAGTCGTTCGTTTTCTCTTCGGAAGCGTCCAGCTTTTCAGCGGAACTGCGGCGTGTACCGACTCCCCCTAGACGTATCGTTCCTGCTTGCGGCACTTCGCGTTGCCAAACGACGTGGCACCCGTCAACGCTCTCACCCGATCCCGCACCAAGATCGGTATGTTCGAGCTGATCGACCTGCAACCGCTTGTCGAAGTACGGCCCTTTGTCCAACCCAACTTGGAAACCGGTCTCAGTGAAGTCGCGTCGCAGCCAATCGGGAGCAGCTAGATTTTCATCGTACAACACATAAACGATCGCCGGCTTTCGGAGCGCAAGATCAATCTGTAATTTGGCCCCGTGATGCCGATCGTAATCCATGGTCATCACGTATTCTGCCCCTCGAAGTGGCAAGGGAATTGCCTCGCGTCCTATTCCGTTCCATTGGTGGTTGCGATCGACAAAAGCCGGCACATCTTCAGAGAAGGGTTGTTCCGCGACTCGGTAGGCCCCGTAGTCAGAATTGTCGATGATGTTGTCGTCGACGTACCTTATCAACCCGTTGGTATTCGATGTTCCATCGATGTCCAATTCATCTGGAAACAGCCCTGCGGCGATCGATGTTAGTGGAGTGACTTCACCAGCGGCATTGATGCTAACCGCATCGCCCTGTTGCAACAGGTGAGAATTGCGAACTTGCGACACCCGCATCTTCCCCTGAAAGACTGCGATGCTGTCGGGTTGGCCCGCGATCGAGGCTAACCCAAATCGGCCGCCGTGGTCGTTCACCTTGCAGAACGGTGTCTCGATAGAGATTGGAACGGCGTTTGGATGCGCGTCGGCAATCAGCCGCCCCGACAGTAAACGCAGTTGATTGCTCGCAACAATTTCCAGTTCCGCGGGCCCTTCGATCACAAGATCGACGTTGGCCAATAGGGTCAAGCCGATGGAACCCTCTGAAAATCGCAGCTTTCCAGGCCCCGTAAAGGTGCGTTCGGCGTAAACGCCATCGATTTCCAGGTCTTGCGCGGTCGAGAACGCGATCCGCGCCGTCGGCCCGACTGCGTTCCATTGCTTCGCAGCGAACAGCAGCAGCAAGAGCACGGCAGCAACCAAGACAAGATTCGATTGACGCGTTCGTCGACGGTCAACAATCGCGGGCACTCGCCCTACAGGGGCGGCCACAACCTCATCGCTGGGTTCCATTGCCATCGATTGCAATGAGGCATGCAATTGGGCGCAAGCGGCGTAATAGGCAAGCACGCGATCGTCGGTCTGCAGAAGCTGGTCCAGCTGTGCCCAATCGGCCTCAGAGCCGGCTCCCAGCAAACACAGATCGACCAACTGGGCGGTTTGTGGATCGATCTCTGGCAATTCAAACGGATCGTTCTCTTGAGGTAAACTCATGCAAGCGTCCTCATGCGAGTTACGCTGAATTGAACGCATTTCAGCAAATGCCTGCGAATTCGATGCATCCGAACGTAAACCGTGCTTGGCTTGATGTCCAGCTCCTGCGCGATCAGGTCAACATCCGACGCCGGTTGGTAGAACCGATTCAACAGCTCGCGTTGTCGATCCGACAAGCCTTCGACACAACCACGCAAGGCAACCAATTGGTCATCCACGACGTGCTGATTCGCATCGACACGCGCAATGATCCGTCCTACCGATTCCATCGACAACTGCTTCGGTGCGGTCGACTGCTGGCGATAATAGGCAAGCACCTTATTTCGAGCGAAGCCGCGCATCCAATACAGGAAGTTGCGATCGGGGTCGTACTGCGCTCGATTCATCCACAGCGCAGTCATCACCTCCTGAAGAACATCCTCAGCATGCGTCCGATTGGAGACCAGTGAAAAGATATAGTGGAGAACCTGTTCGCGACAATCGCTCAGCTGTTGCGCAAAATCGTCATCGGTGAAGCGGTTGTCGTCTGAACGCGTTGACTCCATCGCTGGTATTCCCAGGCAGGCTAGCAGACAGGCTCACGGCCCGATGATTTTGGGATTGCGACACGAGCAAAACCTCACGCTACCAGTTAAACCAACCAGACAGAATCTTTCGCAAAAACTTGTGTGTTTTGCGATTTAAATGGTTGGCACAACACCTCCTGCACAACCGTGCACTGAAAAAAGTGTTGACGCGCGCTCCGGCGATTGCTCAGGCAACTTTTTGATTCAGGCGGATTCGCCTAAAACCGGATGTCGGCACCAAAATTGGCACCGTGAGCCCAGAAATCGGTCTCGCGGAATTCGAATTCGGGACGCAGGACCGTGTCGACCAGCGGCATTTGTTCAGGGGGGAACAGGTTGGGGTTCAGATCGGTATCGATCTGGTCTCCAGCTCGGACAACGTTGCTGAGATAGAACAGCGAATATCCGGCGCGAAGCGTGACGTAACGCGTCACCCGAGCACCGAGGTTGAAGGTCAACTGAGGCAAGACCGCCAGTTCGTTCCGCTTGTATTCGCCGATGTTCGTCCGCTGCGCCAGCACGCCGCCGGGGAAGCGTTCCAGAAAACCGGCTTCGACGATGTCGCTGTAGCCATCGATCTGGACGGTTTGTTTGTTGTTACCCGCGGCGACTTTGGCGACCAGTTCGGTCGTAAACCGATTCCAGCGGCCGTGATAAGCCATGCCCAGCTCGATGCCGTTGAATTCGTTTTTCGTTTGGAAGCTCTCCCGAATCTGGAACGATCCCGGATTGGCAACGTCCAGACTGCGCAGGTCTTCCGCAAACACCAGGCTATCTCGCAGGTTGGCGTATCGATATCCAAACAGGACGTCGAACCGACCGATCTGCATGCTCAACGGACTGTTGATCGCAATCACATCGCATGGGCCAGGCGTTGGGCAAGTCGCACCGCGACCGTAGAGACCAAACGAGCTGAGCTTCGATTCCGCATCGACGCTGATCCGGCCGGAGACGAGGTTTTCGTAGGAGATCAATTGAGCGGTTTCGCGACCGTTGATTAGATCGAAGAACGGCCGACCGATGATGTTGGTCGGCGCGACTTGATCGTCCGAGGCGGCCGAAAAGGATTCGTTGCGGTCGAAGATCTTTAAGTAGTCACCTTCGAGCTGCCATCGCAAGTTGGGATCCAAGGCAAAGCCGGCGGTGATTCGATAACCACTCTGCCAACCACCGTTGAGGTCTTGTTGGCCAAACAGCACCGTCGTTCCGGTGCCGCCCAAGAAAGCGGCTTCGTTTTGCGGCGTCCCCGAAGGGCTGGAGGTGACCAGAGCGGGAGTGCGCATCCCTTCGGCGGACCAATATAAATAGTCGGGGTTGACCCAAAAGCGGCCGGTGCGGCGGAAGGGTAACCAGGTGCTAAACGTTCCGCCAAAGTTGGTGATCTGATTTCGAAACGCCGTCGGCAGGATGGCATACGGATCCTGGTCGCCATTGGCCGCCAATCGCGCATCGGCAATCCGCTCCGCCGCTTCGTTCTCTTGCAGTTCGTCTTCGAAATCTCGGTCCGCCAAATCTCGATTGTCCGATGGACTCGACGCTTCACTGGGGATCACGATCTGAGAATCGGCCAGCGAGGGGACTTGGATCCGCGACGGCTTTTTGTATGCGGGCTTCGGTGGGAGCGAAGCGACATCGACGCGATCGGTTTGCGATTGGCTCGACGTCTCGGCACCGTTGGATTCGGGAAAGCGAAAACGCCACGACGGACCGGCTGTCTCTTGTCCAACGACAAGCGACGCAGCGGGGACGCAGCATAAAGCGATCAGAATAACAACGCGAGCGAACAACGGATGACTCCCAACTATTCCGAAGAAAATCGAGCGAATTGCTCAAGTTTCCTGGAAGCGACGGGATCATCCGATATTTCGAACCCAGCGGTCAATACACATCCAGGCCGCTAGCGGCCTGTTTATGTAGGACTTTTCGGGAATTTTAGCTCGTCCACTGCGCCGCCGATCGATCGGCCGCGGATTCAACCATCGCGTGGCAGCAGATGCCAGCATTTAAAGAGAGGCTGAAATCGTGACAGCCAACACCCGGGCCTCGATGATCGAGGCCTTTGCATCAGATGTTCGGATACCGCCGGAGGTTTTAGCGGATGAAGCCGCGTTGTTTCAGCAGATCGATCACCGCGTCGACGCAGGCATCGATGCTTTGCGTATCGGTGTTCAGCGTCAGGTCGGCCGCTTCGGGAGCTTCATAGGGAGCGCTGACGCCAGGGAAATCTTGCAGCTTGCCCGCATCGGCGTCGGCGTATTGTCCGGTGGTGTCGCGCGAGCGACAGACGTCGATCGGTGCGTCGACGTGGATCGTCAAGAAGCGTTCCTTGCCGATCACGCTGGCCACCTTGTCGCGAACCGAAGCGTTGGGGGCGACAAACGATGCGATGCAGATCAGCCCCGAATCGTTCACCAGGTGAGCCGAGTAGGCGGCGCGGCGAAGGTTTTCGCTGCGATCTTCAAAACTGTATCCGAGGTCTTTGCTCAATCCGCGACGAACCTGTTGCCCATCGAGGACCGAGACCGAACGGCCCGAATCGAACAGCCGGCGTTCGACGGCGCGAGCGATCGTCGTTTTGCCGCTGCATGTCAGTCCAGTCAGCAAGACCGTCGCCGGCTTTTGGCCGTAACGGGCTTCACGTTCTTCGGAGCTGACTTGGCTCAACTGGCCGCTGCTATCCTCTTCGCCCGTCGATTCGGCGAGGTCTTCTTCCCAGATCGCTTGGCTCTTACCACTGGAGCTGCGGTCGAGGATCATGCCCGCGGCAACGGTTTCGTTGGTCAATCGATCGATCAGGATCAAGGCACCGGTCGCTCGGTTGTTGCGATAGGCGTCGAAGCAGATCGATTCGTTCAGCGACAATCGGCAGCGGCCGATCTCGTTCAGGTTCAATTGCGGCGATAGCGTTCGGTGGACAGTGTTTACATCGATTTGATAACGCAGCGTTTCGATCGCTCCGGTGACCGTTTGCGTCGCGTGTTTGACGACGTATGTCTTTCCGGGAACCATCGGGCTGGCGCTCATCCAAACCAGAATCGCTTCGATTGCGTCGGCGGTTTGCGGCACGTTACCCGGACGGACGATCATGTCGCCGCGGCTGCAATCGACTTCGTCAGCCAACGTCAGCGTGACCGATTGCGATGCAAACGCCTCTTCCAAGTTGCCGTCATGGGTCACGATCTCCTTGACCTTCGTCGTCTTGCGACTCGGCATGATCATGACCTCATCCCCTTGGCGGATGATGCCCGATGCGATCGTGCCGCAGAAGCCGCGGAAGTCGAGGTTGGGGCGATTGACCCATTGCACGGGGAAGCGGAAATCCTGCAGGTTGCGGTCCGATCCGATGTAGACCGACTCCAGGAAATTCATCAGCGTGCTGCCGCGGTACCACGGCGTGTTCGGGCTCGGTTCGACGACGTTGTCGCCATTCAGAGCCGACAACGGGATGAAGTGCAGATCGGGCAGGTCCAAGCGGACGGCAAACGATTTGTAGTCGGCGCAGATCTCGTTGTATTTCTCTTCGCTGAAATCGACAAGATCCATCTTGTTGATCGCGACGACAACGTGCCGGATGCCCAGCAGCGAAACGATAAAACTGTGCCGTTTGGTCTGTGTCATCACGCCGTGGCGGGCGTCGATCAGGATCACCGCGAGGTCGGCCGAACTGGCACCGGTCGCCATGTTCCGAGTGTATTGTTCGTGGCCGGGAGTGTCGGCAATGATGAACTTCCGCCGCGCGGTGCTGAAGTAGCGGTAGGCGACGTCGATCGTGATCCCCTGCTCTCGCTCCTCTTTCAAACCGTCGGTCGCCAGGGCCGGATCAAATTCACCGCCGGCAGCACCTTGGGTTTTCGAATCGGCTTCCATCTTGGCCAATTCGTCTTCGTAGAGCATCTTCGAATCGAACAACAGCCGCCCGATCAGCGTGCTTTTGCCATCGTCGACGCTACCGCAGGTGATGAAACGGAGCAGTTGCTTCTGCTCGTGCTGCTTCAAGTAGGCGTTGATGTCTGTCGAAATGAGGTCAGATTGATGCGACATGTCAGTTTTTTAAGGGCTTGGTGCGCCGTCAGGATCGATCGATGGCGAGATGGACGACGGAATGAAGTCTCAATGATTAAACAACGGATACAGAGTTCGAATTCCGGCGGACGCCCTGCGTCGTGGCGACCGCCGAAACGATTAGAAGTATCCGCGTTCCTTTTTCTTCTGCATGCCTGCCCCCCCCTCATCCTTATCGATCAGGCGGCCTTGGCGTTCGCTGGTGCGAGTTAGCAACATTTCTTGGATGATCTCGGGCAGTGTTGTCGCTTCGGATTCGACAGCGCCGGTCAACGGGTAACAGCCCAAGGTGCGGAAGCGGACCATCTTCTCCATCGGCTTTTCGCCCGGACGCAGTTGGACCCGGTCGTCGTCCAACATGATCAGCACGCCATCGCGCTCGACCACTTGGCGGACCGCCGATTTGTACAGCGGAACGATCGGGATGTTTTCCAGGTGGATGTATTGCCAAACATCCAGCTCGGTCCAGTTGCTCAGCGGGAAGACGCGGATGCTCTCCCCTTTATTGACCTTGGTGTTGTACAGGTTCCACAGCTCGGGACGCTGATTTTTCGGGTCCCAGCGATGGCGGCGGTCGCGGAACGAAAAGACGCGTTCCTTCGCTCGGCTCTTCTCTTCGTCGCGGCGAGCCCCACCAAAGGCGGCGTCGAAGCCGTATTTGTCCAACGCCTGCTTGAGGCCGTCGGTCTTCATCACCTCGGTGTGCTTTTCGCTGTCGTCCAACGGGTGGATCCCAAGCTCACGCCCTTCTTCATTGACGTGGACGATCAAATCCAACCCCAGTTCATCGCGAACGTAGGTATCGCGGAATTCAATCATCTCGCGGAATTTCCACGTCGTATCGACATGCATCAGCGGGAACGGCGGCTTGGCAGGATAAAATGCCTTCAGGGCCAACTGCACCATGACGGCCGAATCTTTGCCGATCGAATAGAGCATCACCGGGTTCTGAAACTCCGAAACCACTTCGCGGATGATGTGGATGCTCTCGGCTTCGAGCTGTTTTAGATGCGTTAAGTTGTAATCAGTCATGGATTTTTGTTAGCTTTTGTCCGGCACCGGGAACAGAAGTTGGGGGGCGTTGGTTCGCCCAAGCGGATCGAACCCCAGGGCGAAAACGGGGACCGATGGATGGCCCACGCGATCATCTGGGCGTTGGCCAGACGAAGTATAAACGACTTCGTCGTAAACGTTTAGCCCAGGCGTTGCCGGGCTGGAGCGTGGGAAATTACTTGCGAACCACGGGGACGCCGTGCTTCCAAATCTGCAGGATCACCCCTTCGTTTTCGGTCTCAGGCATTTGATAGCTGGCGACCTTTCGCAATTGCAAGCCTTTCATCACGCCGTGATGACGGGCTTCATTGCGTTCTTCGACCCACTTGGGGCCTTTGACTGCGAGCACCTGGCCGATCGAAGCCCAATGCGGCTCCAACCAAGTGCACAGTTTGCGAAGCGAGCCGACGGCGCGGACAACGATCGTGTCGAATCGCAGATCGTGCAACAGATCCTCGGCGCGGGCCGCGTAAACGGTGATCGGCAGGTTCAGTTCGGAAACGATATCGTTGAGGACTTGGGCTTTCTTGCCGACCGATTCGGCCAGCGACACCTGCAGGTCGGGGCGGACGATCGACAGCGGAATCCCGGGGACGCCACCGCCCGAACCGAGGTCGAGGACTTCGTGGTCGTCGGGGATGATGTTGGCCAGTTGGGTGACGTCGAGCATGTCGCGCGTCCCAAACAGCTGCCACGTCGTGTGCCGCGTCAGATTGACCTTCTCGTTCCATTCCCACATCAAACGGGCATAGTCTTGCAATCCCTCGAGTTGATCGTCGGGCAGGCTGATCTTTTCTTGAGCGAGTGCCTGCAGGAATTCGGGTTCAACGGTCATTCAATCTCTTTGTCTTGTTGTCTTTTGGTTGGTCTTCTGTAAACCAGATCGCGCGTCGGGTAAGCTGGTCGATCGCCTTGTTCGCGGATCGTTCGCGGCAGAAGCTGCGATCGTTGGGCTGCACCGTGGCGGCCTTCACACGCCGCGGCAACGGTTCTCAAGCACCTTGGTTTCCATCGGTCTTTGAGTCGCCGATATCGTAATGAAAGTCGCTCGGGCCTTAAGCTGCAATGATTATATTGACAATCGAATCAACGTGCGATGAGACTGCCGCTGCGGTGATCGCTTCGGGGCCCCACGTTTTGGGGGCCGCCGTCGCCACTCAGACCGAATTGCACGCCCGATTCCAAGGCGTTGTCCCCGAGGTCGCCGCTCGCGCTCACGTCCAACGTATCCTGCCGGTGATCGACGAAGCGATCCGACAAGCCGACATCGATCCGGCCGATCTCGACGCGATCGCCGTCGCAAACACCCCCGGTTTGGCGGGGTCGTTGATGGTGGGGCTGACCGCCGCCAAAACCTTGGCCGTTGCTTGGAACAAGCCGCTGGTGGCGGTGAACCATCTGCAGGCCCATATCTACGCCTGCCAAATGTCCGATCCCGGCGAGATCTATCCCTGCGTGGGACTGATCGTCAGCGGCGGGCATACAAGTCTATATGCTTGCCACAGCGCAACCGAGCTGGACTATCTGGGGGGAACGATCGACGACGCCGCTGGCGAAGCGTTCGATAAAGTTGGTGCGATGCTCGGTTTACCCTTCCCCGGAGGGCCGTCGGTCTCTCGCGCGGCAGCCGATGGAAATCCGAAAGCGCACGATTTCCCTCGCTCGCTGGTCGGCGAGGACCATTTGAATTTCAGTTTTAGCGGTTTGAAGACCGCCGTTCGGTACTGTTTAGTCGGTCCGGGGAAGCAAGATTTTTCGCAGCTGCAGCTATCCCAACAGCAGTTGGCCGATCTGTGCGCCAGTTTTGAACAGGCGGTCGTCGACTGCTTGGTCGCCAAGAGTCGCCAAGCGATTCGCCAAACCGGTTTTTCCAAGCTGTGCGTCGGCGGCGGCGTTGCCGCCAACGGACGTCTTCGCGCCGCCTTGGCCGAAGCGGCCGATCGGGACGGATTTGGGCTGGTGATCGCGCCGCCGGAACTGTGCACCGACAATGCGGTGATGGGAGCGGTGGCGCTGGAACAGATCGAACGCCACGGCTACGCCGAGCTCGACGTCGATATCCACCCCGGCCTACAACGCGGCTACTAAATAGAAGAGACACTGCGTTGCCGAAGGCTCGCGGCCAAGCCTCCTTCCTTCTCTTCCCTCAACATGGCACCGACCGACACGTCGCGGTCGCGCCGACAGGGCTCAGCGTCCGGCAACCTTTTCGCCCATCCGTTCGCCCAATCGCTTGAGGGTTTCGCTGGCGTCATTTTCGACCAGCCGGGCTTGGATGATCGTCGGCTGAGATCGATCGTCCCAAGCGGCCGACAGCGCGGCGTCGAATTCCGCTTCGGTGTCGACCAAAAAACCCTGGCCGCCGCCGAGCAGTTCGGGCATCTTATGATAAGCCCACGGCTGGATCTCGTTGTATTCCCAGTCCCCCGCTTGAAGATAGCGCTCGGTTCCGTAGCCGTGGTTGTCCAACACGATCACGATCGGGCTGCAACCATTGCGGACCAAGGTCGACAATTCGCATCCGGTCATCTGAAACGCGCCGTCGCCAACCAATATGACGACGCGATGGTCGGGCCGCGCCGCCGCCGCACCAACCGCCGCCGGGACGCTGAATCCCATCGACGTGTAATAGGCCGGGCTGAGGAATTCGCCGCGATCGTGGGTCACCAATTCCGTGGCGGCGAAGAGCGCATCGCCGACGTCGGCGATCACGACGGTGTCGAGATCCAAGCAGGTGTTCAGCCGCGACATGATACGGCTGATTCGCAGCGGCGCTGCCGGTTCGATCTCAAACGGTTCGCGGTCGCGGTGGAAGGTGATCGCATCGGGAATCGTTCGCTTCGTCGGCTTCAGATCCAAGGAGTTCAATCGATCGAGGAACTCGCCCAACGCGACGTTGTGAAAATGATGATGCGAGATCTGCAACGCTTCGCTTGTCGCGTAGACACATTTGTCGAGATCGAGATTGGCGGTGTAGATGCCTAGATTGATGTCGGTCATAAATGTGCCCAACAGCAGGATCAGATCGCTTTGTTCGACAAACGAGGTGACTTCGTTGCGGCCGATCGCCCCCTCGTACAATCCGACAAACAGCGGATGGTGTTCGCTGATCACACTTTTGCCAAGGATCGTCGTGGCGATCGGGATCTGCGTCCGCTCGGCCAGTTCCACCAGTTGGTTCTGCAAACCGAAGCGATGCAGTTCGACACCCGCGACGATCACGGGACGCTTTGCGGCGGCGATCCGCTGCGCCGTTTCAGCCGCAGCTTCGGCGATCGCTTTTAGATCGGACTCCCACGCCGGCTGGCGGAACGAATGGGTGATCGGCGGGACGGCGTGGACCATGTCGCGCGGCAGTTCGATATAGACCGGGCGTTTGAAGCGGTCGGCGGCATCGAGCGCCCGATCGATATCGGCAAAGGCGGTTAACGGATCGGTCAGCTCCACCGCATCGATCGTCACCTTTTGGAAGACTTCCAATTGGGTGCGGAAGTCGCGGACCTTGTGGTGCAGCAGGGGATTGTTCTTCCGTTCGTTCATCCCCGGTGCTCCGGAGATCACGACGACCGGCGACTTTTCGGCATACGCACCGGCGATGCTGTTGCAGACGCTCAGCCCGCCGACTGAATAAGTCACGCAGACGGCTCCCATGCCATGTAGTCTCGCGTACGCATCGGCTGCGTATCCGGCGCAGTCCTCGCGGGTGCAACCGATCACCTTCAAGCGACTCTGTTCCAACATGCTGTAGAACGACAGGATGTAGTCGCCGGGGATCCCAAACAGATGTTCGATTCCGTAATCGCTGAGCCGCCGGATCAGATATTCCCCGATCGACAGGTTGGCCATCGGTCGCCGTGACTCCGCCGCTCCGTTGTGATTGGACTCCGCTTTTGACATCGTTGTACCAGCCTTTCGGTTTTCGAGAAGAGACGATCTCTGGAGTGCATTTTATGCCACTTGCGATCTAGAGGGCAATCTTTTGGGGGCCGCCAACACGCTTGGCGTTCATTTCTCGGCGTGCGAAACGAACGCGAAGCGTGGTATAACGGGTGCTGGACAGGCTGCTGAATCGAGTCGATTTTACGATGGAGGCAATGGATTGATCCCCGCAGTATTGATCGCGAAGAAACGAGATGGACATCCGTTGAACGACGCGGAGATCGCTTGGTTCATCGAGGCCTTCATGGGCGGTGAGGTCTCCGATCCGCAGATGTCGGCGATGGCGATGGCGATCTGTTTGCGAGGCATGACGCCGCAGGAGATCTCGGCGTTGACGGCGGCGATGTTGGCCAGTGGCGAAACCTTGCTACGCGACTCTTCCTCGTTGCCGCGAGTCGACAAGCACAGCACCGGCGGCTTGGGAGATAAGGTTTCGTTGATCCTCGCTCCGCTGTTGGCCTGCTGCGACGTGCAGGTTCCGATGATCAGCGGCCGCGGGCTGGGGCTGACCGGCGGCACGTTGGATAAACTGGAATCGATCCCCGGGTTTCGCTGCGATCTCGATCTCGATAGATCCGCTGCCGTCCTGAAGTCAGTCGGCTGTCATATCGTTAGCGCCAGCGAACGACTTGCGCCAGCGGACCGTCGGCTGTACAGCCTTCGCGATGTCACGGGGACGGTCGAATCGGTCGCGTTGATCACGGCCAGCATCTTGAGCAAGAAGCTGGCGGCGTCGTTGGATGCATTGGTGATGGATGTGAAAGTCGGCTCTGGAGCGTTCATGAAATCGCACGCCGATGCGCTGAGTCTGGCGACTTCACTTGTCGAGACGGGAAGCGAAATGCAGCTGCCGGTGACGGCGTTGATGACCGACATGGATCAACCGCTGGGCCGCGCTGTCGGGAATGCGTTGGAGGTGAACGAAGTCCTCGATCTGTTGCGCGGCGAGGGGCCAGCGGAAGTCCGCGAACTGACGCTGCAGTTGTCGGCGCAAGCCTTGCTCGCCGCCGAGGTCTGCCAATCTCGCGACCAGGCCCTGTCGCGTCTGCGGCGCGTTTGGGATGATGGTTCGGCGAGGGAGCGATTCGAAAAGATGATCGCCGCCCAAGGTGGCCGGATCTCCGGCCATCTGCCCGTCGCGGCAAAGCACCCTATCGTGGCGCAGCGGGGGGGATTCGTCAGCGCGATCGAGTGCTCGACGATCGGCCAATGCGTGGTCGAACTGGGAGGCGGCCGTCGCAGCGCCGGCGACTCGATCGATCCGGCGGTTGGTGTGCAAGTCGACATCGCGATCGGCGAACGCATCGAATCGGGCCAACCTCTCGGTTTCGTCTTCTGCAGCGATACCCAAGCCGAACGCTGGACGAAGGAACTGCAGCAGGCATTTATTGTCGCCGACGAAGTTGTCGCGCCGCGGCCATTGATCATTCAACGCATCGAATCGAAGAAACTATGAATCCTAATGACACCAAGCCTGCCGCCGAAGATCCCGATCTGCTAACTCAGTTGATCGACGTTGCTTGCGACGTCCGACAACAGGCGTATGCGCCGTACAGTAACTTCCAAGTCGGTGCGGCTCTGCTGGCCGAATCGGGAGCGATCTATCGAGGTTGCAACGTCGAAAACGTTTCGTTTGGACTGACCCTTTGCGCCGAGCGAACCGCCGCCAGTGCAGCGGTTGCCGCGGGCGAGCGTGCATTCGAAACCTTGGTGCTGGTCACAACCGGCAGCGTCTCGCCGTGTGGCGCCTGCCGACAGTTTCTGATCGAATTCGGACCGGCGTTGGAGATCGTGATGGTCGAAGCGTCGACTCGCCAAATTACCCAGCGGATTTCATTGGCGGAATTGTTGCCGAGCCAGTTCAACGATTTTCGCGAGGGTTGAGTGCCGTCGTTGGTAGTCCCACAAGCTCGATCGAGACCAATCGTTTAACCGCGGTGGCAACGCCCCACGCGACCAAGCCTCCAACACGCGGCCTCCGTTTAAACGAAGTTGGGGGATGGCAATACTAGCACGAAGCGCAAGCGAGTGATTCGGTTCGACGATCGCGAATTCACTCGCTTGCGCTTCGTGCTGGTATGGGCGAGCGCACTTTCGCGGAGCGAAAGGCGACCAAGCCTCCGGCGCGCGGCCCGTTGGGCACGCGGTTAAACGAAGTTGGGGGATAGCAATACCAGCACGAAGCGCAAGCGAGTGGTTCGGTTCGATGGTTGCGGATTCACTCGCTTGCGCTTCGTGCTGGTATGGGCGAGCGCACTTTCGCGGAGCGAAAGGCGACCAAGCCTCCGGCGCGCGGCCCGTTGGGCACGCGGTTAAACGAAGTTGGGGGATGGCAATACTAGCACGAAGCGCAAGCGAGTGATTCGGTTCGACGATCGCGGATTCACTCGCTTGCGCTTCGTGCTGGTATGGGCGAGCGCACTTTCGCGGAGCGAAAGGCGACCAAGCCTCCAACACGCGGCCCGATGGGCACTGCGGTTAAACGAATTTTGGGTGGCGATACCAGCACGAAGCGCAAGCGAGTGATTCGGTTCGAGGCTGTGAGATCACTCGCTTGCGCTTCGTGCTGGTATTGGTGCTCGTATCGATCGAGGCGACCGAAACGGTGTTGCTCGACGGCTTAATAGGCTTCGGGTTGTCGCCAGGCGACAAAAAGCGTCTTAAATAAGATCCGGATATCGAGCCACAGCGACCAGTCGCGGATGTAGCGATGGTCGAAATCGACGCGGCGTTGCATCTTGTCCAACGTATCGGTCTCGCCGCGGCAGCCTTCGACTTGCGCCAGGCCGGTGATTCCCGGTTTGATCTTATGTCGCAGCATATAGCCGCGAATCTGGCCGCGATAATGTTCGTTGTGAGCCGACG
Source organism: Rosistilla ulvae (assembly GCF_007741475.1). NCBI lineage: Bacteria > Pseudomonadati > Planctomycetota > Planctomycetia > Pirellulales > Pirellulaceae > Rosistilla > Rosistilla ulvae. The sequence goes on along the minus strand of NZ_CP036261.1, from coordinate 2,201,871 downwards.
CGTGAGGGCGTGGGCCGACCAGCGACATCGAGCCTTCGAGGACGTTGAACAATTGAGGCAGTTCGTCCAGCGAAGTCTTGCGGAGGATCGCTCCCAGCGGCGTGATCCGAGCGTCTCCCTTGGTCGCTTGCCGAACGACCGATCCGTTGTCGCAGGTCGTCATCGAGCGGAACTTCCAGACCAGGATCTCGCGTCCATCGACGCCATAACGTCGCTGCCGGAAGAAGACTGGACCGGGGGAGGTCAGTTTGATCGCGGCGGCAATCATCAACATCGGGATCGCCGCGGCGACAAGCGCCGAGATGGTGACTGCGATATCGACCAGCCGTTTCGAGACGCCATCGACGCCGTACAGCGGCGATTCGAACACGCTGACCGCAGGGATTCCGCCCATGTTGGTCCATTGCGAGTGCATCAGTTCGAAGACGAAGAAGTCGGGAACGATGTAGACCGACGCGGTCGAATCACTCAGTTTTTCCAGGATGAATTTGATCCGCTCCTCCGCCCGCATCGGCAGGGAGATCATCACGATATCGAATTCATTGTTCTGAGCCGCGAGGATCAGGTCGTCGATCTTGCCGAGCAATTGCGGATCGTTGGGCCCAAGTTCCGATCGACGCTCGGGATCGCGATCGTCGTAAAACCCGGTCAACTGAAAACCGAGACCGGGCGATTGTTCAATGTTCCGCGAAACCTGCAGGCCAAGCTCGTTTAAGCCGGCGATGGCAACCCGCCGAGTACCGATTCCTTGTTTCAAAAGCATCCGTTGGCAAACCCTCCAAATCATCCGGATCAGGCAGATCATGACCGGTGCCATAATGCACCAACCGAGAACCACCGAACGAGCGAAATGTTGTCCGTAGCGAGCGAAGAACGCCAACCCAGCGATCACCGCCATGGTCAGCACCCACGTCGTCGTCACGCGGACAACTTCTTGATTCGCCGTCATGTCCAGACCAGCGCGATACAGACCGGTAACGTGTCCCAGCAACAGAAAGGCCAGGATCGCTGTCAGTCCGGCGACGATCGCTTGGTTGTCGAACCAACCGGGCGAAAGTCCTTTGACGATGGCCAGCGTGCCGATGATGGCACTGCCATCGACGATCAATCGCAAGAATTCAATGGATCGCTGGCGGGGACGAATGGGAGTTAGCGATTGCATGGATCGGATCGATAATGACGGAAGGTTCGTGAAGTCGCGGCCGACCACTCACACTGCGGTGGCCAGCTAAACACGAAACTCTAGGTCAAAACCAAGCTTGCACCAATAAAAACAGAGCCGCCGCGATGATGGTTCCAACGCCTGGGTCGTTGCGTTGGTGGCCCGACTGACAGTCGGCTCGATTTCGAAGAGTGGGAGCGGTTTGCACTGCCACGCTTAGCGAGGCGATTTGGGATACAAAACGTTCTCGAGGTTCGCTGGCAAGACGCGGCGTGGTTCCAGTCCCGCCGAGACAAACAATCGGCTGACACCCGTCATCAAACGGTGCCATTGGTCCAAGAGCATCGGCACTTCGAACTGCCCCGCGTCGCTGCGGCCGAGCCCACATTCACTGACTCGCACGGTCGAACTCAAGTGGAGCAACGCTTCGAGGCTCAGGTGGTCGCGACGGTCTTGTTCGCTGAGATCCGCGTCGTCGTAGATCCAAGCGTGAGCTGCCATGGCTTCGTCCATCAATCGCATCGCAGCGAATTCCGCGGTTGGAGCCGAGATGATGAGAGTTTGAGATCCGCAGCTTACGTAGAACTTTGCCATCGCAGTGTCATCCTTGAAAGGTGGATTGGATGTTGCCATCCGGTCGATTAGGAGAGTCGTTTGCCGAAGTGAACTGTTTCGTTCCCCTCGACACCACTAATCATCGCGACCGGTAGGGACAACTTAGGTCACGCAGCGGAAAGGACTGGAAATTTACTGCTCGGCGGCTGCGAGAGTCGCCAATAAGTCTCTGCAGCGGGGTGACAAGTAGCCTGCCCCCCCGGATGTTCCCCAGTGGAAATTGTTAGCTAGCTCACGTTCGCCGTAGTGGCCGCGATAACCCGGCCCGCGGTCCGTTTTTTCTGCGTTAGACCGTCTGTTTAGCGTTGCTATGGCCATGTTCTCGGTTCAATCTATGGGTAAACTCACAGCAGCTAGTGCCCAGCCCAACAGTTCGGGTTTACCGTCAGAATAGGAACACTCGTTATTTCGTCCGAAATCTCCGCCAGTTCTTCGATCGAGTCTCCCGAATCGGAAGCGACGACGACCGATGGGAACGTTCTTTCGAAGCGGCGTATTCGCTCGCTCGCCAGCGCAATCGCCGCAGCGTTTGGAACCTTTGGATTCTTCGCGATCCAAGGGATCCTGCTCGCGCGCCTGCTGGGGCCCGAGGGACGCGGAGCCTACGCGACGATCGTCGCCTACCCTCAGATGTTTTTGTACATGGGTTTGTTGGGATCGGCAGATATCTTCGCCCGCTTGGCAGCCAAGTTGCCAGCGTCAGCCGGCGACTCCGCGGCCAGGCGTGCTGCGATGCGTTACGGTCTCACGACGGGAATCGTCACCGCGGCTGTCTGCGTCCTGTTGGCCTGGTTCGCGTTGCCCGTCGACAAACGCTACCTCGCTCCGTTGGCTTCGTTAGTCGCACTGACTTTGCCTCTGCAGCACATCCGCTTGGCGGTTCAAGGCGTCGATCATGGCCGCGGCTACTTCTATCGCCTAAGTTCGCTGCGAGCCGCGGCGGCCGCATTTTTTCCGCTGCTTCTTTTGGGCATGTGGCTGGCCGGATGGAGCGAATTGCGCGACGTGACCTGGGCGTTTGTCGGCTCCTGCGTCGCCGGCCTGTTATTGTGCCAAGTCGGGATGCGAGGCAGTTGGTTCGGGCCGCCGCAGCAATCGGTGCTCGAATCGCTGAGCGAAAATCGCGGGCTGGCGATTTCGCAGATAGCCGCCGAACTGCTGGATCGGGCCGACCTTTTCCTGATTCTGTTTCTCGGAACGCTGACCGACCAAGGCTTCTACACCAGCGCGATCCCGATCGCCAGCACGATGATAATCGTCCCCAATGCGTTGGCGTTGTTTTCGTTCCGGCATGGTGCCGATCCCAATACTCCGTTGACCGCGGCGGGAGTCACACGTTTTATCGCGTTAATGTTTGCGGGGCAGATCGCGACCGGATGCCTGTTGGCGATCGTGATCCCCTACGCCGTGCCGATCCTATACACACAAGCGTTTACCGGCACCGTGATGTTCGCCTGGTACCTGTTGCCTTCGGGCGGGCTGCGAGGAATGCTGATGACAGCCGATGGGTACCTTCGCGGCCGCGGAATGCCCACGCCAGGAATCATCGGACGAATCGTGGCGTTGATGATTCTGATCGGGTTGACGTTTGCCTTGCAACCGCGGATGGGAATCTGGAGCATCCCCGTGGCGCTTGCCGCCGGGCAATTCGTCTGCTTGGTGATCGTCTTCTTCGCGATGTACCGCCAAACGCAAGCGAATTCACAGAACAAGGTCTAGGGAGAACGTGCAGGTGCAACGCACAGGAAAGACGTTTCGATCATGAATACGGAATTGCAATCGCATCCGAAACCAACGCGCTGCGACGCTCCGGTCGTCGATGCGCGCGTGGTTTTGTTGACGCATTACATTCCGATCTACCAGCTGCCGATCTATCAAGAGCTGTCGCGGCAGATCCGCGACTTCCACGTGCTGTTGTCGACCGATGTCGAACCGAACCGGCACTTCCAGCCGCGTTGGGAAGGGCTGGACGTAACATTGCAGAAGACGCTCACGCTGCAACGCCGTTGGCGACATTCGGCCGGTTTTGACGACACCTTATATGTTCACGTCCCCTACGATACCGGCCGCCAGTTACGGCGGCTGCAGCCCGACATCGTGCTCAGCCTAGAGCTTGGGTTTCGCTCGTTGGCCAGTTCGGTGCATCGGATCTTGCACCGTCGCAGTAAGCTGATTCTGTGTACCTATATGTCGCAGCATACCGAACAGGGACGGGGGATGATGCGAGCCACAGCTCGGCGATGGCTGATCGGCCGCGCCGACGCGATCACCTACAACGGCCCCAGTTGCTTCGACGTGCTCAGCGACCTCGGCGCCGATCCCAAACGACTGTTCCACTTTCCTTACGCGGCCAACCCCGACAGCATCTACACTGGGCCGCTGCAACCCTCCGGTTCGCCAAGCGTCACGCGGATGTTGTACATCGGCCAGATGACGCAGCGGAAAGGAGTGGAGGCGATGGTCCAGCAAGTCGTCCGTTATGCGCAGCAGCATGCGGATCAAGAGTTCCAGTTAACGATGGTGGGTGAGGGACCGTTGCGTGAGCCGCTGAGTGCTGTCGCGACGCCGGCGAATTTGGCGATTGAATTCACCGGGAACTTGCCCAGCGAGCAATTGCCGACGCTGATGCCGGCGCACGATCTCTTGATCTTTCCGACGCTAGCCGACGAATGGGGCTTGGTCGTCAATGAAGCGTTGCATTCGGGGCTGCCAGTGATCGGCAGTCTGTTGGCACAGGCAACCACCACGCTTTTGCAAGACGATCGCAACGGCTGGCGGTACGATCCCCGCGACGACAACGGTTTGTCTGGCTGTTTGGATCGCTGGCTCGCTTGCGACGCGGCGGCTCGCGCGTCGATGGCCGAGGCCTGTCGCGATTCGGTTCGCGATCGAACTCCCGGGTTTGCGGCCTCCGGTTTGATCGACGCCTGCCAATTTGTAATGGGCCATTCAACAAACGATCGATGCGATGATTGATTCGGGAAAACACAGTGTGATCGGCGTCAATGTCGACGCGGTCGACTATGAAGCCGCCGTTGCCAAGATCATGCATGCAGCGATCGGGCGACAATCGATGTCGGTCACGGCGCTGGCGGTGCATGGCGTGATGACCGGCTATTTGGATCGTGAGCAGAACTATCGGCTGAATCGATTCGATCTCGTCTGTCCCGATGGGCAACCGGTCCGTTGGGCGCTGAACCTGTTGCACGGCTGTGGGCTCAGCGACCGCGTCTACGGTCCCGAATTGACGCTGCGGTTGTGCCAGGCGTGCGTCGAACAACAGCAATCGATCTTCCTGTTCGGTGGGACCGACGAGATGAATGCTGTTTTGATCGACAAGCTGGCCGAGAAGTTTCCTGGTCTGAAAGTCGCCGGCGCGCGAGCCTCTCGTTTCCGAACGCTCTCCTCCGAGGAGTGTTCCGAACTGGCCGACGAGATCAACGCCAGCGGTGCCAGTTTGTGTTTCGTCGGGATCGGATGCCCACGACAGGAAACGTTTGCGTTTGAAATGCGCGATCGGATCTCGATGCCACTGATCGCTGTGGGGGCTGCGTTTGCGTTTCATGCCAACCTGTTGCCGCAGGCACCTTCATGGATGCAGCGTGCCGGGCTGGAGTGGCTGTTTCGTCTCGTCAAAGAGCCGACGCGACTGTGGCGCCGCTATCTGTACCTCAATCCGCTGTACCTAAGCTTGTTGGCCTTGCAACGGCTGGGTATCTTCAAAGGCCGTACCGACGACGGCATCCCGCCCCAGCAAGAGGTGTTGTTTGGGTGACCGTTCAACCACGACCATACTAGCACGAAGCGCAAGCGAGTGAAATCGTGAACGACGCGCCCAATCACTCGCTTGCGCTTCGTGCTAGTAAGAATTACGTTCGGGCGCGACGCATGCGGGAGGTCGAAAATGCTAGGCGTTCCTGTCGACGTGGTGCCGCAAAAAACTAAACCATCCTATTAAAAGATCGATCCCTTCGATCGTGTTCCGCAGCGATTGCGTCGCTGCATGGCGAGACGTTGGGCCGACATCAATATGCCCAATAAAACCGCTACTCGATTGATCGAATCTGCCGCGAACCTGGCCGACGAAGTCGACCGATTGTCGTTCGCCGAACCGGTGACGCACGTCTACAACCCGCTGCGGTATGCCGCTGCGGCGCACCGGATGTATCTGTCGCGATACGCCAAACCGACCTGCAAGGTTCTGCTGCTGGGAATGAATCCCGGGCCGTGGGGGATGTCGCAGACCGGTGTTCCGTTTGGCGAGATCGGTGCGGTCCGGAACTGGATGAAGATCGAAACCGAAGTCGAAAAGCCCGATCCCGAACATCCGAAGCGGCCGATCGAAGGTTTCGCTTGCCAACGCAGCGAGGTCTCCGGACGGCGGCTGTGGGGACTGTTTGCCGAACGTTTCCCCGATCCCAAAGATTTTTTTAAGACGCACTTTGTGGCAAACTATTGCCCGCTGGTCTTCATGGAAGCGTCGGCTCGGAACGTGACTCCCGACAAGTTATCCAAAGCCGAACGGGGCGCGTTGGAACAGGTCTGCGATGCGCATTTGGCTGAAGTGATCGAGGCTCTCGATCCGACTTGGGTTGTGGGAGTCGGTGCGTTTGCTGAAAAATGTGCCGGCCGCGTGCTGACGGGAGATCGCAAATTGGCGAAAATCTTACACCCCAGCCCCGCCAGCCCCGCTGCCAACCGAGGCTGGGCCGAAGCGGCGACCAAACAACTCGAAGACCTCCAGATTTGGTGAACCGATGATTTCCATGACCGAAGATTTTTGTTCGCTGCCGCTGCCGCAGGAACTCGTCGACGCAATCGCTGCGTCGCAATTGCCAGGCCTGGGCGATGGCCCCACCAATCCGGCGATCGTCGATTGGATCAGCGGCAATCGGCTGCAGGATTCTCAAGGAAAACCGCACGACCGCGACGCGGCCGCCTGCTGCGACAGCGGGTTGTGGTTGCTGGCGGGCGATCTCGACCGATCGCACTCGATCAGCCAGGATATCCACACCGCCGACGGCAGCTTTTGGCATGGCATCATGCATCGCCGCGAGCACGATTTTGGCAACGCAAAATATTGGTTCCGCAATGTCGGAACCCATCCAGCGTTCGAGACCTTGGCCGAGGCTGCGACGCCGCTGGTGACCGATCAGACCGCGTCGCTGATCGCCGACGACCGCTGGGATCCCTACGCGATGGTCGACCTGTGCCAGCAAGCGGTTCGCAGCGGCGGCGATTTGCAGTCGCAGTGCCAGCAGCTGGCTTGGCTGGAGTGGCAGGTGCTGTTCGCAGCCAATTTCCGCTACGCTTTTATGGACTGATCCGCAGCGTTTGAGTAGCCATTTATAGCTGCATTTCTTCCGCCTCCAACCAAGCAACCGATCATGAGTGAGCGACCACGCAAGACGCCCGAACAACTCCGCAGCTACCGCTACTTCGGCCCCGACGACCTGCGTTCCTTCGGGCATCGGTCGCGTCAGAAGCAGGCCGGGTTTGCAACCGAGGAGTTTAAAGACAAGCCGGTGATCGGGATCTTGAACACCTGGAACGATCTGATTTCGTGCCACGCCCACTTCCGCCAACGAGCCGAAGACGTCAAGCGAGGCGTTTGGCAGGCGGGTGGATTTCCCGTCGAGATTCCCGTGATGGGACTCAGCGAAACGTTCATGAAGCCGACCTCGATGTACTATCGCAATCTGTTGGCGATGGAGACCGAAGAGACGCTGCGGACCTATCCGTTGGACGCGGTGATCTTGATGGGAGGCTGCGACAAGACGACGCCGGCGATGTTGATGGGAGCTCGCAGCGTCGATATTCCCAGCATCTTCATGCCGGGCGGGCCGATGTCGCGGACCAGTTGGCGCGGCGAACCGCTGGGGAGCGGCAGCGACGTTTGGAAATATTGGGATCAACGCGGCGCGGGGCGTCTGTCGTGCGAAGCCTGGTGCGAATTGGAAGATCACATCGCCGCATCGCCCGGCCACTGCATGACGATGGGAACCGCATCGACAATGACCGCGATCGCCGAAACGATGGGGCTGTGCCTGCCCGGATCCTCGTCGGTTCCCGCGACGCATTCGTCTCACTCGCGGATGGCATCGGCCACCGGATCCCGCGCCGTCGAACTCGCTTGGCTGGACATCAAGCCGTCGGAGTTCATGACTCCCGAATCGTTCGACAATGCGATCACCGCGTTGATGGCGATCGGCGGATCTACCAACGCGATCGTTCACTTGATGGCTTTGGCTGGACGAGCCGAGGTGCCGTTGACGCTGGAACGCTTCGACGAGATCTCGCAGAAGACGCCTGTCGTCGGCAACTTGCGGCCAGCTGGAAAATACGTGATGGCCGATCTGTTTGATGCCGGCGGGCTGCAGGGGCTGTTGCATCGGATCGGCGACCTGTTGAATCTCGATTGCCCCAATGTCGCCGGAACGACGCTGGGCGAAGCGATCGAGGGAGCGGAGGTGTACGACGAGGATGTGATTCGTCCGCGCTCGAATCCGCTGAGCGAATCGAGCAGCTTGGCCGTGCTGCGCGGCAACCTGGCTCCCGACGGTTGCGTGATCAAACCGCCAGCGGCTGAGAAACATTTGTTGCAGCATCGCGGGCCGGCAGCCGTCTTCAAGAATTACCCCGATCTGAAGGCTCGGATTCATGATCCCGCCTTGGGGCTGACCGCAAACCACGTGATCGTCTTGCAAAACGCAGGTCCCTTGGGCGCTCCGGGGATTCCCGAATGGGGCATGCTGCCGATTCCAAAATATCTGTTGGAACAGGGCGTGACCGATATGGTCCGAATCTCCGACGCGCGGATGAGCGGCACCAGTTACGGCGCGTGCGTGCTGCACGTGGCACCGGAATCGTTTGTCGGCGGACCGCTAGCGTTTGTGCAAGATGGCGACATGATTCGTTTGGATGTCGCCGGACGGCAGATCGAACTAGAGATCAGCGACGAGGAACTCGCCAGTCGCCGCAGCGGTTGGACGCAGCCGGAGAACAAGTTCACTCGCGGTTACGGCAAACTGTACTTCGAACAGACGACGCAGGCCGATCTCGGCTGCGACTTCCGCTTCTTGCACGCCGACGGCAGCAAAGACAAAGATCCCGAGATCAATTGATCGACCGGGTTGTCTAGCGAGAGGAATTCGAACCGAGCACGCGGGCGATCGATGGCGACGCCCGCGGTGACTACTGCAACAGTTCGAGGAACAGCTCGCGAGCGCGGGTTTCAAATTCGACTTCGTTGGTTTCGAACCAGCCGCGAGCGGCTTGGCCTCTTTCCTCGAGCGAAGCGGTTTCGGTCGCCAAAATCTCGTTGATCACGCGTTGCAATTCGGCGGGGTCGACAAAAAAGTCTGTCCCCAGATGCCGCGGCTGCGAATGGTTCCAAGGGACCAGGAAGCCACGCGACTCATCGACAAGCTCGTTCATCGGCGGAGCGTCGGTGGTGACGACGACCGCGGCGCACGACATCGCTTCGACGATGTAATGTCCCCAGCCTTCGGATCGCGACGGGCACAGATGAATCCCGTGTTCGTTTTGCATCCGTTGCAGGACCGCATCGGTCAGATACTCCTTGAACAGCGCGACGTTTGCCGGAACCGTTTCGGGAGCGTGTCGCGGATGTTGGACGATCGTCAGCGTTGGCCACTGCGGATTCTGGCTCCACAGTTCCAGCAGCATTTGTGTGCCCTTGAGCGTGCTGCTGCCCGCCAAGTGGAAGAACTTGCCGTAATCGGGAGCGACCTCGGGCAGTCGCCGATCCAACGACGTGAAGCCGATGAAGCGGGCTTGTTTGGCGTGCCGGCTAAAAATCTCTTCGGCATGCCGCGACTTGCACAACACGATGTCGATGTCTCGCAGCCGATGCAGCAGACGTTTGGGGAACCGTTCTTGATTGGGCAGCAGAACGCTTTGCCCTTGATTCTTCACCCAGGCCCATGGGACCCGTTCGACCAGCACGTTCAGCGGCAGAGATCCCGGCGCGGGGGAGCAGCAGAGCGATTTGAAGCGGTCGGCGATCGAAGCGAGCGAGCGGACCGAGTAGTTTTCGACGAGCGTTCCCGGCGGCAGCGTGCTTTGCAACAGTTGAACGTCGCGATCGAGCCCGACACCGTTTTGGCGAGCGACGATGCGAACGGGCCGCTTTCCAGTCTCCATCGATCATCTCGCGCAGCCGTGTAAATCAAGTTTGAGCAAACGAAGCTGGTGCTGCGAACCAGAATTCCATTTGATAGCGAGCCACTTCCGCCGAGGTCGCCTACGCCCGACGCATGCTTCTTTGCTTGCGACGGGGAAGGTTCGCCAATGATATGGAACGCGAGGTATCTTTGCAATCGAAGCCCGACCGATGCACCGGGCGATTCAGTGTTTGTGTCTCGGCAAATCTGCCGGGACGTATTCGCGTCGCGTTCTTGGGGAGAACCGGATGCTATCGCGTGGCGGCTGATACTTGATTTGTTGACACTGATTCGCACTGCCCCGAGTGCTAGCAATGACCGCCGCAAACGCCGCGGAAAAATGACTCTACGGTCTATCGAGGCTCAAATTGTGGGCAAGCTGGTCTCGCTGAAATATCTAGAATTCCCAGCTTCTCAGGCGGCCGCGCGATGTGTCAGGATGTCGTTGAAAACTGGCAAGGTTTGTATTGCATTAAATTGCGATTTGTCCGACCATTCGTTTGGCTCGCTATAACTCCGAGAATCCATTCATGAGGAATGATCGTCCGGCGTGCGAGATCCGATACAGAATTACAGGCGATCGCTTTTCCCGCATCGCTAGTCCCGCCGGTTGTCCCGACCCGAGCGACTTTGATAGCAATGTCAGAGAGGTTCGAGTCGCGACAATCGATATTGCTCAGTCCTCTCGACCGGAATATTTCGATGGATCGAAATCAACTGCTGTCGCTTTATAAGTCGCTGTTCACGGCCCGCGAAGTTGATCGTGTTGAGCAGGAACTCACCCGCCGCGGCGAGGCCTTCTTTCACGTTTCGGGGGCCGGCCACGAAGCGCCGGCAGTCCTCGCGCGTCATCTGACCAAACACGATTGGTTGCATCTGCATTACCGCGACAAGGCGTTGATGATTGCTCGCGGTGTGACTGCGCGCAAATTCTTCGATGCGTCGCTGTGCAACGACACCTCGCACTCTCGCGGCCGCCAGATGTGCGCCCAGATGAGCGATGCCGACCTGCATATCCTCAGCCTCGGTGGCCCCGTTGGAAACGCCGCTCTGCAAGCGGTAGGCGTTGCTGCGGCGACCAAGGAAAACAAAAACAAACCGGTCACGATCTACTGCATCGGCGACGGATCGACTCAAGAAGGCGAGTTCTTGGAAGGCGTTGCCGAAGCGGTTCGCTTGCAAGTTCCGCTGATGATCGTCATCCAAGACAACCAATGGGCGATCTCGACCGAGACGCGCGGGCAAACCTTCTTCTCGCGCCCCGATGGCGATGCCGATTCCTTTTATGGTCTGCCGCTCCACCGCGTCGATGGCCGCGATATCATTGGCTCCGACGAAGCGATGGGCGACTTGGTTCAACAGGTTCGCGAATCGCGCGGCCCGGCTTTGGTGCTGTTGCAAACCGAACGGTTGAGCAACCACACAAACGCCGACGATCAATCGATCTATCGGCCGACCGAAGATATCGAAGCGGCTCAAAAAGAACGCGATCCGTTGGTCCGTTTCGAGCAACAGTTGCTCGAGCGTGGGATCAGCGAAGCCGAACTGGCAGCGATTCGCGAGACCGTCGTGGCCGAAGTGGCTGCCGATGAAAACGACGCGATCTACGCGGCTCAACCCTCCGCGACGCACGAAGCCAAGAAACCATTGCTGGTCGAATTGACCCATCCCTCGCGCGAACAACGCGGCGATCGGGAGGCCGACGGCCAATTGACGATGAAAGACGCGATGCGTTCGGTCCTGCGTGATCGCTTGGGCAACGACGACCGCGTCTTCCTTTACGGTCAGGACATCGAAGATCCTAAGGGTGACGTCTTTGGCGTCACGCGTGGACTCAGCACCGCGTTCCCCGGACGCGTCTGCAACGCTCCGCTATCGGAATCGACCATCCTGGGAAACGCCATCGGCCGCTCTCTCGTCGGACAACGACCGGTTGCCTTCATTCAGTTCGCCGACTTCCTGCCGCTGGCCTACAACCAATTGACCAGCGAACTGGGCAGCATGTACTGGCGGACCAACGGCACTTGGGAATCGCCAGTGATCGTGATGGTTCCATGCGGCGGATATCGCCCCGGCTTGGGCCCGTTCCACTCGCACTCGTTCGAATCGGTCTGTGCTCACATCCCCGGCGTCGACGTCTACATGCCCAGCACCGCCGGCGATGCGGCGGGAATGTTGAACGCTGCGTTTGAATCGGGACGTCCCAGCGTCTTCTTCTATCCGAAGGCGTTGCTGAACGATCCGAGCCAATCGACGAGCCCCGACACCGCGAAACAGTTCACGCCGATCGGAGTTGCACGCAAGGTGCGAGCCGGCCGCGACATCACCTTAGTCGGCTGGGGAAATACCGTCGGCCTGTGCGAAAAATCGGCGACCGCTTTGGAACAAGCTGGGATCGAAGCCGAAGTGATCGACCTGCGTTCGCTCTCCCCTTGGGACGAAGCGACCGTGCTGGCGTCGGCTGAAAAAACAGCTCGTATGATCGTCGTTCACGAAGACAATCACACCTGCGGAATCGGTGGCGAAGTCGTCGCGACGATCGCTGAAAAGACCCGCGTTCCCGTGGCGATGCGACGTGTGACGCGAGCGGACACTTTGATTCCGTGCAACTTCGCCAACCAGATCGAAGTCCTGCCATCGTACAAACGCGTTCTGTCGACAGCGGCTGAGCTGTTGAACATGGACATCGAATGGATTCCGCCGAAGGAACTGGAAGTCGGCATGGCGGAGATCGAAGCGATCGGTTCGGGCCCGTCGGACGAAAACGTTCTGCTGGTCGAACTGAATATCAAGCCCGGCCAACAGGTGTCTCGCGGAGACATCGTCGCATCGTTGGAAGCGACCAAAAGCGTCTTCGATCTGACAAGTCAAATCGACGGCACGATCGAAGAGATCTTTGTTGCTGAAGGGGATACGGTTCCCGTCGGCGATGTGATCGCCAGCGTCCGTTGTGCGACCGACAACAAGCGACCGAAACCGGTCACTACCGAAAACCCAGGCACTCCGGTCCTGCGTCGCCGCGTGACCGATCCAAACCGCTTGCTGGTTCCTCGCCAAACGATCGAGCGTCGGCCGTTCGATGTCGGAATCTCCAGCGTCGCAACGGTTCAAGGCAGCCGGTTGATCACCAACGAAGAACTTGTCGAAGGCAAGTCGATGTCGCCCGAAGACATCATGCGTCGCACCGGAATCCAATTCCGTCACTGGGTGCAAGGGAGCGAGACCGCTCAGAGCATGGCCAGTCAGGCGTGCTGGGAAGTCTTGGACAAGGAAGGTTTGATCGTCGACGACATCGATCTGGTGATCTGTGCGACGACTTCGCCAAGCGTTGTCACCCCGTCGATGGCATGCCAAGTCCTGCACCAACTGACCGGCGGTGCCAGCGAAGCGATGATCCAAGCCTACGACATCAGTGCCGCCTGCTCCGGTTATCTGTACGCTTTGCAAGCCGGTTACGACTTCTTGCAAAGCAAACCGCACGCTCGCGTGTTGGTTGTGACCGCAGAGGTTCTTTCGCCACTGTTGGACCTGGGCGACCTCGACACCGCAATCCTGTTTGGCGATGCCAGCAGTGCGACCGTGTTGTACGGCGAAGATCACTTCGGCCAATCGAAGGCGCGGCTGCACCGTCCCGAGCTGTCGGCTCGAGCCGACGATGGCAGCACCTTGTCTGTACCGTCGCAAAACAATGGCTTCATCAAAATGAAGGGCCGCAAAGTGTTTGCCGAAGCGGTTCGCGCGATGATCGGCAGCATGACGCGAGTCTGCGATCAACAGGGTTACGGCATCGACAACCTCGATCTGATCATCCCGCACCAAGCGAACCAACGGATCATCGATGCGATCCAGAGTCGCGTGTCGTCGTCGGTCTTCAGCAACATCCGCGAGCACGGCAACACGTCCTCGACCAGCATCCCGCTGTGCCTGGACGAAGTCCTGCCGAAGATGAAACCTGGCGAGCGATTCGGCATGTGTGCCTATGGTGGCGGTGTCACCTTCGGTGCCGGCATCCTGGAAAAGAACTAGGTTGCGACGCTCGTAACCGCGGGGCTGCCTAGTCGCAAAGCGACGGCATGCGGGAACCTGGAACGCAAGTTTCAGGCCTCCCGCTCGACCCGGCATTGCTCAGTCGCAAAGCGACGGCATGCAAAAGCCTGGGACGCGAGTCCCAGGACCAACCATCTAATCCAATGCCCTCCCCGAAAAACTTGCTAAACGCACGTTTTTCGACCCTCCCAGCTTCGTCGGGCGGGTGCAGGTTGGCGGCTGTGAATCGGCGGCTTGTAAACCTTGCCGCCGGCGATCAGTGGGCGCGTTGGCCGGGGAGAGCTCCTTCGTCGACGCCGAGCACAAAGACTTCGGCGCCGCCGGGACCTGCGGCGGTGACCATGCCTTCGCTGAGTCCAAACCGCATCTTGCGCGGCTTCAAGTTGGCGACCATCACGACCAATCGGCCAACCAGTTGCTCGGGCGTGTAAGCCGCTTTGATGCCAGCGAAGACGCTGCGGGTCTCATCGCCACCAAGGCTTAGAGTCAGGTGCAGCAGCTTGTTTGCTTCAGGCACCTGTTCGGCTTTGATCACGCGGGCGACCCGCAGATCGACTTTGGCGAAGTCGTCGATGGTGATCTCGTCGGCCAGCGGTTCGTCCTTCAATGGTTGATCGCTGTCGTTCCATTGGTTCGCGGCGGGGGCTTCGGATTCGGTTGCGGCGGATTCGTCTTTGCTCTCGTCGATCATTTTTTGCAGGTCCTTAACTTCGATACGTTTTAACATGTGTTTGAACTTCGCCACCGGAGTTCCCAGCAGCGGCGATTGGCTCTGCTGCCAACCGGTGATCGGATCGCCCAACAGTTCGCCACACTTCTCGGCCAGCGATGGCAAGACGGGCGCCAGGTAGACGCACAGCTGGCGGAACAGGTTCAGCCCGACGGTGCAGACGTCGCGCAGTTCGGCTTCGCGGGCGGGATCCTTTTTCATTTCCCACGGCTTGGCGTGTTCGACATACGGGTTGGCGCGATCGGCCAGTTCCAAGATCAATCGCATCGCTTTGCTGTAGTCGCAAGCTTCGTACGCCGCGGCGATCTCGTCCCCCGCGTCGGCCGACTGTTGGAACAGACCGCCGTCGTCGGGATAAGCTTCCGATAGGCCCAACTGATGCGCGAACTTGGCGACTCGCGACGCAAGGTTGACGACTTTGCCGACCAGATCCGAATTCACCTTCTCGGCAAACTCGTCCAACCCCAGGTCGAGGTCTTCGACGCGCGAGGTCAGCTTCGATGCGTAGAAGTAACGCAGGTAGGTCGGATCAAAATGTTCCAGGTACTTTTCGGCCGAGACCAACGTCCCGACACTCTTGCTCATCTTATGGCCGTCGACCGTCAAGAAGCCGTGGATATGAACCTTCGTCGGCAGCGTGAAGCCAGCCGTCTTGAGCATCCCCGGCCAGAAGAGCGTATGGAAATAGGTGATGTCTTTACCGATGAAGTGGTGGATCTCGGTGTTCGGGTTCTGCCACCAATCCTCCAGCTTTTCGCCGTTGGCGTTGCACCATTGCTGGGTGCTGGCGACGTAGCCGATCGGCGCGTCGAACCAGACGTACCAGTAGTTGCCGGGGCTGTCGGGGATCTCGAATCCGAAATAGGGAGCCGGGCGGGAGATGTCCCAGTCGCGAAGGGCATCGCTGAGGAAGTGGCCTAACAAGTAGTTCGCCGTCTCGCTCTGCAACGCTCCCGATTCCTTGACCCACTCGGACAGGAAGCTGTGCAGTTGTTCCAGTTCGACAAACAGGTGCGTCGCTTCGCGCAGCTCCGGTGCCGCACCGCTGAGCGTGCTGACGGGATCGATCAGGTCGGCGGGGCTGTAGGTGTGACCGCAGGCCGAGCAATTATCGCCCGGCTGGTTGGGGGCATTGCACTTTGGGCAGGTGCCGCGAACAAAGCGATCGGCCAAAAACGTCTGCTCTTGCGGATCGAACAACTGTTGAACTGGACGCTCGACGATCAGATTGGCGTCTCGCATCGCTTGCCAGAACCGACCGCACAGCTGACGATTTTCATCGCTATGGGTGCTGCCGTAATGATCGAACTGGACATCGAAGCCGGCGAAGTCGCGTTGGTGCGATTCCTGCATCGCCGCGATCAACTCCTCTTCGCTGCGGCCTTCGCGACGGGCTCGCATCATGATCGCGGTGCCGTGTGTATCGTCGGCACAGACGTAGATGCAGCGGTTGCCGCGGAGCTTCTGGAAACGAGTCCAGATGTCGGTTTGGATGTATTCGACCAAATGCCCGATGTGAATCGGCCCGTTGGCGTACGGCAAGGCGGCGGTGACCAGGATCTGTCGCGTCATTTTAAGTTCAAGTGCAGTTTGCTGGCGAAATGGATGGCGAACAACCATAGAGGCCAGCATTGTAAAGAAAAGCTGCACGACGCGAAGGGCCTGGGGTGAGGTCGCGTGATTTGCGGGGCGATTCCGCTGCAAATCACGCGGTTCCTCGAATTCTTCCCGGCTGTGGACCTACAGTTCAGCCTGCTTCTTCATCGCAGCGACCTCGGTTTCCAGCTTGTCCAGCCGGTTCAGGATCCGATCGAGTTTCTCGTGCATCGTCTTTTGCTCGGCTGCCATCGCTTTGGCGGCGGCGGGCAATCGGACCTGCTGTTGAGCTCGGTTTCGCAGCGTCTGAACCTGTTTTTCGATCCGCTGTTTCGCTTTCATCAGTTCGACAGCGACGTCGGCCGGGATTTCGACTCCCGATTCGATGATCGCTTGTTCGATCGATTTCGCCAGTTCCTGACCGGCGGGGGCAAGTTCCTCGAAGTCGAAGTTGAACTCCTTGCCGTCGGGACCGATCACTTGGATCTCTCCTTCGACTCCGGCATCCGAAGTGATGCTCTTGCCGATCAGCGTGCTGATCGTGACCGGCAGCGCGTCGAGTTCCTTCAGAATCCCATCGTCACCCAGTTGCATGATCTTGCTGAGATTCAAAACGCGGCGACGCTTGATGCCACGACGCGGCGAATCGCCGTCGACCTCTTCCCCCTCCGCCACTTCGGCGCCGGGCAGGTCGCTGACATCGACTTGGCCGCCGGGGCCGACGTGGATCACTTTACCGAAGCTGCGAACGACGATCGTCGTCTCGCCATCCTTCGATTGGACCTTCACATGGGTGCCTGGCTTGCGAGTCTCAGCGTCGGCCGGTTTGGCCGCCGCATCTGCCTCCGCTTCCGCTGGGGCGTCGGCGTCGGGGGCGGCTTTGTCGTCGCTTGCGGCGGGAGCCGGAGGGACAGGAATCGCTGGAGCCGCACCGTCGTCGGCGTTTGCTGTGGGAAGCGATGCCGTAAACAGCAACGCGGCGATCGTCAAAGAGTACATCGATTTCATTTCAATTCTCCCAAGGAAGTTGGATAGCAAATTCATTTTGGCAAAGCGTGGTCGCGGTCGGTGCGCAGCGTCCAACCGGGAGACCACGCCGCAAGTGGTGGATCGTTCGAGTTCAGATCGCTGCACCGCAGCTAGGGTTTGACGTAACGCAGGTTCGCGTTGTGTGTCGGTACGGCGTATTGCTCACCGTCGTCGGTGCTGAAGACATAGATCAGCGGCTTCTCTTCGACTTCCCAGCCATCGCTGCGGAGCTTCGATTTGGCTTGGTCGCTGAAGATCGGCTCGCGTTGGGCGCCGCGGAACAGTTCAGCCAACAGGCTTCCCAATTGGCGAGCGGCTTGGTTTTCGGGAGTCTCCGAAAGATCGGCCTCCGACTCCGGAGGCAGCTCCACAAACCGAGGATCATGTTTGGGGCTGGCCGCTGGATCGGCGGGACTCTCGTCCTGCTGTAGCGCGATCTGCGAGTTGTCGCCGGTCTGCGGTGGAAGCTGCATCGGCGGTGCGATCACCTCGGTCGCTGTCGGTTGCGATTCGGCAAACTCACGGTTCACCGCATCGTCGCGGCCGATCGTCCCCAACAAATAGCCGCCGACGGCGACCGCAGCGATCGTTGCGGCGAGAGCGAACGCGAGACCGCGGGACCTCGTTGCCGGGGGCGTCGGTGCGGATGCAGTCACCGGCGTCGGTTGGCTTTCGGGAAACGAAAACTGAGCCAACGCGTCGCTGATCCGGCGGTGTTCGACCAGCGCCAACGCGGCAGCTCGGTAGCGAGTCGGTTCGATTTCGCAGCGTGCCAGGAAATCGTTCTCCTCCGCAACACTCATCTCGCCGGCGGCAAAACGTTCCAAAGTTTGTTCGTGTTCG
The DNA here is from genome assembly GCF_007741475.1 of Rosistilla ulvae. Lineage (NCBI taxonomy): Bacteria > Pseudomonadati > Planctomycetota > Planctomycetia > Pirellulales > Pirellulaceae > Rosistilla > Rosistilla ulvae. Next base: position 2,183,663 of record NZ_CP036261.1, on the reverse strand, counting down.
GGATTCATGACAGATCCTCTTGGTCGATTCCACGCTGGGTCAACATTTGCCGCAGGCGTTTTTTCGCCTGGGCGACTCGGTACTGCACGACATGTTCGGCGACGCCCAGTCGCTGAGCCAATTGCGGGTAGGTCAGCTTCTCGACGAACTTCGCCAGCAGCACGCCGCGGACCTCGGGCTCCATCTCGTGCAACACCTGGCGGACCAGATCGCGTCGTTCCTGGTCCATCAACCAGAAGATCGGATCGTTTGCGGCGGGGCTGTCGGGCGACTGATGGGCGTAATCTTTGTTCAATCGATCGCGACGCATCGCCGTGCGGTTGGCCAATGCGGACTGCCGGATGGCGATCTTGCACAACCAAGGAGCGAGCGAACTGTCGTCGCGCGGCCGATGATCACTCTTCGCGATCGCCAGCAGAACCTCCGAATAAACATCTTCGACGGCACTCGCTAGCGTGGTCCGCGACTGGATCACCCGCAGCAGCCAAGGGCGATGCCGGTCCAGCAGTTCGTGGATCTCGTCGGCGATCATGCTCACGCGGTCTACCAGCAACAAAGGTGTGAAATCGGTCGGTTCACAGCGATTATTGCCGTCGCCGACAAACCGCAGACAAGAAATTGAAAAAAAGTTTCCCTTGCCTTTTCGCTTTCCGCGTGGCGACAGGTCGATTAGAGGACTCAAACAAAGCCAGTGAGCCCGACTTAGGTGCTCCGATCGCAAGTCGCTCGAAACGTCGTTCCTCCATTGACGTGTCGTCTGTGCGAGGAAGTTCAGCCCGGACGAAATTGCCGTGTACCCTACGCGTCACGTGGGGCTTGCGGCCGAACTTGCACCGTTCCTTGGTGTTGCGTGAAGGCCATTGGAAATGTCGAATTGCATGCTCCAGAGGCCGAAGATCAAAAACAGGTTGTCGGTCACTCCGCACTGCCGAGGTCGCGTTCGTCGAAGATTTGCGAACTGTGGAAAACGGCGAGGATATCGACCCGCCGCTCTGAAACGCGATAGATGATGCGGTAATTCCCTTGGAGCACTTCACGCAAGTCTTCGCGTCCAATTTCCGGTACAACCTCACCGGAGCACGGGAATTGTTTCAGACGACCAACGGAATTTCGGAGTTTACGAACATAGGTCATCGCGGTTGCCGGAGCGTCACGCGCGATATGATCGCGCACCGAACGGAGATCTTCGCGCGATTGTCGCGTCCAGAAGATCTAATTGTTGGGCATCTTCCGCCTCTAGTTCATCCATGAAAGCGTCGTGCTCCATCACATCACCAGTATCGGCCTGGACAATTCCAAGTTCGATTTTGCGCAGAAGGTAAAGTCGATCGATGACATCGTCGATCGAGACGTCATCGTCAAGATTTTGAATGAGCGATATCGCCTTTTCTTTTGAAGACATTGAGTGTCCTTTGGTCTGCGTGAACGAAATGAGTGACTCTGCGTACGCTAAATTGCACCAATTCGAACGCCCGTTTCAAAAGAGCGAAGGTGAGTCGAAGGGGTTTGCGTAAACAACATCTTGGGAGTCTCTTGAATTACGGAAAACGCCCCAGCTTAAAAGACGTGCAAACCAACGGCCCAAGCAGCGGGAGATTTGAATCTACGAAAAACCCGAATCGAAAGCGACGGTTTCGTGTCTTTCGTAGCTGACTTCAGAAGTCCGCGCCAGCTGTGCACCGAAAGCCCAACGGGCTGTGCACGACACCCCATCACATCTGCAGGTGGTCTGTTTTCTATCTACCCCAAATTGTCGAGGGTGAAAGAGGCTCGGGCAAGTGTTTAGGGTTCAAAAATGGTCGCGCGATCGCTTTCGCTTCGCTGCAGTTTATCAGCCACAGTGTGTTCAACTTGCTCTGCCGATAGGACAGCAAGCCTAACCGCGGCGGATCTCCGATCCCTTGAATGAGATCTTCGTGCGGATGATCGTCTTCAAGCGGTTGTGGATCTGCCCGGTCTCCAGATCGATTCGCTCGGGCGTCGCTTGGATATGTTTATCGACGACGGCGTGGTAGCCGCGTTCGGAGAAGATATCGATCAACATCCAGAGCGCCAGCGGATCGGTGAACAGTTCGTCTTCGGAGTTCACAATCGCTTGGCCCGAGAGGGCGTGGCGTTCGATGATCGGCATAAATTTCCGATCGATCGTGTCGACGGTGCGAATGAACAGCTCGCGGTGTTCCAGTTCGTAAGAATCGAGCCGGCGGACGAGTTCCTGCCGCGCGTGGACGGTGATCTCGCTCGCTAGCGGCAAGCCACGCAGCCGATCGTAGGTGCTGGGATCGAGTTCCAACGAGCTTTGGTACGCCAATTCGCCGATGATGTTCGCTTCGACTTCCGCGATCGGTCCCTCGGCGTTGATGAAGTGGTAGTGATAGATCTCTTTGAGTGACTGCAGCGCGTCCCACGTCATCTCTTTAAAGACGCGGTAACGACGCTTCGCCTTTTCCGGACTCAGATCGGTCGATCGCAATTCGATCGGGCGGCCGATCCCAGTCTCGGCGACTTCCTGATTGTGCGCTTCGATCTCGCGGCCGCGTTGCAGTTGGCGGCTGATGCTTGTCGCTTCGCTGATGAACAACAGCATCGCGTGGATCGTGGGGCGACGGAAGTTGACGGCTAGTTCGGTCCCTTGGAACTCGGCGTGCAGTTGCGTGATCTTATCGACCAACAGCTTCAAGCATTCGACTTGAACACGCGTCCGCGGAAAGCCATCCAAGACCGCTCCATCCCGAAAGATCGGTTCCAACAGCTTCCGCAGCAAGATCCCGATCACTTCGCCATCGCCGACGATTCCCCCCTGATCTTTGATTCGTTGTGCTTCGGGAGTGACCAACAGATCGCTGACGACGATCGGCGGGCAGGTCAGGCCGCGAGCCGCCATGATGAACTGCGTTTGCGTTCCCTTGCCCGCACCCGGCGCACCGCCCAGCAGGATCAGCTCTTTCGGGAACCGCAGGTTCTCGTGGCCGACCTCCTGTTCCAATTCTTTCCACACCGACTTGAAGATGACTTGAGCATCTTTGATCTCCAAGTCGATCGGCTCGTTGACGGGGTGGGCGGATTCGTTATTGGACTGCATAGGTGTTGATCGCTGATCTGAATTGCACGAGGTGGGTTCGGCCCAGTGTCAGCGACCAACGCCATCATGCTCTGGTCTGCTGCTTCAGGGCCATGATCTGCTGGCGCTCGGGCATCGCTTTATAAAACGGATCGAGAGGGAAGCAACCCGAGATCATACCATTTCGCGGCCCGGTTGTGCATTCGCTGAACGTGCGACAAATTTTCTTCCGCGGCATCGTCCGCCCGGCGATCACGTCGGCCGGAAGTTCGGGATACGAAAGGACCATCCGTCCCAGTCCGATGAAGTCGGCCAGGCCTTGCTGGACGACCGCCTGCCCAACATTCGGCAGCCAATCTTGCAGGTAGGTGTAACCCGATCCGACAAACAGCAGATTCGGATGCGCTCGCTTCAGCATCGCCGTCGCGTTGATCTGACGAGCCACGCCGACCAAGGGATCCTCCGGCGGAGCGTAGCCGTCGGAGGGAGGGAAGATCGCCGGCCGCTGGATGTGCGGACAATAGTAAGGACTGCCAACGGTTGAGCAGACGAGTTGGATCCCCAGTTCTTCCAACAGCTGCATCAATCGCGATGGTTCGGTCAAATCGTATCCGACGCCGGTCCCATCGCCACCGAAGGCGCTCCGGTATTCGCCGGTGCGACTCGGCCTGCCCAGCCCCTCGGGGCCCGGTTCAAACGGGATGAAGTCGAAGATGCTGATCCGCGTGCCGATCTGCAGCCCAGCCGCTTCGCTGCGGATTCCGTCGACGATAGAACGCAGGAATCGAGTCCGATTCTCGAAGCTGCCACCATATTTCCCAGGCCGATCGTAGCCCGAGAGGAGTTCGTGCCCCAAGTAGCCGTGGCAGTGTTTGACATCGACAAACGCGTATCCGGCCTGCTGAGCGAGCTTGCTGGCGGCGACGAAATCGTCGACTAAGCGATCGAGTTCGTCGTCGCTCAAGATCGCCGCATCGCTGTCGACGCCAAACTTTGCATCCAACACCTGATGGCGATAGGCGACGCGCGGTTCGAGTCGCTTCTTGTCGTTAGGACGAGCGAAGCGGCCGGAGTGGGTCAGCTGCAAACCGACTAACAAGTCGTCAACTTGGCCAAAATGCTCCCGATGCGTGTCGACAAGCAGCGTCCGCAAGGCTTCGATCTCGGCGAGATTGTCCGCATTGATCACCAGTTGATTCGGATTGGCGCGGCCGTCGTGACGGACCGCCACCGCTTCGCCACCCCAGATCAACTTCGCTCCGCTGAGTCCAAAGTGCTTCCAACGACGACGCGTCAGATCGGTCGGCCGCCCGTCGGTCGTGCCGTCCCAACCTTCCATCGGCAGGATCGCAAATCGGTTCCCAATCGTGCCGCCGTTCCAATCGCACGACTGGGCCAACGGCGCCGCGTCGCCACTTTGCATCGCGGCATCCAAGGGGATCTGGATCTCCAGTTCATCGAGCCGCGATTGGAAAGCGTCGAGGGTTTTTAGGCTGTTGATTTTTGGATAGTTCATACGTTGCCTCCCTTGCCCAGCGAGATGCCTAGCTGCCGCGCGACGTCTTCCAGGATTGGCAGGTCGCTGTCGGGACGCTGCGGGCTGCCGGGATAGGTTTTGTTGGTCGAGATCCAACCGCGGAGATGCAAGAACATCGCGGCGGAGTGTTTGTAGCCCGGGACCGGCTGGCGGAAGGTCAAGAAGCCCAGATACTGCAGAGCGTCGTTGAGTTCATAAAACGCCGGATCGCCCGCGGCCCAATAGGCATCGCGTCGAGCGAACAGATCCGGAGCGAAGGTGCTGAGTCCCAGCAGATAATCGCTGCCGTACATCACCATGTCGATCGCCAGATCGTTGCCGGTGAAGACTTTGAATTCGGGACGCAGTTGGTCGCGAAGGGCCAAGCGTTCCCATTCCGCCGCGCGGCTGAGCGACGAATGTTTTGCACCGATACACTGCGGCAACAGCATCAATTGGCGATAGACGTCGGTCGAATAGATCTTGCCAAACGGCAGGAAACATTGCCCCAGTTCGAACCCGATAAACTGGTCGCACGCTTGGCCGATCTTCTCGTAACTGGCAACGATCTCGGCGTCCCCTTGATCGGTCAGGCCGTAGGACTGGAAGATCACCGGCGTCGCTCCACGCGCGGTGATCTCGTCGATCCGAGACTTGTAGGCATCGAGAGCCAACGTGCTGCCGGGCGTGTCGCCAACAAAAGCTCCCGCGACAAACGGTCCCGATCCCAGAATCTCTCGCGTCACGTCCAGGACCTGCAACCGAGTCGCTTCGTCGATCAAGTTGACATAGCCGGTGTCCATGTTCACGGCGGGAGTCAGCCCCGCGTCGGCGGTCCGCAATACATGCTGACGAAAGGCGTCCCAATCGACTTCGTTGTTCTCGAGCAACGGCAACAGAATCGCCGAGATCCCAGTGATCTTGCGTCGCGGACGCAGCAGTGTGGTTGGATCCATGGATTTATCTTCTTTGTGTTATGAAGGTCGCCCAGGATAGCGCATCGCTTCAGGGCAGATAAGTTGAGGGTTTGTCCCCTTTTGCTCCGCAAAAGTGCGTGGTACATCCGCACTTTCGCGGAGCGAAAGGCGACCATCTCGTCGAACGACGTCGGTAGGGCGAAGTATAACGCCGCAAGCGGATGCGGGCATTGCAATCCGGGCGAACCGAATTCGCAATTCGGGCAACTGCCAAGCTAGAAGGTTTGTCCGCGGCGAGCGATCAATTGCCGATCGAGACCAATTGATTCAGGTTGCCCGAACGCAGGCCTTCGATATCGACGGTGATGAACTGGAAGCCGAGCGAGCGGAAGTGTCGGCTCATCCGCTGGCGAAACTCCGGCTGCACCAAATCAGCGATCCGCGCGGCGGGGACTTCGATCCGCGCCAGCTGTCCCGGATGCAATCGGACGCGAAGTTCGGCAAAGCCTTCGTCGCGGAGCCAGTTTTCCGCGCGATCGATCCGTTGCAGCTTGTCGACGGTGACCGGTTCGCCATACGCGATCCGGCTGGCCAAACAGGGCCCTGCGGGGAGATCCCAAACCGACAATTCCCAGTGCTTTGCCAGCTGGCGGACCATCGTTTTGGTGATCCCAAGATCGGCCAACGGCGTCTGCACCGCTGCGTCGCGACCAGCTTGGATCCCCGGTCGGTGATCGCCTAGATCGTCGGCGTTGGTTCCGCTGCAGATCACGCTGTCGCGGTGCTCGTCGGCGATCGTCGCCAGCGTTTGATAGAGCGTCTGTTTGCAATAGAAGCAGCGTTGGCCATCGTTGCGTTGGTAATCGGGACGTTCGGTTTCGTGAGTTGAGATCGTTTGTAGATCGATCCCAATTTCCGCAGCCACCTGCGCCGCCAATTCGCTCTGCCGCTCCGGCACGCTGGGGCTGATCGCCATCACGGCCAACGCCTTGTAGCCCAATGCTCGCTGCGCAGCGGCGGCGACCACCGCGCTGTCGACTCCGCCTGAAAAAGCGACGACGACGCGAGGATGCCGCTGCAGTTCATCGATCAAACGTTGGGCGATCGCTTCAGTTTGCATCATCACTTAAGTCCATGGTGGAGGGACTGTCCAAGTGCCAGGTCGCGCGAACGAAATAGCCGGCGTCGAGCGAGCGACCCGAGCTGTCGGGGATCTTGCAACGCCCCTCCTCGATCTCGAGTCCCGCCGGTTGGTTCTGTCGCAACCAGTCGCTGATATCCGAATCGCAGATCGTATCGGAATGGCCGGTGATCAACATCGCCGCGCGAGGCGTCAGCAGCGACAGACAATCTTCCAACAGCGGCCAGAGGTCGCGTTGGATCCGCCACGAATCCCCTTTGGTTCCGTGACCGTAGGCCGGCGGATCCAGCACGATCACGCTGTGCTTTCGGCCGCGGCGAATCTCGCGAGCGGCAAACCGGCGGGCGTCTTCGACGATGTAGCGAATCGCCGCGTCGCCCAGTTCGCTGCGGCGGGCGTTATCGCCGGTCCGCGCGACGCTCGGCTTGGACGCATCGATATGGGCGACGCGGAATCCGACGCGAGCAAGAGCCAGCGTGCTGCCGCCGGTATACCCAAACAGATTCATCGCGTCGCGACAGTCCACTGGCAACCGATCGGCCAAACTCGCCAGCCACTGCCAATTCGCAGCCTGTTCGGGGAAAAAACCGATGTGCCCAAACGGCTTCGGTTCCGCAGCCAATCGGAATCCGCCCGCGTCGAGTTCCAGCGACTCGGGCCACTCGTTGAAGATCGTCCAGGACGAACCATCGTAGACGGCATCGGCTTGTTGCCAGGCATCGGCCTGCGCAGGAGCATCCCATTCCGCCGCGGGACTGGGGCGGTCGAGCTTGTAGCCGTCGATCGATTCGAGTTTGCGACCGTCGCCAAAGTCGATCAGTTGGTAATTCTGCAGCAGGGATTCAGCGGACATAAATAAAAGGGGATCGGATTGTGTGAACAGGAGTGGTGGTTGGAAGATCAGATATAAAATTGGTGAACCATTGCGTCGCGGAACTCGTCAAGAGTTTCGGAAGGAAGACTCGCCGTGGATCGAAAGTCTTGACGACTTCCGCTACGGCCGAGAACCGGCATCCTCTATAACGAAAAACGCTTTGCGGCGTTGCTCGATGGGGGAGAGCCTGCTGGCAAGATTTGCCCAGTTCGCCCAACGCCCCACACCGCGAAATCACTTGATTGTGACCCGCAAATCTTTCTTCTATAATCAAGCGAATGGAGTGGGAACGATTCCGCATCGCCCATTGTATCCGATCACCTATCGATTCAGGAGCGCCCCTGTGAAGACGGACACCATTCTCGAAGCACCGCAGACCAGCGAAACGTTGCCTCAACCGCAAACCTTGGAACAGATCATCGACCGAGTCGCCGTCGATGCCCAAGATCAACCGCAGCGATATCTGGACGAGGTTGTCGTTCCCGACGGCGGCGAATAAATCGATCGGCGAATCTTTTAAAGGGTGGGGCGGCGATCGATCACCGCCCGACCGAATCAGCCCGTCGGGGCGTGCTGTTTGAATTTGCGCACCCCGGCAGGCGAAGCTCTTGAAAACCAACGCTCCAATCTTTCAACGCTTACTGGGGCTGGAGACCGAATACGCGATCCGCTTTCGGCCGCACCAAGACGGGCCGCCCGTCAAACAGATCGAACTCTATCGCTCGCTGTTGGAGAAGTTCCGGGAACGATTGCCGACCGCGACCGGCAGCGTCTTGGAAGAGAAGCACTTTACAGCCAACGGCGGCACGATCGGTTTCGAACGCGTTCTACATGCGGGCGGTTTTGGTCTGATCGAAGCGGCGACGCCCGAATGCCAAAGCCCACGCGATGCCTTGATATGGCAGCGTGCTCAAGATCGTTTGCTGAGCGAATCGGCGGCCAGTTGTCGCGACGACGGCGAGATGGTCTTGATCAAGAACAGCCGCGACAGCCAAGGGAACGCCTACGGCACTCACGAGAACTACGAGATTCAAGTCACCGGCTGGCTGGGGCTCGCGTGTTGGCGTGGCATCTTGTTGTTAGCGGCGACGATCTGTCTACTGTTTTGGGTAATAATGGTCCCGTTGGTGATCGTCGCGATCCCCGCGTACCTGTTGATTGCTGTGGCGGTCTATCCGTTTGCTGTGATGCGAACCGACAGCGGGCAGCGTGCGGAATTGTTCCGTAAGTTCTTCGGTGATGGATTCGACACATCCGAAGATGCCACGCCGATCCCACGCTCGGTCGAACGAGCGCTCAACCGCGTGGCGATGATCGCGCTGAGCCCAATGCTGTTGACGATCATCGTCGCTGCTAGGTTCTGTCTGTATCGTCGACATGTCCGAATGTTGACGCCGTTTTTGGTCAGCCGATCGATCCTCTCGGGAAGCGGTTGGGTTTCCGATAGCGGTGATTTCCTGTTGGCTCAGAAAGCCCCCGTGCTGCGATTTATCTTTGGACCGCTGGGAAACCACGCTTATCCTTTGTTCAGCGTCGCCCATCTGATGGATGCTTGCCTGATCGGATGGTTTAATCCGATGGACCTCTTCAGCAACCTGGGTTCACGCCAACGGATGCAAGTCTGTTTGGGAGACTGCAACATGGCGGAGGAGGCGGAATATCTGCGGCTCGCCACGACCACATTGATGATCGATGCGATCGAAGCGGGCGCGATCCAAAATCCACCGCGCGTTCGGCGACCGCTGCGCGCATTGCAAGCTGTGGTTCGGGACGAACCGATCGAGCGTGCGATCGCCGTCCACAACGGCCGACCGATGACAGCACTCGACGTCCAGCGATGGTACCAAGCCGCTTGCCGCCGATTTGTGGAGTCGAACAAAAATCGGCCCGACGAAGCGTATGAAGTGCTGCAGCGGTGGAGCGATGTGCTGGATGGATTAGCCGGTGATCGCACGATCCTTGTCGGCCGCATCGACTGGGTGACCAAGAGGATGTTGTTGAAACAAGCGGGCCCGAACCTGCCGTTGCCGGCCAACCGCAAGCTCGACATCAAGTACCACGAACTCTCATCCGACGGGTACTACTTGCTGCTGGAATCGGCGGGTGAGACCGAGCAGATTGTCAGCGAGCAGGAGATCCTGCGGGCGATGCGACAGCCGCCTCCCACACCACGCGCGATGCGGCGTGGCAGTTTTATCCGCGAATTCTCCGGCACCGACACTCCCGTGCATGCCTCGTGGAACAGCATCCGTCTGGGCAAAGCCTTCGGCAACCGCCGCGTCCGACTGTAGATCTCGGCCGCGTGACGCAAAATTCCCCTCTCGCTATCGCAACGAATCCGAACACTTCTTGCAACGCATGCCGACCGAGCGCACGTGCCAACACGCATCGCTAAACCATGCCTCCGCAAGGAATTACCGCCGGGCTGCCGAGTTAGTCCTTGCGGTTTATGTGGGTTCCCCCTCCTATTGAGGGAGCTTTTCTCGAGTCTTTGACCGTTGGCGGAAAAATGGAAGGAATTCGGCAACGAAATACTCGATAGCCATCCCAACGGGAACGCAAAAAACATTCAGACGAATGCTAACGAACGGAATCGATAATCATGCTGAAGTTCCATCGAAAACGATTTCAAGTAGCTGCTTGGTTCCTCTTGTCGATGGGGCTCACTTCCATCGCGCAGGGACAATTTGAATGTGATGCCTCAAGTGGTTGTGACGCCGTTGGATGCAGTGCGCCGGCGAGATGGAGCTTTGGTGCCAAGGCATTGTTTTTGGAGCGGGTCGACGACGACAATCGAATTTTCTGGGGCCCCAACGGCAACTTTGATTCCAACGAATTCGATTTGGGATTTCAGGCAGGCTACGAACTCAATGGTCGCTACAACCTAGATGCTTGCACTGCGTTGACCGTGCGATGGATGAGTGTCGATCAATGGAGTGAAAGCCATCGCGATCTGGTCGGACCGGCAAGCGTCGCAGTCCTGAATGTCCCCTTACCGGTGGCCTTTCCCGATGTCACGTCGATCGAAGGCGTTCACACATCCGACTTGCATAGCCTGGAACTTGGAATCAGTCGGCGGTTGACTGAATCGCTCCGCTTCACCACAGGACTTCGATATCTGGAGATCGACGATCGGATCGGCTTTGGTTTTGAATCGGGAGGGACGCCAACATCGATCGATACCGCGGCGCAAAACCGTTTGTACGGCGGACAGGTTGGCCTAGAATCGAACCTGTTTCGTAGAGGGAACTGGTCGCTTGACGGCTTTAGTCAGGTCGGTCTTTTCGGCAATGCCGCGAAACAATCGACATTGTACGACACGGGAATCGCTCAGGCTCGTGATGCGGGGAACCGTGGGAAGCTCTCTTTTCTGGCAGAACTGGGGCTAAATGCACGCAGAAGTCTGACCAGCCAGCTGGATTTTGTGGCGGGCTACCAAGTCATGTGGGTCACATCGGTTGCCGTCGCCTCGGATGAACTGGTCCATTCGAACTTCCTCGCCCCGCACGGCGTCGACGCCTCCGACAGTGTCTTCTACCACGGAGCAACTGTGGGACTGGAATATCACTATTAACCACCGGTGCAAAACCGGTGGTTGCCGCCGAGGCCCCCAGCGAAACTTGTCACGAACCAAGCGACGCGACCGAGGTGAGGTTTTACTTGGACGTCACCGTCGACTTCATCGATCGCATCTTGCACGCTAGCCACCGTAAAACCTTGTGATTCAAACGGTGCCCGCCTCAAAGGTAACCGTCTGTACCGTGCTGTCGCGATCGACGCGAGGTTCCAACGGTAAAGTTGACAGCCAAATTCACTGCGGTGTGGATAGGAATGTCCAACGAAACGGTGACGAGCCCCCGTCCCCCTTCTTTAATCGATACGCTTTCGCCGGCAAGGGTTGTCGAGTCGTCTTCAGTGATCGTTCCCGATGTGGTGGCGATCGATAGATCGTGGCCGTTCAGATCGATTGCTCCTCAACCGAAAACGTTTCGCTACCAGCGTTACCAATCGAAGCGATGTCTGTCGGCTGGACATCGAGCCCCAACGTGTTGTTCGAACCATTTGACGTGGCACCAGCGAACAGCTTCACCGCACTTTCAAAGATCTTGCAGTCGCTGCACGCGATGAAGATCGAGCGATTTCCGTTCCCGCTGCAAAGTCGTTCACGTTGGTCGGGCGAAACACGGCTGTCGGCAAGACAAAGCAAAGGAATGAAGCTGGAGCATACGGCCCGCCGGAAACGCTGCAGATGCTCGACGCGTGTTGCCCATCGGCAGTCGCTTTTGCATACCGGCTGATAAATCAGATCGAGCCACGATTCCCCCACCAGTGGCGAAACACTTGCCTGCCACACTTTGTTGTCGAGCGTGTTTATAATGACACCGTATTCTCTCCCGCCTCCTTTCCCGCCTGAATCTCTCTCCTATGAAAAATCTATTTCCTCAAGAACTCAACCGTCGTGGTTTCATTTCGGCAACCGCCGCAGCAACGCTCGCTAGCGGTATCGCCCCGCTCCCCGCACTAGCCGCGGAATCGGCTGGCAACCTTCACCTGGGAACCTTCCGTTTCGACGTCACGCCGCCGATGGGACATTCGCTGTGCGGCGGCTGGATCAAGCCGGTCGTCGGGGTCGACGATCCGCTGGAGGCGATTGGGTATGTGTTGTTGGGTGCAGGCAAGCCGATCGTCGTCTGTGTCGTCGACTGGACGGGGCTGCTGAATTCAGCTCACATCCAGTGGCGGCAAGCGTTGGCCGACGCTGCCGGCACGACGATCGATCGCGTCGCGGTTCACTGCGTGCATCAACACAATGCCCCCTTTGCCTGTCTGGACTCAGAAGAGATCGTGTTGGCACAAGGCGATCTGCCTCACATCGTCGAGCGCGACTTCTTCCTCGAGTGCTTGGACGCCGGTCGCGAGGCGGTTGGCAAAGCGATGAAACAGACGACGCCGGTCACACACGTCGCTCGCAGCCAAGCAAAGGTCGACAAGGTGGCGGGGAATCGCCGACTGATCGGTCTCGACGGCAAGGTGATCTCGCAGCGTGGCAGCAGTTCGCGATCGCCACAGCACCATGCCTACCCCGAAGGGCTGATCGATCCGATGCTCAAGACGGTCGCGTTTTACAACGGCGACAAAAAGCTGGCGGCGTGTCATTATTACGCCTGCCATCCGATGAGCTACTACGGCGACGGACGGGTCAGCGCCGACTTCTGCGGGTTGGCGCGGAAGCAGATGCAGAAACAAGAACCCGACTGCACCCACATGTACTTCAACGGGTGCGGCGGCAATATCGGAGCGGGGAAATACAACAACGGCTCCAAAGAGATGCGACCTGTCTTAACCCAGCGGATTCTCGACGGGATGGTCGCCGCTCAAGAGACGTTGGTCCCCGAAGCGATCGAATCGATTCGCTGGGAGACCGAAGACATCCTGCCGCCGATCAATCCGGCTTTCGATGAAGAGGCCCTGATGCGACAGATCAACGACAAGACGCAGCGCGTTGTCCATCGCAACCGGCCATCATATACCGTCGCGTGGATTCGCCGGATCCAGGCGATGGTGCCGATCACGCTCAGCTGCATGCATATCAACGATGTCTCGTTGGTCCATCTGCCGTCGGAGAGCTTTATCGAATATCAACTGCGGGCTCAGGCAGCGGCGCCCAATCGTTTCGTCGCCTGCGCCGCCTATTCCGATGGCGGTCCGTGGTACATCCCCACCGCCGACGCCTATCCGCAGGGCGGCTACGCCGTCAGCGTCGCCCATTGCGCGGCCGGTATGGATCCGATCTTGAGTGGCGGAATCGCGAGCATGTTGTCTCGCGTCTAAGCGTCTTAAACCGCACCCCGCAGCACGCTTCCCGCCGATCTGATCGGCGGGAAGCGTGTGGCTGCAAAAGTCAAACGATCCGCTGGGGAGATGCGGACGTTTAACGTTGCCAAGTCAGCGAGAAGACGGGGCCGGCCAAGGCGAGATCGACATCTTCGGGATCGATCGATCCAGCCAAACCGCTGAGGCTGCTGAATTGCTGATGTTCGTAGCCGACACCCGCGATCAGTTTGTTGCCACCGGCAAAGACGTGTGCGTATTCGGCACCAAGGCGTAGCTCGGTGACGGGGACAACGACGTTGTCGAGTCGGTTGCCATTGCTGTTTACGGTTTCACCGTAGAGCATGCTTTGGCGGAAGCCAGCGACCAACGAGAATCCGTGGGCAACATGCCGTCGCACATCGGCACCCAGCGTGAATCCGAAGCCATCGAAATCATTGTATTCAAGTCCGTAGCGGGACTTCGAAAAATCGATCGAACCCCAGCGGAGGCCGCCAAATCCCTGAATCTTCCACTCACCCAGCTTGAGGTCGGTGGTCGCTTCGAGATCGTAGGTTTGCACGCCAAAACTGCTCGGCGGCGTGCTGTTGTTCGTCGCATCAAAATCGAAGAAGCGAAACCGGAACCCCATGATGCCCGTCGTTTTATACGCAGCGGTGACTCGCAGTGCAGCTTCTGTATCGTAGCCGTCGCTCCAAGTACTGGACGATGCGTTTAAGCCATGATTGGCATAGGTCGACAGCAAAGGCAGTTCCGCCCCGACGGAAAAGACACCTCGCGGTCGGAACTTCTGCAACTGGCTGCCGATGGCGCCAACCGATTCGTATCCGACCAATTGAACCGGCTCTTGATCCGCGATCATCGCCTCTTCATACAGACTTGTCACAACCGCCTGTTCCGCCGACGCCGTAACGCCACAGACCAGCCCAACAGCCACGCCAACATGTTGCAATAATTTTTTCAACTTCGATTCCTTTGTCATTTCGCTCATCCGCCCTACGGCGCACCCTCCCGGTTCGCCTCGCAAGATTTCATCGACGCGCCGCAGACGCAAGTCGTGGCATTCCGACCGAGTGGGACGTGGTGGAATCTTCGGAAAAGTCGGCGTGAATTCTCTAGAATCCATCACAATGTGTGGACATGACACCACCATCCCTTCACGCACCTTTGAATCCTCGTTGGAGGTGTCCTGTTGCAGTCTGGCAGCGTTTTGTAAGTCGGTACGCGATGGTGCTGGCGTTCAAAGGAACTCTGGGTAGGTGTGCCGACTGCATCCAGTGGATCCGGTCAGGCACCTGACTTGGTGGATGCGATAATTGAAAATCCATCCTTATGGAATACGTAGCACTGATCACATGAAGGCCGCTCGACTTACAGAACCTCGAGAACCACAGGACCGATGACATCAAAATGGGGAGTGATCCCCAAGCCGGGAGCATCGCTCGCTTTCATGAATCCGTGCTCCCGTTTCGGTGCCCCGTCGGCGTTGCAAACGGTGACGTAGCTGTTGAAGTCGGTGCTGGTGAAACGCAGTGTTTCGGGAGTGCTATGCGCCAGATGGGCGATCGCGGCGGTCGTGATGTCGCCCCCCCAGCTGTCTTCGATCGTCATCGCGATCCCCATCGAAGCGCAGACGTCGCGGGCCTGCCGGGCTTTCGTCAGTCCGCCAAGTTTGCTGATCTTCAAGTTGACGACGTCCATCGCCAAGTCGGCTTTGGCGCGGAACAACATCTCCAGCCCGTCGATGTTTTCGTCCAGGATAAACGGATGCGTTGTGTTGCGTCGTACCGCCAGACACTCTTCGTAAGTCAAGCATGGCTGTTCGATGTAGACGTCCAGATCAGCGACCGCGCGGACGACGCGTTGCGCTTCGTGCTGCGTCCATCCAGTGTTGGCGTCGGCGACCAAACGATCCGACGGACGCAAGACATCCCGCGCCGCGCGGATCCGCTGGATATCGGTGTCCGGGTCGCCGCCAACCTTCAATTGAAAACGCGTGTAACCCTGGTCGCGATAGCTGGCGACGTTTTCGGCCATCGCGTCGGGAGCAATCTGCGAGATCGCGCGATACAGTCGCACGCTCTCCCCAAACCTGCCTCCCATCAACATACAGACCGGCAGCCCACTGGCCTTCCCCAACAGATCCCAACAGGCGATGTCGATTCCTGACTTCACGTACGGATGCCCTTTTAAAGCTGCATCCATGCGTTGATTCAGGACGCCCAGTTCGCGCGGGTCGAGTCTGATCAAATGCGGTCCCAATTCACGCAATCCGGCCCGCACCCCTTCGGCATACGCCGGCAAATAGAACGGTCCCAGCGGACAGACCTCACCGTACCCGACCAATCCCTCAGCCGTCTCGACAGCGACGATCGTGCTGTCGAAAACGTTGACCGATTTGCCACCCGACCAATGATAAGCCCCTTCGATCAACGGAAGTTCGACGCGGTGGGCGGAGATCCGGGTGATTTTCATCGGCAGTGTTCCTTTCCGTTATCGGTACCAAAAGCCAGTTTTCAGGCGATCCTTACAGGCCATCACGATACCCGATGCAGAACTCCACGTCCGAACCTTCAACGAAATTTTGGGTCGTGCTTGTGTGACAAATGATGGTACCGAGGCATACCAGCACGAAGCACAAGCGAGTGTTCCGGGTGCAATCACTCGCTTGCGCTTCGTGCTAGTATGGTCGCCTTTCGCTCCGCGAAAGTGCGTGCACCGATCTTAACTTTCCATCCGCACTTTCGCGGAGCGAAAGGCGACCATCTTGGATTCGGACCGATTCAAAAAGGAACACCATGAACGATAGCTCGACCGGGCAACATCGCCGCGAGCATTGGCGGCTGAATCCGGCGATCGACTTCCTCAACCACGGTTCTTTTGGAGCAACACCGACCGTGGTCTTGGATGCCCAACGCCGATTCCGCGATGCGATGGAAAGCGATCCGATCGAATTCCTGGCTCCCGAACGCGAGCTGCTGCCCAAGTTGGATCGTGTTCGCGAAGTAATCGCACAGCGTGTGAATGCCGACGCACGCGACATCGCCTGGGTCCGCAATGCCACCGACGGCGTCAACGCGGTCGTGCAATCGTTCCCCCTGAAACCGGGCGACAACGTCGTCGTGACCGATCACGGTTACAACGCGTGCAGCAACGCCGTTCGCTACGCCGCCGAGCGCTGCGGCGCGGAGGTGCGAGTGGCTGAGATCCCGTTTCCGATCGCAAGTCCCGACGAAGTCGTCGACGCGATCGAGCGGGCGATCGACGACGCCACACGGTTGCTTTTGATCGACCACGTTACAAGTCCGACCGGCTTGGTCTTCCCGATCGAAGCGATCGCCGACGTCGCCCGCCGACGCGGCGTGCGTGTGCATGTCGACGGCGCTCACGCACCGGGAATGCTCGCGATCGATCTGCCGCGACTCGGCGTCGACTATTACACCGCCAATCACCACAAATGGCTCTGCGCGCCAAAGACCTCCGGATTTTTGTGGGTCAAGCCAGAACTGCAGGCACAGGTGCGGCCGACGGTGATCAGCCATGCTGCCAACCGTGCTATCGATGGCCGCTCGCGCTTCCTCAGCGAATTCGATTGGACCGGCACGTTTGATCCCTCGCCCTTGCTGGCGGTCCCAGCCGCGATCGAGTTCCTCGACTCGCTGTATCCCGGCGGACTGGCGGAACTGATGCAGTCGAACCACCGCTTGGCATTGCAGTCGCGCGATCGATTGTGTGAGGCGCTGGAGATCGCCCCGCCGGCTCCCGATTCGATGCTCGGCAGTCTGGTCGCGCTGCCGTTGCCGGCCTCGGACGCTCCGCTGCAACAGATCCTCCGCGATCAACACGGCTTCGAATTCCCGATCTACCCCGGCCCGAAACCCGACACGCGGCTGATGCGAGTTTCGTTGCAAGCCTACAACGACGTCGATCAGATCGATCGCCTAGCCGATCTGCTGCCGAAGCTGCTGCCATGAAAGTACGATCCCAATCGTTTAACCGCGGTGGCAACGCCCCGCGCGTCCGTAACGAACTCTCGAAACGCGCGGCCCGATGGGCACGCGGTTAAACGAGTTCGCACGCCGACACAATCGTTTAACCGCGGCGGCAACGCCCCGCGCGTCCGTATCGAACTCCCGAAACGCGCGGCCCGATGGGCACGCGGTTAAACGAGTTCGCACGCCGCCCCAATCGTTTAACCGCGGTGGCAACGCCCCGCGCGTCCGTAACGAACTCTCGAAACGCGCGGCCCGATGGGCACGCGGTTAAACGAGTTCGCACGCCGACACAATCGTTTAACCGCGGCGGCAACGCCCCGCGCGTCCGTATCGAACTCCCGAAACGCGCGGCCCGATGGGCACGCGGTTAAACGAGTTCGCACGCCGCCCCAATCGTTTACCCGCGGCGGCAACGCCCCGCGCGTCCGTATCGAACTCTCAAAACGCGCGGCCCGATGGGCACGCGGTTAAACGAGTTCGCACGCCGACACAATCGTTTAACCGCGGCGGCAACGCCCCGCGCGTCCGTAACGAACTCCCGAAACGCGCGGCCCGATGGGCACGCGGTTAAACGAGTTCGCACGCCGCCCCAATCGTTTAACCGCGGCGGCAACGCCCCGCGCGTCCGAGTCTCGCTCCAAAAACGCGCGGCCCGATGGGCACGCGGTTAAACGAATTCGCACGCCGACACAATCGTTTAACCGCGGTGGCAACGCCCCGCGCGTCCGTATCGAACTCTCGAAACGCGCGGCCCGATGGGCACGCGGTTAAACGACTCGGGTAGCGCCCTGTGCGTGATGGTCGGCTGAAGCCTTGACTCCAACGCGTCACGGTAGGTGCGTTATTAGGCTAGGCGCAGTTGCATGATGCGGATGCTGCGGTGGGCGTCTTGGCAGTGTGGCACGTGACTCTCGCTGTACGACCAGCCGCGCGGCCCGATCCAGTCGCGAAACTCATTGGCGATCAAACGGCAGGGATCCGAGAACAGGATCACTCCGCCGGGCTCCAGATGTTGCCGCATCGCAACTTCCAATTCCGTCCAGAACTTGCGGTTGTAGGTCACGTCGGAACCGAGGATCATTGAAAACTTGCGGTCCAATTGCTCTTCGCCCCATCGCAAGCGGCGGACGTGGCAATTGGGCAGATCCCAAGTCGACAGCTGAGCCAACAACAGCGGGTCGGTCATGCCGTCGGTGATCGTCACCTCCGCACCACGGAGCGCCGCCGCCAGACCAGCGCGGCCCGTTCCGGCTCCCAGTTCAAGCACCTGGCAGCCGGGCAGATCGAGCGTTTCGATGAACCAATCGAGTCCCACCGCCGCTTGCCAAACCGTTGCCCAAAACGGTTCTTCGACTCCCTGTTCCCCCGCTTCCTGTCGCTTCGTCGCAGCAACAAGGAGATCGTCGGGACAGGTTGCCGACGCAAACAGACGTCGCTTGCCCGCCGCCATGACCGGTTCGTAGTGCCAGGCGTAACGAGCCGACGCGCGGGCTTCGAGCTTGCGAATCCAAGCCGCGTTGTCGCCATCGACTTGGTTGGCAGGGCGATTCAAAACCGATGGCGTCAAGCGAGTTCTCCGAGCGGACCGTTCCGAAATCTATTTGTCGCTCAGATAGACATAATCCAATCCGAACATAAAACCTTTCACCGCGTCGGGATGTGATCCCACAATCGACACCTGCAACGTATTGTCCCCCTGATTCAAGCGATGTCTACCCTGGGAAATCGAGCCGGTCAGATTGCGAGGGCGATCGAAGCTATGCTCCCAATCGAGCGACGCGTTCAGCGACCTGCGCTCTGGGCGTTGAGGTTCCAATTGTAGTCGAGGTAGCTGACCCGAACGGCGTTCTGCCGGGCCGCCTGTTGCGCGGCGGGACTGGGGAGCCAAGGGGCGATTTTTTTCAACTGTGTCGCTTGGTCCCCACCAAAGTCTTCTCCGAACCAGTCGAGAATCGACGACAGTTGGAACTTGCGAGCAGGCGCATCGTAACGGAAGTTTTGCGACCGCGAGAAAAAGTCCTTGGCGTTTGCATCCAATTGGTCTTGGATTCGCTCGGCAACGTAGGCTTCGTTCAACAACCGCGGACAACCGATCGACGCACAGACGATTGCAAAGTGGATTCGCGGCTCACCTTTCTTGCGCAGCACCTCGTGCTCCATCTGGTCCAATGAATAGGGCTTGCCACCAACATATAGTTGAAGGTCTTTCCAAATGTTGTATCCCCATAGCTTGGCGGTGTGATTGCGGATGCTGGACGTTGGGTACTCGCGCAAGATCCCTTGCACGGTGACGGCGTTATAAGCGTTGATCCAAAATGCCAACGTCGAACCGGGCGTTGCCGGAGCGTTTGGATTTGCAGAGGACAACCGATTCAAATAACGGGACAAAGCTTGTCGATCCGCAGCGGAAGCTTTTAGCCCCTGATAGTTCACCATTCCATTGGCGTCGACGTACTTCCGCAGGATCGTGTCCCATGTCGAATGGTCGATTTGGTCGATTGAAACCTGTTGGTTCGCAGCAACGCGAGTGCCGACGTAGACGGGCGATCCAGCCGATGCGACAGGGTCGCTAGCAACAATGAAAAGGAAAGCAACGACTGCGGATTTCGCGTATTTGTTGAGCATCTGAATTTCCTGTGAGTGCGGTGAACGAGTTCCATTGGTCGGTTCATTGACTACAAACCAAGACGCAGCCCGCACCACAACCTTACAAAATTTCGCTCGTTAATTCTTGGGCAGGTGATCCGCAACGAGACAAATCCTTGTGTGCGTTTCGGTAGATCGGTCTCGATGCGGTAGCTCACGGTTCCTTTACAAACCGGACGCTATCGCATGCCCGATAGCCTAAAATTAGAACATCGATTTGCCCTTGGCGTTCCGACCGAGATGATCGACTCGCGACGGAGCGTTCGAGACGAGCCATTCCGCAACGCCGAATTTTGGAGGCTGCCGATTCAGGGAAACTTTGTAAGGAAGTCGACATAGACGCGTCACAACGGTATGCCCACATGCATGGCGTGGAAGCTTTAACCACACAGCCCAATCTCGAAAGCAAAGGACAAACCATGTCGAGCGAAACTCCACCCTCCGAAGTCCCTTCGACGTCGGGAATGGCGAAGAAGATCGGACTTCTGGTGGTGGTTGCGGCGATCATTGTTGTTGCCTACACACAATTCGGCGATCTGTTGAGCCTGGAAAACCTTGCCAAGCAAGAGTCCGAATTGCGAGCGTTTCAAGCCGACCATCCCGTCCTTGTTTATGGCGCCGCGTTTGCGGTCTACGTTGCCGTGGCCGGATTGTCGCTGCCCGGTGCGGCTGTCCTGACGCTAGTCTATGGATGGTATTTCGGACTGGCCCGCGGGCTCGTCTTGGTCAGCTTTGCATCGACCGCCGGCGCGACAGTGGCGTTTCTGTTGAGTCGATTTTTGTTTCGCGATTCGATCCAACAACGCTTTGGCAGCCGACTGGAGAACTTCAACCAATCGCTCGAAAAGGAGGGCCCCTTCTTTCTGTTTACGCTGCGATTAATCCCAGCGGTTCCCTTTTTTGTGATCAATGCGGTGATGGGGCTAACCCCGATTCGTACTCGAACTTTTTGGTGGGTCAGCCAACTGGGAATGTTGGCGGGGACCATCGTCTATGTCTACGCCGGCTCCAGCGTCCCCAACCTCCAAACACTGGCCGAAAAAGGGATCGGTGCTGTCTTCACGCCGCGACAATTGTCCCAGATCGTGAGTGCATTTGTCCTGTTGGGCCTGTTTCCGTTGATCGTTCGCTACGCGATGAAGTTCTTGCACCGCGACAAAACGGAACCAGTGCTCGACAACCACTCCCAATGAATTCGATCGCAGGCCCGTCCCGAACCGCAACCACCCACGACAACTCCGAAAGCCATACAACGATGAACACCCCACTGATCCAATTGCAGCCCAGCGACCAATACAATCAAGACCTCGAATCCAACGTCCATCCGCAGCATTGGACCAACCCGACGCCGACCAAGCCGTATCAATTGGTCGTGATCGGAGCGGGGACCGCCGGGCTGGTGACGGCAGCGGGAGCGGCCGGGCTGGGCGCACGGGTCGCTTTGGTCGAACGTGAGTTGATGGGGGGCGATTGTTTGAACGTCGGATGTGTTCCCTCCAAAGGGGTAATCCGCGCGGCGCGGGTCGCTGCGGCCGTCCGCGATGCGGAACCCTTTGGCGTGAACGTCCCCGAGGGGTCCGCGGTCGACTTTGGCAAAGCGATGCAGCGAATGCGGCGACTGCGGGCCGAGATCAGCCCCAACGATTCGGCGCAACGATTCTCCGAAATGGGAATCGATGTCTATTTCGGCAAAGGCGCGTTCATCGATGACAGCACGTTGGGGGTGACCGCGTCGGATGGATCGGTCGTCGAATTGAAATACAAGAAAGCGGTGATTGCATCGGGCGCTCGCGCCGCAGCCCCGCCGATCCCTGGACTCGACAGCGTCTCCTACCTGACGAATGAAAACCTGTTCTCGTCGACCGAACTACCGAAGCGCTTCGGAGTCATCGGCAGCGGACCGATCGGCAGCGAGATGGCGCAGACCTTTGCTCGATTCGGAAGCGAAGTTTTTCTGTTTGAACGGAGTGAAAAGCTGCTGCCGCGCGAAGATCCCGACGCGGCGAAGGTCGTGCAAAAGCACTTCGAAAAAGATGGCATCCAAATGCTCTTCGGTGCAAAAGATTTGAAGGTGAGTCCCGCCGAGGGCGGAGCGATCTGCGTCCAGATGGTTCAGGAAGGAACGCCGCGGGAGGTCGTGGTCGATCAATTGCTGGTCGCCGTTGGACGGGCCCCCAACACCGACAGTTTGAACTTAGAAGCTGTCGATGTGAAATACGATCGATCGGGCGTCGATGTCGACGATTTCTTGCAAACCAGCAATCCACGGATCTTTGCTGCCGGCGATATCTGCTCGCAATACAAATTCACGCATGCCGCCGATTTCCAGGCCCGGATCGTGATCCAAAACGCGTTGTTTGCCGTCGGACCGTTTGGCAAAAAACGGGCCAGTGGTCTGACGATTCCCTGGGCGACCTACACCTCCCCCGAAGTCGCTCACGTCGGGCTGTACGAACACGACGCGAAAAATGAAGGTATCGAAATCGACACCTACACCCAACACTTCAGCGACGTCGACCGTGCGATCTTGGAAGGACAGCAAGATGGATTTGTGAAGGTACACACGCGGCGAGGGACCGACAAAATCATCGGCGCCACGATCGTTGCGGAAAACGCGGGAGACATGATCTCCGAGATCACTCTAGCGATGACCGCGGGACTGGGATTGAGCAAGATCGGCAGCACGATTCATCCCTATCCCACCCAAGCCGAAGCGATTCGCAAGCTGGGAGACCAATACAGCCGAACGCGGCTGACCGCGTTTAGCAAAAAAATATTGGACCTACTGCGACGGATGAACGTCGGCAACTGAACTCCCTCGCAAATCGCACCGCCAGCCCGGCGGTGCGACATGGGAAGCTAAGCGTTCGCAGCCAATTCGACGCGGACGGTGAGGATTTGGTGTCCCGTCAGTTTTAGGTTGACCGAATCGCTGGCAGGCTTCAGGTCGCGAATCTTGTTGCCCAAGAAGTCGACAAGACTCGCCGCCGCGATATCGGTAAAACAGCTCAGCGAACAGTTCGACGATCTCCCCATCGTTTCGACAAGGCGAATCGACACGAACCGTCGGTCTCCCTCGAGTGTCGTTTTCCAATCGCTGATGATCACTGTCGGCGAATCGATATGGAACAACCAACCGGTGTTCAGCGAACCGGGACTCTGGCATCGGTGCTGCGTCGGCGGAGCGAGCGATTGACGCGATGCCGCAACGGGATTCTTGATATCGAAACCGTATGACAACGAAAACTTTCGTTGCGACTCTCCGGCAACCACCAACAACGTGTCCAACATGTGCTTGCCAACGCGACGATGAGCGGGCATGCCGTCGGCCAAGACGAGCGTCGATTGTCCCGCCTCGTCGATCCAAACACCCTGCGGAGCCAGCAGATGCCGTCCAACGCCCGGTTGGATTTGATCGCGAACGATCAACTTGGGCGTCGACGCTTCCATCGCCCAGGCGATTCGCGCGCCGATGTAGGATTGCCAAGCCTGGGGTTGGAGATCTTGCAGCGGTTCGACGTCGATATCGACATGCAACTGGCGCGAACCAAGCTGCAAGCGGTAGGTGATCGAAGCGTTGGCAATCGGATCGCCGCTGGACGAAAGGATCTCGACGTCGTTGCAAACTTCACCGCAAGTCGTATCGGCGCGAAGCACTCGGCTTTTGCGAAGCTTCATCGACGAACAATTCTCCCCCGCGTTCTCAGGCTGGGCGTGAACCAACTGCATCGAAAATCGATTGCTTCGCATCTGGGGCGTATGAACCGACAGGATGCCGCCCGATTGTGGATGCAGCGTTACATCGAAAAAATCGTTCCGCAATCCCTCCGCATCGGCCAACGGCTTAGGACCGCGGAACCATTTTTGACGCGGCTCGCGATCCCCCGGCGTCGCGACGGCAAATCCACAACTGGGCACATCGACCACGGCGACCGAACCGCTGGGGGTCGCGTGCCCCGCGTAGATCGGACCGCCGGCGGCGGGCGGCAACCCGTCGACAGGTACATGTCGGCGAACCGCGGAGGAGTGCGGATTGACCACCACGGTGGCAGATCCCTGTTCGTCGTCGGCGGCCAGTTTGATTCCCAAGGTCTCGCAAAACAGGCGGCTGGCTACCGCGGCATCGTCGCCAAGCGCAGCTGAAGAATCGGACGAATCGTTTCCGGCGCCGGCCAGCGGTTTGCCAGCGACCGCAACAGCCAACGCTTGCAGCGTCATCGTCGTCTCCCGCGCGATCTGATCGCGTGTGATTCGAGCCAACGACGACAGCGGATCGTGAATCTTCTCGTCGATCAACTTCGCTAGCCATTCGCCGCCGCTGCTCCCGGCGGAGGGCTGAAACGAATGATACGGCCGCTCGCTTTCGGCAAAGTACTCGCCCAGCGTTTGGAACTTGCCCAACGCCAGTCCCCACGTGCTAGCGCGTCGCAGATCATCGTAGGCAAAACACTCCTCGCCGGGCCAATGGACCAATAGCGCCGTCGAGATCTGCCCCGCGTCGACAGCTTCGCCCAAACGGGGCCCGAGCCCCAGGAAGACATGCGGATCGGAGGCATCCAAGGGGGTCGAACAGATCGCCTGGATTTCAGCATCCCCCGACTGCCACATCAATTTGGCTTCGTCTTGTCCACAATCAGTTCCGCCAGCAAAGTCGGCAAAAATCGCTCCTTCGTATCCCAGTTGGCTGAGCAGCACCGGCAGGTCGCCGGGCAAACCGCCGGCGAATCGGCCAAACGCGTGTGGCGGCTGCCCCAACAGGTCGACATACCGTTGCCTCGATTCGCTCAGATACTCGATCGCCGAGGTACAGGTCAGCAGGTCGAGCGAAAAATGGTCGTCGATCGTCCCGCCGGCCAACCCGATCTTCCCCTCGCTCAACCGCGACTTCAGATCCTCGAAGAGCGCCGGATTTTCGCTGCTCAGTCGGTTCAAAAGGTTGACATTCGCAAGCAAATTGGTGGGACGTCCGCCCTCCAAACTAGCGGCCAACCCTGTTCCCAAAGTTGTTTCGGCCAACAGCGTCAAATCGATCAGATAGGGATCGGCGGAGAAGGAGTGATCGCGTTCTTGGGCGATCAAGTCGAAGCAATTGTGTAGCGCATCTTTGGTTGCGTCATCGTCGCCGGCTTGCCAAGCCAAAGCCGCGGTGGTCAGTTGCAAGGCAAAATAGGCGTCGTCGAGATTGCTGCTGTAACGCAGCTGCCGGGTCATCAACTGGACCTGCAAATAGGCGTATGCCAAAGCGTAGAAATCGGCGACGCGATCGGTTTGCGGCAGCGGCTGGTCCAGCAAGCGATCGGCGATTTCGCTGCGACTGTGCCCGGCGACGGACAGCAATAAGCAGTCTTTGGCCGCGCCAGCCCGATCTTTCGTTCCTGTCGGCAAATCCGATTCAGACGCACTTGGGACGATCACGATCGCCCCCGAGAGGTCCTCCGGCGGCGTGTCGGCGCGATGCCAAGCGGGCATTTTACCGGTCAGCGCAATGATGGCTGGATGCCATAAAACGGACCATCCAACCAGCAATCCATTAGCGTCATCGCCTGTCAATTGGGTTGGGAAGTCTTCGAGGCTGTGGCAGGGCAACAGTACAAAGGCATCGCGTGGCGCGTGCGTTTTGGAAAAAACGGAATTAGTCATCTGAGAAAATTTGACATGGGGACGGCGGCCTCGATAAAGTAAATAAGTCGGGTGCAATGTATTTTACTCTCATCTTTTACGCACCCGTAGGATAGACTTAGCTTTTCAATCTTTTCCGACACAATTACGCGACCGTTCTGGGCCCCCGCCAATTCGCTGGTCGGCGGCCGATCGAGGATATTAACACATGGCCAGCAATGCGAGTGTATGGGGCATCGAAGTTGGACAGACAGCTTTAAAGGCCCTGCGCTGCGAAATCGAAGGGGGCGAAGTTGTCGCCAACGCATTCGATTACATCGAATACCCGAAGATCTTAAGCCACCCCGAAGCCGATCCCGAAGAACTGGTTCGCGATGCGCTGCAGCAGTTTTTGGAACGCAATGAAACCCGTGGCTATCGGGTTGCGGTCAGCGTGCCGGGACAGAGCGGTCTGTCGAAGTTCTTCAAGCCACCGCCCGTCGAAGCGAAGAAGGTCGGCGACATCGTCCGGTACGAAGCGCGGCAACAGATCCCGTTTGATCTCGATGACGTCGTCTGGGATTTCCAGATGATGCCTGGCAGCACGATCGAAGAAGGTTACGCGTTGGAGACCGAGGTTGGATTGTTCGCGATGAAACGCGATCAAGTCTACAAGCAACTGAAGCCTTTCGACGTTGCCGAACTGGAAGTCGATCTGATCCAATTGGCACCGATCGCGATGTACAACATGCTGGCCTACGACCGCATGAACGATCGCTTGGAGGCAAACGATTTCGACGTCGACAATCCGCCAAGCTCCACCGTGATGGTCTCGTTGGGAACCGATTCGACCGATCTGATCATCAGCAACGGTTTCCGGGTTTGGCAGCGAAGCATGCCGCTGGGTGGCAATCACTTCACGCGCCAATTGACCAAAGATCTGAAGATGACCTTCGCCAAGGCGGAGCATCTGAAACGGAACACCCGCGACGCTGAAGATCCCAAGTTGATCATTCAAACGATGCGGCCTGTGTTCAACGATCTGGTGACCGAGATCCAACGCTCGATCGGCTTCTTTCAATCGATCCACAAAGAAGCGACGATCGACAAACTGTTGTTGACCGGCAACACAGTCAAGTTGCCCGGGCTGGGACCGTATCTCGGCAAGAATCTCGGCTACACGTTGGAAGTGCTCGAAGGCTTCAATCGCCTGCAAGGTCCCGAAGTCCTCGCATCCCCGGTTTTCAAAGAGAACCAGTTTACCTTTGGCGTCTGCTATGGGCTGTGCCTGCAGGCATTGGGCCTGGGACCGATCGAAACCACCTTGGTCCCCAAGGAGATCCTGACCGATCGGATCATCCGCGCCAAAAAGCCTTGGGCGCTGGCATGTGCGGCAGCTCTAATGGCCGGTTTCGTCGGGCATTATTTGTTTGTGCAACGCGACTGGTCGGTCGTCCGCCAAGAGCGGTGGGATTCGGCACTATCGCAGTCGTCGCAGCCGCAATCGTATGCAACGACGCACAAGAGCACCGACAACGACTACATCAGCAAACTGGCGTATCTGAAAAACGTCGGCCAGGAACTCTCCGGAAACGGCGAGCGGCGGCTGATCTGGATCGAGTTTTTGACGATGCTCGATGGGTTGATGCCACATCACCCCGATTACGAATCGCCATCGCAATACCCCACGCCGTTGGAACTCCCTTATTCGAAGCGCCCCGATATCTACGTCGATTCGATCGAAACTCAATACTTCGATAACCTGGCCGATTGGTACTCCGAAAGCATCGCCGAGCGTTATCGCAGCGAAATGAGGAACTGGTTCCGGATCACGCGCGCCGACAATGCGACCAAAGAACAACAAGCCCAGTTCGCAGAGGAATTGACGGCGCTGACCGGTCCCGAAGGTCCCGGCTGGGTCATCGAACTCAAGGGTTTCCACTACTACAACGACATCATCGGTGAAGAGGGTGGTAACCATGTTCGTAAGTACCTCACCGAGCGTTTTTTAAACGGTTCGGTCAACATCCCGCTCTCCGATTCAAACAACTCGATCAGCCCCGAAACGTTCACCACCAAGGAGATGGGCATTTCGTATCCCCTGCTGCTGAGCGATCCCGGTTTGCAGGAGATGAAGATCCCCAACCCCGAATACGATGGACCAGCTCTTGCGCAAACCGGTGCGGGGGGCATGATTGCCGGAGCAGGACCAACCAGCACCAACGTGTTTGGCGAAGTAGAAGCCCGCCCGGCACCGAAAGACAAAGCCGCCGAGGATGCCGATCCCAAACAGCCCCCCTCGTTCGATGCAAAACGATATGAAGTTACGTTCCAGTTCTGCTGGCAACCAAAATCTCGATCGGTAAGACTGCAGTTGCGGGCCGAGGCGGCAGCCGAAGCAGCCGCTGCGGCAGCCGAAGAAGAAGCCGCAAACGAAGCGGCCGAACAAGCTCCAGAGATCTAACGGATCAAAGATTGAGCGGTTGGCGTTTCCGATCGCGCCGATCGAAATTGCATGCGATTCGAACAAAACACGATGTCCGACAGCGGGCACCCGCGTCCCCAATCCGAGCACTGAGTTATGGACAAGCTGAAAGAAAAATTTGGACCCGCGATCAAGTACGCCTTCTGGGGTGTCTGGGCGTTGGTGATGATCGTTTCGATCGCCATCTGGTGGGTCGCGACATCCTCCCTGATGGCGAACACCGAATCGCAGAAAACGGCGATCAATGGCGCCTACAGCACCCTGACTCAGATTCGCGGAACCGCCTCAACACACCCCAATCCCCATTCCCACACGGAAATGGAAAAGCGTGTCGACATCTTGCAGCAAGATGTTCTATCGGCGTGGCAGCGGCAGTGGGAATACCAAGAGAAAATTCTGGTCTGGCCAACCGAATTGAACATGCAAGGCAACAGTGACTTTGTCGATGCGTTCAGCAAATACCTGCCGATCGAAACGACGACCGAATTCCCGATGCCTGAGCTGGACGAAGTCGACCAATTACTGCGTCACCGTTACAAGCTGTACATCGAACGCCAATTGCCCGGCTTGGCAGAAATTGTCGGAGCCAAATGGACTGCCGACTTTCAAGCGGCATCCAATGCTGCCGGCATGGGAATGGGCATGGGAAGTGAGATGGGCATGGATATGGGCATGGACATGGGGATGGGAAGTCCGGGCGAAGGAGGGATGGGACCTCTGGTCAGCAAGGAACCCGACACCCTGGTCAAATGGTCGACTGGCAGCCAAGCGATGCTGTTGGAACAAGTCTTCCCCTGGCGAACCAAAGAAGCTCCGTCGACCCTGGATGTGCTCTATTCCCAGGAGGATCTGTGGGTCTTGAAGAACCTGCTGGAGATCATTTCGGCAGTCAATGGGAAAGCGACCAAACCGTTCCAGGCGACCATTCACGAGATCGTGGAAATCCAACTCGGACGCGCCGTCGCAGGGCGCGTTGGCCGTGTTTCTCGCGGCGCAGCGCAAATGGGTGGCGGCGATGGCATGGGCATGGGCATGGATATGGGCATGGGCATGGGAAGCGAGATGGGGATGGGCATGGACATGGGGATGGGCATGGACATGGGAATGGGGAGCGAAATGGGCATGGGCGGGGGGATGGAAGCTGTCGATCCAGCTGAAAACCGCTACGTGAATACCGCCTACGAACCGATCTCAGCCAGCGAACTGCGCTCGGCGATGGAGAGTCCCAGCCCAGAAAACGCTTTCTTGAACGTCGCCAAACGCTTGCCGGTCAAAATGACCTTGAAGATGGATCAACGCAAACTGCCCCAACTGCTGACCGCATGTGGTAACGCCCGCTTGATGGTCGAAGTCCGCCAGGTCCGAATCAACACCTCCGGCGGTGGCGGCAACGCTGCGGCGGGCGGAATGGGGATGGAGATGGGGGGCATGGGAATGGACGCGGGAGCCGGAATGGGCTTCGGCGACCTCGGCATGGGAGGATCGGAAATGGCTGGCGGGCCGATGCCCGGCGGGCGAGCCGACGATTTTCCATTCGATCTCCCGATCGAGGTCTATGGAGTGATCTACATCTACAACCCGCCCGATTTGGAAAAATTGGGCGTCGAAGAGGTCACGACCGAAACGGTCGTCAACGATCAATCGATCGGCGAGGCTCCCGCCGCGAGTGCCGTCGCAGCGAATGAACCTGCGGCGCCCGCGGCCGATCCAACGCCAGCGGCGGCGGCCGATCCAGCTGCGGCCCCGGCGGCCGCACCGCCAGCAGCTCCAGCAGAAAATCCTGCACCTGCTGTTGAGAATCCAGCACCAGCCGCAGCAGTCGCCGAGCCAGCCCCTGCAGAGAATCCAGCGGAAGCCGCGGCGCCAGCACCGGCAACCCCCTAGTTTCGCAACACCCCAGCGGGGCGATTGGAATTTCGCCCGCTATTGATACCCCACGACCAAACGACCGACGGCAGCAGTAAAAGGGAGATTTATTATGAAAGGCAAGATGGACGGCGACGCGATTAAAAAGTTCGCCATCAATCATGTGGAAAAGCTAGTTCTAGGACTGGTCGTTGGCGTGTTTGGGCTGTTGGTCTACAAGGGGCTGAGCATCGAACCATTTGCTGAAGCGAAAAGCCCCGACAACCTGACGTCGACAGCCAGTCAGGTGATGACGGAACTGGAATCCCCGCATTGGGAAGCTATCGAGAACGAAGAAACTCGTGTGGCGACGGTCAAATACGAAAAGAATGTCGAATTGAGCCGCGATTCGATCGACGCCGGGCTGCAATTCAAAGAGAAAGGATTCCCCAAGAGCCGCTCGAAAATCAAACGTCGCGATCCAGAAATCGATGCTCCTGAGTATGCCCCCCAAAACATTCAACTGGTTTCCGTCCTGGGAGCGTTCAGCCTGAATCCGCCCAATGGGACGCCCGATCCATTCGAAACGCTCGAAGATGCGCCCAAGATGGAGGTCGAAGAGGAGAAAAAGCCGAAGCGGCGCAAACCTCGTCGTGCACCTCGCGGAGGCGAAGGAAGCGCGATGTACGAAGGGATGATGGACAGCCCCGAAATGATGATGCCAGAGATGGGGGCGGGCGAAATGGGGATGGGAATGGGGGTAGGAGGTGCCACCATGGCCCGAAAGCTCGATCCCAAATACGACCGCGGTTTCCGTGGTGCCGGAATGGGGATGGGGATGGGAATTGAAATGGGCGGCGGAATAGGAGGCCAACGCGGCAATACTGCCCAAAGGCCGATCGCTTACACCCATCAATTCATTGCCGGTACTGCGGTAATGCCCAATGAACTGTTGAACGATGCGTTCCAAAGTGCGTTGGGCGATGCGACTGGATTCGATCCCCGCCGCGATCGCCCCCGTTACATCGCGTTCCGCGTTATTCGCGCCGATGTTACCAACCGCGAGGTCGATGCGTTGGAAGAGCCCGACGATGCCAAAATCTTGGCCGGCGAAGGGGACTGGGTCGTCACCACCAGCAACAACTTCATGAATAACATGTACGTGAAGCACTGGGCCGGATTTGCTCCCGAAGTCATCTCGCCCGAATATATGGATTCGGTTTTGACGATGCCGATTCCGCCACTGTTGATTCAAGACTATATGAAATTTGCAGTCCATCCCCAGGTGCCGCTGGCAGGGCAGAAAAAGCGTGATGGCAGAGAAGTTACCGAAGAAGTTGTCGAAGAGAATGTGGACATCACCGGTCCCGCTACCGGCACCCGTCTCGACCTGAACTCGCTTCAAAACAGAGGCGCCGGCGCCCGACGAGGCCCGGGTGGCATGGGCAGCATGGGAGCCGAAGGGATGATGGATTCTGAAATGATGATGGGATCCGAGGGGATGATGGGGTCCGAAATGATGATGGGATCCGAAGGGATGATGGGATCCGAAATGATGATGGGTCCAGGCGGGATGATGGGTTCGACCGTCGTCGTCGCGTCGGAATACAAATTGATTCGGTTCTACGATTTCCGCGATAGCCCACGCCGGAACAAGTTTGGGCCTCAACCGGGGCGCAAGTACGTCTACCGGATCCAAGTGGCGATCGAAGATCCCAACTATCCACTCAACGGTCGGTTTGCACCGCCACTGAAAACCCTCGATGCCGATGCGCTCGAACGGATTCAAAAACGAACGGCTGAGGATGCAGTCCTCACCAAGCAACAGGGTTCGACATACCGCACCGGGTATCTCTGGTCTGCTTGGAGCGAACCGAGCCCACCAGCATCGCTCCCCGAGCTTTCGTGGTTCGCTGGCGGACTGACCAAACCCGAAACGACGACGACTCTGGAGGGCAAGACCTTCCAGAAATCGCCGCCAACGGCCGACATCGTCTCGGTCAATTGGGACTGGGGATTTGCAACCGAACGGACAGCCCAGTTCGAAGCGGCAACCCGCGGTTCGATTTTGGATAAAACCTCGTTCACCGACGAGATCGTCAATCCATCGACGCTGGAGATCAAACAGCTTGAAAATGCGTCGGTGAAGTCGCGCGGAGTGTTGATCGATATCGCCGGGGGCGAAAATCTTGCCGTCCTGGACGACGAGGAAGAACCGATGCTGGCCCCTGGTAAAATGCTGCTGTTCGATGAACAGGGAGGCCTCGTCGTGCAACACGAAATCGAGGATGCCTTCCGTTTCCGCCGCTATACGTTTGCCGACGAACGGGAAAAACTTCTCAAGGCAAAAGCCGCCAGCACCGTCCCCGAAATGGGCATGGGCGAAGGCGCCATGCCCGAGTTCTCCTTTGGCGGCGAATAATACGCCAAAGGATTCGAAGTCCTCGTCGCGTCGCGGATCAGTCCGCCGCGACGGCGGCAGCGGCGGGAATCATTTCGAACGTATAGTCCGAACCGGCAAAGTCGACGCGGACCGCAGATCCAGGTTCGAATTGATTCTTTAGCAACTCGGTTGCTAGCCGATTTTCGAGGCTGCGTTGAATCTCTCGCTTCAACGGTCGCGCCCCATAGGTCGGATCGAAGCCCCGGTCGGCGATCGCGTCGACCGCTGCATCGGTCACCTCTAACCCAATCTCGTTGGCTGCCAATCGCGCGGCCAACGCGTCCAATTGGATGCGAACAATCTTGCGGATCTGTTCCAGCCGCAACGGGTGGAAGACAATCGTATCGTCGATACGGTTCAAAAACTCGGGCAGGAAGCGAGCCTTCAACGCCTCTTGAACCGCTTCTTCCAAGTTGGCGTCCGAACCGCCAGCCGATGCGACCTGTTGAATCGCCTGACTGCCGACGTTGCTTGTCATCACGATCACCGTGTTGGCAAAATCGACTGTCCGACCTTGGCCATCGGTTAAGCGACCATCGTCGAGAACTTGCAACAGCACATTAAAGACGTCGGGGTGTGCTTTCTCCATCTCGTCCAACAAGATCACGCAATACGGGCGCCGGCGGACCGCTTCGGTCAACTTACCTCCCTCCTCGTAGCCGACATATCCCGGAGGGGCTCCGATCAATCGGCTGACACTATGTCGCTCCATGAACTCGCTCATATCCAACCGCACCATCGCGTTGGGGTCGTCGAACATGATCCGCGCCAATGCTTTGCAGAGCTCGGTTTTCCCAACACCCGTCGGGCCCAGGAACAGGAACGAACCGATCGGTCGGTGTGGATCTTGCAGACCGCTGCGGCTGCGCCGGACGGCGTTGGCCACCGCCGCGACGGCGGCATCTTGTCCAACGACCTGTTGATGCAAACGCTCTTCCATCACCAACAGTTTTGCCCGTTCGGTTTCCAACATCCGTTGGACTGGAATCCCCGTCCATGCGCTCACCACTTCGGCGATCTCTTCATCGGTAACATCCTGTCGCAACAGACGTCTAGCGCCATGCGTTGGATCGTCCGCCGAGACCTCTGTCTGCGACTGTGCCTCGGCTTGCTGTTCGGCCCGAGCGGTCAATTCGCTGCGGCGTTTATCCAATTCATACAGCTGTTGGAACTCGGTTTCCGAAACCGCTTCGCCACTGGACTGTTTGCGTCGGATCTCACCGTCCAAAGTACGGAACTCATGATCGACCTCGTCGATCTGTTTGCGAATGCTCTGCACATCGTCGAGCCCCAGCTTTTCGGCTTCCCATTGTTCGCGAAGCGATGCAAGTTCCGCCTTTTGCTGCTGCATCTCTGCATTCACCTCGTTCAACCGCGTCCGCGCCGACGCGTCCTCTTCGCGTTCGAGCTGGCGAGCGGCGAGTTCCAATTGACGCAAGCGTCGTTGGACCTCGTCGATCGGTTCGGGAACACTTTCCTTTTCCATCGCCAACCGGCTGGCCGCTTCGTCAACCAGATCGATCGCCTTATCGGGCAAGAAGCGATCGGCGATGTAGCGATGCGATAACTTCGCTGCCGCGACCAATGCCGAATCGGTGATCCGCACGCCGTGGTGCGCCTCGTAGCGAGGTTTTAAACCACGCAGGATCGCGATCGTATCTTCGACATTGGGTTCGTTGACGAAGACGGGCTGAAAACGCCGCTCTAGCGCTGCATCTTTTTCGATATGCTGGCGATATTCGTCCAGCGTCGTCGCACCGATACAACGCAACGAACCGCGAGCCAATTCGGGTTTCAGCAAGTTCGCGGCATCCGCCGATCCCTCCGCTTTCCCCGCTCCCACGACCAGATGCAATTCATCGATAAACAGGATCACGCTGCCAGCGCTCTCTTTGACCTCCCGCAAAACCGACTTCAACCGCTCCTCAAAGTCCCCTCGGAACTTGGCACCAGCGACCAATGCCCCCATATCCAACGAGATCACCCGTTTGTCCTTGAGGCTGCTGGGGACATCGCCTTCGACGATTCGCAGCGCTAACCCTTCGGCGATCGCCGTTTTCCCGACCCCCGGCTGACCGATCAACACCGGGTTGTTTTTCGTTCGTCGCGAGAGGACCTGGATCACGCGGCGAATCTCCGAATCGCGACCGATCACCGGATCCAATTTGCCTTGGACCGCCAGTTGCACCAGATCGATGCCATATTTTTCCAACGCCTGGTAACTATCCTCGGCATTCTGGTCGGTGACCCGTGCGGTACCGCGAACCTGTTTCAGGGCCGCCAACACGTCGTCGGTGCCGACGCCAACCAGCTGCAGCAGATTTTTCGCTTTCCCCTCGGTATCGGTCATCGCAAGCAACAAATGCTCGCTGCTGACGTATTCGTCTTTCATCGTCTCGGCGCGTCGCGCTGCGGCTTCGAACGCCTTTTGCAGCTCGGGACCGACGCTCGCCTGCCGACCGCCGGAACTCTTGGGTAACCTCCCCAACTCTCCCGCGACCATCTCCGTCAATTGGTCGAGATCGACGCCAATCTTTTGCAACATCGGGCGAACGATTCCCTGTCCGGTATCGAGCATGCTCGACAGTAGATGCAGCGGAGTGATCTCCGGGTTGCCGGCCTCGGTCGCCAATCCCTGGGCTTGGCTGACCGCTTCCTGAGACTTGTGTGTCAGTTTGTCAAATCGAAATGCCATGTTCTACGCTCCTGTTCTTGAGAGAGTCCGGCCAGCCGGAAGATCGACGGCCCGAGGTTGGTACCGAAAAGGCCGCCGCGAGGGCTGCGAAATAGTGTTGAGCGGTGATTCACTTGCGATCAGCGCACGAAAAAGCCACAGCCGTTGAAGACACGCTTGCAACCGATTGGTCACTATCGCGTGTTGGAATAATCGTCTGTGGCCCGCGTTAAAATCGCCGGTCGGATCGAACCGACCGGCGATCGATAATCTAAAGACCGATTACTTGTCTTTCACTTCGAACTCCGCATCGATTGCATCGTCGTCCGCGCTGGCGGTTGGTTCGGCATCGCCGCCTCCGGCTGCTGCAGCGCCATCCGCGCCCGTCTTTTCGTAAAGCACCTTGCTGAATGCCTGCCAAGCTTGCTCCAATTCGCCGGTAACCGAAGTGATCGCCGCCGCATCTTCGCCAGCGACTGCATCGCGAACCTTTTTGATCACCGCGTTCATCGGCTCCTTGTCCGCATCGGTCAGCTTCTCCTCGTTCTCCTTGAGCTGCTTTTCCGATTCGTGGATCAGGCTGTTTGCTTTGTTACGAGCTTCCGCCAATTCAAACAGCTTGCGATCTTCATCGGCATGCTCTTCGGCATCCTTTTTCATGCGTTCGATCTCGGTATCGTCCAGGCCGCCCGATTCTTCGATCCGCACGTTGGCTTCCTTACCGGAATTCAAATCCTTCGCGCTGACATTCAGAATACCGTTCTGGTCGATGTCGAACTTGACTTCGATCTGAGGCATGCCGCGAGGTTGTGGCGGGATCCCTTCGAGGTTGAAATCGCCCAGCAAGCGGTTTTGTGCCGCCATCTTGCGTTCGCCCTGGAAAACACGAACCGTGACAGCGGTCTGGTTGTCCGCAGCGGTGCTGAACGTGTTCTTCTTTTCCACCGGAATCGTCGTATTGCGTTCGACCAACGGCGTCATCACGCCACCTTCGGTTTCGATCCCCAGAGTCAGCGGGCAGACATCCAGCAGCAACACGTCAGTACGATCGCCAGCCAAAACGCTACCTTGGATCGCCGCTCCAATCGCCACAACTTCGTCAGGGTTCACGCCCTGATGAGGCTCTTTACCGAAGATCTCTTTGACGACTTCGCGAACCTTGGGAACGCGTGTGCTACCACCGACCAAAACGATCTCGTCGATATCGCTCGGTTTCATGCCGGCGTCTTCGAGCGCTTGCAAGACCGGTTTGCGACATCGCTGAATCATGTCGGCGATCAATTCTTCAAACTTCGCCCGCGTGACCTTTTTCGTCAGGTGCTTCGGACCGCTTTGATCCATCGTGATAAAGGGCAGGTTGATGTCGGTCTCTGGCAGCGAACTGAGTTCCTTCTTCGCCTTTTCGCAAGCTTCTTGC
The DNA here is from genome assembly GCF_007741475.1 of Rosistilla ulvae. Taxonomy (NCBI): domain Bacteria; kingdom Pseudomonadati; phylum Planctomycetota; class Planctomycetia; order Pirellulales; family Pirellulaceae; genus Rosistilla; species Rosistilla ulvae. The sequence continues at coordinate 2,147,219 of NZ_CP036261.1, read as the reverse complement.
AAACGCTGCAATGCCATCGGATCGTTCCGCAGATCGATTCCGTTTTCCTTCTTGAACTCACCGGCAACGTAACCGATCAAGGCTTCGTCGAAGTCATCGCCACCAAGGTGCGTGTCGCCACTGGTGCTGACCACTTGGAAGACGCGGCTGGAGCTTTCCTCGTCGCCGGAATCGGCAACTTCCAAAACCGATACGTCAAACGTACCGCCACCGAGATCGAAGACGATGATCTTTTCATCCTTCTTCTTGTCCAAGCCGTACGCAAGTGCCGCCGCGGTCGGTTCGTTGATGATTCGCATCACCTCGAGTCCCGCGATCTGGCCCGCATCTTTGGTCGCTTGGCGTTGGCTGTCGTTGAAGTACGCCGGAACGGTGACAACCGCTTTGTTGACCTTGTGGCCGAGGTACGATTCGGCAGCTTCTTTGAGCTTGCGAAGCACCTTGGCCGAAATTTCTTGCGGCGTATATTCCTTGTCCCCAACCTTGATCTTGACGAATTCCGACTCCGCACCGGTCACTTCGTACGGTACGATCTTCTCTTCGCTGTGGACTTCGTCGTGTCGACGGCCGATAAATCGCTTGGCCGAATAGATTGTTCGCGTTGGGTTGGTGACCGCCTGGCGACGCGCAGGTTCGCCGACAATCGTTTCTGCTTTGTCGGTAAACGCGACCACGCTGGGGGTCAAACGGTTGCCTTCCGCATTGGGAATCACCTTGGGGTCGTTACCTTCCATAATGGCAACGACGCTGTTGGTGGTTCCCAAGTCGATACCAATAATTTTTTCGCCTTGTGCCATGGAATCTCTCCTCCAGTCATATCGTCAAAATTTTAGTCTATTCGCTATCCGGGAAATCGCTCAGCATCTTGCGTTTGCTGTCGTTCCGGCTCTCGTTCGGTTGGCGACATGATTGGCCGTCACGCGAACAAATGTTGGTAAATGCAAAGGCCGTGCCAGAAACAAACACCCGCTTCCAAAAAACGGCATTTCATGTACGTTTCGGTAGGTCTAGCATCGTTTTTTCGCCTGGTAAGGCGATTATTCGTGGCCAACCGCAGTTGCAATTTGACTTTTGATGTCGTTTCGGCTTCGATGGGCATTGCGTTGCCGGTCAAAATGACAGACCTCGCCCGAACGACTTTTGCTGTGCTGCGGGACGATCCTCGACTCAGCCATCCTGACACCCCCGAAGAGCAATCCCCCTATGGCCGGCGATTCCGAACGTCTAATGGAGATCGATCGCGCGATCCTCGATCTCGTCGCGCAACGCGTCCATCTGTTGCGGGGGGCTAACACAAACGCCCCGGTCGAGGAGCTTGGTGCTCGGATCGGCCCCTCGGTCAGCGAAGTCGCCACCGCAGCGCGGATCGATGCCGAACGGTTGACGATGCTGATGCGGCACGTTGCCAGCCTGTCGAACGCCGAGCTGGAAACCGGCCGGATCGCCTACCTCGGCCCACAACACAGCTACAGCCACCTCGCCGCGATCAAATACTTTGGCGACGCGGCGCTGCTGACTCCCGAATCGACGATCGCCGCCGTCTTTGATGCCGTCGTTCGCGGCCAGGCGACGATGGGAATCGTGCCTGTCGAAAATTCGACCGATGGACGGGTCGTCGATACGCTGGGGATGTTCGTGCAAACGCCAGTGAACATCTGCGGCGAAGTCCTGCTGCCGATTCACCACTATCTGCTCAGCCGCACGCCGCGCGATCAGATCGTCGAGATCTACAGCAAACCGCAGGCGCTGTCGCAATGTCGCGGTTGGTTGGCCCAGCACATGCCCAACGCCCAACTGAAGGAGTTGTCGAGCACAGCGGCGGCAGCCAAACTGGCCGCCGAAAATCCGGGTGTCGCTGCGATCGCAAGCGAAGCAGCCGGGCGCGAGTATGGCCTGAACGTGATCGCCGCTAGTATCGAAGACAATCCCAACAATGTCACGCGGTTCGCCGTCTTAGGCGAACGCGAGCCGGAATCGAGCGGCGACGACAAAACCGCGTTGGTGTTGCAGATCATCCATCGCCCCGGCGCACTAGCCGACGTGATGAACGTTTTCAAAAAACACAATCTGAATCTGACCTGGATCGAATCGTATCCGATGCCCGCCGGCCCCAATGAGTATCTGTTTTTTGTCGAACTGGAAGGCCATAAGCATGACGCTCCCGTGATGAAGGCGATCGAAGACCTCGAAGCCTTGACGATTCGCCGCGATATCCTTGGGTCATACCCCAAGGACCGCAGTCGCAGCTAACGCTGAAGTCGTCGCGAAACGACGTCCACCGCAGCGCGGCTCAAGCCGCACTGTCGATGCCAAGGGGCTCTACCACTTCAGCCCAAACTTGGCTCCGCCCGCGTCGGCATCCTTACCACCCTTGAGCGGACCGACGTGACGTTTCTTGATGTACGGCTCGGGAGCTGGTTCGTCAATCTCCGCCGCAGCCTCTTCGGCCTTCTCTTTTTCGGTCTGCGGTTTGACCTGTGTCGCTTTCAACGACAACCCGATCCGCTGCGAATCGGCGTCGACTGAAAGGATCTTGACCTCGATTTCATCCCCGACCTTCACCACGTTGTCGACTTTAAAGACGCGATGGTGGGCGAGTTCCGAAATGTGGATCAACCCTTCGATTCCGGTCCCCAAACGAACAAAGGCCCCAAAATCGGTTGTTCGGGTGACCGTGCCGGTAACCGTCGATCCGATCGGGAATTTCGAGTCGATATCGTCCCACGGTTGCTCGATCAGATCGCGATACGAGAGTCCAATCTTGCCCGTGTTCTCGTCGATTTTGTCGATTCGAACCTTGACCTTTTGCCCCGCTTCGATGACTTCGCTGGGGTGTTTGATCCGATCCCAGCTGAGCTTGCTGATATGGATCAGTCCTTCGACTCCTCCCAGATCGACAAAGGCACCGAAGTCCAGGACGTTTCGCACGGTCCCTTCCAAGACGTCGCCGACGGCGATCTTGGCCATCTGTTCTACACGCCGCTCCTCGCGTTCCCGTTCTAGGATCGCGCGGTGGCTGAGTACCAAGTTCTTGCGACGCGGGTTGCATTCGTTGACGACGCAAAGCAGTTTCTTGTCGACATATTCCGCCGCATCTTCGATCCGAAACTCCGACAACTGGCTGATCGGAATAAAACCGCGAATCGATCCTACTTTGACATCGACGCCGCCGTTGCAGACCGATTCGACGTAAGCTTCGACCACGTCCCCTTCCTCGAGTTCATCCCAATCGCTGGCGTCGAGAGCCTGGCCTGGCAGGGCCAGCATGAACATGCCATCGTCGTTGCTAAAACCGCGAACGATGACTTCAACCGAGGCACCGATCTCGGGCTCTTCTTTAAATTGTTCAAACGCGACCGAACCTTCGTCGGGTCCCCCCAACGAAACGAAAACGGCATCGACGCTCTTCTTAATCACTTTTGCCTGCACCCGCTGGCCTTCGACAAGCGCTTCGCGCATCGGCATTCCAGCTTGGCCACCGAGAATCTCTTCGAGTCCCGAACCGGCCAGTTCGCGAGCGAGCATCTCTTCGAGGTCGTCCGACAGCGGAGCGCGTTTGCTGGGGACCACGATCTGCGGCTTCGGCGGCGGAACGATCTGTTTACCGCGTGGCGGATGCTTATCTTTCCCTTCCTTTTTCCCCTTCGCTGGCTTTTCCGTTCCGCTCGCTGCGTCGGCCTTAGCCCCTTGACCTGCGGCGGCGGCTTTCATCGGACGCTGTGGAACGGGAGGTGGCGAACCGGGGCGTCCAGCCGATGGGGGCGGAGAGCTTGGCCCGTTGCTTGGTTGTCGCCGCGCCAGCGGTCCGCTGGGTCGCCCGGCCAGCGCCCCATTGCCTGGCTTCGCCGGCTTGGCATCCGATGCAGCTGACAATGCCGCAGCGGCGTCGGACAGCGTCGCATCGTCGGCGGCAACAGCTGGCGCCGCTTCGGTCGCGGGATCGCTTGGAGGTTGTGCATCGGCTGCAAGGGATTGCGGCGGAACAGCGTTTTCAAGATTTTCAGCGTTAGATTCGTTCATCAATCAGACCGATTAAGCACAGATTCAAACAAGAGGGAGTTAGGATGTTGCGCGTGTCGCCCCGCGGCAACGATTTCGACTCGAGCGTCGAAAACAGCGGGACTCAAAGTGGCGCAGACATTAAGGTTCAAGCGTTGGATTCTACCATAAAGAAGGCTTGCGGCTAGGATCATAACCGCCAACAGCCGTCAACTCGGGGTGCAAATAACTCGTCTTGGCAGGTTATTCCGCCAACACCCGCGTCAGTTTCTCGCGAATGATCGCTTCGCAGCCTCGACCGACCCAACGCCAGCTGTGGCCGAAGCCTTCGTCGAAAGCCTGTTTGGTGGGGATGTACCCGGTCCAGCTTTCGCCAAATCCAACCGCCATCACAAACGAATCGGGCCGCAAACGTTGAGCCATCAACTGATATTCGACAAACGATTCCCCCGGCATCAGAACGATTTGAGCAATCCCTAAATCCAGGCATGGCAGATCGATCGGCTGACCGCTTTCGATTCGATTCAACGAACTCAACCCCATCGCGGCCAAGATCCGATCGCGTTGGCTCGCATTGTCGTCGCGCAACATCGCCGTCATCGCATCGCGCGAAAACTCCTCGCCTTCGTGAAACGGCAACTGGAACGTTTCGCAGCGGAAGCCGTATTCGGAGATCGGTTGTGGCTGGGCCTCCGCCGCGGCGGCGACCATCGCCTGATACAGTCGGTCGGCTAGGATGCCACGTGTGGCTGGCGCTCCATCGTTATATTTCCCCGCGGTCACGTCACCGCTGCAACCGGTCATGTAGATCTGCATGCTGCCATCGGTCTCCACCTGCCGCCGTCGCCGGGCCATTCCGACGAAATCGGCCGTCACGCCTCCGCGTCCGTAATAGCTCATCGGATGCGTCGCATACGATGTAAGCACCGCCAGTTCGCGGTCCTTGTTATAAAAATGAATCGATTTCAAGAACGGATCGATCGCCCCTTCATCCGCTTTCACCTGAGGCGAATCGGGTCGCATGCTGCTGCCGCGGTCGTAACCGACCCTGCCGTCGGGATATTCGACTCGCCGCGTCGATGCAATCCGATCGACCTTCGCCTGACTGGCGGCAACATGGGTTAGCGGTTGGGCGACAGCGATCGCCTTCCGAACCGCCTCGGCCACGCGAGCGATGCAGTCGGCGTGGAAAGCGACATCGTATAATTCCCCCTGCAGACCGACGCTGTCCAATAACGCTTGAGCGCCGCTGTCGGTGACCGGTGCGTCGTGCTGATGCAACGCGCAAACGAGCACTCGATTGCGGACCGTCCCGGCCGCTTCGGCAAGTTGATCGCGCCACTGGTCGTACGCTCCGTTGCGGACCTCACACCAATCCAATGCCACCAAGACAACCGGCTTGCCCGCCCCCAACAAAACCATCCCACGGGCTTCCAGAGGGTCTTCGATCCGCAGCGCTTTGGTTGGCAAGATCCCCATGCAACGATGCCCCAGCGGGATCGTGATGTCTTCGGAAAACGTTGCCAACCGCAAACCGGTTGGCTCGACGGCAAAAACGGCACTGCTCAAGGCGAGCCACAACACAAAGGAAGACCGGAACATAGATTTGCTCATCGCAAAGGTGGGAGAGGATTTAGAGGAGGTGGGATTTCGTGGAGGAAAGGAGGGGAATCACGCGTCGCCGCTCTTGCTGAGTACAACAAGAATTATCACGACGATCAAAAACAGACTGATCCCCGTTAGCATCGCGATCATGCGGGTTCGGCGTTTGCGTTTGGCCAGCTGGCGACGCTCGAATTCGGTTGGCGTGGTCTTCGGTTCGGATTCCATAGGGTCGACGAACCGATTGGGTTTGGCGGCCGATTGTGAACCGGCAGCGATTTCGGGCAGATCGGCATTCAGGTCGATATCGGCGACTCCCGAGCTGCCAAAGTCGCGGCCAAATACATCCTCGGCCGCTTGCCATTGCGCCCAACCATCGCGCCAAACCAACGATCCAGGAACAACGCGATGCTCTTGAATCCACTGCTGCATCAACGCGCCTCCAGCCGGTCCATACTGCCCGCCGCTGGGCGGCCGCACATACCAAACGACGTCGCTCGCAGCTGCTAACGGCGACGATTCGTCCTGCGACGTCTCGTGCTGCGAAACATCGGGAGGAGAATCATTGGTTACTTCCACGCGGGGCTTCACCGCAGCGACAGCAAGCGGGGTCTCGGGCTGAGGCTCGGACGCCGTTGGTGCTTCCACCGGCGAATCGACCGACTGAACGGCCGTCGACTCGGGCTGCATCGCTGATGCCGCGGCCCCCAAGTCGGTCTCCAAAACGGGGTTTTCTTGGGGCAGGGGGACGGGAGCCTCATCGGCCGCCGGACCGATCCGGCTCGGCGATGGAGAATCGATCGGGATGGACAATTCTTGATCGCCGATCGGAATTCGAAACAACGTGTTGCAACGAGGGCACTTCCCTCGCTTTCCCGCCAAAAATTCCTTGACGTTTAATCGATGCCGACATTCATGGCATTGAAACCGAATTCCCATTGATCACCCAGGGATTGCTGCGTTGGCCGTGCCCCGACGTTCGCTCGACGCTCGATCTAGCGATACTGTTCGTGACAGGCATCACACGATTGGTTGACCATGCCGACCGCCTTGCGAGCGGCATCGGGATCTCCCTGCTGGGCCGCTTGGCCGATCAGCAGCGCCGCGTCGAGCATCTGCTTGGACAACGCCACGTATTCTTCGTCGTCGTATTCGTCCATCCCCTCTTGGATCAAAACGCTCCCCACAATCGCCACCATGTCGCCGAATTGCTTCACTTTGTCGGGGCTCTCTTTGACGCCGCTATCGTCGTTCGTCAACGCCGGCAGTTCTTCTTTGGAAAGCGTTTCCAGATAACTCATCAAGACCGAACGGTCGGCGATCATCGACCAGTCCGACTGCTCTGCGGCTGGCGGGCTGGAGAGCGACGCGCCACGCAGCAGGTCGTCCAGGTCCTGCTTGCGACTCTTGCATTCATTAAAGACCTGGATCGAACCGGAATTGCAGTTTCCGGCTGTTCGAGCCAATACGTTTCGAGCCGCTTCGGCTTGTTCCTTCCACCGAATATCCCCTTCGTAAGATGCGACCACACCAAACAAGGTCGCCAAGATCGACAGCTCAGTTCGGGCGTTGACGTATCCGCCACTCTTAAACGCCCCCGGCTGGGCAACGTCGGCATCGAACTTCAACTTCTGACGCTTGATCTCATCTTCGATGCTCTGCGCGCTGGCCAGTTTGCTCCACTGACCGCCCGGCTCCGCACTCTCTTCTGCATCGTCGCCACCAGCGGCGGCTCCCGCCACTTGCGGCCGGATCCCTCGCAATGCTTGAACACTCGGCCGCGTTGCCGCAACCGACTCCGAGAGATCTTCGAAGAACACTCCGCGAAAAGAATCGGCACCAAATCGTGGAGGTTTTGCGCGTCGCTCTTTGGCCATCGCCGGGACGACAAGAAGCCCCAGCAAACAAACTATCTTTAAAGCTTTCGATCGATACATCAATTCGTAGATCCCTACGCGACAGGCCGGTCAGGCCTTTCAACAACGGACTCATCGCAACGCAGCCGTTCAACGTGAACCTATTATGAAGCGAACTCCGTCGCCAAACAACATCCGAATCTCCGTAAGACGACTCGATGAACGCTTTGAGTTGTTCGGATCGCCCATCGACCGGCGGATAACTATTCTAATCCCCCCAAAACCACTCCTGCGTTCTGGACTGATACCTTGATCCATAGGTGACGGTATCGCACGGGGAGTCAATTCAGCCTCCCGGCGCCTCAGTTCCCCTCGGTTTCACCTGGGGCAGTTGCGTGGGTTCGGGCGAGAAGTGGTTGCAGCGTTTGCAGCCACCGTTGAGCCATCTTCTTGGCACCGGAGGAATTCGGATGGACGCGATCAGCGACGGTGTCGGTCGTCCAATCGAATCCAGCAGCTTGGTTTACCAAGTAAACATCGATCCCCCGCTCCCGCATTCGGTCGACGCTCCGGGCGATCTCTTCGTTCAATTCCGGGATGTACGCGTACTTCGGAAGCTTTCCGCTGGGGATTACTTGGGCCACCAGCACGATCACCTCGGGATTGATCTCGTGCAGGGTCGCAAGCATCTGTTCGGTTGCCCGAATGATTCCAGCAATCGGTTTGTCTCGGCTGAAGCTATTGTGGCCCGAATGCAACAGCACGATATCGGCCGGATATTCACGGGCAACACGCTCGGCGATGCGGTTCAAATAGGCGGTGTTCTTGCCACCAAACCCGCAGTGACGCGAGGTTGCATCTTGTTGGGGACCCACAAATTGTACCGATGCCCCCGATTGAGATAGCATCGGAAGCAGGTATTCGCGGTAGCACGAAAACCCACCTCCCCCTTGAGTGATGGAATCTCCAACCGCCATGATCTTCAGCGGCCCGTCCGCGACCAGACAACTCGGTGCGGCTGCGCACAGCATCCAACATGCCAAGCTCAATAGCAGGCGACAGCTCATCGGGGCGGCTCCCTTTTCGAAACGGCCGGAAGGTGATTCGAGCAACCGTCGCAGTATAACAACCAGCAACAGCATGCTCGTTAGGAAATGGTCGCACGAGTTGCACAACAACGCGGACGTTGGAACGCTAAACTGAGTGCATTGTTCCACGGCGTCGACGGTGGTCTCGCCGGCAGATTGGAATCGATCCCCCGCCCGAAGGCCTGGGATTGCATCGGATTAAAGATAGCACGACGAGGTGCGGATTGAATCTTTCGACATCCAACAGCGACCAAGCGACGTCACCGTTGGTCGAGATGAGCGAATTGGCCGAGACGTTTCGGGAAACGCGCGCCTTCACCGCCACGCTGTGCGAGCCGATGGAGATCGAGGACATGGTCGCTCAGTCGATGCCCGATGCCAGTCCCGTCGTTTGGCATCTGGCGCATACGACTTGGTTCTTCGAAACGTTTCTACTGAAGCCGTTCAGCCCCGGATACGAACCGTTCCATCCGCAGTTCGAATACCTGTTCAACTCCTATTACAACGCCGTGGGTGAGCAGTTCACCCGCGCCGACCGTGGGCTTCTGACGCGGCCGACCGTCGCTCAGGTGCGTCGGTATCGCGAGTCGGTCGAGGGCTGCGTGAATGAATTTTTGGCGGCCGGTAGGTTCGACGATGCCGCGTCAGTGCGAGCGACGGTTGAACTGGGAATTCAGCACGAACAACAACATCAAGAACTGATCCTGACCGACCTGAAACATTTGCTCAGCCGCAACCCGTTGGCCCCCGCCTATCGCTCGCTTCCCGATGTCGCCCAATCTTCCAATGGCACGGCGACAACAAATTCCGTCGCGACGGCGGCTCCGATTCGCTTCGTCGATTTCCCGGAACAGCTCGCTTGGATCGGATACGACGGCGACGAATTTGCCTTTGACAACGAACGGCCTCGCCACCGCCAGTTTGTCGAAGCGTTTGGCATCGCCAATCGTTTGGTGACCAATGGCGAGTATCTGGCGTTCATGGAAGCGGGCGGCTACAAACGGCCGGAACATTGGTTGTCGATGGGCTGGGCGGCGGTCAGCGAAAACCGATGGCAATCGCCGCTCTATTGGACGCAGCGCGATGGGCGATGGTGCGAATTCACGCTCGATGGGATCCAGCCATTGCAGCTGGACGGTCCGGTCTGTCACATCAGCTATTTCGAAGCCGACGCTTACGCGCGGTTTGCGGGTATGCGTTTGCCGACGGAAGCCGAGTGGGAGATTGTCGCGAGCCAGACGCCTGTCGAAGGTCACTTTGCTGAATCGCTGCGTCTGCATCCCGGTCGGGCGACTGGCAACGACGGGATCGATCAGATGTTCGGCGACTGTTGGCAATGGACCGCCAGTCCCTATGTCGGCTACCCCGGCTATCGGCCTCCCAGCGGTGCGATCGGTGAATACAACGGCAAGTTCATGTGCAACCAATACGTGCTGCGAGGGGGGAGCGTCGCGACCAGCCGATCGCATATCCGAGCCAGCTACCGCAACTTCTTCCCGCCGCAAGCGCGGTGGCAGTTCACGGGAATCCGTTTGGCGAAGTAGATCCGCATTTCGCGATTTGGTTCGCAAGGGCCGCGAAAATCTCTCCGCCCCCACCCCAATGGCATTTGCGACACTATACTGTGGCTTCGAACTTCCGATCCGCTTCCACGTCTTTGACCTACCTCGATGAACATGCTTGCGATGAATAGACTCTCCCTGCTTTCTGCCGTGCTGATGTGCTGTGCGGTCTTCGAACTCTCCGACGCATCCGCTCAAGGTTCCAAAAAACTTGCCTGGTTGAAAACCAAGCCGGAGGCGCAGTGGATTTGGTCTGAAGGGGAGATCACCGCGCAGCAACCGATCTATGTCCGCAAATCGTTCGAGATCACCGGTCCGGTGAAATCGGCGAAGGTCTTCACGACCTGCGACAACCGAATGACGCTGTGGATCAATGGCAAGGAAGTCGGAAAGAGTCCCGATTGGCCCAATCCCATCCACAAAGATGTCACCAAGCTTTTGAAGTCGGGTCGCAATACCATCGCGATCGCGGGGCAGAACAACGGTGGGACCGCGGCGTTGGTTTTCAAGCTCGCGATCAATGCCGAAGCTAAAGGCAGCTCGCAAACCATCGTTTCGGATGGATCGTGGAAGCTTTCGAAGGCGGCACCCGCCGACGGATGGACCGACATCGCGTTTAACGATTCCGGATGGGCCGACAAGGTCAAAGTCATCCGGCCGCTTGGTGGTGCTCCTTGGGGAATCCCAGGTGCCAACGGTTCGCCCGCGGCTGGCGAAGTGACGGCGCCGGAAGATCTGAACGTCGCCGACGGATTTGCTGTCGAACTGATCTACACGGTTCCCAAAGACGAACAGGGCTCTTGGGTCGTGTTGGACAAAGGGCCCGACGGTTCGCTGATCGCGTGCGACCAGGGGGGCAAAGGGCTCTATTCGATCCAGATCAAAGAATCGACCGACGGCCCGCAAGCCGATGTGCAACCGATGAACATCGCCAATCCCGACGGCAACGGCACGCTTTCGGGATCTCAAGGTTTGTTGTGGGCGTTTGATGCGCTGTGGTTCCACAAAAATGGAGGTCATCTGTATCGGATCACTGACAGCGATGGCGATGGCCGGCTGGACAAGAGCGAGCAGCTGCCAAGCAAGACCGGCGGCGGCGAGCATGGCAATCACGCGTTGATCCTGAGCGAAGATGGCAAGTCGATCTACATGGATGGCGGCAATCATGCTCCGTTGCACGACGTCACTCGCCGGCGGGTGCAATCGTGGCAAGAGGATCATCTGCTGACGCGGATGTGGGACGCCCGTGGGCACGCCCGCGGCGTGATGGCTCCCGGCGGCTGGGTCACTCAGCTCGATCCCGTCAGCCTGCAACAGGAACTCGTCTGCATTGGCTTCCGCAACCAATACGACATCGCGATGAATCGTTTCGGCGACATCTTCACCTTCGATGCCGACATGGAATGGGATCTGGGGATGCCGTGGTATCGCCCGACGCGGATCTGCCATGTGGTCAGCGGCGCCGACTTTGGCTGGCGCAGCGGTACTGGCAAATGGCCAACCTATTATGAAGACAGCTTGCCACCGACGCTGGAGATCGGCCCCGGTTCGCCGACCGGTGTCGCGTCGGGCGTGGGAGCAAAATTCCCCGCGAAATATCAAGATGCGATCTTCGCGTTGGACTGGACCTTTGGAACGATCTACGCGATCCATCCGACTCCGGAAGGGGCCAGCTACACCGCGACCAGCGAAGCCTTTGTCACCGGCGTCCCGTTGCCAGTGACCGATGCGACCGTTGGCGTCGATGGGCACTTGTACTTCACCGTCGGCGGACGCGGCACCCAATCGGGGCTGTATCGTGTGCGATACGTTGGCAGCGAAAGCACCGCCGCGAATCAAACCGAAGCGTTGCCAAGCGACGTCGCTGACGCTCGGGCTATTCGCAAGCAGTTGGAAGAATTTCATGGGCGTCACGATGCGGCAGCTGTCGACACGGCGTGGCCTCATTTGAGCAGCACCGACCGTTTCATCCGCAACGCCGCCCGAGTTGCGATCGAATCGCAGCCGACCGACCAATGGGCTGAACGGGCGATGAACGAATCCGATCCGCAAGCTCGGATCACCGCCGCCGTGGCGTTGGCGCGCATGGGCGACGCTAAACATCAGCAGCCATTGATCGAAAGCCTGTTGGAGTTGGAGCCCGCCAAGCTTTCCGTATCGCAAACGCTCGGATTGTTGCGCGCCTACGCGTTGACTTTTATTCGCATGGGGCGCCCGACGTCGGAGCTCGCCGATCGCGTGATCGATCGCTTGAACCCGCATCTGCCGAACAAAAACGCAGACATCAACACGGAACTGGTCCGCGTCTTGACCTATCTCGAAGCGCCCCAGATCGTTGCCAAGACGCTGCAATTGATCGAGGATCGCGCGGCGCCGGAGGTTCCCGATTGGTCGGAACTGGCCGACCGCAACGCTGGCTACGGCGGCACGGTTCGCGCGGTTTTGGAGAACCATCCGCCATCGCGTGAGATCGGGTATGCCCTGATGCTGCGGAACCTGCGCAATGGTTGGACCGTCGACCAGCGCCGCAGCTACTTTGAGTTCTTGAACGCCGCGGCGAAGGGATCGGGCGGTGCGAGCTTCCCCGGATTCATGACGAACATCCGCGAGGAGGCGTTGGAGAATTCGACGAACGAACAACGGGCAGCGGTCGCCGATATCACGGGGGAAGATTTTAATCCCGTTCCCGATTTCGAGATCAAGCCGATCGAAGGGCCTGGGAGAAAGTGGACGACCGAAACCGCGATCCAACAATCGGCGAACAAGTTCAATCAAGCCGATTTCGAACGCGGCCGCAGCCTCTATTTCGCAACCAGTTGTGGCAAGTGCCATCGCGTCGGCGGCTTGGGCGGCAGCATCGGTCCCGATCTGACGAGCATCCGAAACAAATTCGATGTCCGCTACTTGGTCGAACACATTATCGAACCAAGCAAGGTGATTTCGGATCAATACCAATCGTCGGTCGTGCTGACCCTGGATGGGCGTTCGATCACCGGATTGGTCTCCGAGGAGGATGGGAAGCTGGTGATCTTCCCCGCCGACGCCAATGCCGACCCGGTGGTTGTCGATGCGGACGATGTCGATGAAGTCCGGTCTTCACCTGTGTCGCAAATGCCGGTAGGCTTAATCGACGGCTTAAACCCCGATGAGCTTCGCGATCTGCTTGCTTATCTAATGAGCGGCGGCGATCCGAAGGAGACCAAAGTCTACGGAAAACGCTAACGATTGGATTGACGGGCATGACCACGATCGACCTGAAGGAACTTGGGATCACGGTTCAAGACATCAAGCGCAACACAGCGCCGTCGGAACTGTACGAAGAAGCGATTCGACGCGAACCGGGGACGACGATCTCCGATCTCGGTGCGTTGATCGCCTACTCGGGGACGAAAACGGGTCGATCCCCGTCGGACAAACGGATCACCCGATCGCCCGAGGCGGAGGATGAAGTCTGGTGGGGCAGCGTCAATATTTCGCTGGAGAAGCACAGCTTTGAAGTCAATCGCGAGCGTGCCAGCGATTACCTGAACACCCTGGATCGGTTGTACGTCTTCGATGGATTCGCCGGTTGGGATCCGAAATACCGGATCAAGGTCCGCGTGATCTGCGGTCGGCCCTACCACGCGTTGTTCATGCACAATATGTTGATCCGGCCGACGCCGGAAGAGCTAGCCGATTTTGGCGAGCCCGATTGCACGATCCTCAATGCCGGTGCCTTCCCGGCCAATCGCTACACAACGGGGATGACGTCTAAGACCAGCGTCGATCTCGACCTGGCGACTCGCGAAGTCGTGATCCTGGGGACCGAATACGCCGGCGAGATGAAGAAGGCGGTCTTCACGCTGATGAATTATTTGATGCCCAAACAGGGCGTCTTGTCGATGCATTGTTCGGCCACCGTCGATCCGCAGCGGACCCATTCGACGATCCTGTTTGGTCTGTCGGGAACCGGCAAGACGACGCTCTCGGCCGATCCGAATCGCTTGCTTGTCGGCGATGATGAGCACTGTTGGTCCGACGATGGCGTCTTTAATATCGAAGGGGGCTGTTACGCCAAAGCGATCTATTTGACGCGCGAAGCCGAGCCGCAGATCTTCGACGCGCTGCGTTTTGGCGCGGTTCTGGAGAACGTCGTCTACGACAAAGCCGATCATCACGTCGACTTCGACAACACCTCGATCACCGAAAATACGCGAGGCGCTTATCCGATCGAGTTCATCGATAACGCAGCGATCCCCTGCGTCGCGCCGCATCCGACCAACATCATCTTCCTGACATGTGATGCCTTCGGGGTGTTGCCGCCGGTCGCCAAGTTGACCGCCGAACAAGCGGAATACCATTTCATCAGTGGCTACACAGCCAAAGTGGCTGGGACCGAAGTTGGCGTGACCGAACCGCAGGCGACGTTTTCACCCTGCTTCGGCGGCCCGTTTTTGGTCTGGCATCCGGGCAAATATGCCGAACTGTTGTCGAGCAAGATCGCCCAGCACGGCGTCAACGTCTGGTTGATCAACACCGGTTGGACCGGCGGAGCGTACGGCACCGGATCGCGGATTCGGTTGAAACACACCCGCGCGATCATCGATGCGATCCACGCCGGCACCCTGGTCGACGCACCGACAAGCACCGATCCGTGGTTCGGATTTCAAACGCTCCGCGCCGTTCCGGGAGTCCCCGACGAGATCCTCGCGCCGCAGTCGACCTGGAGCGATCCGGCAGCCTACGACCAAGCGGCCGCCAAGCTTGTCGAACTGTTCCGCAATAACTTCAAGAGCTACGAATCGGGCGTCCGCGCCGACGTCTTAGCGGCTGGACCGAAAGCGAAATAGGACGCCGCCAGTCCCGGCAGGGACGATCGTCGGTTTTCGCCGCCGTTCCGGTCCCATGGCTGACGCCATGGGCTACCGGCGGGCACACCTGCGGGTGCTTGCCGTGATATACTCGCGGGGTGAAAAACTCCCCACCTCGTTACAAGGAATCTGTCGGATGTCGATTCGCAATGGTCGTTTTGGTGTCATGCTCGCCGCGCTGCTGGCAATCTCACTCGGCTCGGCGACAAGCTACGCCGCCAGTGGGCTAACTCCTGGCCCCGTTGAACTGCAGTCGTTGGGCCCGATGACTTTCGCCACCTCCGGCGTTCTGATCATTGGCGATCCGAAGGCTGCAGCCGTTTACGCGATCGCAACCGAGGACAAACAGGTCGATGGCGATCTGCAAAACTCGCTGCCCAAAGATCTGCGCGGCCAGCTAGCCGCAGCGATCGGCGCCGAAGCCGACGCGCTCGAAATCGGTGACATGGCGGTCAATCCAGAGACCGGCAACGTGACCTTTTCGGTGAAAGCAAACAATCGCTGTGGCTTGGTTCGCATGAATCGCGACGGCCAGTTTCAGAAGATCAACTTGGACAAGATCGATCACGGCCGCAAGCAGCTGCCCAACCCACCAGCCGACAAGATCAGTGGCGAGGGGCGACGCAAACGCAATCTCCGCGATCAATCGATCACCGACGTCGCCTACTTCGATGGCAAGGTGATCGTCTCGGGGCTGTCGGCTGGCGATTCCCCTTCGGCAGTGGTTGAGTTCCCGTTCCCATTCGCCGACAACACGATCGTCTCCAACGTGGAGATCTTCCACGCCGCGCACGGCCGCGTCGAAGATGCAGCGATCCAAACCTTTGTCCCGCTGAACATCGATGGGGAACCGTCGCTGCTGGCCGGATTCACTTGCACGCCATTGGTTAACTTCCCGATCGGCAAGTTGGATGGCGGTGAAAAAGTGCGCGGCAAGACCGTCGCTGAACTCGGCAATCGCAATCGCCCAATCGATATGATCGTCTACGAGAAGGAAGGCGTCACGCACTTGCTGCTCAGCAACACCGCACGCGGCGTGATGAAGGTCAGCACCGAAAAGATCGACGACGGCCCCGGCCTGACCAAACCGGTTCGCGGCGGCGGGACGGCTGGGCAACCTTTTGAAAAGATCGAATCGCTCGTCGACGTCACGCAGATGGACAAGCTGAGTGAAACCCAAGGCATCGCCTTGATCGGCAAGCCGGGCGACGCACCTCAGTTGAAGATCTTCGATCTTCCTTAACACGCGTCGTTGGCATCACGCGGTGCCAGACCCCAAAAATCCCTTGGGGCTGGCGTGAGCCCCCGTGGACTTCGCTGTCCACCAGCACAAAAAAGCTCTGTCGTCAGCGTTTGTCGACGGAGCCTTTTTTGTTTGGCGGATCCTACTCCAATCCTAGCCCGGTGGGATCGTCGCAGTTGAGTCCTCGGATCGACAAGCTTGCGTTACGGTCGCAGGGCGTTCTCCGATGAAGATTTCCTTTGCGAAGTGGTGCTTGCCTTTCGAGCGTTCCAGCACTGCGGAAGAGGAGGATGGTTTCAGCGGCTGCGGCATCATACCGCGGCCCTTTCACGAAGCTGGTGATTTACGAACCGGCCTGCCTTGATTAGGATCGGATGCGTGAGGAGCGAGCCGACTTGGCACGCCTTAGTAGATTGAAGCTATCTTGGATTTCATCCATCCAATTCGATCGACGACAACCCGACGCGGCATCTGCCTGACGTTGCTGGTGGTGTTGGCGTGTGGCATGATCGGTTTGCCCACCTACGCTCCGGTTCCCGAGAAAACCGGGCGATTTCCTTGCGAAGCTTGCCCCTGCGGCTGCTCTTCTGCGGAATTCTGTTGGGACAAGTGCTGCTGCCACAGCGATGTGGAGAAGCTGCAATGGGCGGCGGAAAACGACGTCCAGCCTCCGGCTTTCTTGATCGCTCGCGTCCAAAGAGCTGCTGGCGAAGCGGTCGCGTCGAAGGTCGCTCCGTCTGCGAAATCGTGTTGCTGCAGCGCTTCGAGCGGTTCGCAATGCGAGCCGAAGCCGCCGGCTGCCGCGAGCGCCACGGCGGCATCGACAGCGACGGTTGAATCGCCAACTCTGCGGATCGTTCGCCTGGAGGATGCCGCACGATGTCGCGGCATCGATGGTTTCTGGAACGTCCTTTCGAGCGTCGTTGTCGAGATCGTTCCAGCGACATTGGCGCTTCCCACGCCGACGCTGTTGTTCTGGACGGCGATCGACGACCAATTCGCCCATCCCTTGAAATTTGCTCCCGCGCAACCCTATCCCTAGGCGCGTTCTTCTTCGCCGAAGAAGTCATCTGAACTCGGTTGGCCGCCTGGCTGCGGTCCAACGCTGGTGACGTTTCTGTTTTCAGTTGATGAAATCAGTTGCTGCATGAAAGCTCGCGGTTCCTTGGCGAACCGACTGCTGTTTCATGCCCGCTGATAGTTCCACTTGAAACGCGGATTCGCTCCAAGCTGACGCTGCAGTGTTTGCAGCCGGCGGTTCAGATCGCTTTGTCGGTTTCTTGATTCCGTTGGAATTCCATCTCAGGGACCGCTGCGAGCTGCTTGGCAATGACCAAGCCGCCACGCGTGCCACGACGATGGAGCCGGCGTCTGTCCCCTGTCGCTTGCCGTGCGCTGATCTTTGATCGCGGCGTGGCTATCGATCTACCAATCTCAAGTTACGAAAGACTTTCCATACCCATGAAACGACTCTCACACCTCTCGCCGCCCCAAAAACGATCACGCGCCGGCTTCACGCTCGTGGAGCTGTTGGTTGTGATCGCGATCATTGGCATCCTCGTTGGGCTGCTGTTGCCGGCGGTTCAAGCCGCTCGCGAGGCCGCGCGGCGGATGTCGTGCAGCAACAACATGAAACAGATCGGTCTGGCGCTGCACATGCACCACGACACGCTGCAGCGGTTTCCGTCGCAGCGAGACCAAGCCAAAGCACCGGTTCCCGCATCGGAACAATCGTTCTATCGCTGGGGCCCGTTGGCGCTGCTGACTCCGTATTTGGAGCAATCAGCGATCTATCAAGCTATCGATTTGCAGCAACCGCTGTTGATCTTCTCGATGGGCCCACCCCCAAGCGTTGTCACGCATCCCGATCTGGGCGATGCCGTCGCAACGCAGGTCTCGACCTTTTTGTGCCCCAGCGATGTCCATGAACGGATCAGCGATGAATGGGGCGCGACCAACTACCACGCCAACAACGGGACGGCTCAAGATGGCGGTCTGTACGTCAATTGCGACGGGCTGTTTTACATCGATTCGCAAAAGCGATTCCGCGATATCCTCGATGGGACGTCGCATACCGCCGCGTTCAGCGAAACGCTGATTGGTTCGGGAAGTCCCGACAGCACCCGCGGCGTCGCCAACAGCGGCCCCGAGGGTTTGCTCGCCTCGGTCTGGGATGCATCGTCCCCAACAATCGATGATTCCTGGTGCCTGAATGATTCGAGCCCGGTGATCTTCAGTCGTGGCGAAAAATGGGCCGACGGCTCGGTCAACGACACCGGATACCATCACTTCTATGGTCCCAACGCTTTGGAAAATGATTGCTACTCGCGCTACGCAGCGCGCAAGAGTGCCCGCAGCCGTCACCCCGGCGGCGTCATGCTGTTGATGGCTGATGGTTCGGTCCGATTTGTCACCGAATCGATCGATCGGTACACCTGGCAACTGATCGGATCGATCGCCGACAACGAAGTGATTCCCGAATATTAATGGGCTATCGCAATTTCAGATCTAAAATCAAACCAACCTCTTGGGATAAACAACATGAATCGAAAACTCACCTGCGTGCTGACCAGCCTCTTGGCGTTGGCTCAACTGACCGCCTCGGCTCACGACATCTGGACGCAAACCAATATTCCGGTTGTAGCGCCGGGCGAGATCGTGCACGTCGATCTCTGCTTGGGAAATCATGGCAACCACCACCGCGACTTTAAGCTCGCCGGCCTCGTTTCGCTCGACTGGGTTACGGCCGAACATCAATCGCCCGACGGCACCCGTGTCGATCTGCGCGACAAGATGACGTCGACCGCGATGGCGGAAAAGGAAGGCTACTGGACGCAGCCACTGCCTGTGGAAGCCCCCGGCGTTCACTGCGTCGCCGTTCAACTGGATCGCGTCATGCAGCACGGCAAGAGCGTTCGAGGTGTCCGTACGGCGAAGAGTTACTTCCTGGCCAGCCATTCGATCGACGATGCGAAGATCGTTGGCCACGACCACAAAAAGCCACTCGGTATGCCTTTTGAAGTCGTGCTGCAAACCTGCCCGTTCACCGAGACCGCAGTCGGCCAGCCGTTGACGGTCCAGGTTCTGCATCAAGGCAAACCGAAGAAAGATGTCGTCGTCAGCTTCATCCCGCAAGGAGCCGAACTGCAGGGTGAATTCGATCCCGATTTCCAGTTCCGCACCGACAGCGGTGGGCTGGCAACGTTTGTTCCCAAGGCGGGCAACCGATATCTGATCGTCGCCCACCACACAGCGGACGACGAAAAGAGCGACGAATACGAGTTCACCAGCTATGCCGCAACGGTCACGCTGCACGTTCCCGTCCGCCGACCGTTGGCAACTCAATAAGTTTGCCGGTTAGAATCCCCAACCAGCGGACAGATCGCGGCTCGCGTCGGTCCGCTGCCCATGCCCCGAATTTGATCTGAAAAAGGTAGAAACATGTTTTGGTTCCTGACAATTCTTGTGGCCATGGCAAATGGCGAACCCGCAGTCTGGCCCGCATTTCTAGGTGCGGGAGCCCGACCCGGCGCGACGCAATCGCTGCCGCTGGAGTGGACCGCGACGGAGAACATCGCCTGGCGAGCGACGCTGCCGGGACACGGACAATCGAGTCCGGTCGTCTGGGGAGAACGAGTCTTTGTCACCGGCGTCGAAGGTCCCAACAAAGAGACCTATCACACGGTTTGCATTGACCTTAAGAGTGGCGACGAGTTGTGGCGGCAGAGCATCGAGAACTCCGCTCCGGTCGCCAACAGTTATTACGTCAGCCGCGCCGCTCCGACGCCGGTGGTCGATCAAGATCGAGTGATCGCGTATTTCGAGAGCGGCGATTGCGTCGCCTATTCGCACGCTGGCGACATGCTTTGGAAGCGGTCGCTGGTGGATGAACTTGGCGACTTCAAAGCGGAGTTTGGGATTGGGGCTTCCCCCTGCCAAACCGCGACGAAGATGTTCGTCTTGATCGAACACGACGGTCCCAGCGGGCTGTTGGCGATCGACAAAGCGACGGGCAAAACGGAATGGAAAGTCGACCGCGAATCGCGGCGCAGTTGGAGTTCTCCGGCGGTGATCCATGTCGACGGTGCGACGCAAATCGTCGTCAGTTCCGCTGGCAGCGTCGACGGTTACGATCCCGAATCGGGCGAGACGTTGTGGACGTTCACCGACGTCGGTGGGAACACCGGCACCTCGCCGATCGATTATGGAAACGGACGCGTTCTGATTGGCGCGTCCCCCGGGCGCAATGGTGAAAACGCCGGCTCCGCTGCCGATTCCAACTGTCTCCTCCAGATCGCTCGCCAAGGCGATGGCTGGACCGTCAAACGTGAATGGATTGCCGAAGGGGCTGTCCCCAGCTGGGCTTCGCCGATCGTTCACCAAGGTTTGGCGTATTGGATCAATCGCGCCGGCGTGGTCCATTGCTTCGACGCACAGACGGGTGAATCGGTTTATTCCAAGCGGACCAAGCAGTCGTGTTGGGCGACACCGATTGGCGTTGGCGATCGGATCTACCTGTTTGGCCAACATGGGATCGTCTCCGTCCTAGCCGCCGGGCGCAAGTTCGAGGTGTTGGCGGAAAACGAATCGTGGAACGACGAGACGTTGCCAGCCGAGCCGCTGTTGGCTGAAGAGGAATCGCCCGAACGACGCCGCGGCGTGGCGATGTTCAGCAAACCGACGCTTTATGGAGCGGCGGTCGTTGAGAATTCGATCGTGTTGCGCGTTGGAAATTGTTTGATCTGCGTCCGCGAGGCCGATGCCGGCTGATCGCCGCACGAATCGCCGACGCCAATCTCGGCACAGAACAAACGATCGTTGCAACCGGCAGCGATCGTTGTCAGATCGGTGGCCTGCGGGTGGCAACGAACCAGTTTGATTTGCCAGCGGCACCATAAGACGTATCCATTGGGAATATGAATGTTCCCTAGATACACGCGCTGTCGCTTCCATGTCCAATTTTCGTCAACTTGCAATCGACCTCCGCCGCGTCGTTTCGACTCCCTGCCGTCAGCTTCAGCTACGTCGCCTGAGCGCCAAGGGCAAAGCACCGATCTCGGTTCTGTTCTATCACCGCGTTGCCGACGAACAGCCCAACGACTGGACGATCCCATGCGATCTGTTTCAAGAGCAGATGGAGTGGATTCGCGAGCGGTTTGACGTGATCGATATGCAAGAGGTCCAGCGACGGATTCGCCAGCAAGACAGCCGGCGTCCCGCGGTCCACATCACGTTCGACGACGGATACGCGGAGAACTGCCGGTTTGCGTTGCCCTATCTGATTCGCAACAAGATGCCCTGCACCTACTTTGTGTCGTATGGCAACTGCGTTACCGGAGATCCATTCCCGCACGACGTCGCCGCGGGCTGCCCTTTGCCCGTCAATTCGCTGGACGAATTGAAAGCTCTTGCCGGAACAAGCGTCGAGATCGGGTACCACACACGGACGCATTGCGATTGCGGTAACTTGATTACCGCCGACGACTTCCGCGACGAAATCACCGATGGCGCCGCCGAGATGCGGGCTGCTTTGGACATGCCGCTGCGATACTTTGCGTTTCCTTACGGCTTGCCCGACAACATTCCGATCGCGGGCATCCAAGCTGCCTATGCCGCCGGATTTCAAGGTTTTTGCAGCGCTTACGGTGCGTACAACCTGCCCGGCCAAGATGCCTTTCACATCCGCCGGATTCACGGCGACGCCGAGATGTCGCGATTCAAAAACTGGCTGTCGTTCGATGCCCGCAAGCTGCATCAGCGTCCCGAGATCCGATACTGGTTGCCGCCGGCAAACAACTGGGAACAAACCCAAGAACTCGTCGGCTAAGCCGTTCCGATAAACGCTCCGACCTCCAACCTTCCGCATTCCGTTGATGGAAACCAAACGATGATCCGTCTGTTTCGCCGCCACCTGCCGCGCAATCGCCGCGGCCCGCTGAAAACTATGTTTGTGATCACCAGCATGCCGGTCGGCGGTGCTGAGACGCTGTTGGTCAACATGATCGATCGCTTCGACCGCAATCGAATCGTTCCCGAGGTCTGTTGTCTCAAAGAACCGGGCCCCTTGGGCGAAGCGATTCGCGACCGTGTCGAGGTGCACAGCCATCTGTTGTCCTCGAAGTTCGACCCGCGGACGCTGCCGCGGTTGATCTCGCTGTTCCGCCGCCAACAGATCGATGCCGTTGTGACGGTTGGTGCGGGGGACAAAATGTTCTGGGGAAGGTTGGCCGCTTGGTTTGCTGGCGTTCCCGTGATCGCTAGCGCGTTGCATTCGACGGGTTGGCCCGATGGTGTCGGACGTTTGAATCGTCTGCTAACGCCGATCACGTCGGCTTTCATCGGCGTCGCCGCATCACATGCCGACTACTTGCGCGAGCAGGAAGGTTTTCCCGACGCCAAGGTATTTGCGATTCGCAATGGCGTCGACGTCCAGCGGTTCGCTCCCGATCCCGACGCAGCGTTGGCGGTTCGGGAAGAGCTGCAAATTCCCAGCGACGCGCCGCTGGGCATCATCGTCGCCGCGCTGCGTCCGGAAAAGAACCACGCGATGTATGTCGACGTCGCCCGCCGCGTGAGCCAACAGATTCCTGGATCGCATTGGTTGATCGTCGGCGACGGGCCCGAGCGTCCGGCGATCGAAGCGGCTTGCAACGAAGCGGGAGTCAGCGCCCGGGTTCATCTGTTGGGAACGCGTCACGACACGCCGCGTCTTCTGGCGGCGAGCAATCTGTTTTTGCTGTGCAGCCACAATGAAGCGAGTCCCGTTTCAATCCTCGAAGCGTTGGCTTGCCAAACGCCGGTGTTGAGCACCGATGTCGGATCGGTCAAGGAATCGGTGCGCCAAGGCGAAACCGGATTCCTTGTACCACCAGGCGATGCCGCCGCCATGGCTCAGCACGCGGTCGAGTTGTTGCAGACGCCTCAACTGGCCGATCGTTTGGGCAAAGCCGGTCGCGAGCTTGTCGTCGGAACCGGTTCCTTGGAAGCGATGGTCGACGGATACGAAAGCCTGATCCAAGAGCAATACGACCGGCAAGTTCATTCGCCGCAAGCCAGTTGGATGCAATGGCAACCGTTGGCCGCCCTGGGCTCGCGACGCGCAAGAGGATAGAATGCGGGGCTGGAACCCGCAGTCCTTCAACGTCCTCACTCGAGGGCTGCCGCGTCGCATCGTCCACTCCCTGGGGAACAACTGAGGACCGTTGTTCATCCAACAATTGTTCGCCTCGATGCAACTCACTAGTCACGCGATCGTTCTGTTGGCCAAGATGTTCAGCGGATTTACCGTCCGCTGGGTCGATTGCCAGCCAGAAACTTGTCAGCGCGTCTATTTTGCGAATCACACGAGCCATCTGGACGCTGCGGTTTTATGGAGCGCTCTGCCGAAGGAGATTCGCGCGCTGACGCGTCCGGTGGCGGCGAAGGACTACTGGGACAGCAGCCGGTTCCGCCGACACATCGCCGAATCGTTTAACGCACTGCTGATCGATCGCAAAGAGATCAAGGTGCATCAGAGCCCGGTGCAGATCATGATCCGCGAGATGGGAGACGTTTATTCGTTGATCGTCTTTCCCGAGGGGAGTCGCAGCATCACCGGCGAGATGGGGAGCTTCAAAAGCGGGCTCTATTATCTAAGCAAGAAGCGTCCCGATTTGGAGCTGGTGCCGGTCTATATCGACAACGTCAACCGGATTCTGCCACGCGGCGAATTCCTGCCTGTGCCGCTGCTCAGTTGCATCACGATCGGCGCCCCGATGTGGCTGGAATCGGGCGAACCCAAAAATGAATTCTTGGCCCGCGCTCGCGACGCCGTCCGCGCGTTAAAAGACAAATAGTCGTATCGTTCGCGAAGCGGGGGAACGTGAAAAACGAGGCGTTTACCGCATTCCACGCTGACTCGGTCGATCGGCGTTACGCCGGATTCTCCGGCAGGTCGAGATCGGGCAGCGGTTTCGCGGGCGGTTGCGGCGGCTCCCAAACCTCTTCGATGTCCTGATGATTGGCGTCGCGTCGCAGCAGCAGGTAGATCCCGACGGAGAAGGCCCAGAATAGATTGAAGGCGATCGCTGTCGGAATGTGCTGAGCGATCGTTTGCACGGCGAGGGGCAAGTGGCTGTCGGCCGCCGCGGTCAGACCAAACGCAGTGCTCGCCAACGCGAGGCCGCTCGAGAAAATACCGCTCAACAGATTTGCGATCACGATCGACAGCAGCCAGACCATGACGACATAGGCTGCGAATCGGAAGGGGCGTTGGATGATGTACTCAAAGCCTCGGCTGGCCGCATCGAAGCCATCGGCGTGCGGTTCGACAACGACCGAACTCCACATCAATGGAAAAGCGAGGAGCGATCCGAACAACAGGATCCCAGCGATAAACAGGATCGGCAGTCCCAGCAGGCCGCCGGCGGTCGCTAGGATCGTACCGACCGCGGGGATTCGGTCGACGAAGCCCAACAACAGAAAATAGGTCAAGCAGATGAGCATAAAGCCCAGCGTCAGAGTCACGCCGGAGAGGAAGCTTGGCGATCGCTTCAGAACCAGTTTCAGCGCGTCGGGAGTCGACATCCGCTCGCGCCCGGCGACGTTCAGCGCCGCAGCCCGCATGACAAAACCGGCTGGGAGAATCCAGACGGCAAACAGCCAGAACTGCTGCAGCAAACGGAGCCCAAAGACCAACGGATCGCGTTGCTCGATCGCCAACTGGCGGATTGGACTGGTCAGGTACATCTGAACTCCGACGACCGAGGGGCCGCGGACCTGGGACAGTTCTGCCGGCAACAGATTCGGGCTGCCCGTCAGCGGCACGCGGACCGGCAGCGCGGCGCAATCGGGGAACGCTTCGTAGTCGCGATGTTCGATCGTTCGTTCCAGCGCAAACGCTCCCCACGACCCTAGGAAGAGGGCAGCCAGTGCAAGGATCAGTGCCACGATCGATGTTGCCGATTGCAGGCACTGCGCCAGCACCAACCAAGGCATCGCATCGCGCCAGTTCCGAAGCCGTTTCAGAAATCCTGGTTCGCTAAATTCATTTGATAAAATATCGGGCATCACATGCTCCAGAGGGAATCGCGACAGGGAATCTACCCGTTTTACCAACGTTTCGCAGCGCCACGGGCCAAGCGAAATTGGATATAATTTTGGACGGACCCCATTTCGCAACTGCCAGGCATGGCCAACTGCGGCGACCTGTGCCATTATTTGCTGTCACAAGAACGCTCCGCATGATGCAGGAAAACAATTGTGGCTTTGATTCGCCCATTCCAAAATAGTGATACGAACCGTCTCGCGGTTGCTTGGCGAGAGCATTGGCAAACGGTCGGCCCGATCGTTTCGACCACCTCGGCGCAGCTGGAACAAGCGATCCTCGACAAGCCTTTTTTCGAATTCGACCACATGTTAGTGATCGAGGAAGAGGGGCAATTAGTCGGTTTTTCGCATCTCCAAACCGACCCCAGCGACGACCCGCCGATTCGCGCCCGGATCGCCAGCTTTTGCGTCGGTCAATGCGCCGACCGCCGCGCGTCGGCTGAGGCTCTGCTGCAAGCTTCGATCGACCTCTCGGCGGAAGCGGGAATTCGAGAGTTTGAAGTTGGCACGGTGTTGGGCGATCTTTCCGGACTTGTCGGGCTGGAACCATATTCGGGAGTGATTGGAATTCCCGACAGCGATCACCTGATGGTCGAATTGCTGACCGCCGACGGATTCGAGCCGCGAACGCCGATGATTGCGATGGAGTTGGACCTGACGTCGTTCCGCGCTCCAGTCGATCGCGAACTGTTGCTGCTGCGGCGGATGGCGACGATCGACGAGCGGCCGCAACAACTGCCGACCGAATGGCGAGCCGCGTGTGCTCATTCGCACTTCGATATCACCGAATTTGTCGTTTCCAACCGGACCGGTCAGGAATTAGCGTCGGCAACCTTTTATCTCTCCGATCGCGACGCATTGGTGATGGATCGCGGCCTGCTGTATCTGGCAAACTTCGACAGCCTGTCGGGGAACCCACTGGATGTCGACCTCGCCGCCGAGGTCCGCTATGCGGTCGCCGGATCGCTACCATCGATGGTGCAACGCCGGTTTCACACCGTGCGAGCGATCATCAACTCGGAAAAACCATCGGCACCGGCGAGAATCGATTTTTTAACACGACTCGGTTTCCACCACGTCGCCACCGGATCTGCGTACCACCGCACGCTGTAGACGGGGGCGTGGGGCCACTTACTGGCGGCTAGTCCGCCGCTCCGACGCGATCCGCCTGTACAGGGTCCAATTTCGGAATACACTTAGCAATTCACGGCATGTTGGATTGGTGTTCATGCCTGTTGGCCGGTCGTTGGCCGATCTTAAATTGTCTCCAGCAGTAGAGCAGCAAGATGCAACGTATTCTCGTCACCGGCGGTGCCGGATTCCTTGGTTCGTTCATGTGTGAACGTTTGGTTGCCGAGGGGCACGACGTCATCTGTTTGGACAATTTCTTCACCAGCCAAAAGACAAACGTCGCGCATCTGCTGGGCAAACCAAACTTCGAACTGATCCGTCACGACATCACACTGCCGATCTTTTTGGAAGTCGATCAGGTTTACAACATGGGCTGTCCCGCCGCCCCGGGGCACTACCAATACAACCCGATCAAAACGATGAAGACCTCCGTGATGGGAGCGATCAACATGTTGGGGTTGGCCAAACGTTGTGGTGCCAGAATTTTGCAAGCGAGCACCAGCGAGGTTTATGGCGATCCGGAAGAGCATCCGCAGACCGAATCGTATCGCGGCAACGTCAACCCAATCGGACCGCGTGCCTGTTACGACGAAGGCAAACGCGCCGCCGAGACGTTGTTCATGGATTACCACCGGATGAACAAGGTCGACGTCCGGATCGTGCGGATCTTCAACACCTACGGGCCGCGTATGCATCCTTACGACGGTCGCGTGGTCTCGAACTTTATCCGTCAGGCGTTGCAGAACGAAGACATCACGATCTTCGGCGACGGCCAACAGACCCGTTCGTTCTGTTTCCGCGACGATCTGGTCGACGCGATCATCCGGATGATGAACAACACCGAGGGCTTTGTCGGGCCGGTGAACATCGGCAACCAAGGCGAATTTACGATCCGCGAACTGGCGGAACTGGTGATCGAATTGACCGGATCAAAATCGAAGCTGATCCAACAACCGCTGCCTGCCGACGATCCGACGCGCCGCAAACCCGATATTACATTGGCCACAAAACATCTAGGCTGGACCCCCACGACGCCGCTTCGCGACGGCTTGGCAAAGACGATCGAATGGTTCCAATCGATCGACCTGAACGACTATCGTCCACCGACGCCAAACTACGTCTAATCGCCACCTTGGGGCACCCTTGCGTCACAGCGGCCCAGCGGGATAATGCGGTGGATGAAACGAGCAGGTTGACTCGTCTTCCTTATTAAACCAATCTGAAACCGAGGATTTCCCGATGCCTCTCGTACCTCTTCGCGTCGTCCTGGATCATGCTGCCGAAAACAATTA
Organism: Rosistilla ulvae; assembly: GCF_007741475.1. Lineage (NCBI taxonomy): Bacteria > Pseudomonadati > Planctomycetota > Planctomycetia > Pirellulales > Pirellulaceae > Rosistilla > Rosistilla ulvae. The sequence goes on along the minus strand of NZ_CP036261.1, from coordinate 2,119,509 downwards.
CGGCGTGGCAGCGTTCAATGTGAACAACATGGAACAGATCCAATCGATCATGGAAGCCGCCAACGAAACCGATTCGCCGGTAATCGTTCAAGCTTCCCGCGGTGCCCGTGCCTACTCGCAAGACGCTTACCTGCGTCACCTGATGTTGGCCGCAACCGAACTCTATCCACACCTGCCAATCGTGATGCACCAAGATCACGGCAACAGCGTTGAGACGTGCATGAGCGCGATCGAAAACGGCTTCACCAGCGTGATGATGGACGGTTCGTTGGAAGAGGACGGCAAGACTCCCGCCTCTTATGACTACAACGTTAAGGTGACCGCCGAAGTCGTCAAACAGGCTCACGCCAAGGGCGTTTCGGTCGAAGGCGAACTCGGATGCCTGGGATCGCTCGAGAGCGGCGAAGGCGAACAAGAAGACGGCCACGGTGCTGTCGGCGAATTGACTCACGATCAATTGCTGACCGACCCTGAAGAAGCTGAACGCTTCGTCGCTGAAACCAACGTCGATGCGTTGGCTGTTGCGATCGGAACCAGCCACGGTGCTTACAAGTTCTCTCGCAAGCCCGATGGTGAAGTGTTGGCGATGAGCCGCATCGAAGAGATCCACCGTCGCCTGCCAAACACCCACTTGGTCATGCACGGCAGCAGCAGCGTTCCGCAAGAACTGCAAGACATCATCAACGCCTTTGGCGGCAAGATGAAGCAGACCTACGGCGTGCCAGTCGAAGAGATCCAACGCGGAATCAAGAGCGGTGTTCGCAAGATCAACGTCGATACCGACAACCGCATGGCGATCACCGGTGCGATCCGCAAGGTATTGCAAGAAGATCCATCGGCGTTTGACCCTCGCGCTTATCTGAAGCCATCGCGCGAAGCGATGAAGCAGGTTTGTGTCGATCGCATGGTTGCCTTCGGTCAAGCTGGCAACGGATCGAAGCTCGGCAAGACCTTGTAAACATCTGCGGCAACGCAGCGGTCTCGGGCGACATGGCCCAGCGAGGATCGTGTTCCCGCCGTTTCGGTGAGCTACCATGGCAGATCACCGAAACGAAGGAACCGATATTCAGAGCACCCACCGAAAGAATAAAAGTGGGCGAGGCTGAGCACTAAGGCTCAGCCCCGCCCGCACGGGGGTGAGAAAGCCGAATACGGATGACCGAAGCACGGTCACCCGCTGAATACTGGAAACCTATCTTCCCCGCGGCCGACGGGACGTGCGAATTCATTTTTTCGCCTCCCCGACGTGGAAATCAGCCCTCTCCGGCCACAGTCTTTAACGGCTGAACGGCTTGTGCCGCGTCGATCGCTTGCTCCCTCAGCCCTCTTCTTGAGCAACGTCCGCTGCCGAGCGAACAGCAAGTTCCCGACGCCGAGGTTGCGTCGCAATGTCGCCATATTCGACGCAATTTCGATCGATGCGATCAGCTCGACGCCGTCTGACGCCCCAATTCGATCGTATCGGCCCCGGATATGGATCAGCCGGGGGTTAGTGGCATCGTCATCCGAACGCGATTCTGATAGAATCTTGGCCTTATTGCCGTTCTCTTTTCGGTCCCAACGCAGGTATTCAATGAGCGACGCCGCCCCGGAATCCGACGCCACCCCAGAACCCGTTCGACGCGAAGCCAATGCGGACTACAACGCTGCCGATCTGACTCACCTGTCGGATCTGGAGCACGTTCGCGAACGGCCCAGTATGTACATTGGCGACACCACGGGGCGCGGCCTGCACCACTTGGTCTACGAAGTCGTCGACAATTCGATCGATGAAGTGATGGCCGGTTTTGCCAAGCTGGTTTTGGTGACGGTTCACACCGACGGTTCGGTCACCGTCGAAGATGACGGCCGCGGAATTCCGGTCGATCGCCACGACCAATTGTCTGAAGAACTCGATCGCGAGGTCAGCACGCTCGAAGGCGTGATGACGGTCCTCAAGTTTGGCGGCAAGTTTAAGGAAGGGGCCTACCAAACTTCCGGCGGTCTACACGGCGTCGGCGTAACGGTCGTGAACTTTCTTTCGCAATGGTGCGAGGTGGAAGTCCATCGCGAAGGAATGACGTGGACCCAGAACTACGAACGGGGCGTGCCACAAGGTCCAATCCAGAAGGGACACGAGACCAAGAAAAACGGCACCAAGACAACGTTTAAGCCCGATTCGCACATCTTCCAGACCACCAAGTTCAACTTCGACACGCTGAACAAGCGTCTGCAAGAACTGGCGTTTTTGAACAGCGGCGTGCGGATCAAGTTCTTCGACGAACGCAACGGCGAAGAATCCGACTTCTGCTACGAACGCGGTATCGTCGAATTCGTCGAACATCTCAATCGCGCCAGCGACGTGTTGCACCCGGAAGTTGTTTCGTTCACCGGCCATCGCGACGATGTCGAATACGAAATCGCCCTGCAGTACTCGACCGAGTTCACCGAAAACGTGCAATCTTATGTGAACAACATTCACACGATCGAAGGGGGTACGCACGTCTCGGGCTTCCGCAGCGCGCTGACTCGCACGCTGAATAACTACGGTAAGAAGGAAGGGCTGTTCAAAGCCATCACGCCGACCGGCGACGATTTCCGCGAAGGATTGACCGCCGTGATCAGTGCGCGGGTCTTGCATCCGCAGTTCGAAGGTCAAACGAAAACGAAGCTTGGAAACAGCGAAGTCGAAGGGATCATCACCAACGGGATTGGTGAAAATCTGACCAAGTACCTCGAGGAGAATCCGAAGGTCGCCAAGACGATCGTCCGCAAGGGACTGTTGGCCGCCGAAGCCCGCGAAGCGGCTCGTAAAGCCAAGGACCTGCTGCGAAAGCGCAAGGACGCTCTGGGCGGCGGTGGCTTGCCCGGCAAGCTCCGCGACTGCATCAGCAAGAACATGGAAGAATGCGAGATCTACCTGGTGGAAGGTGATTCGGCCGGTGGATCGGCCGAAGGTGGACGGATGCGTGACTTCCAAGCGATCCTGCCGCTTCGCGGTAAGATCATCAATGCCTACAAGAGTCGCGAAGACAAGGTGTTGGCGAACGAAGAAGTTCAGAGCATGATCCAGGCCTTTGGCACCGGTATCGGCGCCGATCAAGATCTGACCAAACGCCGCTACAACAAGATCGTCATCATGACCGATGCCGACGTGGATGGATCCCACATCCGCACCTTGTTGTTGTGTTTCTTCTATCGCCAGATGTACCAATTGGTTGCCAGCGGACACGTCTATTTGGCTCAGCCGCCGCTGTTCCGCGTCGTCAAAGGGAAGCACCGCGAGTACGTGCAGACCGATGAAGAGATGAAGCGTCAGTTGTTGGAACGCGGTCTCGCCGACGGAGTCCTGGAAACCGAAGACGGACGTCGCGTCGAAGGTGGCGAGATGCGGACGCTTTGCGAAACCCTCGCCGAATGCGAAGAAGCGATCGTGGCGTTGGAGCGACGCGGTATCAGCTTGCGAGCTCACAGTCTGCGGCTCGATCCCAACAGCGGCCGTCTGCCACCGTTGCACCTGTTTGTTGGTCCAGAGGAACATTGGTTCCAGGACCAAGCTGAACTGAGCGCGTTCATGGAACAGCGGAACGTCACCTTGGAACAGCCCGAGGAAACCGAAGAGGCTCCAGCCGAAGGTGCCGAGGCGGATGCTGCCAAGAAGCCGACGTTGGGCCACTTGGTCGAATTGCACGAAGTCCGCACGATCAACTCCGCACTCAAAGAGATCGCCCCGCTGAACTTCGGCATCGAAGACCTGATTCCTCAGGAACGAACCGGAGCGACCGAACCGCGATTTAAACTGATCCGCGAGGAGAACGTTCGCGGCTTGGAAGACCTTCGCACGCTGTTGGCCGAAGTTCGCGCCGCGGGTGAAAAGGGTCTGACGCTGACTCGCTTTAAAGGTCTGGGCGAAATGAACGCCGAAGAGCTTCGCGAAACGACGCTCGATCCGGCAAACCGAACCCTGATCAAGGTCAACCTAACCGATGCGGGAGCGGCCGACGAAATGTTCCGCCTGCTGATGGGCGACAAGGTTGAACCGCGTCGCGAATTCATCGAAAAGCACGCCCTCGACGTCCGAAATCTGGACGTCTAAATCCTCGCCGCTGCCGCGGTGGGAACCAATCGATGCCTGCGCCGATCCTTGTCGGTGCAGGCGTTTTCATTTTTTGGTGCTCCTGCCGAATTGGTAGCGGTCCGCTCGGATCGCTCCTCACTCCATACGCCGCTCGCCATTTCGCGAGCCGGGCGTTTTCGTAGAATGACGATCGCAAGTTCACTCGATTTCACCACGTACAACGGATTTTCAAACTGATGAGCGTTGAGATGCTTCCTAATCGTGACCAAGTTGCAACCGAAGACACCTGGGATTTGCAGCGGTTATACGCCGATGATGCGAGCTGGGAAGCCGATTTCAAACGGTTCGACGACCGGATGCCCGAATACGAATCCCATCGCGGACGGTTGGGAGAATCCGCTGCGGTTTTGGCCGAGGTGCTTCGTTTCGATAGCGAGATGGATCGACTGGCCGAACGCTTGGGCACCTACGCCTTTTTGAAGACGACCGAAGATCAAACCAACGGCCAGTACCAAGCGATGCAGGCTCGCTTCCAGAACTTGGCAGTCCGCGCGAGTCAAGCGTCCAGTTGGATGCGCCCTGAATTGCTGGCGATTCCCGACGACCGAATTCAAGAGTTCATCGCGTCAGAGGAACTTGCGCCGTTCCGTCGCCAACTGGAACAAACGCTCCGCTACAAACCGCACACGTTGTCCGATGGCGAAGAGCGATTGTTGGCGATGCAAGGCGAAATGGCCGGCGCCGCAGGGAATGCTTTCCGCCAATTGCACGACGCCGATCTGAAGTTTGGCACGATCAAGGATCACACCGGCCGCGAGCTAGAACTCTCCAACGCCACGTTCGGGCAATTGATGGTCAGTCCCGACCGCGCCGTTCGCAAGCAAGCTTTTGAACAATATTACGAGCAGTTCGAAGGACACAAGCACGCCCTCGCCGCGACGCTGGTCGGCAGCATCCACCGCGACGTCTATTACGCTCGGGCACGGAATTACGAAAGCGCTTTGTCCAGTTCGCTCTTCCCCGACAACGTCCCGCAAACGGTCTACGACAATCTGATCACCGCCGTTCGCGAATCGCTCCCAAGCGTCCATCGCTACTTCGACGTCCGCCGTCGCAAGATGGGGCTCGACGACATTCATCAATACGACACCTACGTTCCGGTTCTCGATTCGATCAAGAAGCATCACACTTGGGACCAAGCCGTTGAGGTGGTGCTCGAGTCGCTGAAGCCGCTGGGCGAAGAATATTGCACGACCTTGGGCAAGGGACTGCGCGGCCGATGGAGCGATCGTTATCCCAACCGCGGCAAGCAGAGCGGCGCGTTCAGCTGCGGCAGCTACGATGGCGATCCCTACATCATGATGAACTACAAAGAGGAGGTCCTGAACGACGTCTTCACACTGACTCATGAAGCCGGGCACTCGATGCACAGCTGGTATTCGTCGAAGCATCAGCCGTACGAGTATTACAACTACACGATTTTCGTCGCCGAAGTTGCCAGCACGTTCAACGAACAATTGTTGACCGAACATCTTTTGTCGGTCGCCGACAGCGATCAAGAGCGTGCTTATTTGATCAACCAAGAGATCGACAGCATCCGCGCCACGATCGTGCGGCAGACGATGTTTGCCGAGTTCGAAAAGAAGACCCACGAGATGGCCGAAGCGGGCGAACCGTTGACGGTGCAAACGTTCAAGGAGGTCTATCGCGGGCTGTTGAACGACTATTTTGGTCCCGACTTTGCGATCGATGAACAACTGGAACTCGAGTGCTTCCGGATCCCTCACTTCTACCGCGCGTTCTACGTCTACAAATACGCGACCGGATTGAGCGCCGCGATCGCGTTGTCGCAGCGTGTGCTGAAGGGCGGGGCGAGTGAGCTGAATGACTACTTGAGCTTCCTCAAGGGAGGCTGCAGCCAAGATCCGCTGGATCTGCTGAAGTCCGCCGGCGTCGACATGACCCAACCGACTCCAGTCGCCACCGCGCTGCAGCGGTTCAATTCGCTAGTCGATCAACTCGACGAACTGCTCTAAGCAACCGGCGCCCGCGCTGGAGTCAAGGCTTCAGCCGACCAAGCTTCTCGTTTAACCGCGTGCCCATCGGGCCGCGAGTTCGCCCGCTGCAATAACTCGCGGGGCGTCGCCGCCGCGGTTAAACGACGCTGCCGCCTTCCCCCTTCGTTTAACCGCGTGCCCATCGGGCCGCGCGTCAGTCCTCTGCAATACCGTACAACGAAGGAGCCTCGGACCTTCGATAGAATTAGCGGCGGGAGGTAGTGGACGAGGTTACGAGAGTCCCAGCGATTTGGTCGGATGCAAAAGGACTCGTAACCTCCTGTTGATTACCCACAAGTCGCCGCAAAAATAGCTCGTTTTGGCACGGTATTTGCGCTTGTAGTATTTCATTTTGCACAATGAAATCTCAAGGTGAAAGCATGCAACCGACCAGTATCGCATACGAATTTCAAGATATTCAACTTGGAGACAAACGTCTCAACGATCGAGCCGAAGCGTTGCTCGCCTCGCTGGCGGCCAACCCTTCGGCCAGTATCAACGAAGCTTGCAGTGGCTGGGACGAAACCAAAGCCGCCTACCGTCTATTCGATAACCCCAACGTCGATCCCGAAGCCATTCTCGGGGCTCACGCTGAAAAGACACTCCAACGAATCAAAGCCCAAGACACCGTTTGCATCGCACAAGATACCACCGAACTGGACTACACCGCGCATCCGCCCGGAGGCGTCCGCAATCTCGATCGCTTAGGCCGCCGTGGACTTTACGATCATTCCCACATCGCCTTCACGCCGGAGAAACTTTGTCTCGGGGTGGTCGGTGTTAAGTTCTACGATCGCGACAAAGAAGCGCTCGGCACCAGCAAGAAGCGAGAAGGCCAACCCCTACACACCGGCGAAGGGCAACGATGGCTCGATGGTTACCGCAAGGCCTGCGAGATCGCCGGAAAATGTCCTGAAACTCAGATCGTTTCGCTGGCCGATCGCGAAGGAGACATCTACGACATTTTCGTCGAAGCCGATCAGCATGAAACACCGGCTCAGTTCGTCATTCGCTCGCAGCGAAAACGCTCGTTGCCGGAGAAAGACCCCGATGGCGGGCCTGCGGCTTATAAGAAAATGCGTGCCGAAATCGCATCCGCCCAGCCGGTCGCTTACCGCGAAGTCCAGCTTCCCCAAACGCCCGAGCGAACCAAAGGATCAGGAAACAAACAACACCCCGGCCGTGAAGCACGCACTGCGAAGTTAGAAATTCGAGCGAAGCGGATGACTCTTCGTGCGCCACACAACAAGCAGTCTTCGATGCCGCCGGTCGAGATCAGTGTCGTTTGGGTGAGCGAGATCGATGGCCCAGGCGACGGAACCGAAGTCGACTGGCTGTTACTGAGTTCTCTGCCGGTCGACACGATTTCCCAGACGCTGCGGATTGTGGATTTGTATGTGGCTCGTTGGCCAATCGAAGTATTCTTTCGAGTTTTCAAAACTGGCTGCCGGGTCGAAGAGATTCAACTCGAAGCGAGAGACCGACTGATCCGCGCGTTGATGTTTTACAAAGTGATCGCATGGCGGATCATGTTTGTGACCTTCTTAGGCCGCGAGTGTCCAGAGCTTCCCTGTGATGTCGTCTTCAGCGAAGCGGAATGGAAGTCGGTCTGGAAAGTGGTGAAAAAGACGGCTCCCCCAAAGCAAGCTCCTGAGCTGTCACAATTCATCCCGGTCCTTGCGACCCTTGGCGGCTACAATCACCGCGAAGGCGACGGTCCGCCGGGAGCCGAAGTGATCTGGCGAGGCACGCGGCGAATGCTCGACTTCGCCCTCTGCTGGCAAGCCTTCGGACCAGACCAATGACTTGTGGGTAATCGACAGCTCGTAACCTCATCCACTACGCTTCGTTGAATGGTATTGCGGTGCAGCGACTCATCAAACCAACTCGCCTCGCAAAACGGTTACCGCTGCGCCGGACAACAGGATCCGATCGCCAGGGATCTGCGTTTTTACGATGCCGCCGCGCGACGAGGCTTGGTAGCCGGTCATCTCCGTCTTTCCAAGCTGTGGCCCCCAATAGGGCGCGAGACAACAGTGGGCCGATCCGGTGACGGGATCTTCGTCGATGCCGGCTGCGGGACCAAAGAAACGCGAGACAAAATCGAACTCCGGCGATTCGCTACCGCAGGTCACGATGACACCTCGCGTGGGGATTTTTGCCAAACGCGCGAAATCGGGTTGCAGCGAACGCAGCTGCGCTTCGGATTCGATCACAACCAAGGTGTCGAACTTCGTCTCGCCGACGAATATCGGATCGACAGGTAACGCGTCGATTAAACCGGCGGGCGGATCACATGGCTTAGCCGGGGTGGCTGGGAAATCGAGCTGGATCAACGCGCCGCGACGCTTTGCCGTCAGCTGTCCGCTGCGCGTTTGAAAACGAAGCGTTTCGTTTGGCGAGATTCCCGCTTCGGTCCAGAGTGCGTGTGCGGCGGCTAACGTGGCGTGGCCACACAAATCGACTTCGACCTGGGGAGTGAACCAACGCAGTTCGTAGCCGACGTCGATCGGTCTCACAAACGCAGTTTCCGACAGATTCATCTCCGCCGCAACCGCTTGCATCCAATCGACCTCCCGCGGCTGTTCCAACAAGCAGACGGCAGCGGGGTTTCCGGCAAAAGGCCGATCGGTAAACGCATCGATTTGAACTATCCGAATCGACATACCAGCGGGTTCCTAAATTTGAGTTGCCTGTTTGTGAAGCGAATGCGAACCTCATCGAGGCTGAGGCTGTCGATCGTTGGCGAGATCGAACAATTGTCCAGCGATGGCAGTCCCCACCGACTTGTTGCCGGTGTAGACCGATCGGCGAGGGGCGAGGTTCGCGGACCATCGAATTTGCGAGGGGGATGTTGGCGCCCAGACGTGTCGATCGATTGCTCAAGAGATAAGATGATAACGATGTAAGTCTGCGGCGACTTGCAAAATCGAAGCGGACGTTGGTTGTCGTGACCGGTCAACGATGACACGGCCTCGCCAACGTACAGCGAACCATTGACGAAGGAATGACAAATGATTGTTGGAGTGCCTGCGGAAACCAAGTCGGATGAATATCGCGTCTCGATGCTGCCGGTCGGCGTCGAAGAACTCACTCGCCGCGGACACACCGTGGTCGTGCAAGCTGGCGCCGGCTTGGGGTCGGGACTGTTCGACCACGACTACCTGAAGGCGGGAGCGGAACTTGTTGCTACGGCCAAAGATGTCTTCGATCGGGCTGACTTGATCATCAAAGTCAAAGAGCCGCTGGAACCCGAGTGGCCTCTGATTCGCGAAGGCCAAACTCTGTTCACCTACTTTCACTTTGCGGCCAGCCGAGCGTTGACCGACGCGATGCTCAACGCCGGTGCGAACTGCCTCGCGTACGAAACGCTTCGCGACCAGAACGGCCGACTCTCCCTGCTGACACCGATGAGCGAGGTGGCGGGTCGAATGAGCGTTCAGGAGGGAGCGAAGTATTTGGAGAAGCCACAGATGGGGCGAGGCATTTTGTTGGGGGGCGTTCCCGGAGTTGCTCCGGCGCACATCACCGTCTTGGGCGGCGGAATCGTTGGAGCTAATGCGGCACGGATCGCGGCTGGTTTCCAAGCCGACGTGGCGATCTTGGATGTCAACTTGGAGCGCTTGCGATATCTCGACGACGTGATGCCAGCCAATGTGAACGTGTTGTTCAGCGATCGGCATACGATTCATGAGCAGCTGAAAAGAGCCGATCTGGTGATCGGAGCGGTATTGATTCCCGGCGCGAAAGCGCCTCACTTGGTTCACGCCGAAGACCTGCGGATTATGAAACCGGGCAGCGTGATCATCGACGTCGCCGTCGATCAGGGCGGCTGCGTGGAAACCAGTCGACCAACGACGCATAAAGAACCGACGTTTATCGTCGACGAAGTCGTCCACTACTGTGTCTCCAACATGCCGGGAGCCGTCGGGCGAACGAGCACCTTCGCGTTGTGCAATGCAACGCTGCCATGGGTTCTCGCGTTGGCTGATAAGGGGACCGAGGCGGCGGTTCGTGAAATCGAACCGATCCGCCATGCCGCAAACATCCTCGGCGGGGCGGTCACGAACCTAGCCGTCGCTGACACGTTTGATCTGGCTTATACGAATCTTCACGGCTGATCGAAACTGCCCGGTTCGCGGCTATCCAAAGCTGGGAAACTCCCCTCCCAGTGCGCTCAGGTAAAGCGAAGTGCCATGCGGTTCGGCGGGTACCTGTTTCGTTTCATCGATCACTTTCTGCAGCACGTCGCGACGGCTGATCTGGCCGACCAGGCGTCCATTCTCCAAGACCGGCAACCGCCGGTAGGGCGTGCTCAGAAACAGCCCCAAGATCGACAACAAGTCCAGGTCCGGGCCGATCGTATTGGCTGTCGTGTCAGCGAACGCGAGAACGTTGTAATCGACATCGCGCGCCCGATTGGGATGGGGATGGTCCGACAAGTGACCGATCCAACGATTGATCTTTGGATGTTTGATCACATCGCGGCGCGACACTTGACCGACGACATGCCCTCCACGCAGCACCGGCAGACGTCGGAAATCGGTCTTCACAAATGTCTCGACGATCTTTGACAACGGCGTCGTTTCCTCGACGATCCGACCGCGGTCGCGATTGACAAACGGACCGATCTGCGTCGAAGGCAAGTTTTCGAAGACCGACTGAATCAGCACGCTAACGCTCGTCTTTTCCGAGAAGATCCCGATAAACTGTTCGTTGCGGTTTAAGACGGGAGCTCCCGAGACGCGGTGCGATAACAATTGTTCGATGCCATCGAAGACGTCATCCTCTTCGTGCAGCAACAGCAAACGAGTCGCCATGGCATCGCTGGCGAGCAACGGCGGCGTTCCCACGGTATCGCGCAGCGCAGGACAGTCTTGAACGATTCGCAGACAACACTTCTCCGAGAACATACCTAAATAGGTTCCGTCGGCTTCAACGATGGGAAGTCCCGACACAGCACGGCGAACCAACATCGCGACGGCATTGGAAAAGTGAACCGCGGGGCCAACCGTGGTCAGCCGAGTTTGCATCACATCTGCGGCACAAGTCGTTTTGGGCACGAGAAACATAGCGTCAAACTCCTCTGCGAAGAAAAGAAACCCCAACCACGAACGTAGCGAAGTTGCAGAGGCCCGGTCAAACAAAAAAGAGCGTGTTTGACGAGGTTTGCTTGTGATATAAATCGCAAGAAGGCAGGACCAAACGCTGGAGTCGAGGCTTCAGCCGATCGATCCTTGTTGTACCGGGCACTCGGACGAATCATTGCGGCAGTCGGCTGAAGCCTCGACTCCAGCACGTGGGGCGTTGCCGGCGCGGCTAAAGGATAGCGCCAGCACGCTGCTTCGTTTAACCGCGTGCCCAACGGGCCGCGCGTTGGAACGGCGATGGACGCGCGGGGCGTTGCCGGCGCGGTTAAACGATTTTGGATTGGCTTATCCGTGCCAGACGACTTCGGGGCTGGGGAATCCGAGCTGTTTGTCGACGGTGTTGTAGATCGACTCGCCGGCTTGGAAGCGGCGTAGGTTTTCGCAAACCATCACGGTAGTGTCGTCGACGCGCCAGCGGCTTTGAGCGCCGACGTGTGGTGTGATGATCACATTCTCGCGATCCCATAGCGGACTCTCGTCGGGCAGCGGTTCGACTTCGGTCACGTCGACGCCCGCACCGCGCAAGTGACCACTGTCCAAGGCATCGACCAGAGCGGATTCGACGACAACTTGGCCGCGAGCGACGTTGATGAAGTAGCTGCCCGGACGCATTTTGGCGAACCGATCGGCGTCGAACATCCCGCGGGTCTGCGCGTTTAATGGCAGCGCCAGGATCGCGATGTCGACTTCGGCCAGCATCTCGTCGACCGCATCGGCTGGTAACAAGCGTTCGACTTCCGCAGGCGGATCAAACGAAAAATAGTCGGTCGCCACGATCGAGACATCAAACGGTTTCAGGACCTTCGCGATTCGGCGACCGTTTCCGCCGAGGCCGACAATTCCGACCTTTTTCTGACGAAGATCGTCGGTCGGCAGACGAATGAATTCGTGACGCGAATTGGCTCGGTTGAAACGGCCTTGGCTGCGGATCAAATCCAACAGTAATGTCATCGTCTGTTCGGCAACTTGGGGCGCGAACAAGCCGCTGGCGCTGCTGACCACGATATCCGAATCGATCACTCCCGGGACCAAGCAATGATCCAGCCCCGCCGCCGACGACTGAATCCAACGCAATCGATTCGCCTTCAGCACGCGATCCCAATCGACAGGGACTTTCGCGTGTCCGATGAAGATGTCGGCGGTCGGCAGCAGTTCATCGATCCGTTCCTGCCCGGCGTCGACGACTTCGAAATCGGGAGCAGCGGCTTGAATCTGTGCGATATGATGCGGTTCGACGGGGTAACACAATACGATGCGCACGAGAGACGTTCCTGTTTTCCGAGAGCTTTTAGATGACCTGAGCCAGGCCGGCTGTCCGACCGCTTGACGCGTTGTAAACTGCGGACAGATCATACCATCGCGACGAAAATGTGACGATATCCTGCGTTGCGACTTTCGCTTTCCCCGTTTCCCTCAGTGCAAGGAGCCCACCAATGAGCAACCTGAACGTTAGCTGCCCGCAATGTGGCAAACAATACACCGCACCAGCGAACCTCGCCGGCCGCACCATCCGATGCAAAGCCTGCGGCGGGTCGTTTGCGATTCCCGAAGATGAAGATTTGATAAGCGCCGAGATCATCGACGTCCCGTTTGAAACTCAACCGCCCGCGACAGGATCGCTCTCGGTTCCGCCGCTGCCATCGCAACAAGGTGGCAGCGCGTCGGGGATGCCTAACGGGGCGCACACGTCGACTTCGTATGCGGGAACCAGCAGCCCGGTCTACGCCGACGAGATCGACTACGAAATCTTTGGCACCGAATCGCAGTACGTCGAGATCACACTCGATCCTGGGGAGACGGTGATCGCGGAAGCCGGCGCGATGATGTACATGGATCAGGGGATCGAAATGCAAACCGTCTTTGGCGATCCGTCACAATCGGGCGGCGGTTTCTGGGCGAAAGCGATGAGCGCCGGGAAGCGGGCGTTGACGGGCGAATCGCTGTTCATGACGACCTTCACTCACCAGGGTGCTGGCCGTGCGAAGGTCGCGTTCGGTTCGCCTTATCCCGGCCGGATGCTACCGCTGCATTTGGATGAATTGGGAGGTGAGATCATCTTGCAAAAAGATGCGTTCCTGTGCGGAGCCAAGGGGATCAAAGTCGACATCGCGTTTCAGAAGAAGATTGGCGTCGGGCTGTTCGGCGGCGAGGGCTTCATCATGCAACGCTTGCGTGGCGACGGGATCGCGATTGCTCACGCCGGCGGCACGATGCTCCACCGCGTCCTGAAGCCCAACGAACAATTGCGGATGGATACCGGTTGCCTGATGGGAATTGGCCCCAGCGTTCGCTACGACGTCCAGATGGTTGGCGGCATCAAGAACACGATCTTCGGTGGTGAGGGGCTGTTCCTGGCGACGTTAACCGGTCCCGGGCCGGTCTGGATGCAGTCGTTGCCCTTCTCGCGATTGGCGGGGCGCGTGATCGCGTGCGCTCCCGGCGTTGGCAGCACCAACAAGGGCGAAGGCTCTTTACTGGGCGGACTGGGGGACATGTTCATGGGCGACAACAACTGAGTCTCTTACGCGGCCGCGTGTAAGCGGACTGATAGCAGGGCAATTTCGCTAAGAAGCACAAATTTAGGACAGCGGCCAGTCGCCCCGGCTTTCCTTCGGATTACTTCTGTATTGGCCTTCCCCCAAAGCATCGCCGCCAAGATTTCCTTTAATGCTTCCCGATTGTTGGTGGTCGATGACGCGATATATAGGTAGTCCCAAGACGAACATGTAGTACCTCGGCAGCGAGCCACCGACCGGTTGGTTTGCCGCCGAGTCCCATGACCGGAGAAGCCGCCGTGCGACAACTGCCTGCGATGCTATTGCTGTTCTCTTTGCCCAGCATCGTCACTGCTCAGACGCCAACCGAACTCCCGACGATCGTCGTCGAAGCGTTTGCTAAGACGAGCAACGGCTGGAGCAGCGACGAAGTGCTTTTGGACGACATCCGACGCGAGCGATTTTTGGCTGCGGTTCGTGCTCGCAGCCCAGATGCCGACGAGGCAGATTGCAATCTGATGTTGTTGAAGCTACGCAAAGCGGGCAAATTAACGGTCAAAGCGACGCGTCGTGGCAAGCCGGCTGATGACCGAGTGCTGCCAATCGCCGAGATCGCGGCTCGAACGATCATGGAGAAGTTCGACGTCGCGACCGATACGATGATCGCGGATCCGACGCTGCGGAAGGCGTTTGATGCCGCAGCCCTAATCGTCGATCCCGACGTTTCGTTATACGACATCCGCAAAGCCGCTTTCCAATTACGAAAGTCACGGCGGCTGAAACCGGAGCTTGTCCTGCGCGTCGCCGACTGGGACAAACAGGTGGTCGTCAAACCGTTGCCCGAAGTTCGATCGAACCTGAAACTTGTACCGACACTGCCGGGCGTCTATCTATTCCGAGACCAAACCGGATACATCTACATCGGCGAAGCGGTGAACCTGCGCGTTCGGTTGACGCAGCATCTCAACGATTCCGACCGCCGCAGCTTAGCCGCCTACATCGAGCAGACATCCGGTGAGGGACTGTCGATCGAATGGCACGCGTTTCCGAAGGACTCCCCCGCCCGACAAGTTGCGGTGCGAAGAGCGTATGAAAGCGAACTGATTCGCAGCCGCAACCCGCGGTTGAACGTGCGTCCCTGACGGCGATGCGAACGCGATGGGTTTCAACGACCAAGTTCCGAACGGCCAGGAGAGGGCTAGCGCGTTTGTGATGCCGGCGTCACCAGCTGAGGCAACGCTTGCGGCAATTGACTGGTCTTCTCTTCGGGGCTGCTTCTCTTAAACAGTTCATCCGGAGGCGTCAGCATCCCGCGATGCCTTGCGGGAACCGAATCGTGAACCCCAACGGCCGCTTGCCCCAACGACGTTTTGGCATGGTCAAGACGTTGTTCGAGTCCGTTGACAGTGCGAGCCAAGCCATGCATCGCCGGAGATTGGCTGCGCGCTGCTTGTTCGCTGATCTGTTGCTGCAGCACCGCTAATTGTTCTTTGACGTAGTCGACTTCCGACGCGGCGTCGGAGGTCTGTTGATTCGCCTCTTCGATCGCATCGACGTCGAATTCAAGCCCCGCAACCGACGAGATCCCAGCCCGTTCCAAGATGCTGTGAAACGAAGTCGGCGCGACCAACAACAGCACGATCGCACCTACGATGGCGACCTCTCGAACCGCCGCGCATCCATCGCGCAACTCGGCCCACATTCCACTTTTTTCTTTCGCCATCGGTTATATCTCTCCTCGGGATTCCCGCAGCGAGATGTTTCCGATCGCCCTACATCTCCGCAGACTCTCAACCGAGGCAGATTTTCATCAATTCAAAGCGTCCGCGTCCAGATCGCTTTTTTTTAAGCCTCGCTTTCCACCGACTCAGCCCGCCGGGCAAGCCGCCCTCCCGCTGCAAAATCCAGCCTGAGCGTGCCCGCATTCCCCGAAACCCGCAAGACAGAACAGCCCGAGCCAGCGATGGCCCGCTAGCAACCACGAGACGTTGGCGCGGAGGTTAACGCATCGATTGCCCCAGCCATTCGGCTTGCGAACGGCGGAGGTCGTCGAGCACTTTTTGCAACGCCCAATCGGGTGAGATGTTGGCTTCCGCTGCGTACCGCAACGCGGCTTGATGAATCTCTGCCGTGGTGGGGGAGACCGAATGCAGACCGCCGCCATCGTACGAACGGATCCAAGGGATCGACACCGCCAAAAACAACGCTGCCCCCAACGCAAACCAGCGGACGCGGCGGCGCGTCGCGGCCAGCCCCTGCCGATCGAGCGCCGCTTCGATCGTGCGAGGGCGGAGATCGTCCGAAACGACGACGTAGTCGCCGGCAGAACGGATGATCGCTTCGATCGCGGTCGGATCGCCTTGATCGGCGTCGCAAAAATCGTGATCGCCTCTCATCGCCGCTCCTCCACTTCGTCACCCCGCAACTCGATCTCCAGCTTGGCGATTCCATAGCGGTATCGACTTGCTGCGGTCGCCGGCGAGATCATCAAGACCTCGCCGATCTGTGCAAAAGTAAAGTTCTCCCAAATTTTCAGAGCAACGACTTCGCTTTGTTTCGGTGGCAACCGCCGCATCGCCGTCCAAACCATCCGGTACGTTTCCTCCTGTTCCAGTTCATCGACCGGACAACGTGTCAACAGATCGAGGATCCCCGTTGCGAACCGCCAGCGTTTTTTGCGTCGCAAGATCAGCAACGACTCGTTGCGAACCATCTGCAGCAGATAGGGCCACGGACGTTCGGCGCCCCGAAGCGTCCGCGGATTGTCGGCTACTTTGACAAGCGCCGACTGCACCGCGTCTTCGGCATCATGTTGGTTGCGAGTGATCGTTGCGGCAAACCGAACCAACCTCCCGGAAGTCAAGTCGTAGAGCCCCGAGAGCGCAGCGGCACCGCTTTCAGCGATCCGGTCAGCACACTCGCGAACTTGCTCGGAAATAGGGTCGATGTCACTCATGCTGCCATGCATGATGCGCCAGCGAAGAAGATTTGTCTAATAATTTCCGAAAGTCTCACCCACCGTCTAAATCGCTGTCGAGGCTTCGTCTTCGGTCACGCGTGTCGGTGTCGCGACGTGGCGGAAGGAAAACTCGCGGAACAACAGGAACAGATTGATCATCGCCAGCGAGCCTCCCAAAACCAAAGTCGCGGCCACGACAGCTTCATCCAATTTCTGATCGTCGAAAACGCGGTAGATCGTCCACATCCAATTGGTTGTTTCCTGGACGCCATAAAACGATGACGGCGCACCGGTAACGATCGCCATGAAGACCGACGGGACGACGATTCCCAGCACCAACAAGCTACACATTGCGGCGAGCGCCAGTCCCATCGAACTTCCAAATCGCCGCGCAACGACCAGCACGATCAACCGGACGGCTGACAGATACATCAACAGGTATCCGATCATCAACATCGCAAACACAAACGGCTGAATCGATCCGCCAACAATCAGACTGCACATCCCAAGCGCCAGAATCCCCGTCGCCGAGGTTGTCAAAGCGAACATGTAACCGGTGCCGGGGCCGGGAATCATCCACAACAGAAACATCCGCCCCAACGTCGTTTCGGGGAGCGTGCGAAGAACTCGGGGACTCAAATCGACCGACTCGCCCAACATCAACGTTCCCATCAGCAGCCAATAGCCACCCAACATCAGACAGCCGAACATCAGCACGTCGTCGTCGCTGGACCAAAGCGCAAACGTGGCGATGCTGCCGATCCAGATCAATTGTTGCACAAACATGATCCAACGCAGCGGTGTCGAACGGTTTTCCGTGACCGGAGCGATCCGCGACGCCGCCGCTTTGACAAACAAGACCATGCACGAAACCGCGACCAGCCCAAACAGCCCCGTGAACAACAACGCTTCGAGATCCCAGATCAATTCCTGGGTATAGACAGCGCTCAAGACAAAGATCGCCGAAAAGATCTCTGCAAAGAAGATCGCCACCAACAGCATCAGCATCGTCAGCATCTGAGTCGCCCGCGTTTGCGCGATGGTCGACAACAACAGTCCCCAGGTCGTCAATAAGAACGAAACGGTAAAGACCACCACGATCGTTGTCGCGATCATCGGCAGATCGACGCCGCGCAACAGGTAACAGAATGCAAAGCAGGGGACCAGCACCGCAAAATAGACAAGCATTTGCAGTAGCGCACTCCCCAGTTTCCCCGTCACGATCCGCAGCGCCGAAAGCTTCGTGATCGCCAGCATCTCAAACGTTCCTTCATCCAACTCCGACGACAGCGAACGATGAGCAGCCAACGGGACCATCGCCAGCATCGGCACGGCTAACAGGAAATAGTATCCGGTCATCATGTAGACACCCGACGGAACGTAGTAGATATCCGGGGCGAGCGTGACGACGCCAACGGTCATCCAAAAAAGCGAGGCGATCAGCAGCAAGAAAAACGTTCCGCTGAACTGACGACTCTTCAGCGACTGCCGAGCTTCTTTGATCAAGATTGGATTCAGCCACCGCGCCGCGCGATCGCTCCAACGATCGATCGTCCCCCAAAACCCGGTGCGATCGGTATCACAAACGTAGCGATGGTAAGCGTCATCGGATTCGACCGGTTCGGGCGTCGGAAGGTCCGCAGCGACTAATTCAGCGACGATCGGGTCGTTCATTGCACCTGCCCCTTGGTCACTTGAAGGAACACGTCTTCGAGGGAGTTATGCTGCGGCGTGTATTCCAAAACTTCGATCCGCGCGTCGCACATCGCATGCAAAATCGCCACCTGATCCACCTCGTCTCCTGCGATCGAAAACCGAATCGCTCCATCAACCACGCGAACGTTGGTTGCCCGAGAATCGGAGCGCAGCAACTCGAGAGCCCAGGCGTCGTCGGATGCCACGCGAACCAAAAGCTCACGCGTCGGTTGCAGCGTGCGGCGAATGTCATCAACGCTTCCGGTCGCCAACAACTTGCCTCGCTCGATGATCCCGATTCGGTCGCACATCTCCGCCAGTTCGGTCAGGATATGGCTGCTGATCAGGATCGTCTTGCCATCGGCCGCCAATGCGCGAATGATCTGCCGTAGTTCGATTCGGGCTCGCGGATCCAGCCCCGCCGCCGGTTCGTCCAATACCAACACCGCGGGGTCGTGAATCAACGCACGGCCCAGACACAGCCGCTGCCGCATCCCCTTGCTGAGCCCGCGCATCGGCTTGGTCGCCAGGGGACGCAGCCCGGTGAACTCCATCACCCACCGCAGCCGCCGCGTTCGATCGCGACCGACCAGCCCATAAGATCGCGCGAAGAAGTCGAGGTATTCGATGCAGTTGGTGTCGCCGTAGGTGCCGAAGCTGTCGGGCATAAATCCCAACCGACCGCGCACGCGATCAGGATCATTCACGCTGGAAAGCCCTTCGACCAAGGCATCGCCGGAGGTGGGCAGTTCGAGCGTCGCGAGGATTCGCATGCTGGTCGTCTTGCCGGCTCCATTGGGACCGATATAGCCGAACACGCTGCCACGAGGGACTTCAAACGAAACGTGGTCGACAGCTTGCGTATCGCCAAAGCTGCGACAGAGGTCGCGGACCTCGATCATCGGACCGTCGTAACCGGCGTTCATGGCAGCTCTCCCATGATCACGTGCACGCTTCCCTCGGTGCGAGCGTCGCTGACGCCCAACGTATCACTCTGCAACTGCGTCGTCGCCATAAAATGATTGTTGGGCAGCGAACCAAGCCATTGATTCAACTGCCGCTCCAACAGCGTCAACTCTGCATTGGTCGAATGATTGGTGTAGCCATCGTTATTCAGAACGGGGACCGGCGAATCGATAAGCAATGGGGCGACGTCGATCAAAGTGCTGGGCGAGGCGGTTTGCGACCGATTCATCGCCGCCGATTCGCCCGCAGGAACGTCGCGTGCAACCCATAACTGCCCCTTCGTATCGGCGGCGATTACGCACGACAGCGGATGCGGGGAATCGTTGCGGACGGTCAACGAATCGTCCGACCGATCGAAGCCGATCATCGGCGGAGCCGCTTGCGGTTGCAGCGTCATGTATTGCACCTGAGTCCGCGCCGGCAAGAACTGTCCGGTGTAGCGGTAATCGGGATCCGATGCGTAGATCGAGCGCCGCGACCTTTGATTGTTGGCCGGGCGATAGCGACTCTGCACCGCGGTGTTGCGGATCGGGAACACCGCCGTCTGCTCCGGTAACTCAATCCCATCGGCGCGACCAAACGATGAAAAATAGGTCTGCCGGTTTTGCGAAACTCGATAGCCGGCATCGGCATCCTGCCAAGTAAGTTGCCGTGCACGGACACGCGTCTGCCAACCGTCGGCCAGCAAGGCGTAAGCAAACAATCCCAGCGTTAGCAACAACGCCAGAGCGGGAGCGAAAAAGAGGAGCAAGTGCAGCCGAGCGTGTCTGCGGAAAAACAGGTAACCAACCGGCCCAATCACGATCACAAACAGGGTGTTCAGAGCGAAGAACAACTTCACCGGCGGCCCGCCCACCGCTTCGATCAACCACTTCCAGTAATGATCGTCGCCACGACGCACATCGATTCCGTTTCGCTGCGTCCAAACAAGTTGTTTGGGACCGTAGAGATCGCGAACCGTCTGCCACAACTGGAACGAACCGGGAAACGGATAGAGATCGTCGATCGCGGTGATCGTCCCCAAACCAAACCGCGTCGTCCTCAACAACGCGCTCAGTTCGGTTGGCGATTGAATCGCCGCGGCGGGATGCTTCTTCTTCTGCATCGCATCGAAGACATCTTTCCGCTGCGACAGCTCCACCTCAAGCTGCTGCCATTCCCAATTCTGAGACTGTTTTGTCACTTCGCCCCAATGTTCCATCTCTAATGGGGTCGTATCGTTAGCCGCATTCAGATCCAGCGTCCGCCTGACCGCTACCAGGTCAGGAACTCGCCCCGCGGCGACAGGTTTTAAGGTCACGCTGTCGCTGGGGAATTCAAAGCCTTTGGCGTCGTAGATCCATAGACTTCCGCCGGCGGCGATCCAATCGGTCAACGGTTTGAAACGCTCTGCATGACGAGCGACGTCCTGGAGCGTCGCCGCCTGGACGATGATCACATCCAACTGCGAATACCCCAACCAAGAACGGTACATCGTCTGAGGATCGCTGTCGATCGCGCGGAACTGCACCCAAGCCGACTGGACCTTTGTCGCAAGTTCTCGCAACTCCTTGTCGCTAAGGCTTTCCTTTCCGGTCGCTTCATCGAGCGGGCCTTCGCCAAGCAGCGTGACCAACGATCGAACGTCGGGATATCGAGTCGCCGCCGCTGCATCGGTTGCGGCTGTCGCGTTGCTGGAAGGATGCAGAATGCCAACCGACGTGTGCTGTTCGGCGTAACGTGTTTCCAAACTCTCGATTGAAAACGTTTTACGTCCCTGCTCGATCCGCTGTCCCGATTCGGACAGTTCGACAGTCAACTGACTCCAGGGAACATAATAAGGAACGTAAACGACAAACCGCTCGACCGTCGAATTCTGCGGAACGGTGCAGCGGACATGGAAATCGAAATCGAGTTGCGTTGTCTCGTTGCCGCGCGGCGATAAGACGACATCAAAGGTTCGATCGGCGGGAAACGTTGGTGTCTTCGGACTAAAACGCAGGTGCAGCGGTTGATATCCGTTGGCAGCCAGTTTGGGCGTTGCGATCGACATCGCAAAACCGTTCTGTCGCGTCCCCGGCGCCAGCCTTCCCACGTGGACCAATCCCGCGTCATCCTGGCCGAAAGAGAGGCTGTTGCTGGCAAACGCTGTCGCCAGAAGAATCCAACCGAAGCAGACGCTGCGAATCACTGTGGCTCCTCCGCTGCATCGCGTTGATCAACCGCAGGGGGATGGAATCGCGAACGCGTCGGCTGCAAGATCGATCCGGTCATCGACGCGAACAGTGACGCCAGAGCAAAGGCCAACGCGTACATCGCAAAACAACCGATCGCCGTCGCCAAGACCACCGCGACACATTGAGCCCAGAAAACGTTTTCGATGATCGCGGCCCGAAAGACCCACATCAACATCGCGGACAGCGTGACCAGCAGCATCAGAAAACGTAGCGACCACTGCGGCATCGCTCGCTCTGACGATGCGGTTGGTTCCGATGATGTGTTGGACATGGCAGACGCTAGCGACGCGTGGATCGATCCGAAAAGAAGCGTCTAGTGTAGCGTGTTCTGCCGAAACATGCTCGCATGGAACCGTGGCAGACGCGTCGTCTGCCTTGCCTTTTTCAATGGGCAGACGCGGTGGTCTGCCCAAGGTTTCGATCGCTTTGTCGCAGCGGCGACTAGACTTCGTTTGTCGCCAGAGCTTGCAAGCCGCTGATCACCTTCAGCACCGTCTCCTGCGAGACGTCGCCCCACTGAGCCGCCTTGTGACGCAGGATCGCCAACTTGAACATCTCAAGCGCTTCGGACATGTCTGGCGGCAGTTCGGGCAGGCCGGCAAACGGCTGAGCGACGGGAGCGGCTTCGACGTCTTCGCCCTTTTCGAAATCAGCGGTCGGCAGCGGCTTGCCGCCCAGATCCTGTTCGTCCTCGTCGCCAAAGTCGGGACCTTCGGGAGCCGGTCCGGCCGCGATATCTCCCGATTCGTCATCGAACTTTGTGTTACTGCCACCTTGAGCCGGTAGAACGACATCTTCATCGGGGTCGGCTGTGACGATGTCAGCGGCTTGCGGGCGGTCCTGGTCGACAGCTCCCATCGATTGCCAACGCTGTTCACGCATCCCCGAAACGGACCAACCGCTCCGCATCGCCCCTTCGAGCCACATCGGAGCGTCATCCCAATCGAGAGCCGCCAGGAAGTGGCTCCAGTACAGACCGGGATAGGTTTCGTACGACGAACCGAAGGTCTCGTGAACGCGTCGCAGTCGACCGACGTGCGGGCTGGTAACGCCGCCGACGCGCTTCGCCCACGCTTCGTCGGAGTATTCAGTCGCGGGAGCGTCCGATTCGATCAACGCCTCACGCCATTCATGGATGATCCGTCCCTTTTCCCAGTTGGTCGTGCTGATCAGGTTTTGCCAACGCCCCACAAACGGTTCGCTCGCCGAATCGAGTTCTTCGAAACTGGAGATCGCGATGACGTCCGGTTCCCCCGCCTGATCATCCTCCGCGGCATCCGAAGCTGCCTCGGTGACATCTTCATCGCTCGCATCCGATTCGTTCATCGTGACAACGGCAACGTTGGAATCATCATCGCTGGAGACTTCCATTTCGCTGGAGGCTGCAACTTCGTTTGAGCTCACGTTGTCGCTGCTCGAATCGCTTGCGGTGTCGCTGGAAACCACTTCGGTCGCCGTTGCACTCACCTGATCGGTGGTATTCGCTTCGGCAGACGTATCGGTGCTGCTTGTTTCGATGTCCTGGTTGGTCGGGATCGCGTTTTCCATACCTGATTCTGCTCTTCCTGTTTGGATGTCGTTAACGTGTTGCTGGGTCGCGTGGGAACCTCTTCAAGCCGATCGGCAACCGCACAATCAGGCTAGGAAAATCGAAGCCTCGCGGGAACCAGCGAGATCAGCTTCTTCGACCGCATCGCGGCAAATTCCACTTCGCCAACGATGGTTGTTCCAGTGAGTGAAACCTTGTCGTCGGACACCTGGGAGGCGGGCGGACCGAGGATTGCGGCGGCAGTTCCCGGTCGCATCGGATCGCGCCGGCGAGGGCGGCCCCCAATGGAGAAACCGGACGGGGAGGGTGGTGGTGCTGCCGAGCGCAATCGCCGAAGAGGCCCTGCAGCAGTAAAGCGTAGAATCGCTTACCAGCCAAGTGTTTTTCGGACTCTAGCGGTCCAGCGCTCGTATCCCGCCGGAGTCATGTGCAGTCCATCCTTGGCGAACAACGCGGGATCGGGCTTCCCATCGTCGCCGAACATGTCGGGCGAAATGTCAATGAAATCCAGCTTCGGATTGGCCTCGCAGATCGCCGCGATCCCCTCGTTGGCCGCCTTCATCGTCGGCCATAACTTCCAGCGGCTGATGCTCGGTTTGATCGCCAAAAAAGCGATCTTCGTCTCCGGCAACGCCGCCGAAATCGTGTTGACGAATTGTTGGAAATCTTCGATCACCGCCGCGGCGTCTTTCCCTTTGGCGATATCGTTGTCACCAGCGTACAAAACGATCTGTCGCGGCTTGTGAGGGATCAGGAATCGGGGAGCGAATTCAGTCGAATCGGCGATCTCCGAACCACCAAAGCCGCGGTTCACCAGCTGCAGGTCGGGGAAGCTTTTCTTCAAGTCCCACATCCGCACGCTGGAGCTGCCGGTGAAGACGATCCCGCCGGGTTGTGGCGGATTTTTGGCGTCGGCCGCTTCGAATCCAGCGATCGTCTTCTCCCAGCGACTCTCTTTTTGCTGCGCTTCGGCGGCGCTAATTCCGGCGACGACAAAGAGAATGGCCAGGGCAACGATTCGGCGAGGACTGAGGATCACGTGAAAGACTCCGAGGGCAGCTGGGGTTCAATGAGGCAAGGAATTTGAAAGAGCCCGATTATAGTCTCAACCGGCGTGGTTTGCCGCAATTAATTGGTCGAGTTCCTGCTTCAATACCGGCAGGATTTCATCGTATTTGTAAGCTCCCAAAGCTTCGGGGCCCCGTTTCAGATTGACGTGATTCGGACCGCACCAAAGTCCCAAGTCGGCGTCGTCGGTCTCGCCCGGCCCGTTTACGCGGCAGCCCATCACGGCGATCGTGATCGCGTGTTCTTTGGCGTACGCCGTCATCTCTTTGACCTTAGCGGCTAGATCGACGAATGCTTCGTTTTCGACTCGCGAGCAGCTGGGACAGCTGATGATGTTCAACGAATTGCGATCGAAAACGACGACGCTGCGAACGCGTCCCGACGCGATGTCGTCGACGATTCCGCGGCCCGCTTCGATCTCTTCATGCTTGCGATCGTTGGGAACTGTCAACGAAACGCGAACGGTGTCGCCAATCCCGTGGCCGATCAATTGTTCAAACGCGATCCGCGTCTTGATGATTCCGTCGGGGGGCATGCCCGCTTCGGTCACTCCCAGATGCAGCGGCACGTCGGGGCGTTTTTCCGCAAACCGCCGGTTCACCTCGACGACCTTATCGGGATCGCTGTCCTTGAGCGAAACGACGTAGCGATCGAAGCCCAACGAATCTACGAATTCGCAGTGCTCCCAAGCGCTCTCGAGCATCGGCGTGATCGAATCCTCGGGATCGTATTTGTTCGCCTTCTCCGGGTCGACGCTGCCACAATTGACACCGATCCGAATCGCACAATCGTGGCGTTTGGCCTGATTGATGATGAACTCCACCTTCTCCTGCCAAGGCCTGTCCTTTTGGTGGTGGTAGAGATGCCCAGGGTTGTAGCGGATCTTGTCGACATGGGGGGCGACGAGTTCGGCCAGGCGGAAGTTCTCCTGCAGGTCGACGGCCAAATTCGCTTTGGTTAGCTTGCGGATCTCCGCCAGCGCGGCGACATCTTTTTCGCTATCGACGGCGATTCGCACAACATCCGCTCCCGCGGCGTGCAATGCGTTTGCCTGAGCGGCCGTCGCTTCGACGTTCTGCGTTTTCGTGGCCGTCATGCTTTGAACAGCGATCCGGTTGCCGTCGCCCACAACGACGCTGCCGATTTGCACGCGGCGGGTTGGATTGCGTTGAATAGTCACAAAAAATCAACCTGTTCTGATATGCTGAAATGAATCGCCACCGCGGGGGCAGCCGCCAACCATTCTAATCGATATCCGATTCTCGGGCAGTCGGGCTAGCGGCAGCGATTATCATGGTCTGACGATCTTCACAGCCCTCCGACTGAAAATTTTGGCCCCTCCGATTCTCGCAGCCTTCCCAACGCCATCGATGAAAATTTGCTTTTCTAAAACTAACCAACGCTCCGGTTTCCTGGCCGGCGGTCGACGTGTCCCTCGCTTGTTGCTGGCATCGCTGCTGTGGGTGCCGTTCTGTCTGGTCGACGCCGCAGCAGATGATTGGCTGGCCTGGCGAGGGCCTCACCGCGACGGCGTTTCCCACGAATCGTTGCCCGCGGAAAAGCTAGTTGCTGACGGGCTGCAAGTGCGTTGGCGCGGCGAGGTGGGGACGGGGTTCTCGTCCTTCGTCGTCGCCGATGGCAACGCTTTGACGATCGGCAATTCCGAATCGGTCGACACGCTATTCTGCTTCGACGCCGAGTCGGGAGAGTTGAACTGGCGGTATTCTTATGATGCACCTTTGGATGATCGCGACTTCGAAGGAGGCCCCACGTCGACGCCGACCGTCCACGAAGGGAGAGTCTACGTTTTGGCGCGTCAGGGAGATCTTTTCTGCTTGGACTTGGCGACCGGCAAAGTCGTCTGGCAGAAGCAGATCGTCGACGCTACGAATATCCGAATCCCCGGCTGGGGTTTCGGAGGCTCGCCGCAAGTGTTTGGCGATCGGTTGCTGCTGACCGTCGGCGAAGCAGGTGTCGCGGTCGACCTCGCCGACGGCAAATTGGTTTGGCAATCGGGGGACAAAGAGGCGGGTTACGCTTCGCCCGTGATTTTCGACTGGCAGGGCAAGACTCTGGCGATGTTCCCTTCGGGACGCAGCTTTTCGGCCGTCGATGTGGCGACTGGAGAAGCGATCTGGCAACAGCGGTGGCTGACCAGCTTTGGTTGCAACGCGGCCGATCCGATCGTTCACGACGGGCACAGCTTCCTCTGTTCGGGCTACAACCGCGGATGTGCGCTGCTGCGATTGACCGACGACGATCCAGAGATCGTCTGGAAACACAAACTGATGCAAAATCAGATGAATGGCTGTGTCCGGATCTGCGACGCGTTGTATGGTGTCGACGGCGATCTGGAGGCGGAGCCAACGCTCAAATGCATCGACTGGGCCAGTGGCGAAGTCCACTGGGCCGACGATTCGATTCGCCCCGGAGCGATCACTGCGACGCGCGAACACTTGATCGTGCTAACGACCGAGGGGCAATTGTTGCTCGGCAGTGCATCGACCACAGGTTTTGAACCGCTGACCGAACTGAAGGTGCTCCAGGGCAAGTGTTGGACGGTGCCGGTGCTGGCCAATGGTTCGATCTACTGTCGCAGCGCCAGC
Organism: Rosistilla ulvae; assembly: GCF_007741475.1. NCBI lineage: Bacteria > Pseudomonadati > Planctomycetota > Planctomycetia > Pirellulales > Pirellulaceae > Rosistilla > Rosistilla ulvae. Next base: position 2,092,691 of record NZ_CP036261.1, on the reverse strand, counting down.
GGCAGCGTCGTCTGTGTCGGTATGAAATAGAAGCGACTCTCGCCGCGAAGCTTTGAGGCGTTAAAGGCTGTTCGAAAACAGCGACTCCCAAACCGCGGGATCGCCGAAGAAGGTCACCTCGCGCTGCGTCGGGCTGGCGACTTCGATCCGCAACCACAGCGTCTCGTCTGGAAAAACATCGGCCACGCGATCGCCCCATTCGACGAAGACCCAAGCTCCCGGTTCCTCCATCAACTCTTCGATCCCCAGTTCCAGAAACTCGTCGAGATCGTTCACTCGGTAGGCGTCGACGTGGTAGAGCCGCCGGTTCGCCGCGTGGTAGGGCTGGATCAGCGTAAACGTCGGGCTGGTCGCCGTTCCCTCGGGGACGCCGATCGCCGCGGCGACGCTCTGCACTAAACGCGTTTTGCCGGCACCCAAGGTCCCGACCAAGCCGATCGTGGCGCGGTCGGGCAACCGCTGGGCGAGCATTCGCCCCAGACGATCGGTGTCGTCCAGCGAGTGGATCGACATTCGACATAGTTGATGGTTGTGCATCGGAGAGGAAGAGACTCCGCGGGTAGTCTTAATGTTTGACTGGGAAGCGTTTGGAACGGGAGCAAAAAAGTTCGAGGCGGCCACTGGCAAACAATGGCGACAACGTCCCAGGACGGGCTGGATCCGATAGGATGGAAAGGGGCATCGAGGAAAGGATTGGAACTATGATTACCGTAAAATCGCGTCGATGCAACGCTGCGATTGCAATTGTCGTGGCGGCCTGGGCGTCGATAGCCTCTGCCGGCGAGGATCCCAATGCGGGGCCGAACCTGTCGAAATGGACGCTCGAGTTGCGCAGTGCGCTCAAACGCGAAGCGACAACTCGCGAGACGGCGGCGCATTCGGCGGCGGTGATCCAGCTGTGCGAAATGTGTGCGGCGATGCGGAGCGACGAACGCTATCCGACCAGCGAAGTCCTGCAAGGGCTGGCGACGCGGGCCCGCCGGCGACTGTTGGACGTGCGCTACGATATTCAAGTTGCTCTAAAAAGGAATGGGATCGAAAAACCGGCCGGTTTCGATCAGCAACTGCAGCAGTTGGAGCGGCTGCTGGACGAGCGGGCTGCGGCGGGGAAGCGTCTGACACCGGAAGAGCTGCCGTCTTCCGCGGTGAATTCGCCCGGCGAAGGTTCGGCAGACGGCCAGCAAACGCGTCTGCCCGGTGGCGGATTTGCTCCCGGTCCCGATAATGGATTTCTGTTGATCGAACTGATCACGCGGACGGTATCTCCCGATTTTTGGAGCGCTCAAGGTGGGCCGGGAGCCGTTCATTATTATGGCATGCACCGCGTGATGGTCGTTCGGGCGACGTCGCGCGTTCACGAAGACATCCAGTCCCTGCTGCACGCGCTTGGAGGATTCCCGCAATGACACCTGAAACGCCCCAATGGGTCAGCTGTCCCACCTGCCAAACTCGGTTTGTGATGGACGAAACCGAAACGCCGCCGTTCTGCTGCGAACGCTGCCAATTGGTCGACCTTGGCCGCTGGTTGGATGAAGAGCACGGCTTGCCTCACGAAGGCGATCCCGGCGACGTGCCAGTGGAATATCGCAACGAAGAGTGATTGTCCACGGCACAGCCAATCGGCGACAACCGTTGGTTTAAGGCAAACTTGCGACGGCAGCCGCAGGATCACAGCCACTCGGTTCGCGAACGACATCGAACAGGTTGTCGTAGAGTTCGATCAGGCGAACAGCTTGATGTTGCCAGGTCAGACCGTTGTCGATCCGTTGCCGAGCGGTTTGGCCCATCGATTTGCGAAGCGCCGGGTCGTCCATCAATTGCACGATCGCATCGGCATACGCGGGGATGTCGTTGTTGTCAGCGTAGACCGCCGCGTCGCCGGCGGTGATTTGATTCTCGCGTGTGCGGAAACAGACTGTCGGCTTTCGCAGCGCCATGTATTCCATCGTCTTGATCGTCGTGCAACTGTCGTTGTAGGCGTTGCTGGGATCGGGAGTCAGGCAGATGTCAAACGCGGCGATGTGCGACGGGACGGTGGCAAACGGAATCATTCCCGTGAACAGGATCTTGTCCGCCAGATCGAGCTTGGCGGCCAGACGCTTGAGGTCGGCGATCGCCGGTCCGCTGCCAACGATCACGCCGCGAAAGTCGTCGCGGCCGTGCTTCGTCTTCACTTCGTGCAACGCCCGAACCATAAAATCGACGCCATCTTGGACTCCGATCACGCCGACATATCCAATCGTGAGACAGCCCGGCGTGCGGATCGATTCGAGCGGTTGAACGTCGCTCAAAAACAAGGCGTTGGGGCCGTTGCGAACGATGTAACAGTCCTCGGGATCGGCTCCGCAGCGGTCGATTTGTATCGAGCGCTGCGTATCGTTGGTGGCGATCAAACGATCGGCTTTGCGACACGACAGTCGCTCAAAAAATCGCAACGCCCGATAAACGGTCCCCTCGCTGCGCCCCGGTTTCTGCGCCAGATACAGCTCCGGCGACAGATCGTGATGATCGAAGACAAACCGCTTTCCCAACAACTTAAAAAAGATCGCGACCAACCCCATTAGATCGGGGGGTGTGTGCACATGGACTGCGTCGAAACCATGCCTCAGCAGGACAAACCATGAAAGGACAAAAGCGGCGACCAGGCTGTAACCGTACTCCAAAAGATACCCCAGCACGCCCCCGATCTCCCACATTTGGGGATACCGGTAGACGCGGATCTCTCCGATGCGGTCGACCTTCTTCGTCACCCCACCTGTTGGGCAGATGATCGTCACCGCATATCCGGCATCGATCAGCGCTTCGGCTTCCAGCAGCACGCGGCAGTCGTCCGGAACGCTCTCGTTTTCGAGCAGCATCAAGATCCGGTAGGGCTTGGATTTCATCGGGCTATTCACGTTGTCAATGACTCATGTTGCATCTCGACCGGACTCGCTTCCGGTTCGACCAGCGGCGGCAGACCGCAGGCGGCGCGCATCATCGCTTCGGTTCTTTTAACATTCGAATGCGAGAAATGTTCCGCAGCAAGTTCACGATTTCGTTCTCCCATCTGTTCTCGCAGCTCTGCGGAACGATACGTTTGCAATAAGGCGTCCGCCAGGCCATCGACATCTTTTTCGTCGACCAGGATCTGTTCGACGATCGCCGGAATCTCGACGTGCCGCGTGCTGATCACCGGTTTCCCGCACGCCATCGCTTCGATGATCACCGTCGGAAAACCTTCCGCCCCGCCGTGGTCGTCGTGATGACTGGGCAGGCAGAAGACGTCGCAAGCGTGGTAGACAGCCCGCAGTGCGGTCCCCGAGAGGCCGTTGAAAAACGCGACCTGCGATTCCAGTCCCATCTCCGCGGCGAGGGCTTTGACGTCGACCGAGTCGGCCGAATCGCGACCGGTGCCGACGACCCAGAGTTCGAATTCGGAGTTGTCGATTTTGCGAAGCGCTTCCAACAGGATGCGGTGCCCTTTTTTCTGAGCGAAGTAGCCGACGATCAAGACGACAAACTTCCGCTCCGGTCGGTAGGTCTGCAGATCGATCGAGAGTCGCACGACCTCGATCCGCTGTGGATCGATGCCGTATCGCGACTTCAGCTGCTCGCGGTTGTAATTGGTCACCGTCGTGATCTGGTCGCACGCGGCAACCGCGCGAGCGAACATCGCCGGGTTTGGATTCTCGTAGATCTCGTAGGCGTGGATCGTGCAGATCAGCGGCTTGTTGAGCAGTTGTTTGCAGAAGTAGGCGATGAACAACTTGCGGTCGCCGAAAGTGGCGTAGATCAGATCGACGTCGCGCATCTTGCCAGCGAAATAGACCGCTAGGACAAAGTCGACGACAGCGCGATGACGGATCGCTTCGGCAAGCAGTCGCAGGTAGCTGGCCGGCCGCGATAGCAGCGTGCCCAGATTCGCAAACATCAGCGAGATCAGCCCCCATCGATAGACGTTCCAGGTCGGGCGTGGTCCGTACAATCCGGCTTGGAACTTCGTCGGATAGACGCTGATCTTCGCGCCGCGGCTCTCGAAAAACGAAAGCTCGCGATGGACGAAGTGTTCGAAGCCGTGTTTGACCGACGCCACGACTCCCAGATGCATCGCACTATTGGTTGACATGACTGGGGCTCCCTAAAGTTTGCGTTGGCTGCGCTGCGGACGCTTGCGCCGGCGAAGGTTTGGATCCGCGCTGCCGATCGACGATCGCTTGCTCATAAACCGCAACCGTCTGCCGCGCGACAACCGCGGGCGAGGCTTCGGCTTGCAAGCGATCGAATCCAGCATCTCCCAAGGCCCGCCGTTGGGCAGGGTCTTTTAACAGTTGAATGATCGCCGCCGCCAAGGCTTGCGGATCGCGTGGCGGGACGAGCAAACCGGTCTGCCGATCGAGCACGCATTCGGCCAACGCGCCAACGCGCGTGGCGACGACCGGTTTGGCATACATCTGCGCGACCGGGACGACTCCACTTTGCGTCGCTTCGGTATAAGGGAGAACCACGATGGCGGCGCGTTGAAAAAATTCAGCCCGCTGCTGATCGCTGATCCATCGGTTGTGGATCTCGAACCGCGGCGAATCACCGATCAGTTTCTGGTACCGCGAAAAATCGTCGCCTCGCCCCGCGATTACGATCTTCGCATCGGGGACTTCTGCGGCGATCATCGGCTCGGCCGCAATCAGATATTCCAAGCCCTTGTAGTCCCAGATCCTCCCGAAGAACAACACATTGTGAGGCTCTTCGGCGACGTCGGTCGCGCCTTCAACTTGGCCCATCGCGACATGAGCGACGACGTGCACGCGATCGCTGGCGAAACCGAATAACTGCTGCACTTGAGCGGCCAACGCCTCCCCATGCACGATCACATGATCGGCTTTGCGAAATCCGTAATCCATCACCCACTGCGGCGTCTTCCGCGACGACATGTCGCCGGCGTGGTGCCGCGGGTCGTGGATCGTCGCCACCAACGGATAGCGTTTCAGCGATCGCAAGGCAGTGTTGAACCACATGTGTCCCTGTTGGAAATGGACCACGTCCGGTTTGAAGGCATCGATCTGGCGACGGATCGCCGCGACACAGCTCAGCTGCCGCAGCGGCTGACGCAACCGTGGCTCGTCAAAACCGAAGTGCTGCACACGGTCGGAGATCGCGTATTGCGTTTCCCCTGGCTGCGGGTGCGGCATCACCAACAGCACCTCGTGCTCTTCGGCGAGCGCATTGACGTTCTGCACGCACAGCTCTTCGAACCCGTATGATATCCAAGCGATTCGCATCTTATGCCTTTTCCAATTTTCCAGTCACCATGCGAACGCCGTGCGAACACAGCCCGGGAAAGGCAAGCGGCACGTAGACGATCATTCCCAGAGTCAGCGCGATGATTGCCTGCCCGAGGCTGATCCAGTGGTGCTGTCCAGCACGCACCGCATCCCATTGCACAAAACAGGCAACGACCGCCAACAGGCAGAGGGTCGCGGGGAGACCACGCAGCCATTCTCGGCCCAAGGCCAATGGAGCGATCTCGCGACGGAAGTAGTATTTGTGTTGTAAAACGTTGAAGAAATTGATGCTCACGTAAGTCACCGCGGCTCCGATCAAACCAAATTGGCTGATCAACAGGCATCCGACGACAACGTTCGCCATCAGGTTGACCAACACGATCCGCAGCACCACTGCCTCGTTTTTAGTCGCCCACAACGCGTGACCCAACAACGGAGTCACCGGATCCAGGAAGAGCGTGAAGACAAGGATTCGGATCACGACCGCGGCGGCGCGGAACTCTTCATTGCCGTACGCAAACACGAGGATTTCGTCGGCCAACAGGAACAGCCCGATCGCCGCCGGCGTACTCAATCGCCACAGCAACCCGATCAGCGACTGAACCATCTCGGCAATCGCATCGCGCGACGCGGTGTAGCACAAGGTCGGGAACGCACTGGTCCCAACGGCACGGTAGACCATCAGAATCGGTTGCAGGATTTGATACGAAGAACCGAGCAGACCGATCTCTCGCTCGCTGGCAAACTTCGACAGCATCACTTGGTCCAGCGCCGACCAGATCGCGTTGACGCCGTCGTTGCCGAAAAAGACAAGCGAGTGTTTCAGTTGTTTCATGCCGACGCGGAACCCGACGCCAGGGACCGCCAGCGAATGCTGACAGCAGTACGACGCCATCGCATGTGTCAGCAGAAACGTCGCGGTTCGAGCGGTGATCACCACGGCGGCCAACCAATAGATGCTGTAGCCCTGCGACAGCACCGCAAACGCGCCGCCGACTAGCAAAGCGTTGCCGGGCAGATTCGCCAGGGCGATCAAATGCATCCGCTCGCGGCCGCGGATCACCGCTTCGGCGACCAAGGTCAACGCATAGGGAACGATCGCGATCGACAGCAGACACAGCACCCACCGCATCTCGGCGTCGTACCGCATCACAAAGGCAAACAGGATCATTCCCAGCATCGCCAGAAGCGAAGAGGCCAGGGCGCCGGCGTAGCCATGGTACAGCAGATGCCGCGACCGATTGGCGTGCCGCGCGACGCGGCGGGTCAGCAGAGTTGGCAGCCCCGCGGCGGCGAAGACATTAAAGGTATACAGGACCAGCAAGCCGAACTGCAGCAGCCCGAAGGACTCGAGACTGGTGTACCGCGACAGCATCGCATAGACAGCAAACGTGCTCGCCTTGTTGACCAGATCGCCCGTGAAAATTGCGACCGCATTGCGGCGGATCTTGCCCATCGTTGTCATCGCATTCCCCTGGCGGGAGGAACTGGACCATGGCAGGCGACCAATCCAATACTGGCACACAACACGATCGCTTCAAATCCGTCGGCGACAAACGCCGATTCGGCGAGCCCCGCGATCGCGGCGAGGATCAAAAGCGCGATCATCCAACGACCGGCCATCCGTTCGTGGGTTCGCAGCAGGTATTTCGCGCGTCGCACCGTGGCGACAACGATCATCAGCATGATAAAGACGCCCAACAGTCCCCAATTGACTGCCGATTCGATGTAGATCGAATGGGCATGGCTGAACGCCCAACCGTTCTGCGATTCGAAATATCGAATCCGCTCAGGCGACCAAAACGCGCCGTATCCAAAGCCTAACAACGGCTGGTTGATGAAGGCGGAAAGGGTCTCGGTCCAAATCGGCAATCGGCCTGTCAACTTGGTCGGATCGGAGAGTTCATCCTCGCGTCCCATCCGCGCCGCCGAAAGCAACGAGACCTCTTCGCCACTCGCCCCGAGCCCGATCAGTCCGATGCTGAACAAGATCGATCCGGCGACAGCCAGGTTGACGATCCAGTTCCGCGGCAGATAGCTCCACCACAACCAAGCTCCCGCCAACAGGCAGGCGGCGGTACCGGTTCGCGACTTCGTTAATATGACCGCGATCAGAGCGAAGATCGCGATCGCCAGATAGACCCGCTTCCGTTCGCTTTGATACATGCATGAACTGCACAGGAACAGAAACGCACAGAAGAAGACCTGTTTGTTCGGATGAAAGACTCCTGAAAATCGGTAGTCTCCGCCTCGCAAGAAGACGCCGTTGGCGAGTTCGGCGGCGACGCTGAGCACGACAAACAACAGCGTCCAACCGATCAGAGCCAGACAGAAATCGCGGGTGCTCCAGACCTTGCCGATTCCAACCGCGCCGAGCGCAAGACAGCCCAACACGATCATCCGTTTGACGGTTAAGAAGGGCGAATCGGACCAGACGACCGAACAGCAACCGTAGGCGAACAACAGCCCCAACAGCAGCATGATCGGCCAATAGATCGGCCGTCGGTTGGTCCTTTGATCGCGCCACAACAACATCCCGCCGGTCGCTCCCAAGGCGAGGAACAACAACTGGCGTTCGCGTGTTCCGGTGCCGGCGTTTTCCGCCAGATCAGCCGCTTCGACCGCGGCACCGTTGGCCGATTGAGCGTACGCCATGCGAGCATCGTTGCGGATCACCAGCACCGCCAGCACGATCACGGGAACCCAAAACATCAGCAAGCGGTCGAACGATGGTCGCCGTGCGGTTGCGGATGAGTTGAGTGCAAGAGACATGAATCGCTAGATCCGCCGAAGCGTCGGTTGATAAGTTTGGCGGAAGCCCGAATCGACTTCATCGCAGATAGGGTTACGCGCCCGAGAACATCGCCGGAGCATAGTTCCGCGTCTTGTTGAGAACGATACCAATCACTTCGGTATCGCTACCGGCAAAGCGATTCAAGAACCGCTGGGCTTGGGCAACTTTGGTCTTTTCCGATTCGACCACGACCACGACGTAATCCAACGTCTGGGCGAGCGACAAGGCTTGGTCGGGGAGCGACGCTGGCGGGAAGTCGATGATCACAAGATCGTTGGCTTGTTGGAACGCTTCGATCGTCTGTCGCGGATCGTGGCGATCGACGGAATCCGCGTCCGATGCGTTTGCCGACGGCGATGCGTAAGGCAACAGCGCCAGCTTGCTGTCGGACAGTTGCTGGACGCACTGTTCGACGGCGGCGTCCCCCGCAGAGAGCTCCAACAGCCCGGGAGCGTTCTGCAAACCGAAGGCCTTCGAAACCGAACGGGTTCGTCCATCGGCATCGATCAATATTGTTTTCAGTCCGCAGTCGTCGCTGCTGACCATCGCCAACGCCGCGGCCAACGTGCTCGCTCCACAACCTGGCTCGATCCCGATCACGCCCAGCGATCGACCTCGCGGCGGCTCACCAATCGGTTGCGCACGCGAGAGCATCAGGTCCCCGATGATCGATCGACAACGCGTGCGGATATCGCCTGCATCGTCGAGTCGGCGGATCGAATTGCCCAGTTCCAATCGCGGTTGGTGCGGGATTTTTGTCAGCACGGGATATCGCAAGCTCGATTCGACATGTTCGGCGGTCCGCATCGTGTCGCTGCCGATTTCACGCAGGAACGCCAGTCCCACCCCGCTGCACAATCCCAACATCACAAAGCCCGCGGCGAGGATCCGTTTGTTGGGGCTGGCGGGACGTTCGACAAACGTCGCCGGCTGAAAGACGCTCACGTTGGAGATCTGTTGGTTGCGCAGTTCTTCGATCACGCGAGCCTCCTCCAGTTTTTCGACCAGCTTCTTCAGGCTGGCGGCGGAGGATTCGATGTCGCGATCCATTTGTGTCAGTTCGATTTCCCAGTCGTGCAGTTCGCGAACCTGTTGCGCCAACTGGACCCGCTGGCGTTCTTTCTCCAGCACGACGCTCTGCAATCCGACGACCTGAGTTTGCGACCGCTGCAGATCGTCTTCCATACGACGCTTCATCGGGTTGGGAGTCATGCTGTGGTCGACTCGTTCGCTGCGCAGCTTCGCCATGATCATCCGCGCCCCGTCCAATTGTTCGCGAGTTTCGATCAACCGCCGATGCTGCGGCGTGTATTTGGCCGCCAGGCTTTTCTCTTGCAGTTCCAGTTCGTAGACCTGCTGACGCATGCCGCTCCAGGTGCTATCGGAACCTTCCTTACGTTCGGCGATGATCTCTTCGTCGGTGTCAGCGATCTTGCGGCGAAGATCGGCCATTTCGGCGTTCACCTGTTCCAGCGAACCAGTGGCCATCAGCAGCTCGCGTTCGCAGGTCGCCAATTGTTCTTGCAACAACGCACGGTTCGCTTCAACCGAAACGATGCCACGCTTTTTCATGTAGTCCGATTTGCGATCGGTCAACGCATTCAAATGAGCTTCCGCGGCATCGACTTGTTGCACGAAGAAGTCATGCGATCCGGCGGTTTGCGAATTCAGTAGATGTTGTTTCAGATAGGTATCGCAGGTTTGTTGAACCAATGCTTGAGCCATCTCGGGCGTCTTGGCAGAGGCTTGCACCGAGATCACGTTCGACTTCTTTTGAGCCTTGATTTCGACGGCCCCTTGGACGCGGCGAACCGCAACTTCGTGGTTGGAGATTTCGTCGCGAAGACCGGACGTCGTCGCGACCAGATCGATCGCACCACTCACCAAACCTTTGACGCGATCGACAACGGTTAGACCGGCCGGCTCGCCGCCTTCGCTGGGCAGGCTGCCATTGAGGATCGAAGACTCGCCGAGCTCATCGACCACGCCTTCGGCGATCTGACGGCTGCCCAACATTTCCAGCGCTGAAACGACTTCTTCCTCTTGCGTCTTCTGCAACATCAGCGTCTGGCTGGTCGTTGCCGTCGGGTCCAGCGAAACGCTCTCGCGGCCGACCCGTAACATCAACTTGGCTTCGGATTCATACTTCCGCGGCCAGACAAGCAGCGCTGCCCAGCCCAAGAGGATCGCAACCGCAAGGCAACCGATGATCAATCGCTTGTAGACAAACGGCAACTCCAAACACGAACGCAGACTGGCGGCGTGACGGCCATCGCCATGATGGGCCGCCGATTCGGTGATCGAATCGTGGCTGGCACGCGCCATGATCACTGTCGATTGATCGATTCCCGACGCGCGGTGCGAGAAAAAGACAGCCGGATCGTGGCTCAGGTTACGTTGGTTCTTTGAAGTCATTCGTTGGTCCCCGGTTTAGCACCCAAACTCAACCAAAGCCTTGGCGACCACCGCCACATGCTGTTGTGTCATCTCCGGATACATCGGCAACGACAAAATCGCGGAGGCCGCACTTGTGCAAACAGGCAAACCTTCCGGGAACGATTTGGCATCCTGGAACGGCGTCGCAGTCGCCAGCGGATGCGGATAGTGGACTCCGCAGAAGATCTTCTTCGCCGCCAACGACTCGATGATCGCGTCGCGTTGCGGATGCCGAACGACGTACAGATGGTAGACGTGCCGAGCGTCGTCGCGCTCGACCGGCAACTGCAGATCGGTGCTAGCAAGGGCTTCGCCGTACCAAGCCGCAACCTGCCGGCGGCTGTTGGTCCAGTCCTCGATATGCTGCATTTTCGACAGCAACACGCAGGCCTGCAACGTGTCCATGCGGCAGTTGTAACCCAAGCAATCGTGGCGATTCTTGACCTTTTGGCCGTAGTTTCGCAGCAACCGCAGACGCTCTGCCAACTCGGGGTCGTTGGTGACCGCCGCCCCCGCGTCGCCGAAGGCTCCCAGATTTTTGCCGGGATAAAAACTGAAACATCCGATGTCGCCAAACGATCCGCAGCGTTGACCGTTGCTCTCGGCACCATGCGCCTGGGCGGCGTCTTCGATGATTTTTAAGCCATGCCGGTCGGCGATCTCGCGAATCGCAGCCATCTGCGCCGGCTGGCCGTACAAATGGACGGGGATGATCGCTTTGGTCCGCGGCGTGATCGCGGCTTCGATCCGATTGGGATCGATGTTGAAGTCGACCGGATCGATGTCGACAAAAACCGCTTGAGCGCCGGAGTAGGCGATGGCAAACGCTGTCGCGGCAAACGAATTGCCGGCGGTGATGACTTCGTCACCTTCGCCGACGTCGAGAGCTCGCAGCGCCATGTGCAGGGCATCGGTTCCATTAGCCAAACCGACGCAATGATCGACACCGCAATAGGCGGCGAATTGCTCTTCGAACTCCTGGACCTCTTGTCCGAGAATGTAGCGAGCCGAATCGATCACGTCGGACATCCGCCGCAAAACGTCTTCTTTGATCTGACGCGATTGGGTGGCCAGATCGACGAGCGGGATCGAGCTGATTTCGAGATCGGTATCGAGTTGGCGGATCATGTTGTTGTGTGCATCTTGGAGACGAGGAATGGATTTGGTTGCTGTTGGTTTGGACCAGCCAACTGTCGGTACTATTTGAAGCCGCGTTGGACGCGTTGGGTTGCCGTTTCGCCACAGGCTTCGCAATCGCAATCGTCGAACTTGCCAGGCAAGCGCTGACCGCAACTGCAGACATCGGCGACGCGTCGGGCGGGCGATCCCATCACCAACGCAAACGCGGGAACATCGCGAGTGACCACGCTGCCAGCGGCGATCATCGCAAAGGTTCCCAGGTCCAATCCGGGGCAAATCGTCGACGCCGCGCCAATCGAACAACCGCGGCGGACAACGGTCTTGACCAACCACGACTTCCCTTGGGCGTAACGCGCGGCGGCGGCGTCCATGCGTGGCGAGCGAGGGTTGCGATCGTTGGTGAACGTGACCGCTGGGCCGATAAAACAATCGTCTTCGATTGTGATCCCTTCCCAGACACAAACGCTGTTCTTAAGCGTGACGTTGTCACCAATAACCGCGCCCCCTTCGACGAACGCATGATCACCGATGTTAACTCGGTTTCCGACGATAGCGCCGGGCATCACATGGGCATAGGCCCAAACATTGGTTTCAGGGCCGATGGTGTCGGTTTCAACGATTGCAGTGGCGTGGTGCATGAGATCACTTTTCCGATGAAGTTAGGAGGAGTCGATACAACACCAAGATCGTCGATTAAGAAGTCGCAAGCGAGCGGGCAGCGACCAGATCGACCGGTTGGCCCCCCTGATGCAACGAATGGTGAGCCGCTTCGAGAACCTCGACGACTTGCAAGCCGTTGACGCCATCGGTCAGTGGCACCGCGTCGTCGACGATGCAACGAATGAAATCGGCGCACTCGGCTTTCAGCGGTTCGCGTTCTTGAACAAACGGGCTGTAACTGCCGCCGTAGCGGTAGGACATCTGGAAATCGGCGAAGTCACCACTGGCCGGCGGCGGCGCATCGATTCCCTTATCGAAGATCTTGATCTTCTCCTGTTCCAGGTCGTCGTAGATCGCCATCTTTTTGTCGCCAACGACAGTCAAGACACGCTCCTTGCGCGGGTCCAACCAGCTGACGTGGATCATTCCCATTCGATTGCCAGCGAACTTCATCGAGACATTGCAAACGTCGTGAATCCCCGGGTTGAGCCGATCGAATCCGCTGCAGGTGACGGTTTCGGGTTGCTGATCCAACAGGTACAGCATCATCGAAATATCGTGCGGCGCGAGGTCGTACAGGGCGCTGACGTCGGTGCGGACGGGGCCCAGGTTCAACCGGCGGCTGCTGATGTAATTGATGTTCCCCAGTTCGCCAGAGGCGATGATTTCGCGGAGCTTCATGACCGGGGCGCTGTGCAGGAAGACATGCCCAACAAACAGCGTGCGGTTGTGTTGTTCAGCCAGATCGATCAACTTGCGACACTCTTCGGAGGTCTTCGCCAACGGCTTCTCGACAAATACGTGCAAGCCGTGCTTGAGGGCGTCGCTGGCCAATCGAAAGTGAGTTGCCGTGGGGGTCGCGATCACGACGGCATCGATCACATCGCGATCGAGCATCTCTTGGAAGCTCTCAAACGGGGTGACGCCGCGGAAGTGATCGGTGATGCGGCACAAGTTGTCGCGACTTTGGTCGCAGACGGCCGTCACTTTGGCCCCTTCGATGTCCGAGAAACAACGGACCAGATTTGGCCCCCAATAGCCGAGGCCAACGATACCAACACGAATCATAGAAGTAAGCTCTTGGTGTTTATTCAGTTCAGGCAGTCAAACAGTGGGCGCACACACGCGGGCAGCCCTAGATCAATCGTTGTCCTGCTGGACGACGACCGAAAAGGTCTTTAAGAGGATTCGCAGATCCAACGCAAACGAACGCGCTTCGACGTATTGGATGTCCAATTGAATCATCTCACGGAACGTCAGCCGGTTTTTTCCGCTCACCTGCCAAAGCCCCGTCATCCCCGGCAGGACTTCGAATCGTCGCAGTTGCCAGGGTTGGTAGTCTTCGATTTCCAGCAGGTCGGGGCGCGGGCCGACCAAGCTCATCGTCCCCATCAGGACGTTCAATAACTGGGGGAATTCGTCGATCGAATTACGTCGCAGGAAGTTGCCTCCGGGAATGATCCTGTTCGTATGATCAGGCTTTTCGATCGGAGCGTCTTGCGAGGTCAGCCGTTCCACGTAGACTCGGTGTTCGGCTGTCGCTTCGGGGCGAACATCCATCGTGCGGAATTTGATGATGTTGAAATGTTTGCCCCCCTCACCGACGCGGCGTTGAAAAAAGAGGGCGGGTCCCTTCGAGACGATCCGGATGTAGCATGCAATGGCGACGAGAAAAGGGAGCAAAAGGCAGAGCAAAAGCGAAGCCCCAACGATATCGCAACCGCGTTTCCACCATGGCGTACCGAGGCATTCGGGCAACGGAATCGACTCCGCAATTCGACTGCCGGCAAACGATCCGCCGCGACGATTTCGCCGCGTCAGCGTGCCTTCCGCCGTTTGCAGAGGTTGTTCCAACAGACAGCTCTCTTCACTTCGCATTGATTCTTGTGGGGCAAACATTGCTTCGATGGCTCAAAAATTTTCGGCTGAGCCGGAATTCGCTTGAACATACGGTACGCCTGTTCAAGCTGGATATAAGGTTAGTCCGTTGAACGGGGAACTTTGTCGCCATTCATTTTTAGAATTTTTCTTCTTCGACAAGCCACAAGGACATTCGATGAAACCGCTATTTTCGGATCGAACGTTAGAACGCGAAACGATCGCGATCGTACGGATGTTCAGTGAGCTGAGGCCCGAGATCAAACAGATGATCGAAAGGCATCTGGATGTCCGCATTCGCCGCCGGGTCGACGCTTCGGATATCGTGCAAAGCACGTTTATCGATGCCAGCAAGCGCGTCGAACGCTATCTCAACGAACAACCGATGCCGGTCCGACAGTGGCTGTTCTATCTAGCCAAGATGAAAGCGTTTGAAACCAACCATCATCATCTGTTGGCAAAGAAGCGGGATGCGCGGCGCGAACACGATGCCGCTGCCTTACAGGGCGTGGGAAGCGACCAATCGACACCGAGCCAGTGTTTTGCCAAAAAAGAAGCCAACAGCCGGCTCGGCGGGGCCCTCAGCCGACTCCCCTATCGCTATCGCTTGGTGATCGAACTGCGTCATTTCCAGGCGTTCAGCAACAAACAGGTGAGTTCGTATCTCGAGCTTTCCGAAAAAGCGTCGAGCAAGCTTTACATGCGGGCGATCGAAAAACTGCGTGTTGCCATGGCCTGCGAATAAGTGCAAACTGCGGCCCATGAGTGAAGTCTCCGCCTACCACGAAGCCGGGCACGCGTTGATGGCGATGATCGCCGGAGCGAGGATCCTTAGCGTCACGATCGATCCCGACTGGGATGATGGCCCGCAACGGCACGCTGACATTCAGATCCAGTGGCCGATGGAGCGGTTCGATTCACGCGAGCTCTCCGAAAAACTTGCGATGGTCGCCTTAGCCGGACCAGCCGCAGAGATGATCCACACGGGCGACCCGTATCATCCCGGATTGATCGCCGAATGGACATCCGACTGGGAACTGGCGTGGGAAGCGGCGGCCCCGCGGTTCCCCGATCTACGCAAACGCTTGGCGTATCTGGAGCAAATCACCGCTCGAGCCTATCGAATCCTCGCCCAAGACGACTGCTGGGCGGCGTTGGCGACGGTGGTCGACAACTTGCTAGCTCACGAGACGCTCGACGGATCGGAGGTTGAGGAAATCGTTCACCAATGGATCGCCGTCGGCGGCGGCCCACGGCAATAAACGATCGACGCACGCCCCAACCGAAAAAGAGTCATTGCGCCGTCGGCGGGCGAAAATCGCTGCAACGACGCCACAACAGCGTCGAATCAGCAATTCCCGGCTCAACCGACGTCCTGATCGGGGTCTTTGCGACGAAAGACCGCGACGACATCCTCGACCGGAACGACGAACAACTGGTTGTCCGACTCAAAATCGACCGGGATCGCATCCTTGGGATGGAACAGAATCTTGTCGTATTGCCTCAGCGGCATCTCATCGTCTTGTTCGACCATTGCGCTGATCGTAACAATCCGCCCCGTGATCGTTGGAATTTCGGCTGCGTCGGGAAGAGCGATACCACCTTTGGTTTCGCGTTTGGGTTCATCCTTGCGGACCAACACACGCGGACCGATCGGTTCGACGTATTCAAAGGGTTGCGCTCGCTTTTTCGCCATCAAAGATCCTAAATTTTTCGCAATCGCCCGTTCTGGATCGATTGATAATATTTGTCTGGGTAATTCCGAATCATGTTTAACGGCCACAATACGAATCGGCAAGCCACATTCCCCGTTCTGGATAGCTAAAGATCAACGGTTGGGCTTGCAATAATCAGGAAAGACGCAATACTGGCCGATTCTAAATCACATCAAAGCCGTCGCAGTGCAGGTTTCTGCCCGCAGACGCTAGCGATATGTCGAGCCAAATCACAGGGATAGCATTAGGAAAAGTCAATGTCCGACGTATTGAACGTTGAGATTCGCGAGAACATGGGAACCGCGGCGACACGCAAACTGCGTGATGCCGGCCGCATCCCCGCCGTCGTGTACGGCCACGGTGGCGAGAACCAGCACCTCGCAGTGCCTCGCAAAGATGTCGAATTGCTGCTTCGCCATCACAGCAAGCATGTCCAATTGGCCGGAGCGGCCAACGACCATGTATTGGTTAAAGATGTGCAATGGGATCCATTGGGGATCGAAGTCCTGCACATGGACCTTTTGCGAGTCTCTTTGACCGAAAAAGTTTCGCTGACCGTACCGATCAAGTTGCATGGCGTTGCCATCGGCTTGAATCATCACGGCGCGTTGAATGAAATCTTGCACTCGGTGGAAATCAACGTCCCCGCCGTCAAGATTCCTGAATTTGTCGAACTGAACATTAACGATCTCGATGTCGGCCAGTCGAAAACGGCAGCGGACATCGAGTTGCCCGAAGGGGCAGAATTGGTTACCGATGCAACGACGGTGATCGTTCAAATGAACGCACCTACGGCCGAGAAGGCGAGCGATTCCGAAGAGGGAGAAGCCTCCACGGAACCAGAAGTCATTGGTGCGAAGAAAGAAGAAGACGAATAACGAGTAGGATTTGTCAAAATTGCCATGAAGTTGATCGTCGGACTGGGAAACCCCGGTATCCGGTATGCCCAAACAAGGCACAACATCGGGTTCATGGCAGCTGCCAAGTTCGCCCAACTCGTCGGTGCTTCGGATACGAAGAATCGATTTGATGGCGAACTGGCGGAAGGTCAAATCGCTGGTACCAAGGCGATTGTGTTGTGCCCGAGCACTTACATGAACGCCAGCGGAACCAGTGTCCGCAAAGCGGTTGGCTTTTACAAAATAGATCCCTCCGATGTGTTGGTCATTTGCGATGACTTTAATTTGGCTCTAGGTAAACTGCGAGTCAGAGCAAAAGGTTCCAGCGGTGGCCAGAAAGGGCTGGCTGACATCATCCGCTTGCTCGGCACCGACCAGGTGCCGCGTTTGCGAATCGGCATCAGCCCGCCGCCAGCAGGCTGGAACGTCCCCGATTACGTGCTCAGCAAGTTTCGCCCCGACGAACAGGTCGACGTGGAACGGACAACCGACCGCGCCGCCCAAGCCGCACACGATTTTGTCAGCCAAGACGTTGCCTTTTGCATGAATGCCTACAACGGCACTGAACTCGACAATCAATAAAAAACCTCACACGCATATCGCTAGATCCTAGGAGAAACTTGGTGGTCACCCACATCAGCACTTACGAAACATTGTTCATTCTTGACAGCAACCATTACGCTCGCGATCCAAATGGTGTCGGCAAAGCCGTCGCTACAATGATCGAAGAGGTTGGTGGCAAGGTTCTTGTCAGCCGTTTGTGGGCAGAGCAAAAGCTCGCCTACCCGATCGAAGGTCACTTCAAGGGAACCTATTGGTTGGCTTACTTCGAAATGGAAGGAACCAAGCTGACCGAATTGAACCGCGCTTGCCAATTGAGCGAATCGATCATCCGCCACATGTCGCTGAAACTGGACAAGCGTCTGGTCGAACCGATGGTTGCTCACGCTCGCGGCGAATCGATCACCGGTGATGCTGGCGACGACGAATCGACACCCGTTGAAGCTACCGAAGTCGCGGCAACTTAAGCCAAGCTTATTCGAGCCGGAATGCGAGACCAATCATGGCAAGCTACAATCGTGTGATACTGCTAGGCAATATGACGCGGGACGTCGAACTGCGTTACACCCAAGGTGGTACCGCCGTTACCGATATCGGACTTGCTGTTAATGACCGACGCAAGTCACAAACGGGCGAATGGGTTGATGAAACCACATTCGTCGATGTGACTCTCTGGGGACGCACGGCAGAAGTTGCTAGCGAGTATCTGAGCAAGGGATCTCCCGTGCTGGTCGAAGGTCGATTAAAACTCGATACCTGGGAAACCGAAGGACAGAAACGGAGCAAGTTGCGAGTGGTCTGCGACCGGATGCAAATGCTCGGTTCCGGTGGTGGGTCGGGCGGAGGCGGTGGCAGCCATCGCGATGTCGGCGGCGAAGAACACGCCTTCCAAGAGCCATCGCACCATTCTGCTGCCCCCAGCAACCCGGCCGGCGCCGAAAGGTCCGGCGGAGACGATTTCAGCGATCCCAACATCCCGTTCTAACGAACCACTGGCGGAAGCCTTGTTTGACAAAACTGCCCAGGTTCGAGGAGCGAACTTGGATTCCTCATTCACATAGATTGATTCACTGCGAAAGCACTTGAAATGCCAAGAACCACAGAGAAAAAACTGCACCGTGCCCACAAGCGTCTCCCTAAGGGCGAAAACGGCGGCATCCGCCTGTTGCTGATCCACAACGTCGAGCACTTGGGCCGACAGGGTGACATCGTCGAGGTCCGTCGCGGATACGCGATGAACTATCTGCTGCCCCAAGGTATGGCGACGATCGCAACCGATCACCACAAGCGAATGGTCGAAAAGCATCGCGAGAAGCTGCACCAACTGGAATTGGAGAAGCTGAGCGAACTGCGCCAATACGCCGATCAGATCGCCACCCAATCGATCACGATCGAAGCCAACGCGAACGACGAAGGTCACTTGTACGGCAGCGTCGGGCAGCACGAGATCGTCGAAGCTCTCAAGGAAGTTGGGTTCACGTTGGCGGATGACCAAATTCGCCTCCAAGGTCCACTCAAAGAATTGGGCCTCTACACAGTTAAGGTTCACCTGCACTCGGAAGTCGAAGTCGACTTGAAGGTCTGGGTTGTTCCAACCGTGACTGCTGGCGAATAGCCTCCGCAGCCCGCGCGGCTTGCGACAACAACAATCGAAACGCCCAGCGGCTTCGCTGGGCGTTTTACGTTGCGCCCTTCTCTCTACAGCTTCCCTTGCCGCAACGACCTGCATGGGATTCTCTTTGCACCGGCACCATCCAACAATCGCACGGTTTGCTATGCGGCATTTGTTCCGCACCGATTTGCTAGGATGATGATCGCTGGACACCCTATTCCCCTTGCGACCGCAACGGAAATCACCGGGCCCAGCAAGGTTTGCGTTTGCAGATTCCATCGCCCCAATCATTGCCCCCACGGTAGCGCAGGGGCACAATGACATGGGGGTGCCCCCAAACACCGCTGCACCGCGGACATCCGTATCCGCGCCCGCTTGACCTCGAATCGTAGAACAAAGCGAATTCAATGAGCATTATTTTTGTGGGCTGCCAGCTGCAATACAACATTTTCACCCCGACCAGCTTTCTGTTGAACATCTCGGCGGCGATGAACGACTACCAACAGATCCGCAACGAACAGATCGACGTCACCCCATTCCAACAGCTGGAACAGTGCCAAATTGGCCCCCACGGAAACCGGCTGTTTCGCCTGATCGGCCAACCGGGACAGCTGAAAATCGGGTATCAGGCGGAGGTCGAATTACAATCCGCGGCAGTCGATTCAAACAACGTGAACGAATCGAGTTACAGCAGCCTGCCGCCGGAGGTGTTAATTTTTTTGAACCCGAGTCGCTACTGCGAGTCGGACAAACTGAATCGATTTGCGATGGAAGAGTTCGGTTCGCTGTTGCCCGGCTACTCGCGCGTCACGGCGATCTGTAACTGGACCTTCGACTATCTGACCTACACACCCGGAAGCACCGGACCAACGACGACGGCTTGCGACGTCCTGCTGCAGCGGACTGGAGTTTGCCGCGATTACGCCCACGTTGCGATCAGCCTTTGCCGCGCGATGGGGATTCCCGCAAGGTACGTCGCCGGCTATGCCGTCCACCTCCAACCACCCGACTTCCACGGATTCTTCGAGGCGTATTTGGATGGCCGTTGGTTTCTGTTCGATGCCACGCGGATGGCACCCGTTGGCGGATTCGTTCGCATCGGCACCGGTCGCGACGCCGCCGACGTTGCCTTTGCAACGATGGTCGGCGCGGCCGACTGTTTTGAAATGTGTGTCTGGGCGAACGATTCAGACTCGTTCAACGGAGGCCCCGGCTCCGACGACGTTCGCTCGGGCCTCAGTTCCGCGTAGACCAAAGCCGATCAACGTATCGCTTTACCGCGCCGCGGCGGTTTACTGACAACCTGAAGCACCGGCAGCGTGGTGTATCCACCGTGAAACGTCCGTCGGCCTGCCAGGCTATGGTCGAAGACAAACACTCCATCGCGAGCGCGAGGATTCTTGGAACAGCGGAGAATCGCTGCGGCACCACACTCCGGACAAACCACGCGGAGCCCGTGCGTTTCGAGCAGGTCTTGGATCACACGAGTAAATCGCTGATTGGCCGTCAACGATCCAAACGAAGCACCGCGCAACTGCCCCAGGGTCTGATCGATCGCATGCCGCATCGATCGCTGCAGCCCGGTCAATTGATCCGCTAGCTGAGCCAAACGGTCGGTCGCTTCGCGAATCGACGTCTCACCAACTTGCATGCGACGCCGGATC
Source organism: Rosistilla ulvae (assembly GCF_007741475.1). NCBI lineage: Bacteria > Pseudomonadati > Planctomycetota > Planctomycetia > Pirellulales > Pirellulaceae > Rosistilla > Rosistilla ulvae. The sequence continues at coordinate 2,072,071 of NZ_CP036261.1, read as the reverse complement.
GCTGGTTGGATCAACGACAGAGCGGCCGACAGGGCCTTCGCATAAGCGACGTTTGGCTGTTGCGGATCCTCGTCCCCGCACTCCGCAACCAACTGCAACGCCCCGATCGCGGTCGATCCATCGCGAATCGGACCGATCAAAGACACAAACGGCCGATCGATCGGACGGACCTGCGGCCCCAGCGATTGCCAGGCACCGCGAACCATCTGCTCACAATCCGACAGACAGGAGTTCGACAGCGCCAACTGTTCAAACCCGACGCGAGAGACGGGGAACAACGTAGCGGCGTTAAACGGGCGAAACCAAAATGCTCCAGCCGACGCGTTGAACAATCGCAACAAAATGTCTAGCGACTCGGGAAAAAAGGCTTCCAACGCCTGGTCCCCCAGGCAAACCTTGCGCAGCTTGCCTACTTGAACTCCCACGCGAACCGAATCGCGCCGCGGGATCCCGCGGAAAGCTTCTACGAGTGTTGCTTCGTTCATGCACTACGTCCAAGCGATCCGTAAAGCGATGTTTGTCCGAACTGGTGACGCACACTTTGATTGACGGCGCTGGCAAACTCGACAACTCGCCGACCGGCGGCAGATGAATTGCGAAAAACCTTGATAAACCGACACGGTCACAACGGACATAACGCCTGAAATCCCGAGACCATCCAGACGAGGGAAGGCCGATCGAACCGTGCGAATCAGACGGAAATCGACGTCGCTTGGTTCCCCGCAATTTCGGCAAAACGGTTGCAATCCAACAGACTGCTTATACATTTAGTATAAGCTGCTGCCGATAGGTTATTCTAGCTGGGGAACTCTTCAGGCAGCTTTGGGGTCGAAGATCCCAGCGTTGCACTAAAGCAACACCCGGCAAGAATCCTAACATTCGACAATTTCCGCATCGAAGATTTAAGAAATCTACATGCCCAACGTTTGGCGGTGGAGATCCAACAAGTTTGCGATAGGGTGAAGTTGTCTGAAGCAAGCACTCAGCTCGCTAGGGTCGGTGAAAGTTTGAAATAGACTCTCTTCCTCGTTCCGGAACACAGCAGAATATGGCTGTCAATCAAGAAACGGTTGAACAAACCAAAAATCAGATTCGCGGCTTGGTCAACGAGATCGCGGCGCTGTCCAAAAGCGGAGCTCCGGCCGAGGAGTATTACCCTCAATTGCTTCAGCGCGTGATCTCCGCGCTGGCCGCAGTGGGGGGCGCCATTTGGTTGTTCGACGAGGACCGCCAATTGAAGCTGGAGTATCAAATCAACACCAGCCAGACGCTGCTGGAAGAGGACTCCGACGACGCGAACAAGCACAACCGCTTGTTGCGACGCGTAGCCGGCGCAGGGCAGCAATTGTTGGTTCCGCCCTATTCGGGAACCACCGATGGCGATGCCGAAGGCAATCCGACCCGCTTTTTATTGGTCCTATCTCCGCTGCGCAGCGAGCACCAAGTCGAAGGCTTGATCGAAGTCTTTCAGCGTCCCGATTCCCCCCCCGAAACACAAAAGGGTTACCTGCGATTTTTGGGACAGATGTCCGAACTCGCTGGCGATTGGCTGAAGGGGCAACAGCTGCGTCTGTTCTCCGATCGCCAAGTGCTGTGGCATCAAGCCGATGGTTTTGCGCGGGCGGCCCATGAATCGTTGGACCTGAAAGAGACAGCCTATGTGATCGCCAACGAAGGACGTCGGATGATCGGGTGCGATCGCGTCAGCGTTGCGATCATGCGTGGTCGCAAATGCAAGGTGCTGGCGATCAGCGGGCAGGACACGATCGAAAACCGTTCCAACATCGTCTCTTCGTTGAACAATCTGGCAACTCGCGTTGTGGCTGCCGGCGAACCGCTATGGCACGATGGGTCGACCGAAGACCTGCCCCCACAGATCGAAGAAGCTGTCGAGGATTATGTCGATCAATCGTACGGACGACATATCGCCGTGCTCCCGCTGCGCGAACCAAGTCGCGGCAACGACGACGCTTTGAACAAAAACGTGGGTGAGATCGAACGCGACAATGCCCACCGGGGCGACGTGATCGGCGCGTTGATCGTCGAACAGATCGAGAGCAATCTGCCCGATGAAGTTTTTCGCAGCCGGGTCAATCTGGTCTACGAACATGGCACCCGCGCGATCGCCAATTCGATGCAGCACAACAATTTGTTCCTGATGCCTGTCTGGCGAACGTTGGGCAAAGCGGCATGGATCATCAAGGCGCGAACTCTTCCCAAAACAATTGCCGTCGTGGCGCTTCTAACCGCTGCAATTCTGGGGATGATCTTCGTCCCCTTGGACTTCACGCTCGATTGCCCTGGAACGCTGCAACCGACAGTGCGGCAAGAGGTCTTCGCGCCAATCGATGGCGAGATCATCGAGGTCGCCGCGGTGCATGGCATGAACGTCACCAAGGGGCAGCTGTTGGTCAAGCTGCGAAATCGCCAAGTCGAGGAGGATTATGCGGACACGATGGGACGCATTCGGACCGCCCAAGCCTCGCTGACCCGCATTCGTTACGAACTCGATGACGTCCGCAATTCACGCACGGGGGAAGAACAGGAAGAGACCCGCCTGAAGGGAGAAGAGGCGGAGAAGCGAACCGAACTGGACAGCTTGCTGCGGAAACAACAACTGCTCGACGAACGCTTGGCACAACTGACGATCACCGCTCCGATCGATGGCCAGATCGTTACCTGGGACGTCGAAAAGACTCTCCGCTCACGCCCCGTCGTCACCGGCCAAGTGCTGTTGACGGTCGCCGATCTATCCAAACCGATGCATCTGAAATTAAAGATGCCCGAGAAGAAGATGGACCACTTGGATCGCGCGGTGGTAGCCGCCGATGGCGAACCGCTGCCGGTCACCTTCATCTTGGCGACCGATCCGGACCACGAGATGAAAGCGTTGCTGACGTCGCGGGAATTGCGGGCCGAACCCGATAAAGAAGAAGGAAACGTGGTCACCCTGCGAGCCGAACCGATCGATCTGACCACACTGCAACCGCGTCCCGGTGCCAAGGTGACCGCCGACGTTTATTGCGGCCGACGTGCCGCCGGTTTCGTCTGGTTCCATGGTGCCTACGAATGGTTGCAAACCATCCTCTTTAAATGGTTTTGATCTCACGAGCGAATCGTTTTCAACACTCCGCTTCCATGTGACTCCGTTCCACCCCTGAATTCGCGATCGACAATCGGCCCGCAGCGATCGTCAATCGCCCACTTATCTGAACTGCTACGGTGAATCGAATGAATCCCTTCTCCAAGTACAACTCCTTCGCCATCGCCGCCCTGGCTGTTTCGCTGGGCGCGTCGAACAACCTCGGCTGGGCGCAATCGGCGTCCGAACCGATCCCCGTTCGCGACAGCTTGGTCGAAGCGATCGATGACAATCGCATCTCCGCCGGCGCCGATGGCATCCTATTCCTCGACAACGGCATCGTCGAAGAGGGAAAGATGGTCAAGGCCGGCCAGGTGATCGCGATGATCGATCCCGAACAAGCCAAGCTGAACCTGGTGCTAAAGCAGGCCGAAGAGGAACAGGCCCGGTTGCAAGCCGAAAACGACGTCAACATTCGCGCCGCCGAAAAATCGATGGAATACGAATGGGCTGAAGCGAAGTCAGCGGAAGAACTGCACAAGAAACAAGCGATGCCCTACTGGGACATGCGACGTGAAGTCCTCGAAGCCGAACGATCGAAACTAGCGATCGAAATGGCGAGAAACGAACAACAGGTGGCCGAGGCGACGTTTGCTGCCAAAACCGCGGAACGCCAATTGGCCGAACATGAGATCAAGCGACGCGAAATCGCGGCAACGTTCGACGGGATCATCGCCAAGCGTTATGGCAAAGATGGTGAATGGGTTCAGGCGGGCACTCCGATCGTCCGCGTCGTGCGAATCGACGAAATCAAGGTCGAAGGGGATGTCGCAGGGCTCGACGCTCCGGAACGCATCGTGATCGGTGCTCCCGTTTCGATTCGCGTTCACGTTGGCGGAAATCGCTATGTCGACTTCCAAAGTCGACTGGAATACGTCAGTCCGATCCTGGAAAGCGATAACACCTACCGTGTTTGGGCAAAGATCGTCAACAAAGTCGAAGGGGGCCGTTATCTCGTCAGCCCCGGGATGCCCGCCGAAATGCAGCTCTTGCCCGTTGCAGGCCAGAACCTGAACTAATTGTTACCCACGTTTGTTGCTCGGATGCCCAACACCCCATTCCGCCGACCTTCGCTCCGTCGGCTCACGTAAGATTGAGATTCGATGACAACGCTCGCCGACAGCCTCATCAGCAGCTCATCACGACCGCTTTCGGTTCGGAAGCGTCCTGATTTGACGAGCAGCCGTCACATGTATCAGGGGACCAGTTATTGGGTCGTCAAGGAACCTGTGGGGCTGCAGTATTACCGGTTCCACGACGAGGAGTATTTCATCCTGCAGATGCTCGATGGGCACGTCAGTCTGCAGCAGATCAAAGATGGGTTTGAACAGGAATTTGCCCCACAGAAAATCACCTTTGGCGACCTCCAACAGTTTCTCGGCATGCTGCACCGCAGCGGATTGGTGATCTCCAATTCGCCCGGCCAAGGTGGCCAATTGCGGAAACGTGGCAGCGAAAAGAAGAAGAAGGAACTGCTGGGGAAACTAGCGAACATCTTTGCGATTCGGTTTCGGGGGATCGACCCCGAGGGGATTCTGCGTCGAATGAACCCCGTTTTAGGATGGGTGTTTACCGTTCCAGCACTGATCTTTTTCGTCGGCTTTGGATTGATCACGCTGGTTCTGGTCGGGATGAACTTTGAGTTGTTCCGGTCGAAACTGCCGACGTTCCAAGAATTTTTTGCCGCCGAAAACTGGCTCTACATGGGATTGTTGATGGCGATCGTCAAGATCTGCCACGAATTTGGCCACGGCCTCTCCTGTAAGCGGTTTGGTGGCGAATGCCATGAACTAGGATTCATGCTGCTGGTCTTTACACCCTGCCTGTATTGCAACGTCTCCGATTCCTGGATGCTTCCCAATAAATGGAAGCGAGTCTGGATTGGGGCTGGCGGAATGTATGTCGAATTGATTCTCGCCTCCTTCGCCACGTGGTTGTGGTGGTTCAGCGAACCAGGCCTGCTCAATTTCACCTTCCTGGCGACGATGTTTATCTGTTCGGTCAGCACAGTCGTCTTCAACGCCAACCCGCTGCTGCGGTTCGATGGCTATTACATCCTGATGGATTGGTTGGAGATTCCCAACCTACGCCAAAAGAGCACCGAAACCTTGAAGCGTTGGTTTCAAGAAACCTGCCTCGGTTTGGAACTTCAGGAGAATCCGTTTCTACCGCAACGGAACCGGTTCCTGTTTGGCATGTTCACCGTTGCATCGGTGATCTATCGCTGGGTCGTGGTGATCGGAATCGTAATGTTCTTGAACCAAGTGCTCGAGCCGTACGGTTTGCGGATCCTCGGTCGCTTGTTCGCAATCATTGGCTTTGGTGGCTTGATTGCCAAACCGATCTGGGAATCGATCAAATTCATTCGCACTCCTGGGAGAATGCAAAAAGTGAAACGCTCTCGTTTGGCCGCAACCGTTGCTGTCGCCGCTGCCGCGATCGCGGCATTCTGTTTCGTGCCATTGCCGTATCACATTAATTGTGCATTCGAAGTCCGCCCCGCCGACCCACGATCGGTTTATGCCGGTACACCAGGTCAGATCGAACGCGTGTTGGTCAAACCGGGCGACACGGTGGAACAAGGGGATACCCTGGCGGTCCTAACAAATTCGCAATTGGAGCTGAAGCTGTCCGAACTGGAAGGCGAAGAGCGTACCGCGGGGGTCCGGTTGGCCAGTTTGTCACGGCTGAAACGCTACGATTCATCGCTCAGCGGACAGGCGACCACGCAGAAAAAGATGCTCGATTCGGTCGCCGAATTGCGTCGCAAGGCGGAGGATGAAATCGATCAACTGGAGATCAAAGCGCCGATCTCCGGAGTGATCATTCCACCGCCCGACAAGCCCGACGAAGACCCGCAGGATGGTCGACTGCCCGAATGGTCGGGGTCTCCCTTGGAACCCGAAAACATCGGTGCCTTGATGACACAGGAAAGTCTGATCTGCTTGATCGGTGATCCACGCCATATCGAAGCGGTCCTGGTCGTCGATCAAGGAGACATCCAATTGATCAAAGAGGGTGATGGCGTTGAACTGAAGGCCGACGCCCGGCGATTGCAGGTTTTATCCGGCCAAATCGATCAAATTTCGCGAACCGAAATGAAGTATTCACCGGCCAGTTTGTCGAGCCAATCGGGCGGCGATCTGGACACTCAAATCGATCCCGAAACCGGGAACATGCGACCGATCAACGCCTCCTATCAAGCGCGGGTTCCGTTGACCGAAGGCTCCCAAGGAATGCGGGTTGGATATCGCGGCACCGCCAAGATCAACGCAGCACCTAAGTCGCTCGGTTGGCGTTTTTATCGGTTCTTAAACAAGACCTTCCAGTTTGATTTTTAAGGGTTGCACCAGTTGAAACGATCCGGCGGTGAATACCTTTCAGGAACGTTGGAACGATCCACGATCGCCACTACATTTTGTCTGGCCTGCGAAGGTATCGCCATCGATCAGATCGCATCCGTCGGAGGATGATTGTCGGTCGATCGAGTTGTCGAGACGATCGTTAACAACCTGGCATTTCCCGTAACAACTGTAGGATAAATGACCGCCCAAGGGGTATTCACTGGAACTTGACTTCCCACTGGTCGATCTAACGAAACAACAACTATCTCTTGTTGCCGCAAGATAGTTGGTTGAATTTAAGAGAATGTGGCAACAAACCTTAAGTTTTGTGATCGTGGGTGCGTGCGGCCAGCCCGCCGCGCATACGGTGGAAAATGACATCCTATTGGAGAAGATAGAATGACCAAAGACGCGGAAACGCCCGAAGCGCAAGCGCCCCAAGCGGCTGCTGCACCCGCAGCCCCAGCAGCTCAATCGCAAGCACAACCCGTACAAGTTCAGGTCAACGACGATCACGCTCAAGCGTGTTATGCGAACTTCTGTCGCGTAACCGGATCGCCTGAAGAGCTGATCATCGATTTCGGCCTCAACCCACAACCGATCGGTGTCCCCAAGGACCCAATCAACGTCAACCAACGCATCATCGTGAACTTCTTCACGGCAAAGCGTCTGTTGGCTGCATTGCAGATGTCGGTTGCCCGCCACGAAGCCGTCTTCGGCGTATTGGAAACCGATATCAACAAGCGAGTTCGCCCAACGCAGCAAAAGCAAGGCGAAAATAAATAGGCAGCAGGTCTCCCCAAGAACCTACCTGATCCAATCATGCCCTTCCGTAGTTTGCTGCGGGAGGGCATTTCACGTTAACGTGACATATAGTTAAACAGAGGACCCGCGGATCTCGGTAGCGGTTCGAACCGCTGAACATTTGGATGCTGTAAACGATGGTTGAAGCGTTCTTTTGCGGTTATACTGAAGCCTTCAATCCGCCCGTTTTCCCACCTTTTAAGTACAGTAAAGAGCAATGCCAAACGCAGTTTCATCGAATCGCAACGACGATCGGCAAAAAACTTCCACCCCAGATCGTCGCAATTTTCTACGCGCGACCGCTGCGGCATCGACCGCCGCCGCGATGACGGTTCCTTCGATGGTCCATTCGGAAGAAGCAACGAAAAAGCAAACCGTCAATCTTGGCATCGTCGGCTGTGGTGGGCGTGGATCGGGCGCGATCAACGATTCGCTATCGATTAACGAAGGAATCAAATTGATCGCTGCTGCCGATCTGTACGCCGACAAAAACGAACGCCTGAAAGCGACGCTCACCCGCCGCCATCCCGAAAAGATCGATCTAGCCGACGAGAAAATGTACGCCGGACTGGACAGCTACAAGAAGGTCTTGGAAGACCCCGACGTCGACGTCGTGCTGTTGACGACCTCCCCAGCCTTTCGTCCCTATCACATTCTCGAAGCGGTCCAAGCGGGCAAGCATGTCTTCGCTGAAAAGCCTTCGTGCGTCGATCCGGCCGGATACCAGATCTGCCTGCAGGCCCACGAATTGGCTGAAAAGAACGGCACGTCGATCGTTACCGGCACGCAGTATCGTCGCCAAGTCAACTACGTTGGTGCTGTCGACAAGATCCGCAGCGGAATGATCGGCGATATCATTAGTGCAACCAGCCGCTATTGCTCGACTGGTATCTGGTACAAGAACCGCACCGAAGGGATGAGCGACACCGAGTACCAACTGAACAACTGGATGCACTTCATCTGGCTTTCGGGCGATCAGATCACCGAACAAGCCGTTCACAACATCGACACGATGAACTGGGTCATGGGCTCCGCTCCCGTCTCGGCTTACGGTTCCGGCGGCCGCTTCACGCGTCCCGACGACAGCGAGATGTGGGACAACATGGAAATCGATTACATGTATCCCGGCGATCGCAATCTGTCGTTCATGTGCCGCCAGGTCCCTGGCACCCGCGGTGACAACAGCAACGTGATCTACGGTACCGAAGCGAATTGCCACATCGGTGCCGGCAGCACCGGTTCGCGGATCGTCGATCGCAGTGGCAAGGAACTGTGGTCGATGAAGGGCAGCATCGCAGACGCTTATAAGCAAGAGCACAAGGATCTGATCGATTCGGTCCGCAACAACCAACCGATCGTCGAACTCAAGCAGACCGCCGAGAGTTCGTTGACCGCCGTGATGGGCCGTATGGCCGCTTACACCGGGCAATTGGTCAGTTGGGACTTTGTCAGCAAAGAATCGAAGCTGGACCTGTTCCCGAAAGATCTGACTTGGGACGGAAAACGTCCGGCTGGCGAATACGCCATTCCAGGTAAGACCAAACTGGTCTAACCGCGATTAAAATCGATGCCTGTTGAATCATCAGAATTCTCCCCGCGCCGTCGTCTGGCGGGCGGGGAAGACCTGGCAACCGGCATCTCGAAAATTGGAACCTTCAGCTAACGTGAACGACTCTTCTCTCTTCTCTTCAGTCGACGCGGAACATCATCGGATCGCAAGCCGTTCCCGATCGGTGCAAGCGCATATTCGTTGGCTGATCCCAAGCCTGCTGGTCTCCGTTTTCGCGACGACCTGTAGCGCCGCCGATCTCGATAAGATTCTGAAATCGGATCTGCAACCGCTCCTGAAAACGTACTGCTTGGATTGCCACGATGCCTCTTCAGCCGAAGGAGGTGTTGCGTTGGAGACTCCCGCGTCGGCGCTGGCGATGCGACAGGATCGCGAAACTTGGATGCGAGCCCTGCGGCAGGTGCAAGCCGAAGTCATGCCGCCGTCGGACTCGCCCGAAATGCCTGCAGAGGATCGGGCCGCGATGATCCATCTGATCGATGAGGTCGCCAATTCGATCGACTGTGGTCCCAACGTCAATCCTGGCAAGATCACGCTGCGGCGTCTTAACAGCAGCGAATACCGCAACACGATTCGAGAACTGACGGGCATCGACTACACCCCCGCGGCAAACTTTCCCGGCGACGACGTCGGTTACGGATTCGACAACATCGGCGACGTCTTGTCGCTGCCACCGCTGCTGCTTGAAAAGTATCTGCAGGCGGCTGAAGAGATCATGGGCCAAGCGATCAAGACCGCTCCGGGAGCGCAATTGTTCCGTGTCCAACGCAATGGTGAAAGCCTCGGCGACGCGGACAAGTACGGAAAACGCAACGGTAGCGTGAGGTTGAATTCCTACGGGGAGGTTCATCTTCAGGAACAGATTCCCTTCGCCGGTCAATTCGAGCTCCGCTTAACCGCCTATGGCGATCAAGCGGGCGACGAGCCGGTGAAGATCGAGGTCAAGGTCGACGGCAAGCTGCAACGAATCGTCAATGTTCCCGCGTCCGACCCGACCGACTACTCCGTCAAGCTGAAGTTGTCGAAGGGGAAACACAAGATCTCGTTTACCTTCACCAACGACTATTACAAGCCTGCCGCCGATGGCAAGAAAGGCGAAGACCGCAACGCTGCGATCGCCCATGTGATGTTGAGCGGTCAATCGGAGGTCGACAACTCCAAAGTCGTCGGCGATCTTCCCCCGACACACCACAAGTTGATCTTTGTCACCCCCAGTCGCGACAGGACACCCGAGTCGGCCGCGGCCGAAGTCATCCAACGATTCGCCAGCCGCGCGTTCCGGCGGCCCGCGACGAACGATGAAATTCGTCGCTTAGGGATGTTGGCGGCCGAAGTCCGCAACGATGGCGGAACGTTTGATGAGAGCATCCAAGTCGCGTTCCAAGCGGTCCTCGTCTCGCCGCATTTCCTATACAAGTTCGAACAGCCGCGACAACCCGATGCCAACGGAGTCTATCCGCCCGTCAACGCGTTTGAATTGGCGGCGAGGCTCTCCTATTTCCTGTGGTCCAGCATGCCCGACGATGAATTGTTCAAGCTTGCTTGGAACGATTCGCTGCACGATCCGGAAGTGTTGGCTGGTCAAGTGCGTCGGATGCTCAAGGATCCCCGCTCGGTTTTGATGGTCGACAACTTTGCCAGTCAGTGGTTGCAGCTGCGGAACCTCAGCAAATCGAATCCCGATCAGAGTCAATTCCCCGAGTTCGACGACGAGATCCGCGGCTTGTTGCGTCGCGAAACGCTCACCTTTTTCGCCGCGGTGATGCGGTACGATCGCCCGATCACCGAACTACTCGATGGCCGATTTACCTATCTGAATGAACGGCTTGCCAAGTTCTACGGCGTGCCAGGAATCAGTGGCGATGAATTTCAGTTCGTTCGCTTCGAAGATGGAGTTCGCGGTGGCCTGCTGACTCAAGCGAGCATCTTGACCGTCACCAGCAATCCAACACGGACCTCGCCCGTCAAACGGGGCAAATGGATTCTGGACAACATCTTGGGGACTCCGCCACCTCCGGCGCCGCCGAACGTTCCCGAACTGGAACGCTCCGAATTGACAGGCACGATGCGCCAGCGACTGGTCCAACACCGCGACAACCCGGCCTGTGCATCGTGTCACAAATTGATGGACCCATTGGGCTTTGCGTTGGAGAACTTCGACGCGATCGGACAATGGCGACAGCAGCAGGATGGGCTGCCGGTCGATGCCAGCGGCGAACTGCCCGGCGGCGTCAAGATTACCGGAGTCGAAGACTTGCGGAAGGTCTTGGTCGAACAGCAACGCGAGCAATTTGTTCGCTGTGTGACCGAGAAACTGCTGACCTTCGCATTGGGTCGTGGGCTGGAATATTACGACAAGTGCGCGGTCGACAAAATTCAGAATCGATTGGCGGCCAACGACTATCGATTCACCGAACTGATCTTGGGGATCGTGCAAAGCGATCCATTCCAGAAGCAAGGCGTGAGGCAATAGAGTGATGAGACGGATGAACACCCATGCAACGACTCTGAATCGACGCACCCTGCTGCGTGGCCTCGGCACCGCGATCGCGCTGCCGCTGCTGGACGCGATGTCGCCCACCCGCTGCCTGACCGCCGCCGCGGCCCCAACAAACACTGCGATTCCAATGCGGCTGGCGTTTCTGTACGTTCCCAACGGGATGCATATGCCGGATTGGAAACCTTCGAAGGAAGGGAGCGATTATGAGTTGCCGCGGACGCTGAAAGAACTGGCAGCCCATCGATCCGACTTCAACGTGATGACCGGCCTGGCGCTGAAGGGAGCCGAAGCGCAAGGCGATGGCGGTGGCGATCACGCCCGCAGCGTCGCCGCATTTTTGACCGGCGCGCATCCCAAGAAGACCGACGGCGCGAACATCCAAAACGGCGTCTCGGTCGATCAAGTTGCTGCCGATGCGATTGGTTCGGCGACTCGATTTGCTTCGCTGGAATTGGGACTCGAGAACAGTGCCCAAGCGGGAACCTGCGACAGCGGTTACAGTTGCGCCTACTCGTCGAACATGTCGTGGCGGAACGCGACTTCCCCCGTCGCCAAAGAGATCGATCCGGCCAAGGTCTTCGACCGCTTGTTTGGCCACGGCGACGGCGGAGCGGTTCGCGAAGCCCGAGCCACGCGTCACAAGTACCGCAAGAGTGTCCTCGATTTCGCGTTGCAAGAAGCCAACCAACTGAAGGATCAACTGGGCGTATTGGATCGCCGCAAGTTGGATGAATACCTCTATTCGGTTCGCAGTATTGAAAGGCGAATCGTCGGAACCGACAAACTGGACGCGACCGAAGAGGGAGTTCCCGATTACCCGCGTCCCGCGGGCGTTCCACGCGAGATGCAGAAGCACGCCGACCTGATGTTGGACATGATGACTCTGGCGATGCAGACCGACAGCACGCGCGTGATTTCGTTTATGTTCACTAACGCCGGCAGCAACCGGGGGTACCCGGAATTGGAGGTTCGCGAAGGGCATCACGAACTGTCGCACCACGGAAAGAGTGAAGAGAAGCAGACGAAGATCGCCACGATCAATCGCTTCTATGCGCAGCGGTTCGCTTACTTCCTGGAGCGTTTGAAACAGGTTCCCGAAGGGGACGGAACGCTGTTGGATCATTCGGCTATCGTCTATGGCAGCGGTATCTCCGACGGCGACCGCCATAATCACGACGACCTGCCGATCTTGTTGGCCGGCCGCGCCGGCGGACGGATTCAAACCGGGCGACACATCGTCTACCCCAAGAAAACGCCCCTCTGCAATCTCTATCTTTGGATGCTGCAACAAGCCGGTGCGCCAAGCGAATCGTTCGGCGACAGCAACGGCGTGATCGATCGACTCAGTTGATTCAAACGCCACGATTTTCTGGCACCGGTGGCATTGGGTGTAAGCCACCGGAACGAAGCCCTTACCAAAAGCACAAGGCCCGATGAAGGCTTTTTCGGGTGTCGCTAGATGCCCGGGAAGATCGCGTCGTTGGCGACCGCGGTATCGTCGGGGGTGCCGATCCAGCTGTCGATGCCCAGTCGCGTGAGCGAGGTTTCTGCGGCCAGTTGAGTTTCCAGCGGTTCTTCGATCTTCAAGAGCGGTCGGATATCGAAGTCTAAACTGGGGCCGACGCAGACGCGGACCATCTCTCCCAGCCGACGAAAGCCATCGCCGAGATGGTTTTCCGAAGGGGGAAGGAAGCGTTGGAAGTCGCGAGCCGATAGCGGGCCGACCTCGATTTGAACCTTCTGCTGACGCGACCAGATCCGTTCGCCCAACATCGTGTCGTAGCCGAGCTTACATTTTTCAACGCCTAGCCGCGATTGCGATTCGGTTTCCAGGTTCAACCAACAGCTGTCGAACTGTTTCACACGCACAGGCACGCCCAACGCCTGCTTTAGTGCCGACTGCAAATTGGCGACGTTCATCGGCCGCTGCGACAACAGTCCCGCCAATCCCAACAGCTCGTCGCGATCGATCGTCCCCGCGCCGCGAGGGCTTTCGTTTTGATCAGCCTTCGCTTCGTCGGATGCCTGTGGGTGCGTAGGTGCTACAGCCTCGCGATCCTTGCGATCGGCTGGATGTGGCTTCGTTTCGGGTTCGGGAGGCGACAGGCCCGCAATTGCGGAGAGAGCGACGCGAACGATCGTCGGCGACGGCTTCCGTTTCGCCGGTTCAAACTGTTTTCGGCGGATCGCGACGGGGAACCGGTACTTGGCCCACGCGTCGAAGAACAGCGAAACCATACGATGATTGAAGTTGTCCAACCAATCGCGCAGCGCGTGGCGGTCGGCGTGGCGGCTTGTCGCTTCGATCTGTTGCAATCGCTGGGTGTACGATCGCGGTAGCGTCCCGCTGGGGCCGGTCAATCCCATGAAGTTGATGCAAACCTGCGGCCGCTGTTGCTGCGTGTCCCAGCGGATCGATTCGATCGACGCGGTGGGAAAGGCTTGCGAATGTGGGACGGTGAATCGCAGCGATTCCTGCGACGGTTGAGCGAATTGACCGATCGGCGATGCCGGTTGATCGCCTTCGCTGGCGGCCAGTTGTTGCAGCAACAGGACAGCTTCGAAGAAGTCGAACTTCGACGGTTTCCGGAACAGTTCATGTCCGACCGAACCGACGGGCAAGCGTTCCAGAGGATGGGGCGGATCGACAGCGACGCCGGTCGTAAACGAGGCGTCGCCGGCGATCGAGCTGCTATAGGAAACGGAGTCGATCACAGCCGTGGCTCCTCGCCATCGTGCGGCGGAAAGTGGGCCAGCAGTCCGTCGCGTTGACGCGTCTCCACGACCGTCTCTACAAACGAATTGATCCCGCTGGCCAAGCCCAGGAAGCGTTGCAGTACCGATGCAAACAGAAAGGCACCGGTGACTTCAAAGTTGTCTTCGTTCAAAATGAATGTCAATTGCGATCCCCGCGCGAAACAGCCCTCTTCGGGCGGGCCAACTTGGCGTGTCACGGTTCGATGGCGGAGATCGATCACGCCGTCGATCATCTGTCGCGCCGCAGCGCCACGGGTGTCGTAGGAGTCGGGATCGGAGAAGTCGTACAGACGCAGGATCTCGCGGAGCGCCTGCAATCCGTCGGGCCCTTCCAGAAAGCGATGCCCGAGCGATAGATGGCTGATCAAGTTCCAATGAGCATGGCGTCGCACCGGTGGACGCAGTGTCGCGGTTGGGTGCTTCAAACATCGAACCGAACTGATCGGGATCGCCGCGTCGACGTGCCACTTGACCGTGTCGCCATGTTGACGCAGCAGAGTCGGCACGTCGCGGTCGGTGCACATCGCTCGCACGGTGACAACTTCGGCAGCCGGTGCGTGCGGATCGAAGTGTTCGTCGACAAGTTGCAGATAGACTTCCGATCCGTGATCGCCCGCAGCTTGGCTGTCGCGACGCGCGGCGTGCCAATAACCCGATGCGGCGGGTTGCCCATCGCGACGACCGAGATCAAAAAATGGACGCCAATGTCGGTCGCCATCGATTCGCGAACTGATCACTTGATCGACGCTATAGATTTCACAACCCATCCGCTTCGACGCGTCGGGAACCACGCGATATTCGTGTTGTTGCCGCGAGAACTGAATCGGTTCACAGATCTTTGGATACAGATTCACGACCGGGGTGCAGCCAAGTTGGATGTGGTCGGTGCGAACCGCTCCGCAGATCGTATCGTGCGGAGCGCTCAGGAAAATCCAAACGTCCGCTTCGGGAGAGTGCAGTTGCTGGCCTGCGGTTTGCCAACCGGAGAGGTCGACAAACGAGAACTTCTCGGGAAACGAAAAGAGTTCGGTCAGCAGGCGATATCCGTCGAAGGATTGCGCTGGATAGGGGAGCATCGCTTGGTCGCGATCGAACCCGGTTGGGGCGAGGGCGTCGGCAGCGGGGACACGGATCGCTTCGCCTCCGGGAGCGACAAATGCGACTTCGATCGCGTCGCGGATCAGGCCTTCGTACAAGCCGGCAACGATCGCGTCGGGGCCGGTCAGATGCAATCGCAGCGACTCCAGAGGAAGCGTGTTGATCGGTTTGTTGTGCAGGTTGCGAACGCGAATCCGAATTGCCGAAGCGGTCCCTTGCGGCGCTGCAGGGCCTTCGCCCAACGGCGGTTGCAACATTTCGACGCTGCGGATTTCCAGAGGCCACAATTGCGTAGCTTGAGTGGTTGTGTAGCGGCACGCCTGGCCGCCGACGGGAGACGTCCGAAGCGGCAGACCGCGAGGGACAGCGATTCCTTGCGGCGGCAAATTCGCGGGCTCCGCAGCGAGCGAGACAATGGCCATCGAAGGGATCGGCCGCAGGTAGTGCGGGTACAAGATCGACAGCAGCGCGTCGGTGACTTCGGGCAGATCGTCGTCCAGTCGTTTGTGGATCCGCGCCCCCAGCAGAGAGACCGATTGGATCAAACGTTCGACGTGCGGATCGGCGGTACCGGAGGCGTCCATCCGCAACCGGCCCGCAGCGGCAGGATAACGCGCCGCGAACTCGCGCGATTGTTCGGTCTGATAGTTCAGTTCGCGTTCGTAATATTGGAACAGGGTCTGTGTCATGCTGCTTCCTGACCGATGCTGAACTGGCCGCTGGGAACGTGTAGCTTCGATTCGAAGACGATTTGTGGTGAGGTTTCAATCGCCAAACGGGCGACGACGCGAAACTTTAGCTCGCGAAACTTCTCGCCGTTGGCATTTCCCAATTCGATTCGCACATCGGACAACCGCGGTTCGAAGGTGTTGATCACGTTCAACAGCGCGGCGGCCAGGCAGCGTCGGCCACTGGGCGTGTCCAACGCGAAGGTCGATGGATCGGGGACGCCAAACCCGACGACCGATTCGGCCAGCAAAGGAAAATCGCGGCCGAGTTCGGGCAGCGATTGCTGGGTGTTTAAGAGATCTTCCAGATCGCGGCGGACCGCATTGCTGAGCGTGGTGACGTCGTACCACGGTTGGCTGTTGAAGCCGTCGTCGCTAAGATCGGCCAAACGATCGAAGACCGATGGCAACAGCGAAAGCTTGTTCGTTGGCAGAGTAGAACGCATGGTGGGAAAGCTTGCTGTGAAACGGTTGGGATGGAAGTTCACCGCAACCGAGAGCGCCTGCGACCGGTGGTCTGTCGATCGCGATCGAGATCTTGCCGTTGGAAGCGGGCGGAGTGGGCGAGTCGAATCGCAATGGATTCGACTCGCCGTGACCTCTCAATGCATCAAGCGGGAATGCTAGACGCGTTTGTTCTTCTTCAGGTCGTAGCCGCCGGTCTTCGCCGAGTTCAGCGAGCCGTCAGCTTTTTGTGGGTGGTATTCCCACTTGATCTTAGCGAAGTTCAAAGTGACTTCTTCGACAGGATGTCCTTCGACCCAAGCCCCTTCTTCGATCTCGCCGCTGCCACCGCTGATGTGGCACGAGGAAACGATGATGTCTTCCATCGTGACCTTGTAATATTCCTTCTGGCCGCCACCCGCCTTGCGGCATGTGAAAGTAGCATCTTTGATGTGAGCGCCTTCGGCACACGATTGCATCAACGCAGGCGAAGCGGAGTTCAGGTAGGTGCGGAACTTGAAGTTTTCCATCTTCACCTTGCCAGCACCGCCACCGCCACCTTGGCCGAAGCTGCCGCTTTGTTGTTCAGCCCATTCGAAGTCGATCAGTTCGATTTCGTCTTTGTGCTTATCGTCTTCGGATTCGCCCTTGATGCCATCGATCTTCAAGAAATAGTCAACTGCCATGATTCAGATCCTTAAATGTCGGAATGTTTTTAATTGAATTTGTTTTTGAGCAATCAACGTCGCAGCGCGTGACTGCGACGCGTCATGTCGACCCGATCGAAATCGGGCCGCGCGATCGATCAAGGCCTTAGCCTTGCTTAGGAACTTCAGCGACAAGACGCATCGAAGCACCCAAGGTTTCCATTTGGAAGTGCGGACGCAGGTAAGCGATCGCTTCGTACCAACCTGGACGGCCAGGGATCTCAGCGACTTCGACGCGAGCTTCGCTCAATGGCCGCTCTGCCTTGGTCTCTTCGCCGGCGGTGCTTGGATCGCAGACGTAGTTGCTGATCCAATCGTTCAACCACTCTTGGCATTCGGCGCGTTCCATCGACGAACCGATCTTGTCGCGAGCCATGACCTTCAAGTAGTGAGCGAATCGGCTGACGCACATCAGGTAGTTGATCTTCGACGACAGTTCCGCGTTGGCGTTGGCGTCTTCTTCGAAGTAGGTCTTTGGCTTTTGGCAGCTTTGAGCTCCCAAGAAGGCAGCGAAGTCGGTGTTCTTGGCGTGCAGCAGTGGCAGGAAGCCGAGGTTCGACAGTTCGAATTCGCGTCGGTCGGTGATCGCGATTTCGGTTGGGCACTTCATTGCCACGTCGCCGTCGTCGGTTGGGAAGGTGTGGACGGGCAGGTTTTCGACCTTGCCACCACCTTCGACGCCGCGGGTTTGAGCGAACCAGCCGTGCTTGGCAAACGCGTCGGTAACGCGAGTTGCGTAAGCCCAGGCGGAGCTCATCCACAGATATTGGCTGTGATCGCTGCCGTCGACGTGTTCGTTGAAGTCGAACGATTCGACCTTCTTGAAGTCGCCACCGTAAGGCAGACGCCCCAGAACGTTTGGCATTGTCAGTGCGACGTAGCGGCTGTCTTCGCTGTCGCGGAAGCTGCGCCATGGAGCGTAGTCGGCACCTTGGAAGATCTTCGCCAGATCGCGAGGTCCGCTGAGGTCGGTGAAGCTGTCCATGTTGAACATGTTTGGATCGGCAGCGGCGACAAACGGTGCGTGTCCGGCAGCGGCAACGTTGCTGATCAAACGCAGCAGGTTGACGTCGTCGGCGGTGCGACCGAAGTGGTAATCGCCGACCAGCATGCCGTAAGGCTCGCCGCCCAGTTGACCGTATTCTTCTTCGTAGCACTTGCGGAACATCGTGCTTTGGTCGAATTCAACCGCCTTTTCGAGATCCTTTTGCAATTCCGCCTTCTTGACGTTCATGACGCGGATCTTCAGACCGGTGCCGGTTTCCGAATTTTGTGTCAGGTATTTCAGCCCGCGCCAGGTCCCTTCCAATTGTTGGAATTCGTCGCAGTGCATGACTTCGGCCAATTGGACCGACAGCTTGTGATCGATCTCTGCGATCCAGCTGGTGATGTTGGTGACGACGTCTTTGTCGATCGTCGCGTTGCCGTCGACAACTTTGCTGACAAATTGTTCGATGTAGGTTTGGTTGCGCGAACGTTCGCTGTCGTCCAAGGCGCGAGTTTGGTCCAAGATTTGGTCCATCAGCGACAGTTCCGCTACGGCTGCGCCGCCTTCGGATTCAGTTTGCAGGCTGCTCATAGATTTGCTCCGATAACGTGTTGGTTATGTATTTTTTGAGTGAATAACGGATCAATGCGGACTACTCAGCGGGCGTGTCGCTGCCGAGTTCACTTTGCAAGCTCTTCGCGGCTTCGCTGTTTTCCAGCACTTCGCTCAGCAGTTCTTCCAGCTTGTCGTTGCCTTCGAGCTTGCCCAGCAAGTTCGAAAGTTGAGTTCGCATGTCGAGCAATTCACGCAGAACAGGAACTTGGCGCGCTACCTGTTCGGGTTCGAAGTCTTCCAGCGAACGGAAGTTCAAAGCAACCGACAGTTGCGAGTTGTCGTCGGTCAATTTGTTGTCGACGCGAGCTGCGACGCGAGCGTTGCTCTTGGCCAACACGTCGTCGAAGTTGTCGCGGTCGATTGGAACAAACTTGCGTTCCTTCAGCGGAGCATTGGCGACTTCTGGCTGGCCCGAAAGATCGGCCATCACGCCGACGACCAACGGCAGTTCCTTGGATTCCATCGCTCCGCCGGTGTCCACGTCGTAGGTCACTTGGACACGTGGTCGGCGGACGCGGTCCAGTGTGTGTTGTCGACTATCGCTCATCGAATGCCCCCAATAGAGAAAGCTAGGTTAAATGAATGTCCCCACAAACCTCGTCGTGGCGAACATGGATCGGAACTCTAATCGTCAATCCCTGACGCCTGATCACCGCCGGCGGACAAGCCTAATTCGCGGTGAAACATCTCCAGTGTCGATTCTTCGTTGACCAATTGAGCCATCAATTCTGGGAACGGCAGCTGGCCCAAGCGGGCGGCGCGTTGCACCATAAATGGAATCGGGCTTTGCGGTTCGATCTGCCGCAGAATGGCAGCCGCTTCGGTCAGTTGTTTGTAAGTTTGAGCACGCAGTTGCTGCGTGGTTGCGACGATTGCCGTCGAATCACTTGTGTCGGTTGTCGTGGGTGTTTTTGCTTGCGGCATGACAGCCTCCTCGGCATCGACGATGTCGCGCGATTCAAATTGTGGTTTTAAGACGCTGTCGAGCCATTGGCGAATGACGTTTAACGATTCCTCTAGATGGACAAACGACGGGGCGTATTCTCCCATCCGATCGACAAGCACCTGATGGAATGATTCCAGTTCGGCGATCGCTCCATCGACTTCTTCCGACAACTGGCAGGCGTCTTGCACTGTCACCTGGCGGATCGCGGTGGCGATTTCAGAACTCGTTAGATCTTCACTCTGCCGCGTCGCGGTCATCAGACTGAACTTGTGAACGCCCGCGTGCAAGATCGGCAGGGCGCGCAAGACGCTTGGCATCCGTGGCCCGCGATTGGGATCGTCCAACAGATTTTCTAAGGGTGAACAGCGGGCGTCGGGATCGTCGGGATCCAGTTCGGGTGCCAACGTGTCCCAAAATTGTTCGACCATCCGTCGCATCAAGATCAGACCATCGCGAAGTCCAGCGATGCCCCAATGTTGCATCGCCGCTTCGGTCAGATGGCAAGCGATGCGAAGGTCTTTGGTCTTCTCGCACAACGCTTCGGTCGCGACCATCGTGATCGCCATCCAATCGACGCAGTCGGGCCCGCCGTCGGTATCTTGATCGTCGGGGTTTGCCGAACGAGGTGGGTTTCGCAGTTCGGCCAGCTCGGCTCGCAATCCGCGAGCATAAGCGCGTCCGTCTCCGCTGGGACGTTCGCCGTCGATCGCTTGCAACAGCGCGTCGATGTCGAAGGTGGCGGGGGATGTAACTTGCATCGCTGCTTCACTTGGAATGTGTGTTTTGTGTTGGCGTCACAGCTGTTGGCCGCGATGTCCGGAGAAAGCTAGACCACAAAAGTTAGCGACGCAAAAAGAAAGATTTGCATTTCCCCAATCGTTCGGATTTCCGCATGCCTAGCAAATCGTGAGCACCGGCTCGCTTTGATTAATGCTGGACTTTTGCCGCAAATTCCTTGTGACTTCACACCTTTCCCCTCGGTCGTGACCTAGCTTTCGAAGCACGGAACCCGCTTCTGAAACCGTTGACAAAAATCTAAAAATCATGCGTCCCGAAACCGCCCAACTTGTCGATCCGGTTCTCTCTTTAACATGGCAGCTGCGCGATGCGTTGGCCGCCGGGCAGACCGACCGCTTCCCTAGCGGCCGCAGCGAACTAAAAGAGTTGCTGTCGCGGATTCACAACGCGGAACTCGCCGCCGGACACAGTACCAGCAGCGACTACCTGGGCCTCGGTTATCCGCTGGCCTGTTGGATCGATGAAATGATGACCGACGATGCCACCGCCGGTCGAATCTGGAACGAAAATAAGATCGAAGGAGAGCTGTTCGGCAGCAACGATCGAGCTTGGATGTTCTGGCGGCAAGCTCAGCTGGCCGAAACGCTCGGCCGCAACGAAGACTTGGCTGTCTTCTATCTCTGTGTCAGCCTCGGTTTCACCGGCCAACACCGAAACAATCCCGAACAACTTGCCGCCTGGATGCATCAAACCCGACTCGGGCTGGGAATCGTTCCCGAATTGAAGCTTCCCTTCGCCGCCGATCTCGCTCCCGCTACCGACGCACCTCCGTTGACCGGCGCCGCGGCGTTGCAACGGGCCGGTTATGTCGGCTGGACCGCCGCCGTCGTCCTGTTGCCACTGATGTCGTACCTGGCCGTCGCGGCTTGGACCCGGTAATCGCAATCCTCCGCTCCATTCCTACGCCACCCCATCTCTATATAATGATCGCACTTCTCAAAGCCTCGCTCAGCAAGATCGCGCGGATCGCGCTTTGTGCGTTTGCACCGATCGTTGCTCTCCGTCATGCCAACGACCGCTGGCAGCGATGGGGGGTGATGGCGATTCACCTGATCGCCGCCCTGTTGGGCATCGCCGGTCTGGGATACGTTCAATACGCGATGCAGTTGGACACGCTTGTCCGATCGTCGCTGCCCGTGGTTCGCCTGACCTGGCTGCCATTGGTTGGATGTTTGTTGTACGCGATCGCTTGGTCCGCCTGGTTTGTCGTCTATACGTTGCGGATGCCCGCCGAAAAGCCTCTGGGCGGTGGGATCCATTCCGCCTGGCAAGAGAGTTTGCACCGCTTTACCGCTGCGGGGATCGATGTTTCCCGCACGCCGCTGTATCTGGTTCTCGGCAGTCCCGCCGGTGGCGTCCGCGACTTTTTCTCCGCCAGTCACACCGATCTTGTCGTGTTGCCGAGTGCCGAGGAAGCCGATCAACCGATCCAAGTCTGTGGCAACCGCGACGCGATCTACGTCTGCTGTCGTGAAGCCTCGTTGACTGGAAACTTCACGCGCCGCGCCGCTGCCTCGCGGCAAAAGCTGTTGGAAACGATGGGCAGCGACGGCGGAACCGGCATCCATCGCGGACCGGCTCACGTTTGGCAATCAGGCGACGGAACAAACGCCAACCCGCAATCACCCGCTTTTGCCGCCAGTGCACACGCCGCGACCGAGCCATCGTTTGAGAAAGCTTCGGATACCGGAACACTCACCGCCACGGCGACCCTTCCACGCACAGCTTCCGCGGGCGATATGGCTGTCGATCGGATGCACGAAACGTTCGCCCAGATCGAAACGTTGACAGCGGATGAACCCGGGCAGACTGCCAAGTCGGCGACGATCCTGCAACCGCGGACCGCCAAGTTGCCGATGATGCGATTGGAGCAATCCGAAGCGTTGGAGCTTTTGGAAAGACTCGATGGCCTCTGTCGCGAGATCGCCGATATTCGCCAACCGTTCTGCCCGATCAATGGCGTCGTTCTGATGTTGCCCTTGGATGCCGCCGATTGCATCGAAACCGCCGACCACGTCGGGATGCGAATCGAACGCGACTTGAACACGATCGCCGCGGCCACGCAGTCGTCGGTCTCGGCACAAGTTGTCTTCTGCGATCTGGAACTCTGCGACGGCGGTCAGGCGTTGTTGGATCGGTTCCCCGAAACGCAGCGTCATCGTCGTCTGGGCGCGATCCTGCCCGCTCCGCCCGCCAGCGAACCGGACGCCGGTCCGGCGAGCGTTGATCGAGCGGTCCGTTGGATCTGCGACGAACTCTTCCCGCCGCTGGCCTATCGTTTGATGGCTCGCAATCTGCAAGACGCCGCACAGGATCGAATCTTGCGTCAGGGAAACCACGCCATCCATCGCGTTGTCGATACGATGCGGCAACGCCGCGATGGGATGTCGCGTCTGCTGCGTCGATCGATCGCAGCGACCGCCGGAAACGTACGCCTTCGCGGTTGCTTCGTCGCCGCGACGGGAGCCGCCGGAGCGACCAAACACGCTTTTGCCGAAGGCGTGATCCCACAGATCCTGGACATTCAAAACGAAGTTCAATGGTTGCCACAGCGTCGCCAACGCGACCGTTGGCAACGCCGATCCGCGGCGGCGATCTACGCCAGTGTCGCGATCACCACCTGTGTTGTGATGGCCTATCTGTTGGGCTGGCACGCGACAAACTAATCGCTCGCCTCCGAGCGGCTTTCCGTATTAATTCACTCCCATTCACGTCACCCTTCCTACCACGAGACGGTATCCACGATGGCATCGCTGCAACTCAAATCGCTTGTCAATAAACTGAACGATCCCACTCGCCGCTGTCTCGAATCCGCTGCCGGGTTGTGTTTGTCGCGGACCCATTTCCACGTCGAGATCGAACACTGGTTGTTGAAACTTTTGGACGAATCCGACGGAGACTTGCCGCTGCTGCTGCGTCACTTCGACATCGATATCGCTCGCTTTCAATCGGTCGCCGAAGGCGTGCTCGACAAGATGCGGACCGGGAACGGCCGCGCCCCGGCTCTCAGCAACACAACTGTCGAATTGATCAAAGCGGCTTGGATGCTGGCGTCGGTTCAATACGCCGCTCCGCAAGTTCGCTCGGGTCACCTGTTGGCGGCGATCGTTCGCGACCCGCTGCACTTCGAAATCGGAGCACCTCTGGCGCGACTACTCGAAGGTATCTCGGCCGATGCGATCACCGACGCTCTTCCCGTCGTGACCTCGGGAAGCGTCGAAGCTCGCGCGGCGCTGCCGACATCGTTTATGCAATCCGGCAACGATTCGGGCCCTGCAAATGCGGACGGTGCACCCAGCAAAACCCCAAGCTTGGATCGCTATACCGCCGACGTCACGCAACAGGCTCGCGATGGCAAGATCGACCCGGTGCTCGGACGCGACGCTGAGATCCGCCAAATGACAGATATCCTACTGCGTCGCCGCCAGAACAACCCGATCCTGACGGGAGAACCAGGCGTCGGCAAAACCGCCGTCGTCGAAGGCTTTGCCCTGAAAGTTGTCAACGGCGACGTCCCCGAAGCGCTGCAGAACATCACGATCCGCTCGTTGGATCTGGGACAATTGGAAGCTGGCGCCGGAGTCAAAGGGGAATTCGAAAATCGCCTGAAATCGATCCTCAACGAAATCCAAGCCAGTCCGACGCCGATCATCTTGATGATCGACGAAGCTCACACGCTGATCGGCGCTGGGGCTCAAGCGGGCGGCGGCGATGCAGCCAATCTGCTCAAACCAGCGTTGGCCCGCGGCGAACTTCGAACGATCGCAGCGACGACCTGGTCGGAGTACAAGAAATATTTTGAGCAAGACGCGGCGCTGACGCGGCGTTTTCAAGTCGTCAAGGTCGAAGAGCCATCGTTGGACGTGGCCAAGGCGATGTTGCGTGGCGTGGCAAACAAGTTGGAACAACATCACGGTGTGCGAATTCTGGACGATGCGATCGATTCGGCGGTCACTCTGAGCAGTCGCTACATCACAGGTCGCCAGTTGCCCGACAAAGCGGTAAGCGTTTTGGACACCGCATGTGCGCGGATCGCGATCAGCCAAAACAGCACGCCCGGCGCGATCGAAGACGCCCGAGCCCAGTGCGAACGGGTGCGTCGTCGCAGCGATCGGTTGCAAGATGAACAAAGCTGGGGTGCCGACCACGGCGATCAATTGACCGAGATGAATGCTCATCTAGAACAAAGCGAATCCGCACTGGCGGCGCTCGAAGCCCGCTGGCATCAAGAAAAGTTTGCGGTTCAAGAGATCTTGCAGATCAAAGACCAGATCCATCGCAAAAACATCGAGACAAGTGACACTTTGGCCAAGCCGGACGATCGCGTTGCCGAAAACGAATCGGATGAGGAGACGTCGCCGTTGGCTGCGATGTCACTTACCGAATTGCAAGCGGAACTGACGCGGCTGGAAGCCGACTTGGACGACACTCAAGGTGATGAACCGCTGATCTACGTCGACGTCGATTCGCAATCGGTCGCCAGCACGATCTCCGCTTGGACCGGCATCCCGCTGGGCCGAATGAGCACCGATCAAACGACGGCGGTTCTGAATCTGAAGCAGCGGCTGGAAGAATCGGTCGTCGGCCAATCACACGCATTGGACGAGATCGCTCGTCACATCCGCACCTCGCGAGCCGGCCTAGGCGACCCGAACAAACCGATCGGCGTCTTCATGCTGGCGGGAACTTCGGGTGTTGGCAAAACCGAAACCGCTTTGGCTTTGGCCGACACGCTCTACGGCGGCACGCAACAACTGACGACGATCAACATGTCGGAATTCAAGGAAGAGCATAAGGTTTCGCTGCTGATGGGGTCGCCTCCCGGATACGTCGGCTACGGCGAAGGGGGCGTGCTGACCGAAGCGGTCCGCCGCAAGCCCTACTCGGTGATCCTGTTGGATGAACTGGAGAAGGCTCATCCCGGCGTTCAAGATGTCTTCTATCAAGTCTTCGACAAGGGACAGATGAAAGACGGTCAAGGTCGCGACATCGATTTCAAGAATAGCGTCGTGATCATGACGACCAACGCCGGCACCGATTTGATCGCTCAAATGTGCAGCGACGGACGTCAGCCGAGCCTGGTCGAATTGAAAGACGCGTTGCACGAAGAGTTATTGAAAACGTTTAAGCCCGCCTTCTTGGGTCGGATCACTGTGCTGCCTTATTTCCCATTGGAAACGGACGTCTTGCAGCGGATCGCCACGCTGAAGCTGGACAAGGTCGTTCAGCGGACACGCGAACACCACAAGGCGGAACTCGTCTTCACCGACGGCTTGATTCTTCAACTGGCGAAGCAATGCGTTTCGGTCGACACCGGGGCGCGGAAGGTCGACCAGGTGATCGAGCAGAACATCTTGCCAGAGCTTTCGGCCGAACTACTGTCTCGCAATGTCGAAGGCCAGCCGGTGCAACGCGTTGTTGTCGACTGGGATGATCGCGGTGGATTCGTCTACGAATTCGAAGTCGATCAAGAAGAGGATGTCACTCCCGAAACCGAACCGACATCGCCAGCACTGCCGATCGATTCCACCGATTCCGCCGCCTGGATGGCGACGACCAACGAAGTTTGATCCCCGATGACGACCACGGTCAGGCATCAGCCGCAACGCGATAGAGTCCGGTCTAACAACGATCCCTCAACTCGCGTTCCGCAGCTGATTCCTCCGAACACAAACACAGAACACCTCTCCCAACAGAACACTTCACCTTCACCCAAAGGGTTTCCATCATGAACAAGATCATGGGCATCGGGCTGCTTGCGCTCATCGTCTACTACGGCTACAACCACTACTCCAGCGACGGATTGGCTGGAATCACGGGCGGGTATTCCGACGCAGCTTTCGAGAAACAGATCGAAGGGCCCGGCTTGGTGATCGTGAAGTTTGGGGCGCCGTGGTGTGGTCCCTGTCGGATGATCGACGAGCAATTGGAGCATGTCACCGGCAACGTCGAAGTGGTTAAGATCAATATCGACCGCAATCGCGAACTGGCTAGCAAATTCAAGGTCTCGGGGATCCCGCACACGGTTATCTTCCGCGACGGCAAACCGCTGGGGCAGTTCACAGGATATCGCGACGCCAAAGCGATCTCATCATGGGCTCGCCAGTTCGGATCAGAAGTCGCCCCGGTGCAAAACGCATCGTCCGGCGGATCGGCGCTGCAACCCAACGGCATCAAGACCAATCCCTACGCGACCTAGATCGAAGCAGCAGCCCCCATAAGCCGTCTGGGTGTCTCGGGCTTTGCCAGTGTTCTACGAAAGAGACGTCGAGACTTAGTTGGCATCCATTTCAAGTGCATTGGAATGCGTTTACTGCGTGATTTCTCAGATTGATCGGTGGACTTAGGTCGTGCATTGTTGGCGAGTTTGAGTGGTTGGTGATCATTCTGGCAATCTCCGTAAACGGCTATCCGAATCCCCGTCCGCGCCAAGGATACTGGTTACCACCTCAAGTGCTCCTTGTCGCACGTTAAAATCTTCTCGCCACCATGCTTTTCCCAGTCCTTGGGCATGTGCTTCAGGTTGTCAGGCGGGAAACACCCGACTCTCCTGTTGTAGATCTGCCGAAGAGACCAGAACGTAAGGCCTCTTGCGTGGCCCTTTCGTTGCGGCCAGAACAGGCTATCCCAGTTCCTCTGCGACTGCCTCTTTCGTATCGCTTCCTTCGACTCTAACTTCTTCTCAGTCACGGTCTTCAGCGATCCGTCTGCCTGGATGACAAACTTCTGCCGAGTCGTGCATTCATGCCCGCAGCCGAAGGGTGGATCAGGACATCGAGGGCCATTCTCCCGGACTCTTTTGCATTCAGGACACGTGGTTTGCTTATAGTTCTCACTGTCTGGATTGTCCTCGTCGGCTTTCTGCTTCTTGTAAAGCTCTTGCTCTGTTATGCGGAACAAGACTTCCCAGTCACGGTCAGCATTCGGCGAACCATGTCGTCGCCAGTTGCCACCATGGTCTGACAGGTGAACAACGTCAGGGGTTTCCTTCGAGTACCGCAGCAGTCGACCAACGGTTTGCACGTAGGACTTCAGCGAGCCAATGGGTGTTGCAAGGCTGACGTGCCGCAGGTTCGGGAAGTCCAGCCCCTCGCGACATACAAACCGATTGAACAGTGCGGGGATCTCGCCATTGCGAACCATGTCGAAGATCATCTCTCGCAGTTCGCCCTTTGGGTCTCGGCGTTCTTGGCCGTCCCAGTAGACGCAGGAGGAGTCGACGTATGCTACACGCACACCTCTGTTCTCAAATTCCTTGGCCAACCACAACGCTGAAGGACAGTCAGGACCGAAGATGATGGACGGTTCCTGCCTAGGATTGACCTCGCGCCACTCGTCGTAGACATGCCCAACGATCTGTTGGTTCCAGATTGTTCGGGTCTTGTCGCCGATAATGAACTCACCGGTCGCAGTTCGCTTGACCTTGTCGCAGTCGATCTCACTAGGAGCCCGCACCAAGCATGGCACATGGGCACCATGCTCGCGCAGTTCAGAGTTGGTCCCTGCGATGATGATGTCGCTGCACGTCTTGAACAGCCCAACCGGGGTTGCTGACACTTGAACAACGTAGGCACCGTTGTCTTTGTGGTACTGAACCAGTTCACGGAACTTGCCAGACTGGAACATGTGTGCCTCATCAACAAGCAGCACGTCAAGTTGCGCTGGTGCCCGGCGCTTGCTTTGTGCAATCTCAGACTGCACCATCATCAGTTGCACGGCTTTGGATAGGTCGAACTTCTTGCGGTGCTGTGAGGCAACCATGCCGTGGTCGATCCCAGCCTCAGACATGTCCTTGCTGAGCTGGGTGCATAGGCTGTTGCGATTGGTCAGGATGCCAGCTCTCATTCGGTTCTGCGTGGCCCAGTTGGTGAGAGCCCACATCATTTTGCTCTTGCCGCCACCAGTAGGGCTCTGGAGACAAACGGACTTGCCACGCTCGTAGTTTGCGATGATTTCCTCAACGCCGGAGAGTTGCCACGGCCATGGCTCGCGCCCCTGGGCAAGCTTGAACAAATCTTTAATCACGCATTGCCCTCCAAAACTAAACTGATTCAGGCTCAGAAAATCGCCCCCCCTCTGGTGATGTCGTTCACGATGGTAACCCCTGATGGGCTGGTGCTGAAGTGCACGTGCGATCAGAGGGTGCGATTGCGATCAGAGGGGGACACCCACAAAACGATTGCCTTTACGGCGGCGAATGCCTAGAATTGCTGAATGAAGTGTTGAATTAGCAATTGCAACGAGATTTGATGTGGCTTCGTAGCTGGAGGGCTTGTCGGATGGCTCGGCAATCGCGGGGCGAGGTGATCGACCCGGATCAGGTGCAGATCGTGCACTGTATCGAGCGATGTGTCCGTCGCGCTTTCCTGTGTGGCGTGGATCCCTATACCGGACAGTCGTTCCAGCACCGCCGTCGTTGGATCCGTGAACGTCTCGAATTCTTGGCCTCCTGCTTCGCAATCGATTGCCTGACGTTTTCGATCATGAGCAATCACCTGCACTTGGTGCTCAGAAGCCGGCCGGATGTCGTTGCTGTCTTGGCCGATGAAGAAATCGCAAGACGGTGGCTGCGTTTATTCCCCGTCCGTCGAGACGATGACGGGGCGCCCACTGAGCCTTCGGTCGCAGAGATTGCCGCGATCGTTAATAACGCACAGGTGCTAGCCGAGCGCCGTCGTCGTCTATCGGATATCAGTTGGTGGATGCGGTGTACGGCGGAAAACATTGCTCGCCGCAGCAACGCCGAAGATGACGTGAGTGGTCACTTTTGGGAGGGGCGATTTAGAGCTCAGTTGATTCTCGATGAAGCAAGCCTATTGGCCTGCGCAGCCTACGTCGATTTAAATCCCATTCGCGCTGCGATGGTTCAGACGCTGGAAACGAGTGAATTCACCGGAGCCAAGGAGAGGATCGATGATATCACTTGCGCATCGGAGCAAGACCGCAAGCACGTTCATGACTGGGAGCGAAGCCGAGTACCGCACAACAGTGGATGGATGAGTCCAGTGGAGATCGACGAGCGAGACGATCCGATCGGCGCGGACGTCGATTCAAGCCATCGTCGGTCGAGCTGCAAAGGCTTTTTATCGATGTCTTTGTCCAAGTATCTTGAGCTGTTGGATTGGACGGGGCGTCAGTTGCGAGACGACAAGCGAGGCGCGATCCCTGCCGAACTCGCACCCATATTGACTCGGATCGGACTCGACGCCCCCGCTTGGTGTGATTTGGTGAAACGATTCGGGCGTCTGTTCAAACGAGCTGCTGGTACCTCGGAGAGTCTCTGCGAAGAAGCCGCCCGTCGCGGACAATCATGGATGCAAGCTTCCGGAAACCCATTGGCTGGCCCAGCCCCTCCGTAGATTCCCGCCATCGTCCTTCTAACTGACTCCAAATCGCACCACTCCTGGCCCCAGTCGCAAACTACCACTTGCGGCAATAGCGCCGGAACCGCCGAACCAAAGCTATCCACCGAACAAAAAGCCGTTTCAACGCCCCATCAACACCTTCGCCCGCCCATTCACCAGCCCTCACCCCTCGATATAAGCATGCTTGCGCTGGCCCAAAGTTTGGCTGTCCCCAAAATCATTCCCAAAATGGATTGCCGCTCGGCGCAGGCAGAGATGTTTTCAAGCTCCCGGAAACCCATTGGCTGCCCCAGCCCCTCCATATCCCCCCGCCATCGTCCCTCCAACTGACTCGAAATCGCACCACTTCTGCGCCCCAGTCGCAAACGACCACTGGCTGACATAGCGCTGGAACCGCCGCACCGAAGCTATCCCCCCGATCAAAAGCCGTTTCAGCGCCCCCTCCACACCTTCGCCAGCCCATTGCCCAATCCTCGCCCCCAATAAAGGCAAGCTTGCGTCATTTTAGAGTTTGGCTGTCCCCAAATTTTGCCCAAATTTTGCCAAATTTTGCATTGGGCTGTCCCCAAATTTTGATGGGCTATTCCAAAGCTGGGACTTCGGCAACACAACACTGGCAGAGCCAGTGGCACCCTGTCGTCAAATGGATGTTCCGACATTTGAAGGCTGCGTTTTTGCGAGTCGCGTTGACACGGAGGGGCATAATTTTCTAGTGTCGCCGCAGTTTTCCTGCGGAAGGATCAAAGGCCCAACGGATGCGGCGAGAAGTCAGGGATATTTCGACCGATTCGAATCGCAAGCTTGCGATCGGGCTGGTCGCTGCGCTCTGCCTGCTGTGGCTGCCCGGATGTGCCACGACCAGCTATATCCAAAAACGGAACACGCGCGAGAATCCGCTGACCGCTTCGCTGGCGCTCGTCTCCAATCGCGGACCCCACGAATCGCAGCGAACCAGCCAATTGCTGGAACGCTACGATCTGAGCGACCAGTACAAAAAAGATCCCAACGCGGCGCTACTGTCGCTGAGCACTCAAGACGAACGATCGCAAGAGAGCGAGCGTTTGTATGCAGTCGCCGAATTGGCTTACATCCAAGGCCAGCAGGCCAAGCACGATGGGAAAGCTGTCGAGGCGTTGCACTACTTCCAGAGTGCGTTGGCAAGCAGTTATGCCTATCTGTTCTCGCCGATGGTCGCCGACAATCGCAATCCCTACGATCCCCAGTTCCGCGGCGCGTGCGATCTCTACAACCAAGCCCTCGAAGATACGCTGCGGTTGTTGCACGCCGATGGCCAGTTGCAGCCGGGGAAGACGTATCAGTTGAGTTCGGGTGACAAGCATTTCACGATCAAGACGCGGCTGGACGACCATTGGGACAAGCAGGACTTTGCCGAGTTCGATCACTTTGAATTCGCTAGCGATTACGAGATCAAAACACTCAACAACCGCCACACCACGTATGGCTTGGGCGTGCCGTTGATCGCCATTCGGAAGCAAGCGAACAACGCCGCACCGATGGAAAAGTATTATCCCGACATGCTCAGCTTCGCCTGCACGGCGCTGCTGCAGTGCAGTTGGAACGGAGAAGTGGGGCCCGATGGCAAGCCCGCACCGCAGTGCGAACTGGTTTTCTACAACCCGATGCGGCGATCCCGCACCGAGTTTGCCGGGCGAAACATTCCGCTTGAAACCGATATCACGACGCCGTTGGCTTACTTTCTGGACAACAAACAGTTCCACGACAAAGACATCGCCACCTTGGGGCTGCTGAAGCCGACCAAGGTGCAGAACAAACAGGGGCTGTTCATGCTCGAAGCCTACGATCCCAAGCGGATTCCGGTGACGATGGTGCATGGACTGTGGTCGAGTCCGATGACGTGGATGGACATGTTCAACGACTTGCGCAGCTTTCCCGAGGTCCGAGAACGCTACCAATTCTGGTTCTATCTGTATCCGACAGGGCAGCCGTTTTGGATCAGCGCCGTGCAGATGCGGAAGGACATGAAAGATCTGCAGGAGACGATCGATCAGCAGTATCACGGCCACGATGCCAAGACGATGGAGCAGATGGTGCTGGTCGGGCACAGCATGGGCGGGCTGGTCAGCAGGCTGCAGACGCTCGATAGCGGCAACGATTTCTGGAAGATCGTCAGCGAGAAATCGATCGACGAATTAAATGCCAGCGACGAGGATCAGGCTCGCCTGGCGAGCACGCTCTTCTTCCGTCCCAACCCGTCGGTCAGCCGCGTGATCACGATCGGAACGCCGCATCATGGGAGCGATTATTCCAACAGTACAACACAGTGGCTGGGGCGGCGGTTCATCAAACTGCCCGCCTTCTTGACCAACATCAGCACGCGCTTGATCCGCGACAATCCCGATTACTTCCGCGACACTCAATTGCTGACGACCAACACCTCGATCGATTCATTGGCTCCCGATTCGCCGATCTTCCCGGTGATGATGCGAGCCCAGAAGAAGTCGCCGGTGAAGTATCACAACGTCGTCGGATTGGTCTCCAGCAAAAGCCTGATCGGCCGAATCAAGACGGACAGCGATGGCGTCGTGGAGCGCGAGAGCGCCGAACTGCCCGATGCCGTTTCGCAGATCTTTGTCGAAGCCCAGCACACCGAGATTCACACCAAACCGGCGGCGATTTTGGAAGTCCGCCGGATCTTGATGGAACACGCCAAAGAGATCGATTCGCGCGACCGCGTCGCCAGCGTCCCCTATCCAAGAAGCGCTGTCGAACCGGTTAGCGTGACCTTGTCCGATTCGATCGGCCCCGAAGATGCACCACTTGAGATAGCGATACCGCTGGTTCCCGATGGCCAAGAAGAACCGGCGATGATGCGTTAAGTCGCCGCTTCGTGCTCCAAAGCTTCCTCGGCGGGAGTCATCCGATTGCGAAGCTCTTTGCATGCTTCGCTCGGGTTTTGGCACAACGCACAACTCTTCTCCCCCGATTCGTTGGTGACGTTCCCCAGCCCGCCACAGCTGCCGCTGATCGGTCGCCGGCCAAACATCACGCCGACCGCCATCCCCAGGCAGACCAACAGAAAGGCACCCAAAGTGATGCCGACGATCACGGCCACGTGCGAGCCCGATCCCGCTTCGCTAGCGACTTCTGCGGATTGTG
Source organism: Rosistilla ulvae (assembly GCF_007741475.1). NCBI lineage: Bacteria > Pseudomonadati > Planctomycetota > Planctomycetia > Pirellulales > Pirellulaceae > Rosistilla > Rosistilla ulvae. Next base: position 2,039,127 of record NZ_CP036261.1, on the reverse strand, counting down.
CGACGATGCCGATCGAGTTTGCGAGAATATCCATGCCGATCATTGTGGGGGTGAGCGTAACGGGTTTCGAGAACGTAAGTTTTGAATGCAGCCAACGCGGGGCTCCTTTCATTCTATCGGGCGAAGCTTGTTTTGTCGTGGCGTCCCCAACACGCGGGATCGCCGCCTGATAGCTCCGATTGAAACGCAGATTTGTCCGCAACGGTCGTCAGCGACCAGAATGTTCGCTTGCCCCCACGAGCCCAATCGCATGCGAATATTCAACGCCGCGAATCGTCTGCCGCAAACCTCCTGGACCGCCCAAGCCGCTACCGACCGCTCACGGACGGGGGGCGAATGTAAATGCCAGCATTCCAATCCACGCAACTCAATTCACCGAACCGCTCGGACGCGATGCATTTCATCTTTACGGAATCTGACAGATTTCATAAGATTGCGGGAAATGTATTTCATGCTCGCGTGAAATACGTCCTTTTTAGGTTGGATGTATACAAGGATTGGTGCGATGGGCGGAGCCCCTCTACTTCTCGCGTTAGCTGCGATCACCGTCGACTACGGTTGGCAGCCCGATGACAAAGGTGGAATCGAATACATCATTCAAATTCCCCCTGGCCAGCTTGAGCAATCGGGTGGCTTCACCAGTCGCATCGACCCGCGCGTTCGTGGGCTCGTGTCGCGTGTGGTAGTTCGCGTTGGTGACGGTCCATTGCCACAAGACTTTGGCGACTTGGCCCCCAACACCGCCCCAGACGAACTGGGGCCAGTCCTCGGCGCGGTTCAACAGGTGACCGAAACTCAGGTTCGACAGGCTAGCGACCAAGGGACTGTCGTGCGCGGTCAGAGCGGAGCGCCCAACGGCGGCTTCACGCTGCCTGGCCAAATGAACAGCGTGGGACAACCGGCAACACAAGCTCGCAGCAGCGCCGGGCAAGGCACACCCAACGCAACCCGCAACGTGGGCAACGCGATGCCCAGCACCAGCACGTTCACCAGCGATTCCACAAATCGCAACCAGCCGTCGACCACCAACAGCAACCTCGCCCTGCAGAACTTCCGCAATGGCGCTGGCGAGACGAATCGCCAGAACCCTTCGCAGCAAAATGCCGCGACGCCGCCGAGCAATGATCTGCGCAGCTACAACGACCCGCGATCGTCGCAAGCGACCAACAGCAATTCGACGTATCGCGATAGTTCTTGGCAATCCAATGCGACACAAGCCCGTGGCCCCGCACCGTCGACCGCCCCCTATGGTCCAACTCGCGAAGAGATGACCACGGCGAACAACCAACAGCCAACGAACAATTACAACGCCAACGGATACGACCCTAACAACGCCACCCCGAATCAAACCGCGGACAATCGCAACAGTTCACCCTTGTCGACATTTGCCAATCCCAACACGAACAACGGCACCAATGGCCAGGGGATGCCGGGCTATCCAAACCAATACAACACGAACCAATACGCTCAACAACAACCTCAACAGAATACCGACACCAACCTGCAACCGGTAAACACCAACCAACCCGGTTACAATTCTCAACAGGCTCCACAAAATGGATACGCCAACAATCAGAATCTTGGCCCGCTGAGAAATAACTATGGCACGGGAAACAACACTCCTGCGGGTCAATATCCCAACGGAAATACCGCCGCCAATGGTTCGGGCTTTACCAACAATACGTTTCCGAACAACCCACAGGGACAAGGAACCTATCCCAACGCCGGCTACGCAAATCCAAACTACAATCCCGCCTTCGGATACCCTCAACCACCGACCGGACAGGGGACGCCTGCTTATGGGCAGGGCCTTTACGGACAACAGACCGATCCGCGATTGCTGATTGCGGCCAACGGCGGGATGTTTAACGGATCGATTCGCGACCAATTGGCGAAGACCGATCCGGAAGAAAAAACATCGGCGTTGCTGTTGGCCGAACGCGAACGCCTGTCGACCAAAACGCTGGAACTCGAGCGAGAAAACGACACGCTTGCCAAAGCGAAAGATGCGTTGCTGTACGACAACAACACGTTGATCGCCGAAAGCCGCGTCACTAAAGACCGGCTGCAAAGCATGAGTGTCTTTCAGTTCTTCCTGATGATCTCGTTCCTTGCCAACCTGTATTTGGGCGTCCACCTGAGCAAGCTGTATCAACGCTATCGCGACCTCGTCACGACAGTGCGTGCGTCGACCGCATCGGCTCAGCCGAGCTGATCGCCGCACCTTGCGTAGATTCGCTCAGGCGAACGTTAAGTTGTCGGTTGCACCAGAAATGCAATCAGATCGCGTAGCTCTTCCACGCTCATCGTCCCCTCCAAACCCGTCGGCATGATCGATTGCTGGATCGGCAACTGGGTGTCGATATCGGCCAGCGGGACTTCAAAGATCAGCCCATCGGCACCTTGCAAACGCAAGCTGTTCCCCGCGCCGGCTTTATCTAACTTCAGACCGGTCAGCACGCGACCGTCGATCGTGACGACCTGCCAGGGAACGTACAGCGGTCCCACTTCTTTGCTCGGATGCAGAATCGACTCGAGTACACGACGCGGCGTCATCTGCCCAGACAAGCTGGTTAAATCGGGGCCAGTCGTTGCGCCGCGGCCACGGTGCGAATGGCAATTGACGCAGGCAGTGCGAAAGAAAACTCGCCGCCCCGCTTCGGGATCGCCTCCGCTGCCAACCAATTCGTTCCAGCGATCGAGATCGTCGCGGTTGGGCAACGCAGCCCCATAGTCTTGTCGAGATTGTTTCAGCACTCGCAGTGCTTCGCGACGCAACACTTCCGGCTGACGCGGCAACGACATCTTGTTTAAGACCACCGCGTGTGGCCCCGCATTTCTCGCCAACCCCGCGATCGCATCGGCGCGAGTTTCCAGATCGACGCGCTCGGTTGTGGCCAATTTCGCCAGCTGAGCAAAGTCGGCGTCACCGCCACGAGCGGCCAGCATTCTGACGCCCTGAAGTCCGAAGTCCCGATCGTCGGCTGCAACGATCCAGCGGCCCAGTTCTACCGCCTTCGGCTGTTTCGACTCGCTTGGCAACATCTCGATCGCCATCGCTCGCAGCGCCACCGGCGCGCTGGAATCGCCAGCGAACTCCAGCAGCAACTTCTCTCGTGCAGGATCGCGAACGCCGCGCGCCGCCGACCCGTTTTCGAGATAGGCGATCGATGCAACCACCGCAGAAAACAGCTGCGGCGAGATCGCGTCGCGTCGCAGCAATTGGCGGATTGCTGGCAAGTGATGCTTGCACTGTTGTTCGGTCGCCCATCGCAGCGCGGTGTTGGCAACATCCGTCGACGTGTCGCTCAATCCCCAAGTCAGAAGTGCGTCGCGCTGCTGCGGAGTGACGCTTGCAGGTTCAGTCAGTTGCTGCCAACGCCAGGCGGTGAGCAACCCTTCACGCTGCTGCGTCGATGGCAACGCTTCGCGATCGATGTCAGCCAATTGTCCCGATTGCACCAGCCCAAACAGCGCCGCCTGACGAAGGAACGCGTCGTCGCTTTGGAGAGCCTTCAAGCGGTCGGCGACGGTTGTCTCGCCCCCCTGTTCGATCCGTTCCGCCTCGGTTTCGGCAGCGGTCAACGCGGGAAATGAGGCGGCGTCACCTGAGACTGCTGCCTTGCGACTCAGTCGCCAGACGCGTCCTTTGCCGTGCACCGGGTAGCTCCGGTCGGCCCAATCGGTGATGTAGACCGATCCGTCGGCGGCGGTTGCCATGGCGACGGGACGAAAGCTTGCGTCGCCTTGTACAAACACTTCGGTTTCGCTTGTCCAAGTCGCTCCCTGCGGCTGAGGTCGATAGCGTTCGATGCGATTGTCTCCCCAGCTGGTTACCCACAATCGATCCCCATAAGCGATCACATCGCAGGGGGCCTCACCCGTTCCAGCAGCCATCGGCAACGTGCCCGGCAGCTCGCCATTCCAAGCTTGCAACGGATGAGTCCCGGCACGGCCGAAACGGAACTGGAATCCGTAATCGGCTCCCTTCACAACATGAATCAACCGGCAGGGAGGCATCGCATCGGGGTCGTTACCAACGGTCCACAACCGCCCGGCGGGATCCAACGTGATCCCAAACGGATTCCAGAATCCGGTGGCGACGCGTTGCAAATTACGTCCATCGAAAGTGCAGCGAAAAATGTTCCCCCCTTCGCCCTCGCCGCGCTGTCGCGATCCATCGGTTGCGATCAATTCGTAGGGTTCGCCAAGATTCTCCCCTTGGCCGACGTAAAGCCAACCATCGGGGCCAACCGCCAATCCCGAGAGTCCGTTGTGAGGGTAGGTTGCTGTCGTTTTTTGCTGCAGCAGCACCTCGCGCTGATCGGCAACGCGATCGCCATCGCTGTCCCGGATCCGCACAACTTCGCTACGCGTGGCGACCGCAAACCAACCATCGGTCAGCGCCACCATCGCCATCGTGGCTTGCCCCTGTTCGTAGAACAAACGCTTCCGATCGGGCACTCCATCTCCATCGCTGTCATCGATCCGGTAAATCCGGTCGGTCTTGGGCCCTCGATAATTTTCGGGAGGAAAATGAGTGTGGCATTCGATCACCATCAGATTGCCATCGGGATCGACACAACAACCTGTTGGAGTGACCAGATCGGATTCGGACAATAACAACTCGATCTGCCAATCGGGATCGAGCACCTGCGGCGGTTTGACGGCAAACACCGGACCGCCACAGCAAACTGCCAGCGATACGATCCATGAAAGAAAACAATACCGTAGGTCTCGATGGGGCATAGCGTTTCGCCGCGGGATTGTGAGGAAGGGACTTTGCGGGGTTAATGAATGACCATTCTACGCCAGTAAAGACTGGATGTCGTTCGATTTTCAGATCCATCCTAGCGCGTGCTCCAAACGATGCCGCGCGCCGACGAGATCACGCGCCACAACCACTGATTGGTCCGAATCGCAGGAATCAAGCGCATTGTGATTGACTTTGACCGCCAGTGTCTGTTAAGGTGGTGTTGAAATTGGAAGCGAACGAAAGCTAAATGTTCGCCGATTTGCTTGAAACGACGCTGGCTTTGTCCCTTTACTTTCTTGCTGCGGCCCACACGTTTTGACTTGGCCCAACGATTGATTGAAAGTGGGAAACCCACGCATTCTTCGACAGCTGATTCATTCTCTTTAGTTCAGCATGCTCCCTTTTTTGGCGGTCCTTCGGGGCCAACTGTAACTTGGCCTGCGCGTGTTGCATGGCGTGCTGGTTCTGTAAATCTACGATTTCGTGCTACCTGGGAGAATTGCGAAGTGTCGCAAGGAACGATTAAGAAAATTACGGACAAGGGTTTTGGCTTCATCGATGGCGAGCGTGGAGATATTTTCTTCCACCACTCCGCCGTTACTGAGGGCAACTTCGAAAGCCTTCGAGAAGGCCAGAATGTTGAATACACCGAAGGAAGCGGCCCTAAGGGTCCGCGTGCCGAGAACGTTCGCGTTAGCGAATAGTCCTCCCCTCGTTTCGTTGTAAATATCGACGCTCGATCAAACCTGTTTTGATCGAGCGTTTTTTATGCGCCGAACCGATCGCAACCGCCCTTTCGTCGACACAACTGGCGCGAGCCGAGTTCCATCCGGCTTGCGATGATCCGCCCAAGACGACATTCTAAATGAGACGGCGGATACCGCCGCGCGTTGCTGCAAGATCCTCTGCGGCTCAACTGCCATCAATACGATCGGTAGAGCGCGTGCGGCGATCGATAATTCAAAAAGAAATGGAGTCACGGCGTGACAAGCCAGTGGATGACCGGTTACTGCACCAACGTGCATGCCGGAACCGATATTGCCCAGATTCGCAATAACCTCGATCGGATTGCGGTCCCCGTGCGGGAGCAATTACGAACGCCATCGATGGGCGTTGGGCTGTGGATTCCCGCCGAAGCGGCATCGGAACTGGCGTCCCCCAACGCCGCCGCTGACTTCGCCGTGTGGCTGGCCGATCGCCAACTGATCCCTTTTACGATCAATGGCTTTCCCTACGGTAACTTTCATCAACCGATCGTCAAACATCGTGTCTATCTACCGACATGGTGGGAAGCCGCGCGCCGCGACTACACGCTGCAACTGGCTGAGATCTTGCACCGAATTCTTCCCGCGGATCTGCCCGGTTCGATCAGCACATTGCCGTTGGGTTGGGGAGAACCGCTGCCCAGCCGAGACCAGATGCAACAGGCGGCCGCAAATCTGCAGCAGGTCGCCAAGCGATTGGAACAGATCGAACAGGAATCCGGCCGGCGGATCGTGATCGCGATCGAACCCGAACCGGGCTGTGCGATCGACACGACCGACGACATGATCGGGTTCTTCGACGAATATTTGCCGGCCGCGAACCTGCGGCGTTACCTAACCGTCTGTCATGACATCTGCCATGCGGCAGTGATGTGCGAAGAACAATCGGTCGTCCTCCAACGCTACGCCGACGCGGGGATTGGGATCGGCAAGGTGCAAGTATCCAGTGCGATCGAAGTTCCCTGGCATGCGATGGACGCCGATGCGCAGCGAGCCGCGATCGAGCAATTGTCTGGTTTTGCCGAGGATCGCTACCTGCACCAAACGACGGTCGTATCGGAATCTGGCGAGCAGCATCTGGTGGAGGATCTCCCCGAGCTGCTCGGTCGGGCCGATCCGGTTCACGATCACAGCTGGCGGATTCATTTTCACGTGCCGATCTACCTGGATCGCTTCGGCCAATTGCACGCCACACAGCAGGCAGTGGTCGATTGCATCGCAGCGCTGTCGACAACGAAGGGGCTCGATTTTTCTGGGCACTTGGAAGCGGAAACGTACGCATGGGGCGTTCTCCCCAACGAGCTGAAGGTAGATAATTTGGCCGATGGCATTGCTCATGAAATGCGTTGGCTTCAGGAACAGATTGGGAGTTAGAACGGCCGTGGTAGAATTAGGCGTCAATATCGATCATGTGGCAACCGTGCGGCAAGCTCGCAGAACCTACGAACCCGATCCGGTCGCAGCGGCCTATCTGGCGGAACTGGGGGGAGCCGATGGAATCACGTTCCATCTGCGCGAGGACCGTCGGCACATTCAAGATCGCGACGTGCGGATCCTGAAAGAAACCATTTCGGTTCACGTCAACATGGAGTTCGGATGCGTTCGCGAGATCGTCGATATTGCATGTGACGTAAAGCCCGATTGGGCGCTGCTGGTGCCCGAGAGCCGCGAAGAAGTGACGACCGAAGGGGGCTTAAATGTTGTCGGCGATTCGAAACGCGTTGCCGACGCGATCAAGCAACTGCACGATGCAGGGATCGCGGTGAGTCTGTTCTTAGATCCCGACGAGCGGCAGATCGAAAGCGCTGCGGCCCTGGGCGTCGGTGCCGTCGAACTGCATACCGGCCCCTATGCATTGGCCAAAGGAGAGGCATTCGATCGGGAACTGCAGCGTTTAAAGACCTGCGGCCAAGCCGTTGTCGATGCGGGAATGCGGCTGCACGCCGGACACGGATTGACTTACAAAAACGTCCAACCCGTCGCGGCAATCCCCAATGTCCGCGAGCTGAACATCGGGCATTCGATCATCGCGCGGGCCGTGATGGTTGGAATCCAGAAAGCCGTCGCGGACATGAAGCACGAAATCGAAGTCGCCACGCGATCGACGTCGCCCTGAAACGCAACCTGATGTCCGAAGAATCTGCTGACTTCACCGCGCAGCTCAAAGCGGAAGCGACCCGGATCGGCTTTCATCTGTCGGGCGCTTGTCCGGCGGTGCAGCCAGGCGGCTACCACCACCTGCTGGACTGGATCGATTCGGGCATGGCGGGTGAGATGGATTATCTGGACGCCCGGCGCGAGGCCTATCGCGATCCGCAATATGTGATGCCGGGCGTGCAAAGTCTGTTGGTGCTGGGAATGCCCTACCGCACCGCCCAGCCGGCCGAAGTCGGGGCGATGCAGGGCCGCTTCGCTCGCTACGCCTGGGGCTCGATCGATTACCACGATCTCGTCCATCGCAAGCTCAAGGAACTCAAACGTTGGGTGCTTGGCCAGCATCCCGATGCCAATGTCCGTGGCGTCGTCGATACCGCTCCGCTGTTGGAACGCGAGTTCGCGGAACTTGCCGGCCTCGGTTGGACCGGCAAGAACACACTGCTGATCAATAAATGGCAGGGGAGCTATTTCTTCCTGGCCGCCCTGCTGTTAGACCTTCCGCTGACATATGACCGGCCGCACGAGACCGACCATTGCGGCAAGTGCCAGGCCTGCTTGGACGCTTGCCCGACGGCAGCGTTTCCCGAACCGGGGGTGCTCGATGCGACGCGTTGCATCAGCTACTTGACGATCGAACATCGATCGGCGATCCCAAGCGAACTCCGTCAGCCGATCGGAAATTGGGTCTTCGGATGCGACGTCTGCCAAGACGTCTGCCCCTGGAATCGACGCGGCAGCGAAGCCCAAGAGCCGGACTTTCAACCACTGACGACGCAAAACCCCGCCGAATTGATCTCGCTGTTCGAATTGACCGACGACGTGTTCCGCAGTCGCTACCGCAAGACGCCGCTATGGCGAACGCGCCGTCGCGGCCTGCTGCGAAACGCGGCGATCGTCCTTGGAAATGCGGGAAATCCCAAGGCGACCGATGCCCTGATTCGAGGTCTCCACGACCCCGACCCCTTGGTCCGCGGAGCGTCGGCGTGGGCGTTGGGACAGATTGCGACGCCGGTCGCGATCGCACGATTGCGCGACCGACGCGATCACGAACCCGATGCGATGGTCCAGCGGGAGATCGACGACGCGATCGATCAACCTAAAACCGCAACACCGAATTCACAATGAACTGATGCTGGATCACACCGGCCTCGAATCGGAACCGGGTCGCCCTAACGATTTGATCAATCGTCGCGGGAGAGCTTACCGCGCACCAGGGCTTCCAAATGATCGACGACTTGCAATTCATCCATCCCGTCAGTGATCACCGTGATCGCATCGGCGGCGGCAACCAACCGGCCGACATCTCGGCTTTGATCCTGGTCGTCGCGAAGATTCTGTTCGGCCAGCAACTGTTCGACGGTAACCTCCTGACCACTCGCCGACAATTGACGCTGTCGCCGGCGTGCACGCTCTTCGGGGGACGCGGTTAAGAAGATCTTGCATGTGGCGTCGGGAAAAACTTCTGTCCCCTGGTCGCGCCCTTCGGTTACGTAATCGTTGCTGACAACCAGCGACCGCTGCTTGCGATTCAAGACATGACGGACATTGGCGAGGTCGGCGACGAAGCGGATGTTGCGGGTGACTTCGGGAGTGCGAATCGAAACGCTGACGTCGCAACCATCCGCCCAGACGCGATCGTGCTCCAGGCGAATCTCTATCCCGCTGGCCAGCCCTTCCACGGCGGCAGAGTCTTGCAGATCGAGACCTCGCTGCATCGCGAGATGCGTCACCGTGCGATACATCGCGCCGGTATCGAGAAAGTGGAACCCAAGTCGCTGGGCAAGCTTGCGGGCGACACTGCTTTTCCCCGCACCGGCGGGGCCGTCAATCGTTATGACCATGATCCATTCGTTGCTGTTGATGATGCGTTGCGGTCGCGCTGATGAAGCATCGCTTCAATTCGCTGCAACGCTTGTTCGAGTTCGCGTTGTTGAGCCGCGTCGAGCCCCGCCGACGAACTGAAGCGTTGTTCGTAAAGTCGCGTGACAATCCGATGTAGATCGGCAGCTTGTTGATCATCGCAACTTAGCTGGTGTTGGGCAACGTGGGCAAATTCACGCGGCGTTTGCGATCGCTTTCGGAACATCCCCATTCGCGATAGCAGCAGACACAGATGATCGAAGACGGCAAACCCCGACAGCGCCGCGGTGTTACGGGTTGGTTGGCGAAGCGAAAATAGCATCGACGCGCGATAGGTGTTCCGCCAAACCAACACGACTCCCAGGCAGACAAAAACACTGACCACCGTCACGCGCCAGGAAAAGATTTCATGGATGGCGATCGCCCCCTCGCCCAACTCTCCCGCCTTCAACCGCTGAATCAACAGATCGATCTTATCCCAATACATCTTATAGGCCGAAATCTCGCCCACACCTTGCCCCAGATCTTGTAGCGTTCCCTGTTGCCGGCGATTACTCATATCCAGGACGTAGTCGTCCCAGAGGATTTGGGCGAAATCCATCACATGCGACATCCCGCCCGTCGATTGTTCATCGGCGACCGATGGCGTTGCATCGAGCCGCATCCAGACACCACCGCCGGGGGCCTGGCCATACAAATCGACGTGTGGTGGCAATTGGTGGCGATCGAAATAGGCTTCGACCCAGGCGTGGGCATGCAGCTGCCGAACGATGTAATAGTTTCCAAAATTGTTGTATTCATCGGTCTTGTAACCAACGACCAAGCGAGCAGGAATCCCTTGGCTGCGGAGCATCAGCGCCAGCGCTCCGGCATAATACTGACAGTGCCCGCGTTTTTGGACTGCGACAAAATAGTCCATCGGATCGACGTCACTGGGACGCTCATCGCGAAGATCCAACGAATACGTGAACTCAGGATTTTGCGCCAAGGACTTTTCCAGCGCAACGGCGATCTCGGTGGTGTATTCGACATCGTCCCGCAGCTCTGCGAAGACCCGATCCGCCATTTGCACCAAGTTCGGGAGACGTTCGCGATCGATCTGTAACAACATCTGCCGCTCCCACGCGCCCAACGCGTTGGGATAATGCCGCTCGCTTGTCAAATCGACATACCGCAACCACTTCCGCTGCTGCCCTGTGTAAAAAGCGTGGGTAAAAAAGGAATATTCGAGTCGATGGTCTCGCGATTCATTGCCGCTGCGTTTCAACAGCCAATGCCGTGGCCAATGGCGAATCGTATCGAACCGTTGCGACTCATAATATGGCGGGATTGAGAAGATCGTACTCGTGTTGGTGGGTTCGATTCGCAGCGTCGCTTCGACACGATCAAATCGCGCACGTCGGTCAGAATCCTCTTCGATATATTCACGCGGCAAGCGATGGCTACCGACAAAGTCGCGCCGCCGCACGGTTCCCCATTCGCCAACGTTGTGGGTCGGATCCCAAACATATTCGTCCAACACCTGGCCACGCAGATAAGCGGGTTCGTGCAACGCATAGGGGCGGCTCGTGCCGCTGTCCCGCAATTCGAGCCGCAAGACTTTTTGCGGGTTCTGCAACAGTTTGCCCATCTGTTCAAACCGGACAGTGTCGCTGTAACCGGTCGTCCCTTGTCCAAACGCTGTCGATTGCAGCCCGTTGCCGCTGGACCGTGGCAACGCATAAAAAAACGTCGCCGCAAAGACCAGCACCGCAGGCCCCATCACAAGCAACCCAACTCGCGAAACCTTGATACCCCGAACATCGATCGATCCCGGCTCGGGTTCGATCCGACCATTGCGGCTGGGAGTGCTGGTCAGCGATTGGCAAACGTACGATTGCAACTGGACCATCGTGCTAAGGCCAACGATCGAAAAGGGAATCAACAACATCCCAAAATGCAGTGCGTCGTTTAAGACCGCCGCCACGATCAGCTCCAACAACGCAAATACACTCAACTGCTCAAAGACTCGGCGACTCTTTTTCTGCAAATGCAAAACAGCCTGTACCAGCACCAACAACCGGGCCACCGCTGCGATCTGCCGTTCATCGACGCCGCTCCAAAACCCCCCCACGCAATAGACGCTGGCGATTCCCATCAAGATATAGGCGATCGACGGCGGGAGATAGACGATCGCCAACCAATCGACAAACACTAATGAAAACAGCCCCGCCGACAGCGCGATCGCTACCAGGCTCTCGGTTCCCGAAACGCCTCCCAGCAAACAACCGCCCAAGATCGTCAGGGCGACAAAATGGATCTTCAACAGGCCTTCAGTCGTCACGTGGAGTCTCCATAAAGATCTGCTCCGAAGAGGAATCGGCTAAGTTCAACCAACGCAGATCCAACCGCCCGGCAACCGATTCGTCCGCCCGATTCCCCTCCAGCGCCTGCAAATCCATCGGCCGCGTACTCGCGATCACGATCGGCCAATTTGCATCCGAGACACTCACCAGTTCCCGCAATTTGTCGTGCAGGGGCGCCCCAGGCTGACGCGTTGCCAATGCCAAACTGCTCAACACCCGTCGCCGAAACTCTCCCCCGCGACAATTGCGATTGGAGATCGCCATACCATCGGTGATCGCAAATCCCACTTGCGTTTCGGGATTGCGGAGCACTTCGTTCACCAGAGTGGCAGCGAAAGCGATCAAGCGTTCCAGGCTCTCGCCCGACGGCACATCTTGATGCAAATCGACCAAGATCCCGATCTGCTGACGCTGCTGCTGTTCGAATTGCCGCACCGCCAATTCGCCGATCCGCGCCGTCGTTCGCCAATGAATCCAGCGTCGGCTGTCGCCATTTTGCCAGCCGCGCAAGCCATAAAAATCCCCTTCATTAACCCCCGCGCGGCGCCGCGAAGCAACCAAGCCAGGCTGCTCCGACAACATCCACCCTCGCCAGCCCTGGCGAAGCTGACCCAAGCGCGGATAGACAATAAATTCTTCGCGTCGATCGATCCAACGGACCGCACGCATCAATCCAAATGGAAACTCGGTGGCAAGCTTCAAGGGCCCCAACAGATATCGACCGCGTTGGGCGACCCGACAATTGAACATCGCCAGTTGTTCGTTCCGACAACCGATGTACGCTACTGCCGCATGCCCGTTGGCTGCTTCGCGGCGATGGGTTTCGCAGAGAATCCGATCATCGACTTGGATAAACCACCCCGGCAACAATTGCCGCGCATTGCGAATCCGGTAGCGGAGAGTGAACAGATCACCGGCAAAGACTTCGGTCGGCAACTGGCGAGCGACCGTTAAGCCCAACAGCGTTCCACGTGCGAACCGCCACTGAATGATCAAGGTCCCGATCAGCAGCCCGGCCAAAATCGCCAGCAGATTCAGATCGCGCACGACCGCGCCCACGATCGTAAACAGGGCGACAAAGCCAAAGTGGTACCCGCTGCGCGTTAAACGCACTTTGACGCGGTGCAGTCTTTCTACCGACCTTGCACTCAAACCCAAAACCTTCGCCGCGAGACCTTCCAACCGCCGCAAACGCTCCCCCACCGGAACGCCCGATCTGAACGGGGCGGTATGGATCAATTATCTTCACTGGCCGCAGCATCGGCAACAGCGCAAGGGTGAATCTCCGGTAAACCGACCGCCACGAACGCCTAGCATCGATCAGGGACGTTTGGTCTCTTTCCGCTCGGGACGATAGCCTTTGCTGGTCGTATTGCGGCTCTGCTTTTTATTCCGCTTCTTCGACTTATTCCCGTTGGGAATCGTATGAACGTATTCCCCTTTGACCGCAGCGTTGGCATTCTTGCGGCGCTGGATCAACGCTTCCTTCGGCGGTCTGCTTGGAATCAAACAGTCGCATCCGTCGCCAATCAGATCGTGCCGGCCCGTCTCCTGCAACGCTTGCCGAACCTCAAAATAGTTTGCCGGCTTGAAGAACTGCATCAGCGCCCGCTGCATCTTGCGATCGCGGAGCTTCCGCGCGGTGAAGATCGGCTTCTTTGTGAACGGATCGAGACCGGTGTAATACATCGTTGTGGCGACATCCAACGGCGCAGGGATAAAATCCTGCACCTGATCGGGACGGTAGCCATTGCGTTTCAGGAAGACCGCCAGATCGATCATCGCGTCTAGATCGCTGCCGGGATGGCTGGCGATGTAATAAGGGACCAAATACTGCTTCTTGCCTGCCTTCTTGCTCGACTTGTTGAACTGTTCGGTGAACGCTTCGAAATCGTCTCCCGACGGCTTTCGCATGTAGTTCAGCACGCCTGGATCGGAATGCTCCGGAGCAACCTTCAACAAACCACCGACGTGATGTTCGGCCAGTTCTTTGATGTACGTTGGGCTCAACCGCGCCAGGTCCATTCGGATCCCACTGGCGACCAACACCTTCTTCACCCCAGGGACGTTGCGTGAATCACGCATCAATTGGATCAACGGGCCGTGATCGGTCCCCAGCAATTTGCAAACCTTGGGATGCACGCATGACTGGCGTCGGCAGACCGCTTCGACCTCCGGACGCGAGCACTGCATTTGATACATGTTTGCCGTCGGACCGCCGATATCGCTGACCGTCCCTTTGAACTTCGGGTCGGCCCCAAGTTCCTGCAATTCTCCGAGGATCGATTTTTGGCTGCGCGATTGAATCACACGCCCCTGATGGGCGGTGATCGAACAGAATGTGCAACCGCCAAAACATCCGCGCATGATCGTGACGGAGTTCTTGATCATCTCGAACGCGGGGATCGGCTCGCGGTACGACGGGTGCGATTTGCGTGTATAGGGCAGGCCGTAGATCCGATCCATCGAATCCTGAGTGATCGGCAGCGGCGGCGGATTGACGACCACCGCTTGGTTCCCGTGATATTGGACCAAACGCCGCGCGTTCAGCGGGTTGGTTTCGTTATGAATGATTCGCGTCGCCTCGGCAAAGGCTGTCTTGTCCGAGAAGACCTCTTCAAAGCTGGGAAGGGTGATCGCATCTTCCGGGGGCGTTTCGGAAGCACCGGCAACATACGCGATGCCTCGCATGTCGCGAAGATCTTTGACCGATTCGCCTTGGTCCAGCCGGCGAGCGATCTCCACGATCGCATCCTCCCCCATCCCAAAGGCCACCAGATCCGCTTTGGAATCCAGCAGGATCGATTTGCGAACGTTGTCGCCCCAATAATCGTAATGGGCTAGGCGTCGCAGCGAAGCTTCGACGCCACCGGCGATCACCGGAACCCCTTTGTAGGCTTCGCGAGCACGGTGGCAATAGGAGAGCGTTGCCCGATCGGGACGCGTACCGATCTTCCCGCCAGGGCTATAGGCGTCGTCGTTGCGAACCTTCCGCCCGGCGGTGTAGTGATTGATCATGCTGTCCATGTTTCCAGCACTGATCGCATAGAACAGTCGTGGACGTCCAAACCGCCGCCAGTCTTCACAGCTTTGCCAGTCGGGCTGACTGACGATGCCAATCCGGAAACCAGCCGCTTCGAGCACGCGTCCCAAGATCGCCATCGCAAAACTGGGATGGTCGACATAAGCATCGCCAGTCACAAAGACGATGTCGATTTCGTCCCAGCCGCGCTGCTTCGCCTCCTTGGCCGTCATCGGCAACGGTCGCTCGGCAACGGTCGAACCGCATGGTGGAAGACCCGATAGAAGGTCGGAACGAATGGGCGAGCCGTTGATGATGGGCAGAGATTTCATGTTTTCATTATGAGGGGCAGAATGCGACCCGATAGCCCAATAGACTGAATTTCGTCAAGACTTGCGATTTCTCGATCCACTCAGGAGGGCGATTGCTTGTCCAGCCACCGAACCATCGCCTGCTGCCACCACCGCGGCTGCAATGGAGCTCTGGTTCCAATCCGATAGAGAAACCGGGAATCTGCTCAGCATTACCGGGATCCGGTACGTATTTATAGGACCGCCGTCTTGAACAGGTCGTCGACCGCAATCGACTTGGGTGACGCAAAGACTTCTCCCGCTTCGACTCCAGCGGCGACCCCGGTGATCTGCGCTGCTGCGGAGATACGCTGCATGATTTGCGGCTTGTGGCCAAATTGGGTTTGGTAACAGGCGACCGAATCGAGCTTCCGCTGCAGCGTGCTGCTGATATCAACGGTCAGGTGCGACAGGCACCCCGTCAAATGATCGGGCTCCACGGCCAAACGGAAATAGAGCTGGCGAGATATCGTGTGAACCGGAAGCCCACCAAAATGGCTGTCCCATTTAGTCAACCGACTATAAAAGATGGCCGCATCGGTAATCTGCATCGCCTGCCAATGATCGGGGGACGCCATCGGCGTTTTATCACCAAAACCAATCACCAGTTTCGGGCGGTGCTTGCGGAATTCAGTCGCCAGCGCGACCCGGGTCTCAAAGCAGTCGAACAATCGGCGATTGGGGAGATCGAGAACCGTCCGGACATGAACCCCCAGCGCCTTGGCGGCCGCTTGCGCCTCTTGCAACCGCACCTCCGGGCCCGCCGAATTGGGCGTCGGTTCGCCATCGGTCAGATCGATGATTCCGACGCGGTAACCTTGATCGACCAAACGAGCCAAGGTGCCACCACAAGCGATCTCGACGTCGTCGGGATGGGCCCCGACGGCAATCACGTCCAGTTCGGGATATTGAGAAAGATCAGCAGTCATCTGCGGTCGGAACTCATCGATGAGGGAAGGAATGTCAAGGGCAGAGAAGCAAGGCCGCAACGTATCTCGAAGTGGAGACAGCGGCGTTTTGCGAGTTTGGTTGCGACTAGCGCGGCCGGCGGGGCAGAGCCGATTGATTTAAGAAGTCGCGGAGATCATGCAGGCAAGAGGGCGCCTCCACCTCGTGCACCTCAGGCGGTGCCATCGAAAAGTAATCGTTGTCGATTCCCAGGACCTGCTTGTACGCCTCGGCCATTTCGGGTTCTTCATCGACGATCATGCTGGCCATTTCAAAATCGCGATCCCACAAGATCCGATCAGCCAACAATTCAACCACCAGATCCCACTGCTCGATTTCATCGCACCACGGATCGGGAAGGTCATCCAGATCGTCATCGATCCCCGCCCCAATGGGTTCCGAACCCGGAGCATCATAGCCGTATGCAGCCAGCACCAACGATCGAATTTCGCAACACGAATCGCCAAAGCAATGCCCCGCGTCGATTTCCAACTCGACATGCGATTTGATGGTTTCAAAAATCGCCATCACCGTCGCTTCTAATTCGGCGGTCAAGGCAAGCATCGCTTGGCCTTGGTTTAACAAACCGCGACAGACATCGTTGAGCAGGCCGATCCGTTGGTAGACCCATTGGTCGTCGTACAGTTCAACACCTGTTTCGCAAACCACAGCGCCGCTGTCGTCGCGAAGCTCCCACTCCAACGCATCGATCATCTTCACGCATGTTTGCACGATCAATGTTGCTTCTGCACCGGACAACGTCCGATCGCCTGTGGATGTGTGCCACATTGAAACTCGCCTCAAAAACGTTGATGCCCGTAACCGAAAGATTGTCCCGAACATCCAGTGTAACAGCGCCAACCCGATTAATCAGCAAGGGGGACGCGCAATTGGCGCCGCGTTTCCACCGCGGCAATGCCGCTAGCTTTTCCGCAACTCAGTCGCTTCGTTTTCGAGCTTCGCGATCTCGTTTTCTAAATTCGTGATCTCGTCGGGTTCATCGGCTTGTTGGCGTACACCAGCGAGGTTCTGCCGCAACTGCGACAACTTCTTGTTGATCACGTCCAATCGCTTCTTCGCCTTTTTGTCCATCGCTTCTTTTTCTCCGGGTTAGTTAAGGGGTGGGCGAGTCGATCGCGAGGCGTTCAAAATTCCAAGAACGCCACAACGAAGTGAACTAATAATACGAACAATGTCGTCCACAAGACAGTCGCAGTGATCGAATCGCTGACGTCACCAGCACTCTGCTTGGGACGCATCCCGCGATAATACGCAATCGCAGCGATGCCGATCCCACACGCAACGTTCTTCAACAGCACCCATTGAGCTCCCGTGGCGAACCAGCTGGTTTCACTCTGCAGTTGCGAGTGGAAATGAACCTGCCAAAAGGAAGCGTTGATCTGTGGATGGTTGATCGCAAAGGTCAGCATGCTGATCCATTGCGCGGTTTGAAAACCGACCCATTCCAGCAGCGGCGTGCCGATCACAAACGCGGCGATAATCGGCACCAACAAGTACGCCGTCGGGCGAACTCCCAACGTCTGCAACGCATCGACCTGCGATCCATATCGCTTGACACCGACGTCGGCGGCAACGGCCGCGCCGCACCGCGCAGCGATCAAAATCGTTGCCATCACGGGGACCAGGATTCGATACAACGCGAACCCGATCGCCGCCAACAAGTCTTCGATCAACAGCGGCTTGGTGTAGACCGAAAACGGCAGATAACGAAAGGTAAAATGGGTACCGGCAAAGCCGACGATCAATCCGGCCATGATCAAATAGATCCAGGCCGAAGGCCCAGCGACTAGATTCAGATAGTGCGTCAGAAAACGCAAGCCCCATTGCAGCCGCGGCATTCGCGGGATCGCATCCCAAGGCAGTCGCACCGCGGCGACGATCGCCGAACCGCTGGCATCAAAAAAATCGCTCGCCGCGCGGCCCCCGCGGTCGATCAACGATTGGGTCAGCGGCTTCGTGGTGGCCACCACCGGCTCGGTCGCCACCGGCTGCATCCGCTCGGGAATCGATTGCCATTGGCTCGGCTCCACGCTTACCAACTGCCGTCGCTCGGAATCCAACAGCAGGACGTGGTCGGCGATCGGCAACAGCGTCTCGTAGTCGTGGGTGACGACGACACTGGTTCGGCCATGCGTCTGTTGAGTCCGCCGGATCAGCGCCGCCACCTGCCGACCGCTGGCGGCGTCGAGCCCCGAAGTCGGTTCGTCGTACAGCACGACATCGGGATCGGCCGCCAGCGTGCGAGCGATCGCCAGTCGTTGTTTCTGGCCGCCGCTGAGCGCGGCAACCGGCGTCCGCGTCGGGACTCGCAGCTCGTCGAGCCATTGCCGGGCCGATTGTTCCGGGGGCTGGGAGCGATCGCGGCGATGGTCGATCGCAAACTGGACGTTCCAAAGAGGCGAGAGTTCATCGAACAGGGCGAACTGCTGAAACACGATCCCCACTCGACGCAGCGGCTTCCCCTGGCTGCCGGTAATCGCTCCAGCCCATTGGATCGCCGCACCCTGCTGAGGAAGCAGGCCGGCCAAAATTCGCAGCACCACCGACTTGCCTGCCCCGCTGCCGCCAACGACGACGGTGATCTTTCCCGCCGGAAGCGTGATGGACGTCGGTTCAAGTAATGTTCGCGATCCGACCCGCACATGCAGATCATGAAGTTCAAGGGCCTGGGAGGTTTCGCCTTGGATGCTCTTTCCCATTTCTGCGTTGTCCCCCATGGTGCCCCCCAACGTGGCCGTTCAGCCGCGGAGAATGCTAGCCTTACCCCACTCCGATGGGAACATTGTTGCAAAGCTTGCCTCAATCGTGGAGGGATTGTAAGGGACGTCAGCCGATAACAACAGTTGCATCGCGAAGGGAGTTTGCCAGCGAGGTTTCAAACCGCTAGCGATTGACTTCCCCAAAGGGCCAAGCCGTGCTGGTTGGCGCGGTCGTGACCGAGGGGCAAATGTGAAGTGAAACAAACGCGAAACATTAAGAAAGCCGCTTGTTAAAAAAGTCCGATAGAAGTAAACTCCTTCACTATTACAGCTCGCGAATTCCAGCACTGCGAAGAAGAAGCCCCGAGTTCAAAGCTCAAAAGGCCCTCAAAACCCTTCCATAAGTGCTGTCAAGATAACAAGTTACGTTTCTATCAGGTGACTCAAATCGGAGTCGTCGCGGATCGAAAGGATTAGAAAAGTGCCCAGTCAGCGTACTTACAGTGCAAAGCCCGGCGAAGTCGAAAAGCAATGGTACATCGTCGACGCTACCGATCAAACGCTTGGGCGGCTCGCCAGCGATATTGCAGTCATTCTGATGGGCAAGCATCGCCCTGAATACACTCCTCACATTGATGTTGGCGATTTCGTCATCGTCACCAACGTGGAGAACATCAAGATGAC
Source organism: Rosistilla ulvae (assembly GCF_007741475.1). NCBI lineage: Bacteria > Pseudomonadati > Planctomycetota > Planctomycetia > Pirellulales > Pirellulaceae > Rosistilla > Rosistilla ulvae. The sequence continues at coordinate 2,019,521 of NZ_CP036261.1, read as the reverse complement.
CGGGAACAAAATGGAACATCGCCATTACACCTGGTACACCGGTCATCCAGGCCTGCGTTTGGAAAGCTATCAAGGTCGCCAAGACCGAAAGCCCGAAGATCTGCTGTACCACGCGGTCCGACGCATGTTGCCAAAGAACAAGATCGCTCGCCACATGCTCAAGAAGCTGAAGATCTACACCGGTGGCGAACATCCGCACCAAGCTCAAACGCCGCAACCGTTGGTCGGTGCCGGCAAAAAGATTGTTGCGAATGCCACCTAAGCCGGAACGATCCCTGCTTACGGTTTATTAATTCCCCACGGACGCCGCTGACGCGGCAACGCTTCATCCCACGAAATTCTGAGTTATGGTTGCAGTAAAGAAAGACAAGATCAACGGCGATGCACTTGGAACAGGTCGCCGCAAATCCTCGATCGCCCGCGTACGTGTACGTGCTGGCAGCGGCAAGGTAACGATCAATCGCAAACCGCTCGAAGCTTATTTCGTGAACGATCAAGATCGTGAAGCGATCGTCCAAACCCTCGACGCCTGCTCGGCGCGAGAGGCGGTCGATGTCTTGGTTCGCGTTCATGGTGGCGGAACGACCGGACAAGCTGGCGCAGTTCGCATGGGCTTGGCCCGTGCTTTGGTCAGCTTCAACGAAGAGCATTTCCACACGCTCCGCGATGGCGACTTCCTGACGCGAGATTCGCGTATGAAGGAACGTAAGAAGCCAGGTCTGCGTGGTGCTCGTCGTGGCGTTCAGTTCTCGAAGCGTTAATCGCTCGACGACTGCAATTCTGCAAACAACAAAGCCCGTCCGCTCGGCAATCGAGCGGCGGGCTTTTTTCGTGCGCGATTGCAAATCGGTTGCCTGCAGTCTCGCCGATTTCGATCCGAAACGCCGTGGCAACCGCATTGCTACCGCGCGACGGCCCCCTTCGATCTGACATGCACAACAAGCAACCCTTGCTTGCCGCATACCCTCTTAAGGTAGGTGTGCTCGACTGATCCGAAAATCCCCAACGATCCTGCTAATGATTATGCACCTCGGGCAGGCGAAAGAGTTGTCCGCGAAACCAGTCCTGAAGCACGACGGAGGGGACGTCAGTAGAGCTATGTTTTCGATGTCGGACCCACTCCGCGTCGCATCCCGCTGCTGAATGTTTTGGGCGACGCGCTCCCGACGCTTCCCATACGCTGAAACTGATGTCCTCAAGAACCCTCCCGTCGCGAAGCACCTCGCCGCGCTTGCGTCCGGCACTGGGCATTGAACGACTGGAACATCGCTTCCCGTTCGACACAGCCGCAGCGGAAACAGGCTTCTGGGAACAGGACTCCGTATTGGTCGGCGAGCAGCTTCCCCACGCAGGGCTGAGCGATTCAGTGGAGGGCAACCTCACCGAGCGACTCCTTGGCATGAAGCTGACACTCGAAGCGCCAATCGACGGCATCGATTCCCCCGAAACAACAGTCGCTGGCATCGGTTCATCCGAGAACTCCGAAGCGGATTCAGCTGCGTTTGCCGACGGCAGCCACATGTTGGCTTTTGCAGGCGACATCGCAGGGAACGACGGGCTATTTGTGCGTCGAACTCAGCCCGATGGCTCCCCCGGCGACCTGCCAACGGCTGTCGCACTCTTTGCCTCGGGCGATTTGCGGTCCCCCGAAAGCAAAATTCGCGTTGCATTGGCAGCGCTCCAAACGGGGAATTCCGTCGTCGCGTGGACCGATTCGACCGCGATCCATTTACAACAACTCGACGCTTCCAATTCGCTTCGAGGACCGCGGATCGACTTTGCCGTCACGACCACGCCGGCCAGCTTCGAGATCGACCTGGTTGCAGTCGAGGACGGCGGCTGGATGCTCGCCTGGAATGAGAACGAAGCAACAACCATCCAGGCTCAACGTTTTGATCTGGATGGCCAGATTACCGGCCAACCGATGACGATCGCTTCGACATCCCCCACGTCACAGATCGATGACCTGCAATGGATATCACATTCTGGTGATGAGTTTGGAATCTCGTGGACCGAGTGGTCGACAGATCCAACCGAACAGTCTGAACAGCAATTTTTAGGCGTCCTGGAAGCCGACGGAACCTGGGCCAACGATCCCTTTGAAATCACCAGCGACAGCTTTTCGCCGACACCTGAACTCGCCGCGTTGGACGATGGACGATGGGTCCTGGCAGGGACGCGATGGAGCGAGCCGCAATCGTATCCCGCGATAATCGTTGTCGACGCCACGGGGAACTTGATCTCCGAACACGCGTTGGACGCAAGCGCCGACATCGGTGCCGCTCCGGTTGCGCTGACCAAACTCGCTGGCGGCGGATTTGCGATAGGTTACTTTCGTGGCGAATCGGAGTCCGATCCTGAGTTCGTTGTCGAACAATTTAACGACGACGCAGAACCGATCGCCGATCCCATCGTGATGAACCAAACGGCGTTGCATGGCGAACCTGCAGGATCGATGGTTGGGCTGGCCAACGGCGGCATCGCAACATATTGGATCGGCACCGCGGCAGACCAAACGTCCCCGGCGATCCTCTCGCGAACCGTGAGCATGGAATCAGCTCGCGTGAACATCGCATTCGACAGCTTCGTTTCCCTGGCCGAAGCCGATTCATTGAGCATCACAGGAGTTCCCGCCGAGGCGGCGCTCAGCCACGGCGTGCGCACATCACCGACATCGTGGACCGTCTCGATAAACGATCTCGACGATCTGCGGATCCTTTCGATCGAACCACTTCCCACCATCACGCTGACCGCCGACTTGTTAACGCCCGACACTTTGCAGCCGCCGCTGGCGTCGTGGGCGATCACGATCGGAACGCCAACGGACGACACAATCGAGCAATACAATTCCGCTTACGTTGTCGATGGTCGCGACGGCGAAGACACCTTCGTCGCCGCGGGTGATCGCGAAGAATTCCTGCTCGACACAACGGACCTCGGTAAAGCCGTTCGGTTGATTCACATGCAAACCGGCACGGAACAACTGTTGATCGACGTCGAATACCTGGTCTTCGATGATCTGTTTCTGGACATCGAACAGTGGGTCGAAGCTGCTGAAGAACCATCCCAGGAAGCGGATGGCAACGACGCTCCAGAGCCAAACTTGGAATTCCAGGCGTCGATGGCGCAGGCGAATTTCAATATTTTCTCGACCAAGCCGCCACCTCTGGCTGCAGCACAAGCCAACATGCCAACCGGGCTCCGCAGCGTGGACGTGATGCAAGCGGCCATGAATGCGGTCGCTGTCGAACTGGAGACGGCGATGGGGATGGAGTTGCAAGGCGTGATGCAGGGAATGGAAAGATCGATCCGAAACATGAATGAACCGGCCCGCGTGGTTCAAAGCAAACAGGCTTCGAACGAAGCAAAGAGCCGAGCATCCGAAAGTAAAGCGAAACCGACCGACGCACTGAAGTCGGAAACACAACCAACGTTGGCCGCCGGTGTCGCGGGCCCCGACTTCACTGCAGCGATAGACGACGTGGGGCTTGCCGATCCGTTGGTGGTGCCAAATTTCGTTCCGCTGCAGCCAGCCCATCCGATCCAGCCCCAAGCAGCGGCGATCGCTTCGCACAACAATCCTGTTGCATCGGCGCGGACGCTGTATCGCATCAGCGGCCAGACCGCTCCCGCCGTCGCCCCCATCCTTATTCCCAAAGCTCCTCCAGCACCGCCCCCCGAATTCCTACCGATCGCCCCGGTCTCCATGCCCTTCACCAGCTCAATGCTCGACATGTCGACGGCATTCGACAGCCAGCAGTTGTTCGCACAGATCGATACCGTGCAGCAGGAAGTGGTGGAGGATGCTGAATCGATTGAACTGGTTGCCGGATCTGCAGTCGTGTTGGCAACGGGCATGTCGATCGCTCAAGTCGCCTGGTTGCTGCGTGGCAGCGTGCTGTTGACCAAGTTGATGTCGTCGATGCCAATTTGGGTGTCGTTTGATCCGCTGCCCGTCCTTTCTGAAAGCTGGAATCGCGTTGCGATGGATTCCAGTGGCGACAGCGAAACGCTGTTGGATATTGCAAGTGTTCAAGACCCCGTTGGACCCTTGCAGTAAATCGTCGCTTCCCCCGTTTCACCTCGATTCTAAAAGCCCCTAAACATGAAACGATTTGGCACAACAACCCGGATTGCATTTGCGATGGCGATGTGGACCGCAACCGTCCTGCTGACCCTACGCATGACGGGGCTACTGGACGACGGATCGTCACAGCAAATTCAAGCGCGGACACAATTATGCGAAGTGATCGCCGTCAGCTGTTCTCAATTTGCGTCGCGCGATGACCAAGCGGCGATCGAAGTCGCCTTGCGCGCACTCACCGCCCGAAACGATGACGTCCTCTCCGCTGCCTGCCGAAAGGCCGATGGATCGCTGGCGTTTGCATCGCAAGGGCATCAAGCAAATTGGAGCCGACGCGATGGCGAGGCTTCGTCGAGCACGTGCATCCAGGTCCCTGTGATGCAAGGCGACCGGGCGTGGGGGCAGATCGAAGTCTGCTTTCAGTCGCCAACCGCAACGGGGCTACTGGGGTTCCTCGCTCTGCCCTCGGTCAAGCTGACGGTTCTGACCACGCTTGGCTGCCTGGTCGGTTTCCAACTGCTGCTGCGCCGTTGCTTCAATCAACTCGATCCCAACCAAGCGGTTCCCGAACGCGTCCGATCGGCCCTGGATACCATGGCCGAAGGCGTGGTGGTGCTCGATGAAAAGTATCGCATCAACCTCGCGAACCAGCAATTTGCCGACATGATCGGCTGCACCGTCGACGAATGCCAAGGCAAAAACATCGATTGGTTCCCCTGGGACACGCAGGACGAACGTCCGTTGAGCGAGTTGTTGAGCGAGCTGAACGGGGTGGATCCGAAGATCTTTGATAACATCAAGCTGCGAAAATCGGAGACGTGCCGGCGGACGCTGAAGCCCAACGCCAGCCGGATCTTGAACAAGCAGGGTGAATGCAAAGGGATGCTGTTGAGCTTGGATGATGTCTCGGTGCTGGAAGAGCAAAACGAGCAACTGCGTTTCCTGGCGACCCGCGATCCGATGACGTCCTGTCTGAATCGCCGTTCCTTTTTCGAGTACTTGGAAGAGGCATGGAACTCGGCGATACGGTGCAAGCACTCCATCAGCTGCCTGATGGTCGACGTCGATCACTTCAAGGGAATCAACGATTCGTTTGGGCACGCCGTAGGAGACGATGTGCTCAAAAGCGTTTCGGCGGCGTTGCTGGATACCGCCCGCGATTCCGATTACGTTTGCCGCTACGGCGGCGAAGAGTTTTGTGTCCTGCTGCAACACAGCGATATCGAGGGGGCCGCGTGTGCCGGCGAACGCTACCGCGCGGCGATCGAAGCGCTTCAGTTTCCGCAATTGAGCGTCACGGCCAGCCTCGGCTGTTCCAGCGGCGACCTGGGAGCGGAGTCTGCTGAACAGATGCTCGAACAAGCCGACCAGTCGCTCTACGCTGCCAAGCGAAACGGACGCAATCAGGTCGCGCGATTTGATCGCCTGGAATCGACCGTCCAGGAAATCGACGCAGTGGCAGAACCGAACAACTCCACCGCCGAGGAATCGCTGCTCGATTCGGTCAAAGATTTGATCAGCGATGCACGCGATGCGGGATCGACAAGCGTCAGTGTGGATCGACTGAACGTTGCGATCAAAGAGAGTTCTCAACACCCAAGCAGCTAAGCCTCTTTTAAAGTCTCGGTCCTCCATCCCTGCGCCGGTATCGAATCGATCGGTCGCAAGCGTCCAATCGGTGCCTACATCACGCCGCTTCCAATTTGCATGCGGGTTGCGTACATTGCCCACGTACGTACGCTCCCCAAGAGAATCGCATGCACGGTCCCGATCCCCACACCCAACATCCGCTGGCTGGCTTTCCTCAAGTCGGCTACCTCAAGCCGATTCTTGCGGCGGCGGAAGTCGAAAACATCATCGTCGGTGACTACACCTACTACGACGATCCCGCGGGCCCCGAGCGATTCATCGACAATGTGCTGTATCACTTTCCCTTCATCGGCGACAAGCTGACGATCGGCAAGTTCTGTGCGATCGGCCGCGGCGTCAAGTTCATCATGAATGGAGCCAACCATCCGATGGCTGGCGTCAGTACGTATCCCTTTTGGATCTTTGGCAAAGGCTGGGAGTCCAACGCGCCCGCCGTGGGCTCGCTGCCACACAAAGGTGATACCGTCGTCGAAAACGATGTCTGGATTGGATACGAAGCGACGATCATGCCGGGCGTGAAGATCGGCAACGGTGCGATCATCGCCGCGAAGTCGGTGGTCACTTCCGATGTCCCCGCTTACACGATCGTCGGCGGCAACCCAGCCCGCGAGATCCGATGCCGGTTTGCCGACCCCGACGCGGATCGACTGACAACAATCGCTTGGTGGGACTGGCCCGCACCGAAGATCACTCAGCACTTGGCCAGCATTGCGGGAGCCGATATCGATGAACTCGAGCGAGTGTCGAAGGCCGGCGAGTGATGCAGACGGAGCATTCCCGGAACGCCCGGCCGCGACCTGAAGACCGTGGGCGATCTACAGCGATGCAGCTTGCCCGGTGATTCGGTTCCAGAAGCGATCGGCGACGCCAAACGACATCGTCATCCCCGCTCCGCCCGGAGCAACGCAGACATGAACGCGATCCCGCGCTTCGATCTCCAACATCTCGCGATCGGGATGTTTTGCATAGATGCCGTGCCAGCGAGCCTCGATCTTCCAGTCGGGCAAGACAAATTGCCGTCGCAATTCGCGAAGGATCAGTTCGTCGATCTCCGAACGGTCGAAGGGGCTGATGTCGGCGTCGTACTGGTGTGAATCACCTAGAACCACCTGGCCGAGTTCGTTTTGCGAAGCCATCACGTGGATGCCAAACCGGTCCAGTTCGGGCGTTTCCTCTCGGACCCGTTGCTGCAGTGCCGCCAACGACGGGCAATCGGCAAACGAACTGTAGTGACGCAACGTTAGACCGCTGGCCAAGTGAGGCCCGATCCGCCACGCATCGGCTTGCGCGGCGGTCCGCATCATGTGTAACTTGCAAATCTTCAGCGGCGATTGGGCGAACGCTTCAGGCAACAGCGTCTGGAAATCGATTCCGCTGCAGACCACAACGCGATCCGCTTGCCATTGCCTTGCATCGCTGGATTGGAGCGTTCCATCAGCCAGTTCGCAGACCGTTGTGGCGAACTCGCAATCGACGCCATAGCGGCTCGATAGCCACGACGGAATCGCGGCGATCGCGCGCGGCGGATTGACGCACAGTTCGGTGTCGCTCCACATCGATCCCAATAATCCTTCGGGCTTCGCAGCAGGGGTGCGGCGAAGCGTTTCGTCGGCGGTAAGCATCTGGACATTGATCTCACCGTTTTGATTTTGAGCGACAAACTCCTCCAGCACCGCCAATTCATCGGGGCGATGCGCCAGGTGCAACGATCCACAGGCATTTGCCCAAACGCCCGATTGTTTGGCAAGCGCCAACCATAGCTCTCGCGATCGCATTGCCACCCGATGCAATTCTCCCGCAGGCTGTCCGATCGGCCAGACCATTCCAAAATTGCGGATCGATGCGCCACTGGCTACGGCAGATCGTTCGACCAACAGCACCTTCTTGCCGCGGGCTGCCGCCATCCAGGCGTGTGCCAGTCCAACAATCCCGGCACCAACCACGGCGACGTCACATTTTTTGGTCATCGTTTTTTACCCTCGGATCTCTTCTGCTGCACAGCGATCGTGGAGCTGACTCCGGACGCCGTTGCCACGATCTGTCTTTTCACTCTACGCAACCGCGCCGCGGGGCGCGGCACAGCGAACTCATGTCGAAACAATGTATCCCGATGCCGCCGATGCCGTTGCTGGATTCGTGCAAGAGGGACTGGTCCGGAATCCAGGCAGCGGTGGTTTGGAAGCTAGTAAACAACGAATCCGCTCGCACCACGAGCCCACCAATTGTGAGGATTTCGTGAAGCAGCTTTGAATGATGCGGTGACGCGTGTTATCTAATAGCTGTCGCTTGCATGCCACCTCAGATCCCACCGGATTCATCCATGGACACACCATCCCGTAGCAATCCAACCGTCTGGCAATCCGCAGCGGCTTGGTCACCAATGCTTTGGGGCAGCATGGCCGCCTTCGGCACCTACTTCTGCATGTATGCCTTCCGCAAACCGTTTACCGTGATCGACTATGACGACCTCACGGCATGGGGGTGGGGCTATAAAACAGTTGCCGTGGCGGCGCAGGTGTTCGGATACATGGTGTCGAAGTTTCTGGGGATCAAGGTTCTTTCGGAACTGCCGACCAATCGCCGCGCGATCAGCATCATCGGCTTGATCCTGTTCGCCGAACTCGCGTTGATCGGATTCGGATTGGTTCCGGCACCGTATAACTTAATCTGCCTGGTATTAAACGGCTTGCCGTTGGGAATGGTCTTTGGCTTGGTCCTTGGATTCCTGGAAGGTCGCAAGCAAACCGAAGCGTTGGCGGCGATCCTTTGCACCAGCTTTATCCTTTCCGATGGCGTCACCAAGTCGGTCGGCAAGGGCTTGCTGGATATGGGCGTTCCGGGATTTTGGATGCCTGCGTCCGCTGGCGCGCTGTTCCTTCTCCCGCTGTTCGGTTTTGTCTGGATGCTGCGACAGATCCCGCCCCCCAGCGAAGCCGATATCGAAGCCCGCAGCGAACGGACACCACTCACTTCGCAAGAACGTCGCGCTTTCTTCTCGCGCTACGCCTGGGGTTTAACGCCGCTGTTGGTGATGTATTTGTTAGTCACCATCGTGCGCAGCGTCCGTTCCGACTTTGCTCCACAACTCTGGGAGAGCCTAGGCGTCGCAACGACTCCCGAGCTGTTCAGTTACTCCGAACTATGGGTCGGCCTCGGCGTCACCCTAGCCAACGGAGCGGCGATGCTGGTCAGCGACAACTACCGCGGGTTTAAACTCGCCCTGGCAACCTGTTCGATCGGGTTTGCGATCTTGCTGATGTCGACTTATGGGCAACACGTCGGACTGATCTCGCCGTTCCTGTTTATGGTCTTGATCGGCGTCGGACTCTACCTTCCCTACGTCGCCACGCACACCACGATCTTTGAGCGATTGATTGCGATGACGCGCGATCGCGGCAATCTCGTCCACTTGATGTACCTTGCCGATTCGATCGGCTACCTCGGATACGTCGGCGTGATGCTGACCAAAAACGCGTTCCAACCGGGAGGCGATTTCATGGCGTTCTTCCGCCCCACCTGTTACGCCGTCGGCCTCGTATCGCTGCTCTGCATGATCGGATGCCAATGCTACTTTTCGCTCCGCGCCAGCCGCCAAACTCTCGCCCCCCCACCGATCCCAATCGAACAACCTGCGACTTAGCAGAGCGATTGTGGACAAGGCATGCAGTTCGGCAAGACGTTGTGGTTGGTTCGCTTTCACTTGCTTGGCGAGCGTCCGCCGCGATGTCCCAGCGGCCAAGATCCCCTCCGAGACCAACGAAGACGATCCCGCGCTCGCATCCTTGACGCACGATTCGCCCCCGAGCTGCTTGTGGGCGAATGCGACGAGGTTTCAGCCGTCGCGAGGGAGCTGATGCGGTCGAGGCTCAGCGATCGCCCGAGGCATCGGGCAGCGGAATCTGATTCGCCAACGAAAGCAGTTCGCGTTCGCTCAACGCCCGCCGGAAGACAGCCAGCCCGCCGATCTCGCCGTCAAAAAAGTTGCCCCATTCCTCGCTGCGATGGACTGCGCCGACAGTGAATGCGGCGCCATCGGATCCGCCGTCGAACAAGCCATTGGTGTAGGGGAACGGGTTGTATTGCGAGCGAGCATCGAGCCGGCCGTCGACGTAGACGCACGATTGTTGGCCATCGTAAGTCATCGCCAGACAATGCCATTCCTTCAGCGAGATCTCCGTCGCGCCGCTGGAATACGTGATGCAGTATCGCTCGCCCGGCGTGGGCCCGCCGACGCCAGAGACGTGGCCGTGGATGCGATTCTTTAACGGGTAACGCTTCATCTCGTCGGCTTTGGTGCCACGAGGTGCGTTGAGGAACAGGCAGTACTGCCGCTTCCGCCGCGTCTCATCCCAAGCCCCGGCGATCGCTTGCCAGTGCTGCTTCCCATCGCGCCGGATCCAAGCGACGACCGTCACTTGAGCCTCCGGTCCATGGATGTCGAGCCCGCCGATCTGAGGTCGCGGGATCATGAACCATTGTCCCGATCGGATCCGAGCCGCATGGGGACCAAACACGCCTCCATCGACACGTGCGATCGGCCCCTTCATTTCTTGAAGTGCCAACGGTTCTCCAGCTCGCGTAATCCGCGGCTGTCCGGCCGGTTCTTGGAAGTCCCAAAACGCGACAAGTCCGTCGAGCTTCGTCACCTCGGTGGCCGGGCCTTTTGCGGCAGGCTCTTCGGCACGGGCCACGGCACCCGCGAAACAGCTAACCATTGTCGTGGTCGCCAGCACGGCGGAGCGCAACACGTTTGCGTTTAACATCTTGAACATACGAAAAGCTCTTTGAAGCCTATGGAGCAGAAACAAATGGGCTGGCCGAGTCACCATGCGGAAGGCCAAGGCAATATTATGCCAAGTTGTTGGCGGCGGATCGACCGACGGGGGCGGGCTCAATCGGAAGAATGGGGCCGGGGCCAACACAGAGGTCGGATCGGAGTGTGCCCCCGCGCCGGGGGCAGCGTTTGATCACGCGATCGGTTCCGGTGGTGTTCGCGACGCTCTCACCACCGGCTACCCTCTGCGATTCCTTCGGAATGGTGGATGCGCGCCAACGAGAGCGGCTCCCGCAGGGATCGATCGAAGATGGCAGCCGGAGGCCGACGCGCAGCGGTGCATCTCCGCAGCGCAGGTCCCAACGCATGAAACGATCCCACAGGGATCGCAGAAGGTAGCCGGAGGTCGACGCGCAGCGGCGCACCTCCGGAAAACAGGTCCCATCGCAGATGCTTGCAGCCCGGGATCAGCGGGCTTCGCAGATCACACACTTCAGATAGTCGGTCTCGGGACACGACAGCCGCACGGGGTGATCGGCTGCAGCGCCGCGATTTTCGAACAGGATCAGATCGCGGCGGGTCTGGCGGCCGACTTTCTGAAGCATCTTCATAAAGTCGGGACGCGTGACGCGGCCGGAGCATGAACAGGTGACTAAGATCCCGCCTGGCTCCAGTATTTCCAAAGCCCCACGGTTCAACCTCGTGTAGGCGCGGACGGCGGCATCGACGCTCTGACGCGAACCGGCGAACCGCGGCGGGTCGAGGATGATGCCAGAGAAACGCTTCCCCTCTTGCTTGAATTGCTCCAGCCGTTGGAAGCAATCCCCTTTTTCAAAACGGACGTTGTCCAGACCGTTGCGTTGGGCGTTGGCGGTCGCCGCCGCGACAGCTCGCTCGCTAGTGTCGATCCCCAGCACGCTAGCCGCTTCGCCTAGCTTCGAAGCGTTCATGGCAAATCCGCCGACGTAGCTGCAGATGTCCAGGACTTCACGCCCCTTCATATAAGATGCGGCCAGACGACGGTTCTCGCGTTGATCCAAGTACATTCCGGTCTTCTGACTGTGCATCAGATCGACGGTGTATTCGATATCGTTTTCGCGAATCAGAAGGTCAGCCGGAGGCGGATCGCCAAAGACGACGTCGTCGCGGGCTTCGATCCCTTCAGCTTTCGCCGTCGCGGCATCGATCCGAACGATGATCGCTTTGGGATTCATTCGCTCGCGCAAGTGGGCGACGATCGCATCGATCCGCTGAGCGATGACGGCGGCGTTGACTTGCACGATCAGGAAATCGCGATAGCGGTCGACGATCAGACCGCTGATCCCATCGGCTTCGCTGTAGACGATCCGGACCGCATCGCAGACCGGTTCCAGGCCGGCGGTCTGGCGACGCTGGATCGCTTCGTCGATGCGACGCGCGAAAAACGCATCGTCGATCGCTTCAGCGGGATCCCAGGTGTAGAGCCGCACGCAGAGCTTGCCGCTTGGACTGTAAAGTCCCCGCGCAACCCAGCTGCCATCGTGCGTCACCAAGTCGACGACTTCACCGGTCGGCAATTCGCCGTGAGAAGCGGCCAGCGAGGCGACGTGTGCCCAGGGGTGCCTGGACACAAAAGGAAAATGACGCGAGGGTTTGATCTCAATCGTGCGGGGCTTCGACACTCAGTTCGCTCTTTCATTCAGCGACGAAGCGGGCTACACCTCGTCGATATTCCAACCGGTACGGTAATCGCGACGCAACCACTTGTTGGCGTCGTCGTTGTTCGTGAACCGCATCGCGGCAGCATCCCATTGGAGATTCTGCGTGCGATAACGAACCGCGATGTTGCCCAGTAGAACCGATTCCGTCAACAGGGCGCCGTAATCAAATCCGTCGCTCGGCTGTTCGCCGCTCAAACAACCGTCGACCCAACCGTGGTAATGGTTGACGCTTTCGACCTTTTCGATCGCGTCGGCGGCATATTGATCCTGCGGGAACAATTGCGGTGGGCCAACGTGTGGCATGACCATCGTTCCCTTTTCGCCGATGAAAATCGACCCGGATTTTGGCAGCGCGACAGTGCCGGGGATATGCGATCCGCGGACGCTAGGCAACAGACCACCGTCGTCCCAGCTGATCTTGATCGTATCGTCGGTCGTCAATTCGGTGCCAGGGAAGACGTAGTCGACTTGGGTTTGAGCCGCCCAGACCTGGTCGTTCATCCCCGAGTGATCCGCTTTCAGCTGAGTCGGCGGAGCGGCGATCTTCAGCGCCGTGAAGACGGGATCCAAGATGTGGCAGCCGAAATCGCCCAAGGCTCCGTTGCCGAAGTCCTGCCAATCGCGCCATCCCCACGGGTGATAGACGTTGTGGCCGCCATAGGTGCGCATCGGAGCGACGCCGATCCACAGATCCCAATCGACCGACTTGGGCAACGCTGGTGGATTCTTTGGAACCGAGATCTGTCCCGACTTCCCATGCCCCGTCGCGGCACACCACGAACGGACCTCTTTGACCTTGCCGATCGTTCCCGATTGGATCACTTGAACGCCGGTTCGGTAGACCGAATGCGAATGGATCTGGTTGCCCAGTCGAGTGATCACGCCCGACTTCTTGGTTTGGTTGGCGACCTGTCGCGCTTCCCAGACATTGTGGGTCAACGGTTTTTGACAGTAGACATGCTTGCCTTGACGCATCGCATCGAGGGTGATGAAGGCGTGCATGTGGTCGGGAGTCGAAACGGTGACCGCATCGATTTTGTCGCCCAGCTTGGCCAGCATCTCTCGGTAGTCTTGGAAGACCGGCGCGTCGGGAGCTAGCTTTTTGACCTTTTCAGTTCGCGCCAAATCGATGTCGCAGAAGGCGGCCATCTGGGTCTGTGGGTGATCCGACATCTCTTTAATGTCCGACCAGCCCTTGCCGTCACAGCCGATTCCGGCGACCGACAGTTTGGAGTTCAGGTTGCGTCCGCGAACGATCGATGGACAGGCGACAACAGCTGCCGCGGCAGCCGATGCTTGAAGGAACTGACGGCGTTTGATCACAGGTAGGACTCCGCAAAGAGGTTTTAGTTAGGTGGGGTTGCAATGTTTGCTGCCAAAATCCTAACCGCCGCAGAATCACAATGCAAAGCGAACTGGGCAGGAAAGCCCAAACAGCGAATCAAATCTTTCCAGCCTCAGCGGTTGTCGGTTTCAAACGCCAGCAACTTCGGCGACGTGGCTGGTCAATGTGATTTCGTTTCCCTCGGGATTAAACGCAACCTCATCCATAAACGATTGAATCAACAACAGTCCGCGACCGGTTTGATCGTCCAGATGTTTTTGCTCTGGAGGCTCGACGGCGGAACAATCAAACCCCGCTCCGTCATCGCGAACCGTAAACTGCAGCTGATCGTGTCCCAGTTTGGCGCGAAAGTGGATCTTGCGATCGGCATACGGCGGTTCCTGGCGGCGGCGATCGACGATCGACGGTTCGCCGACGACCCTCAATTCCTCATCCTTGCGTAACGCGTCGCGGCTGAGTTCCAAGTTGCCGTGATACAAGGCGTTCCGCAACGCTTGTTCCAACGCCATCCCAATTCGCGCTCGCGTGACGTCGTCGCAGTACTGGATTCCCGCAGCCATCTGTTGAATCAAATTGACAAGCGGTGCGATCAGCTTGGGATCGTTTTCCAACGTGAACTGGAACTCGTAGTAGTCCAGGCAGTCGATCAGATTTTTGTAGCTCATCTCGGTGTCGAGCAAGCTCAAAACATGTGTCACCGAATCCAACAACTCTTCGTCGAGCCGCGATTTGGGCAGATAAGCGGCAGCACCTTCCTTAAGGGCTTGGACCGCCAGTTCCTCGCTGTCCTGAGCCGTGATCAAAATCACCGGGACCTGCGGATAGATCTGCCGCAAACTTTTCACCAACTCCAAACCGTTCATGTTCGGCATCTGCATGTCGGTGACCACAACATCGGGCACCTGATGAGCGACCATCTCCAGAGCGACCTGCCCATCCGCTGCAACGCGGACCTGGTGCGAATCCTCTTCCAACAAAGATCTCAGCAGAACAACTTGAGTGGAACTGTCTTCTGCCAGCAATACATTTGCCATGATCATTCTTCCTGTGTTGGTCGGAACGATAAAAGCTCGCGAACACCCACCGACAGCGGCGACGCGTCTCTTGGGAATCGCCCTCCACTATAACGCCATTCCAACGACCACACTCGCCGGGACTAACCCTGTTCGTTCAAAAACTTTTCGGTCTCCCGCAGCGTTTCCGCCATCGCTTGCTCCCATAACGCAAGCTGATCTGCAACATCGCCCACGGTGCCGGATCGTCCCTTCAGTTCTAAAACTTCCAACAATTCAGACAACTGCGTCGCACAGATCGCCATTGCTGCACCCTTCAGCGTATGTGCCGAAGCCTTCAGAAGGCTCGCATCCTGGTCGGCAACCGCCGCCCGGATCGATTTCCCTAACGAGCCACTTTCCAGCGAAAAAGCCATAAATAGGTCGGAGATCAGCTCGCGATTCTCTCCCAAAGTCGAATGCAAACGGTCCCAATCGATCGGCGACGCGGATGACGGTTCGGTGGCGGTTTCAAATCGAATGGATTCGAGCTGGATGTCTGGGACCGACGAAGTCACCGGTTCGTTTTCCTGTTCCACATCAATGGCATCTACCGTCGCTTGTCCGGCCTCTTCATCGTCGAAGTCGATCGGCGGGGAATCGCTGCCGCGCGACATCACCTTGATTAGTTTTTCAAACAGCGTCGAGGTCCGGATCGGTTTGGGGACGTATTCGTCCATCCCCGCCGCCAGACATTCCTCGCGATCCCCTTTCATCGCATGCGCGGTCATCGCGATGATCGGGATGTGACTACCGGTTTCTTGTTCCTGTTCGCGGATCATCCGCGCCGCGGTCATCCCATCCATCACCGGCATCTGGATATCCATCAAAACCAGATCGAAAGTCTGTTCCTGCAATATGTCGATCGCCTCTTGTCCGTTGCCGACTGCGATCACCTCGTGCCCATGTTTGCTGAGCACGCCGATGGCGAGGGTTTGATTGACAAGATTGTCTTCGGTCAGCAGGATTTTCAGCTTTCGCAAATCGTAGAGCGGTTTGGATTGTTCGTCGCGAGCATCCTCCGACGCCGAGACGCCCAGCGCGCTGACAATTGCATCGAACAGCTCCGATTGCTTGACAGGTTTCATCAACCGTTCGGCGATCTTCAACTTTTCGCGTCGATCTTTATCGCCCACGCGACCGCCGGAGGTGAGCATGATGATCGGGATCTCGCCTGCTGCGGGTAGACTTCGGACGCGAGTGGCGAATTCAAAACCATCGAGTCCCGGCATGTTGACGTCGCTGACGATCAGCCCAAACGGACTCCCCTCCTCATCCGCCAGCTTCAGCAATTCGAGCGCTTCGTCGCCGCCATCGGCCAATTCCGGATACATCCCCCAGTTCGAGAGCATTTCATCGAGGATCAGGCGATTGGTTTCGTTATCGTCGACAACGAGAACGCGGGTGCCACCCACGACCACCACGCCCCGTTTCTTCTTTTGCTGAATATCGTCCGGGGCGATTCCACAGCGGATCGTGAAGTAGAACTGGCTGCCGACGCCAACTTTACTTTCAACCCAGATCTTCCCTTCCATCATTTCGACCAACCGCGAAGAGATTGCTAGTCCCAACCCGGTCCCGCCATAGCGACGGGTTGTCGAGGCATCGGCCTGCTCAAACTCGTTGAAGACCGACTTGCATTTTTCGGCGGGAATCCCAATTCCTGTATCTCGCACACAGACGCGGATTTCGGTCGCTTGATCGTCGGCTTCGTGTAGTTCGACGTCGACGACCACCTCTCCCTGTTCGGTAAACTTGATCGCGTTGCCGACAAGATTGACCACGATTTGCCGCAGTCGTCCGGCATCGCCAACGACGTATTGCGGCAGCCCGGGAGCGACTCGGAACGCGAGTTCAAGCCGTTTGATGTGGGCTCGAACCGCAAGCGTCTTCATCGTGTCGCCCAACAGTTCGCGAAGATCGAACGGAGTGGAGTCGATGTCCAACATGCCGGCTTCGATCTTCGAAAAATCCAACACGTCGTTGATGATCGAAAGCAGCGCGTCGCCCGATTCCTGAACCATTTTCAGGTAGCCGCGTTGGCTGGAATCGAGCCGCGTGTCCAGCAGCAATTCGGTCATCCCGATGATCGCATTCATCGGCGTGCGGATCTCGTGACTCATGTTTGCCAGGAAGTCGCTCTTGGCCCGGTTCGCCGCATCGGCAGCTTCTTTCGCCGCCAGCAGCTCCTCAGCAGCCAGCTTGCGAGCGGTGATATCGCGTCCGATACCAACGATCCCGATGATTTCGCCATCCTCGCCACGCAGTGGAACCTTGGTCGTCAGCAACCAAAAACGCTCGGCATCGCTATGCTGCGACGTCTCCTCTTGATCGATCAACGGCTCCCCGGTCCGCATCACGATCTGGTCGTCGGTAACGTAGTTGCACGCCAGTTCGGGCGGGACAAAATCGTAATCGGTTTTGCCGACCAGATCCTTGCTCGATTCGACGCCAAACAGTTTTAAAACCGCGGTGTTTCCAGTGACAAACCTGCCGTGCCGATCTTTGACGTAGATCAGATCGGGGATGTTGTTGGTGATCGTTCGCAGTAGATCGCGTTCGCGCGACAGTTCGATCTCGGCTTGCTTTTGCGTCGAGACATCGCGGGAGATCCCGAACGTTCCGATGATCTCTCCCGTTGCTTTCCGCAGCGGCACCTTCGTCGTCGAGCACCAGGTGTCTTCGCGATCGGGCCAGTTTTCACGTTCGACCTTGGCGATGATCGATTCGCCGGTTTCGATGATCCGGCGTTCGTCGGCCAATGCGGCTTCGGCGTGTTCTTCGCCAAAGAATTCGGCGTCCGATTTGCCGACTGCATCTTGGGGATCGTCCAGTTGGAATAGCCGCGCGTGGCTGCGACTGATCCGGATGAAGCGACTCTTGCGATCCTTGAAATAGACAGCGTCGGGAACGTTGTCTAACAACGTGTCCATCAGAAACTGCGACTGTTCCAGCTCGCTTTCATTTTGTTTCTGATAGCTGACGTCCCAGAAGATCACCTGCACGCCGACCACATTCCCTTTGGGGCTGAAGGCGGGCAGTTTCAAGACCTCGACAAAGCTTTGCGTGCCGTCGGCGGTCTGGTGTTCTTCGATCACATGTTCGGGCTGGCCGCTTTCCATCACTGCGCGATCGTTTTCGAAATACGACCGGGCGAGTTCGGCGGGGAACAGATCGAAATCGGTTTTGCCGATCAGGTCTTGCGATTGCATTCCCATCGATTCGCAGAACGTTTCGTTGGCGTATTGGAAGCGTCCCTTTTTATCCTTGCGAAGAACGCACAACGAGACGTGTTCGCGGAGCTTTTGATGGGTGCTGACCGATTCCAATTCGGTTTGATTCGCGATCTCGCGGAGCGTGATCACTTGCGCGACCGCTTCGATTCCGATCGGTTCGCCCGCATCGTCGAGGACTAGCGAAGCGCGTTGATCGACCCAGGTCGTTTTGCCCTCGCTGTCGCAGATCCGAAACTTGTGCGTGACCGATCCGTCTTCGCGAACGTGATGTAAGTCGCGTCGCACGTTGCCGCGGTCGGACGAATGGACTTTCAACAACAAGTCATCGAGCGTCGCGTCGGCATTGGCGTCAAATCCGAACAACCGCCTGGCCGCGGAATTACAGTAGACCAAGCCACGGTCTTGCAAACTGGCGACCCACACGACGTCGGAAATTTGGTTCAACAGCGTCGACGCGGGGCGGAACCGGGCTGCGAGGGACGATGGCTCAGGTTGCGATGTCACAGTATTCACTCGGAAGAGATCTCAAAGAAGAGGATTGCCCGTCATAATACCTCGACAACGCGGGGATCGCACGGAAATTCCCTCTCAGGCAGGCTCGCTTCGCGGTTCGAACGGCGTGTCGCGTTGGCCATTCCAAGGCCACGAACATGGCATCCCTGGGGAAGGGGGGGGGGACGTAGCTCGCAAGCCTAAAGAATTGCTCGAGCCCCGGGGGGCTGGTACCATGAGGACTCGGCGTCCCCTCGACTTCCCACATCCTCGACGCTCCCGCCTTGAAGCCAATACTCCTTCCGAAACGAATTCAATCCGGGCATCGTTCATCCACCGAACGATCTGCAAGGCTTCGTTTTGTTCGCGATTCCTTCTTACGCCTTGTCGAACTTTCATGAATGAAAACCTCCAACGTTTCGTCGCAAAAGTCCAAGCGTATTCGCTCCGGCTGGTGTTGTTAGCCAGCGCACTGACACCAACAACCAAAACGGTTGCCCAACAAGTCGATTTCAATCGCGAAATCCGCTCGTTGCTTTCGAACAATTGTGTGATGTGTCACGGCCCCGATGAAGCCGCTCGTTCGACCGAACTTCGCTTCGACACCGAAGCGGGTTCGCAAATCGATCTCGGAGGCTACGCCGCGATCGTGCCGGGGGATCCCGATGCGAGCGAGTTGATCGCTCGGCTGACGACCGACGACGAAGACCTGCGGATGCCGCCGCCGGGCAAAGGCAAACAACTGACCGCCGATGAGATCGATCGGATGCGTCGCTGGATCCAACAGGGAGCGCATTACGCGCGGCACTGGTCCTACGAACCACCGGTCCGAGCCTCTCTACCGAAAGTCAAACACAGTGATTGGCCACGCAATCCGATCGATCATTTTGTTCTGGCGAGGATGGAGGCCGAGGGGCTGGAGCCATCGCCGGCGGCCGACCGATACGCGTTGGCCCGCCGCGTGGCGATCGATTTGACCGGCCTACCGCCCCGCTGGGAACAGGTCAAAGCATTTGTAGAAGACCCGCGAGATGACGCATTCGAATCCTATGTCGATGCGTTGTTGGAACAACCCGCGTTTGGTGAGCGTTGGGCGCGGGTCTGGTTGGATCTGGCCCGATACGCCGACAGCGCCGGATACGCCGACGATCCGCCGCGAACGATTTGGGCCTATCGCGATTACGTGATCCGGTCGTTGAACGCCAACAAACCGTTTGATCAGTTCACGATCGAACAGATCGCTGGCGACCTGTTGGACAATCCAACCGACGAACAATTGATCGCCACCGCCTTTCATCGCAACACGATGACCAACAGCGAAGGAGGAACCAACGACGAAGAGTTCCGAAATGTGGCGGTAGTCGATCGCGTTAACACGACGATGTCCGTCTGGATGGGAACGACGATGGCCTGCGCCCAGTGCCACACGCATAAATATGATCCGATCACGCACGAAGAGTACTTTCGCTTCTTTGCGATCTTCAACAACACGTTGGACGCCGACATCAAAGACGAACGGCCGACGCTGCCGATCTGGACCGATGAACAGAAAGCTCAAAAGCTGCAATGGGCCGAACAGATCGCGGACCTGAAAGCGACACTGCAGCAGACGACTCCCGAAATCGAAGCCGCTCAAACGAAGTGGCTCGCTGAAATCAAGACGCCGCCAACCTGGAAGCCGCTGATTCCGGTCGCCGCTACCGCACAACATCGTCAATTGGCGACCGACGCCGAGGGATGGATCGAGGCCAGCGGCGGCAAGAGCGACCACGATCTCTACACGCTGCGATTTAAAACCGCTGGGGAACAGGTAGCGG
The DNA here is from genome assembly GCF_007741475.1 of Rosistilla ulvae. Classification (NCBI taxonomy): domain Bacteria; kingdom Pseudomonadati; phylum Planctomycetota; class Planctomycetia; order Pirellulales; family Pirellulaceae; genus Rosistilla; species Rosistilla ulvae. Next base: position 1,999,371 of record NZ_CP036261.1, on the reverse strand, counting down.
GTTTGCAGTTGGAGATCTCTCCCGAACAGAACGCCAACTTTGTCCTCACACAAGCGACAGCAACCTGGACGCCGACGGAACCGCAGCCTGTCGATGCGAGATTCGTGAGGATCGAACTGCCGGGCAAGGGGAAGATGATTCACTTGGCTGAAGTGCAAGCGTTCAGCGATTCAAATAACGTCGCCCTGGCGGGCACCGCTTCGCAAAGTTCCACCGGCTACGGCGCACCGGCGGCGCGAGCAATCGATGGCAACACCGACGGCGACTTCTACAAAGATTCGGTCACGCACACCAATGCCCAGACCAACCCGTGGTTTGAGATCGACCTGAAGCAGACGCATCCGATCGACGAAGTAGTGATCTGGAATCGGACCGACGGCGGTGCTTCGATCGAGCAGCGGTTGAAGGGCTACAAGTTGATCCTGCTGGATGACAGTCGGAACGTTGTTTGTGAACAAACGCCCGAAGCGATCCCCAGCCCAAGCCGCTCGATCGCGTTTGGTGGAGCGATCCAGTTGCGGTTCCAAAACGCGTTGGCAGATTATGAACAGTCGGGTTTCCCGGCGGCGACAACGATTCTGGACAAACAGGACACGAAAAAGGGCTGGGCGATCGCGGGCGGACTGGGGCAACGGCATCAGTTGACGCTGACGCTCGATCCACCGCGGACACTCGACACCGGCGTGCTGGAACTACAATTGCATCAGAAATCGGTACACGTCAAACACTTGTTAGACAAGGTGCGTGTGCGAGCGAGCGATTCGGCCAACCTGACACAATGGGCCAGCTTGCCCAACGCAATCCGATCGATCGTGTTGCAAACCGAACCGCTCGATGAGAAGCAAGCGAACCAGCTGGCCGATTACTATCGCACGATCGCGCCGCAACTGGCGCCGGTCCGAACCCAACTGGCGAAGCTTGAAAAACAACTCGCCGACATCAAACCGTATACGACCGTGCCGATCCAGGAGGAGCTGCCAAGTGAGAAGCAGCGGTCGACTTACATCCATCTGCGTGGCGATTACCAGTCAGCCGGAGCCGACGTCGATCGTGGTACGCCCGCAGCATTCCATCCGCTGTCTGCCGACCGCCCGGCCGATCGATTGTCGCTGGCCCAATGGCTTGTCGACGATCAAAACGCTTTGACACCGCGAGTGATCGCCAACCGACACTGGGAAGAGATCTTCGGTATCGGAATCGTCGAATCGAGCGAAGAGTTTGGTTCGCAGGGAGAACTACCTTCGCATCCGCAGCTACTGGATTGGCTGGCGGTCGAACTTCGCGACAGCGGCTGGGATCTGAAGGCGTTGCTGCGATTGATCGTCACGTCGGCAACCTACCGGCAGAGTTCGGTGACGTCGCCGGAGTTGCAGGAAAAGGATCCCGCCAATCGTTTGTTGGCTCGCGGCCCGCGATACCGGATCTCGGCAGAGATGGTCCGCGACCAAGCGTTGCAGTTGAGCGGTCTGCTGAGCCACAAGATGTTTGGTCCACCGGCCAAGCCGCCGCAACCCAACCTCGGGTTAAACGCAGCGTTTGGATCGGCGACCGATTGGAAAACAAGTCCTGGCGACGACAAGTACCGTCGCGGGATCTATACGATGTGGCGGCGGTCGAGTCCCTATCCGTCGATGGCGACGTTCGACGCTCCCAATCGCGAGGTCTGCACGGTGCGACGTGGGCGGACTAATACACCGCTGCAAGCGTTGGTGACACTCAACGATCCGGTCTACGTCGAAGCAGCTCAAGCTCTGGCTCGGCGGATGCTAACGGCGGATTCGTCGGTCCGAGGCCGGGTCGAATTTGGGCTGCGAACCTGCTTGTTGCGAGAGCCTACGGAAATCGAAGTCGACCGTTTGGCTGCGTTGTATCAGCAAGCGTTGACCGAATTCCAAGCCGATCCGGCATTGGCTCATCAACTGGCCGAAGAGCCGCTGGGCGAACTGCCCGACGGAATGGATGTTGCCGAAGCCGCGGCGATGTCTGTTGTCGGCAACGTGCTGTTGAACCTAGACGAACTGTTTCTCAAACGCTGATCGCATCGCTGCCCCTTTCCCTGACGGACCGCTAAAAAACCAAGGATAAGCTCGATGGATCCACGAATCGAATACGCAGCCTTCAGCACACGGAGGCACTTCCTGCAGCAATCGACAGCGGGCGTGGGAGCGATGGCGCTCGCCAGTCTGATGGCTGGCGACGCTTCGGGTAACGATCCGCTGGCGGCAGCCAAGCCTCACTTCCCGGCAAAAGCGAAGCGGGTGATCTACCTGCACATGACCGGTTCGCCACCGAACCTGGACATGTTCGATTACAAGCCCGAACTGGAGCAGCGCGACGACCAGGACTGTCCCGACCATTTTATCGAAGGGAAGACGTTTGCGTTCACCAGCGGCAAACCGAAGCTGCTGGGATCGCCGCGGAAGTGGAAGCAGTGTGGCAGCAACGGCACCTGGATGTCCGATGCGATCCCCAACTTCCACAAGACCGCCGACGACATGTGCATCGTCCATTCGATGTACACCGACCAATTCAACCACGCCCCGGCGGAACTGCTTGTATTGACTGGCTCTCCGCGTTCGGGACGTCCTTCGCTCGGATCGTGGACGACTTACGGATTGGGCAGCGAAAACGAAAACCTCCCCGGTTTTGTCGTCTTGATTTCCAGCGGCGTTCAACCCAACGGGGGCAAGAACTCGTTTGGCAGCGGATTCCTGCCGTCGGTCTATCAAGGAGTGCAATGCCGCAGCAAAGGCGATCCGGTTTTGTATTCGTCCGACCCAGCGGGGATGAGCCGCGGGATGCGACGGATGAGCCTGGATGCCATCCGCGATCTGAATCAAATCCAAGCCGAACAACTGGGGCATCCCGAAACGATGACCCGGATCGCGCAGTACGAGCTGGCGTTTCGGATGCAGACGGCGGTTCCCGAAGTGATGGACATCTCACAGGAATCGCAAAAGACGCTGGATGATTACGGCGCGGAAGTCGGCGGCGCCAGCTTGGCGAACAACTGCCTGTTGGCTCGGCGGTTGGTCGAATCGGGCGTTCGGTTCGTCCAGCTGTTCGATTGGGGCTGGGATTTCCATGGCACCGGTGCAGCGACGGGGATCCAGAAAGGGCTGACCGATAAGTGCGCGACGATGGACAAACCGATCGCCGCGCTGATCAAGGATCTCAAACAGCGCGGATTGTTTGAAGACACGCTGATCGTTTGGGGCGGCGAGTTTGGCCGCACACCTTTCCGCGAGGGACGCACAGCCAAAGGGAAGATCTTGGGCCGCGATCACTATCCCGACGCCTTCACGATGTGGTTGGCTGGCGGCGGCGTCAAAGGAGGCTTCGACTACGGGAACTCCGACGAACTCGGCTTCAACGTCGCCGAGAAACCTGTCCACATCCACGACCTGCAGGCGACGATCCTGCATCTGCTGGGCTTTGATCACGAACAATTGACCTATCGCTTTCAAGGACGCGATTTCCGACTGACCGATGTGCACGGACACGTTGTCAAAGATTTGTTGGCTTGATCGGTCTCACGTCGACGCCCCGCATCAGTCGATAGTTATCTCGGACAGAATGTCGATCGCAACGCGTGCGATCGTCGCGTGCAGCGGGTATAACATGCGATCCCATGGATGCCGTTGCGCGTGCCAGCCGCCCCCTTTTCTATCCGAAACGCTGTGAGAGATCGATGAAACCGATTGTTCAGATTTCGTTGGACCTGACGACGATAGCCGAAGCGCTCGAGACAGCCGAACTGGCGATCCGCGCCGGCGTCGACTGGATCGAAGCGGGGACGCCGCTGATCTTGGCCGAAGGCTTGCATGGCATCCGCGCTCTGCGAGAACGATTCCCCGACGTGCCGATCGTCGCCGACCTGAAGACGATGGACGGCGGATACTTGGAAGCGGAGATGATGGCGGGTGCCGGTGCGACGCACGTCGTCGTGATGGCTCAAGCTCACGACGAGACGATCGAGTGCGTCGTCAAAGCGGGACGCGATTACGGCGTCGGCGTGATGGGCGACAACATGGCCTATGACACGATGGTCGATGGCGCGCGGCGGCTGGAAGACCTCGGCTGCGACTACATCGTGCATCACATTGGGTACGATCATCGCCGCGGAATCGCAGCGGCTGGCGGACGGATGCCGAGCCCACTGGACGATCTGCGAGCCGTTGTCGATGCGGTCAAGATTCCCGTCCAAGCTGTCGGCGGTCTGTCGATCGAAGAAGCGATCCAATGTCCGGCTTATGGGGCCCCGTTGGTTGTTTTGGGAGCGCCGCTGACGATCGATGCCGATGCATTTAAGACGGCTGATGGCGACCTGGAAAGTTCGCTTCGCCTGATCTGTGAAAAAGTACATGCCTACGACGAGGTGCAACGATGAAATCGCCAGCGATAGTTAACTTTGCCCCCGATCCGGGAAGCGTCGAGATCCGAGAATTCCAGCGGCCGACGATCGGGACCGACGACGTGCTGGTCGAAGTCGCCGCGGTCGGCGTCTGCGGCAGCGACTTGCACCAATGGACGGCGACCCACAGCTGGCCGGTCAACTATCCGGTAGTGCTGGGACATGAATTTGCGGGAACGATCGTCGAAACGGGAGCCAACGTTGCCAGCTGGCGCGAAGGGGACCGGATCGCCAGCGAAACCGCGGCGATCATCGACGTCGACAATCCGATGTCGCGGCGTGGGTTGTACAACCTGGATCCGACTCGGAAGGGCTTTGGTTATGGAGTCGACGGGGCGATGACTCGGTTTGTCCGCGTCCCCAGCCGCTGTTTGCATCGCGTTCCCGACGCGCTGGCGTTTGAACACGCTGCGGTCACCGAACCGTGCTGCGTCGCTTACAACGCTGTCGTCAAAAATTCGCGGATCGAACCGGGAGACCGCGTGCTAGTGATCGGTCCCGGAACGATTGGGATCCTGTGCGCCGCGGTGGCAAAGCTTGTCGGTGCCGACGTCGCCGTGTTGGGGCTGGAATCGGACACGCACCGGTTTGCTGTCGCCCAGAAATATGGCGTCACGACGCTCACCGACGCCAGTGAATGGGCTCGCCAGGGAGACGGATTGGGCGTCGACGTCGTGATCGATGCGGCGGGTGTTTCCAGCACGCTGCAATTGGCGATCGAATTGGTCCGCCCCGCCGGATGGATCACCAAAGTCGGCTGGGGCCCCAAACCGCTGGGCTTCTCGATCGACCCGCTGGTTCAAAAAAATGTGACATTGCAGGGGAGCTTCAGCCACAATTGGCCGATCTGGGAACGGGTGATCAGCCTGTTGACCTCCAAACAATTAGACGTTCAACCGATTGTCGGCGGGACGTTTGGAATCGGGCAATGGCAGCAGGCGTTCGAGCGAATGCACCACGGAGAGATCGTTAAATCGGTGATCCTGCCTGGCCAGGAATGACAATTGTTGGAACAACAATTCTCCGCGTGCAGCGTCGAATGGAGGGCGGGTAGGTGAAGTTGCTGAGAAATTTATCATCAATGCTGAAGATGGACAGTTGCCCAGTAGATCGCTGGATGCCAAAATCTAATGGGGAAACATACAATTTTACGACGTTCATTTTGTCGGCCAGTAAAGATTGGGTCACAAGTCAGGAACAGGCGACATGACCGAGGTTACGCTCACAGTTCTGCATGGTAGTGATCGTGGAAAAGTGTTCCGCGACATCGCGCCCCCCGTAACGATCGGGCGCGAAGAGGGGAACACGATCCAATTAAACGATGAACGGATCAGCCGCTGTCATCTGAAGATTCAGTTTGACAACGACCGCCTGGTGTTGACCGATCTGGATAGCACCAACGGCACCAAGGTCAATGGTCAGGAGAGCCATCTGCGGATCTTGCGTCATGGCGATCTGGTTTCGGTGGGACGGAGCATGTTGCTGGTTGGAACCGAGGAACAGATCGCAGCCCGGGTCGCCGCGCTGCAGGCGGCCAGCGACAAGAACATCGGGGCGACGATGACCCAGGATCTTTCCGCGGGGGAAGGGAGTTCGGGGCTCGAGTTCGAGGTTGGCGAACGAAACACGGATCGTGAGGCGGCGGGCACTTTGGGGATGATCGAAACCCCGGAAATCCCCGACCGGTTATCTCCCAGCCAAGCAGCCCAGATGTGTGAGGTGCTCGAATTTTTGCACCAGCGGCTGCAAAAGCTGATCGATCACGCCCAGATCGATGAACGGACTCAAGAGGTCGTCATCGACTATGCGGCTTGGCAACGGATGATCGATCTACAATCCAAAATCGGCACGATGATACGCAAGGCGGCCGATCCCGATTGGATGGATTGAACGTCGTCGTCAAGTCCGGTTTAAATCTCGCCGACGAAGTCGTAACGTAGAGTCGGTATCGCGCGCCAGACGCTCTGGACCGCGTTTTCGCTGCGCGGCATTGCAGTTACAAGTCAAGCAGGACCTTTGCTGGGAATCGGATTCATGAACGCTCGACCATTTACGCACTTGCATTGTCACAGCCACTACAGCCTGTTGGACGGTGCCAGTTCGATCCCCAAACTGGTCCAACGTTGCAGCGAACATGGCATGAATGCGCTGGCGTTGACCGACCACGGCAACCTGCACGGCGCGCTTGAGTTCTACCGCACGGCAAGAGCTGCCAACATCAACCCGATCGTCGGCTACGAAGCCTACATCGCCCCGGGCAGCCGATTCGACAAGGGTTCCGGTGGCGGCAGCCGCGACGCCAGCTACCACCTGACGCTGCTGGCTCAGAACAAAACAGGCTTTCAGAATCTCATCCGCCTGGCCTCCAAAGCGAGCCTGGAAGGGTTCTACTTCAAGCCGCGGATCGACAAACAGATCCTGGAAGAATTCAGCGAGGGGATCGTCTGTCTGTCGGGGTGCGTGAGCAGCGAATTCAGCCGCGCGATCCTCAAGGGATCTTCGACCGAAGAGATCGAGAAGGAGGCGATGGGAGTGGCCAGTTGGTTCGAACGCGTTTTTGGCGATCGCTACTTTATCGAAGTCATGAACAACGGCGTCGACATCCAACGCCAGCAACTGGCCGGCGCCGTCGATATCGCCAACAAGATGGGCTTGCCCGTCGTCGCGACCAGCGATTGCCACTACGTCGATCCCGACGATGCTGAAGCTCAGGATGTGATGTTGTGCATCAACACCGGCCGCTTCCGGACCGATACGTCGCGGATGAAGATGGACGGGAACCAGTACTTCCTGCGCACGCCCGACCAGATGTACGAGAAGTTCCCCGGACTCGAGGACGCTGTTGCGCGCAGCCAGGAGATCGCCGATTCGGTCAACTTGGAACTCAACCTCGGCAAGTTCTACTTTCCAAATTTCGAAGTTCCCGAAAATAAGACAGCTACCCAATATCTGCGTGAGCTATGTATCACGGGGCTGAAAGACCGTTACAAGGGCGACCGCGATCGGCTGCCCGATGGAGATGACGGCGACCTTTCCGAAGAGGTGCACGCGCGGCTCGAACGCGAACTGGGCGTGATCGACAAGCTCGGTTTCCCGACCTACTTCTTGATCGTATGGGACTTTGTTTTACACGGCCGCAGTAAAGGCATCTGGGCGACGGTTCGTGGTAGCGGTGTAGGGGCGATCGTTTGTTATGCGTTGTATCTGTCGCACGTCTGCCCGCTGAAATACGATCTGCTGTTCGAGCGGTTCTTGGATGAAAACCGGAAAGAGCCGCCAGATATCGACGTCGACTTCGACAAGGACCGCCGGGTCGAAGTAATCGACTACGTGAAGGAGAAATACGGGCACGATAACGTTTGCCAGATCGGTACGTTTGGAACCTTGGCGGCTCGCGCGGCGATCAAAGATGTAGGCCGCGCATTGGGGATCCCGCTGTTTCGCGTGAACCAGATCACCGAGATGGTTCCCGACGAACTAAAGATCACGATCGCCAAAGCGCTCGAAAAGAACGAGGAGCTGCAGAAGACTTACGACGGCGATTCGGAGGTCCGCGAACTGTTGGACCTGGCGATGCGGATCGAGGGGCTGGCGCGGAACGTCGGCACCCACGCCGCGGCGGTTGTGATCGCGGATAAACCGCTGTCGGAATACCTGCCGATCGGTCGGGTTCCCGGCAAGCAGGACGTGATCACGCAGTGGTCGATGAACGACGTGGAATCCGCCGGCCTGTTGAAGATGGATTTCTTGGGGCTTCGCAACCTCACGATCCTCAGCAAGGCCGTCGATCTGATCGAACAGACCACCGGCGAGCGGATCGATCCTCAGAACTTCCCGCTGGACGACAAGGCCAGCTACGCGCTGCTGCAGCGCGGTGAAACCAAAGGTGTTTTCCAGCTGGAATCCGGTGGTATTCGCGACCTGTTGCAGCGGATGAAACCGGATAGTTTCCACGACATCATCGCGACAGCGGCGTTGTATCGTCCCGGCCCGTTGGAGGGCGGTATGGTCGATACCTACGTGAACGTGAAACACGGCAAGGAAGAGCCGGAATACAAGCACCCGGTGCTCGAAGAGATCCTCGCCGAAACCAACTCGGTGATGGTTTACCAAGAACAGGTGATGCGGATTTTGAACCGCTTGGGCGGCATCCCGCTGGCCAACGCGTACACCTGTATTAAGGCGATCAGTAAGAAAAAAGAAGCGCTGATCAACCAGAACCACGAGAAGTTCATCGAGGGGACGATCGCCAACGGGCTTACGAAGAAAGAGGCCGACGACATTTGGGTGATGATCCAAAAGTTCGCTGGCTACGGCTTCAACAAGTCGCACTCGACAGCTTATGCGTTGGTAGCTTTCCAAACCGCATATCTCAAAGCCCACTATCCGGTGGAGTTCATGGCGGCGTTGTTGTCGAGCGACATCAGCGGGCGGAACTTTAAGCGTAAGGATGCGCTTATCGAGCACATGGAAGATTGCCAACGGATGAACATCGAGATCGTTAATCCGAACGTCAACGTTAGCGATTCGGACTTCTCGGTTTCCGACGGAAAGATCATCTTTGGCATGTCGGCGATCAAGGGTTGCGGCGGTGGGACCGCGGTCGCGATCGCGGAGGAACGGCACGCCAATGGACCGTTCAAAGACATCTTCGATTTTTGCGAACGGGTCGATCCGCAACGATGTAATCGCGCGGCGGTCGAAACGTTGATCAAAGCCGGTGCCATGGACGACTTTGGCAAACGCGGACAACTGCACGCCGCGTTGGATCGCGCCTTGCAAAGCGGAGCGGCGGCGCTTGCCGATCGCAAGAGCGGTCAAAAGAGCCTGTTTGGTGAATTTGAAGACGCTGTCGAGGAGGAAGAGGACGAGGATCCCACCAACGCCCTGCCCGACGTCGAAGACTGGCCCGAACGGCAAGCGATGCTGGCTGAAAAAGAGGTTCTGGGATATTACCTGACCAGCCATCCGCTGGCCGAATTCGAACAGAAACTGAGCACCTTCCGGACGCACAAAACCAGCCAATTGATCGAGTGCGAGGATCGCACCGAAGTGATCATCGGCGGAATGATGAGTTCGATTAAAATCGCCCACACCAAAAACCCAAAGCCCGGTGCGCCGTCGAAGTATGCGAACTTTGACCTCGAGGATGTCGAGGGCCCGATTCGCTGCATCCTCTGGCCCGACGGCTATCAAAAGATGGGCGAGATGGTTCTCCCCGACGCGGTCTTGATCGTGCGCGGTGTCGTCGATCGGCGTGGTGGTGGCGACGAGATCAACTTGATCGTCAACGAATTGGTACCGCTGGATGAACTCGACGCCAAATACACCCGCGGGATCTTACTCGATCTCGACGAAACGACCCACGACGAGATGTTGCCTCACGTTCGCGAGGTCCTTCGCGGTTATCCCGGCGGACAGGAACTGATGGTCTCGATGCACCTGAAGACGGGCGAAGCCGTGGTGATGCGGAGCCAAAAGTACAAGGTCCAGGTCAACAATGAACTGCGCGATCGAATCGACGATCTGTTGGGCCCCGGACATTACAAACTGCTGATCACACGCCCCAAAGTGGCTCCCGGCGTGCAACAAAAGAAATACTAGCTGTCGGTGCTGCACAGATCGCAACACGGCCGCAAGCCCAACCGCACCTACTTGGGGGTGATCGTACCGATCACCGTCAACTCGTAATCGCCAGCGATCGTCTCTGCGAGGTTCTCTTCCAAATAGACGACGCGCAAAAGGAACTTTCCATCGCTAGCTCCGGTCACTTCGGCCGTAACCATGGCGACGCCATCTCCCATTTTGTAGTCGGTCTCATCTGCAAAATGAGTGACTCTCCAATCGTCGGAAGCAAGAAAGATGCTACCGCTGGCATTGGACAGGAACAAAAACGCATCGCGTTTTACAGAAGCATTTGTAGTGTGCGTGAAAGCCTGATCGGTTTCAAACGTAGCGATCGCGCCAGCGACGTTATTGCACGTCACCTGCCAGGGCTGCCATTCAAATGTCTGATTGGCCTCGGTCAGATCGTGTTCCATCTCTGCGAGACTGTTGGTGGCATTGATCGCCACCAAACCGGGCACTCGGACCTGGAACCGTTGTTGATCTTGGGTCTCTTGCGCCTGGACAACGGAAACCAAAAGCGGCAGCGCAACAGCGGAAGCCAAGAGGGGTCGAATGATACGTGTCATACTTAGTACCAAAGGGAGATCAGGGGAAAAGGGGGGTGGTTGTTCGTTGAATCAAGAATAGCTTCCAACAAGCCGCTGGCCGCAAATTATTAGGGCATTCCGATGCATCCGTTTGTTGGGGGATTTTCACGACAGATCTTTCCGCAGGCGGTTGGTTTCGTTAGTCAATGTCTCTAACTACCGACACGGTCACATCAATCCACTCTACCGGGGGAGATGCGATAGGAGCAACGCATTACCTTGGTAAAACGGGGGAAATATCGGCTTGTTTTCTTTGCCAGCGCCACGTTTCTGACTTATTAATTTCGCACAGCAAATCACGACTGCGAAATTGGCAGCGTGCGAGCTGCGACCGGCTTTGGGGCGTTGCCGTCACTTCAGACGACAACACAAGCCGGGAAAATGGGGCAGACATAACGATTTAATGTGCTGAAACAGTCACTTCGGCTGTTCATCACTCTACCCACGGCCGATGTATACATCGGTACCCCTGTTTTTCAACGAGGTTCAGACAATGTTCCGCAATCCAATTGCCCCAGTTCTTTCGCTCGGTATGTCTTTGGCTTTCGCTGCCAGTGGACACGCTCAAGTCACCGACAGTGAGTTGTTCCGCATTACCGTTCCATCGACCCTGTCGATTACGGCCCCCACTAGCGAAATCTCGCAAATCCACGACGAAACCGACAACGATCAAAGCTTCCCAGCCCAACGCTGGTTGGTGACGGCAAACAACACCGCGGGAGCGATCGCGGTATTCCAGACCGACCAAGCGTTTACGCACACCGCCGACAGCAGCTACAAACGAGATGCCTTGGTGACACTGGCCAAGGTCGCTGGCGATGCCTGGAGCGTGACCACTCCATCGGCCAGCACCTCTTATGCGTCGTCGAGTGAAATCGCTTCCGTAGCGGCCGAATCATCGGCCCCTGGTGCCGCCAGTTTCGATCTTGGGGTCAGCCTCGTCGAAGAGACCTTCACCGACCTGGCAGCTGGTGACTACGAGTTGACGGTAACGGGTACCATCACGGCCAAATAGCTTGGGCGATGCGTTGCGGGGAAACACTCCAACAACGCCGCCAGCCCCCGTTCTGAATCGACGGTCGTGACTGATACGACCGTCGATCGCGTTTGACAACGACGTCGTGCAACGCGAACGTCGGCACCTGCATCTCCAACCCTGACGACATCACGGATGATTCGAATCAGATACCCTGTCAAAGCCCTATGCGCTAACGCCTGGGCACGGCAAATCGCTCTGTCGATGATCATCGGACTGTTGACATTGCTGTCTGGCTGTCAAACGACGCCCTCGACACCGCAGCGTTCACTCGACGAGATCTTGCTAGAAACGCTCCGTGTCGCCAACAAACCCGGAGCGCTCTCCACGCCCAACCGCCTGCCCAATCCCAAATCGAGTCTCCACGCCGACACCAGCGATGAATTCTCATCGTTCATTCGACGTGTGACACACGTATCCCAGGTTGCAATGAGCCCGTTGGTCGATGAGATTTTTGAAGAGACCGACATCCGAGAAGCGATTCAATCACTCGCCGCGCAGGCCAAAGCAAACGTCGTAATCGACGACCAAGTTACCGGTGTTGCGACAGCGGTCTTCGAAGGCGTTCCCTTTGAACAAGCGCTCGAACAGATTTTGATGCCGCTTGGTTTTATCTGGGGCATGCGTAACGGGCAATATTTGGTCGGAACATCCGATCCGTCATCGGCGCTGTTTCGCTATCTGTCGGTCAAGATGGATTACCAGCCACGACATTACGCACCAGACGACTTACTGCCCCTATTGCCTGAAAACCTCCAGCATTACGTGAGGAACGTTGGCAAACGGAACCTGATGGTCATTCACGCGCCACAAGAACTGACCGATGAAATCATCCGAGAACTACAGAATGCCGATCAACCGCAACCGCAAGTCATCCTAGAAGCCATGGTGACGGTACATTCCCCCGATACGTCGTATCAGTTTGGGATGGACCTGACACAGATCTTGGCTGATGGCAGCAGCCGCGGTATCAACGCGGGCCTCTCGGGCCTAGCGCTGTCCGGAACGCTTTCGCCCGGTTCGATCGGTGATCTGTTTGGCAACTTCGGAACGACCGCCTATTTCTTGCGATGCTTGGAACAAGAGGGCTATCTCGACATCACCGCATCGCCGCGGGTGATGGCGAAAAATGGCGAAGAGGCGCAGATCTCGATCAATCGCGAGACGTTTTTCAGCACCCAAGTGGGAAACAGTGACGTATTTTATCGACAAGACATCGAGAAGGTTGAATCCGGCATCGTGCTCGAGATCACCCCGGTAATTCGTGGTGATATGGTGACGGTCACGATTAAACGCGCCGAGGTCAGCGAAGATATTCGCGAAACGGGATCCGATCCCGATTTGGCGAGTCCCTATCCGTTGATCAACCGCCGATTTGTGACCACCACGGTCGACGTTCGCGATGGTGAAACGATCACGATTGGTGGTTTGACCCATCGCCAAATGATCGACCGCGAAAGCCGCGTTCCGTTCCTGGGAAGCCTGCCTCTGGTCGGAAAGATGTTTCGCCAAATCGATCGACAAAACGAAGAGGCCGAAGTGACAGTCTTCATTTCACCTCGAATTGTTTACCCGGACGCCTACGGAGAGGTCCGGGTGCTCCAAACGCCCCAAAGCACGGATAATTTGCAAGCGGTTGCCCCCGCTCGCTAACCCGCGCGCACGGCTGCGCCTCGTCCGTCACAGCATTACAAAGCCCCAACATGAAACTTCGCAAAATCCTCGCCTGGACCTCCGCGATGGTTGCCCTTCACGTCGGACCGACGGTCGCTCAACACCAGGGCTTCAATCAAGAATTGAAGCTCCGCCCCAACGTGAAACCGGCGTTCCACGTGACGCCGATGTCGCACAAACTGGAAGCCTCTCGCGGCAAACAAATCCCAATCACGTTTGATATCGAATCGGTCGATCGCGCCACCGTGCTGCAAGTCAGGACGGTTTCGTTACGCCAAGAACAAGACGGGACGATCCTGCCCGATACCGATTCCCCCGCCCCCGACAATCTCCAACTGCTCAGCCCTGCTGAGATCAAACTGGCGGAGAACGAACAGACGACGATTCAGTGTCGTTTGCGAGTCCCAACAACCTCAGCGAATTTCCATTCGTTTGGCCTGTTGGTCACCGATCTGGGACGGATCGTCGAACGACGCCCCATCGATGCAGGGGACACCCAAACGCGCCGCGTGGGAATTCGATTTGTGACCCGTTATTTGTTGCGAGTCGATGTAAGAGTCAAGGGAGCCCGCGGCGAAGACGCTGCAAAGCTGGATATCGAATCGGTCGAACTGATCGAAGACGACGGTTTTGCCAAAGCCCGAGCGTGGATCTCAAACCCGACCGTAAGCCCGCTAGAATTCCAGGTCCGAGCAGGTCTTGCCCGCGCGGGATCCAGTGCGGGCAGGAACACTTTTGCCTTGATCATGCCCAATCGCGAAACGGTCGAATCGGACGAACGCTACGACGTGCGGATCCTTCCCGGCGCGCGGATCCGGTTGGAACATCGACTGCCCGAAGCTGCCTTTCCCGGCGAGCATGAGATGGAACTCGCGATCATCACCAACCGTCGAACTCGCAAAAAGGAAGTCTTCCCAGTCTCGGTTCAGACGGGTGACTTTCCGGCTCAGGACGCGATGTTGATTCAAGCAGCGCGCGATGTGTCGGTCTCGCCAAGTCAAGTGGAACTGTCGATGCGGCGCGGTGGCAACCGACGTGTCGCTGTCGAAATCAAGAACAACAGTCCGAAAGACGTCCAGGTTGCGATCCATCCCAACAACGCCGACGCGTTTGTTGACGGGCTGGACGTCAGCCCCACCGATTTGAAGCTCCGCGCGGGTTCTAAACGCAAATTTTTGCTGACCCTCAATGCCCATGAACTCAGCGATCAAAACAGCTACACTCAATTGAATGTGATCGTCAAATCGGACAGCGACGAGGTTGTAGGAGATTTTTCGATCCCCGTTGCCTTACTGGCCCGAACGGAACAAACACCTCAGATTCAATGCGCTCCCTTGGTCTGGGATGGAAGCACCGATCCGCCGGCCTTTGTTCTGCCGATCCGCAATACGGGGCAAATGCATCTACCGGTTCAAGCCAGTCTGAAGATGGTCGATGCGTTTGGCCGCGTCGTCGAGATGCGAGCCGGATACGGGCGATGGCTGTTGCCGGGTGAAGAGACGCGATTGCAATTCCGAACCAAATTCGCACCGCCAGCGGGAAAGTATCGCTACCAGGTGAAGATCGATGGAGACAAATCGATTCCACCGATCGAAATCGAAGACGATCTGCAAATGGGGGCCGATCAAACCGAACCGACGGTCGACGCGGTTCAGCTCACACCGATCCAATCGTAATCGACCAAAGCGTTTTCCCTCCCGCACCATCTGCTTCGATGATCGCGGGGGCTTCGAGTTCATCACCAGCTCGCCAGGCGGGCATTCTGTCCGCCGTGGCGAGCCGTTTTTGCCATGCTGCGACCGCCGCCACGATCTCGCCTCCGCGTCTGAAAACGCCGAGACGTGCTACAATCGGCTTCTCGAGGACGCTTCATTCTGCGGGTCGGCCATTCACGAAAAGAGACAGGATTGCTGAAGAACATAAACGAGACGACCGGCTTGCGATCGCAAAACGCGGCCCGCGATGACGATTCGCAAAACGAAATGGCACCGTTGTTGATTAGTGTCCGTTCGCTTGCCGAAGCCGTCGTGGCGAGCCGATTTCCATTGGCGATCATCGATTTTAAGAACCCCGCGGCGGGCGCGCTGGGACGCTGCAGCGACACGATCCTGGAAGGGGCTGCACGCCTGCGATCGAACGGCCTGGGATTTAGCGCCGCTTGCGGAGAATTATGCGATCTGCAATCGGATGCGTTTTCATTGCCCGGCGATTTTCGGTTTGCCAAAGCCGGCCCCAGTGGAATCGCCGATGCGATGCAAATGCGCGATGCGATGCAGCATTTTCGATCCGTCTTGCCAGAAACAACAACTCCCGTTGCGGTCGCCTATGCCGATCATGTCGAAGCGGATTGTTTGCCCGTCGAATCGATCGTCCAACTGGCGATCGAAACCAAGTACCGCTGGCTGTTGATCGACACAGCAACCAAAGACGGGCGACGCTTACAGGATTGGATATCGATCCGCCGTTTGACCGATCTGATTGGCAACTGTCGAGCAAACGGAATCCGCACGGTATTCGCGGGCTCGCTGGCACTACAAGACCTCGCCTCACTTCGGTCCCTCGGCCCCGACTTGTTAGGCATTCGTGGGGCCGTCTGCACAGCCGGCCGCAGCACGGCGATCGATCCCGCAAAGATCAGGGACTGGTGCCAAGCGTTATCGACGCCCCATCCCGCCAGCAATCAGTAGTCGATATCTTCGGGAGCGTCGAGCGTCAGATAGGACCCGGATTCGGCAACGGCTTCCCGACGCTCTCTGTTGGACGAACGGCGCGATGAACTCGGCCACTTCGATTTCGGATGATGGGGCGAAGAGGCTGCAGCGTCTTGTGGGATTTGCAACGTTTGCACAAACAACCCGATACTGATCGCGAGATAAGCGGGCAGACTGGCCAGCAGTCCAAAGATCGTCGGGACAAAGCAGAGTGCCAACAACAACACCAGGTTCATGTCGTTGGCTCCCGTTTCTAAGCAGACACTCAGTTCACGCACAAAACTGAGCGCTGTCTGAAACACCCCAAGCACCGCCGGGGCGGCTGCGACGGGAATGAAGGCCGCCATCGTCGGCAAACGCCGAACCTTGACGATCAAATAGATCGCACTTGCCAAGGTGATTGCCCCCAGCAAACAGGTGATCCCAATCGTTGAGAGTCCGACAATTTCGGTGATCGCTTTCATGCGTGTTGATTGTGCCAAGAATCGCCGGATCGTCTATCGGTGTTCATCAATTCTTCACCATTGCGGTGAAGTGGGCTGGCGGTTCAATGGGCTAAAGTTCAGTTGCCGAGAGCGTTCGTTTAATTTTCCGCGAAGCGTGCATTTGACGGTTTGCAGCGGTCGCTGGATCGCGCACGATGCCGATCTACGTCACAGGCAGTCCATACCTTAAATGTTAAGGAACGCGATCATGATCGGACGCTGGATCAGCGAACGGATGTTCAATTTGGTGCATCGAAATCAGCTAATTTACAACACCTGCTGGGAGGATCCTCGTCTGGATCGCGAAGCCTTGGAACTGGGTCCCAAGGATGACATTGTTATGATCACATCGGCGGGATGCAACGCACTCGATTACGCGTTGTGCGACGTTCGATCGGTCCATGCGGTCGACATGAACCCACGGCAAAACGCATTGTTAGAATTGAAACTGGCGGCAATTCGCCGGTTGCCCAACGACGACGTCTTCGCGATGTTTGGACGCGGGTATTTGCCGACGGTCGTCGAAGCCTATCGAGACACGATCCGCGACGACCTGTCCGATTTTGCCAAACAGTATTGGGACCGCTATATCAAATTTTTCGCGAACCCCAATCGCTCGTTCTATTTCCGTGGCTCGTCCGGCGCGTTCGCTTGGATGATCAACAAATATATCGACCGCGTCGCCAAAGCGCGAACCAGCGTCGAACGAATGCTGAACGCGGAAACGTTGGAACAACAGCGTGAAGAATATCATCAACACGTCTTTCCTCAGATCTGGAAGCGACCTGTCCGAATGGCGATGGGGCGCGATTCAACGCTTTCGATGCTGGGCGTGCCACGCGCACAACGACGCCAGGTCGAACGCGACTTTGGCGGTGGCATTGCCGGATTCATCGAACATTCTTTGGATCATGTATTCGCGCGACTGCCACTGTCCGACAACTATTTCTGGCGAGTCTATTTGGCGGGTCAATACAGTCCCACCTGTTGTCCGGAATACTTGAAACCTGAGAACTTGGATCGTTTGCGGAACGGATTGGTCGATCGCGTGAACGTCCACACGACAACGCTCGCCAATTTTTTGAGCAATACCTCGGTCCGCCCAAGCCGCTTTGTTTTGTTGGACCATATGGATTGGATGAGCGAGCATCGCCAAGAGGCATTGGTCGACGAATGGCAACACATCATCGATCGAGCAAGCTCCGGCGCCCGCTTGATTTGGCGCAGCGGCGGGCTACGCACCGATTATCTGAACGATATTCAAGTCCAGTACCAGGGAGCGCAGGTTCGGGTGCCCGAACTGATGTCGATGCAGATCGATCTGGCCGATCGGTTGCATCAACAAGATCGCGTCGGAACCTATGGATCGTTCTTTATCGGACACCTGGCTGGCTGAAATCTGCCGGCGAAGACGGGAGTAGGCGCGTGAGATTATTGAACGATCTGAAGACCTTGATCCAGCTTGCGCTGCCGATTCGTGGCAACACGCACCAGCAGCGTCTGGAAAATTTCTACGGCAAACAGGCGGACAACTACGACGTGTTTCGTAAGCGTTTGCTCCACGGCCGAGAACAACTGTGGCAATCGATCACGATCCCCGACGGGGGACGATGGGTTGATTTTGGCGGCGGCACGGGGGCCAACGTCGAGAACATCGCCGACCAATTGGAACGTCTAGAGCGGTTGGAGATCGTCGATCTCTCCTCGTCGCTACTACAGGTGGCGAACCAACGTATCGCCGACCGCAACTGGCAAAACGTCGTCACCCATTGTTGCGATGTGACCACATTCACCCCGGATGCGGAAATCGACATCGTAACGTTCAGTTATTCCTTGACGATGATTCCCGATTGGTTCGCTGCCGTCGAGAACGCACTGCGAATCCTGAAGCCCGGAGGAACGATCGGCGTAGTCGATTTCTACGTTTCCCGCAAATATCCAGCCGACGAACATCGACGCCACGGCGGCCTGACACGTACGTTCTGGCCAGCTTGGTTTGCCAAGGACAACGTCTTTCTTTCGCCCGACCATCTCCCCTTCTTGAATGCAAAATTTGAAGCAGCGGAGCTCCACGAAGGTCGAGCCGGGCTACCGTTCGTACCGTTCGCAACGGTACCCTTTTATCGTTTTGTTGGGACAAAGCCGCTGGCGGCGAATGCTATCGGATCGCAGGGTGATGCAATCCAGGCGGGGCGCACCGATCCGAGGTACGAGTCGGGCAGGCCAAATTGTCGTCCAGCGAAAACCTGCCCTTAGAAAGGATTTGAAGATGATCGATGAAAACGCCGCAACGCAGCCAAGCGAATTGGAATCGGTGGCTTGGGATCTGTCGGACGCACGGACACTGTTCATCTCCGACATCCATCTGGGCAGCCGGTTTTGTCAAGTCGGACCATTGCTGGACCTGCTCGATCGCTGCCTGCCCCAGCACATCTATATCGTCGGCGATCTGTTCGACGATCGTCGCATGAACCGGCGATTCCGTTGGACTTCCGACTACACGCGACTGCTGGCGCGATTGTTCGACTTCGGCGTCTCCGGCACATCGATCCATTACACCCCCGGAAATCACGACAACTTTCTGCGCGGCTTTACCGAAGATTATCGGTTGGTCGAAATCCGCGACTCCTTCATCCACCAGTGTGCGGATGGGCGTCGGCTGGCCGTTCTGCACGGCGACCAATTCGATGTCGTCGAAAAGAAAATGCGCTGGCTCTCGATGCTTGGTTCCACCGCCTATGAGTCGCTGCTGGCGACCGATCGTTGCCTGAACTGGACCCTGCGTCTGTTAGGAGCCCGGCAAGTGCCGCTGAGCCGTAGCTTGAAGGTTGGCGTCAAAAAGATCGTGCAACGCAAAAGCGGATTTCACGACAAGGTGAGTCGATACGCGCACCGCCATGCGTGTGACGGTATCGTTTGCGGACACATTCATAACCCCGAGATGCGATCGATCGATGGAGTTCTGTATTGCAACACCGGAGACTGGATCGAACACTGTTCGGCAATGGTCGAATGGCCCGACGGCAGGCTTCAGTTGATCCGAGCCAATGAGCTTTCGGGGCAGCGTCGTCGGCGACCGATCTTCCATCGATTGAAGCGTCGGTTCGGTGAATCGATCCGGTCGGGGACCGATACCGCCGTTGTTAATACAGAAAAATCAGAGAAGCTATCCTAACAACCGATTCCTCAGCCACGAGCCTACGGCGTCAAACCAGTCGCCATCGCGCCGCCCCCATCGGATCATCCGCTCGTCCGATTCGCATAACCTGCCCCTCCCATCGCTTCTGCGGCCGTCGCACGCGTCGCCACTGTTCACCCGAACAGTCACACGCCGCCACTCTCGCTCATTCTTGAGCCAACAAATTCGTGCTTCAACGAAGACGCTCGACCAAATACCAAGTTTTACTTGCCAAGCGATATTTCGTGCTAAAGTTTAGCAACACAACGATTGGGGAAACGTGTCCCCCCCGCTGCATATTTGGCGTATCCGCGAACGTCCAACCTCGACGCGTGCAAGGTTGGACATCGGCTTCCTCTCACGGGGCCCAACGCTTGCAGCGAGTCCACCGATTCAGGCAATCGAATGAAGACGAGTTACAGTTCAATATTCCGTCATCCGCGATGGTTGGTTCCGGGAACCGACATCCAGCCCACAGAGACGGCGGCAAACCGAGCGGTACCAGCCGATCGCGGGCGCAATTCGTTGACCACGACGATCTCGTTGATATGGATCGCGCTCCACATCAGCCAAGCCGGTTGCAACTCGCCCGAGTTGGATTCGATCGTTCTGGCGACACCGATAACGATGCAAACGGTCACCAACCCGTTACCTTCCGAACCGATCACACCATTGCGAGCCAACGCCAACCTGCCTGCGGGCAAGGTCGAATTGGGACGACAATTGTTCCACGACAAACGCTTATCTGCAGACAATTCGATCTCCTGCGCCACGTGTCACGAGATCGGCAAAGGAGGTGGCGATGGCTTGGAAACAGCCGTCGGATACAACGGCCAAGTAGGCTTGCTGAACACCCCCACGGTTTTCAACAGCAGCCTTTCTTTGGCTCAATTTTGGGACGGTCGCGTGGCTACGCTGGAACAACAGGTTTCCGGACCGATCCACAATCCGATCGAGATGGCGACGAATTGGCCCGATGTGATCTTCAAATTGCAACAGGACAAACGCTTCGAATTGGCGTTCACGAAAGAATACCCAAGCGGGATTGTCGAAGCGTCGCTCGTCAACGCGATCGCGACATTCGAAAAGTCTCTGATCACGGTGAACTCGCCGTTCGATCGATATCTGCAGGGCGATCGATCAGCGCTTTCCGAAACAGCGACTCAGGGGTACATGTTATTCAAAGAACTGGGATGCATCGCGTGTCATCAAGGAAACGCGGTGGGGGGCAATATGTTTCAGAAGTTTGGCGTCATGGAAGATTACTTCTCCAACGACGATGCAAACGCAAGCGTCCACAAAGGCCGCTACAACGTGACCCAACGCAAATCCGACCTGCATCGATTCAAAGTCCCCACACTGCGAAACGTCGAACTGACCGGCCCGTATTTCCATCATGGCAAGACGGAGACCCTTCGCGAAGCGATCGAGGTCATGGCAGTACATCAATTGGGAACTCACGTGGATGAAAATGAAACGATGTTGATCGAAGAGTTCCTCAAGAGTTTGACCGGCCAAATCAGAAAGGAATGGGAATGAAACGCGCAATCCCCAATCTTCTGTTTATGGCGTTCACGAGCATCGTAATCGTCGGCCTGTATTTTGGTTCGGTCGACCGCGTCAGCAGAGACTATGCACTGTTGGAAAAAGAGTTGCGTGTGACCAAACAACTCAACGTCGACCTCGACTCATCAGTCCTTTCGCTGCGTCTAGGCATCCGCCAAGACTACGACCAACTGACCTACTGCGAACAAGCACTCCACCGCAGCGTTTCGGATGGTCTCCGCAAGCTCGAAGCGCGTTGGGTCGTAACACCTCGCCTGCACTATCGCATCCGAGATCTCAACGAGATGGTCCAACAGAAGATCGTGCTTTCCCACGAGTTCAAGTCGACGCATGCCATCGTTCGAAATTCGAGCGCCGCGTTGCAACGGAACATCCAATTGGCCAAACGAAATCCCAACTTACCGAGAAACATCCAATTGGGATTGGCCAATCTAGAAACGGCGGGATATCGATTCTCATTGTCCGGCAACTCGACCGACCGCAAACAATTCAACGATGCAATCGAGATGCTGGAAGGCGAATTGTTAGCTTCGGCAGAAGGGCAGACATTCCCGAAGATCGACTGGGCAATTCGGCATGGCTTGAAATTGCTCGAACTGCGTCAACTTCTCGACGAGACGGTTTTGCGTCTGGTGGATCTCCCGGTGCGGACGTTGACTCTGGATGTAATGGACCAAGCCAAGAAGATCTACCAAAGTCGGTTGACCACCCAGAATCGTTACCATGCAGCATGGATCGTCGCGATCATGGTGCTATTGGGATACTGCATCACGCAAGCGACAGCGCTTTGGAAAAACGCTCACGAACTGAACGTTATCAACAAAGTACTGCAACAGCGTCGCGACGACCAGCACGCTGATCTCCAGCGTTCTCAAGAGTTCTTCCAGAGCGTCCTCGATGCGATCGATTCGCCGATCTGCGTCTTAGATGCTTCCGGCCAGATCGTCGAAACCAACGCATCTTGGAGTGAGTTTTCTCGCAACCAAAACGCTCAAGATCTGGACGTTGGCAGCAATTACCCTCAGCAATGTCGTCGCCGTGTGGAGGATGGTCTCAACCCCGGCGCCAACCAAGTTGCCGACGCAATCGATGCGGTCATCAACGGACGCGATGCACAACATGTCCCGGTCTATGAATGCGATTCGGAAACTCAAAAGTATTGGTACCAGGTCAACGTGACCCCGCTGCGCAATCACCAAGCCGGTGCTGCGGTGGTCACGCATTTAGACATCACTGAACGAGTGACAGCCGAGCGAGAATTACTGGAAACTTCCGAACATCTAGAACTCCTCTCGTTGGTTGCAAAATACACCGACAACACCGTGGTGATCACCGACGCCGAAGGCCGAATCGAATGGGTGAACGATGGTTTTGAGCGGGCCTCCGGACATTCGTTTGACGACGTGAAAGGCAAGATTCCCGGCCATATCCTGTATGGCGAAAAGACCGATCCGCAAACGATCGAACAAATCAACCAACGGGTAGGTCAGAAAAAGGGATTCGATGTCGAGATCCTCCACTATCGCAAGACGGGTGAACCGTACTGGGTAGCGATCGGAGCGCGGCCGATTCATAAAGAGAACGGTGAGCTTGTCCGCTATATCGCCATCGAAAGCGAGATCACCGGACGCAAGGAATCCGAAGCCCGCCTGGCAGCGGTGACCACCAATTTGAAGATGCAAAAACAGACGCTTGATGCCGTCTTAGAAAGTGTCGCAGCCGGCATCGTCTCAGTCAATCAACTGGGCGACATCGTCAGCTTTAACCCCGCCGCAGAAGAGATTTTTGGTGAACATTGGCTGAAATCGAAATCGATGTTGGAACAGTTCCAGGCGGTGGAGATCGTCGATCCGATCACCTACGAAATGATTCCGTTGATCGAATTGCCGATGGTCCGCGCGCTACAAGGCGAACAGGTTCGCAATGAAGAATTGTTGGTGCGGCGGAAAGACAAAGATGTGCTGGTTTCGATCAACGCCATCCCGCTGACCTCCGATGGCCAGCAAGGCGCCGTGATCACCGTACTGGATATCACCCAACAATGGAAACGCGACCTCAATCAACGGATGCTTCGCGAGGGACTCGACTTCGCGCAGGATGCCATGTTGGTCTGTGAAAGCACGGGCCGGATTATCGATGCCAATGAAAGCAGTTGTAAACGCCTGGGCTACGCTCGTGAGGAACTGCTGCAGATTGCGATATCCGATTTCGACCCAGGCCTGCCAAACGAGAAGTGGCCCGAATTTTGGGCCCAACTGAAAGAACGCAACGCGATGGTATTGGAGAGCCGACACCGGCAAAAGGATGGCACGACGTTCCCGGTTGAGGTCACGATCAACTACAGCGCTTTTGGTGGGATTGAATACGCCTGCTGTTTTGTTCGCGACATCACGGCGCGGAAACAAGCCGAGCGAGAGCGAGAACAATTGGCCGATGAACTGCAAAACACCGCTCGTCAGGCTGGCATGGCCGAGGTCGCCACCGGAGTCCTGCACAACGTTGGCAACGTGCTCAACAGCGTCAACGTTTCGACTAATTTGATTCGCGACCGGATCAATGCCAGTCCCGTCGAGCATCTAATGAAAGCGGCGGACGTGATCGCGGAGAACGAAGCGGACCTGGGAAATTTCCTGACCAACGATAAACGGGGCAAGTACTTTCCCACCTTGCTGAAACAACTGGCGACCAGCTTTCACAACGAACGCGACGCCCAACGCAACGAGATCCAGGCGTTGACCAAGAGCGTCGAACACATCAAGGAGATCGTTTCGATGCAGCAATCGTTCGCCAAAAAGAGCGGTGACACCGAGTCGGTCGACCCGATCGAATTGATCGAAGACGCGGCAAAGATCAACGACGCCAGTTTGACGCGACATGGTGTCGAATTAGTCCGCGAATTCGAAGACGTGCCCAACATCGAAGTCCGCAAGCACGAGGTCCTTCAAATCATGATCAACCTGATCAAGAACGCCAAACAGGCCGTGGACAAGTCGGATGCCAGCGAGAAGATCATCCGCTTAACCGCCCGAACCGAAGGGGAACATGTGCGGCTGGAGGTGCATGACAACGGCATCGGAATCTCGAAAGAGAATCTCAAAAACATCTTCCGACACGGATTCACAACCAAAACAACCGGACATGGATTTGGACTTCATTCCTGTGCCAATTCGGCGAGGGAAATGGGGGGCAGCATGTCGGTTCACAGCGAGGGAGTCGGACGGGGTGCGACCTTCACCCTGAAACTGCCATTGCATGGGCGGAGTTCGAAGATCAACCATCCGGCTCCACAACAAGCAATTGATTCGCTGTCCATTGTGTCCCCTCCATCGTGTCCGCTGTTCAACATGTAGAACAACTCATGAAGGCCAAGCGATACGCATTACCAATCGCATTCCAGATCGCGTCATATCGCCGATCCATTCAAAGGAACTCCCATGAATAGCATCGAAAACAACAAACCACGCATCCTTGTCATCGATGACAATCCAGCGATTCACGACGACTTCCAAAAGATCCTCGTCTCCGATGCAGACAAGCAGGAATTATGGGACGCCGCATCGGCATTTTTCGGCGAGGAAGCAGAAGCGCCGGTCGCAAACGACAAATTGGATGTCCAACTCGATTCCGCCTACCAAGGCGAAGAAGGATATCGCAAAGTCCGCGACGCCAATGCCGCCGGGCGTCCCTACACGTTGGCGTTTTGCGACATGCGAATGCCGCCGGGCTGGGACGGTCTCACCACGATTGAAAACCTTTGGAAGGCCGATTCCAATCTACAAGTTGTGATTTGCAGCGCCTATTCCGACAACACCTGGTCGGATATCTCCAAGCGTCTAGGGCTTTCGGATCGCTTGTTGATTCTGAAGAAACCGTTCGACAATGCGGAAGTGATGCAGATGGTTGTCGCCCTGATCGAAAAGCGACGTCTGATCGACGCTGCATCGATCAAGCGAGAAAGCCTCGAACGGACCGTTGCCGAACGGACGCGTCACCTGCGTGAAGCCCAACAAGAATCGGAGCAACTGTTGGCGGCCATCGATTCGTTGATGGTGGGAACCGACGCCGATGGAACGGTGCAACGCTGGAATGAAAATGCTGTCGCGATCTTTGGAATCGATGCGGTCGACGCGATCGGTCAGCCCTTGGCGTCACTGCCGATCCAATGGGAGAATCCTGTCCTGGTCGGCGATCTCGTCCACAGTCGACAACAAGAAACGGCCACGCATTTGGAAACCAGTTTTTCCAACGCTCTGGGAACTCTACGAATCGTCTGCTTTTCCAGCTATCCCGTTCTCGAGGCGGGGAAGCGCCGAGGAACCCTGATTCTCGGAACCGACGTGACCGAACATCGGATCCTGGAACAGCAACTGCACAATTCCCTGAAACTCGAATCGGTGGGGCAATTGGCCGCTGGCGTCGCGCACGAGATCAATACGCCGATGCAGTATCTAGGCGACAACCTCGATTATCTAAACGCCAAGTTTGACAAATTGATGGGGTATCTGCAGTCGTCCAGCGATCTATTGGACGTTGCCGAACAATTGGCGGTGAGTCCCGCATTGGTGTCCGAGTTGAAACAAAAGGCGAAATCGTTGAGCCTGCATAATCTTTACACTCAGATCCCGCAGGCCCTTACCGATTCGATCGATGGCGTCGAACACGTCTCCCGAATCGTGCGAGCGATGAAAGAATTGTCCCATCCGGGTATTGAGGAGACATCGGCGGTCGATATCAATCGAGCGTTGGAGACAACGATGGCCGTCTCGACGAACGAATGGAAATATGTCGCAAAAATCGAAACCGACCTAGCCCCCAATCTCGAACCGGTCAGAGGCTATCCAGGAGAATTGAATCAGGTATTCCTTAATTTGATCATCAACGCAGCGCATGCGATTTCCGACCGCACGGCGGGTGGCAGCAAGGGGCTGGGAAAAATCACCATCCGTTCCTCACTGCAAAACGAATCTGTCAAAGTTGAGATCAGCGACGATGGCGGTGGCATCCCCGAACACATTCGCGGACGCGTCTTCGATCCGTTTTTCACGACCAAAGAAGTCGGCAAGGGAACCGGCCAGGGGTTGGCGATCGCCCACACCGTGGTCGTGCAAAAACACGGTGGCAAGCTCACCTTTGATGTCCAAGAGGGACACGGCACAACGTTTGTGATCGAGCTGCCGATGCGTGGCCCCGCGCCGTCCAACGACAATGCAAACCGTGATGCGATGACCGCAGCAAGCGGACTGTAGCGAATAGGTCCCGCCAGCGAAGGCCTTCGAATTCGTTGCCCAGATGGGAGCCCGCCAGCAGTAGCCGGCGAACGGGCTCTACTCCTCTTTGGCATCGCCCGCGATCGGCTTGCGCACTTGCGCAAACATCCAATCGAGCGCTCCGGCGGAGGGTGAGTACGCGTGAGTCCAACTGTTATGACCAACGCCTGGCAATTCGGAATATTCGATCTGCGTACCACCGGCATCGTGAATCGCTTGAACCATCGAGCGCGAACGCTGCGTTGGCACAACGGTATCGGCACCGCCGTGGAAGGCCCAGATTGGCAACGGTTTCAGCCGCGTCGCTTGATGTTCATCGCCGCCACCACAGACGATGATCGCCGCAGCGAACCATTCGGGCTGACGCGCCGCAAGATCCCACGAACCGTAGCCGCCCATCGATAGCCCCGTCAAATAGACTCGTGATCGATCGACAGGCTGATCCTGCATCGTTTGCTGCAACATCGCGATCACCGCCTGCATCGGACGCGATGGTTGCTCGGGCAACGGCGTCGACGTGCGATCGCCCCACGGCACATCGACCCATTGCTTCCCCGTAGGGCATTGGGGAGCGAGCACGAAACATGGGTACTTTTCGCGATTGGCCGGCGTCGCCAACAACTCGGGCAAATACTTCAACTGGCGGGTGTTGTCATCGCCGCGCTCTCCCGCGCCGTGCAAGAAGAGCACCAACGGATAGGTCTTGCCCGGTTCGATCGTTTGCGGGGACAGCAAACGATACGAATACGATTCGCTTTTGCTACCCTCTTCGCCTGGAACCGCAGGCAACGAAATGGTTCGAGCTTGATAGGGTTCATCCGCCATAATCAGACCGCAAGCGAGCAACAGGGAAAGGGATAAAGCAATACGGAGCATCGGGCTTCCTTGATGGTTTATGTTCTGTGAGCAACGAGGTCAGCATATTCGATCGGTCGCATTTTGGTTGCCAGCATTGGCTGCGTCAATCTTCCATCGCGGCGGGGCATTGCGTCGGTTTTAAATTCGCATCGGCTGGCGAGCCTCCCTTGCGTCCGCATCGTTGGAGCGGTCCGCAACCGCGTGTATCGGAGGGAAGCGCCGCGGGCACACAAGTGGGGCACGGCAAATTGCACCGAAACGCAAAACCTCGGAACCCCGACCGTTGCAGAGGTTTCCGGTTTCGCTCACACTGGGACCCCGCCCCCAAATTCCCACCGCTCCATCCCACCGCAAAAAAGAAAAGGCTCGCCGATGAACGATCAGCCCTCGCACCAACCTTGGTATCGCCGGATCGGTCCCGGATTGATCACCGCCTGTGTCGTGATCGGCCCGGGCAGTCTTGTGACCAGTTCGAAAGTCGGCGCGTCGGAACAGTATTCGATGCTGTGGGTCGTCGTGGTGTCGGTTGCCTTCATGATGTTGTACATGACCCTCGGGGCGAAACTCGGGGCCGTCGGCTCCGCTGCTCCCTGCGATTTGATCGCCGCCAAAGCAGGTCGTTGGTTGTCGGTCC
Source organism: Rosistilla ulvae (assembly GCF_007741475.1). NCBI lineage: Bacteria > Pseudomonadati > Planctomycetota > Planctomycetia > Pirellulales > Pirellulaceae > Rosistilla > Rosistilla ulvae. The sequence goes on along the minus strand of NZ_CP036261.1, from coordinate 1,971,333 downwards.
TCGTGGGGTTGAGCGTCTTCTTCATCGCGACGGCGTTTCAATCGGGCAACAACATCGGTGTCGCAGCGACTTTTGAAGCGTTCATCGAATCAAAAACAGTCGTCGCCGGCATGGTGATCGTCTTCAACCTACTAGCGATCGTGTTTTTGTTTGCCTTCAAAGACATGTACAAGATGCTCGAACGCGTGATGATGGCGTTGGTCGGCTTGATGCTGATCTCGTTCGCTATCAATTTGATCAGCCTCCGTCCCGACCTGGCTGCGATGGGCAAGGGCTTGGTCACGCCAACGCTCGGCAAGTCGGGCGAACTGCTGCCGGTTCTGGGGCTGATCGGAACGACCTTCATCAGTGCGGCCGCCTTCTATCAGGCGTATCTCGTGCGACAGAAGGGCTGGGGAATCGATGAAGTCAAAAGCGGCATGGTCGATGCTCGCATCGGTTCGGTGATCATGTTCCTGATCACGGTGATGTTGATGTCGACCGCGGCGGCTGGCCTTTCCGGACGCGCCGATATCACGCTCAACAGTCCCGTCGATGTCGCGATCGCATTGGAGTCGACGTTTGGCCCGGCTGCAAAAATCATCTTCTGCTTCGGGCTCTTCTCCGCTGCCTACTCCTCATTTTTGGTCAACGCGATGATCGGTGGTTTTATGGCTGCCGATGGCTTGAACATGGGCAGTCGCCCGACCGACCTGGTACCTCGCCTGCTGACCGCGGCTTCGCTGCTGCTGGGCATGGCGGTCGGCGTGGCGGTGCTGATCTTCGACTTCGATCGCACTCCGACGATCATTGCCGCCCAAGCGGTTACCGTCGTCGTGGCACCATTGATCGCCGGCGTGCTGCTGTGGTTAACCAGTTCCCGCGACGTGATGGGGGATCACGTTAACCGCCCGGCCACGATCGTCTTTGGTCTGATCGGCCTGGGGCTATTGCTGGCAATGGCAGGCAAGACAGCGTTCTCGGATCTCCCCAAAAAGCTGAACAGCTACCGCCAACCAGCGGTCACCGCCAGTTCGGATTCGCAATAGATAGCATCGCGACGCGATCCCAGCCGGCGGATTTGATTGCACACCGGCTGGGAGCGGTGAGGATCGGTCGAGCCTGTACATCCGAGCGGGCACTTCACCCCCTGATACCACGAAATACCAGGGCACGTTGGCCGGTTGTGAAGACGCGGATTGGGGGAAAAACAAAGAATTTCCGACTCATTCCGAGAATGCTCTTTGTTCCGGTTAACTCGGTTTGTTATACGCTCCGAACACAGATAACAGGTGAACAAAACTTTCGGAGTTCAGAGAATGCCTTCTCTCGCACATAGACGTTTTCTTCTCGTTGGCTTTATTTTGCTGACGAACTGGTTATCGAATGCTTCGGCCCAGACAACAATCCAAGCGTTGCCCCCCCCTGCATATCAACCTGGGGCCTATGGCAGCAGCACGCCGACCTACCTGCCACCGGTCAATCCAACCACCCAATACCCGTCGATCGAATCCAACGCGCCGACAGGCAGCCAGTATTCGATGCCAGTGCAGGCGGCTCAACAAACGCAGGTCCCTTATTATCAGGCTGCGAGCGATCCGAATCTGTATCCTCAAGTGCAGTACTTGGCCGCTCCTGCCCAGAATTACACTCCGCCGGTTCCGATGAACGACCCGTCGATACTTCAAGAGCCAAGCGTCGTTGGTTCGGGGGCGAGCCAAGAAACCGTTCCCACGCCAGCTCCCGATTCCGACAGCACCGTGCTCGATATGTCGACCATGACGCCGCTGCCGGAACAAATGGACGAACTCGAAAAAGAATACAGCTGGTATCACTATCCGTGGGTCTGGATTCCACGCGATGGCTGGGACAGCAGCGTGGAGTTTGGTTTGAACGGAAGCGAAGGCAATTCCAACTCGCTCAGCTACGCCGCAGGAGCCAATCTGGCGCGGAAGAGCGATCTGTATAACTTGGGTGTGAACTTGAATTACCGCAAAACCAGCAGCGGCGGTATCGATACCCAGAACAACGCCCGGGCGAACTTTGATTTGGATCGCACGATCGCCCAATCCGACTTTTCGGCGTTCATCAAGAGTGGACTGGAGTACGACGAGTTCAAGGCGTTTGACGCCCGTGTGAACGTCAACGGTGGTCTCTCCTACTTTTTGGCGAAAACCGAAGACGTCACATTCGTAACCCGGGTCGGTGCCGGTGCGTCGCAAGAAATCGGTTCGGTCGATGAAGACTGGAAACCGGAAATGCTGTTTGGCCTGGATCTAAAGCAACAGGTCAACAAGCGAAACAAGATTTATGTCAAAGCGGATTACTTCCCCGCCTTCGAAGATTTCTCCGACTACCGCGTGGTAACCGATGCGGGTTGGGAAATTTTGTTGGATGATGCGGAAAATTTTAGCCTGAAACTGGCCGCGACGAACCGATATGACAGCACACCGTTGGGCCTTGAACCCCAAGACATCGACTATACGGCGACCCTGCTGTACAAGTTCTAATGCCAGCGGCAAGCCGATTCCGATTGACCTGGATTCACGGCAGACACATTTGGTACACGCAGTGAAATTCAGGAGTTTTTGAATGCACAGATTGACCCCTTTGGCGATCTTGGCGACCTGCGCTTTGCTAGCAGGTTGCCACGATGGACCACTGTTTGCCTTGAAGACGATCAACCCGGTCTATCGATCGCAGTGGGCCGAGGATGAAAAACTTGGGCCCACCGATGCGCAACGCCTTGAGGAGTTGCAGCGGTTGGTCGCGTCGATGCCATCGCTCTCCGATGCCGATCAGGAATACTGGTTGAAGCACATCGAAGCGATTTTGGAAAACGACAAAAATCCAGAGATGCGGACCCACGCGATCCGCGCGTTGGCGGGTTGCCGCAATTCGCGCGTGATCGATCTGTGTGAAACGCAGATGACCGATGAAAGCATCAAGGTCCGGATGGCGGTCTGCGACGTGTTAGGCACTCGCGACGAATCCCGCTCAACCCAGTTGTTAGCAACCACGATCGGCAGCGAATCGAACGAAGATGTCCAGATGGCAGCGATTGCGGCGGTCGGCAAACATCGATCGCCCGAAGCAGCACAGGCTTTGAAAGCCAGTTTGCGATCACGCAATCCAGCGGTCCGTGTCGCCTGCGTCGAATCGCTGGGACAATGCACCGGCAAGGATCTCGGCGACGATCCTCAAGTTTGGGTTGCCTACCTGGACGGCAAGGAAGTCGATGAACAGAAGAAGAGCTTCACTCGGCAGATGCAAGACCTGTTCTAATCGCAGGCCTGGTCGAAGACATCTCAGCCGACGACGAGCTGGCCTTCCCGAACGAGCCCTCGCCAGCGCGATCGCGCGGTGGCGCGTTTGATCACATCGGCACTTGAATGTTTCCGACAGCCAAACGCCGCAGATCATCTCGCAACGCCTGATGCTGGCGTTGCAACGAGCGCTCCTGCTCCTCCAACACGAACGACTGCGATTGCTCTCGCATCCGATAGGTCCGCTGGCGGTGCTCGAACAACGCGACGCGGGAGTTCAGTTCGGCTTCGCGACGATCCAACACGTCGCTCCATGCCTGCAGCTTGCCGATTAATTCGTGCAAATGGTTCGGCAGCAAAGCTTCCAAGGGATGGGGAAGTCGATCGTCGTTATCCCCATCCGCTTGCGGTTTCCCCGCCGTAGGGGGCCGCGCCATGCGGAACTCAGGATGGGGATTGTCCACGCGATGGGAATCCCCCAATGGCCGTTGTTCAGGTCTGCTGCCCATCGTGCTCTCGGCCCCCTCGCATTAGTTTGGAACAGGGATTGGCGTCACTTTGCGCTTTGGCGACAGTTCCGGCGAACTGTCGATCTAACCTTGGCAAATCATTGATTTAATGTAAGGCACCTGCCGGAACGCGCGAGCTTCCGGCTCCTTTGGACAACCGGACGCTGCTGCAGACCGGCGAATTCGGCGAAACACAAACACTTAATAGCCCCGTCGAACTATCGACGATTGATTAACTTCCTCAACATTTGCTGCTAGAATGAAGCATCGGACGAATTCTTGAGCCGAATGAACCGAGACAGCCACAAAAGTTGATCCCAGGAAGATTCTCATGCTACGACCGTTGCTATGTTGTTTTGCTGCCTTATTGACGCTTCCTAGCATCGCAGCCGACCGGCAACAGGAAACCGACGCAGCGATCGCGCGAGGCATCGATTTCCTGACGCGTGGGGCGGCATCCGACACCGGGGCCTACAGTCCGCAGACTGGAACGGGTGTGACGAGTTTATGCATCACAGCGGTTTTGCAGAATCGGCCGGCGATGGCGACCTCCCCATCGATCGTTAAATCGCTGAAGTTTCTCGAGCAGCACTTCCAAGATACCGGCGGCATCTACGTCAACGACTCGCTCTACCGGAACTATGAAACCAGCTTGGCGATGCAGGCGCTGGCGTTGGCCAACAGCGATCATCGATATGATCAGCGACTGAAGCGAGCCGAAGCGTTCCTGCGAGGAATCCAGTGGGACGAAGGAGAGGGAATCGAATCTTCCGACCCGGGCTATGGCGGTGCGGGATATGGCAAACACGCTCGCCCCGACCTCTCCAACACCCAGTTCTTCCTCGACGCGTTGCGCAGCGTCGGCGTGGGCGAAGAGGATCCGGCGATCCAAAAAGCGTTGAAGTTTGTCTCGCGCTGCCAGAACCTCGAATCGGAGTACAACGATACTCCGCACGCTGCAAAAGTTGGCGACGGCGGTTTCTATTACACTTCGGCGGCGGGCGGTCAGAGCCAAGCCGGGCAGACACCCGATGGTGGCCTTCGCAGTTATGGTTCGATGACCTACGCGGGGCTGAAGAGCATGCTCTACGCTGGCGTCAGCAAAGACGATCAACGCGTGAAGGCTGCGATGGATTTCATCCGCAAAACCTACTCGCTGCAACAGAATCCAGGCATGGGAAACGCCGGGCTGTTCTATTATTACCACACCTTCGCTAAGGCGCTTGACGCAACGCAGTTGAAGACGATCGAAGATGCCAGCGGACAAAAGCACGATTGGCGTCAGGAGCTTTCCGAAACGCTGCTGTCGCTGCAAGCCGAGGATGGCGCGTGGGTCAACCGTGAAAACGAACGCTGGCTCGAAGGGGACCGCAACCTGGTCACCGCCTACGCTTTGATGGCGCTCAGCTACTGCAAATAGTTTGCTGGCTGGCGGTGGAATTTCCAGCCGCTACCGAAGCAGTATCGCCAAGTTGAGCACAAATCGAGCGAGGGAAACAACATCGCTCGCTTGCGGATCTCACGCCTAATAAAATAGCAGCCTCCCCAAATCCGACTCTCTCATCAGCTACAAAAACGCCAAACCGAATTCGTTCTGCCCACCTCTCCGCTATCCGACCCGATCGGCGAGTCCCGACGCGATCCTTCCCGATCGCCCGGCACCAGCTAACCCCAAAATCGGGTCGATGCGAAAACTTGATTGACAACTTTGGAGATTCCCTGCCCATGATAGATCCATTTGCCAAGACGATCCGCACCAACTGGTTCGCCAGCCTGTCGCTCGCCGCCGTGCTGAGCTTCGCCTCGCCGTTGTTCGCCGACGACGAACCGACAAAGCCTGCCGCCAAGGAACAGCCCCCCGCCGCGGAAGCTAAACCGGAAGCTAAACCGGAAGCCAAACCGGAAGCCAAACCGGAAGCCAAACCGGAAGCCAAGCCAGAAGCCAAGCCAGAAGCCAAGCCAGAAGCCAAGCCAGAAGCCAAGCCAGAAGCCAAGCCAGAACCGAAGCCAGAACCGAAGCCAGAACCGAAGCCAGAACCGAAGCCAGAACCGAAGCCAGAACCGAAGCCAGAACCGAAGCCAGAACCGAAGCCAGAACCGAAGCCAGAGGCTAAGTCGGAACCGACTTGGCCGCATCGTTGGGTGACAGCGGTTTCGACGAACGCCGGCCGCGTCTGTGCGGCTGCCGCTGATGGGCTACTGTTGCGGGAAGCAAATGTCGTGGCGGTAAACCCCGCCGATCTCACCGGCAGCGAGACGCTTTACACGCATCCCGCTAGCGTCTGGGCAGTCGCAGTGGCTCCCGACGGCGCGTCGGTTGCTAGCACAGATTACAAGGGCAACCTCGGCATTTATCGTTTTGAAGGCGAGCAGTTGACGATGAAAGAAGCTGTCTTCGAACGCTGGACGCGGGCCTTGGCTTTTGCTCCCGACGGCAGCGTTTTGGTGGCGGCTAACGAAGCGGGCAAAGTGTTCGTTTACGACGTCGCAAAAGGGGAAGTCATCCAAAGTGTCGAGCTGGGTGGCCAGCAGATTTATTCGCTTGCTTTCTCGGCTGACGGAAAGTTGTTGGCAGCGGGAGATGGCGCCGGAAGCGTCCACCTGCTGAAGCTGGCGGGACTGGAAACCGTCAAGAAAGTTGCCTGTGGCGAAGCACCGATTTGGGCGGTTTGCTTCTCTGCAAACGACAAACAAATGTTTGCTGGCGGATCGGACAGGAAGCTGCGGCGGATCGAAGTCGATGGGGAAGCGGAACCCACCGTGTTGGGCCAGGCATCGGATTGGATCACCGCGATCGACTGCAATCCTGGCGCATCCCAGATAGCCGTGGGATCGATGGATGGTACGATGTCTACAAGCGATGGAAGCAACTTTGAAAAGATCGGCAAGGTTCCCAGCGGGATCTGGTCGGTTGCATTTGCCGACGGCAAGCTGCTGGCAGCGACGCGGAAGCACATGATTGCCAGCTTTGTTCCATCCTGGAAGTCGGGTTACACCGCGCCAGATATCGCGGAATTGAAAAAGTAGCGTGGGAGCCGCCAACGCCCCAACTGCGAGTTTTTTGACCTGACAATGATTGCTTGAGTTCACGCCCCATGTCGACTGCGCCCCCAACCGACGAAACCAAAGCGTCTCCCATGAAATACGTGGTGCGATGCGGTTCGTTGCGCACGCTACACGTGGCGACTTCGAAATCAAGCTTTCATTACGGCGAGAAAGTCATCGTGCGGACCGACCGCGGAATGGAGACCGGCGAGGTCTTGGTCGAAGCGACCGAACATACGCTGTCGCACATGACCAACCCTCCCGGTGGCCAGATCCTACGCTCGTTGAGCGGCGATGACGTCAACGACCTCAGCCACATCTCGGACCAGGGTCGCAAGGAGTTCGACGCTTGCAAACGCCATATCCACCGCCTCGGTCTGGATATGAAACTTGTCGACATCGAACATCTCTTTGGCGGCGAGCGGGTTGTCGTGTATTACTTGGCCGACAAACGTGTCGACTTTCGCCAATTGGTCCGCGACCTCGCATCGGAATTTCAGACGCGGGTCGAGATGCGTCAGATCGGCGTCCGCGACGAAGCCAAACTGCTTGCCGACTATGGCGATTGCGGCAAACCGGTCTGCTGCAACACGCACCTTTCGGCGATGCCACCGGTTTCGATGCGGATGGCCAAACTGCAAAAAGCGACGCTCGATCCGTCAAAAATTTCGGGCCGTTGCGGACGACTGAAGTGTTGCCTGCGGTACGAATTTGATACCTACGAAGAAATGCAGCGAGAGCTGCCACCGCCGGGAGCCCAGGTGCTCACCCGCGATGGCAAAGCGACGGTGATCTTCCAAGAAATTTTGGCTCAACAATTGTTGGTCCAGACCGAGGATAATCGCCGAGTACTGATTGACGTTTCCGACGTCTTATCGGTTGTCCAAAAGAAACCTGCCGGCGACAACCGATCGTCCTCCAAGAGCAAGAAAAAGCAGAACTCCAAGAATCTTGATACGCCTTCCAAAGCGGAGGGAGAAGAGAATTTATGAACACTGGAATACGTGCATTTGCCGATCTGTTGGAACATGACCAGCGCTTCAAATTTGAAGCCTATCAGTTTGTTCGCGAATCGCTTTCGTATGCCCACGATGTCTTGCGAGTCAGCGACGACCCGGCGTTCAGCGACGAAGAGAGTCGGCATTTGACGGGCCAACAGTTGTGCGAAGCCTGCCGCCGCTATGCTCTGGAACAATACGGCTTCCTCGCCAAATTGGTGCTCAACGATTGGGGCATCTACACGACCAGCGACCTTGGCGAGATCGTCTACAATCTGATTCGGATCGAACAGATGCGGAAGAGCGATTCGGATCGCCGCGAAGACTTCGACGACGTCTTTGTCTTCGAGACGGCGTTCGAACCCGAATTCGAATCGCTGTCGACAGGCCAGGTCTAACCTGCACAGGTCAGCTCGCCACGTCGACGTTTTTTATCAACCAAAGGACTTGCGGGTGAACATCATGACCAACCTTCGTTTGTTCCTCGCAGCCTCGCTGATCTGCGTCCCCGCGTTTGTTTCGGCCCAACAAGCAAGCGGCCAGGCAACCCAATATCTAGGACGCGTGATCGCCCAGACGATGTCGTATCACGGCGCCCCGTGGTTGATTCGTCCCGATCGCAACAAAGAGGAAAACACCGATCTGGTGATGCAGCAATTGCAGCTGCGTGAAGGGATGACGGCATGCGATCTCGGCTGCGGCAACGGCTACTACACGCTCAAGATGGCCCGCCAGATCGGCGAATCGGGAAAGGTCTTGGCGGTCGACATCCAGCCCGAAATGCTGAACCTACTGAAAGCCAGAGCCCAGCAGGATGGACACGATAACGTCGTCCCGATCCTTGGCGAAATCGACGATCCGAATCTTCCCGAGGGAGAGATCGACCTGCTGCTGTTGGTCGACGTCTATCACGAGTTCTCGCACCCCGAACCGATGCTCAAATCGATTCGCAACTCGCTGACCGATACCGGTGTTATCGCGTTGCTGGAATACCGCATGGAAGATCCCACGGTCCCGATCAAACGCTTGCACAAGATGTCCAAGACGCAGATCTTACGCGAATACGCGGCCAACGATTTGAAACTGGTCCGCGAGTTCAACGGACTTCCGTGGCAGCATCTGATGTTCTTCGCCCGCAGCGATTCCTCGCTGCCGGAAATTAAAGCGACGCGGTGGACCAAGTCGAACCGCGACGACGCCGATCGCTAAGCGCTCGCGGCGATTTCCTGCAACACTTCTTTCGCCGCCGCGATCGTTTCGTCGATCATCGCTTCGGTGTGTGTTTCCGACAGGAACATCGCTTCGAATTGACTGCACGGCGGATAGACGCCGCGGCGAATCAGACCCCAGAAAAATGCAGCGTACTGCTGACGATCGTTGCGGTCGGATTGCTCCCAATTTGTGACGGGCGAACCGTTGAAGAAGAGCGTCAACATGCTGCCAACCTGCTGAACTTGATGCGGCAGCCCCGCCGCTTCGGCTGCCTGTCCCAAACCGTTGGCCAACTGCGTGCCGATCTTTTCCAAGTATTCATAAGGCGGTTGAGCCTTCAAACGCTTCAACGTCGCGTTGCCAGCCGCCACGGCGACCGGGTTGCCGCTGAGCGTACCAGCTTGGAAAACCTTACCCGCTGGCAAAACTTGATCCATGATCTCGCGACGGCCACCGTAGGCCCCAAGCGGCATCCCACCGCCGACGATCTTGCCCAGCGTCGTCATGTCGGGCGTCACGCCGTAGCGTTGCTGAGCGCCACCAAAGGCGACTCGAAAGCCGGTCATCACCTCATCGAAGATCAACACCGATCCGTCCCGCGCCGTGATGTCGCGGAGGCCTTGCAAATATCCATCGTTCGGTGGCACACATCCCATGTTGCCGACAACCGGTTCCAAGATCACCGCGGCGATCTGGCCGGGGTGCGCGGCAAACGCAGCTTCTACCGCCGCCAGGTCGTTGTGCGGCAGAACGATCGTGTCGCCACCGGCTCCCTTGGTCACACCTGGCGAATCGGGAACGCCCAGCGTCGCCGCGGCGCTTCCGGCGGAGACCAACAGGCTGTCGACGTGGCCGTGGTAGTTGCCCGCGAACTTGACGATCTTCTCCCGTCCGGTGTAACCTCGAGCGACGCGGATCGCACTCATCGTCGCTTCGGTTCCCGAATTGACGAGCCGCACTTTGTCGATGCTCGGAACCGCTTCGATGATCCGTTCGGCCAACTCCGATTCGGCTTCCGTCGGTGCCCCGTAACTGGTCCCTCGCAAAATAGCTGCCTGAATCGCAGCGACAACTTCCGGATTCTGATGCCCCAAAATCATGGGGCCCCAGGAACCGATGTAGTCCAAATAGCGACGGCCATCGACATCGTACAGATAGGGCCCTTTGGCCGATTCGATGAACAACGGCGTTCCGCCGACAGCACCAAAAGCGCGGGCCGGGCTGTTGACCCCGCCGGGCATCAACTGACACGCGCGCTCAAAGGCGGCTACACTGTTCGGGCCTACGGCGGTGATGGCTTTCGCTTGGGATTCTGGCATGGTTCTGTTGGGAAAGAGCTTCGATTGCAGGAGATCGCGGCGACTCAAACGGGACGAGCCGGACGCGTGCCGACCCACCATCTTAAACCAATTCAATCAGGATGTTCAGGCGTCCTGCTGGCAATCTCTTCGACAGCGGTAACCATAGATTCATGTTCGGAATTTTGAACGTCAACAAACCCAAAGGGATCACTTCTCGGGCGGCCGTGAATCGCGTTTATCGCGCCGTCAAGCCGAACAAGGCGGGGCATGCCGGGACGCTCGACCCGCTGGCTCACGGAGTCCTATTGGTGCCGATCGGCAGCGCGTCGCGATTGGTTCCCTATCTCCATCTGCTCCCCAAACGCTACCTAGCTTCCTTTGAACTGGGGATGTCGAGCGCATCGGACGACTCCGAAACCGAAGTCACCGAGCACCCCGAACTGCCGGCTCCTTCGCGGGTCGATCTGGAACAAGCCTGTGCCGAGATGCAAGGGGAAATCCTGCAGCGACCGCCGGCCTACTCAGCCATCAAAGTCGAAGGCAAGCGAGCCTACAAGATGGCCCGCCAAGGCAACTTGTTAGAGCTGCCGAAACGGCCGGTGCAAATCGACCGGATCACGCTCCTGCACTACGAGTTCCCCGAACTGGTTCTGGAGATCGATTGCGGATCGGGAACCTACATCCGCAGTATCGGACGCGACTTGGCTCAGAGCCTCGGAACCGAAGCGATCATGACGGCGCTGGCTCGCACGGCGATCGGGCCTTTCAAACTCCAAGACGCAACCTCGATCGACAACCTCACCGCCGAAGCGGCCCGCGCCGCCTTGCAGCCCGCCGCTCGCGGCGTCATGCACATGGCCCAAACGATCCTCGACGACGACGAAGTGACGGAGATTATCAACGGTCGGATGATCCCATTCCGCGCGTTGGGGGCAGGATTCATCAACGATCCACAGGAGATCGCGGCGTTGGACCAGGCGGGACGCTTGCGAGCGATCTTGCATTCGCGCGATGGCGGACTGGGTCCAAAACGTGTTTTTCCCGCTTCGATGGATTAAGATCATGGACAATTCCGCGGATCGGAACGGAAGCATCTCGCTGAACCGCTCCGGCGCGGCCCTCAACAAACTCAAGCAACCCAACGGGACCAACTCGATGAAATCTGTCTTTCGGAAAACCTGCAAACTACTGACCATCGCTGCACTGTTGAGCCACACCGGACTTGTGGTCTCGTCGATTCAAGCCGAAGAACTTCCAGTCGTTTTCCAAGACGACTTTGAAAACGGCGTCCAACGCTGGCAACCGACCGACGCCGCGAAGTGGAAGGTCACCAAGCAAGCCGACGGTTCGAACGCCTATCATCTGCTGGGCAAAAGCGATTACCAACCGCCGCATCGCAGTCCACACAGCATCTCGTTGATCAAGGATCTCGTCGTCGGCGATTTTGAATTGACAGCGCGGGTGCAAACGCTGCAGACATCGCGCGGGCATCGCGACATGTGCATCTTCTTCGGATACCAAGACCCTGCCAATTTTTATTACGTTCACCTGGGGCAGGAGACCGATCCGCACGCCAATCAGATTTTCATCGTCAACGATGCGCCGCGGGTTGCGATCAGCGAATCGACCAACGCGGGAACGCCTTGGAAGGACGGCACCTGGCACCAAGTGAAGGTCGTCCGCCGAGTTGCCGATGGATTGATCGAGATCTATTTCGACGACATGGACAAACCGCAGATGGTCACGCATAACCGCGAATTCCAGTTCGGCCAGATCGGACTCGGATCGTTTGACGACCTTGGCTTGTGGGACGACGTGGTCGTGCGTGGCACGCTGGCGACCGAAACACGGTAACCACGCCGAAGGGATCGAATCAATCGATCGGTTACAGCGCCGCCCAGCCCGGGGCGGCGTTTTCCCTCGACAACATCGAAACCGCGATTCATTTCGATCGATCGCGTGAATCCTTATCCGGCGCGTCGATTGGCAGCACGATCAAAAAGCTGGTCCCACCGGTCGCCGGTGGTTCGATTTCTATCCAGCCGTCGTGAGCTTCAACGATCCGCCGGCAGATCGATAACCCCAATCCTGTCCCTTTGGACTTCGTTGTGTAGAAGGGTTCAAAGGCTTGCTGGATGCCATCGTTGGCGACCCCAGGTCCGTTATCTCGAACCGTAATCTTTTGCGCCCGCCGCCCCTTCCAGTGCGCGTCGGTTGTCGCGATGTGCAACAGCGTCTTGTCGTGGCAAGCGTCGAGTGCGTTTTCCATCAGATTGCGAAAGACCTGTTCCATGCGGACCGGATCAATCCAACACTCGCCATCGGAAACATCCAACGTCAATTCGGCATCCGTCCAACCTTCGCGCCCCTGCAAGCTGGCCCAACCGTCTTGGATCACTTTGCCAAGTGAAGCTGGCTCGCGCGCCAGATGCATCGGTGCGCTGAACTCCTGCAATTCTTGAAACAGATTCCACAAACAATGGTTTGCCTCTTCGATCGATCGCAAATCTTTCAACCGTTGCTCAGGAGTGCCTTCGTTGACCCGCAACAAATCGAGATGCGTCTGAATCCGCTGCAGTGCGTTGCGGCTCTCGTGCGCGACCGAGGCAACGGCCAATCCGATCGATGCCAAACGCTCCGACAAAAGCACTCGCTGGCGAGCGTCGCCGGCGGGGTTCACCAAGGCCATTAACTCGTTCAGCGAATTTTTGGTATCGAAACTCGGACTGCTCCCCGACGCCTTTTGAGAGAGCGCATCGAGCGAACTTTTCATATCGGTGTTGCTTGTCGCAACGATGCATGTGGTATCGGGACTCAACCGGGCCAGCAAGCCATCAGCGGTTCCCGAGGGAAAATCGCGATCGAGGATGACAACCGAATACGCTCGAAGATCGTGCTGCATCAGTTTCCAGACAACCGCCGGAACGTCGGCCCCCTGCGTTTTGTCGAGCCCCAAAAGATCGTAGGTATCAAGACGTGATTCGTTCGGATGCTGAATCACAAACGCTCGCTGCGTAAGCTGGGCGCCGTCGCCTTCATTCCGCGTGACGAGCAAGATGTTGTCTTCGCGTGGATGCATCTCACTCCTCCCTTGTACAATCAGGCGACTACATGACGCCTTGTTATAATGCGCACCTAAATGTTGCGGCTCCAGCTGCGAGCATCGCCTGGCGTAGAAACTGACAATCGCGACTCGACTTTTTTAACTCCAACGCCAAGCCAAATGAGCCACACCACGGACCTTCAAACTCTTCTTTAACGCCACCCCCACGCCACCACGGCGGGCGTCATTCTGCCACAAAACGGGGCGTAACACACCCCACCACGGCATTAGAGCCAGGGCAAGTCACTTTTTCAAACGGGTGCGTCTCTGGAAATATGAACCCAACGCGCAAGCGAGGAATTCTCACTGTTCCTCGCCTACGCGTCGGGTTACCAATAATGCGCTGGCTCAAACAGTGATTTGCCTTGGCATTAGTGCCTTCTCGATTAAAAATCTGCCGCAGGCATGCGAAGATCCCCTGCGCCCTAATGAAAGTCTAGCGAAGCAACCCACCACCTCCAATCTTTCACCACGCGGTCGGGTTCGCGCTCTCATCCTCCTGCCGTCCCCCCGGGGGATCGCGTTTGGCAATCGAACTCAGAGTGCGGCGTCGCGTTGGAATCTTCGATCGCTGAATTTTACCCCTGACGATCGAAAATTTGCCAGTACAATAGGTAGACAAGTGTACTGCCCAGGTTTTTCGGGGTGTGATCTTTTAAAGCATATTCCCTGACGGGAAAACGAGGAAGCGCCGACCTATGAACGTTCAGTCAGATTCACCATCGCTTCCGTCCGAAGACAAACAGCGAGCGTCTCTGTCGCCTCCTTCGTACCCAAAATCGAAGGTATTTGTCGTGTTGCCGGCGTTTAACGAAGAACAGGCGCTCGGTTCGTTGTTGAACAATCTGGGCGAAGCGTTCGCCGACAACGGCTGGCCCTATGAGGTGATTGTTGTCGACGATGGCAGCGGCGATGCGACAGCCGACGTCGCCAGCCAGTACGGTTTCCAGATGCCGATTCATTTGCTCAAGCATCCCCAAAACCAAGGATTGGGACCAACTTTGCGGGATGGTTTACGCGAGGCGGCGGAATTGGCGACGGCTCGCGATGTGATTTTGACGATGGATGCCGATAATACGCATCCTGCCGGTTTGATCGATTCGATGGTCCGTCGCATCAAAGAGGGAAGCGACATCGTGATCGCATCGCGTTTCCGCGACGGCGCCCAGGTCGTGGGCGTCCCCTGGAACCGGCTGTTCCTAAGCGTTGGTGCCCGGATGTTGTTCTCGATGGTCTTCCCGACCAAGGGGGTCCGCGATTACACCTCGGGATACCGCGCCTACCGTGCCGAAGCAATCCAGGCAGGCTTCGCTTGTTTCGGCGACGATTTGGTCAGCGAAACCGGATTTTCCTGCATGGCCGACGTGCTTCTTAAACTCCGTTCGCTCGATCGCGTCTTTAGCGAGGTGCCGCTGATCCTGAGATACGATCAAAAAGAGGGGGTCAGCAAGATGAAGGTCATGCGGACGGCAATCCTAACCCTGAAACTGTTGGCACGGCATCGAATCGCTGGCGTTTAAGAGTTGCCGCGTGACCCCAGACGTGCAACAATTACGACCCTAAGGTACGTATCGAGCAATTAAAACCGATTGCCGTTGCGTTACTGCCCCTAAGGCCCACCCACAACCGAAAACGAAAGTGGTCCCCTTTCGAATCCATAACGATTGGTATCTTCGATGAGCTGCAACAACATCATTCGCCCCGATTCGCGTCGCAAGTTCCTTCAAACGGCGGGCTCAGGTTTTGGTGCGCTGGCGTTTTCGGCACTCACTGGGCAAGCGTTGCTGCCCGAACGCAGCGTCTCGGCTGCGGCTGCGAAGATCCCTCATTATCTCGGTCGCGCCAAAAGCGTGATCTGGTTGTTCATGGAGGGTGGTCCGAGTCATCTGGATCTGTTCGACCCCAAGCCGTTGCTGAACGAACTGGCTGGGCAGAGCTTGCCCGAGAGCTTCGACAAGCCGGTCACGGCGATGGGCGAAGTCAATTCACCGTTGCTGGAATCGAAGCGGAAGTGGGCGCAACACGGCGAGAGCGGGTTGTGGATCTCCGATTGGTTGCCAAAGCACAGCGAGATCGCCGACGATCTGTGCGTGATCCGGTCGTGCGTTTCCGACGGCATCAACCATGCCGGTGGCGTATCGCAAATGAATACCGGGTCGGTCTTTGGCGGTCGCCCCTCGCTGGGCGCATGGGTCTCGTACGGCCTGGGAACCGAAAACGAAAACCTGCCAGGGTTTGTTGTCATCAAAGATACCAAATCGATGGTCGTCAATGGCGTCCGCGCCTGGGGCGCGGGATTCATGCCAGCATCTTACCAAGGGGTGCTGTTCGAATCGGGCGAACAACCGATCGCCAACCTGAACCGCCCGCCGGGAATGTCCGAATCGCGGCAATTGCAAAAGCTGGCGTTCCTGAACGAACTAAATCAACAGCATTACGCATCGCGGCAATCCAACACCGACCTGGAAGCAAGAATCCGCAGCTACGAATTAGCCTATCGCATGCAATCGTCAGCTCCCGAAGCGATCGATCTAGCGGATGAACCGCAGGAGACGCTGGAACTGTACGGCATGGACCGCAAGGAGACGAAGACCTTTGGGCGGCAATGCTTGATGGCTCGTCGACTGGCCGAACGAGGAGTCCGGTTCATCCAGTTGTATCATGGTGCGGGCAGCAAATGGGACAGCCATTCCAAGATGGAATCCAACCACTCGCGATTGTGCAACGCGGTCGATCAACCGATCGTCGGTTTGATCAAAGACCTCAAACAGCGCGGCCTGCTCGATGAGACGTTGGTCATCTGGGGCGGTGAATTTGGTCGCACACCGATGAGCGAAAAGGGCGACGGACGCGATCACAATCCGACCGGCTTCACGATGTGGATGGCTGGCGGTGGCGTTCGCGGCGGGCAAACTATCGGGGCGACCGACGAATTGGGATTGTTTGCGATCGAGGACAAACTGCACGTCCACGACATTCACGCCACGACCCTACGGCTGATGGGACTCGACCACACCAAGGTCGTTTACATGCACAAGGGACGCCCCGAACGAATCGATCAGAACGAAGGGCATGTCCACAAGGGCATCGTTTCCCCAAGCTAGTCGAGCTTGCGTAGCGAGGGGCGACAGCGAGCAGATCCCCACCGCAAAGCACCACCAAACGGACCCCATCGCCCCGCTGCAACACATCCCCGGGTCGATACGACCGAAACCATTGTTGCGATTGGAGCGGCGGGGCGTCTGTGTTCAGGCATGCCGCAGGCGATCGAGATCGCCTTGCAGGACCTCGCGGACTCCGCTGCTTACGAAAGCTTTTCCTGATCGGCACGAGCCAACAATTTTCGCCACATCCCACCAAATTGATCTGCCGGAAATGCTTCTCGCGACGGACAAATTGCTGTAAGCTATGGGTCTTTGAGTCGAGGCTTGGGCGAGTCTAAATGCTTCCCCTTCCCTGTTGCCTTGACATGTTCGTGTATGGAATGGACTCCGCCATGCAGGTGCGCACTGATGAGCGAAGTTCGACGCGATCCTTTAACCGATGCTTGGGTGATCGTTGCGCCCAACCGTGACCATCGTCCCGACGAAATGGTCGAAGCTCAATTGTCTGGCAGCACGGTGATCGCTTGTCCGTTTTGTGCTGGCAACGAACAACTGACACCCGATCCCACCTTCACCATCCTCGACGACGAGGACGATCCCGAAAGCTGGTCGGTCCGCGTTGTGCCCAACAAGTATCCTGCCGTGAAATCATGCAACGGCCAGGTCTCTCCCGAAGCTTTGGTTCACAGCCAGGCCTTTGAGGCGTTTGCATTGACCGGCGGGCACGAGGTGTTTATCGAATCGCCGCTGCATGTTTACAGCCTTACCGAACTGAGCGAATCGCGGATGATCGACGTCTTTTCGGCCTACCTGAATCGGATGCGTTACTGGCGTGAACGCGACGATGTCGATTATCACATCCTGTTCAAAAACGTTGGTGCCGCCGCCGGAGCTTCGCTGCGTCACACGCACAGCCAATTGATTGCGACCAGTGTGATGCCCGGTTCGATCAGCGCCCTGATGTCCCGATTGGGAGAGCACCATGGAAAGACCGGCGAGTGCCTGGTTTGCAGCATGTCGGGCGAAGAGCAGACCAGTGGAATGCGGATCATCGCGACGACCGAGCACTTCGTTGCCATGTGCCCCTTCGCCAGCCGCGTCCCCTACCTGATGCGGTTGATTCCTCGCAATCATCAAGACTCATTTGAAGCGATCGAACAGCCGCAATTGGTCGATCTGGCGATGCTCGTGCGGAAGTTGCTGAAACTGGTCGAAAGCATCCTCACACCGGCAGCCTACAACTTCATCATCCACACCCGGCCGACAGCGTTTCACGATACTGCGGCGTTCCATTGGTGGATGGAGATCTTTCCCCGAGTCACCAAACTCGCCGGCTTTGAATGGGGTTCGGATTGTTACATCAACCCGGTTCTCCCCGAAGCCGCAGCCACGCACTTGCGGAGCCTGTCGCGACAATTGGAACGCGGATCGAAAAAGGGAGCGAAGAAAAAACCGTTTGCCAGCTGAAGCCGTCGGCGATGCCATTCCCTACCGACGACACCAACGACAACCGTCGCGTCGATCAACCGGGCAGACGCGTTACGCTCGACGCAGGCAACCAGGCATCGCGGCCGTCGAACAAACGGACCCGCAACCAATCGCTGCGATCCTCCATGACTTGAACTTCGGCCCCACTGGGCAATGGCTCGGGCAGCCGTGCCGGCGAATTGATTGAATCGGCAGCCCGCGCGATCGTGTCGGGCAAGATCACAACCGCCAACGGTGGCGTCGCAAGTTGAACCTTCCATATCGCCACGCCCAGCACCGCGATCCAGAGAGCAGCGATTAGAGCTCCCAGATTTCGCAAGCCCTTCCGATCGGTGCGGATCGCCACCGCCAGCAACAACGCCGCCACCAGGAAGGCGACCGCCGCGATCACAAACAATCTATCGGTCGACCGTTGCGTCGACGCCCCAAACAACGATCCGATCAAAGAACCGATTCCGGTTGCCGCCGCATCGGGACGTGGAACCCAATCGGGCAACAATGTGCGGGCGTGCTCGAGATTCTGCCGCGCTTGCCGGTTCCCCGGATCGATCGCCAAGGCGCGGTGAAACGCGACAATCGCGGGCCCTACACGTTGCGCCCCCAACGCCGCATTGCCGAGATTGACGCACAAGCTGGCGTTCCCCCAATCGCTGGCCTGAGCCGCTTGATCGAACAACAGTTCGGCGCGGCGGAATTGCCGTAACCGTTGATCGCGATCGACCGCTGCAAAGCCGGCGTCGTACGCATCGATCGCCTGATCCAACAATTCAGCTGGTGAACTAGCAACGGCGTTCGACGCCCAACAGACGGCGCAGATCAAGATCTTCGATAGGTTATTCATTGAGCTTCCTTGCGAAATCGGATTGCCAACTGCTTCGCTTGTTCGACCAGATCGGGCGACAGTGAATCGTTTCCTTCAGAAACCGGTTGATAGACCAACGCCTCGCATTGGCCGATCAACGCTTCGGTACTCGCCCGCTCGAACTCGGGTTGCGAGGCGAGCAATGCACGCAGCGCCGCCGCCACCTCGTTTGCCCCCTGGCGCTGCGGCTTCCCCGCCGCCGCGACGATCGCTGCGGTCTGCTCGCTGGCAACCCTGCGTCGCTGGGCCGCAATCGGATCGGCTTGGCTGCGGCGCCGATCGACAAGCGCCAACAGCACCATCGCGATGCCTGTCAGATAGGCCCCCGTCTGCACGATCACGGGGGAAACGGATTGTGTCGCGGTCGACAACAACTCCGCGGGATTCGATTCAATCGCCAAGTCGGCTCCGCTGAGCGAATATCGTTTCTGAGCTGCTACGGTTTCGGTGGCGGGACCGCTATTGGAACCTACCGATTCGCCGGCCCCTTCCGACGACGGATCGGGACTGGCCGAGACCACATCTTCTGCCGAAATCATATCGGCCGGCATCACCCGCAGGGCGATCGGTGCCGAACGCGCGGTGCGGTACTGCTTGGCATCGGTATCGAACCAGGAATAGGCGATCGACGGAATCTCGCTGACCGATTCATCCTCCACGCGGACCGCAACAGAAAAGGTCTTCTCATCCTCGCCCAACTGGCCGGGTATATCCCCGCTGGGGAGTCGAAACCGCTTCGGATCCATGCCACCATCAGCCGACAGCGGCGGCAAACTGGCCCCCTTGAGATTCCCACTGCCTCGCAATCGAACGTTCAAGCGAATCGGATCGCCCACGCGAACAACGGTTCGATCTGCCGTCACATCGATCGAAAACCCTTTGCCCACCGCACCGGAAAAACTCTCCGGCTGTCCCGCTTTGGGGAACCCTCCGATCACGATCGTCTTCGGTTCCCCGACCGCCCGAAACGCTTCGATACTTTTGACGTACTTCTCCACTCGATCGATAAACCCGAACCCAAACCCGGAATCGTCGCGGCGCTGACGCCGTCCGATCACGCGATGTCGAATCGTCACCTGGATCGGATCGATGGTGAAGGTCCCCACGCGATCGGGAATCATCGTCCGTTTCGCGCGAAAGACGCGGAACCGTTTTCCATCGACCTCCTCCTCGCGAACGGTAGCCTGCAAATCGACACTCCCCTCGGCGGTATCGATCGGCAACAGCGCCTCGCGCACGTTGGTCGGCTTTTCATCTTCGAACTTAAATGTGTCGAACAGTGGCGAGGAGATCGAAACACCGGTGTTGGCCAAATCCCCCGCATACCACCATTCGATTTCGACCGGGACGCGTTGCTCGGGAAAGAATGGCCCCTCGGGGACGCGCAGATGAATTTGCATTTCGTCGGTCGTCGGCACCTCTTCAAAATTGATCTTCACCGCATCGACACGCTTCCGCAGCGAACCATCCTTGATCACAAACGGCCCGATCTCCCATTGGCCAGGTCGGCTGGCCGTGAACCGGAAGACAAAATCGTATTTCGTCTGCGATGCGATCCGTCCATTGTTGTTGAACCGGATCGATGTTGGGTTGGTCGCTACCAACGTCCAACGCAGCACATCGTTGTCGCTCTCGACCTCCACCTCGGGCACACTGCGTTCGGACAACCCGGCGGCGGTCAATTGGATCGTGACGGGCAAGCCGACGAAATAGGGTCCCGGTTCGGCCCCCAGCTTCGTCTGAATCTCGTCTTGCCCCCAAACCACTGCGGAAAACAGCATGCCCAGGAGAAACGCAACGGGCCCGATCGAGGACCTGCAGATGTTGAATTGCAATGCAAACATAGCGGTGAATCGGTTTTGCGATACAAGAGAAAACGGACAGATCCGAAGCGTTCTATTTTGTGGATCTGTAGAGCGCCAACAAGTGCACTGCAACCGCACCGCCGCGATTCCGCGATCGGTAATCGCCCCCACCCGCATTGCCCTGGGCAACCCGGACAAAGCGCGGATATACTGTCCGCAGGCTCGGTCGCTCGGCGACTCGCTTCATTCCGTCATACAAGAACTCTAACATTCAGGAGGGTCGTCCATGACCCGTCAACTGATATTCACACTCGCTTGCGTCGGCTTGCTGTCGGGCTGTTCGTCCAAAAACGACGAAGTCAACTCACAAGAGACCAAGTACCAGGCGGCCGATGCGAGCGACAAGACTCAACCGGCCGACGCAACGCCTCCATCAGCAAAGCCCCCGGCCGCTTCTGCCGCCTTCTCCGCTGACCAACCGATGGCCTCCCAACCTGCGGTTGATCCGACGGCGGCTCCCTCGGTCGACGGGATGCTCAACGCCTCCGATCCCGCTCCCGACGGGCTCGCTCCGCTGCCGGACGACGCGCCACTCGAAACGACCATCGCATATTTTGAAAAGACCAACGATGCGTTGCGGCAATTGATGAGCGGCCAGTCGGCGTTCACGACGCAGGCCCAACAGATCGCCGAAGCCAAGCGGATCAGCGCCCAAAAGCTGGCTGCTGCCGAACATGCAATCGGAATCAAAGAGATCCAACCGCAGACCTTGACCGTCGCGCGACGGACCAAATTGGAAGCGCTCAGCCAATTGGCCGGCTTGCAGGACGTCGCTGCTGCAGAGCAACTGGAGGCGTACGCCAATGAACTGGCCACCAGCGACGATCCCGAATTGGTCAACGACAGCCGCGTCGTCCGCCTGGGCTTTGAACTGGACAAACTGCGCACCGGACAAACCAAATCGACCGACCGCCTGTTAGCACTGGTGAAAGAATTCCAAGCTTCGGACCGCGAGCTGGGCATGCCAGCATTTTACGCGTTGCAGCAAAGCTTTGGCGTGCTCAGCCAATACGATTATGGCGATGCCGCACGCGTGGTCCGCGATGCGATTGCGACCAAGTTTGCAAACCATTCCGATCCTCAGATCGCGGCAACGGCCAAGATGATGGGATCGGCATCGCGATTCGACAACTTGGACAAACTGCACGGGGGCATGCTCGGTGGCGAGAACATTACGGCCGAGCAATGGCAGACAGCGATCGACGAACTGGTCGCCCAACCGATCGATGTTTCGACCTTCCAATATCTCGCCGGCTTGGCGCTGAGCCTCGAAGGCGGTTCGGCCCCAGAGGTTGGCCAAGTGGTCTACGACGCGATCGGGAAGACGTTTGTCGATTCGGCGACCGCCGATCCCGAGATCGCTGCCGAAGCGAAAGCCTTCCTCTCGGCAAGCGCCAACCGCCGCCAAGCGATTGGCAAACCACTGAACGTCAATTACCCCGACCTCGCCGGCGCGGAACTCGACTGGAATGCCTTCCGTGGCTCGATCGTCGTGATGCCGTTCTGGACAACCTCCCGCACCGAATCACTGCAAACCCTGCCAGGCCTGCAAGAACTGGAAAAGGAATTTGCCGGAAAGGTGAAGATTCTGGGAGTCAACTTGGATGATTCCGACGAAGAACTTGCGGTCTTTCGCCGTCGCTTTCGCCCCACGTTTCCGAATCTCCGCAATCCCGACGCGGCCAGCCAAGGGGTCCGCGACCCGCTGGCGACTCAGTTGGGCCTGGCATCGTTCCCCTTCACTGCAATCATCGACGCCGATGGGAATGTGGCGAAGATCTTGATGGGCCCCCAAACCAAGATTCGCGAAACGATCACCGAAATGGTCGACGCGAAACCGTAGTCAGCTCGACCGCGCGGCCCGGGATCGCAACGAGACAGAATCGGCTTACTTTCCCGAATACCAGACTCCGCGGCGCCAGTTGTGTCGGCGGAGTAATTGCATCAAGGTTTCGGGAATCGCTGGTTTGTCGCTGACGGCCGCATTGAGGGCGGCCTGTTCGGCAGAACGGATTCCCGTGATCACGCTGCCGACGCCTACAGCCGACAACGCAAACTTGATCGCTAAGTCGGCCATGCTGTAATCCTGTAACCCAAATCGCTGGATATCGTTGGCGATCTGGGCGACACGATCGACGCTGCGTTGCATCCGGTCACCAGCGAAGTACTGGTGGCGGAAGTCGTCGTCGGCAAACCGATCTTCGGCGGTGTATTTGCCCGTCAGCATCCCTTCGTCCAACGAGACGCGAACGATCACGCCGGTCCCCGTTTCAGCCGCCACCGGCAACAACTGCGCGGCCGGTTCCTGATCGAACAGATTAAAGATCACCTGCACGCAATCGACCAACCCGTCGCGCATCAATTGGATCAC
Organism: Rosistilla ulvae; assembly: GCF_007741475.1. Taxonomy (NCBI): domain Bacteria; kingdom Pseudomonadati; phylum Planctomycetota; class Planctomycetia; order Pirellulales; family Pirellulaceae; genus Rosistilla; species Rosistilla ulvae. Next base: position 1,948,230 of record NZ_CP036261.1, on the reverse strand, counting down.
ACAATTCTGATCCTGTTCGGGAGTGCTGATCCCGATCATTCCGATCTTCCCTTCTTCACGCAGCTTGCGAAGCACCAACAACGGCTGTGGGTCGTCGTTCCAAGCGCGTGTCCAGGTGTGCAATTGCAACAGATCGATCCGTTCGGTTTGCAGGTTCCGCAGCCGTTGCTCGATGTTTTCGCGCAAGTAGTTTGCGCTGTAACGATCCTGCCAGGCGCAATAAGGGGATGGCGGCCAAGGGCCATCGGCCGGCGGGGTCTTGGTGGCGATGAACAATGGTTCGCTGCGTTCCTTGGCAACTTGGGCAATCACCCGTTCGCTGCGTCCCTCTCCGTAGCCGGCGGCGGTATCGATAAAGTTGACTCCCAGATCGATCGCCCGATGGAGCGCTGCGATCGAATCGGCATCGTCCTGAGCTCCCCACTGGCCCCCCAAAGCCCAGCCGCCGAAGCCGATCTCGGAAACCTGAGGGCCCGCGTGACCCAGTTGTCGATACTGCATTTACAAGCCTGTCGGTAAATTAAAAGGGGATTTGTGTCGCTGGCTGCACGACAAAAGTGTCTCACCAACAGCGGCGTTCCGTCGTTGAACCTTAGCCTCTCCGCATGACGCACCGATGGCAACCGAATGCCAATCGCAAATGATTTTCACGTCTTAGGGCATCATAGAACAAGGCGGGTACCGAATGCCCCGATCGAAGCCTCGGATCAACAAGCCACGGAACGTGGCGTCCAGCCCCCTTACAGAACCCTAAGGTTCACCAGCTCGCCAGACCGAAGGTCTGCGCCGCGACAATGCTAACGAGTCCGAGACGCTATCGAAGCCTGGCCGATCGATCTATCCGTGGGTTTGAGTGTGCGGATTCGCCTTCAAAACCACGACTCAAACGCTGACCAACCGTCCACCGCCGGTGTCAGTGTGTGTAAAATCTCACTGAACTCGATGGAAAGTCAGACGTATAAAGCTTGTCTGGATAATTAATGATTGTCCGAGGCTACCCGGTTGCGTAACATGTTTGCCAGTATTGCGGTCCAACCCGCTGAGGTGGAAGTTCGCGATCTGGCGACCAGCGAGACCGCTGGCAAGCACGGCAGAATCACCCACCGGTTCATGCGATGTCGCGTGAACACACCATCCCTTTCCGATGAAGGATATTTCGATGAAGAATGTTTCTCTCCTGAGTCTTGCAATTGCACTGACAGTTGTTGGTTCGGTCTCCGCGAAAGACGCGATCACCAGCGGTCCTCAAACCGGCGATCGTATCGGCGCGTTTTATGTGACCAAGTGTGCAGGTGCGACCGATGACGGCGTCGAAGAAGGCAAGAACCTGTGCTATCGCTGCAAGAACGGTTCGCGCCCTCAGGTGATGGTCTTCACACGTTCGACCAACGATAAAGTCATCGATTTGGTAAAGAAACTGGACGCTGCCATCACCAAGAATGAAGACGCTCAACTGAAGGCGTTTGTCAACTTGATGGGCGACAGCAAAGAAGATTTGAACGAATCGGCGAAGGACCTGGCTTCCAAGAGCAAGGCGTCGCACATTCCATTCGTTGTACCTAACGAATTCGAAAACGGTCCCGACAATTACGGCATCAACGCCAAAGCAGCTGTTACCGTTGTCTTGGCTGGCAACGCTCAAGTAAAGGCTAGCTATGCGGTTGCCGACGCCGACCAATTGGACGTCGACGCGGTTGTTGCTGACCTGAGCAAGATCCTGAACTAGGTTTCGACCTCGGTATCGATCCATCGCAACGCGATGCTTGTCGGCGACAAGCATCGCGTTTTTCATGCGCGGTCGTCGGCCGAACACTCACCGCGCAGGACCGGTTCCACCAGTGACAGCCCCTAACACAAACCACGGCTTCCCCTTCTCCGGTAGCGACGAAGAAGCCAGAAAACTAGTCAAGGCAAAGCTTGCCCCGGCGACGCGACTGCGTAGAATTCGCCGTCCCCGCTCGCTTCCCCTTTCAAAAGGCTGTCTTATGCTTCACTCACGACGACAATTCTTCCAGGCGTCTGCACTCGGCACAGCCATGTATGCCGTTTCGAGCTCTCCCACCGACGCAGCCAAGGGGCCTCGCACGGCGCCCGCCTTAGAACTCGAAAGCCCATCCGCCACGGCCTTCAAACGCTTGAGCCATCGTGCGCGTCGGGCGCTGCGATTTGCCATCGATGAAGCGTCGGAAACCGATGGCGGCATGGTCGACAGCGGATTCCTGTTGATCGGCCTTGCGGCCGAAGCGGAGTATTCCGGAGCCAGCTGGCTGTCAAACCTAGGACTGACGTTGGATGACTTGTGTGCCGTCAGCCAACGCATACTGTCGCGACAACCACAAACCACTGGAACCCGCCTGCCGATCTCGCAAGCGGCGCGCTGTTGCGTGGTCGATGGAATCGCCGAAGCGGGCCTGATGGGATATCAGAAAGCAGAGCCCGAACATCTGTTGTTGGGAATCTTGCAAAATCCCGACGCCGACGCGAACCTGATCCTGCACGAAATGTGGATCGAAACAGCGTCGCTGGAATCCGAAGCCCTGGCGTCGCTTCCCACTTGGGGCAGCGTCCACCATCGATTTGGCTAAGCGTCGAAGCAGATGGAATCGGCCGAACCCTCGTCGCTGTCGAAGGACCGCGGCGGATTCGAATCCGAAAGCGTCGACATCACCACTTGGTTCCAAGTATCCAGTTCGATCTCTAAGACTCGCTGGATATCGATCAATTTTTCCCGATCGCCATCGGCTTCCGCAGCCGTCAGCCATTGCAGCAAGAAGACGTACATGTCGGCAACCTGATGCGGCAGAGTCTCTTCCGACGGCCGAATCCCAGACAACAGTTCCGTCAACCCATCGCGCAGATTAATCGTCGCTTCGTTAACCCGAACGGCGCCATTGGCAGCAGCTTGCTCGATCGCTTGGTTCACATTTCGCAAAGCAAACTCAACGGTCATGCGTCTCAATTTTGCTGGCGATGCGGTCAACACTTCGGTTTCCATCACATCGTTGACGGCACGTCGGTAGTCCATGTTTGCCCATTTGCTTGCTGTAGTGATCCATGCTCAACGCCTTCCCACATGGTCGGCAGCAAAAGCAAATCAGGGACAACTTTACCGACGCGAACCGCAGATTCGGCGCATTCGCCACGAACCCAACGCCTAGGTTTTCTTCGTCCCCAGGGAAACGGTTCGGGATTAAACGTTGAACAGGAAGTGGACGACGTCGCCATCATTCATGACGTAACCCTTCCCTTCGACGCGCAACTTGCCCGCGTTGCGGATCTCCTTCTCGCTCTTGTGCTCGACGAGATCTTCGACCGAATAGACTTCCGCGCGGATAAAGCCGCGTTCGAAATCGCTGTGGATCACTCCGGCAGCTTGCGGTGCGGTCGCTCCGACGGGAATTGTCCACGCCCGAACCTCTTTCTCACCCGCGGTGAAATAGCTGTGCAGTCCAAGTGTTCGGTAGGCTTCGCGGGCCAGTTTTTCCAGCGCCGGCTCGGTCAAACCGACAGCGTCCAAGAATTCAGCCCGATCTTCCGGCTCCAGCTCGGCAACTTCCGCTTCCACTTTGGCACAGACAGGCACGACGCCCGCACCGCTTTGCTTGGCGTGCTCGCGAACCTTAGCGACCAGATCGTTTTCGCCGTTGACGTCGTTTTCATCGACGTTGGCAACGTACAGGATCGGCTTGGCCGTCATCAGTCCGAAACTGCTGACCACCTTGGCTTCCGCTTCGGTTAGCGACAGCGTACGCAGCGGCAATTCTTTGGTGATGTGCTCCAGATGCTTATTGATCGTGGCGACCAACAGCTTGGCTTCCTTGTCCCCGGTCCGCGCCGTCCGCTCGGCCTTTGGCAACGCATTTTCCAGCGTCTGGATGTCGGCGAGGATCAATTCGGTCTCGATCGTATCGATATCAGCCATCGGATCGACGTTGCCGGCGACGTGGGTTACGTCGGGATCTTCGAAGCAGCGGACGACTTGGATGATCGCATCGACCTGGCGGATGTGGCTGAGGAACTTGTTCCCCAAGCCCTCGCCTTCGCTGGCACCTTTAACAATTCCAGCAATATCGACCAGCTTGAGCGCTGCAGGAATGATCTTTTTGGTGTGGATCAAATCGGTGATCGTCTGCAATCGCCCGTCGGGAACGTTGACAATTCCTTCGTTGGGTTCGATCGTGCAAAACGGATAATTTTCGCTTTGGGCCGCTTGTGAACTCGTCAACGCGTTGAACAACGTGCTTTTTCCGACGTTCGGCAAGCCAACAATACCAGCTTCCATAAATGCTCTTCGATGCAATAAAGGTTAAAACGGCGACGCACAAAGGATAAGCGGTTCGATCAAATCGCAAAAGAGCCGCAGTTGTCCCCGCCGCACGGATTCAAACGGCACCCCGTTTCTCGTACCATCGGTGGGGAACCGACCGCAGACCTCTACCGCCGAGCATTTGATGAACCTTCCAATACCGCAGACCTTCCATTTTTGTCCGCAGTGCGGAGCCGCGGCGAATGCGATCGGCAAGAATCCGTTCCGATGCTCGGCGTGCCAATACACGTTCCATTTTGGCCCCACGGTGGCTGTCGGAGGAATTGTCACCGACGCTCAGGGTCGCGTGCTACTGCTTCGCCGGGCCCGCGATCCGGGCAAGGGAAAGTGGGGTCTGCCCGGCGGTTTTGTCGATAGCGGCGAGACCGGCGAAATGGCGTTAATCCGCGAAATTAAGGAAGAGGTGCGGCTGAACGTCGAATCGTTCCAATACCTCACCTCCTACACCAACAGCTACGAATATCGCGGCTTGGTCATTCCGGTCGTCGACCTGTTCTACACCTGCCAAATCGTCGACCTAGATGCTTTGGAAGCCGAACCGAGCGAAGTGCAATCGACCTCGTTCTGCGACCTCGGGCCAGAACACCTCGAAAACATGGCCTTCGAATCGAATCGCCTCGCCCTGCAAACCTTCCTCGAATCGCGAGCCTAATCCCAACTTGGGCCTCTCCGGTCGCTACGCATTCGCTAGAGATCGATTTTTCCCGCACACGACAGTCCGGGTTACGACAGTTCCGCCGGGTTGTAACGGCAAATTTGCGGCGAATTGTTAGGCATCGTCGGCTGCGTCAATCAAACTAGATCGGTCTGGCAGAGTGTCTGCCCGCCGCGTTAGTTCGACTGCATTGACGAGTGGAAATTTTGAGGCATTCACGAAAAACCAATTCTTCTCGCCTATCCGCCAGCGCTCGGCGACGACGCTTGCGACTCGAGTCGCTCGAATCGCGACGTCTGCTGACAACCTTCAACGTCACCCGAATCGATGATGTCGACGGCCGGGCATGCAGCGAAAGTTCCTGCACGCTTCGCGATGCGATCCAGGAAGCGAACGCGAATCCCGGTCACGACACGATCACGTTTGCACCGGAGCTGAGTGGCGAGACGCTCGAATTGACGCAGGTCCTCACGGTCACCGACTCGATCACCATCGCCGGTCCCAGCGCCGACCAACTGACGCTCAGTGGCCGCGGCACCAAACAGTTGTTCCAATTCGAAGGGGACGGCGGCCAAGACTTTGTCCTGCAAGATCTCACGCTTGCCAACGGCCGTGCCTTGATTGGCCCCGGCGGCGCGGTCCACTTTGAATCTGGCATCAGCAGCGACCTGGGAACTAGCGACACGTTGCTGCTGCAGGATCTCGTGATTCGCAACAGTCGAGCCCAAGGAGGCGGCGGAGTCTATGCCGAAGGCGGGCTGCTGACCGTCACCAACACTTCGTTTGTCAACAACACAGCCTTTGGACAGACGGCAACGACCGCCAGCGATGGCGCCGCGATCTTGCGGATCGATGGCGACGGATCGATCACCAACAGCACCTTCTCGAACAACGAAGCCAACGGAGCCGCGACCGCAGTTTCCGTTGTCGCCACAACCGCCGGGCAATCGTTTCAGATCACCAGTTCCAGTTTTGTCGACAACGACGCGCGGGCGATTCGCGTCGTCGCCGATGGCGCCGACGCCGTGGCGACAACCGAAGCGAACTTGTTTGCCAGCAACAGCTTTAACACGCTGGGGACCTTCGAAATAGGAGGTGGCAGCGCGACGATCACCTCTCTAGGAAACAACCTCTCGCACGATTCGGCGGCAGGTTGGTTGGATGCTGACACCGACCAGACCAACGTCGACCCGCTGGTCGCTGCGTTGGACCGAACCACGTTTACTCACAGCCCGTTGCCGGGCAGTCCCGCCATCGACAGCCAAGCGACCATGGGCGGTGAGATTCCAGCCGTCGATCAGCTTGGCAATTCCCGCGCGATGGGAACCGGTATCGATATCGGTGCGGTCGAAGTCGCCTTCGACTTTGGCGATGCGCCGACAAGCGATCTGACCGGATTCGATTCCAGCTACCCAACCCTCGCCACCGACAACGGTGCCTACCACGTGGTCGCTGGCCCGCGACTGGGTGCGACCGTCGACAGCGAGCGCGATGGCCAGCCCGAAGGTCTGTCGCGTGGCGACCAAACCTTTATCGACGACGAAGATGGCGTCGCCTTCATCGGCGGCCGCTACCAATCGATCGGCGATCCGTTGACGATCGCCATCGATCTGCAGAACGCCGCCGCCACGGGGAACTATCTCGATGCCTGGGTCGATTGGAATCGCAACGGCAGTTGGGACGATGCGGGCGAACAGTTTTCTGTCAGCATGAACCTAGGCACGGCCGACGGATCGACGATCATCGAACTGCCGTTGCCCGACGACTTCACGCCCGGCGCCGCCCACTTCCGATTTCGCGTCAGCACCGCCGGGGGCCTGACACCTGCAGGCATGGCGGCCGATGGCGAGGTGGAAGATTATTCGCTGATCTTTGTCCCCGATGACTTCCAACCGATCGTCGATACGCTAGTCGATGAGAGCGATGGCGATCTGAGTGTCGGCGACATCAGCTTGCGAGAATCGATCGAATACACAAACCAATTCGGCGGAAGCGAAGCGATTCAGATCGCCGATTCGCTTGCCGGCGAAACGATCGATCTAACGCTCGGATCGCTCCCGATCCGGCGTTCGACGACGATCAACGGTCCCGCCTCGGGAGCGCTCACGATCGACGCAGCCGAACGATCGCGGATCTTCGACGTCGCAAGCGTCGACCTCGCCCTAACCGACCTCAACCTAACCGCTGGAAAGACCGAACCAGGCGAAGCCGGTGCCGCGATCCTCTTTGAGTCCTCCGGCGAATTGCATATCGAACGCTCGGCGATCACAGACAATGTCGCCGACGGTCCCGGCGGTGCGATCTCTGCGACCGGCGGGCGGATAACGATCATCGACAGCATCCTTTCGGACAATCAATCCGCTGGCGATGGAGCCGCGGTCTACGCCTCCGACGGCGCCGAATTGACGATCGTCCGCAGTTCGCTGAACGACAACACCGCCGCCGGTTCCGGTGGTGCCGTGGCTGTGGACCAGAGCCAATTGACGATTCTCCATTCCACGATCGCTCGAAATCACTCCGATCAGCAGGGAGGCGGCGTCTATCTGAGCAGCCGCTTTGGCGTCGGTGACGGCAGCCAGATCATCGGCACGACGATCTCCGGAAACAGTGCAACCGTTGCAGCTGGCGGCCTGATCAACGATGGCGGACAGTTGTCGATCGATTCGAGCACGATCGCCAACAACCAAACGGCAGGCCTCGGCGACGGCTTGGTCTCTCGCGGCGAACAGAACACGCGCACCGAACTGCGATCGTCGATCGTGGCGGGCAACGGCGATTCCAATCTGGACGTCACCGGCGCAAGCGGCACGCGAACCAATAGTCTGCGCAGCGAAGGCTACAACGTTTTGGGCCCCGGCAACGCCAGCGATGCCGCGGGTGACCTGGACACATCCGACGTCATCGATCCCCTCCTGGCACCGCTTGGATTTTATGGCGGTGCGATCGAGATCCATCCGTTGCTGCAGGACAGTCCGGCCTTGGATGCCGGTCGCGGCAGCACCGCCGCCGACCGATACGACCTGGATCGCGATGGCGACATGAGCGAACCGCTTCCCGTCGATGCGCGCGGCGTGCCGCGACAGATCGATCTGCAGGGGATCGACAACCGAGACGATGGCGTCGACGCTGGCGCGGTCGAGATGATCGGTCTGCATGTTTCCGATGCGACGGCAAACGAAACCGATGGGACCCTTGAATTTGTCGCTCAATTGAGCCACGCGTTGCCCGACGGAAGCACAGCGGAACTGCAAGCTCTCACGCTTCGCGGCACCGCCGCCCCCGACGTCGATTACCGTTCGCTGTGGAGCGTGCCGGTTTCGTTGACAGCCAGCGGAGACCTTTCCACCATCGTCTCGGTCGAATTGATCGACGATGCGTTGATCGAAAACGATGAACAATTCGAACTGCTGCTGACAACCTCGCCCGATGTCATCCTGACCCGCGACCGCGCCACAGGCACGATCGTCAGCGACGATGTCGCCGGGCTGCTGCTATCCAAAACTAGCCTCGTCGCCAGCGAATCGGGTCGCGCCGATTCGCTATCGGTCGCCCTGACCGCTCAGCCACTGGAAGTCGTCGTGATCGACCTCGGTTTAGACCGCGACGACGAAATTCAGCTCGATCGCCAACAACTGGTCTTCACTCCCGACAACTGGAACCTCCCTCAGACCGTCGTCGTTACGGCGAAGAACGACCAACGGATCGACGGCTCGCAAATCACGCAACTGACTCTTACGATCGGGGCGAGTTCCGATCCGCAGTTTGTGTCGCTGTCGCCACAATCGGTTGCGATCACAACCACCGATAACGACGTCGCCGGGATCACGGTCGAACCGCTGCGGATGCTGCAGACGACCGAAGCGGGGAAGACAGCAACGTTCACCGTTCGGTTGGACGCGTTGCCGGCGTCGGATGTTACGATCGCATTGTCCAGCAGCAATCTAAACGAAGCGACGATCGATACGCCAACGCTTCTCTTCACTCCCGAAAACGGAACCACCCCGCAAACCGTCACGATCACGGGAGTCGACGATTCGCTGATCGATGGCAACGTGGAACTGACGATCGTGATCGCTGCGGCGGCAAGCGACGATCCGAACTTCGATGGGCTGAACGCTGCCGACGTCGAACTGATCAATCTCGACGACGAGCGATTGGACTACGGCGATGCTCCCGATTCGATCTATCCGACATCCTTGGAAAGCGACGGAGCCCGTCATGGGGCGAGCGATTTGTTTTTGGGAGACGGGATCAATTTCGAGCCGTTTGCGATCACCAATCCGGCAGCCGATAGCGACCTCGATGACGGCGTGCACCCCATCACTAGCTTTGTTGCCGCAAGCGATTCCGATTCGGTGGCATCGGTCATCGTAGTAAGCAGTGGCGAAGGTCGGTTGGATGCCTGGATCGACTTCAACCAAGATGGTGATTGGGATGATCCGGGCGAACAGATCGCAGCCGCTTTGCCCCTAAATTCGGGCGAGAATATCGTCCCTGTCACGATTCCTGCCGGCGCATCGAGCGGCAACAGTTTCGCCCGCTTCCGACTCAGCAGCTCCGGCGGCCTTTCACCCACGGGGCAAGCCGCCGATGGCGAAGTCGAAGATTACCAATTTGATATCGCTTCGGGCGACGATGCTCCGTCGGTCTTTATCAAGACTGTCAACCATTCCACCCAGGTCGACATAATCGATGGTCAGACGGTCGTCCGAAGCGGCGAGATGGAGCTGTTTCGAGCACCGCTGCCTCCTGGATCGGCCATCGATTTTCGGTTCACCAACAGCGACGATTCTTTTGACACGGCCGACCTCTGGTCGCTTGGTATCGATGTTTGGATCGATACCCAAATGGGTACCGACAAGATTCGCTTCCGCTCCGGTGAAGGCAACGTCGATATCGGCGACCTGGACGGGGATTTCGTAAACATCGAAGCGATCGACCTGACAGGCACTGGATCGCAATCGGTATCGATCAGCCCGGCGTCGGTGCTCGAGATGTCCGGACTGGAAAACTCGCTTAAGCTATTTTTGGATCCCAACGACGTCTTCGCCAGCCCGGATGAATGGGTGCTTGTCGACAACGTACAAATCGACGGCCAGTATTTTGAGGAGTGGCAAGGCGCAGCTGGTTCGACGCTATTGGTCAACTACGACGGCAACAACGGATGGACCTACGGATCCGATCCGCTGGACGTAAACGCTTCCGGAGAGATCACCGCATTGGACGCTTTGATCATCATCAACGAGCTATCGCGGCGGCAATTCGTCGATGACGACAACCGATTGGTCGATCGCGCGACACTCGATGAGTTTCCCGGATTCTTCTACGACACCAATCGCGACGGCCACCTATCGCCGATCGACGCGCTGATGGTTATCAACGCATTGAACAGCCCCCAATCAGTACTCGCCGCCGAACAAGCCGTTGCGTACGCATACCCGATGGGGTCAGAAATAAAACGCGAGTCGCACGACGATGAAAACGAGTCCCTTGACGCGCCAGCTGGTTCAAGCCTGGAGGCTGGTTTACGATAGCCGTTCGGGCCACGAACGCCAAAACTGCATTGCTTTGGCGCGGCCGAAACCGTTGCGAACGCAGAACCTATCCCACTGAAAGAAGCCAGCAGGACGTTGGGCGAATGAAAAAACGGAGTGCTAAATCGCGTCGAGCGATCGATCCGCCACCCAAGCCAACGCAGCAAGCCAACGCGCAACTGCCTCGCTGGCTGACCGCGATCGTCGCCTTCGTCGCCGTTGCCCTGCTGATCTACTGCGTTGCCGTCCTCGCGTTGACGCCAAGTCACGACGCATCGGATCACACGCTGGCAACCGAACAACAGCAAAATCCCAAACTGGATGTGGCGCAAACGCTTTTTCAAGCTGAACAGGCACTGCGTGAAGGCCATGTTTCCGCGGCGGAGGAACACATTTCCCAAATCCTCGAAAGCGATCCGGCGAACCTGGCCGCGATCAATCGCTTGGCCTACATCTTGGGTGTCGAAGGACGTTGCTGGGAAGCGAACCGGTACCTGTTCGAAGCGGTCCGGCGCGGACAATTCACGCTGCATCATCTCGTCCTGCTGGGCGCCCTTGAACCGGTGATCGATGACGCGGGTTTGGTGCAGCGTTGCCGAACCGGCGATCCCGACGATCTGGTGGTATTGGTGGGAGCGGCGCGAACGGCAATGAAGAAGAATCAGATGTCGAGCGCCGATTCGATGCTGCAAGAAGCGGTTGCTGCGAATCCGTCGTCGCTCGAAGGGCAAGCCTGGCTTGGCCGGCGGTCGCTTGCCGCCACCGATCCGCCCGTCGACTTTGCGACCTGGCAGGAGAAGCTGCCCGCAAACGCTGATTCCCATCCTGAGATTTGGATCACGCGTGGACAATGGGCTCGCGAAAATGCGCAACCCCAAGCGGCGATCCGCTGCTTCCTGGAAGCAGCGCGACTCGATCCCAATCATCGCATCGCACATTTGGAAGCGGGGCAGTTGTTCGGGCAATTGAACAAGCCGGAACAGGCCACCGCTTTCCTCGATCGAGCTGAACAACTGCGGGAGTTGGGTTTTCTGGTCGACGAGATTTTCAAGCAACCGGAAAACCAACAGCGGATGTTGAAAGCCGCCGATCTGACCGAAGCACTTGGCCGCCCTTGGGAGGCATGGGCTTGGTGCGAATTAGTCCGGGCGAGAGAGCCGAATTACCCCGGTGTTGCGCAGTCCTGTGCGCGTCTGCGATCGGTGCTCACCGCGGACTCGCCGCAAACGCTGGCGGGATCGAGTCCCGTTGCCGATTTGGCGATCGCCGAATACCCGTTGCCGAATTACCAAACGGCTCCCGTTCTGGCGACCAGTGCGGGCGGTCCGATGGCAGAGACCCGCTTTGCCGAAATGGCACAAGCCCTTGGCATCGATTTCACTTACAAACGGGACGCGGATCCTGAAACCGGTGAGATGCGGATGCTGGAAACGACCGGCGGCGGCGTGGCGATCGTCGACTATGACGCCGATGGTTGGCCCGACGTCTATTTCACTCAGAGCGCTGTCTGGCCCTCGGAACCGGGTGCGACGCAGCCGATCGACCGCTTATTTCGCAATCTTGGCGGCAAACGATTTGTCGAAGTCGCCGTTGCGGCGGGAGTCGGCGACGATCGCTACAGCCAGGGCGTCACCGCGGGTGACTACAACAACGATGGCTTTGCCGATCTCTACGTCGCAAACTTCGGTCGCAATCGTTTGTACCGCAATAACGGCGATGGAACCTTTACCGACGTCAGCGATGAAACGGGAATCGGAGGCGAACATTGGACGACCAGCTGCCTGTTGGCCGACGTGAACGGCGATGGTTTTCCCGACCTCTACGACGTGAATTATCTGAGTGGCGATGACGCGGCGCGTTCGATTTGTCGACAGGGCGACGAGCTTCGCTGGTGCAGCCCCAGTGGCTTTGCCGGCGATCAGGATCAATTGTTCCTGAATGACGGCAAGGGGCGGTTTGAAAACGTGACTTCCCAGGTGGGAATCGAACTGCCCGAAGGCAAGGGACTTGGAATCGTCGCCGCCGATTTTGACGACTCGGGAAGATTGAGTCTGTTTGTGGCCAACGATGCCGTCGCCAACTTCTTTTTCGTCAACGCCGCCGAGACGCCGGGCGTGCCGCCGCAGTTTCTCGAACGCGCGATCTTGCATGGTCTTGCTTTCGACGGGGATGGATTGCCGCAAGCTTGTATGGGCGTCGCCATCGACGATGCGAACAACGATGGCCGATTGGACCTGTTTGTTACCAATTTTCATGAGCAAGCCAATACGCTGTATCGACAGCAGGCGGGCGCTCAATTTGTCGACGCGACGCGCCGTGCCGGACTGTTCGATGCGAGCTACCAGTTGCTTGGGTTTGGCACCCAGTTCCTCGATGGGGATTTGGACGGCAGCGCCGATCTCGTGGTTGCCAACGGTCATGTCTTGGATCTTTCGGCGCAAGGGATTCCGTTTGCGATGCGGCCTCAATATTTCCAAAACGATGGAACCGGTCGCTTCCGCGAACTCAAATCGAAGTCGTTGGGAGACTACTTCGCGCAGAATCACTTAGGTCGCGGCCTGGCATTGCTCGATTGGAACCGCGATGGGAAAGAAGATTTTGTCGTTTCCAATATCGGTTCGGTAGCCTCGTTCAACGCAAACACAACCACGAATACGGGTCACTACATCAGCGTGAACCTGCATGGTGTGAACTGCAGTCGCGATGCAATCGGCGCCAAAGTGACACTCCAGTACGCAGGAATAACGAAGACGCGTCAGCTGACAGCCGGGTCGGGTTACCAGGCCAGCAACCAACGACAATTGATCTTTGGTATCGGAGATCATCCATCGATCGAAACCTTAACCGTCCGTTGGCCATCGGGGAATGAACAGGTATTCCATTCCGTTAGGACCGATAGCGAAGTGAATATTGTCGAATCTTCCGACAGCTTGTTTGTAACCCGACCTGACTGACACCAGCGCCCACCTCGCGACGGCGCCTAGGTTCGGGAACGAACCATCCCGCCTCCCCCCCGAGGCGATTCCGCTCCTCTCTCTCGCACGTCTCCTCCATCGCCCCGAGACAATCTGGCGAACTGCGAACGCTCCGATCCACGACAGGGTCCGTTCCTGGGCGACAGTTGCGCTTCCAGGAGCAGGCATTTCTCAAAATGCTGCTTTTTGATTCCCCGGACACCAAGCATGTCTTTGTAGCGTTACGGGGGAACAACCACCACTAAACACAACCGGTTAGGTTCGCAAAATCACACCACCGGCACGGCGACTTCCGTACACGTGCCAGTTCTTTGCATGCTCCGCTAGGGAATTCTTTAACCATTTAGGCAAGAGCTTAGATTGCTTAAGCCCCCTTAAACTAGTAAGATCGATCTGCCGATCTGGTAAGTATCGATCGTCGCTATTTCTCAAAAGTTCTTCTACCCCCTTCCGGGAAAACAACCGTTAGGGTCCGTCATCACCCATTAAGGTTTTGTTCATCAATGCTAAATCCCACGCCGCGCCGCGCCGCTTCAGGCATCCTGTTATTCCTTCCCGTTTTGCTCTTTCTTGTTGGATGTGGCCCCCAAAACACGCTGGGACGATTGCCCGTCAAGGGAACGGTAACGCTCGACGGAGCCCCTTTAGAGAGTGGCTCCATTCAGTTCGAATCGCAGGCATCGGACACTCCGCTGAACTCCGGCAGCGTGATCGAAGCGGGCAAATACGAGATTCCCGCCGAGGCAGGTTTGCTGCCAGGCAAATTCAAAGTTTTGATTTCATCGTCGGGCGGGACAGGCGAAACGATCGCCGATCCACAAATGGCAATGGACGCCGCATCTGCCGCGCCCGAAGCAAATCGGGTCCCCGCGAAATACAACGTCAAAACAGAGCTGGAGGCCGACGTGAAGGCCGACACCGAAAACGTTTTCGACTTCGATTTGAAGTCCACTTAATTTGCCGCTCGCCGAAGCGGTTATTTCTAAATTGGTTGTTCAGTCCCTCTATTCCCGGAGTGTTCTCATGAAGTGTTCCAAGAAGTCAGGTTTTACGTTGGTCGAACTGTTGGTGGTGATTGCCATCATCGGTATTTTGGTCGGGCTACTGCTGCCAGCGGTGCAGGCCGCACGTGAAGCCGCGCGACGCATGTCTTGCTCCAACAACCTGAAGCAGCTTGGGTTGGCGATGCACAACTACCACGACACGTTTAAGACGTTTCCCAACGGTGCGACAGGCGCTGGTCCGAACGCCCCATTGATCACCGATCAGAACCAAAGCGGTTACGTATGGATTCGGTTCATCTTGCCGTTTATTGAACAGAACAACTTGGCTGAGCAATGGGAGCCGCACCGTCAGTATGCACATGGAGCCAATACCGCAGTGATCCGCACCGAGATTCCTGCCTACCTTTGCCCAAGCGACACGCCAACCAAAACGTGGAACTCGACGCCCAATTACAACTACGCTGTCAACTTGGGGAATACCGATACCGGTCGCACGAGTCCCTTTAATGCCGTCCAATTCAATGGTGCTCCGTTCGAATCGACGAGCGGTTCCAACGGCAAGACCTACTCGATGCGCGACATCCTCGACGGTACCTCCAGCACCGTGTTGGTTGGCGAAATCTTGCAAGGTCAAGTGGGCCAGGACTTGCGCGGGCTGACTTGGTATGTACCGTTTGTGGGCATGACAACCTACGCGGGGCCCAACACAACGATTCCCGACGCGTTGAATTCCAGCTTCTGCCAAAACGCAACGAACGCGCCGCTCGGCTTGCCATGTGTTGGGAATTCGGCAACCGACGGCAACCCATCCCGTTTTTCGGCGCGCAGCCGACATCCCGGCGGGGTTCAAGTCACCTTGTGTGATGCCTCGGTCCGGTTTGTTGCTGAGACGATCGACATCGCGACTTGGCGAAACCTCGGGGCGATGCGAGATCTGCAACCGATTGGTCCTTACTAATGACAGTCACGCCCGGCTAGGGCTTCCCCTGCACCTCAGATCGCAATCCACCCGATCGAAGCAATGCCTTCGGTCGGGTGTTTTCATTGATTTCCCCCCCTGCGACAAAGCCACGCACATCGCGTTATCCACCGATTCCTACGAGTGTTTCGCCATAAGACAGACGGCTCTGCTATGAAGCGGGAAGTTGGTCCTCCGCGGCGGCGTCCGGTTGACTTTCGCCGTGCGGGCGGTCACATTTTTCGGTTGGTAGATCCCACAAATCATCGATCGAACGAAGGAAACGTATGGCATCGGCACCTGTGCATTTAGCAGTGGACCTTGGCGCATCGAGCGGTCGGGTGCTGGCTGGCTGCATCGAGGACGGGCAACTGAAGCTCACCGAGGTGCATCGGTTTGCCAACGATCCAGTTCACGTGCTGGGGCGGATGTATTGGAATCTGCTGGGGCTGTGGCAGGAGATTCGCAAAGGCCTTTCGTTGGCCGCCGCTGGCGACGCCAAAGTCCTTTCGGTCGGCGTCGACACCTGGGGCGTCGATTACGTTTTCCTGGATGCCAACGGCGACCTGATCGGCCCGGGCTATCATTACCGCGACGCACGGACTCGCGGAATGTTCCCCAAGGCGTTTGAACGCGTCGCTCGCGAAGAGATCTTCGCCGAGACGGGGCTGCAATTCATGGAGCTCAACACGGCGTATCAGTTGTTGGCGGCGCGGCTGGAAAATTCGCCGGTCCTCAAGATCGCCAACCAGATGTTGATGATCCCCGACTTCTTTCACTGGCTGCTGACCGGCCGAGCGGCGATCGAATACACAAACGCGACAACGACGCAACTGTATAACACCCAACAGCAAGGCTGGTCGCAAAAGCTGCTCAAAGCGTTCGATCTGCCGACGCGCGTCTTCAGCGACGTCGTGCAACCAGGAACCGTCTTGGGCCCGATCCTCGGCGGCCAAGGTGGAGTCCCCGGTCTCGAAGGCGTCCCCGTTGTCCTGCCAGCGACTCACGATACCGGGTCGGCTGTCGTCGCTGTGCCCGCCGACAATTTTGCTCCCGCCAAACCGGACTGGTGTTACATCAGCAGCGGCACCTGGTCGTTGATGGGTTGTGAGATTCCCGAACCGCTGATCAACGATCGCTGTGCCGAATTGAACTTCACCAACGAGGGTGGCGTTCAAGGGAGCACGCGATTGCTGAAGAACATCGGCGGGCTGTGGATCTTCCAACAGATCAAAGCCTCGCTGGAACGACGCGGTCAAACGTTAGATTGGCCCAGCATGGTTCAAGCGGCCGCCGACGCGAAGCCGTTCCAATTACTGATCGATCCCGACTGCCCCGACTTCGCAGCCCCGGCATGTATGGTTGATGCGATCGCCGCATTTGCAAACCGCACCGGACAACCATCCGCCGCCGACAACGGCGTCCTGTTCCGAGGTGCCTTGGAAGGGCTGGCGCTCCGTTACCGGACCTGCCTCGGTTGGCTCGAATCGCTGACCGGCACCACGATCAACACGATTCATATCTTGGGTGGCGGAGCCCAAAACGCGTTGCTGTGCCAGATGACGGCGGATGCTTGCCGCCGCCGCGTGTTGGCCGGACCGGTAGAAGCGACGGCGATTGGCAACATCGTTATGCAGATGGTTGGACTGGGGCAAATCGGCTCGATTCAAGAGGGCCGTCAATTGATTCGCGACAGCTTCCAACCCGTCGTCTACGAACCGCAAGATCCCGATCCATGGGATGCTGCAGCCGAGCGGTTTGAAAAACTGGACGCTTGATTTCATCGGCTGCCTACCGCCTTTACCCACCTCGTTTAATCGACGGTTTCCTCAGTCAATCAACTTCGGAGTTAGCAAATTATGCGTGCAGGAATCGCAGGCATCGGCTTTATGGGCTGGATCCACTACCTCGCCTATCAACGCGCCACCGGTGCCGAATTGGTTGCCTTTTGCACGCGTGATCCACAGCGACGCGGCGGCGACTGGACCGGCATCCAAGGCAACTTTGGACCTCCCGGCAAACAGATCGATGTCAGCAACCTTTCGGTCTACGAAACGCTGGACGAGATGTTGGAGAACGATTCGATCGATCTGATCGACATCTGCCTGCCCGTTCATCTGCATGTCGATGCGGTCCGCAAGTGCCTGGAAGCTGGCAAGCACGTGTTGTGCGAAAAGCCGTTGGCGCTGAACGCCGACGATGCCGCGAGTCTGGTCGCACTGGCCGAATCGAAGGGCTTGCACCTGATGGTTGCTCACGTTTTGGCTTACCTGCCCGAGTTCCGGTTGCTTGTCGACGCTCAGCAATCGGGGAAATACGGCAAGTGTTTGGGTGGCCGCTTCAAACGCGTGATCGGCCCGGTCGACTGGAACCCCGATTTCTACAATCCAGAAAAAGTGGGCGGTCCGTTGATCGACCTGCATGTCCACGACGCCCACTTGCTGCGTCTGTTGTTTGGAATGCCCAAGGAAGTGATCAGCCGTGGCCGGATGCGTGGCGAGACCACTTCGTATTTTGAATCGATGATGACCTACGACGATCCCGATGTGATCGTTTCGGTTGGCGGCGGCACGATCGACCAACACGGCCGTCCGTTCACGCATGGATACGAAGTTCATTTCGAACGGGCGACGATTCAATTTGAGTTCGCCGGCTTCGACGACGGCACCGAATTGATGCCGGTAAAGATTATCCACGAAGGCGGAAAGATCGAGCGGCCCGAATTGGGATCGGGAGATCCAGCCGACGCGTTTGTGATCGAAGTTCAAACGGCTGCCGATGTGCTGGCGGGCAAAGATCCCGGGGCATTGGCGGGCCAGTTGGCTGCCGATGCGCTGCAGATCTGTGAATTAGAACTCCAATCGATCAAGTCTAACGCGAGCGTCTAGACCTCTGCTTCTCCTGCGTTGCCAAACGCCTTGCCAAGACGGTACTTCAAATGGATCTGCTGCTGTATCTCGCCTTGGTCCCGGCGTTGGGCGTTCTCTCGCAATGGATCGCGTGGCGAACGCGTTTGCCTGGGATTTTGCTGCTGCTTTGCATGGGCATCCTGCTGGGCCAGTTTGTCCCGCTGGATACGTTGATCGCCGAAATAATGGACGGCGACCCTCAAGACGTGCCGGGAATTTTGTTTCCGATCGTCTCCCTGTCGGTCGCGGTAATCTTGTTCGAAGGCGGACTGTCGTTGAAGATCAACGAGTTTCGCCAGTCGAGCAAATCGGTGGTCCGGTTGTTGGTCGTCGGCAGTACGATCACGATGCTTTTGACAGCCGTGGCGGCGTATTTCATCCTGGGCTTCGATCTGCGAGTCTCGCTGCTGTTGGGGGCGATCCTGATCGTCACCGGCCCGACCGTCGTCGGACCGCTGCTGCGGCAGATCCGCCCTTCGGCGCGAGTCAGCAGCGTGCTGAAGTGGGAAGGAATCGTTATCGATCCGGTCGGTGCGTTGTTGGCGGTCCTGGTCTTCGACGAACTGTTTCTGGGAGCCGACGAATTTTCGGTCGTCTCCGGATTGGTGCTGCTGGCCAAAACGATCGGCGTCGGACTGTTGTTCGGCAGTTTCGGCGCCTGGTTCCTGGTCCTCAGCATCCGGCGTTACTGGCTGCCCGACCATCTGCAAGGCGTCCTCTCGCTAGCCTTGGCGCTGCTGTTGTTTGCGATCAGCAACGCGCTTGCCGAAGAATCGGGGCTGGTCACCGTGACGCTGCTGGGGATCTTATTGGCGAACCAGAAGCGAGTCGCGATCGAACATATCATCGAATTCAAGGAACACTTGCAAGTCTTGCTGATCGGATGTCTGTTCATCGTGCTCGGTTCGCGATTGGACCTGCAAGCGATCGGCAATATCGGCTGGCCGGGAGTCGCATTTGTGCTCGCGTTGGTCCTGGTGATCCGCCCCCTATCGGTCTTTGTCGCGACGCTTGGCACCCGATTGACGATGGCCGAACGAACCTTCGTCGCGTTTGTTGCGCCGCGCGGTATCGTCGCCGCCGCGGTCGCCAGTGTGTTTGCGTTGAAGTTGCAGTTGATGAATTCGGATCCGTTGGCGGCCGGTGCGACCGCGTTGGATTCAGTCACGTTCCTGGTGATCGTGGGGACCGTCTTCATCTACGGATTATCAGCCGCACCGCTGGCCCGATGGCTGAAGATCGCCGAACCGACTCCCCAGGGACTGCTGATCCTCGGCGCCGATCCCTGGATTCGCGCCTTGGCGAGGGCGTTGCACGCGAAAAACGTCAAGGTCCTGCTGTGCGATACCAACTACAGCAAGATCAGCTTGGCGCGGGTCGATGGTCTGCAAGCCGAGTGTGTGAACATTGTCAGCGACCACGCCCTGGAAAACCTCGATTTCTCCGGCCTGGGACGCCTGCTGGCAATGACTCCCAACGATGAAGTCAACGCGTTGGCGGTGCAACAATTTCGCAACGTCTTCGGCAGCGAAAACACATTTCAACTGACCTCCAAAAACAATAAACAGAACTCGCCGCGAGCGCTCTCGCACCATCTGCGCGGCCGCAGCCTGTTCAATTCGGAATTGACAAGCGCCTACATGCAGCAACGGATCGACGATGGTGCGGTCTTTAAAACGAACAAGCTGACCGAGACGTTTTCGTTGGACAGCCTCATGTCGACCTATGGCGAACATGCGGTCTTGCTGTTCAAGATCGACGCCGCCGGCATGGTCAGCATCAACACCGATGAAAAGCCGCTGCAGCCCAAAACCGGCGACATGGTGATTTCGTTGGTCAACGCACAATCGGATGCGAATTCCAATTCGGTTCCGGCCTGACCGAAGCGGCGGGCGATTCGACGGGCCAATCGATCAACGGGTCGATTCAGCGAGCCGCGGCACGGAAACCGCTTCAAACAACAGCGACGCTTCTTCCGTCGTCTCCGTTTGATCGCCCAACGGTCGCGAGAACATCGCCACGACGTTCCCCTGTTGGGTCAAAATTGGGCTGCCGACATAGTTCTGCGGTGGCCCGGAAGTCGCCATCGACATCAGCCAACGATCCGGAGCCGTGTCGACAGTCGAAGCGATCCGTTCCTCCACACGCACCACCACGCCATGCGGATCGGCCGGCACCGCGGAGTCCCAGGCTGGGTTGTCGACTTGAAAGGGAGCCGCGTGCATATGTAGGATTTGCCCGACAGCCAATTCCGCAGTGTCCGCCAATCGCGCCGGCTTGGCGTCTGGGACGGCCGCGGCCAACTGCAGCCAACCGACATTCAAACTTGCCCGCACCGACGTAGATTGCAACCCGGCTTCGATGATCTCCTGCGATTCCCGGCGTGCTTCATCGAGCCGGTCCGCAGAGTCGCCTCGCAGCCGCAGCGCTTTGATCTCCGCCTGCAGTTCGCTGTAATGTTGGCGGCCTTGCGCATACTTCTGCTGCGCCTCGGCCAGTCCTGCGTCGAGCCGCACTGTCTCGATATCAAACGGCAACCCCGTGGAGGTCTGCACGACCTGCACATGCGAAAATCCACTAGCGTCCTGCTCCTTGATCGCCGAAACAACCGTCCCGCTGGTCACCAACCGGTCGCTGGCGGCCAGCCAAGCGGTTCCAATATGAAACGCAATCTGTTTGGAATCACCAGTCACAATCACCATGAACAAAGCGTCAGCCGCTTCGCTGATCGGGATTGGCCCCGACGGCTGATCCTTGTCGCGGGCTGCCAACAGATCCGCTTTTTGATCCGGTGGTGGCATAGCCGCTTGCAGCTCGAGCACCTCGGACGGCAGAATCTCTGGCGTCGATGGGGAATTACCAGATGAGAGCAGATCGGACGGAGCTTGCGGAGCCACCGGGCGCATCCACCATCCCGCCATCAACGCAGCCAACAACGCGGCCGTCGCCAACAGACCTCGCCGCGACGAAGCTTTGGAAACGAGATCGGTCCGCGCGGCGTGAACCGGTTGTTCGATGACAGTTTCGGGCGGCTTCGACTTCCGCGTCATCGCCAACAAATGGGTGACCATGATGCTGAACGAACCAAAGAAGACTCGATCTCGCTCGCGAACCTCGGCATACCCGATCCGGTTGTCGATCGTGCCGACAGCCGTCCCGTTTGTCGACCCGAGATCTTCGATCATGATCCGATCCCCTTCGACCACCAACAGCGCATGCCGGCCGGAAATCATGTCGCGATCGAGCACGAGATCGTTGTCGGGAAAGCGGCCGACACGGTAGACCTTGGCGCCGCCGGTCGATTGCGGGATCGCCTGGGGATCGATCCCATTGGGCCAAACAAATGGTGTCGACACTCCCAACACGATTCGGCTGTTGTCCGAAACTATTACCGGATGCGTGATCCGGTGTTCGTCGACAAACGTTCCACACCGGGAACCGAGATCCTCCAACAAAAATCCACCGATGGTTTGTCGCAGAAGGCAGTGCCGATCCTCCACGTCGGGTTGATCGATCACCACGTCGCACAACAGATTTCGGCCAATGGTCCAGGTTTTCATCGGTGCTCTATCTCGATTTCGTATTTACGCCCGGATCCCCGCACGGGGGAATCAACCATAGATCGCATCGAGTTCGGCTGAACTGTTGCGAAGCATCGTCAGCAATCCATCGTAATCGTTTCCGTGAGCAATCATTTGCGCACCCAACTGGTACAAATGCTGGATATTCTCCAGCGATAATCCCGGACCGCCCCAGAATTTCCCGTGCTTAGCCGCCGCGGCGGCGACGTCGGCGTTGGCCTGAGCGATCGTGACGTTGGTTTCGGTCCGTCGGATCCGCAAACCGAGATCGCCCGGACCAATGAACATTCCATCGACACCGGGAACCGCGGCGATCGCGTCAATATTTCCAACCGCTTGAGGCGTCTCAATTTGCACAACCAGAAAGGTCTCGCGATTCGCGTGCTCGACGTATTCATCGCCCCGCGAGAGAAATCCCGCATCCAACCCAACGCCATCCTGCCCGCGATCGCCCAGCGGCGGGAACTTCACCGATTGGACCAATTCCGCCGCCCGATCAGCTGTCGAGACATGTGGGATCATCAATCCCGTCGCGCCATCTTCGAGATAGCGATACAGCCGCGATTTCTCCAACGTCGGCGGCCGCAACATGCAATCGATGTCGAACCGATGGCAATAGGATAACAGCGTCTGGATCTCGCGATCGGTGAACGCCCGATGCTCCGCGTCCAACCACAGACAGTCGTATCCGCTGTCGGCGGCCATCTGGATGTATGCCGGAATAAAATGTCCAAACGAGCACATCCGAACCGGCTTGCCCGCTCGCACCTTGGCCAGAGTTTTACTGTTTCGCAACGCAGCTTCCTTTGCATCTATAGACTTTTTCGCCCGGCAGCAGATCACACGATCGGCCACGCGGTGCGGAGCCCAATTATGATCTCTACCCAACCGAGACGCGAGTCCAGCAGCAGCGAGCCATCCTTTGGCCTCCGCCCCCCGCCGTGTTACACTTCGACGACGATCGCAGCACCGCTCGATTCCCAGCCCATTTTCACGCCACTGCCACCAGGAAGTTCATGCGAGTTTTAGTCACCGGTTGCGGCGGCTTCTTAGGAGCCGAGATCGTTCGCCAATTGCTCGCCCGCGGCGATGATGTCGTCGGGCTCGGACGCCGCGATTACCCACAGCTTGCCGAAGCGGGGATGCAGCAGGTCCGCGGCGATGTCCGCAACCAGACCGCCGTCCTGCGGGCCACCGAAGATGTCGACGCCGTGATCCACACCGCCGCGATCGCTGGCGTCTGGGGATCGTACCAACACTATTTTGAGACCAATACGCTCGGCACCCGGCACGTGATCGACGCCTGCCACCAACGCGAGATCCGCAGTCTGGTCTTCTGCAGCAGTCCCAGCGTCACGTTCGGCGGCGACGACCAGACCGGCGTCGACGAATCGGAACCCTACCCCGACGATTATCTGTGCCACTATCCGCGCACCAAGGCCGCGGCTGAAAAGGAAGTCTTGGCGGCCAATCAGCCGGGGCGTCTGCTGACCTGCGCGCTGCGGCCCCATCTGATCTGGGCTCCCGACGATCCGCATCTGTTCCCACGCTTGATCCAACGCGCCCGCGCCGGCCGCTTGGTCCGCGTCGGTTCGGGTGAAAACCTGATCGATACGATCCACGTTCGCAACGCCGCCCACGCCCATCTGCTGGCGTTGGACCGAATCAGCAGCGGGGAGACCGAAGCCGCTGGCCGCGCGTACTTCCTGTCGCAAGGCGAACCGGTCGGCTGCTGGGCTTGGCTGTCGGAGATCTTAACGGCGGCGGGAGTCGAAGTGCCGACGCGATCGATCTCCTACCGCACCGCCTACAAGATCGGCCACGGTCTGGAACTGATCTACGCCGCCACGCGGCGGACCAGCGAGCCGCCGATGACACGATTTGTCGCCGCTCAACTGGCCAAAGACCATTACTTTGACATCACCGCCGCCCGGCGACTGCTCGGCTACGAACCGATCATCTCGACAGCCCAGGGGCTGGCGGAACTGAAGTCACAGTGGCGAGACTGATCCGATCGACAGCGATTCACAGGCCGGCCATCCGTTCCTGAAACGAACCTCGTGCGATATACTCTTGCCGCCGCCGCGGCCCCCCGCACCACTGCAAAAACCACGAAAAGACACAACCATACGATGGCCAATCAGCAAGAATTGACGATTCGCAAATACTGGACCCTGATCGGGATCAACTCGACGGCGCACGCGATTCGTGCGGCCCGCGAGGTCGGTCTGTTCCAGCAACTGCTGTCGGGGCAAAAGACGTTTGGCGAGCTGGTCGACGCTTGCGACATCCAGCCCAACCTGACCACGCGGATCTTGGACGTCTTGGTCGCGAGCGGTCTGATCGAACAATACGCCGAGCACTACGCCGCGTCGCAAACTCTGGGACTGTTGGCCCAATACGATTCCGACCTCGGCGACTACTACTTGGACAGCATGGTCGGCCAACTGCGATGCGATCTTCCCGCCGGAAACGGCGATGCGTATCGACGTCACCAAGTCGCTCGCGGATGGACGCGGACACCACTGGCAATGCAAGCCGCCGCGGTGTTGGAGATCGGCCAGAAACGTCGCGACCTGCGGATCCTGGAGATCGGTTGTGGTTCGGGCGTCTGGACGTCGACGCTTGCGTTTCGCGATCCCGGCACCACGATCGTCGCCATCGATCATGCCGACGCGTTGGGCGAAGCGAAGACGATGATCGAGAGCATCGATCTGCAGAATCGCTGGAAGGGGATCGAAGGCGATCCGACCAGCGGCGAACTGCCCGAGGGACCATTCGATCTGGTCGTGATCCCCGAACTGCTGCAAACGATCGACGATGCCCTTGCCGTCACGATCCTCGGCCGCGCCGCCGATGTCACGCGGCCCGATGGAGAAGTTGCGGTGATCGATTTCTTCGATCCAATCGATGCCAAAAAGCGATCGTTGGCGACCGCCGTGCAGAACTTGGAACTCGGTTTGCGGACTCCGCTGGGACGCTTGCGAACCGCTCCCGAAGCGAGCCAGTTGATGGTCGGCGCAGGCCTCACCTCCGCCCTCTACGCACCGCTAACCAACGCTCCTCAAAACGCGGGGCTCCTGATGGGAACGCGTCCCGAAACGCTGAACTGATCCCGCTAGTAACATCAGCGGCGACGCGCATGCAGCCAAGGCTGTTAACGGCTTGTCGGTTTAGTCACAACGAGTTTCCTTGAATTAGCCGTTTGGGCGTTAGCCCCGGTGTAGCAGTGCTTGAACCGGGGCTAACGACCAAACGGCTGATTAAATCGACAGGCCGTTAACAGTTTCTGCGTAGGCAAATCAGCCGCCGCGTCTTAGTCCTGAAGCAGCAAGTTGCAGCGTAGTCGCGAGCATGGGAAGATGGCGAACATCCCGCCTGCCCCCAACTCTCTCACCGCTGATTTTGCAAAGGTTCCGCATGCGCTCCCGCCTAATCCGATCCGCCGCCTGCGTTTTGTTACTGCTAGCCGCCGCCTCTCCGCTGTTGGCAGAAGAGCCTGCCGCCGCAGGCGCGTTTCAACTGGATCGATGCGAACTGATTCCGCTGCCCGACCACCAGGTCGACTTCCAGATCGATGGCGTGCAGCGAACGCGGTGGCACTACGACGCCAAATACCCGCGTCCATTCTTCTATCCGTTAGTTGGACCATCGGGAACGTCGCTGACTCGCATGGGACACCCCGGCGCGGCGGACCACGATCATCATCGCAGCGTTTGGTTTGCGCATCACGATGTCGACGGATTCACCTTTTGGGCCGATGGCAAAGGGACCTCGATCCGACAGAAGAATTGGTATGCCTACGAGGACGGCAACGACGAATCCGTGATGGCGTCGACCTGCGGCTGGTTCGATCCCGAGGGGAACGAATTGATGCAGCAGGACCTTGTCGCCGCGTTGATTCCCGGCGAAGCAGGACAATACGCATTGGAACTGCAGGCCGAATTCAAACCGGGCGAGGGCCGCGATTCGGTTCAGCTGGGGAAAACCAATTTTGGGTTTCTCGCCGTGCGAGTCGCCAAGACGATCTCGACTCATTTTGGCGGCGGGCGATTGACCAACAGCGAGGGTGGGGAAGGGGAGCCGGAGATTTTCGGCAAGCCAGCTCGTTGGGTCGATTACAGCGGCCCGGTCGCTGTCGGCAGCGGCCCCGACCGGACGACGCAGATCGAAGGAATCACCTTCTTTGACCATCCCGAGAACCCTCGCTACCCAACGCACTGGCACGTCCGAGCCGATGGCTGGATGGGCGCTTCGTTTGGAATGCACGAAGCGTTCGAGATCACCTCTGAAAAACCGCTCCGCCTGCGGTACTTATTGTTGGTCCACGCTGGCCCCTACGACGAACAGGTTGCGACCGCGGCTCACAAGCAGTTTGCAGCTCGCAAGGGATTCGAAGTCTCTAAGGGAAAGCGAGCGCATCGACAGTTTTCGGCGCTGCGGATTCCGTGACGCAGCGATGTTGATCGGTTTCGAAACGGCGACGAAGCCTCTCCCAAAGCCGTCCGGGCCGGTTGCACTTACCGCAGCGGCGACTACAACGGGGAGAGTATCTTGCGGCGTGCAACGCGCGAGCCGCCGCGAGCCTTTCGTGCGAAGCGTTTGAATCAACCTGGGAGCTTCAGTGAGACGATCGGCAAGACTTCGCGGCGGCCTGGGAACCTGCGGGTTCGCCGTGGCCAGCGCTCTGTTCGGCTGCCTGTTGCTGGTTCTCAATGGCGGCGTCGTCGCGGCGATCTATTTTGCGATTGCCGAAAATGGCCCGCAGTGGATGCGCAATCGCAGCCTTTCTCAATTCGCACTGTATGTTGGCCCCGTGCTGCTGCTGATCCTGCAATGGACCATGATCGACTGGGTCGGTCGCGATCGCGGCAGCGAGACATCTCCTTCCTCCCAAGCGATCGATTCGGATCGCGCCGATTCGACGAAAGTTTGACGATGCAGCTGTACCTGATCCGCCACGCGCAAAGCGCCAACAACAGCAATCCCGAAGCGGAGCGTGTCGAAGATCCCGAGATCACCGAACTGGGACACCAGCAGGCTGCGGCGATCGCAAAATCGATAGCCGATCAAAACGTCGATTTCCTGGTCACCAGCGGATTCCTCCGGACGCTGCAGACGACCCAGTACCTGGCCGATTCTCTGCGGATGCCAATCCATGTCTGGCGCGATCTGCACGAGGTCGGCGGATGTTACCGAGGCTACATTCCCGGGGAAGAGCAGGGGGCGCCGGGGATGAACCGCGACGCGATCCTCGCCAAATATCCCGGTACAACGGTCGATGAATCGATCGGCACCGAGGGCTGGTGGGGCTGTCGTCCCTATGAAACCGAAGCCCAAGCGACGCTCCGCAGCGAACAAATGCTGGCTCGATTTGCCGAACAGTTCGGGGCGACCGACAAGGTCGTCGTGGCGGTGATCCACGCCGACTTTAAAGTCTGCATGCTGCGACAGATCCTTGGCAACGATTTCACCCGCCGACACATCGGCCCGATGCTGAACACCGGACTGACGAAGTTTACCGTTTCCGAAGACGCTTGGCGGTTGGATATCCTGAATTCGATCACGCACCTGTCGAGCGATCAGATCAGCTGACAGCCCGCGGCTCTCCATTGCAGCCCCCACCGAACCTGGCACGCCCGCCCTGGGCTGAGGGTGCGCAAAGATTGCGTTGCGGCGCGGCATGATCGATAATGAGAGCGCGACCCGAAAGCGTTCCGGTCGCCCCCTCCGGCTCCACCAACCTACCGAGACGCACCGCTATGGGTCGACTGAAGAACTTCGCTCCTATTTGTCTGTTGATATCGCTTTCCCTGATCAGCCAGCCCGCGGCGGCGCTCGAACCGGCTGGACTCAGCGGATTGCAGTTCCCCGCCAGCGACTGGCCCTTCTGGCGCGGCCCGGATCAAAACGGAGTCGCTTCGCCAAAGCAAACGCCTCCCACATCGTGGAGCGAGACCGAAAATGTGTTGTGGCGAACGGAGGTGCCCGGCCGCGGTCACAGTTCCCCCGTCGTGATCGGCGACCGCGTTTTCATCACCTCAGCCGATCACGAACGCGAAGTCCAGATCGTCCTCGGGCTCGATCGCGCGACCGGAAAACAGCTATGGGAAACGATCGTCCACCGTGGCGGATTCGAGACCCGCGGAAAAAAGATGAATCTGAAGGCAACGCTGGCATCGTCGACGATCGCCTCGGATGGCACGCGACTGTTCACCAACTTCCTCAACGACAACGCCGTCTGGACGACCGCGCTCGATCTGGACGGCAAACAGCTCTGGCAAACGCGGCTTACCGATTACCAGGTCCACCAGGGATACGGTTCGTCGCCGACGATCTACAAAAACCTGGTGATCTCATCGGCTGACAATAAAGCGGGGGGAGCGATCGTGGCGATGGACCGGGCCAACGGCGAGGTCGTCTGGCGACGCAAGCGGCCCGAAATGCCGAACTACCCCTCCCCCGTCATCGTCGAGGCGGCGGGTCGCCAACAATTGATCATGACCGGTTGTGAACTGGTCACCAGCCTCGCCCCGCTGACAGGGGAAACGATCTGGGAAATCGAAGGAGCGACAACCGAATGCGTGACGACGACGGTGACCGATGGAAACGTCGTTTTGACCAGCGGCGGATACCCCGACAATCACATCGCCGCGGTCGCAGCGGACGGTTCGGGAAAGGTTGTCTGGGAAAACACCGACCGCGATTACGTGCCATCGATGCTGATCGCCAAGGGGCATGTATTTGCCATTCTGGATGCCGGCATCGCCACCTGCCTGAATGTTCGCACGGGAGACCAGGTGTGGAAAAAGCGGCTGGGCGAGACCTTCAGCTGCTCCCCCGTCCTGGTCGGGGATAACATTTATGTGACTAGCGAATCGGGGACCACTCACATTTTTAAAGCGAATGTCCAGGAATACCAAAGCGTGGCGACAAACTCGCTCGGAACCGAGGTATTTGCATCCCCCGCGATTTGCGGAGGTCAAATTTTCACGCGTGTGTCGTTGCCTGTCGACGGGAAACGACAAGAATATGTGTACTGCTTGATGGACCAGGCCACAGCCAAATGAGCGGCAACGGCACCCATCCAACGAGCGATTAGGGGCAAGTTAACGATCGCATCAGGCGTGCGAACGGGCCCAGAAGAACTTTAACAATCAATTCCCAAAAAGCTGGAACGCGAAGCGAGCTGGACCCGAAAAAGCGTCAATTGAGGGTGACGCGAACAGTCCTTTACGGGTATCGTAAGGTATTGTTTGGGAAGAACTTATGGTCCGGTAAGCCGAACATTTGGAACGAAAATACCGCCGAATCATGTGCACGCGTTTACAGTAACGCTTACCTAAACGCGTGATTCGGCGTATGCTACTCGCTAGAAACGGGAGCCGTTTCGATGCTGCAATCATTCTAAGGAGCAATCAATGCTAGTGAGCGTCTCTGCCCGACACGGCAATCTTGGAACGGGCGATCAATCTCTGATCGAAGACAAAGTTGGAAAACTGCGTCGCTTATATGATCGAGTGAACGCGATTGAAGTGATTGTCGACTTGGAGAAGCTCGAATCACCGGCACTCGAGGCCAAGGTCTCGGTGGAACACGAGGAAGACTTTATCGCGTCTGCCTCGGCCACGACGGTTATCGGAGCTCTGGATGTTGTCATTCCCAAGCTGGAAAAACAATTGCGACGCGCCAAAGAAAAGCGAACAGAACATCGGGCGACAGGCTTGAAGCACTTGGAACCAAACGATGTTGCCGACGAAGTGGAATCGACGGACGAAGTCTGAGACGATCCCTACCGCGAGCAATACCAGACGAAGATCGACGGCGGTGGACTGCCACGCCGCCAAGCAGCCGGAATTCAGCTACACTCGACAACATTGCGGCCGATCGAACATGCGATACACCGATGCAAGACCGCACAGCCACCTGGAAGCCGTCCCCCCTCGACGAGCACCGGTGGCTCCATGAAATCCCCCCAGCCCCGACGTGGGGCGTCGCGAGACGATCACGGCGAGGCTGAATTTTTTAAAATCAAAGGATAGGTAATGAAATTCGCAGACTTTATTTGCGTCAAAGCGATCAAGCCCGACTTGGCGTCTTACGACAAGGAAGCGGTCGTCACGGAATTGGTGGAAAGTTTGGTTAGCGCCGGTGAGATCAAGGCGGCCGACAAAGAGGACATCATCGCTGCTGTCATGAAGCGCGAAGAACTTGGCAGCACCGGCATCGGCCGTGGCGTCGCCGTCCCCCACACCAAGCACCCCAGCGTTGAAAAGCTGGTCGGCACCGTCGGTGTCAGCGTCGACGGCGTCGACTTCAACAGCCTCGATGGCGAAAAAGTACAACTCTTCTTCCTGCTGATCAGCCCTCCCGAACGCCCCGGCGACCACCTGCGGGCCCTGGAAAACATCTCTCGTCAGTTGCGCGACGATACCTTCTGCCGCTTCTTGAAGCAGAGCAAGACGGTCGACGATATCAACCAACTGCTCGAAGAGGCTGACAACAACCAATTTGCCTCTTAGTGGCCAATTCCGCACTACAAATGCAAGCCATGTCCAATCCATCCTGCCAGCAAACCGTCGTCGTCAAGAACGAGAAAGGGCTGCATCTGCGCCCGGCGGAACTGGTGGCGCGACTGGCGATGCAGTTTGATTCGACCGTCATGGTGACCAAAGATGACCAATCTGCCGACTGCAAAAACATGCTCTCGGTATTGACGCTCGGCGCCGTCCAAGGAACTCAACTGGGACTTTCGGCCGAGGGCAGCGACGCAGCCGAAGCGCTTTCGGCTGTCGCCGAATTATTCGACCAAGGTTTCCATGAACTCGACTCGGAATAAGACTCCGACGCCGCAAGCCGATACCGGCCGCGGCAGGGCTGCCAAGCCAAACCGGCCTGGCACCGCCCGTATTGAACTTTCAAACCGTACAAAAAGAAATGGCAAGGCCACTTCGATCCCTCCTCGCAAGCCACCGGCGACTCGTTCGCCCGAAGCGATGCGACGATGGCAAGAAGGTTGCGCATGCCGCCATTGAATGCTCGAACTTCAAGGAATCCCGGTTTCACCCGGCGTTGCGATCGGTCCAGCCCTAGTTCTGGACGATGAAGGTTATCGCATCCCCAGGTGCCTTATTCCCGCGGCCGACACAACGGCCGAGTGGGGGAGATTGTTGTCTGCCTTTGGCAAGGTCGCCAAACAGCTCGAGGTAAATCGCAAACAGACCGCTGAACGGTTGGGCGAAGAGGCTGGGCGGATCTTTTCGGCGCAGCAGCAGATGCTCAGCGATCCGGGACTGCTGGCCGAACTCGAGGGCCGCGTTCGCCAACAACAGCAGAGCGCTGCCTATGCGGTCAGCCGTGTCTTGCACCGCTACGCCGAAGCGCTTGGCAAGTTGAACAGCCCGTTTTTGGCCGAACGAGCCGAGGATGTGCTGGATATCGAAAAACAATTGCTGCATCGCATGGGGGCGGTGACCAGCGACCCGTTGAGCAATCTCGATGAGCCGGTGATTCTGCTGGCCCGCAATCTGACCCCCAGCGAAACGGCAAACCTCGACCGCCAATACGTCCGCGGTTTTTGCACGGAGATCGGTGGCCCCGGCGGACACACTGCGATCGTCGCCAAGGGACTTGAGTTGCCTGCCGTGGTTGGTATCGGCCAGTTCCTGGACCGAATCGGGCAAGGATCGCAAGTCATCGTCGATGGCGATCGTGGCTGCATGATCGTCGATCCCGACCAAGCGACGATCGATCGGTATGAAGAACGAGCCCAGATTCGCCAAAAGCTGACGCTGCGATTGGCGGAACTTCGCGACCTGCCGGCGGAAACGGTCGACGGACAGCGCGTAACGCTTTCGGCAAACATCGAGTTCCCACATGAAGTGGACGCATGCCTGCAGCGTGGTGCCGACGGTATCGGCCTTTATCGCACAGAGTTTTTGTATCTCAGCAGCAACGAAGAACCGAGCGAAGAAGACCACTACGAAGCTTACACCGAAGTTATCGGAGCGCTGCAAGGCCGCCCGGTCGTGATTCGGACGCTCGACCTGGGGGCGGACAAAATGGGGCACACCTCATTGACCGAACCCGAGAACAATCCCTTCCTGGGTCTTCGCAGCATCCGCTTGTCGCTGAAGAATCAGGACCTGTTCCGCACCCAAATCCGCGCCGTACTGCGAGCTGCGGTGCATGGCGACGTGCGGATGATGTTCCCGCTGATCTCGACCCTGCAGGAACTGCGCACGGCGCGAATGTTGGTCAACATCGTGATCGATGATCTCCGCGAAGAAGGGGCCGAGTTCCGCAGCGACATCCCGATCGGGATGATGGTCGAAGTTCCCGCCGCGGTGATCATGATCGATCGCTTTGCCGAAGAGGTCGATTTTTTCAGCATCGGTACCAACGACCTGGTGCAGTACACGTTGGCGGTCGACCGCAGCAACGAAAGCGTCGCCGAACTGTACCAGTCGAGCGATCCGGCCGTGTTGCGGTTGATCCAACAAACCGTCGATGTTTCCAACAAGACCAACACGCCCGTCGGCATCTGCGGCGAAATGAGTTCCAATCCGGCTCGGGTGCTGTTGCTGTTAGGGCTGGGCGTTCGCAGCTTCAGCGTACCGCCACTGGCGATCCCGCGGATCAAGAAGGTGATCCGCAGCGTGACGATTGCCGATTGCGAAGAGATTGCCGATCGCGTGATGCAACTGGAAAGCGCCCGCGAAGTCGATTTGTATTTGCTCGATCGCTTAGGCGATCTGGTCCCTGAATTGGTTGTGCAATAACCTTATGACACGAGCGCGGTACCACATCCGCTTTTCGAAAACCGGCCCATTGCGTTGGATCAGCCATCGCGACCTGCTGCGATTGTGGGAACGCTTGTTCCACCGCATCGATCTGAAGCTGGCGATGTCCGAAGGCTTTCACCCCAAGCCGCGGATGAACTTCCCCTCGGCGCTCGCGCTCGGCACGGCAAGCCTCGACGAACTGCTCGAACTGGAACTTGCCGAACCGTTGGATCCCGAAGAACTGGGCCAGCGACTGCGAG
The DNA here is from genome assembly GCF_007741475.1 of Rosistilla ulvae. NCBI lineage: Bacteria > Pseudomonadati > Planctomycetota > Planctomycetia > Pirellulales > Pirellulaceae > Rosistilla > Rosistilla ulvae. The sequence continues at coordinate 1,915,243 of NZ_CP036261.1, read as the reverse complement.
CCGACCAACAGCCCGGTTTAGGAATTTTGCAAGTAACTGCGGTTCCCGAGGGCTCGGCTAAGGCAAAGCTGAAGTCAACAACGTACAATCTGCCCATTCCCGAATCCGATCGGGCGGCTCTACTCGCAGAGATCGAGGCGCTGCGCAGCTGCGACACGATCGAAATAAAACGGAAAGACAAGACATTGGTGTTCAGTCTTGCAGCGGAGATCGAACACTTGGCGGTAGAAGATGGCGTGCTCGTATTTCGCTGCACGCCGGATCAAGGCGCATCGCTGCGACCAACCGACCTGATCGAAGAATTGAAGATTACACACGTTACCGACAGTGGCCAGTTTCTGACGCGAACGCGCGTCGAACTGGAACACGAATTTGAATCATCCAAATGCGTCACGGGGCAGATGACCAGTTAGATCGTTAGCGCTGGCAGGGCGAAGTGATCGCCAAGACCAGCCGATGGCAACACACAAAATGTTCGCATCGTATGCGTTTCATAGTTTCAACGGCACACATCGTGCCAACAGCCACAACACTAACTGATGCCCAGATTAAGGATGCAGATACCCATGAAAGGCAAGCGATATGAAGAAGGAAATGCTTATCAACGTTGCCCAGCCCGAAGAGAGTCGCATCGCGATTCTTGAGGATGGTCAGCTTGAAGAGCTCTATACCGAGCGTGCAAGTGCCGACAACTATGTTGGCAACATCTATCGAGGCAAGATCGTTAACCTCGAACCTAGCATCCAAGCCGCCTTCGTCGACTTCGGCGTCGGACGCAACGGCTTCCTGCACATCAGCGATGTCGAACCGCAGTACTTTCGACAGGGTGGTTACGACCCCGAAGAGATCATGCGGGAATCGGACGAACTGGCCGAACAAGCGGCCAAGCGAGCCCGCGAACAAGGCCGCAACCAACGCGTCTTCAAAGGGGGCCGACCTCGCGTCAAACCTCCGATCCAAGATGTTCTGAAGCGCGGCGACAGCATTCTCGTCCAGTGCATCAAAGAAGGCATCGGCACCAAGGGACCAACCCTTTCGACTTACATCAGCATCCCCGGTCGCTTCCTGGTCTTGATGCCAGCCTTGGCTCGCGTTGGCGTCAGCCGCAAGATCGAAGACGACGACGATCGCAAACGACTGAAGAAAGCTCTGCTGGAACTCAGCCCTCCCAAGGGTCTCGGTTTCATCGTTCGCACCGCCGGTGCCGGACGAACCAAGCAGGATCTGTCGCGCGATCTCGCCTACCTGCTGCGTCTTTGGAAAGCGATCCACCGTCGCTTGACCGAGAGCGAGCAGCCGGGCGTGATCTACGAAGAAAGCGACATGATCATCCGCACGATCCGCGATATGCTGACCAGCGATATCGATGCGATCCAAATCGATGAACGCGAAGCTTACGAACGGGCGAAGGACTTCATCCGCTTGGTGATGCCGCGTGCCGCCGAACAGCTGAAGTTCTACGAAGGAACCGAACCGCTGTTCCATCACTACAAGCTGGAATCGGAGATCCGCAAGATCCAAGGCCGCACCGTGCCATTGCCGAAGGGCGGTTCGATCGTGATCGATCCGACCGAAGCTTTGGTTGCGATCGACGTCAACAGCGGCAGCCACCGCAGCGACAGCAACGCCGAAGAGAACGCGTTGCAAGTCAACTTGGCCGCCGCCCGCGAGATCGCTCGCCAATTGCGACTTCGCGATCTTGGTGGCGTGATCGTCAACGACTTCATCGACATGCGTAAGGAGAGCCATCGCCGTAAGGTCGAACGCGCTCTGCACGATGCGATGGCTCGCGATCGGGCTCGCACCAAGATCTTGCGAACCAGCCCCTTCGGTCTGGTTGAAATGACTCGTCAACGAATTCGCCCAAGCCTGAAGCGCAGCGTCTACAAAGATTGCCCGTGTTGCAGCGGCCGCGGTGTGGTTAAGACAGGCGAGAGCATGTCGATCGAAGTCATCCGGATGCTGGCACTGGCGTCGCGAAACGAGCACATTCAACGGATCACCGTCCGGGTGAACGATGAAGTCGCAGCGTATCTGAACAACAAGAAACGCCGTGAGATCATGCACATGGAAGAGGCCGGCGAGATGACGGTTCAGATCCTTGGCAGCGAGGGCTTGTTCCCCGAGCACATGGAAATGGACTGCCGCGACAAACACGGCGAATCGGTCGAAGTCGACAGCTGATCTAAGCTGAAAAAGACGAACCCAAAAGTAAAAAGCTCGCCGAGACATTCCGCTCTCGGCGAGCTTTTTTTATTGCTCGGTCATTCCAGAAGGGCGTTCGCAATTCGCGATCCTGTTTGCCTAGAGACCGGGCATCATGTGCCTGCTTGTTTTACATCCTTTTGGCACAGACTCGCCGGTTGGCATGTTGATCTGACGAAAAGGCACAGAGTTCTCAAAACAACATCCTGTTGCCAAACGAAGAGGCTTGGATTGTGCCGGATACAGTGCTCCCGCTGAGCCACGGGCTGTGGAGGTTGTGACACCGTTGGCTCGTTTCCTCTAATCCTGCAGGCGTGCGATGGGGATGCTCGCGCTGAAACGACGTGCCCCTTGATCCCGTCAACGCACGATGTTGGCATGCGAGTTGCTACCGAAGGGTGACAACAGGAGCTTGGGCGATCCAGGTTCCTCCCACCTCTGAATGTCCTACCTCCTCATCCCTCGCAGAAACAGCTTTGATGCAAAAACGAAGAAACAAAAATGGATTCACCCTGGTTGAACTACTAGTCGTGATCGCCATCATCGGAATTCTCGTCGGGCTATTGCTACCTGCAGTTCAAGCCGCACGCGAGGCAGCACGCCGCATGCAGTGCAGCAACAACCTGAAGCAGTTGGGCCTGGCCTTACACAATTACGAAAGCACCTACAAGAAGTTTCCTGCGGGGAGATTCAGTTTAGGAGGTTTGAACTCGTCCAGCCCCGCATCGCCATACCTTCCCGATCCTTTGGCGAAAAACGGCCAGGGCTTAACTTCGCTCCTGCCGTTCATGGAACAACAACCTCTCTACGACCAATTCAATCACTCCTGCGCGTATGGCGACTACGTCCGGCCAGGCGGTGCTCCACTGACGACTCCCAACGCGGTCGACTCTGGAAACGCAGCGCTATCGGAAATACTGGTCACCAGTTTCCGTTGCCCGTCGGACGGTGGAGCCGAAACCATCGAGCTCAGCGGATATTACAGTCCCGATCGCGGAGCCGGCATTGCGGCGCAAAAAACCAACTATGATTTCTTGATGCCCGCAAGCACGTTGAACAGCTACAACTACCACCGCGGTGTCTCGATCAGCACACGTTATCTGTTTGGTGAAAACAGCTACACACCGATCAGCGGAATCCAAGATGGCACAAGCAACACTCTGGCGATGGGTGAACTGACGCTGGAAACCTTCAATGGTGACACTTCGGCCTGGTCTTACGCTGGTTGGCTGTCGGTCGGAATCGATCCCGTCGGTGCGTTTAACAGCACCTTTCCCGCGCGTGGATTGAACGTTTGGAACTACGGCAACAATTCGAGCCCGTTAAACAACAAACGAGGCCGACGTGCATCTTGGTATAGCGTCGCAAGCTTGCACCCAGGCGGATGCATGTTTGTCCTCGCCGATGGTTCGGTTCGCTTAATCTCCGAAACCATCGACACGACCAGCCTAACGAACCTGAGCCGGATCGCGGATGGTCAAGTGATCGAGGGAGACTTCTAGCCGCTCTCCTAACTCTCATGACCTGAAGCATCGCGATTCTCTTGAAAGCGAACTCCCTACATAACGGGAGGCGATTCTGCTCGCAGCGCCTACATAAATCGCGATGTCAACTTTCGATTGCTTCGTAGAGAACTTCAACACCAGGACGATCCCAAAGTGCAAAAACTGCATCTGAGTCTATTCGTATTAAGCTACCTCTTCTGCATCGGCTGCGGTGGCGACGGTGTGCATCGCGTAGCGATCAACGGTCAATTGCAATCGGACGACGGACCGATTGCCAACGCTTCGGTGCAGTTCATTCCAGAAGCGGGAACGACGGGAGACGGCGCCTTGGGGATGTCCGATGCCGAAGGGAAGTTCACCGTCATCAGTTCACGCGACGCCGCCAGCGGCTTGCCTCCGGGGAACTACCGGGTTCGTATCAGCCAGATGGTCGATGGGAATGGCATAGTGTTGCCAGCTGAGGCAACTCAAGCGGAATTCCCCGATTCGCGTGAGGGGATTCCAGCTCCCTATTCAACTCCCAACTCTCCGTTAGAAGTCACGGTTACCGAGGATGATGAAGACATAATCATTGCGCTGCCTTCAGCACCGCGGAAGAAATAAGCGAATCCAAGCATTGCTTGAGTCTGGACCGCAAGGCGATCTCTTCTCACTGAGCTTGCCTCGATTCATCCTTCGCATCTCGAACGCATAGAGAGAATTATGCCATCGCTCCGTTTGTCACATCACCTGCTGCTTTGCCTGGGGTTCTTTGTGCCGCTGCTGGGATGTGAATCGGAATCCAAGCCGACGACGAACCAGGAAACTGTCTCGGCCGCAGCGGAACCGACAGAGGAGAGCCGAGTCGAATTGCACGATCTAAAAGCTTGGTTTGAAGAGCCAAACATCTGCTATTTCGAGGTGCAATATGAATTTGTTGCCGGCAAACCATCGCACAGCTATCGTGTCGAAATCGCCTTTCCAGGCACCGACAACGCCGGTGCAAAAGAAATGGCCAGCTGGGAATTGAAAACCTCGGGCAAGATTCGCGATGGCATCATTGTTCATTCCATGCCGATCCGCGAAGTGACAGTCAAGATGACCGAAGCCTTTGCGCCGCAACAAGGCTACCATGCAATCTCCGACGAGTTGTCGGCAGCGATCGACAAGCTCCCCGAGCCCACCGCCGACACCGCAGCCACCGAACCAGCGACCGGCGAATCGAACTAAGTCTCATCTTTAAACCGCAGATGCGGCGATCACATAAAGCCTACGGCGCAAGCCGCAGGAACGGATGCGGCGATCGCAATTTCCCCACCGCGCATGCCGCAGGAACACTCCAAGCCGCGGATGCGGCGATCGCATAAAGCCTGCGGCGCAAGCCGCAGGACCGGATGCGGCGATCGCAATTTGCCCGCCTCGAATGCCGCAGGATCACTCCCAGCCGCGGATGCGGCGATCGCATAAAGCCTGCGGTGCCAACCGCAGGAACGGATGCGGCGATCGCAATTTGCCCGCCGCGAATGCCGCAGGAACACTCCAAGCCGCGGATGCGGCGGTCGCATAAAGCCTGCGGCGCGAGCCGCAGGATCGCAATCCAAAACCAAAACAAAGCCCCGAAGTGGGCGGCAGATACGAGGCTACGCGGGAAACCACGGCTAACGCATCCTATCGCACCCAAGGTGCGACAGGCTTTCTCGCCGCAAACTCAGTGCAGATACAGGAACTCGTTCGACGTGAACAACGCGTGGCAGAAGTCACGCATCGCAGCGACGACCTTCGACGGCGGTTCCGACTTCTTCAAGGCCGCTTCGCTGGTCACCCAAGCGGTTCCCGGAGCTGGCATCTGGCCGTCTTCGCCACTGAAATCGAAGTCCAGTAGGTGTTCGACCGGGCCTCCTTCAGCGGCTGCGTTGACGATCAAACGGTTTTGAGGAACCTCGTTGTCCGCGATCGCCAGGCGTGCAACCTGACCGTCCCAGCGATGACCGTTCCCCTGGCGTCCGCCAACCAAAACCGGCAGCGACTTGTTGTTGATGCTCCCAACGATCGAATGCGGGATCGTTGCGGTTCGCATCTTCGCTTTGGGATCGGACAGGTCTTTCATGTAGAACGTAACCGTTCCAGCCGACTTGCCATCGCCGCTAGGCCGTGCGTTGACGGCCGCGGCAACATAGACCGGCTTGTTCAGCGGGAAGCGGAGGTTCGAAGCGACAACTTCGTACTTCACAGCTCCGGCAGCATCGTGACCGATCAATTGGACGATCAGGTTTCGCGGCTGATAACCCGACTTGGCACTGGTGACTCCCAGCGACCAGCCCGGCGTTTTGTTGTTGCTATTCCAAGCCGAAATCAACGTGCTGACGCTCGCATCGGGATAGATTCGGTCGAGAGTCGCAATCGCTTCGATCGTGAACCGGCTGCCCAGCGGAAGGTCCTTCAATTGCAGTCGCTCAAATCGGCTGCCCGGTTGGATCCACAACGCACCGCTTCCCAGCGAAACACCATTCACGCTGGCGAACGCATTTTGAATGCTTCGCAAACCCGTTTCCCCCGGATACGGATCGTTTTCGTTTTTGGTTGGCTCTGGCGTGGGCGATTCCTGCTCAACCAAACTCTGCGTGAATTCCAACGCCATGTTTAGTTCCGCGTCGGACGCGGGGCGGCCAAACACAGTCCAATACGCTTGGTCGATCTCCGTCGCGCTGATCGAATCCTTTCCGGCCAGCAAACGCTTGCCCATCGCTTCAGCTCGCTTCAACGTCCAATCGCCGTTCACCAAAGTCAACGCCTGAGTTGGCGTCGTCGTTTGCGGACGCGTCGGTGCCGATTCGAATCCCATCGGCGCATCCAACGCACCCAATTGAGGATCGGGCGTGTTGCGAATCTTCTTCACGTAGATGCTTCGCACGGGAGTGTTTCCGCTGACCGATCCGCCACCATCGCGGTGAGTCAGTTCGCCCGAAGCGGCCAGCATCGCGTCGCGGACCTGTTCGGCATCCAATCGCGTCGGCGGGAATCGCCACAGCAATCGGTTCTCGATGTCGACAGCTTCTTCATGCTCGGTCGCCTCGCGCCGCGCCGTCTGTTGATAGGCGGCGCTGGTCATGATCATTCGGTGCAGCGGTTTGAACTGCCAACCGTTTTCCAGGAACCGCTGGACCAACCAGTCCAACAACTCGGGGTGGCTCGGCGGTTCTCCCAACATCCCAACATCGTTGGGCGTGGAGACGATACCGCGACCAAAGTGATGCTGCCAGATTCGGTTGACGATCACACGCGTCGACAGCGGATTGTCGGGCTGCGCGATCCAATCAGCCAACGCACGGCGACGACCAGTCGTCGTTTCGGTCGGTTTGATCACCGGTGCCGGTTGCCCCAGCAAAGTCAAAAAGGCGGGATCGACATTCGTTTTGCCAGTCCGCGAAACCAAGATCGTCTCCGCAGGCTCAGGACCGACGTCGGTCGCAACAAACCCCGTGGGCAACGGCTCGGGCTTCAGATGGTCGAAGGCTTTCAGTTGAGCTTGCAAATCGTTGAATTTCGCTAGCTCTTCCGGCTTTTTGGCGAAAACCTTTTTCCCATCGGCGGCGGCGTTTTTCCGCGTCACCTGACGTTCGACCAGCATCACCATCTGCTGCTCGTACGTGGTTCGCTCCTCGCGTGGCTTGGCGAACATCTGCTGAATGTCCTCGGGGAACATTTTCACCGCGGCATTGGTGCGGCTCTTGTAGGTTGGCTCCAACATCGCATCGATCTGCTCGCGAATCGACGCCGTCGCCTGCTCCCACTCCGCCTGCATCCGATCGTGTTTTTCTTTCGTCTGGCCATCGACCAACGGCATATCGGTTGGCCAACAGGTCGACGCGAGGAACGCTTGCAAAGCGAAGTAGTCTTTCTGCAGGATCGGATCAAACTTGTGATCGTGGCACTGGGCACAACCGATTCCCAAGCCCAGGAAGACTTCTCCCGTGACGTTGGTCATCTCGTTGACGATCAATTCCCAATGCATCCGCGCGTTGCGTTGGTTGTATTCGTAGATCCCGTGCCGCAGGAATGCGGTCCCGATCAGGACATCGGGATTGTCCGGATCGATCTCATCGCCGGCCAATTGTTCACGAACGAATTGGTCGTACGGTTTGTTGTCGTTGAATGAATGGATGACGTAGTCGCGATAGCGGCTCGCTTTGGGCCGAAATGCGTCCTGACGATAGCCATCGCTTTCGGCATACCGGACGACGTCCAGCCAATGTTGGGCCCAGCGTTCGCCGTACCGCGGACTCTCCAACAAACGATCGATCAACCGCTCCCAAGCCTGGGGAGAATCGTCGTTGACAAAATCGTCGATCTGTTGGCGGGTCGGCGGCAAACCGTGCAGATCAAATGTCGCCCGGCGAATCAATTCATAGCGATCCGCTTTGGCGGCGGGTGTCAAATCGGCTTGCTTCAATTTCGCCGCGATAAATTGATCGATCGGCGTGGTCGCCCAAGCGTCGCCAGTCTTCGGAACCGCGGGATCGGCGACCGGTTGAACCGCCCACCACTTGTGATCCTCTTCGGTGAATCCGAACTCGTCGCGAGAACTCGCCGCAGCCGCCTCTTCGGGCCATGGAGCCCCCATCGCGACCCAGCGTTCCAGCAGCTCGATCTCCTCGTCAGCCAGCTTCTCATCCGGCGGCATTTCCAGGCCCGAATCGTAGCGGATCGCTTCGATCAGCAGCGATTCGTCCGGCTCGCTAGCAACCAATGCGGGTCCCGAATCGCCACCGGATTCGATAAACGAGATGTGATCTAATCGCAGACCGCCCTCTTGCTCGGCATCGCCGTGGCAATCGTAGCAGTGTTTCGCCAATAATGGGCGGATCGAAGTCTCAAAGAACTTGATCGCCTGGCGATCTTTTTCGGTCCCATTGGCAGGGCCCGCTAGCACGCATAACAGCAAAAATAAAAGAGGAATGCTGGGCAGGTGTTTCATCGGTGGGCTCGCGTTGACGCGTCGGAATCGATCATAAAACAGGGGCTTACACTATAACATAATCCCTTCGGATCATAGCTCTTTCGGATAAAGAGTTTTTCAAAGGACCGGACCTATCATGAATAATCGTATCGTAATTCGCTACTGCACCGGCTGTCGGTGGCTGTTGAGAGCCGCCTGGATGGCCCAGGAACTACTGACAACCTTCGAAGCTGAATTGGACGAAGTCGCCCTGGCGCCGACCGATGGAGGCCGCTTCGTGATCGAGCTCAATGGCGATATGATCTGGGATCGCCACCGAGATCACGGTTTTCCCGAGATTAAAGTGCTAAAACAGTTGGTCCGCGACCGCGTTGCCCAAGGGCGTGACCTGGGCCATCTGGACCGCGCCAAACCCGATCCCTTGCCCAAATCCCCAGATAATCATTGATGTCAGCTCTTGAACAAAAAATCGGTCCGCTGCAGTGCGTCGTGATCGATGGTGGCGAAGCCCCAACCATTCCCGTCGTCTTGTGCCATGGTTTTGGAGCCCCCGGCGACGACCTGGTCCCGCTGGGACAATACCTCCTGGAAATGCTGGGCGATGACGCCGAAAAGTTCCGCTTTGTCTTCCCGACCGCTCCGATCTCGCTCGCCGATCAAGGAATGCCCGGCGGCCGAGCCTGGTGGCCGCTGAACATGCAGCGATTGATGGAGTTGTTCCAAACGAACGACTTCAGCGAACTGCGACGCCAAGAACCGCCGGGGATCGAAGAAGCTCGCCAGATGCTGACCGAAACGATCGAAGCTGTCGCCGGCGACTTCGACAAGGACGCTCCCTTGGTGATCGGCGGCTTTTCGCAAGGCGCGATGGTATCCCTGGACGTCGCGCTTCGCGGCCTAAAAAATCCGCCAGCCGGCCTGATCCAGTGGTCGGGGACTCTGATCTGCGAAGCCCAGTGGAAAGCCGTCGCGGCCGATCGACTGAAATCTGTCGACGCGCTGCAGAGCCACGGGCACAGCGATTTTGTGCTGCCGATGATCGGAGCTCAGTGGCTCAGCGAATTGCTCGACGAATCGTCGGCAAATTTTGAGTTCATTCAATTCGACGGACCGCACACGATCCCGATGGAATCGCTGCAAGCGACCGCCGAACTGCTGCGACGTGTCGCCGCCAACGCGAGCTAGCCACACCAGGCGTCAATTCAACGGCAGGCCGCTGGCCAAAAGCACCGCTTCATGAACCGCCAGGTCGTGCGATGAATCCCATCGCAGGGCCTTTTCGCCGCGGATCACCTTGGCCAAGTCGCGGAACTCGTCGTCGTAGCGGCCGCTGCTCCGTTCCAGCTTCACGTCTTGGAAGCCCTGGGTAAACGAACCTCTCGCACGGTCCAGTCCCAAGCGGACCGCGGGCGGTTCCAACGGATTGATCTGAAACGCTCCCTGCTGCCCCGCGACCTCGAATCCGCGCCGCGGACCGCCCAGTGGATCCAGGTGGTTGCAGCGGATTGTGGCGATCGCCGCCGGGTAATCGAAGACGGCTAACTGGTTGTCGACGAAGCTATCTTTCTCGGGAAAGGTCTGGCGATTGTGAGCCGTCACGCGGTCGGGCTTGCCAAGAACCGTGACCACCGCATCGATCAGATGGCAAGCCAGTTCAAACATCCCGCCGCCGGGATAGGCCGCCAAGCTCTTCCGCAGCGGATCGCTCGCCATCTTGCCCATCATTCCGCTGATCTCGGTGATCGGTCCCAGCCAACCGTCTTGGACGACTTGGAATAGCAGCTCGAAGGCGGGGTTGTATCGCAGCATGTAGCCCATCTGAATCGTCAGCCCGCGACGATCGGCTTCGGCATGCATCGCGCGGCAAGCCGACATCGACGAACCGGCGGGCTTGTCGAGATGGATGTGTTTTCCAGCCTGCAGACATTGAATCGCCGTCGGCACCAAAGTGTCGACCGACGTCTCGACCGCCACCGCGGCAACGCCTTGATCGTTCAACAACTCTTCCGCGGTCAGGAACCGGAGCCCGCGATAGGCTTCGGTATTTGCGATCGCTTCCCGACGTTTTGCATCGGGTTCGACAACGCCCACAACATCGTACAGGTCGCTCAATTTCCGCATCGCAGCCAGCTTGCCCGATGCGTGAGCGTGCTTCGTGCCGATCTGGCCGACTCGAATTTTTGCGGGCTCCGCGGCACCAGCGACATGCGGAAACGCAAGGGCACCCGCTGCGGCAGCGGTCGTCGTGAGCAAACTTCGTCGAGTCGTATTCATGGCGTGGGATGTCTTGGGATCGGGAGCGTGGTAGGAAAAACGAAGCGTTGATGTTCGGGGAACCCGAGAATCAAATGGCGACTGGCCAGTCGAACTTGCAAGAATTTGCAGTATACCTGCCCGCGCGGCGCGATGCATTTGGCACAATCGCTACAACCCCAACGGTCGATCGAGGCAAAGGAGAGCAGAATCGTCGGTGGAAGCTTCAATTGCGGCCCCACCGTAACTAACGTGAAGGAAAGCAAGGGCTGTGCGTCCTTGGACCTCTCCATTGGTATCGCAACAGGAAACTCTCCACCATGACTCGACAATCCACCTTCACCGCCGCGTTGTTCCTCTTGTTGGGGTCGATCGCGATCCCAGCATCCGCCGTCGGCTATCCCAACCTGGGCTACTTCGGCAGCTACCAACCCTACGGCATCCAGAGCCGATCCAGCGTGGCGACCCCACCCTACTTCGCTCTCCACCCACCGGTCTATTATGGCAACCGCCACACCCGGCCCTATGGAATTAGCCCCTTCGCATCGCTGCCACAGGTCGCCGCGCCGAGCACCTACCAAGGGCGACTCGCGCCGGACTTTGTAAACCCACCGCAGCAAAACCCTTACTGCAACAGCTGCACCGCAGGTTCTTCCACCGTCCCCGCGAGCAAGATGACGCGCAAGAACGGCTTGGTTCGCACCAACCCCTACGCAGAAAAGAGCGACGTCTCGTTGGCCGGCACCGACATCTAAGACGTCCCCGATCGCAATCGTTTAACCGCGTGGGCAACGCCCCGCGCGTCCAAACACAACGCGCCATCAACAACTCGGGCCACACATAACACGCCACACAAACGCGCGGCCCGATGGGCACGCGGTTAAACGAAGCGTCCCATCGCAATCGTTTAACCGCGAGGGCAACGCCCCGCGCGTCCAAGCTCAACGCGCCATCAACAGCTCGGGCCACACATAACACGCCGCACAAACGCGCGGCCCGATGGGCACGCGGTTAAACGAAGCGGCCCCATCACAATCGTTTAACCGCGAGGGCAACGCCCCGCGCGTCCAAGCACAACGCACCATCAACAACTCGGGCCACACATAACACGCCACACAAACGCGCGGCCCGATGGGCACGCGGTTAACCGAAGCGGCCTCATCCCAATCGTTTAACCGCGCGGGCAACGCCCCGCGCGTCCAAACGCAACGCGCCATCAACAACGCGGGTCACACGCGACGCCACACACTAACGCGCGGCCCGATGGGCACGCGGTTAAACGAAGCGAGCCCCATCGCAATCGTTTAACCGCGAGGGCAACGCCCCGCGCGTCCATGCACAACGCACCATCAACAGCTCGGGCTCCACGCGACGCCACACACTAACGCGCGGCCCGATGGGCACGCGGTTAAACGAAGCAAGGCCTCATCCCAATCGTTTAACCGCGAGGGCAACGCCCCGCGCGTCCCACCTAGCGACTGCATGTTCACACAAACAGCACTCCTTGTCGTAGCTACCCATTGCTAGGCGCGCTACAATTACAAGCATCGAGACACGTGAAACAACCTTTTGTTCTGCCGTCGTCGGACGCGAAGTGTGTCTCAACGCGAATGCAGGGGACGTTTCGCATGGTACACGGATATCATGTTGTTTTCGGCACGTATGTTTTTTGGCTCCCGAATGACCAACGCGGGTCTTGGTCGGAATTTGTTGCGGCCTGGGAACTGTATCGCATGGGGTCTTTGACGAATAAGATCGAGCGTACGGAACTAACCCAGCCACAACGTCGGTGGCAGCACCAAACGAAGGCAAAATTGAAATACCCCGAGGTCATCTTGTCGGGACAACAAGCGATGGCTGTCGCAGAAGGTTTTGGGGTTGCGATTGATAAGAGTCGCTTCACGATTTGGGCCTGCTCAATTCTGCCTCAGCACGTCCATCTCGTCATCGCCCGCCACCGTTTCAAGGTGGAATACATTGCCGGGCTTCTCAAAGGTGAAGCGACGAAATCGCTCAATCAGTCCTCACTTCATCCGCTGGCAGACTACAAACGCCACGACGGTAACACTCCTACTCCATGGAATACGAAATCGTATCGCGGTTTCCTAGAGTCCGAGCAGGAGATCGAAGATGCGATTGCATACGTGCTGGAGAACCCGATCAAGGAGGGAAAGAAAAAGCAAACCTGGAAGTTTGTAACACCATTTGCAGGTTTGGAGGCCGGATGGACTACGTATCACTAACGCAGGCAATCGTTTAACCGCAGGGGCAACAAACGCGCGGCCCGATGGGCACGCGGTTAAACGAAGCGGCCTCATCCCAATCGTTTAACCGCGTGGGCAACGCCCCGCGCGTCCAAGCGCAACGCACCATCAACAACTCGGGCAACACATAACACGCCGCACAAACGCGCGGCCCGATGGGCACGCGGTTAAACGAAGCGGCCTCATCCCAATCGTTTAACCGCGTGGGCAACGCCCCGCGCGTCCAAGCGCAACGCACCATCAACAACTCGGGCAACACATAACACGCCACACAAACGCGCGGCCCGATGGGCACGCGGTTAAACGAAGCGGCCTCATCCCAATCGTTTAACCGCGTGGGCAACGCCCCGCGCGTCCAAGCGCAACGCACCATCAACAACTCGGGCAACACATAACACGCCGCACAAACGCGCGGCCCGATGGGCACGCGGTTAAACGAAGCGGCCTCATCCCAATCGTTTAACCGCGTGGGCAACGCCCCGCGCGTCCAAGCGCAACGCACCATCAACAACTCGGGCAACACATAACACGCCACACACAAACGCGCGGCCCGATGGGCCGCGGTTAAACGAAGTCGGCTTTCTGCCGGGCTAGGGGAGCGGCTGAGTCGAGCGGAGGTAGGCGAAGAGATCGCGCAGCTGTTGATCGCTCATCTTGGCCAGCAGATCCTCGGGCATCAGCGAATTTTTACTCGCCTGCATCAGATCGATGTTCTCTTTCTCGATCACCGTTCGCTGGCCATCCGCACCTTTGATCACGACAACTTGATTGTCTTGATCCTCGACAAATCCGTTGAGCGCCCGGCCGTCGAAGGTCAGCACCATCATGTTCTCAAAGCCTTCGCGGATCTCCAAGTTCGGATTCGCCACGTTGACCAACAACTGACGGACATCGTCGCGTTTGTAGGCGGTCAGATCGGGACCGATCTCCCCTCCCTGCTCGAACAATTGATGGCACTTCCCACAGCTCTCTTTGTACAGCAGCTTGCCGTCATAAGGATTGCCCGTCCCATGCGACAAGACTTCGCTGATCCGGGTGATTTCGGCCAACATGTTCGCCGTCGACGCGCCCGAGATCTCGCCCCAGGTGTCGCCGATCGCTTCGGAAATCTCCGCGTTTTGATGCAGCAACATCTTCCGCAAGATCGCCGTCGGGATCTGATCCTTTTCGATCTGTTTCGACGCGACCGCCGACAACAGCTGTTGCGACCAGATCGCTCGCGATGCCAAGGTCGACAACGCCACTTCGGTCGCGGCGTCGGAGTACTTATTCAAGCCGGCGACGATCGTTTCGCCGATCTCGGCGGCATCGTACGACTGCAACGTCGCCAAGACCGCACCGACCAACGCTTCGTCGCTCTCCTGGTTCGCCATTTTCAACAGTACCGGCAGCGCCGCGGGGTTGCGAATATCGCCGAAGATGCGAATCAATTCGATCCGTTTCGCAGCGGGAACCTTTTTGTTGGCGATGTCAGCCAACGCCTCTTCGATCGCTTCGGCATTCCCTTGACGCAGTCGCAGCGCCAGCGAACCACCTCCCGATTTTGCCAACGCATCCAACAATTCGCTTGGCAAGCCGGAGAGCGAACGGCCTTCGAAGGCACTCTCGAATCCAACCAACAGCGTCGCTCGCTGGTCGGCGGTGGGAGCTTGATTCAATAGCGTGGCGCACTTCAGCAGATCGCCTCGCGTTCCCGTCGATGCATACCGTCGCATCAATCGCTCCAACACATGCTGTTGAACGATCGGGCGCGTCCAGATCTTGGAATCGTTGAACATCGCCAACACCTGCTGGCCGTCAGCTTCACAATGTGCCTCCAGCGCCCACCAAATCAACAGCGGCACGTGGATGTCGTCTACATCTTCATCGTGAGTCAGCAACCCTGCGATCACCGGCAGCGATTGGGCGGCGGGCATTCGACGCGCCGACGCAGCCAATTGGCTGCGAACGCGGACGTCCGATTCGCTTGCCGCCAACGAAGCGAGTTGCTTCGCCAACGCGTCGCTCAGCACCAACCGGTCGCCCAACAAACGAACCGTCCACTCGCGAACCAGCGGTTCGGAATGTCCCAACAACTGCGACGCGGTCGCATCGTCAAATCCGCCCGACAGATTCAGGCCCCAGAGAGCATTCAGCGCATCCACACCTTCGGACTGCTTCAACACCTGGTTCAGCAGCGGCAGGGCGGCAGCATCGCGACGATCGCCTAACAGGCGCAAAGCGGTCTGCCGATGCCACTTGTTAGGATGTTTCAGCAGGTCGACCAATTCAGCCGTCGACAACTTGCTGAGGTCTCCCATCTTGAACGGCTTCGCAGCGGGAGCCTGCAGCCGATACACACGGCCACTCTCGCGATCGATCCGGCCTTGATAATGGCTAGCGTGATCGATCCGTTGCTCGTACATGTCGACTACGTAAAGCCCGCCGTCAGGGCCGGCTTGAATGTCGACAGGGCGGACCCATTTATCTTCGCTTTCCAAGGCAAAACCAAGGTCGACCGTCTGTACGCTCGATCGATCGGGCTGGACTTCGCTGCGGACGATATGACTCTGCAACGGACCACATCCAAACAGATTGCCTTGATATTTCGCGGGCAATCCGTCTCCTTCGTAGATCACGAAGGTGTGGGTGAAGCGGGCGACTTTTGCGTGCCCCATCGCTTCAAAATAGCCGTAGGTGTAGGGGTTGGAGAGCGATCCGTGCTTGCCAAAACCCTTGCGATAATAACCGCCTTGGACGTAGTGGAAGCCGCGAGTATCGCCGCCGTTGTGGCCGGAGTAGAGCCGTCCTTGCGAGTCAAATTCGACGCCAAACGAGTTTCCGCCTCCCTCGGCAAAGATCTCGTAGCGAGCCGATTCGGGATGATAACGCCAGACAACTTGGCCCATCGAGTGGATCGGTTCTTCCGCCGATCCCGGCTTGCGAACATGCCCGGTGACGGTGCTTCCCTGAGTCGAATAGAGCCAGCCATCGGGGCCCCATCGCAAGCTGTTGGCGACCGAGTGCGAATCCTCTAAACCGAAACCTTCCAACAGCACCTCGGGATCGCCATCGGGAAGATCGTCGCCGTCGGCATCCGGATAAAAGAGCAGGTAAGGCGGGTTGAGCACATAGACGCCGCCGCGGCCGATCGCGACCGACGAGGCGAGATTGAGCCCTTCGATAAATGGTTTGTGTTTGTCGTAGACGCCGTCGCCGTCGGTATCTTCATGGATCGTGATCTTGTCGGCACCGATGAAGTGATGCGGTGGCGGCGGCGGAACTTTGTCGTAAACGCTTCGCAAAAACTTGTCGCGGCTGATCATCTTCAGCCCCGCGATCGTCGGATACTGCAGGTACTGAATCACCCACATCCGCCCACGGGCGTCCCATTTGATCGAAAGCGGTTGGCCGATATTCGGTTCACCCACAGCGACATTTAAGGCGAGGTCGTCGGGATGGGTCAGTTGCTTGAGCGTGTCGGCGATCGATTGACGCCCCGCGTCGTCATCCAGCTTCTTCAGCGAAGCTTCGACGTCGGCGGCCGATTCCAGTTTTGCGAACCGCGCGGTTTTGGCGATCTCATCTCGCGTCGACAGCTTGCCCCAGCTGAGGTCATCGCCTTCGCGTGTCTCCCAGTCGCCCGCCATCCGAATCGCCTTGTCGTTGCCGAACAGTACCGGTGCGGCGACGTTGAACCCGCCGCGTCCCTGGTTCTGGTAGACGCGAACGGCCACAACATTTGCGGCTCCCGGCGAAACCAGATTGGCTTGGATCGGGAATCGCATCGTCGCTCCCAATCCGCTGCGATATTCCGGCGGCAGCGTACCGACCAGACCGATCGAAGTTCCATTGAAGAAGACCTCACGGGCGTCGTCGACACCTTCGATAAAGAGCGTCAATTCTTGGTCGGCCCACGATTCGGGGACTTCGACGGCACAGCGATACCAAGAATAGGCATCGCGACCGCCGGCCGCCTTCTTCCAAATCGCTGGCACCTGCTGGACCTTCCAGGCCGAGGATTCAGCAGCCGATTGAGCGAGGGCAGGCGGGGTGAGAAACAGAAGAGCCAGCAACGGCACGACAAGATGCGGGACAAAACGCATGGCAGTGGCATCACAAAGGGAGAGGTGGGACGGAGAACAGGGGGGAGTGCTGCCATTCTAATGCAAGCTTGCGGCCGATGCCTCAACGACGCGAAAAAAAGCCGGTTCGCAGCGTGAAACCATGTCGTCGAATCTCACACAGCGGTTGTCGAGCAGACAGTGCGCGGCAAAGAGCCACTCATAACTAGGGCCCCATTTCACGAAATCGATCTCATGACAAACGTTATCGGGCCGCGGTGTCGTCGACCGGCCCCAGATGCCAATCCGCTCCGTCAGCCATCACGCTGCGATTGATCTGCAGCAATTGCCGGCGCATCGATTCAAACACTTCCGGGTGTTCGGCGGCGACGTCGGTCGTTTGCCCCGGATCGCGCCGCAGGTGGTACAGCCGATAATTGGTATACCCACCGCTGCGGATTTGCGGAATCCAGCTCTCCTGGAACATGTTCGTCGTCGGCAGGTCGTAGGCCGGGTCGGCGACGAGGCTGAAATCTCCCGAGCGGATCGCGACGATCGGACGCGATTTCTGCAGATGCCAGAACAGCGGCTGCTGCCGCGCGATCGCGTCGGTCTTGCCGGTCAACAGTGGCGAAAGATCGGTGCCATCCAGATGCACGCCGGCCGGTGGGTGCAGGCCCAACAATCCGCAAACGCTCGGCAACACGTCGACCAAACCAGCGGGTTCACTCGTCACACCTGAGCTTATCTTTCCGGGCCAAGAAAAGATTCCCGGCACGCGAATCCCGCCTTCCCAGTTCATTCCCTTGCGACCGCGGAGCCCGCCGGTGCGATCGTCGCGATAGCTGCCGTTGTCCGACGCATAGATGATCAACGTGTTTTCGACCGCGTCGACCTCGGCAAGTTTCTTCAGCAACCGATCGATCGCACGATCGGTGTTGTCGATCGTGCCAGAGTAGACGGCCGCTCGGTCTTTCGGTTCGCCATACGTCGCGACACGCTCTGGCGGTGCAGCGATCGGTGCGTGAGGCTCGTGAAACCAGACGTTCAGAAAGAATGGACGCTTCGCATCGGGGCGTTCGTCGAGCCAGCGAATCGCTTCGTCAGCGACCAATTGGCACGAATACCCCTCCAATTTCCCAACCGGTTTACCGTTGCGGATGAAGTTGTCGGGATCGCGATGGCTAGGGCTAGCATTGTTCCAAGTCGCGAACCAATGATCAAAACCGTGCTCGTCTGGCGTCGGTTTCTTCCGTTGGTCGGTCGGCAGCCCCAAGTGCCATTTGCCCACATGGGCTGTCGCGTAGCCGGCTTCGCGAAGCACTTCGGCCAGGGTGACCTCACGGGTTCGCAGATGCGAGTTCTGACTCTCATCGTGGATCCAGCTGTAAACCCCGGCGCGGATGTGATGGCGTCCGGTCAACAGCGTCGCTCGCGACGGGGAACAGACAGCACAGCCGGAATAGAAATCGGTGAACCGCACTCCGCCAGCGGCCAAGCAATCGATCGTCGGCGTTTGCACTGGCCCCTGGTAACAACCGACGTCGCGAAACCCAAGATCGTCGGCCAACAGGATCACGACGTTTGGCTGGGCCGCGTTGACAACAGAGGCGAGCAGCCAGGTAAGAAAAACCACATTGCAAGTGCGAGATAGCATTGGGAGAGTGCTCCGCTGTGTCGGAAGGGGAAACGTGAAGGGGGCCGGCGGCCAGTATAACCACTCCCGCCGGGACGCATGGTTGCCCGATCGTTCATCGTTGCGTGATGCGATCGTCGGATGGTCGCCGACCTGCGACGCGGCGTTCCACAGATCTGGGTTGCCCAAAATCGGCCATTTTCATTATGCTTCCCAACTGAAAACATTGGATGTTTCCCGCCTCAATTGCTTTGCAAGGAATGCACTCATGACTCGAACCGCCTTTTCCGCCAGCCTCCCAATGACTTTGTTGTTGGCCGTGCTCGTTGGATCTGCTGGTGCTCAACAGACCAACAACGCGAGCCCCGCGGTGCAAGCCGAACCAGCCTATCTGTTGCACTACCAATTAAAAGCAGGCGAGACGCTGCAGTACCAAGTCACCCACGTCGCCAAGACGAAGACGCGGATTCGTGGCAAAGACGAATTGACCAATGTCCGCAGTCTGAGCACCAAGGTCTGGAACGTCGAATCGGTCGATCCGGCAACCGGCCAAATGACCTTTGTCCACATGGTTCAAGACACCGAACTGAGCCAGAAGATCGGCGAGGCCGACGAGGTCCGTTGGGACAGCAAGTCGGGCGAGGATCCACCCTACCAATTCGAAGCTGTCAAAGCGACGTTGGGCAAACCGTTGACCACCGTTAGCATCAACGGGCAGGGACAGGAAAAAGAACGCGAGAGTCACGCTGGCACCAAAGCCAATTTGGGCATGGGAGGTTTGACCATGCCGCTGCCACCTAAGGCGATCAAAGTTGGCGATACCTGGGCTGTGCCACGCCAAACGCACGCGCGTCTCGCCGGCGGCCAGGTCAAACGGATCGACGTCCGCGAACTCTATACACTTAAAAAAGTGCAAACCGGCGTCGCAACGATCACCGTCCAATCGCAACCGATCACGCCGATCAGCGATCCCAAAGTCAAATCGCAAGTCGTTCAACAGTTGAGCAACGGCACGATCAAGTTCGACATCGATGCCGGCCGCGTACTCAGCAAGCAGTTGGACTGGGACGAGACCGTCGTCGGCTTCGAAGGTGCTGAGAGCATGATGGAATATCGCGCTCGGCTGAACGAGACGCTGGTCGAAACGAAGACCTCCGTCGCCGCCCGTTCGATCGATCAACTGAAGCTCAAATAGACCAAGCGACACTTAACGACGCGGCGAGAAGTCTGTCGCCGCGTTAATCGATAAATTTGTCGTCGAAGTTTTGGATCTTGGGTTGTTCAAAGCTTCCCTCGGGAACAAACCGCTTGTTCGATCCAGGGCCCCAGAACAGCAGATAGACGACGAAGATCGCGACGGAAATGGCGGAGATCCCCAGATGGATCCGCCAATCATTCTTCTGCCACCACGCTTTGGGGGCTCTTCCGCCTCGCGGACGTGGCGACCCCGAATCGCCAATGCTGGCCGCTGGTTCTTCGCTCGATTGGTCGGTGACGACCGCAAATGAATCCGTATCGATAGGCTTTCGCGTCTTCTTCTCGCCGAAGTCGATCGCGGGGAAGGTGCCAAAGTCGATCTTGTTTTCTGGCTTTGGTGACGCAGGATTCTCCGCCGGGCGATCGCGCAGCTGCGCATCGTAATTCTCCCGCGACTCATCATCCATCAGCACGCGACGCGCCTGAGCGATCTCGTTCATCAACTTCTGAGTCAAGCGGCGATGGGGCCCCGAAGTCAGCTGATGCAGATAGGCGACCTGGCGACTGGCCGCCGCGTCGATCACGTCGGGGTTATCCTCAAACGGTTCGATCCCCAGCAAGCGGTAATGCGTCGGCGGCTGTTGCGACTTGGGAATCCCCAACCACTTGTGATACGGATCGATCGGTTCGGAAGCGTCGGGCATTGTTTTCATCAAGTTTAGTCGGAGATCAAACGCACGCATCCGTGCGATGGACGTTATAGCAAACCATCGCTGCAGCGTGGGAACCTAGCGATTGGCCGCGGCGACATATTCCGCCAACACATTCAGATTCTTGATAAACGTTGCGCTCGAAATAATCCGCCCCCCAGGCGTCTGGGCGTGCGTCTTTAGTTTCCCCTTCTCCACCCAGGCTCCACGTTGGTCAAGCGAATCGATCCGTTGTGATGCCGCCTTCGCCAAGGCGTCGCTCATCTTAGGCGACTTCCTTTTGCCGGGGGGCCATAGCTGGTCCGGCGGCAACGATTCCAGCCTGTTAAGTTCCTTTTCGATCGAATCGAGCCTCGCCTTCACAACAAAACTGTAGTGCGTTGGCAGATCGTTGTCGTTGTAGGTTACCGCGTAATCGCGGGTCAGATACAACGGACGATTGGTCTGCAATTCCAAGAATCGCGGCAACCGCCCGTCTTCGCGCAGCGAGCGATTGAAGTAGGGCAGGGCGGTCCGCACCGCTTGCAGATAACGCTTGTCGCCAGTCCGACGAAACAGGTGCAACAACATTTGCATCGCTCGTTGCGACTCGCCCCCGGAGATCGATGGCGGTTCAAATTTCCGAGCCCAAACCGGATGCATCTGATAGTCGTATTGTTGCGCCCAACCGGGCTGTGGTTCCGGCATCTGAGCAAGCAGTAGGAAGTCGCCGCCGCGCACCGCTGCCTCTTTGTAACGCGGATCTTGGTAGGTATCCCAAGCCTCCCACATCGTGGCGATCACGTCGCAATGCGTGTTGTCATTGAGCGTGTAGAACGAATCGTATTTCTGTTTGGGATATGTCTTGGGCGATTGAGATGGATAGCTCGCCTGGACGATAGGAACTTCGGCCTGATTGTTTGGTCCATCGAATCGCTGGGGCCACGCTCCGTTGCGATACTGAGCGTCCAGGACGCGGTCCAAGCCGAACCGAGCTGCTTCGTGCAACTTGGCATCGCGGAATTCCAGCGCGCTGTCCAACTGCATCAAGAATCGCAACGAGGACTGCGTTTTATTATCGTCCAGCGTGCTGGTGTTGCGTCGCTTGCCAACATCCTTCGAATCGACACGGTACGCATATCGAGCCCGATCGCGCGGTGCGAACTCGATCTTTTCGCCCCATCCGCCCGAAACCATTTGTCCCTGGATCAAAGCCGCAACGGTTTGCCGCGCCGCATCCAACAGGATCGGATCGTCGGTCAAACGGTACGCGTTCAGATAGGCCAGCCCAACCGCAGGCGTTGCCGGCGGTTCGATCCAGGCTGTCGAATCGCCAACCTTGCCTTCGCCTTCTCGCAGCGAAAGATCCTCGCTCCAACGAAACACATACCCGCCCCCTGCCGATGCTTGATCGCGAAAGAAGGCAACGGCGCGATGCATGGCTTCCACCGCCTCTTCGCGCGTTGGCGGTTCGTCGCCGTAGCCCCGAGGAATCGGCGCGGCAACGATCGCGATTGCCGCCGCGAGACTCCAAACCATCGATCCACGAAACGACCTACTAACCAAAATCATTCGATACAATGTTGCCATAATTTAAAACGTCCAACGTTGGATTGCCGATGACCAAAACAACTATGAGGAACACAAGATGTCTACCGAAAGTTTATCCGTTCTCCCCAAGCACTATCTGCGGATTGCCATCATAATCGCAATTTGCATGGGAGCGAACTTGGCGACGCTTGCCCGCGCCGACGAACCGCTGATCGCTTCGATCTCCAAGCAAACCCTGTGGGAGAATCGCGATGGCAAGGGAGCAACTTGGTTTCATCCTCGAGTCTGCATGATGCCGGGCCCCGATGGCAAACCGATCGCGCTGATGACGATTCAAGAGATCGGCGGGTCGGACTATTTCGGCCCTGTCTGTTGGTCGACGTCGACCGATCTGGGGAAGACGTGGAGCGATCCCGAACCGATTCCAGCGTTGGGACGCGATCCAATTCCCGGCCGTAGCGACGACTTGAAAGCTGCGGTCTGCGACGTCGTTCCGCAGTACCACCCACAATCGAATTCGGTCCTCGCCCTTGGGCACGTCGTCTTTTACAAAGGCAAATATTTTGCTCGGAAGGAGCAGCTGTCGCGCTATCCCGTTTATGCCACCCGCGCCGCCGATGGCACTTGGTCGCAACGCAAGATCCTCGAATGGGAGGATCCACGCAACACCTCCATCTACTCCAATGGATGTGGTCAACGCGTCGTGTTGCCCAACGGCGACGTCCAGATGTCGTTCACCTTTGGGCCCGGAGAGATGAACCGGATGGTCGCTGGTGTCCACGCGGCTTACGACGGCGACCAACTGACGATGCGTGAAATCGGCCCGCCGCTAGAGAACCGCCACGGCCGCGGACTGCTGGAACCAAGCGTGACCGAGTTTGATGGCAAGTTCTGGATGACGATCCGCGCCGAAGACGATCACGGATATGTCAGCAGCAGCGAAGACGGGCTGAACTGGTCGCCTAAAAAGGCGTGGGCATGGGAAGACGGCACGCCGATCGGAATGTCGACGACGCAACAACACTGGCTGACACACAGCGACGGACTGTTTCTTGTCTACACTCGCCAGGACGATTCCAACGCTAACGTCATGCGTTGGCGTGCACCGCTGTGGGTCGCTCAGGTCGATGTCGAGCGACAATGTCTGATCCGAGAGACCGAACAAGTTGCGTTGCCGCTGGTCGGCGATGGAGTGAACGATCCCAAAAAAGTTGCTTTGATGGGCAACTTCCACGTAACCCACGCCAGCCCCGACGAATCGTGGATCACTGTCGGCGAATGGATGCCGTGGAACGGCTACCGCGGCGATGTGCTGCTGGCTCGCATCCGTTGGTCCCGCCCGAACCGTCTGCCGCTGTGGTAAACGCAATACCGTTCAACGAAGGAGCCTCGGACCGTCGAAAGAATTAGCGGCGGGATGTAGTGGACGAGGTTACGAGTCCCAGCGATTTGGCCTGATGCAAAAGGACTCGTAACCTCCTGTTGATTACCCACAAGTCGCCGCAAAAATAGCTCGTTTTGGCACGGTATTTGCGCTTGTAGTATTTCATTTTGCACAATGAAATCTCAAGGTGAAAGCATGCAACCGACCAGTATCGCATACGAATTTCAAGATATTCAACTTGGAGACAAACGTCTCAACGATCGAGCCGAAGCGTTGCTCGCCTCGCTGGCGGCCAACCCTTCGGCCAGTATCAACGAAGCTTGCAGTGGCTGGGACGAAACCAAAGCCGCCTACCGTCTATTGGATAACCCCAACGTCGATCCCGAAGCCATTCTCGGGGCTCACGCTGAAAAGACACTCCAACGAATCAAAGCCCAAGACACCGTTTGCATCGCACAAGATACCACCGAACTGGACTACACCGCGCATCCGCCCGAAGGCGTCCGCAATCTCGATCGCTTAGGCCGCCGTGGACTTTACGATCATTCCCACATCGCCTTCACGCCGGAGAAACTTTGTCTCGGGGTGGTCGGTGTTAAGTTCTACGATCGCGACAAAGAAGCGCTCGGCACCAGCAAGAAGCGAGAAGGCCAACCCCTACACACCGGCGAAGGGCAACGATGGCTCGATGGTTACCGCAAGGCCTGCGAGATCGCCGGAAAATGTCCTGAAACTCAGATCGTTTCGCTGGCCGATCGCGAAGGAGACATCTACGACATTTTCGTCGAAGCCGATCAGCATGAAACACCGGCTCAGTTCGTCATTCGCTCGCAGCGAAAACGCTCGTTGCCGGAGAAAGACCCCGATGGCGGGCCTGCGGCTTATAAGAAAATGCGTGCCGAAATCGCATCCGCCCAGCCGGTCGCTTACCGCGAAGTCCAGCTTCCCCAAACGCCCGAGCGAACCAAAGGATCAGGAAACAAACAACACCCCGGCCGTGAAGCACGCACTGCGAAGTTAGAAATTCGAGCGAAGCGGATGACTCTTCGTGCGCCACACAACAAGCAGTCTTCGATGCCGCCGGTCGAGATCAGTGTCGTTTGGGTGAGCGAGATCGATGGCCCAGGCGACGGAACCGAAGTCGACTGGCTGTTACTGAGTTCTCTGCCGGTCGACACGATTTCCCAGACGCTGCGGATTGTGGATTTGTATGTGGCTCGTTGGCCAATCGAAGTATTCTTTCGAGTTTTCAAAACTGGCTGCCGGGTCGAAGAGATTCAACTCGAAGCGAGAGACCGACTGATCCGCGCGTTGATGTTTTACAAAGTGATCGCATGGCGGATCATGTTTGTGACCTTCTTAGGCCGCGAGTGTCCAGAGCTTCCCTGTGATGTCGTCTTCAGCGAAGCGGAATGGAAGTCGGTCTGGAAAGTGGTGGAAAAGACGGCTCCCCCAAAGCAAGCTCCTGAGCTGTCACAATTCATCCCGGTCCTTGCGACCCTTGGCGGCTACAATCACCGCGAAGGCGACGGTCCGCCGGGAGCCGAAGTGATCTGGCGAGGCACGCGGCGAATGCTCGACTTCGCCCTCTGCTGGCAAGCCTTCGGACCAGACCAATGACTTGTGGGTAATCGACAGCTCGTAACCTCGTCCACTACGCTTCGTTGAACGGCATTGGTGGTAAACGCCAGACGATCGATCCGATTGCCCGCGGCGGTCTACTTGGCCGCTGCGGGTTGGCTTTGTTCGACGTGCTGGAGCACGCGATCGAAGAACGCTTTGTGGATATGTTTCGGAGCGTTGTGCCCCATCAAAGGTTCACTGATCATCGTCTTCTCGCCCAACAAGGCGTTGTACGCCGCGTAACAGCTAGTCGGCGGACAGGTGACATCGACAAAACCGACGCTCATGATCGCGTCGGCTTTGCAGCGCGAGGCGAAGTTGACGGAGTCGACGTAGCGAGAAGCTTCCAGTGCCGCCGGTTCAGGCTTTCCATCGGGCCCGTTGGGAACCAGTTTCGGCCAGCCGTTGACGCGGTCGGCGACGTTTCCGGTGTGATCGCAGATCGCCGGCACGCCCGACGCGATCAAGGTCACGCGTGGATCCAATCCGCCAGCGACCAACGCTTGGCCGCCCCCTTGGCTGTGACCGATCACGATCACTTCGCGGCCGTTCCATTCCGGTTGCATCGTCAGAAAGTCGATCGCGCGAACCAGTCGCAAGAACATCCCGCGAAAGTAGATGGTGTCACGGCTGTCGCGGCCAGCAAAACGATAGTTCTTCAGCGGACCGCCGCTCTGTTGAGCGTAGAATTCAGCGGGCTTGCCGTTGGGAATTCCGTGAGCATTGATGTCCATCGACAGCATCCCCGCGTTGGCCCCTTTGGTTGCGGCGTACAGCGACGAACTTCGCACGCCCGCTCCATGAACCCACAGAATCGCCGGCAAACTCTTCTCTTCCGCCGCTACCGGTTTGGCAAAATATCCCGAGACCGGAGCGCCGCCCAAGCAGGGAACTTGAACGTCAAAGCAGGCGATTTTGTTGTTCTTCTGTTCGACTGGCGTCAGCGTCGGCGTGATCTCAACTTCGGCTAGCTGACGTTTCTGGTCGGCCCAGAAGGCGTCGAAGTCATCCGGGACCGGCATGCTCGGCTCGATCTCAGTCGGCGAAAACGCGAGCCCCGCCAATCTGCGAATCGGCTTGCCCTCGGCTGGCGTGTAGGTGACTTGGCAACGCAAGACATTCGGTTTGTCCGACTTCACCGCCACGCGAACTGGCTTTCCATCGAGCGAAGCCTCGCCTTCGGGATAACCTCCGCTTTTGCCGCTCCGCAAAAAATCGTCGACAACATAGGTCAGCTTGCCGTCGGTGACAGGCTGGTCGCCGCGTGTGACGGAGATCACAAACGCAGCCGCCTCTCCCGAATCGTAGATCGCATCGTCGCGATCGGCGGCGACACTTACGGCGTAACCTTCGGCGGCAGCAAGCGAAGCGGTGGAGAGAAAAATGGGTAGAGCGAACGCGAGCAGCATGGCATGGCTGCGGAGAGCAGAAAATCGACGCATGGCGTAGTTCCAGGTGGGTTGAGTGATGGTGGTGGGAAGATTTTTCTTGCGGGTGGTCGATTATAGCCAGCGAATCGTGGCAGTATCGCGGCCGTGCAAATTTTCTCTTCCGCGACAACCTGGATTCGAGCGTGATTGCCGACGCTGCGTTTACCTATTGCGGATGTTTGGCAACCCACCGATATGCGGTACAATCGATCGCCGCCGAATTCCAATCTTCCAACACCGAGTGAACCGATGTTTTCGATCAAGTTTGTAATCCGTTTCGCCTTGGCATGGCTTGGACTTTTCGCATTGCCAGCGTCTGCCGAGACGCGACAACTGGAATTGCACGCCGCTATCGAATCGGGAGCGGTGAGTGTCCGGATCGATTTTCTCGGCGGCGCGATGGGGGATCGCATGAAGCTCTATCTGCGGAAGCAAACTGCCGGAGACCTGCAACTGAAGGTCACGCCCGGTACGCTTTTTCTGCCTCAAGGGGGCGACGTCCAGCGTCTGGCGGCGGTTGGACTGAAGGGAAAGCTAACGGCTCAGGGAACCTATCGCCGCACCGCCGCGATCGAACTGAACGACTCCAGCGAGCAGGGCTTTCTGATTCAAGTCGTCTGCATCGACTACCACAAAAATTCACCGCCGGCCGGTCAGGCGTTTATCATCGGCGCTGTCGAACCACGCTGCCAGCGGATCTTATCGGTTCGTGGCGACCTTTCGATTTGGGCCTACCAATCGGCGATCTGGATCGACCGGGCAGGAGTCTCCCCTAGCAAATTGCAAGCGACATTCCAAGTCGCCAGCACCGACCTGCAAGCCGCAGCCGATCTATTGAAAGAGGCCGAAGCGGCCGGCGCGGCGTCGCTTGCAGAGGTCGATGTATCGGTCGAAGCAAAAGCATCCGCTCGCGGCATCTTCTCCGCCGATCCCGCCGTTCGGGCTCAGGCCCATGCGGAGGTGCAAACCTTGGACCCCGCCGATCGCGCCAAGCTCGATGCCTTGCTGAAACTGAACGTGTTGCGTGGCGGCAAACTGCCGACGGCGGAGGAGCTGCGTGCGGGGAGCACTTTGGAGAGTCTGATCCCGGCGGGAATCGAGCTGCCAAAACTCGAGATTCCCCAGTCGGTCAACGACATCATGGTGATGGTCGATGCGATCCGCCAACAGGCCGCCGACGGACAGGCTGGCGATAAGATTGCCGATCTGGCGAGCCTGAAACTGCTGCCGCATCTGGCGGGGCTAAAGGCGCGGCTGCCGCTGTTGAGGATCGCCGCGGCGCGAGCGATAGCAAACGTAAAAGATCCCGTCGCGGTCGAAGCTCTGTTGGTCGCCTTGCAAGATCGCGACGCCCGCGTCCGCGCCGCCGCAGCTGCCGGACTCGAGAAACTGACTCAACAGAACTTTGGTGACGACACCGAAAAATGGACAGCTTGGTGGCAAGAGGCCCACGTTTCGTTTGAATAGTGTTTCCCCGTTCCGCACGCGGTCGGCTGAAGCCTCGACTCCAGCGCCGCCAAACATAAATCGTTTAACCGCGTGGGCAACGCCCCGCGTGACTTCCGACGATGGGAACTGGCCGTTCAACGGGCGGCACGCGACTAAACGCTTCAGGAACCTCTCCTCCGCTGCATGCGGCACGTCGCGCGATTTGTAGTTACGATAATCGTCGACACTTTCCCCCACCCCCAACGCTGCCAGTGGGCGATTAGACACCGCTGTCGCTGGCGATCCAACCGTTTTGAGAGCCGATGAAAATCAAGCTGCTGCCAATCGTTATCCTTCTTGTTTGCAATCCATTTCGGACCGGCGAGACTTCGGCGGAAGAGACGTCGACGTGGAAATATACTCCCGCGGCGCTGCAACCGTTTTGGGTTGGCGACCGAATCGAAGGAGAGTCGGTGCTGTTTGTTCGCGACGCGAAAACGGGAGAGGCTCGCGGTTCGCTGCTGTTTCCGATCGCGGAGATCGAATCGGTGAAGAGTTCATCGGGCGAGATCACCTATCGCGAGGGAACCGATTATCACTTCAAACCGGGCACGCGCGAGATCGTTGTTCCCGCCGGATCGCGGATCGTCACGACGCTCCCCGAAGAACTGCGTCGGCCGGCGAAATCGCAACGTCATCAACTAACGCATCGCGATGGCAACGGCGAAATCCTGTTTGGTGCCACATTGGAATATCACCAAATGCAAACCCTGGTGACTTACAAAGCCTCGGAGAAGAACTGGCCCGTGGCGGCGCCGAAGTTCGATCCGGCGGCGCTGCCGACCACGATCGGAAAGCTGCGCGATGAAAAACCGTTGTCGATCGTGTTGCTTGGCGACAGCATCTCGACCGGCTGCAACGCTTCGGGCTGGGGAGGGGGCGCGCCGTTTCAACCCGCTTACCAAGATCTGTTGCTGCAACACCTGAAGACGCACTATTCGCCCAACATCACATTGACCAATCTGTCGATCGGCGGCAAAGCGACGCCGTGGGGCGTGTCGATGATCGATGAGGTCGCATCGCACAAGCCCGATCTAGTGATCATCGCTTTTGGGATGAACGATTCGGCCGGCATCTCCGCGGAAAATTACGGCAAGAACACGGCCGAGATGATTGCCAAGACGCGAGCCCAGTTGCCCGAGGCCGAGTTCATTTTGGTCGCCACGATGCTGGGCAATCGCGACTGGATCCGGTTGAACCACGATGTCTTCCCGCAATACCGCGACACCTTGGCATCGCTCTGCGAACCCGGAGTCGCACTTGCCGACATGACCAGCGTTTGGGAAGAGTTTTTCAAACGCAAAAAAGACGCCGACCTGACGGGCAACGGAGTCAACCATCCCAACGATTTCGGGCACCGCGTCTACGCCCAAGTCCTATCGGCGCTGCTGGTCGATTCAAAATAAGCTCATCAAGGTTCGCTCAATGAAAAGGCGGACAATGAAACTCCATTGCTTGGCGATGTTTGTCGCTATTTTGCTTGCTCAATCGACTCCATTGCACGCCGACACCGAAGCGGCCACCGCACGTCGGCTGGAAGCTTTGGGAGCGAGCGTCGTGCTGAATGCCGATCGGATCGTGGAACTAACGTTTCGCGACAGCAAGCGATTGGAGAGCCAGCAATGGCAGGAGATCGGCAGCCTGACGCACTTGAAAAAGTTGACTGCCTACGGCGGAGCAAAGGGTTTGAACGATGAGACCGTTGGATTTTTGGTGGGGCTGCAGGAATTGGAGTCGCTGTCGCTCGACGGAGCACAGTTGAGCGACGCGGGACTGGCGAAGCTTGCCGAGTTAAAACGACTCAAGCGTGTTAGCTTCTTTCATCTTTCGTTTCGAAAGAAAGGCTTCACGGGAGAAGGGTTTTCTGCTTGGACCGAGCTGCCCCATCTGGAGAGCCTGACCGTGGCGGGGATGTCGATGGGAGATGACGGTTTCCGCGCCATCGCCACGCTGACCAACCTGCGTCAGCTGCGAACCTGGCATACCTACCGGACCGAATCAAGCAATGCGGAGATCGCCAAGCTACCTCACCTGACGACCCTGAACTTAGGACAACGTTTGCCACAGCGAGGTGATGCGCCGCTGAGTTTGAGCGATGCATCGCTGGATGCATTGTCGAGTATCAAGACGCTGGAAACGCTGGAGATCGGTGAAGCTGATTTCCATCTGCCGGCGCTGCGACAGTTGGCGAAACTGCCTCGCCTGAAGCGGCTAAAGATCGATCGGACCTATCTTTCGGCAGCGGATATCGAAACACTGAAGGCAGCTCTGCCAAGGGTTCAGATTCGATTTGCGCCATTGACCGAAGACGACCGTCAAAAACTCGACGCCTATCTGAAGTAAGGCAACGAGTACTCCAGCGGGACCTCGACGGGAGAAGCAGCGAGCCGTTTTTTTGAAAACGCTAATCTGCACTGATCGACACTAATAACATGGCCTCAACTATTTGCACTTGTTTATTCAGATCGCTCGCCCCTCAAAACCACGTGCATCTGAATCAGTGAAGATCAGTGAAGATCAGCGAAGATTAGTGTTCCGCTGTTCGCCCCCCACACGCCTCGAACAATCAGCGCGTATAGCGAACGCGATGAAAAGACACGCCGACTGGCCTGCCCGCTGACCGAAGCGTCTTGCATTCGAGCAACGCGGATCCAAGGAACCGAACCAGCTGCACTTTGAAAACGCTGATCTTCACTGAGCGACACTAACAGCACTGCCTTAACCGTCTAAATCAGATCGCTGGCCCTTCAAGACCGTTTGAATTTGAATTAGTGAAGATGAGCGAAGATTAGTGTTCCGCTGTTCGCCCCCCACACGCCTCGAACAATCAGCGCGTATAGCGAACGCGATGAAAAGACACGCCGACTGGCCTGCCCGCTGACCGAAGCGTCTTGCATTCGAGCAACGCGGATCCAAGGAACCGAACCAGCTGCATTTTACAAACGCTAATCTGCACTGATCGACACTAATAACATGGCCTCAACTATTTGCACTTGTTTATTCAGATCGCTGACCCCTCTAAACCACATGCATCTGAATTAGTGAAGATGAGCGAAGATTAGTGTTCCGCTGTTCGCCCCCCACACGCCTCGAACAATCAACGCGTATAGCGAACGCGATGAAAAGACACGCCGACTGGCCTGCCCGCTGACCGAAGCGTCTTGCATTCGAGCAACGCGGATTCGAGGAACCGAACCAGCTGCATTTTACAAACGCTGATCTTCACTGATCGACACTAACAACATAGCCTCAACTATTGAAATTGCTTGTTCAGCTTGTTGGTCCCCCTAAACC
The DNA here is from genome assembly GCF_007741475.1 of Rosistilla ulvae. Classification (NCBI taxonomy): domain Bacteria; kingdom Pseudomonadati; phylum Planctomycetota; class Planctomycetia; order Pirellulales; family Pirellulaceae; genus Rosistilla; species Rosistilla ulvae. The sequence goes on along the minus strand of NZ_CP036261.1, from coordinate 1,883,745 downwards.
GTTCGTATCGGGATCAGTGAATATCAGCGAAGATTAGTGTTCCAACTTCGTTTGACGAGCGATTTGCCATGTCGCCGAAACTATTTGCCTCCTTTGAACTTCCAATGTTCCGATGGCTGATGCGCCGACAACATGATCGCTTTCGCTTTGGCGACGAGTTCGGGATGCTCTGCGGCGACGTTCTTCTGTTCGCCGCGATCGCTAGGTAGATGGTAGAGCTCGATCTCGCCTCGCTGCTTCTTGTTCAGGTTCAACTGGACAGCTTTCCAGTCGCCAAAACGAACCGCTCGCTTGCCGCCACGCTCATGGAATTCCCAGTACATAAATTCGTGAGGTTCTTGTTTATCGTCATCGCCTAACAGCGTGGGAACCAGCGAAATACCATCGATCCCGTCGGGAGTCTTGGCTCCGGCAAGCTCGCAAAAGGTTGGCAACATATCCCAGTGAGCGGAGATGAGATCGGAGGTCGAACCGGGCGAGATCTTGCCGGGCCAACGGGCGATCAGCGGAGCGCGGATGCCTCCTTCGTACAGGTCGCGTTTGTATCCGCGGAACGGTCCGTTGCTGTCGAAGAAGTCGGGATCGTGACCGCCTTCGCGATGCGGACCGTTGTCGCTGCTGAGCATTACGATCGTCCGCTCGTCCAGATCGAGTTCTTTCAATAGCGCGATGATCTGTCCGACTTGTTCGTCGACCAGCGTCATCATGCCAGCAAACGCAGCGATCGGATTTTTCACTTCGGGACCGGCATACTTGCCGATCTTGTTTTCAAACTCAGGAAACTTCTCGCGGAACGGAGCGATATAGGACTCCGGCGCATGCATCGCAGCGTGCGGGATCGCGACGGGAAAAAACGCAAAGAAGGGCAGGTCTTTGTTCTCGCGAATGAAGTCGAGCCCCTCGTCGCCGATCATCGTGGCGGTATAGGCCTTGCCGTCCAAGGGAACGCGTTGGCGATTCTTCCAGAGATGATCGGGATAATAGTTGTGAGCTTCCCGCTGGCAGTTGTAGCCGTAGAACAGATCAAAATGTTCAGCCGGATCGCTCGCCGATCCCGGCCCGCCGAGTCCCCACTTTCCAAACGCGCCGGTTTCGTATCCAGCTGCACTCAACAAACGCGGCAGCGTCACGATATCGGCTGGCATCGGCGCTTGGCCCTCCGGCTTGATCTCGCGATTCCCACGCACATAAGCGTGCCCCGTGTGAACACCTGTCATCAGGCAACAACGCGTCGGAGCGCAGACCGTGCTTCCGGAATAGTGCTGCGTGAACTTCATCCCCTCAGCCGCCAGTCGATCGATGTTAGGCGTTTCGAATTTTTTTTGCCCATAACAGGAAAGATCGCCGTAGCCCGCATCGTCCAACAAAATGTAGACGATGTTGGGATGCGGCTGATCAGCCGTTGCGGCGAGCGCTGCGAGAGGGACGATCCAAAGTGTCAGCAGCAAAAAAAGAGGGCGAGTTTTCATCGGCATGAAGAATTTCGTGGGGTGATACAAAAAAATTTCCGATCGCGATGGCCACCGCGAACCGACATTGACTGATACCAGACGGGGCCACTGATAATTGCCCAGTCTAGCATAGTTGTTGATGCGACGGATCGCATCTCGATTGCCAGCGGGCGAGCCAGGTTTTAGACTTGCGCATCGATCCACCGGCGGCGCCGGATGCTTTCCACACTGATTTTCGAGCCTCTTGTCCAACGAGTCACTTCCGAATGAATGGCAACGAAACCTTTGATCAACTTGCGAAATTCACACGTGAAACCGCACTGCTCGAATCGATCAGCTACAACCTGGAATGGGATGAGCGAACGTACATGCCGACCGGTGGCCGAGCCTACCGCGCCGATCAGGTGACGTATCTGGCCGGGATGACGCATCGTCGCCGCACCGATCCGCAGATGGGAGATTGGATTGCGGAATTGCAGCAGAGTGAACTGGCCAGCGATCGACACAGCGACGCGGGGGCGACGATCCATCGCATCGGTCGCGATTTTGAGCGGGCGTGCAAGCTGCCGCAGGATCTGGTCGAAGCGCTTTCGCGAGCCACCGTTGTCGGGCAGCAGCGATGGGAAGATGCTCGCAAAGCGGACGACTTCGCAGCGTTCTTGCCCGCCTTGGAAGAGATCATTCGCCTCAAGATCGAATCGGCCGAGCGATTGGCCGACGGCGGTAATCTTTACGACGCGCTGTTGGATGAATACGAAGAAGACGCTAGGTCGGAACAATTGACCGAAGTCTTTCGCGACCTGCGCAGCGAATTGGTTCCGTTAGTCGCGGCGATCCGCGACTCGAAGACTCAACCCAACACCGATCTGCTGCGACGAAACTTTCCCGTCGACGCACAGCGTGCGTTTTGCAAGCAGGCTGCCGAAGCTGTCGGTTTCGATTTCACCCGAGGCCGGTTGGACGAGACCTCGCATCCGTTCTGCACCAGCCTGGGACCAAGCGATTGCCGAATCCTAACGCGTTACGACGCGCACTGGTTTCCGGGAGCACTGTACGGAACGCTGCACGAAGCGGGACACGGGATCTACGACCAGGGACTGCGTGGTGACCAATTCGGTTTGCCGCCGGGAACGTATGTCTCGCTAGGAATCCACGAATCGCAATCGCGGATGTGGGAGAACATGGTCGGACGCAGCCTGCCTTTCTGCCAGCACTTTTATGGTGAACTGCAGCGGACGTTTCCCGAAGCGTTGTCGGATTTCGACGTCAACGCCTTCCACTTCGCCGTCAACACGGTCGAGCCTAGCTTGATCCGCGTCGAAGCGGACGAAGTGACTTACAACCTACACATCATCATCCGCTTTGAACTGGAACAGGCATTGATCTCCGGCGACCTGAAACCGAAGGATCTGCCCGACGCTTGGAATCAGAAGTATCAGGAATACCTGGGGATCACGCCGCCAAACAACGCCGATGGCGTACTGCAAGACGTTCACTGGAGCGCCGGGCTGCTCGGATATTTCCCAACCTATACGTTGGGCAATCTGATTGCCGCCCAGTTGTTCGACGCCGCGGGGGAAGCGCTCGGCGATCTCGACGCGATGTTCGGCAAGGGAGAGTTCACGCCGTTGCGAAGTTGGCTGAACGAAAACATCCATCGCCACGGACGCGTCTATTCGCCAAACGAATTGGTCCAACGAGCGACCGGCAAACCAATCACATCGCAACCGTTGGTCGGCTACCTGAAACAGAAGTTCGGCGCGTTGTACAACCTTTGAGCGCGTGGCCGCCGCGAAGGCTGGCAGCTACCGTAATGCAAGCTTCAGCCACTGGCGGGCCCGCTGTCGATAGCGACTCTCGCGGTGCATCCAAAGGTCCATGTGTGGATGCCGATAGGGACCTTCGGGGATCGCGAACAATTGTTTGGTCGGCACGTCGAGGAACGTGAACGCCGCTAGATCGCGATGATCGATCAAGTAGTTGTCGCGGATCGCGCTGGCCCGCGTGCTGCTGACTAAAACGGGGCGGCCGCGGAGGCGGGCCAATCGCTGCAGCGCCGATTCGCGGTCGCTGTCGGGATAATTCCATTGCCGCTCGCCGTCAAAGTGGTCGTGGGTGAACATCCCTTTCCAGAAGCTGGCGATTTCATCATCGGCGAGTCCGATGTAGCTAGCCGCGATCGCGCCGCGTGAGAATCCGCAGATGAACAAGTTTTCGAGGTCGCCGCCGAATTCAGCGCACACGCGAGGCAGGTTCGTCTTGCAGTAGTCGACCGTCGCCTGGCGATCGCCCCACCAGGTCACCGCGTTCTCTTGCCCGCCGACTGCGACGCAGGGCATGACTACCCAGATGAATCCTTCGCCACCGCTGATCCCATATCCGAGGTTCGCATCTTTCACTTGCCCGGTGGAATGCGACGGCGGGAATTTGTTGCCGGTGTATTCGACGATCACCGGATATCGGCCGCCGGGCTTCCAATCGACGGGCAGGTACAAAGCGTGATGGACGTTTGTGCCAGCATATTCCGCGGCGACTTGGCGGACTCGTCTACCAGCCGCGGGTGAACCGTCTTCCATCGCAGGAGTGATCAGATCGTCGTTTGCTCCCGCTGCCAAGCCGGCACCGCAGACCGCGATGAGCCAAACGATGGACGTAATCCGTGCACGCAACTGAAGACTCCAAATTGCTCGGCGAATCGGTAGCTTGAACGCAGATCGACGGGGCGTCTCTTTGAGCAATGCACCGCTTCGGCCGGACTAACGCGTCGACTTCGCCTTCAACCAGCTGGCATATTCTTCGACGGTGATCCGGGCGTCTTTGTTGGCGTCTGCGGGGGAGATGTCCAACAGCATGTCCTTCCATTCCGCCGCCGTCAGCACGCCGTCTTTGTTCTTGTCGCTGCGTTCGATGATCCGTTTGGCATAGCCGACATATTTGGGATCCAACGCGGCGCCGGAACCAGTGGCGGCAGGTTTGCTGGTGGTCGACGTCATCGCGGACTCCGAACGGGACGACGGGCTGGAACTGCTGGAGACGCTGCTCCCTGGCGACACTCCCGATTCGACGGCGCTGTAACATTCGCTGGCGGTGATCACGCCATCGGAATTGAGGTCGAATTTGAAGAAGTCGCTGATCAGATCGTCGTTCCAGACCGAAGCGTATTCGGCCATCATGACTTGCCCGTCGCGATTGCTATCGCGTTCATTGAACCAGCCGGGCAGGCCGGCATCGGATTCGGCAGCGATCCGGCGATAGGATTTCCGGCCGCCGAAGGGATCTTCGTCGCTGGCCGGTTTCTTTTCCGGTTCGCGCTTCGATTCCCTGCGACTTCGTTCCTCCTTCACCTCCTCTTCGGCCACGCGTCGGCGGGCGTAGCGAACGGCAAGTTCCGCGGGGGAAAGGCGGCCGTCGCCGTTGCGGTCGAAGTCCAGCGGATTGCCGAACCAGTTTCCGCTCATCTCCTCTTTGTCGAGGTAGCCGTTTTTGTTGCGGTCGTAGCGTCCCATCCGTTCGGCCGCGGTCCGTTCATCGCCGGGAGTCACGCGGACGGCAAATAATTCGCCCACGCTACCAAATCCTGGCACGGGATCGGCGGGAGCTTCGGGTTCGAACCCCATCACCAGCTGATCGACTTCCATCGCCTCATCGACTTCGCGGCGTTCTTGGTCGCGGTCTCTTCCGCGATCGCGATCGCTGCCACGGTCGCTGCCACGCCCCGAATCACGCTGGCCGCGCATCTTTTCAAAGCCCTGTTTTAACGCGTCCAACGAAATCGGTTTGGACGAATCGATCTTGGGATTCTCGCGAGCCATCCGGTCGATCATGTATTTCGCAGGGCCCTGCATTTCATCGGTATCGATCATCCCGTTGCCGTTGCGATCGAGCCGGTCGATGAAGCTGGAGGGATCGCCGCCGCCTCGGCCACCACGTCCGCCGCGGTCACCACCTCGATCACCGCGGTCCCCACCACGATCGCCACCGCCTCGACCAAACGGCGGTTGAGACCATCCGTCGGAGGCGATGATGGCGAGCAGGCAAGCCAACGAACCGATGAGAGCTTGTCGAGAGAACATGCTGAAAATCCTAAGGGCAACAAAAAACTGGACGATCCCACAACCAAGGCGCAGGACGCCACCGATTTTAACCCTGGTCGGGCCGCAGAGTTCCGAAATTGTGGCGGAGGAATTCGCTATTGCTGGCCGATGGCTGCATATTCGGGGGCGGGAGTGCTTTGCGGCGGTTGCAGCATCGCGAGACCTTCGTCGATCGATTGCTCGATTTTTACTGCCAATTGCCGCACGAACGGATCGACCATCAGGCCGGCCGGGTAAGCTTCCATGCGGTGATATTCCGCCCCTTCGACAGCTTCCAGTTCCGCTCCGAGATGGCATTTGTAATCGCGGCGGGGCCGGAAATGAACGATCCGCCCCGGGTAGGGCTTGGGAACATACGCCTCGCAAATCGCGTCGTGCTGTCGCCACAGATCGGCCATGTTGACCGTCGCCCCGATCCGCCGCGGTTTCTTTTTCGAGAACATTCGAGCGATCGAACCCCGCCAAACCTTGGTGCGGACGCCCAGCGAATGGAGCTTGGACGATAGGAACAGCCGTTTTTCCTGCGAATTCAGCAGCAGGAAGTTCCGCAGGTGGAATTCGACGCGCTGGCGGCCGTAGCTGAGTTTCGTCGCCGTGGTCGGATTGGTCGATGGAGCGGTCATCCAATTGTAGGTCTCGATCATCGCCAGCATCGCGACCTGTTCGCCAGCGGCGGTCAATTGTTGCGCAATTTCGAGCGCGACGGTGCCGCCGGAACAATAGCCGGCCAATAGATAGGGCCCGTGCGGTTGGACTTCGCGAATTTCCCGCACCAATCCGGCGGCAAACTCTTCCAACGTATCGGCGATCGGCAGCCCCAAGACGCCGGGCGAATTGAGTCCATACAGCGGCTGGTCTTCTCCCAAATGATCGGCCAACGCGTGGTAGATCATCGTCAATCCATCGGCGGCGGGAGTGCAGAACAGCGGCGTGCGATCGCCTTCGGGCTGGATCTCGACGAGCGTCGAGATCCAAGAATCGCTGGCGGGCGAGCTGACCGCAGGTAAAGCGACGCTGCTAGCCTGCGTCGCTATCGACTTTTTTTTTTCGTCGGATTCGCAAACGTCCGACGCGGCAACGGGATCGGGGAAGAAACCGCCGCGGCGGATCTCCAAGCAGCTCTCCTGAACCGCATTGATCACGTGCGCGATGTCTTCATCGGAATGTTCGGTCGAGAGGAAACAATTGTCTCCCCAGCCGCGAGTGAAGACGCCGCGATCCAACATGTGGAAATACAACATGTCGGCGTATTCCAGATCGGGCGGGAACATGAATCGGAACTGCGAAGCGAATTGAGCGACGCGGATCGGGAACTGTTCGCGTTCAAAAAATGCGTTTAACGTTTGCACCAGACGCGTTGTCTTGTCGGTCAACTGGCGTTGCAGCGCGGGCCCTTCCTCTTTCAGCTTCATCAGCACCTGGTGCGCCGCAGCCAGCCCCAGCGGGTGCCGGACAAATGTACCGGCGAAGAAGGTCATGTCGGCTTCGGGTTCCGAATCGTCTTCGAACTTCCACGTGCCGCCATCGAGGGCGTCCATGTATTTCCGCGAACCGGCCAATGCACCGATCGGCATCCCGCCGCCGAGGATCTTGCCGTACGTCGACATGTCGGCCCAGACATCGAACCATTCTTGAGCGCCGCCTTGAGCGGCTCGGAATCCGGTGATCACTTCGTCCATGATCATCGCCATGTTCTTTTCGCGAGTGATCCGGCGAATCGCTTGCAGGAATTCCTTGGGCTGCAAAAACGGATCGGCACTCTGGACCGGTTCGATCAGGACCGCGGCGATCTCATCGGATCGCTGTTCGAGCACCTGCAGGGCTTCGGGCGTTCCGTAATCCAGCACGATCGCGTTGTCGGCAAACGTTTGAGGGACTCCGGGAGCGGCGGGGGAGGAGATTCGGCGGTCGCCGATCCGGCTGGATCGACACAAGACTTGGTCGAAGTTGCCGTGGTAGTCCTTATTAAAGTAGACGAACTTCGATTTGCCGGTCACCGTCCGAGCCAATCGCAGCGCTGCCATGACCGCTTCGGAGCCGGTGCAGCAGAACGTGGCGCGTTCTTTACGCGAGAAGTCGCACAATAATTGAGCGACTTCGCCAGCGATCGCCGACTGCGGGCCAACTTCCACTCCGCGATCCAATTGTTCGTGCAACGCTTTGGTGACGAAGTCGGGGGATTGGCCGAACAGGTTCAATCCAAAGCCCATCGCGATGTCGACGTATTGGTTTCCGTCGATGTCCCACAGCTTGGAACCCTTGGAGCGTTCGACAGCGATCTGATAGACCATCGATTTCCAGATCCGGCGGTATCCCGCCACGCCGCGCGGATCGGCAAAGTGATCGCGGTGCGTTTGAGCGTGCTGGCGTGATTTGGCGGTCCGCCGCGTGAAGCGGTCCATGAATTGATTCAGGTGCTGTTGCTGTTGGTCTGTCAGACCGTTGTTGGTCCCTTTGCGAACCGGTTTGTAGGGACCAAAGCGTTCGAATTTGTTGACAGGCTTGGGAGCCGGGGCGATCGCCGCGGTAGCGTCGCTAGCACAAGATTGCCCGTTGTTAGACGCGCAGCTTTGGCTGGCACCGGCGTCGATGGCGACTGGCGATGGAGCGGGGGCTGCCGGTGCGGCGGCGATCGGTTGTGATGCGGGCTGCGGCGCCGCGATGGGCTGCGGCGCGGGAATCGTTGCCGCCGGCATCACGGGGCTGGCGGGCATTGGTTGCCCGGTGAGCATCGCCAAATGAGAAGCCATCAATGCGTTGTGTTGCAGGATGATCTGTTCGACTCCACTGACGCTGGCCACTGGTCCGCTGTAGGCGACCGGTGCGGCAGGGGCTGCGATCGGCGTGCTGGGAGCCGCTTGCAACGGTTGCGGTGGCGCTGGGATCATCGCCGTGGCAGGTTGCGGCGGCGCTACCGCGGCAACCACAGGAGCCGTCGGCGCGGCAGGTTGTGCTTCGGCCACCGGGGCGGGAGGTGTCGCCACAGGTTCCGGTTGTGGCGTTGGTTCCGCGACTGGTTCTGCGGCGACTGGCGCCGGCGTTTCGGGAGCGGGAGCTGCTGCGGGGGCAGGCATTTGATCGACCAAGTGGGCGATCAACGCATCGACCGACGTGACCTCTTCGATCAACTGGCGGAACGAAACCTTGACCGAAAACCGCTGTTTGATCTCTTGGCTCAACTGGATCAGGAACAACGAATCGAAGCCGAGTTCCATGAAGGTCGCGTCGCGATCGAGATCTGCGATTTCATAACCGGTCCGCTCGCGCAGCAGTGTCGAAAGCGTGTTTTCAACGTGGGTAAAACCGGGGTCAAGTCGATCCATTGCTATTCTCGAGACAGTTCTTTGATTAGGTGCGTCGTGTTTGGTTTAGCAGCGCCATCTGTTGGTTCATCAACTGCATCTGCTGTTGGATCACCGTTTGGGCAACGCTGGTCGTGTGAGTTGGTAAAGGTTGTTGCGGAACCGCCGTGGCGGCCTGTTGGGCGACCGGCGGTTCGGCAGCCACTTTCGCGGCCGGTTGCGGCGACGGTTGTGGTTGCGGTTTGGGATCCGATGTCGCTGGCTTTTCGGTCGACGCAGCAAGACTCTGTTCGCGATCGGTTTTGCCACGCTGCAAGTCGGTTTCGAACGAATACCGTTGGCGTTCAAAGCGATACATAGGCAAGTGTAATCGCGACCTCAATTCGCCCGCGTAGACTTTTGTCCAATCGAGCGTTACGCCTTGTTGCCACAACCGTCCAATCGTTGTAACCGTAAACCTTGTGTCGGTCGCCGTCTGGCTGACATGAGGCAACGACGAAAGCACATGTTGGCGGTTCGTGTCCAACGGTTGCTGCCGCGCCAAGGTGCTCAAGGCTTGGTTGGGGCCAACTTCCAAGAGGACCAAATCGCCCGAATGCTGTGCGATCAATGCGGCCAAGGCGTCGGAGAAGCGAACCGGTTCGCGAATCTGACGCGCCCAATAGACCGGATCGGTCGCGGTGGCGGCATCCATCGGCAGCGCCGTCACCGAAGAAACGATCGGGATCGTCGGCGGATGCAACTCGATTTTTCGGACTTCCTGTTCGAACGGTTCGATCGCCGCGTCCATCATGCGGGAATGGAATGCGTGAGAGGTTCGCAGCGTGCGACAGGCGATGCCTTCGCCGTGCCGGCCCGCTTCGATCTCGGCGGCGAAAGCCGTGACGGCTTCGCTTGGGCCCGAAACGACACAGAACGCGGGGCCGTTGATCGCCGCAATCTCGAGCGATTCTGACAGCAACGGCTGCAAACGCTCCTCTGACAATTGGACCGCCATCATCGAACCCGCTGGCAGCGACTGCATCAACCGGCCCCGAAGGGCTACCAATCGAGCGGCATCTTCCATCGACATCACGCCGGCCAAGGCGGCGGCGGCGAATTCGCCAACGCTGTGCCCGATCAGCGTCGTCGGCTGGACGCCTAACGATTGCCACCATTTTCCCAACGCCCAAGAGATCATGAAGAGCGCCGGTTGGGCGATTTCAGTTTGATCCAAGCGATCGGTCGGCGGGGCGTCGGCGGCGGGAAAGACGAGCGTGCGAAGGTCGAGATCCAGATGCGGCGTCAAGCATTCTGCACAGGCATCGAGATGTTCAGCGAAGACCGGTTCGGTTTCGTAGAGGGCGCGGGCCATGTCGATGTGCTGCGATCCCTGGCCGGGGAACAGGAACGCAATCGGTGTCGCGGTGGCGCGATTGTCGACGGTCGGCGCCTGCTTGGGGCTGCGCGAGCGGAGCGTTTCAACAGCTTCGGCCAGGTCGCTGGCAACGACGACACGTTTGTGGCGGAACGTCTTGCGACCAACTTGCAGCGTGTGGCTGACGTCGGCCAGATTCAGATCGTTGTTGTCGGCAAGGTGTTGCGCCAAGTCGTCGCTCATTTGATCGAGCGCTGCCAGCGAGCGAGCCGATAGTCGGATCAGATGACAGGGACGCGGCGACGCCAGCGATTCGGAAGCGGGAGCTTCCTCGATCACCAAGTGGGCATTGGTTCCACCGACACCAAAGGCGCTGACCCCGGCGCGGCGCGGCCCCGTCGGGGATTCCCAGTCGGTCAGTTTGTCGTTGACGATGAAGGGGCTGTTGGCGAAATCGATCTTAGGGTTGGGCGATTTGAAATGCAGCATCGGCGGGATCTGACGGTGCCGCAGCGCCAGACTGGTTTTGATCACGCTGCTGACGCCCGCCGCGACATCCAGGTGCCCGACGTTGGTTTTCAGCGATCCGATTCGGCAGAACTGCTTCTTGTCGGTCGTCTCGCGAAACGCTTCGGTGAGCGCGTTGACTTCGATCGGATCGCCGACCAGAGTGCCGGTGCCGTGAGCTTCGACGTAGCTGATCGTATCGGCGGTGATCCCCGCGCGGCGATGGGCCAGTTTGATCGCTGTCGATTGTCCGGAGACGCTCGGCGCGGTGTAGCCCATTTTATCGCCGCCGTCGTTATTGACTCCCCAGCCGCGGATCACGGCATAGATGTCGTCGCGATCGGCGATCGCATCGCTCAACCGTTTCAGCACGACGGCACCAACTCCGTCGCCAAAGATCGTCCCGCAGGCGTCGGCGTCGAAGGTGCGACACGATCCATCGGGTGAAAGGATCGAGTCTTCGGTGTGCAGATACCCCTGCTGCTGCGGAAACGTGACGGTCACTCCGCCGCTGATCGCCATGTCACACGAACGGGCCATCAGGTTTTCGCAAGCTTGCGAGATCGCCACCAGCGAAGTCGAACAAGCCGACTGAACGGCGACGCTTGGGCCACGTAAGTTCAATTGGTAGGCGACTCGCGTGGCGAGATAGTCTTTGTCGTTGGAGATCTCCGCGGTCAAGCTGCCGCCGGGATACGAATCGGCCAACGACTCGCGGAACTCCGCATCGGCAGCCAGTCGCGTGAAGATGTAAGTGTTCATGTGGCAACCGGCAAACACACCGACGCGGCCGGGAGCTGCATCGGGGACGTAGCCGGCGTTTTCCATCGCGTGCCAGGCCATCTCCAAGAACAAGCGATGCTGCGGATCCATGTCGACAGCTTGCTTGGGATAGATGCCGAAGAACTGGGCGTCGAAGAAGTCGGCGTCTTTGACGACCGCGGCTCGCGGAACGTAATTCGGATGCGACGGCAGGCTGCTGTTCGGGTTGTGCCCCGCCGGGACGTCGGTTACGCCGCTGAGTCCCGCCGCCAGATTGTTCCAGAACGTTGGAGCATCGTCCGCGCCAGGAAACCGCCCGGCGAGACCAATGATGGCAACAGCTTCGGTTGCTTGAGCGGAGTGTGGTTCCGAATCATTGTTCATATTTCCGGGTGGATCCTGATGCGAAAAGAGAAAATAGGTCTAGTTAAATCGATCGGCTGATCTTGCCAGCGGAACGTTGGGATTTGGATACCTTCGCATTGGCGTACCAATTTCCATGCTTCCCATGACTGGCATGCTTTCGGTGAACTCCGTGTCCTCGAGAATGACTTTTGCCATGCTGCCCCTGATGATTCCGGGTGGCGTAACTCTCGTTTTGAACAGCGGTCGATGCCGAGGCGCTGGCCGTTGCCTGAGCCTCATCGCTCGATGTTGTCTCCTGAGTAACGACGGCATCTTGGTCGACGGTTGCCGTTGCGTCGCTGGTTTCGGTTTCACCGGCAACGCCAGACGAACCATCCGACTCACAATATAGAACGTCGCTCGAACCGCTCGCGCCAGCATCACCTTCGGCCACTAACACTTGACTGTCGTCCGCAGCCTCAGCTTCGCCCGATCCGTCGTCGACAGCAACCTCACCGGCAGCGCTCTCATCGCTCGCGACGGTCCCGTCTTCCGCATCAGCTGAAGCGGTTTCGGAGACCAAGACTTCGCTGTCGTCAGTGGTTTCGGTTCCGCCCGAACCGTCGTCGGCCACAACCTCACCATCGGCGCTCTCATCGCCCGCGACCGACTCGCCTTCCGCATCGGCGGAACCGGTTTCGGAGACCAAGACTTCGCTGCCGTCAGTGGTTTCGGTTTCGCCCGATCCGTCGTCGGCCACAACCTCACCATCGGCACTCTCATCGCCCGCGACAGTCGCGTCTTCCGCATCGGAGGTTTCGGCTTCAGAGACCAAGACTTCGCTATCGTCGGTGGTTTCGGTTTCGCCCGATCCGTCGTCGGCCACAACCTCACCATCGGCACTCTCATCGCCCGCGACGGTCCCGTCTTCCGCATCGGCGGATTCGGTTTCAGAGACCAAGACTTCACTGTCGTCAGTGGTTTCGGTTTCGCCCGATCCGTCATCGGCCACAACCTCACCATCGGCACTCTCATCGCCCGCGACAGTCGCGTCTTCCGCATCGGCGGAATCGGTTTCGGAGACCAAGACTTCGCTGTCGTCAGCGGTTTCGTTTTCGCCCGATCCGTCGTCGACAGCAACCTCACCATCGGCGCTTTCATCGCCCGCGACAGTCGCGTCTTCCGCATCGGAGGAATCGGTTTCGGACGCAACGACCTGACTGTCATCAGCCGAAGTTTCTTGTGTTTCGTCTGCGTTTGATCCATCTTGGGCGGCGCGCGCACAAACAACAGCCGAGGTGGAGGCCTGAGTTTCCGTGGTTTCTTCAGCTGCTTGTTCGCTGCTTGTTTCGCCCGACTCCTGGCTAGAACTGGTCGACTGCGCCGAGCCCCAGGCCGACGCGCTCAATAGCGTGCGTGGCTCGAGCGTTTCACTGTTTGCGCGACGGAGTCGGTTATTGCGTTTGGAGAAATTCATTGTTTTGGATCTTGTAACGTAAATGGGGAGCGAATCCGCCTCCATGCACACAGAATTATCCAGGCCTCTTGCGATGTCGCCATCTTGGTTACCGATGCTTGGTAATCCTAAAAATATGGGGACGATCGCCACGTTTTTTCCGAAAAAGAGGGTGATACAGGTTAGAACGCGTTGGAACTTGCTGTTCCCACACGGCCATCTTCTCGGGGGGCATTGCTGCAGCCCCTGTAGCTACTCAGTCGTCTTGGGGAACGGTGGTGGCCATTCCAACGATTCCCAATCGAACCTCCGTTTTCACTGATGCGGGTGATGTTTTGTGTCACCACGGCGAAATCGAAGTGGTGAAATCGCAACGTTTTCGTTGCATCGGGGCATCAAAAGAATTCTCGTCGATTGCTGGAACATTTCCCTAACCCCTGACATCTAAGGGACTTAGACAACTTGAATGGCTCTATTCCGTGCGTCTGGCACCCCGAGTGCTTTTGTCACCCTGCGTCCCACACACGATCCAACGCACCGGGAGAGAGGAAAACACCATGGCGAAGAAAAGCACCCGCAGCCGCAACGACAACTTGGACTTCATCGACGAAACCGAAGAGTTCACCAGCAGGGCCACATCGGATGACCTAAGCGAAGAGAATGAAGATCGCGATGATAGCGGCGATCTGGTTTCGGAAGTTGAAACCGACACGATCGACGACCCCGTGCGAATGTACCTGATGCAGATGGGTCAGATCCCGTTGCTGACACGCGACGAGGAAGTGGAAGCCGCGATCAACATCGAAGAAACGCGTGAAAAGTATCGCCACTGGATGCTGGCCACCGATTTCATCCTGCAAGGGGCCTGCAAATTGTTGGAACAAGTTCGCGATGGCCAATTGCGACTCGACCGAACGATCGAGGTCAGCGTGACCAACGCGATCGGCAAACGAGACATATTGCGTCGCATCGGCCCCAACGTCCAAACGATTCGCCACCTGCTGTCGTTGAATCGCGCCGACTACCTCACCGCAATCAGCGTTCGCAACAGCGAAGCGACACGGCGAGCCGCTTGGAAGAAACTGGTACAACGTCGCAACAAGATCGTTCGACTTGTAGAAGAGATGGATCTTCGCACCAACCGCCTGCAGCCGTTGTTTGAAAAACTGGCCGACATCAACTCGCGAATGCAAGAGATCCAAGCACAACTACTGCAACCATCGGTTGAGGATATGCCGGGCGTTCGGTCGCATGCCGAACTTCGCAAAGAGTTGCACTACTTGATGCGTTTGACTTTTGAAAGCTCGGCAACGCTGAACCGTCGCGTCGTCCGAACCGAAGCTCACCGCGAACATTACGATGCAGCCAAACGCGTGTTGTCGGCTGGCAATCTGCGTCTGGTCGTTTCGATCGCCAAGAAGTATCGCAACCGTGGACTCAGCTTCTTGGATCTAATTCAAGAAGGGAACACCGGTTTGATGCGAGCTGTCGACAAGTTTGAGCACGCCCGCGGATATAAGTTCAGCACTTACGCGACGTGGTGGATTCGCCAAGCGATCACACGAGCGATCGCCGACCAGAGCCGCACGATCCGTGTGCCGGTTCACATGATCGACACGATGAACAAAGTCCGTCAGATCACTCGCGACCTGGTGCAAGAATTCGGACGCGAACCGATGGCAGAAGAGATTGCCGATCGAGCTGGATTGTCGCTGGACGACGCTCGCGTGATCTTAAAGATGAGTCGCCAACCACTTTCGTTGGACCAACCGTTGGGAGATCACGAGGACAGTGCGTTTGGTGAGTTTTTGGAAGATTATCGCGACGACGATCCGTTGCACGAAACCAATCGCGATGCCCTGAAAGAACAGATCGAACAAGCGATGGAGACGTTGAACTACCGCGAACGCGAAATCTTGCGTCTGCGTTACGGTTTGGCCGACGGCTACACCTACACATTGGAAGAGGTCGGCAAGATCTTCCAAGTGACTCGTGAACGCGTCCGTCAGATCGAGAGCAAGGCGGTTCGAAAGCTGCAACAACCTTATCGTTCGAGCTCGCTGATCAGCTTTGTCGATGGCATCGATCCAATCTTGGTCGAACAATCGGCTTCGAAATAGAAATCAAAAGCGAATCGCTCAAGAGGGTTTCATTTCAAACGCCCTCTCGTCAACTCTCCTTTCCCGGAACGTGCCACGTCTGCTTGTGGGACAACATTGCAGGCGTGGCCGCTTTCTTTTCTTCCAGCCTTGGATTGCCAGGGCGGATCTATCACAATGGTCATCTCGTCGTTCCCGTTACGGTTACTGAGTTTCGACTCGGTAACCATCATAAAAACGGGCGACTTATCGACTCCCCTTGATTCCCTCAACACAAGAGTATTTCCATCATGCGAAAACTGTTCACCTCCGCCTTCCTGTTGATGCTCGCCACCTGCAGCGTCGCACCCACAACCGCCTCGGCGGATGACGGCTGGGTATCGTTGTTCGACGGCAAATCGTTGTCCGGCTGGACCCAGAAAAATGGCACCGCCACGTACGCGGTTGAAGACGGGACGATCGTTGGCCGAACCGCCGTGGGCAGCCCCAATTCGTTTTTGTGCAGCGACAAAGACTACGGAAACTTTGAACTCGAGTTTGAAGTCAAGGTCGACAAGGGCTTGAACTCCGGAGTGCAAATTCGTTCACAAACAAAGGAACAAGCGGATAATAAAAAGGGTTTTGGGCGGGTCAACGGACCTCAAGTTGAAATTGAAAGCGGACCGGCCGAAGCGGGTTATGTTTACGGTGAAGCGACCGGCCGCGGTTGGTTGACTCCTGCAGAACGGCTCAAGCCACACGACCACTTCGACAA
The DNA here is from genome assembly GCF_007741475.1 of Rosistilla ulvae. Lineage (NCBI taxonomy): Bacteria > Pseudomonadati > Planctomycetota > Planctomycetia > Pirellulales > Pirellulaceae > Rosistilla > Rosistilla ulvae. Next base: position 1,867,618 of record NZ_CP036261.1, on the reverse strand, counting down.
CGAAGGTTGGAATAAATTCCGGATCGTCGCCAATGGACCGCGGATCCAAACTTGGATCAACGGCGAGATGATCGAAGACTTGACCGACAAACCAATCTTTGAAACACACTCCAGCGGTTTCATCGGCCTGCAAGTTCACGGGATCGGCAAAGACAAAGGTCCCTACAAAGTTGCCTGGCGCAACATCCGCGTCAAAGAACTCGCAGGAAAATAAACCCGGCCTAGTGATGCCCCGTGTTAAGATTCCGCGGCAGCGAATAAGAGTGCTGCCGCTCGCTGTCTTCTGCGAGGCGTTTCAACGTGCAGGGCCGGCGAAGGAACGCGGCGTTGGCAGCTATGCCGAGAGAGTCGCACGAACAAGTCACTCGCGGCAATGATCCGCGAGGCCTAGTTCGGCGAGAATTGTAGAGAGACCGAGGCAGTGTCGGTCGTCAGGGATCAAGAGATCCGATCTTACGCAACGGTTTGGCCAGCCGTCGCGTCCGCACCAGCGCTGCCATCGTGATGGCTACATGCCACCGGTTTCTGGTTGCCGCGAAATTTGGGCATCGTCGCGTGTTCCGCAGCGCTGATGCCATCGCGTCGCACCACTTTCCAGATAGTTAAGAACAAGATGTGTAGGTCGAGCCAAAACGATTGATGGTCGACGTACCAAACATCCAAGACAAACTTCTGGTCCCAATCGATGGCATTGCGTCCGTTGACCTGCGCCCATCCGGTGATACCAGGTTTCACAAGATGCCGCCGCGCCTGCTCGGGGTTGTAGCGAGGAAGATATTCCAACAGTAGCGGGCGTGGTCCCACGAGATTCATCTCACCGCGGATCACATTCCACAGCGCTGGCAGTTCGTCGATACTGGCCGCTCGCAGCAGTCGCCCCAACCGCGTCATCCGCTGGTCGTCGGACAGCGGATTCCCATTGGCATCCGTTGCATCACGCATCGTACGGAATTTAAGTAGCGTGAACGGCGTGCCATCCAATCCGGTTCTCGGTTGCCGGAACAGAACCGGAGCTCCCAAAAATGCAGCGATCAACAGGCTGATCGTGGCCAGAAAAGGCGCGAACAGAATTAGCAATACGATCGCAGTGCCGCGATCGAACAGCGATCGAATGAATCTACGCCTCATCTGTCAGTGAGTTTACAGGACAGTCTTTTGCCAGAGTCACCATTGGATCGATCATCTCTTGTTGCCAACAACTCCATTGACAACTGGCTTCTCAACGCTTGCTGCACCGCGATGCTGACTGCGAACCACCTTCACCACTCGATGCAAATCAGATTCGGTGAGACTCGATCCGCTGGGCAGACAGAGTCCGTTCTGAAACAGTGATTCGGAGACACCATTGGTCATTGCGTCACACCCCGCAAAGGCCGGCTGCAAATGCATCGGCTTCCAAACCGGGCGGGCTTCGATATTTTCAGCTTCCAGCGCCAAGCGAATCTCTTCACGATTGGCGCCAAAAACCTCGGGATCGACAGTGAAACTCGTAAGCCAACGAGTCGACAGAAAATCGTCCGGTTCCGGCATGAATTCGATCCCGGGCAAGTCGCCCAATTGCTCTCGATAGAACTCAAAGTTCTGACAGCGAGCTTTCACGCGATCATCCAGGACTCGCAACTGCCCGCGACCTACAGCAGCTAACAGATTGCTCATCCGATAGTTGTAACCGACCTCGGTATGTTCGTAATGCGCCGCGGGCTGCCGCGCCTGAGACGCGAGATATCGAGCCCGATCGGCCCAGTCTTTTCGCTTGCAAACCAGCATCCCGCCGCCGCTTGTCGTGATGATTTTGTTTCCGTTGAACGAAAAGCAAGCGATGTCGCCAAACGTCCCCGCCGGGCCCCCTTGATACATCGCCCCCAGCGCCTCGGCCGCATCTTCGATGACAGGGATTTCGTAGAATCGAGCCAACTTCAATATCGGTTCATAGTCCGCACACTGACCATTCACATCGACAACGATCATCGCTTTGGGCAACTCACCCGCCTTGGCAGCCCGTTCAAGCTCTGCCCCCAACAAATCGGGGTCCATATTCCAAGTCGCCCGTTCGCTGTCGATAAACACCGGCTTCGCACCCACATAAGTAATCGCGTTGGCAGTCGCAGCAAAGGTCAACGACGAAGCGAGCACGCGATCCCCAGCCCCAACGTCGAGCAACCGCAAAGCCAAATGCAACGCCGCCGTCCCACTCGACAGCGCCACCGCATGCTCCACCTGTACTTTCGCGGCAAACTCCCGCTCAAACGCATCGACATGCGGCCCCAACGGCGCAATCCAATTGGAATCAAAAGCATCCAACAACAGGTTGCGTTCGTTCGTCGACATTTGAGGCGAAGACAAATAGACACGTTCAGAAACGGATTGATCAGTAAGCATGGGATCGACTCGCGGCCGGCTTCGATACAAAGGAAAGATATCCGAGCGAAGATCATCAATATTGCAAGCGTGGGAATAGGCGTGATTCGCTACAAGTTGATCGTAAACTTGCTGATCTAGGACAGATCTGCCGATGTAAAACGGAATCGACTGACCACCGAAACTTCGTTTAAATTTATACATGCCGTCACCCACTGACATGCCGCCACCGATGTGAAGATAATCAAAACACTCTTGCTCACATCCCCATCGGATCAGTCCGTCGTACGCAAGATTGCCTGCGCCTTCTCGAAGTGCTGAAGACTGGCTTCCTACCAAATGAAGGTGTAGTAGACGGTCATATTCGAAGAAAACACCTGACACCTGGACTTGCTGCTGAGAGTCCAACACCTCCAAAATTTTAAAGCGAGAACCAAATCCGTCCACCAAACGCTGGAAATATCTATCATTGAACAAATAGTAGTCGGAAGCGCCTACTCGTTTCATTGTATCCGTGTAAAGCCTTCGGAAAGTCGATCCCGTCGCAACATCCATCGACTCTGAGTTTCGACACTGCCAAGTGTATCCTTGCCGAATAGCTTTACGAGTTTTTGTGCGATTACGACTTTCGGCGTTGCCCCAGCAACTTTCGTATCCATTGAAAAGCGGAATGCGAATGGTTTGGTTATGCTCACGGACGACTATCGCACTATCGCTTTGAATTAAACTTTCGGCACCGGGAACTAAAGATCCGATTCTTTGAAATTCCGCAATGCATCCACGTTCGCGGAGGACTTCTTGCACTTGAAATCGAAACTCTCTCCATTCAGCAACCGTCGTGTCGCTCGCGCCCCAAGTGCCGGCGTAACCGTAGGGTGACACAATATCAAAATACGCGTCATCGGAGGTTGGGCGTCTAAGGAACGGATAAAGAATTACGCCCTCCTTCCAGACAGCAACTTCCCAGGACGCCTGATCGCTCGCCTCAACGGCGTGGCCATACTGCGGAGAGAAATACACATCTGGAAACCGCAAGTCTGCAACGGTCGCCTGCTGGACAGAGAGAAACTCTAAAGTGGTCATTAGCTAACGCTTTCTTGATTGTCGCGGATCTCATCGAACGCTGCCTGAAGCTTCACAATATCTCCAACATCTGCATCGTTGGAAGGCTTGCTTTCACGCTGTGCCAATATCGATAGACTGCGCCGTTTTATGGTTGCATCGAGCCCTTGCGCCTTCAGAAAGATTCGATCCAACTCACTATTTGGATCACTACACAACATGGCATAGTCGACTAAGGCCCAACGTGACACATCGATATCATTGAGTTGCTGTTCGATACGTGAGTTCACGAAATAGACTTGAGCAGCAACCTGTTGATGCACCGTTGGAAAATCATTGGTGCTGCATGCCTTAGGCCGTAGACCTACCCATTCATCCAAAGACGCAGCGTAGTCACGTCGTGTCTTCAAGAGCGAAAGAGCGTTCTCCAGCAAGTCACGCCGAATCCAAACGAACAACGACTTCTCCATCACCTCGCTGAATTTCTTGAGATGCCACGCCACCAGGAATGACTTAAACAGCATTGGACCATCATTGGCGTTTAACATGCTTGCTTGAACGGCTTTCACCCGGTTCCAATCAATCGCTTTTTCGTGGGATTCACACGGCTCAGACATGTCTGAGTAGCCAAGCAATTCACGCCAAAACCGTCCGAATTCATGAGGCTCACCGATGGCGTTTGTCTGGCCAAAATCGGATCGCAAGTTAGATTCAAACTGATAGCGATTCAGCTTTCTCGCTAGGCGAATTCCATACGCTGGAGCAAGCCAGAACGCTGCGGAAAGGTTATTGATGAAGCCCACATTAAACTCACTGGCAACCAGTTGTGTCAGCAAAGTCGTTCCAGATCGCGGGGAACCGATAACGTGAATCGTTGCATGCTTTTCGCAGGCTGGTTCTATCAAATGAGCATCGTGTGCTGGCTTCAACAACTGATTGAGTTCCTGCAAGAAAAGCTCATCGTCGGATTGAGCTGAATACTTTGCTTTTATCTGCATTACGTTATTCAGATGCTTGTTGCGAAGCAGATTTTGGTAAGTCATCGACGTCTAGAGGATTGCGGTCCGCAACAAAACCATCGCCTCGAATGACCACGTAAAACGTCTTTAAAATTATCAACAGGTCAAGAACAAGGGAAAAATGGTCCACATATTGAACGTCAAGTTCTAACCTCCTTGTCCAGGGTAGCGTATTACGACCGTTGACCTGTGCTAGGCCAGTAATTCCTGGCCGGACCTCGAAACGTCGGCGTTGAAAATCGTCGTAACGCTGCCAATGAGATGGCAACACAGCGCGTGGCCCAACAAACGAAACTTCTCCCCGAACAACATTGATTAGCTGTGGCAATTCGTCGATGCTGAGTCTGCGTATAATTGAGCCAACCCGCGTGATTCGATTCCCGCTGGGCATACCATCGTTACATAGTAATTGCTCATCAGCATCAACGACCATGGATCGAAACTTCCAAATACTAAACGGCTTCGCCCCCCCGCCCAAACGCTGCTGTCGGAAGAACACTGGCCCTCCATCATCAATCTTGATCGCTACCGCGACAATTGCAAAAAGTGGCAGCAACACAGCTAGTGCGATAAGAGAGACACCAAAATCAAGTATGGATTTCAGCTGTCTTTGAATCGTTCGAAACATCTCGATGTTCGTGTTTGCGGGCAGAGCTTAGGGAAGTTAATCAAGAATCTCTTGAAACGGAAACGGTTTTCGATACCGGCTCAACGCCCACGAACCAATCAACGTAGTTTCGCCAAACGTCATCCTGGTGGAAGTTTTCTAGAACCCACTGCCGCCCTGCGACTCCATGGGACAACCGCGATCGTGAATCATCAACATATTTCATCACACAATTATTGAACTGCATTTGATCGCCAAAAGGGACCAACATCCCCGTAACGCCGTGTTGAATCGCATCGGTGCATCCATCAACATCAAATGCAACGGTCGGAACGTTCATCAGCGCAGCCTCCAAAGGGGCTTTGGGAAAGCCTTCGCGATATGTCGGAAACAACAAGACGTCCATCACGGCGTACATCACCTCCATATCGCGACGAAACCCCACCAATCGCACGTTGGGATGCTCGGCTAAATATTTCCGATCCTCTTCGTTCACCCGATCGAGCTCTTCAAACTTCCCCAAGACCAACAAATAGGCATCCGGACGTGCCTCAACGATTTCCTTGAAACACGCGACAAGATTCGCGATACCTTTGTCGCGCACCAGGCGCCCAACAAATCCTAGTACTGTAGCCTCTAAAGGTATATCTAATTCTTTACGTATTAAATCCGTGCGTTCAGACTCTCGAATTTGATAATCAAATCTGTTCGCACAAACGCCATTCGATGTGCCATTGCCCAGAACAATCAGTTTGCTTGGATCAGCAAGCCGCAATTGCGCATACCGCTTTCGCAAGCTATCGCTAACACAAAGGATTTCGGTTGCACTATGCGATGCCAACCTTTCAGCGAACACAAGCAACTTGCGCTTAATCCCAACTGTAGTGGCAAGCCGAAGCCCTTTGAGAAGGTAAATTCGCCGCGGGACTCTAGCAAACCAACTAGCGAGCATACCTAACAGAGCAGCCTTCGGTGTTCCCGCGATAACAATTCCTGGCTGTTGCTGTACAAGCATCCTCCAAAGTCTATACAACGCGACAACATCACGCCAAGGGGAAACCTCACGTTCCATACGGACAGCCAATCCTTGGACGCCCTCACGCAAGGCGGAATAGTCGAGATCATCGCCAGGTGACGACACTACAATCACATCGCAACCGCTGTATTGCTGAACATAACGAAGCTGTCCTTCAAGCGAACCACGGACTGTCTCTGGGACAGTCATTATATATATTAGTTTCACCACAAACTACTTCCATCCATCAATTTGACCCTCAGAGCAATCGCACGTACAAACCTCGCTAAAACCGACATTGATGGCATCATGAACGATGTCGTCTTTACCCGCACGGAGTCATTTGCCGCGAATCGAGCCTTGCAGCGTTTTGTCCTGCTGCAACATGGTCAGCGCCATTCGGCGAAATGCAACGGAGATTTATGGCGAAGTGCCCGCGCGAATTCGAGTGGCGTCTTCGGATACCGTTCCATCCCAAAGGTAGTGTCCACTGTTCTCAACTTTCCAGTGAACCCGATTCCACCGGCTCATCGTTTTTCACCTTGGGCGGCAGACTGCTAATGAAGTACGTCGCCTCGAAATGCCTCACATCGCCATCGCCACGGACGCGGAAGATCATTTCACAGTCAGCAAAGCGCGGTTCGTCTGGAACGGAACTTGTGTAGTGCTCACGGCGCTCGTCGCGACCACGCGATGTTTCCACCATTACATGCTTGCGTAATCCTCCTACGCTATACCGCTACTCATCATGCTCAAGTAACAGTTCTAACAATGGAGTCGCAAGATTTTTTTGGTTACCTTTGTCCGTCAGGATATAGTCCGCATCTGCGGCGACAATCCGCCTGGCGGTCTCTTCCTAGCCGTGATCGCGTCTAGCGTGACCACAGATCAAGAAAGGTTGAGCAAATCGAGACATGGAGGAACGGCAAGGACTTCGTTGCATTTATCGCCGACTGACATTTGCCGTAGCACCAGCTTTGTATCGATGGAGAAGGCAGTAATAGTATGTAATGGGCCCGTGCCCGCAGCGTGATCAAATGGGCTACGCAAGACTTTCCCGTCGATGGCAACTCCTTTGTCTCGCATCGAACTGGAAAAATGATCGGCCCAATGATGCTTCGCCGTGAGAAACTCTCCGGTGCCGAGGTTCGAGATGACGCGGCCAAACGTATCGTGACTGTGGATTCCATTTTCGAGTTTGCCATAGCATCGAAACAAATCGATTTTTGCCTTCGCAAAACGTTTCACATTTAGCCAGCCGTTCGCCCCACAGACCGCAGCGGTCACCGTGATGAAGATTATTCCCACGAGATCATAGTTGTGGCCACGATCAACGCGCGGATCGATTATGTTTCAAAGGCATTTTGAAACAATTGCAACTGCGTCAGACATCGACAAACACCTCCACGAAGGAGCGACAATGCTGATCGTCGAAGCATCTTGACTCATCCACCCTCCACGAAACACTTAGACTCAAAGTAAAGTCGAAGTGCGGTATCCCTGCTGATGAGCCCACTCAAAATTGCGAGGCTAAAGGAATTCACGATCATCTCTAAGGCAAACGCCAAAAGATGCTTCGCGACCACGGTGTTTTCCGAACCTAACCGCGTGGTCTCTAAAGAGATGCTTGTACCGTAACGTGGTGCGACGAGGAAGTGTTGATCGTGTTCACGCAATCATCACCTTTGAATTCTTTTACTTCGCTGTGGAGCTTTCTGGAAATATCTCGCTGTCGGAAAGTCTTTTCGTAGCCCGGCTGCGTAGATGCTGAGCTTGGAATACCGGAGCCGCAAGAAGCAACAGAATCGCCGGCGTAACTTGCATTTTTTGGCGCACTGCCAGTCCAACGTTGTATGAATACGTTAAGAAAAACGCCAGGAATATGATGGTGTATAGCGAACCGATAACGATAGAGTCACGAACCAGTTGCAGCCTTTGCACTTTGGTTAGCATCCAGGAAGCCAGCGATGCGGATGTAAGAAATAGTGACTCCAGTCCTAAGATTAGCCACGGCGGCGAGGCCCAAAGGTAGGGTGGCGGCGAAAGCAGGATAATCATTAACCCGGTTCCCACGGGAATCGGATTGGTTTGACGGTATATCGCTGTGTTTCCCATGTGCATTCTGGTTTCGTACCGGGAGTTCATGGTTTCGGTCAAGCCTTGGTCAGCGACCTCTTGATTAAACCCAGGCTTGGCTATTTCAACCGCATAAAATGCAGAGATTCCGATGGAGAGAAACGCAATGGACGCAAAAAATGCCTTGGGTAAACTCTTTGTTGGTTGAGCTGCACCAATTGCCATTCCTCCAACCCACGCGGCGGCGATATGAGGACGGAAATAAAAGAGTAGTACGCTGCCAAATGCAAATGATAAATGGTCGCCAAAAGCTTTCTTTGATTCGGTTGGATGCGCAAACCATCGAACAATCAGTCCAATGCAAAAAATGATCGACCCCTCTTTTAGATTTTTTGGAGACCACAGCATCATGCTCGGTAATGCCATGGCCGTTAGAACCAAAATTGCAGGGCACCGTTTCGCGTGAAAGTACCGACACGAGCTTTCTAGAACCAAAAGCATTCCAAGATACCCAAATGCGGCATTGATGCCGTAAATCGCGACCGGGCCTGCATTCGTAAGGGCATAAAAAACACCAAGAAATAGGCGATAGCCATTGTTTCCAATGACCATCCAGCTGCTTGAATGGAGGTTGAAATTTTTGATCTGGTTGGCAATGTAGTGAGCTTCTCGGTCGTGGGCTGTCCCGTCGTACTCAACTCCCTGTCGAATGTGATAGTCGATACTGAAGCATGTTGCCAATGACCAAAGCGTCAAGCAAAACAGCAAGATCGGGAACGCGTGTTTTAATGCTGGTTGGCGATTGCAAACACGCTGAATAAACATCACTAAAAAGACGCCGCACAAAAACAGGATCAGGGTTGATATTGCATCGTCTATCACTTGTGGTCTCGTAAACTTATGGTGCGCGTTATTGGGTGTGTCTTCGGCACAAGTGACTCTCTAGTGCTTGATGATATAAATCTTCCATCCGTTTATTCGATGCGTCGATGCTAAAAAGATTCGCGAATCGCTCGATTCCGTCTGTCCGCATCTTGGCGGAGTGATCTGAGTTTGTTAGGACGTTGCGAAGCAGCAATGCAAAGGCCGCATGGTTGCAAGGTGCGGCAATGGCCGCCGCAGATGGATTGGCAAAGGCTTCTCGGATGCTGGGGATATCTGAAGCGACCACTGGCAATCCGGCCGCGAATGCCTCCATCAGCACGATAGGCAAACCCTCGTGGTGAGACGGCAAGAAGAAGCAATCGGCCGACTGCATCAATCGTTCGACATCGTCTCGCGTCCCCAAGCACCGTATGTATGGTCGGGCGGTACTGGATTCGATGCGGGCTTGAATTTCTAAATACAGTTTGCCTCCACCAACGAGCGCCAAAATCGCATTTGTGCCTTGTTCTCGAAGTCGCTCAAACGCAGTTAGCAGGCCGACATGGTTTTTTTGCTCCGAAAACGAGCCAACATGAAGGATAACCTTCCCATCCGCCGGGCATCGAAATACTTTTTCTCGTATCGAGCGAATTTCTTGCTCAGTGATTTTCGAAGCTGGCTCGGTACCCAAATATGCAACTTGCATGCGCTCACTTGGTACGGCGTGGTAGTTGCTAAGGACCTGTGCCACGGCGTGTGAAACCGGGGCGACTGTCGTCGCGTTACGCAGAGTGTAGACAACGCTGCGACGGACGTACTCCTGTGCCAACCAACGTTTCCATGAGGCCGTAGAACGATCCGCCTGCGCGATCATGCGTTCGTTGTGAAACATGACAATGGAGGGAATATTTGCGAGTTTTGCCGCTCGAGCAACAACCGAGTTGTGTGAATTGAGGTGTCCATGGACGACGTTATATCCGCCAGACTGGATATGGCGCGCGAGCTTTTTGGCGTTCCCACGCGTGGCAAGTCGCATTGAAATCCAGTCGACTTTCGCACCAAAGCGCTCGGCATTGTTCGCAAGGCACCCGCGTTCTTTTCCGCGACACAAGATATCAACATGCCAACGTTTTGTCTGTTGAATGCTTCTAAGGTGCCTTAGTAGCCAAGTTTCAACACCACCATGGTTTAACCATGTAATGACATGTAAGACCCTTAGCTTTTTCATAACCGCACGCGAATAGAGCTGCGACTTGCGCAGCTATTGATCCCAAGGAATCCTGAGAGTGGCAGATTACCGTGGCAACGGAACATTACAACCATAAAGGCAATGTTCTGAATTACCAACATTGCTCCCGTCGCGATTCCGAGTCCAATTAGGCCAAAGTTGGCAGCGCCTAAGTATCCAAAAGCAAAGGCAAACATTGCGACGACGATACTGATTGTTGCCACCACGTGTTGTTGCCCGTGAACCAAGAGAAACGCTCCCGCTGGGCCACTTAGACCGTGAAAAATTTGTGCAACGCAAAGCGGAGTCATCACAACAAGGAGTGCAATGGGATCAACCCTGAATGCGCCCGCAATAATTGGAAAGGTGCATAAGTAAATTAACAAGATAAGTAATTGAATTGCGATACTCAAACGAATGACGCTGGTCATTAATCGGTAGTTTGCTACACTTTCGCCGGCACTTTGATTCATCGTAAGTTCGCGTAATACATACGCATTCAAACAGTTTGCCGGTAGGCTGAACATTGCCGACAGCCTTGATGCGACCACAAATGTCGAAAGCGCTGCGGCGTCAAGGATCGTGACAACGTACATGCTTGCGCCCCAAGCAAAGCACACTTTATTAGTGTTTATCGCGGCATATGGAACCATTTGTGCTATAAGCTTTCGAGGGGAAATCTGCTCCCTTTTTTCGCAATTGCTTCCTTCCTTCGCGACCAGTGGCAGCGTCACAATGATTGAAATCAGTGCTGCCAAGAAAAACGCATGCTTAAGATCTACCCCAGCGGCGATAGCGATCACAACCACTAACAAAAATGCACCGGGGAATGTAACGCTGGAGGCAAAGGTCCGACCTCTGATCTGAAACGCAGTCGCACGGTTCTGTAACAAGATAAGCGCAACGGTCGTCGAGATAACCGCAAGTATCGTGTCATGGTCTCTGGGCTGGCGGATTCCCAGCCAAGCGATGATTGCACAAGCCAAAAGCCCGAAGCTTAGTAGTAAGGTAGCATGTGAATGCGAAATCGCGCGGCTGAATTCTGTGTCTTGAGCCGTTATTGTGCTATACAAGAATTCGTCAGCGCCAAAGCGACATAGCAAAGCTAACATCGACGTCATCGCAAACAGGTTGACAAATTCGTCACGGGCCTGAGGCGAAAAATTCCATGCTATAAATAGAATGGTAAACGGTAACGAGGCGAGCGATAGCCCTCGTTTCGCGAATGCAATCGAAATCCGCACTATCGCTTCGTCAAAACCAACATCTTGTGGCTTCCTTCCGAAAACTTCGTTTGACCTACACCCTTCTTGGCACGTCCCAGAACGCACCTCACCGCTTCTCGACCAATCATTGAAAAGTCGAGCTTCGGACGTGGGCTATGAAAACAAGCATCTTCAATTTGACTGAAAAAGGAAGTATCATCGAATCCATTTGGAGTAAGGATCGACCCCGTCCTTAAGTATTCGCGAAACAAACGCCTTGTTGAAACACAGTCAGAGGAACCATGCCTACCATCCGTTTGCTCTCCGAACCCATAGTCGTTCAAATCTTCGATAATATACAGCCCGTTGCTCTTGAGCGTCGGCCACAACAATTCCATTGAACATTGCTGGTGATCGCCACGATGACTGCCATCATCAATAATGAAGTCGAACCGTACGCCTGCCATCTGTTTTTTAAACGAATTGAGTTCTTGTCGTGATCCCTGATCTACAACAAATGTTTTGATGCGATCAGTATCGAGATGCTGCGCCGGATTTATGTCCATAGCGTAGATCATTCCACTCGCAAAATAGTCTTGCCACATTTTCACCGATGCACCTCCACCGCAATTTGCCGCTTGTGCGATATCGGCGCGCCAATATGGACCGGTAACCCCAATGCCGATCTCCAGCATCACAATCGGGTCTAATCTCCGGTCGCGCAAATACGCCTCATAGATATCGACATAGTTGTTTCCGTTCCACCTAGGGGTGGGGCCGGCAAGTCCTTTGTCACTGTGGTGTTTCGCCGCCAGTGATGCGAGTGAGGTTTTCTCGATCATTTTCGATTCCATTTTGTACTGTGAAGCGGAGGCACAAACCCGATGTATTTCCCAAGAAATTCAAAAATTAAATGCTCGCGATTGGATGCCGCGACATAGTCCCGGAAGTGTAAATTGTCTTGAATATCGTCGAACACCACGATTGTTGATGAAGTTATGTTTTTTTCTAAACTTTGCAATGCAAAATTGCGTCCTTCGACCGTTTTATCGGAGTCATAGTGCAGCAGGTCGATTTCGCCAGCCTCTTCGGCGATCAAGGGAAGATTCCGACGGTCACAACCAATTAACAGTGTCCAATTGCATCGAATCTCTGGCTCCACAAGAACGCCAATATACCGTTCAGGATTGTCGAAGCGAATGTATGGAAAATCACTGCTTATCAGTCGGCCGTGGTCATTGACTTCGATTGATTTAAGGAAAGCCCGCGAACTGAAGCCCGCGGCAACCCCTGTTTCAACAATGGTGGTTGGACGTGCAATTCGAGTGATAAAATACAGTAAAGCATAGAACCCGCCGCCGCCAAGCTTTACCGGAATCTGCTGGAGCACGCGATCAGCCAGTGACCTTTGAGATTGGGCGAATTCTAGCGATTCCTTCCAAATGTCTGCATCGATTTGGCTTGCCCACTCGTTGGCATCCGTGGAGTGGGTCGTGCAGTGATCGCGATAGGCTGCAATTGCGTTGGTGTCGGGTCGATGAGTCACGCGATTTTTAAGCTTGCGCAACATCTCAGGAAGCATTAGAGGCTTTGTGGTATTGCGTGCAATGTTCTGAAGTGTAGTGAATTTCACTGTTCAAAGGATCTCCATGCAATTTAGAACTTGTACCTGAAACGCTCAACATCCTCGGCATAAATGTCGCCAACGATCCGGGCTGTTTCGCTGTTGTAGTGTTCGCGATAGTTGACTTCTGTTCCCGATCGGTTGCTGTGCGGGAATTCCAAGGACGCACCAAGGTATTTCGCAAGCCAAATGTAGGTTGTGTCCAAGTCTTCCAGACGTCCTAGATGGTCAACCATGACTCGCCCTTTATTGTCGCATACATAGTTTGATTGCAAACGGAACACGCCATCGAGTTTGTTGATGTTGCGTTTGCGCAACCAGTCAAAGATAAAGCTATCGAAAGTGCCGAATTCTTTTTTTTGGTAGCGTTTGGGATGCCGTATTCCCGCCGTGACGGTTCCACCAGTTCCGCGACCTGCAATGGCAAAACGGTAAGCGGAAAATAGGCGAGCCCACGGGTTCCTTGTCAGCGAGAACGAAGGGAGGGAGCGGGTTTTAGATGAAGCGATTCGATGCACTTGCTGGATTGTGTAATGCCCCATGAAACGACCGTATATTGCTTCATTAACACTTGATCCTCCCGCCTTTGGTATATGTATGTATATAATGCCCTTGCTCCGAAACAGATGTAATCGTCTAACTATTTGCAAGCTGGTACGCCATCGCTCAGGCGTCGCTCTATTTGCGGGCTTTAGCATTGCGCGAACGATTTGTTGAATCGCTTCCCTAGAGCACATTAACGTCTTTTCGTTACCCTTTGTTGTCAATTGTCTTGTTGTAAAAGGAGATGTGTGTCACTTTGCTTTGGCGTTCATGCGACAGTCGCTTAGATTTTCAATGTGTCATCGGCGAGTTTTTGGCTATCGCTATTTCTTGGGCGAACCGAGCGCGATTCGCGACTGCATACTCAGGAACCAATTGTTCCAGAATGCATTTAATTTGCTCTTCGTCACATTCATTCAGTAACATCTCAACGGATGCGTTTGCCTCAGTTAATCCATGTGATCGGTGCTGGGAGGCGCGGAGTTTGGGGTGCGATGTGGGGAGACTTTCTTCGTCGCTGAAGTAAAGCTCTTCATAGAGCTTTTCTCCTGGTCGTTTTCCACTGAACACAATCTCAATCGCTTCCTCGGGCAAGCCTGACAAACGGATCATATCTTTGGCGAGATCGACGATCTTGATAGGTTCCCCCATGTCGAGAACAAAAATTTCGCCACCATTGCCCATCGCGGCCGCTTGCAGAACCAATCGCGATGCTTCGGGGATCGTCATGAAGAAGCGTCGCATCCTTGGATCGGTGACGGTGATCGGGCCTCCGTTTTCAATTTGCCGCCGGAAGGTGGGAACCACGCTACCGTTGGAGCCCAAGACGTTGCCGAAACGAACGACGATGAATTTGGTGTCCGATGACTTTGAGAGGGCGTTGACATATCGCTCCGCAAGGTGCTTCGAGGTGCCCATCACGCTGGTTGGATTGACAGCTTTATCTGTCGAGATCAAGACAAACTTGCGAACATCATATTCGTCGGCGAGATCGGCGAGACCACGTGTCCCGATAATGTTGTTCTTGATCGCTTCGCCAACATTGGCTTCCATCAATGGCACATGTTTGTGAGCTGCGGCATGAAAGATGATCTCGGGGCGAAATTTTTCGAAGACCTGACGCATCCGCGGAACGTCGGTGATGTCGGCAATCACGGGCACGATCTTGATCTCGCACTGTCGTTGCTTCAATTCTTGCTCGATCTCGAAAATTCGATTTTCCCCGCGTCCCAACAGAATCAATTCGGCGGGCCCGGCGCCAAGCACTTGACGCGAGATCTCTGATCCGATGCTCCCTCCCGCACCGGTCACCAGCACGCGACGGTCGTTGATAATTTCTCCGATCGCCAGATTATCCAAGACAACAGGATCACGGCGAAGAAGGTCGTTGATATCGACGTCGCGAAGTGGAATCTTGCCGTCACCCGAAAAAACGTCTTCCATCCGCGGTATCACGTGCAATTTTCGCCCACTCGCTTCCAGGCTTTGGGTCAGTTCACGCATTTGCTGTCCGGTCAATTCCCCCGCCGGAACCAGCAACTCTTGAACCCGATAGGCGGAGACCAATGAAGGGAGTGCATTTAGATCACCAAGCACGGGAAGACTGGACAACCATCTCGATCCCGACATCCGATCAACCGACGCAATCCCCACGATCACAAACCCTAGTCGCGGTTGCGATCGCAATTGGTTTGCCAACCGGAGCGCCGTGTCGCTGGTGCCGATGACAACTGTTCGCTTGCGAGGTGTTCCATCGACAATCGGCCGAACTTCTTCATGCAACAGACGCCAGCTGGAACGAACGGTTCCGAGAGCAAGGATCGTCAACATCGAATCGATGATCAAGACGGAGCGTGGTATCTGGAGCGAGAGAAAGAAGTGGTCGATGATCGACACCAAGACAAATGAAACGAGGGTCGCTTTTCCAAGCGATCGCAAGTCGGAGAAGGTAACGTATCGCCACCAACCGTGAAAACTACGGAACAGATAAAACGTGATTAGCTTTACTAGAAGTAGCGGGAACAGGCACTGCTGAAACAATTGAATTGCATTTTCGTTGAGCCGAAACTCGAAGCGAATGGCGAACGCGACAAAACAGGTGGCGAAAAATATCGACACGTGCGCCGTCAGCAGAATCCAAAACCGGAGCTTCGCCAGAACAGGAAAGAAACCAGCCCAAAGGTCACGTGCCCCGAAAGGACCGCGATCGACTTCGGAAATAGAGGTTGTTGCTAATTCGGTATTCACAGTACTCTTGCCGTATAGTTGATCAAAGAGCAGTTGAAAGCGACGCTTGGTTGCCGGCTCTAATCGATGGTCTTCAAAGAATTGAGATCATCGACGCGAATCTGTCCCGAACGAGCCGGCAGCCCCGTCATGAAAGGTCTAGCGACTTGCCGTCGCTAATTCTTCAGTGTCTCGAGAAGAGTACGACTTGGTGTACTTTGTGGCGTAGCCGTATTCGTAAGGCTGCACGTATTCGCCATATCCAAAATTCTTGTCCCCGCGTTCGGCACCGTTGACTATGATGCCCGCAACATTGACTTTGCTCGACACTAGCAACTCGCGTGACCGTTCTACAGGCCGTCTGCCATTCTTTTGAACACGGACGACCAACAGTGCGGAATCGACCTGTGCGGCGATAATCAACGGGTCGGCGACGGCCAGCAAAGGTGGAGTATCGATGAATACATAGTCATACTCTTGTCTCGCTTCGGCAATCAATCGCTCCATGCCAAATGACTCTAGTAATTCAGCCGGATCGCTGGGGTGATGTCCGTGGGAGATAAAATCGAGTCCGGCGACTTCGGTTTGCACCGTCGCACTTTCCAGGTCGCCGTCGCCGCGTAAATATTCGGCGAGTCCCATGGAGGCTTCGACTCCCAGCAACTTGTGCAGTGTTGGGCGCCGCAGGTCGGCATCGACCAACAACACACTTTTTCCCGCTTTAGCGATCGCGGCGGCGAGATTGACAATCATCGTCGACTTACCATCCCCCGGCATCGGGCTCGTAACCAGCATGACTTTGTCGAGAGAGCGGCCGGTGTGTACAAACAGGCCCGTGCGAGCCATCCGCAAGACCTCCGCCTCGGTACTGTGCGGGGCAAATACGGTTCGACACAAGGGTGACAGCTTCGATTGTTTTGCCGCCTTCTTTTCTTTGCGAGTGATCTGGAATCGAGGAACATGAGCGAGCACGCTGGCCCCCAAAGAACGCTCTAGATCGCCCGGATCGCGAAAAGTTTGATCGGAATAGTCGGCCCACAGGGCGCCACAAGAACCAAGCAATAGCCCAGCGAAACTGCCCAGCGAAAGCACAACCAGCGGATTGGGCCAGACTTGGGTTCCGACAACAGGAGCGGACAAGAGGTCGGTTGAAAAGCCGGCGTAGTTTGTCGTTAATTGTATTTCTTGCAGGCGTTCCATAACTTCGTCATAGCGCTGTTGAGCTCGAACCATCCGTGCCTTTAGCGCCTTGCCTTCGAGATATTCCGACTCGACTTCTTTCGCCAGCACGCGTTCGGTCTTTGCTTCCTCCACAAGATGCTGTTGTCGCTTGGTGAGTTCGTTGATGTCATTCGCGAGCAACGAGGAATAAGCTTCTAATATTTGCGCTGGCTTCATCTCTTTTGATTCCAAGGCCTCCAAATCACCCGGTGCTTTCTCGCGAATAAATCGTTTGACCGAGGCAACCTCGTCGCGGACGCGTTGGACAAGTGGGTGATCGTCACCAAAATCGGCTGTCAAAGCCTGCTCACGGAGAATCAAGCTGAGCACCTTTTCATATTCCGCGTCAAGGGCGGCTGACCGCATAGGTTGATCGATCTGGAACTGTTGACTATCGACTTCCCCTTTTGTCACTTCGATAAACAATTTTAACCGATCGATCTCCTTGGCACTCAGCAATGCAAGCCGTTCGATATCGGTGGGCTCGCCCTCTTGCTTCGCCCCTTCGAGGTCGTCGATCATTTCATAGCGTGACTTGGCGTAGGCGAGCTGCGAGCGAATCTCGGCGAGCTCTTGCTCAATCCCTTTCAAGCGTTCGTGTGGAACACTGCGGAGTTCCTCACCATCGAGCAGTCCCGCCGAGGTAGCGACGAAACGTGTATACTCCTGCGTGGCCTGACGGAGTTCCGTTTCATTGGTCTGTTGCGCCTGTTGGATCAAAGATGCCGCCTCTTCGCCAACGTTCCTGGTCTGAGACTCTACATAATGGCAATACCGCTCGTAGACAACTGTCAAGACATGTTCCGCATCCGCCGGGTTGGGGTTTCGATAGGATGCGTTTAAAACACTGGCTCCACGGGCATCTCCTTCGCCTCCTCGTTCAACGAGCAGATTCTTTTGGAGCAAGGAAAGCGCCGAAGTTCCCTCCCGTCTTGCCTCGATATACGACTCCAGTTCGTCGAACCGTCCCACCTTGATTGCGTCGTTCAAGATCAAAGGACTTGTCAGTAACTCGATATGCGTTGCAAGCATGTCGGAGTGAAGTACGGTACTGTCGATTCCGCCATCGCTTGACGTCCCACTGTTCGTCAACTCCGAAGAGCGCAGAGCAATCAGGATTTCCATATTGGATTCATAGCTGACTCTGGCATTCATTTGATAGGCAACGGCGACGCCCACTCCTACCAGCAGACCAAACAGGAGCAGTGGCCAGCGACGACGAAGCAATCGCAGAATGTCGATTTCAAAACTGTCCTGCTCCGCGATCCGATGAGTTTCTGATTCATTCATATTCGATTTGGTTTCAGCAACAAGGTAACGAAACGTTGAGCCATGCCGGACTGAATGGCTTTGCAAATGAGTCGAGCGAAACTCATTGCGGTGACAAGAATGTCGAACGAGTTGCGTCGGCGCGCACTTCGTTCCTTTGGGTGACCTAACCCCGCAGCTGTATCAACAGCAAAAATACCGAACGCCCCCATGGAAACTGATTCCCTTGGGACCGATGGTTCTGCCACCAGAACTGAGATTTATTCCAAGCGTCGAAAGGCTCGATAACAGGCCCCACCGCTTGAGTAGGTATACTAGGCAAGCAAGGCCAAATACACAAGCAGCAAGCATCGGTAAACTTTGCTTTTTTAGGAGAAATTTTCACGCCTCCATTCTCCTCTCACGGTTCCCCCATTGACGCCTTATCGTTATTGCGCAAGCAACACCCAACAAATGCACCCACTGGTCAATGAGTCGCCATTACCAAGAGCTCAGCGAACTACACTTTCTGTGCTATCGTGCATTCGCGAAATGCAAAAAAAGCAATGTCGTTGGTAGACAAACGGTTTTCGCGATCTTCCGCGAAAGAGCACTGCTTTTATCGGCGTGTGTCCCGTCGACACTCTCCGCGTGGCACAGGTGAATGCAACTGCAAAATCACGCATCCCTAGATTGAGCTACGAACAATTGCATGACAGGTATCTGGCGTCGTGCAACATGTGTTCGATTGATACGAAACAATTCGAAATCAAGTGTTAAAGACAACGCCAATTGACGCCACGTCGAGAACTTTGCAGTCGCAATGCGCCACGTCCCGGGTGCAACCTGCACAAGGGTTTTGTGCGGTCCCACAGGCGATCGATGGACGCGTTCACAGAACGAACCAACCGGATTGGATTCCGCATCCGAACATTTTTGCAAATGTCCGGCTACCGCGGAGCCTTGCGGTCGCGATGGCGTTTGATCGCCGCACGGATTGGATCGAGTTGCCGATCCGATGCACCGAGAGCTCTCGCAGCGAGCGTCTGATACTGGGCAGATCGGTCGTCGCCCAGCTTCAGAAAAGTCGTGGCCAGACGAAGGCGGTAGAAGATATTCGAGGGAGCGGCTTTCGATGCGTTTTGCCAGTGCTCCGCCGCCAATTGGAAATCGGAATCGAGTTGTGCCAATTGTGCGTAACAGGCATGGCGTTCCGCTGATGAGAGCGTTTCGTCGGACTGGATCACTTGCTCACATCGCCGCCGCCAAAGTTCGACGGTTCCAGCAAAAGCTTCTTCCCGCAAGGCCCGCAAATTCATCGCAATCAGCAAATCCACCTTGGCTGGAAAGAGACGCTCGACGACGGTTTCCGGTTCCCATTTCTTTGATGCCAGCGAAAGGATCGTATCGCGTCGTGGCGACGCGATCGCTAGATAGCGTTTCCAGGCGTCAATGGACGCCTCTTGATCGTCGACCATGAAGTAAAGCAGTCCAGCAGAATAAAGCTGATCGGGATTGCTGCGGGCCAGTTGCGTTAAACGTTCGACGTGGGGCCGCCAATCATCTGCGATCCAGGGCGCCAACGTGGCACAGCTCAGTTGCACTTGTGGAATCAACGGATTCATTTCGTTGGCTCGCGATAGCGACGCGAAGGCGGATCGCAGCAAACGGCGATCTTCGTCTTCGGGTGCCAAGCGTTTTCGGAGCGCCGCTTGCTGCTGCGGATCCCCGGCCAAAAACGACTCGAACCAACCCAATGGAGACTGAGCAATCCACTGGGTGCGATATCGCAACGATTCGATCGTCGACGGTTCCTGTTGCACCTTCCGCGCAAGAATGTGAAGCCGCAGTTCCGCTGTCTGCCACCACGCATAACGCTGCCAAGCGATCGCATGATCCGGCATCTCTTGGGTCAGTTGGTGCAGCAACTGGCTGTTCTCGGTGCATTGCGATAGGGTTGGTACGACATCGTCGCCTGGGGGCACTGTGACCGCCAAAACGTGCTCGTAGTGCAGCTCGCGACCGAAAACGTATTGGCTGAAGAGCAGGGGAAGGGTCAGCAGCAGCAACCAGGCAAAGGGCCCCGAAGCAACCACACTGAAGCCCAGACGCGGTTTCGGAGAGGGGACAGAATCGAGCCCAGTTGACTTCGAAGAAACGCGTCGCTCGCAACCGCTTACAGCTCCCAGCAACAGCCCCGCAGCCATCATGTTCGCGGGGTAGGTGATCACAAAGTCGACAAAACCTTGACCAACAACAGCAATCAATGCGACACACCCTGCTGCACCCATTGCGATCCGGCTCGGTTCCTTACTTCGTGTAAACAAGCTCCAAGACCTGCGCGCCAACAGCACGATCCCGATCACGACGATCGCGATCCCGACAATGCCGCTTTCGGTGACCACCTCAAGATACTGGTTGTGGGCATTTTCGAACCAGGCTCGCGTGTCGCGATGCTTGAAGGGAAGATGAGCGTATCCGTAGGTGCCGATCCCTGAGCCCGTGGGAAGATAATGGAGGGCAGTATCCAACCCAGCCCAGAAATGGACAAAACGATCATTTGCGGTAATTTGGTCCAGCGTGAGATCTGCCGAACGTGTTTCGATACGTTCGTGCTGCGCGACTAAATAGGTGCATCCGGTAGTTAGGGCAACCGCACACACGACAAACGCAAGGATTGCTCGCCAACCAACGTAGGCTAGCCCGGCGAGCGAGATCACCCCCAGGCCGACGACTGCACAAGCCCACGCACCACGAGACATCGACAGCAAAATCGCAAAACCAATCAATAACAGAAGCGCGACCGAAGCAACCACGGAAAGATCGCTCCAAGCCCCGCTGTGGCTGTACAGTGGGTTGCTCTTCTGCTTCTTCAGCCCGCCGAAATACCAGAGCCGTTTGTCGACGAGCGTCCAAATCAACACACCGACCGCAGCAGCCAATCCGATCAACAGATAGGCCGCTCCCGCGTTGCGATAATGAAACGTGGAAAACGCACCTGTAAAGACTTCATTTCGCACTCCGGGGATAACGTGCGATGCGTTCGTTGCGCGTTGAATGATCGACCAGGCAGCAATTGCACCGCCGTTGGCTGCCAACCCCATCAACAACCAACGCCGACCCTTGGAAGTAGCAAACAGCGTGCTACCGATTACAAATGCCGCTACCCCCAACGTGTTCACGCTCAAGCGAAGACGACTGGCCGCGGGGATGATGCTGATCGTTCGTGATTCCGGCGGCAGCGTCTGGCGAGACTCGGCGGATTGGTCTTCGGGCTCCGCCAAGGTTTGATCAAACGCCGCGCGCGTACCGGCCGCCCCGGGCGAGATGATGGCAGCCAGTTCCGCTGGCAACGGAACCACTTGCAACCCGCCCCACAGCAGCCATGCAAAACAAAGGAGACAGAGGCCCGTTCGAGGCGGAGGAGTCGTTTCGCGAGACTCCACAAATATCAGCCCCAAGCCAACAGCAGTGCTCAGCCCAACGGCGATCTGCCATTGGACAACCGTCTCTGCGCCGCCATACCGCCAAGCCGAGTAGCAAAGCACGCCCAGCACAATCGCTTGGCAAAAACGAGGGATTACGACAGCCCACGACTTGGAACGGTGCGAATTGGATTGGCGAATCGTCGAATTTGAACGCAGTTTCCGTGGCATTGGTGTCTACATGATGGATGAAAACACTTGAGCACGGCGAACCTCGCTCACGTGCAGTGGCGGCGTGGAGGCCTGCGGTTCGAGCAACCACAAAGCATCCTATAAATGTGGAAAAATTCCGTGGCAAGCCGAGCTTCGGATGCCACGGAATTCGCAATTCCCCAAGAGGCTGCCCCACTTGGCTCGCCCCCTTCACTTCACTCCAACTTAGTAGCCGTATCCTTGGTAGTAGTAGCCTTTGCGCTTCGAAACGACATGGGGGTTAGGTTTACCACCATGACCGTTGTCATCTTGGTAGCCGCCTTTATAACTGCCCCCTTTGCCACTGCTGCCACTGCCGATCGCAGCCAAACCAGCCAGCCCTGCCAGGCCTGCTACGCCGCCCAATCCGCCGCCGCCGCTACCGCTGCCGCTGGCACCACAACAGCCACTTCCCGCGATTGGCGCTCCTCCGAGAGTCGGTTGCTGGCAACATCCATCGATGATTTCTTCACCGACAATGATCTCCTCTTCCGCAACAATGAACTCTTCGCCTGCACAGGGCAAACCGGAACGCATCGTGTTGGAATGAACCACCAACTGCTCATACTGCGCTTGATTCCCTTCGGTCACGACCACGCTGGTCAGATCCGTTTCCAGCTCGTCGAGCCGCGTCAGCAGCTCGTCACAGGGCTTCTCGTTGCCTTCGATGTCGGCCTGCAACTCCTTCACCGCATCGGCAATTTCGCCCAAGCCAATAGCTTCTGCTGATTCCGTGGATTCAGCTGGCAACACTACCCCCCCATCCTGGCCAACCTGAGCTCCAACCACCCCAAATGCTTGATGGGCGGAAAAGGCGACCACCAAGAAACCGGTACATAGCTTTCTGCGTTTCATCTCTCTCAATCCTCTCTGTTGATGTGTAAAGCAAAGCCAACGCACGCATAGAACGCGCAAGTGTACAAATTACCCACACCTGAAACAATAGGCAAACACCGCAAACGACACAAATCACCCAGCCCACTGAAACCATCCAGCCGGCCACGCAACCTTGGCCGAACGGCAAAACACGGGGTTTGCGAAAGAATTCCCAATGACGAAGACAATGCCGACACCCCGAGAAAAATTATGCCTCGCTATGCGAAACCTCGAAAACAATAAGCAGGCCACGCCGCCCCCTGAATACTGCAGCAAGGAATTTCAGATAGGTGGCACCCGTGGGGAGGGTCAAACGAAGTGACCGCAACCACCACAGCTCACTACCAATGCAGGCTGTCACCGCGTCGGCGATGCAGCTGAGTTCCCTAGGAGGAAATAATGAGAGATTTGAATAAAGGTGATTGCGATAACCTGGCGCAGCCCCGCCAGCGGCCACGAGTCGCTCGCAGAGCAACCCAGCAATGTGTACTTGCGATGTCGGCGGTTCTGCTGACGACAG
The DNA here is from genome assembly GCF_007741475.1 of Rosistilla ulvae. Taxonomy (NCBI): domain Bacteria; kingdom Pseudomonadati; phylum Planctomycetota; class Planctomycetia; order Pirellulales; family Pirellulaceae; genus Rosistilla; species Rosistilla ulvae. The sequence goes on along the minus strand of NZ_CP036261.1, from coordinate 1,844,249 downwards.
CGCTGACTGGTTGTGCAAACGTTCAAGGCGTCTTCGGATCTTGCGATTGCTCGCTAAACCGCAGTTTACACATGACGCGTGCCGAATTGATGGCCCGTCGCGTATGGAGCTACAAATATTCGGACTGCCACGAAAACCATAGCAACGCACGAGATGTCCGGCGCGGCTTTATCGACGGCTTTGTCGATATTGCTTCGGGTAAAGATGGTTGCCCCCCCGTCTTCCCGCCACAAAATGAATGTTGCTTGACAGGACCACTGAGATCACCGGTCAACCAATGTCGAGACCAAGCGTGGTTCCAGGGATACCCACTGGGCGTTGCTGCCGCAAAGCAACAAGGCTGTCACTTGTGGTGGAGATCCAACCTGCCGGCACATCTGATCGCCCAATACCAATCGGCTAATTGTACCAGTTGCGGCTCGACAGATTGCGAATCAACTGGCTGCTGCGGTCCAACAGGTTGCGTTATCGATCAAGAGCGCGGCGAAGCCTCATCATCAGTCCTAACACAAGCAAAGTCTCAGCCGACCGATTTGGAGCCCTTTACGAATCGTGAAGCAGGAGACTCTGAAATGACGGTGCGATCCGACAATGCCCCGTTCGTATCCCGCAGCAAACGGATCCCAACCTCTGTGCGTCCGGCCAAATTTCCCGCGAACGACGCGGCACCTAACTGGCCTGCCACGGCGACCTCGCTGAACTTGCGAAATAGCTCGAACGTGTCCGAACAAGACTCCCATGACGTTGTGTCCATCAAACTATCCGTCAAGGACGAATCGAACCCGATCTATCGCCAAACCTCTTCCGACAGCGTTAGCGAGTAAACGCGACACGGCAGGATCACGGACAAACCTTCGAGAAAATGATCGCTGACGGCAGTCCTTCGATCCCCTCTCCGCTGAAGTGAGATATCCACAGGCTATCGAACTCAACCGTCAACAACACAATCGTGGGGTCGCAAGGAACCGACCCACAGATGTTCAACTAACACACCACACAATGGAATGTAGTCAAATGCGCGTCCTCACGAACAAACAAAAATCAACTTACCGGCACTCAAAGTGTTGGGGGGCTGTTGCCAGTCTGCTGGTGCTAACAGCAACCGGTTGCACATCCATGATGTCTCCGATGTCGGGAATTCCGGTCAGTCATTTGCCGACGGAAATGCGAGGAGAAAGCCGTAATAATTTGGTACCGGTCCCACTATCCGTATTACGTCAACAAGCCCCCGAGCACTACTTTCTCGACGAAGGGGACATTTTGGGCATCTACATCGAAGGTGTGATGCCCCCTAAATCCGGCGATGAAACAGTCGAATCGGCACCTCCGGTTCACTTTCCCGAAGCGGGCAGCGACCTACCACCTTCGGTCGGATTTCCGATTCCCATTCGCGACGACGGCACTCTGCCACTCCCCTTGGTCGAACCGATCCAGGTTCGCGGTAAGACGTTGACCGAAGTCGAAGCCGAAATCCGCAAGGCGTATGTCGTCGATAAGAAAATCCTCAAAGAGGGGCGCGACCGGATCTTGGTCTCGCTGATGCGTGAGCGAACGTATCGTGTGATCGTGATTCGCGAAGACGAAGATGATTCGCTTGCTTTGCCAGGCGGTACCGGTGGTGGCAGCAAAGGGAGCATCGTCGGCGGAGCTTCCCGTTCAGGATCGGGCTACACCCTCGACCTTCCCGCCTACAAGAACGACGTTATGCACGCCCTGGCTCAAACTGGTGGCCTGCCTGGCCTGAACGCCAAGAACCAAGTCAAGATCCTTAAGGCTAACCGTGTTGGACAACTCGATGCCAATGGAATGCCAATCATGATGGGCAGTTACATGGGAGAGGGCATGATCGGCGGTGGCTGCATGCCACAAGATCCTTGTTTTTCGGGATACAACCCAAACCAAGATTACGATCCATCGGCGATTCGCATTCCACTGCGAGTCCAACCCGGACAAATGCCGCAGTTGAATCCTGCGGACATTATTCTGGAAGAGGGTGATATCGTCGTCGTCGAGGCTCGCGACACCGAAGTCTTCTATACCGGCGGACTTCTGCCAGGCGGACAGTTTCCAATTCCACGCGACTATGACCTCGATGTCATGGGGGCGATGGCGATCGCAGGCCAAGGGCTTGGCGGAACCGGTCCTTCCCGCGGTGGAGGCGCTGCCGGCGGACTTCTGGGTGGCGGTTTTGCGGGGGCTTCACCGACTCAACTGTACGTGATGCGGCGAACTCCTGGTGGCGGTGAATTCAATATCGCAGTCGACCTCAAGCGGGCCCTCAACGACCAATCCGAACGGCTGATGATCCAACCGGGCGACACGCTGATCCTACGCTATACCCCATGCGAAGAAGCTGTCAACTTCAGCCTCGTCACCTTCTTCACCTACGGTATTCGCGAACTGTTCAGCAACTAATGGTTCATCATGGTAAAGAAGGACGGCCAAGCCACATGTCGCGGGCGATGCAATTCGCCCGCGACATGGCCGTCTGTCTGGTCTCATTCTCCCTGCCAACATAACAACAAAAACACCCGCCACCAACCTCATCCCTCCAACCAGCCGATCATCGATCCAATTTGCCGCCTGGCGATCGCTTGGGGCCCCCAACGCTTCGAAAATATTTGGGAAACCGCAAGCGGTCGTCAGGCGGGCGGCCAGACGCCAGACCTTCGACGGTGTCGCCGACACCCGAAACGCCCGATCGCCTTGATGTTGGAATCGATTGTCAACGCACGCGTCTGAAGCGCCATGCGAACGAGACAGCTAGATATAAAACATCGCACCATCGGCGCGAGAACAATCGTTGGCCAGGTCTTCTAAGCGGATCGAGGCCAGCACATCGCGAAACGCCTTGCTGGCCGAACGCCATGTCGCCCCCAACACCTGAGCCTCGGCCGTTGTGTCGGTGCTTTCAGGTGATTGTTCCGAATCCCCACATCCAATCGCGTCGCAGATGTCCAACAGAGAGATCGCGGTCGCATCGACCGACAATCGATAGCCACCTTGGCTGCCGCGTGTGCTTGTCACGTAGCCGGCGACCTTCAATTGTTGCAAGATTTGCACCAAAAAGGGCTGCGGGATGCTGTGCCGCGCAGTGATCTCACGCAACGCCACAGGGCGGTCTTCGTCGTGACGAAGCGCTAATTCCAGCATCGCCAGACAGGCGTAGTGCGCCTTGGCGGACATCGAGAAACTCACAACGTCACCTCAGTCGCTGCTGTGCAAACCACATTCGGTTTTGGCCGAACCGCTCCAGCGCCCCGCTCGTTCGTCTTCGCCCAGGGCGATCGAACGGGTGCAAGGCCAGCAACCGACACTTGGATACCCTTGGTCGTGCAGCGGGTTGTACGGGATGTCGTTCTTGGAGATGAAGCCCCAGACATCCTTCTTGGTCCAGTTCGCTAGCGGGCTGATTTTGACGAGCTGGAATTTCTTGTCCCAACCGACGATCGGATGCTCCGCCCGGTCGGGAGACTGGTCGCGGCGAATCGCGCTCGACCAAGCGTGCATTCCGCGAGCCGCTTGGTGCAAGACCTTGATCTTGCGATCGAAGCAGCAGCGATTGGTATCGGTCTTGTAAACCGGCCCGCCGTTGGCCGCTTCGTATTCCTCAACCGTCTGTTCGGGATATTTGTATTCGATCGTGATCCCATACCGCTCGCGAACCTGTTCCCGCAACGCCAGCGTCTCCTTGAACTGGTACCCGGTCTCCAGATTGAAGATCGGTGTCTGGGGAGCGATTTCGGAAAACATGTGGATCAGGCACATCCCCTCGGGGCCAAAGGCCGTCGCCATCGTGAACCGCGGCGCATACTGCTCGACCGCCCAAGCAAGGATCTCCTGCGGCGAGGCGGATTCCAAACGCTGGCTGTGCTCAGCCAATTCGCCAAACAGTTCGTCGCCGGGGACTAATGGCGGATCAGCCGCTAGTGCCCCGAGTGGTTCCAAAGCAGATGCCGCCGGAGAATCGTCGGAGCGAAGCACCTTCAGCGCGGGGCGATCGGAAAGTTCCGCTAGCTTGTTTTCAGGCATAGGGTAGATGACGGTTTCGTGGACCAATAAAGGCGTTTGCCGTACCAAAGACTTCAATAGTACATACTTTATCAAGTTAGTCAAGTATTGCTTGAATCGGAGCATTTCCTATGTAGATTGAAACTTTGTCCAAAATCAATCGGAGATTTCCAAACGCTTGCAATTGGGACGCGATCGGGCGTTCTCTGCTTTCTGCAGCGACCGAAGCTACCGGGGGGGGGGGAACAAATCGAGCCACCACCGACGCGGCAACTTGCGATTGCTTTCAACCAACGCCCCCGTCGCAGCAGCCACCGACGTGACTTGTGTGAATTTGGCGCAGAGGAGCGGACAATTCTTGTGAGTTACGGAGCTTTAGAACGGTGACGTTCCGTTTGCCAGAGCCGCGGTTCGACAACGCTTTTTGCAGCTCCAGACGCTCTTTCTACCGCTGGCACCGGGAGGCGATTCGCACAACCGAATCGAAGAAAAGAATGCCGCACAATCGGCAAAATCGTTAAAGTCGGCGAGGCTTGTCCACCGATAGATACGGCTGATGCTGGAATTTGGCTCTTGGCATCGAGGGTCGAATTCGGGTAGACCTCCCCGACGGCAAGACATGGATCAAAGGAAGCTTGATGGATAAGAATACGCTGAAGTTGCACGCACCTCGACGGGAATCGCTCCCATCGGCGCCAGCCGTCACCGTTTCGGTAGGCGATCTCGTGCCGCTGCTGGTCGACGCTTGGGAGACCGATCGCAACTGGCTGCGAGATTTTTGTAAGGACGAGGTCTCGGTATCCGAAGACTTGTACGAAGTCCTGCTGGCATACCATCAGATCCGTCGCTGCGAAGCTGCCTGATCGGGCTTCGCCAGCGGGCACGACCTCGCGACTTTTTATTGCTTGGCTTGGATCGCGTGGGCTTGAGCCATCGCGTCTTCAGCCATCTGGATATATTTCTGCTCTTGAGTTCCGGCCCAAGCTCGTTGGCAGGTGACACTTTTGGCCGTGTAATTAAAAGGTTCGTTCGGTTCCAGTTCGCACGCGCGATCCGCATGAACGATCGCTTGCACGTGGTCGCCAGTTCGCGTCAAGACACGCGAGAGCGCCAGGTGAGCTAGCACAAAGGTTTCGTCTTCGGCCAGGATCTCGTTGAGTCCCGCGACCGCTTCGACATCTTGGCCGGCGTCCATCAGTTTTTCGACTTCGTTGTAGCGTTCGTGCAGATCTGCCATCTCTATAGATTCCGGGTCGTGATCGAGGTTCAATGGAAAGGCCGCGCGGCCGTTGCCGCTGGCGAAACCTTCCGCTGCGGTCGCCGTGGAGCCGACATGAGGTCGGTTCATCGCTTTGCGGCGGTTGTCTGAATCCTAGCCGAATTTCCGGCGGTGGAAAGCCTGGGAGCGGGATTCCCTATACTGTAAGATGCCTTAGACCACCCCCGGTGTCCCACGACGATTTGCCCGAATTCTGTGAGCATCCATGAACGATTCGACCGCGCCGCTGTTGGCTGTAGAGAATTTGAAGGTTCATTTTCCCTTTCGCCGCGGCACGTTATTCGCCCCCGAACATGGATTGATCCGCGCCGTCGATGGTGTCTCTTTCGAGATTCGCGAAGGGGAAACGCTAGGCTTGGTCGGTGAATCGGGCTGCGGGAAATCGACGACCGCCCGCGCCATCGCGCGGCTTAATGAACCGACTTCGGGATCGATCAAGATCGAGGGTCACGAGATCTGTGGGCTCAGCGAATCGGCGATGATGCCTTTTCGGCGGATCGTGCAGATGGTCTTTCAAGATCCCTTCGCCTCGCTGAATCCACGGATGACCGTCGGTGCGATTCTCAGCGAACCGCTGCAGATTCACGGTGTGCTGAGCAACGCCGATCGCCGCTTGGAAGTGCTGCGACTGATGGATCTGGTCGGCCTCAATCCCCGCTTCCTGAATCGCTACCCTCACGAATTCTCCGGTGGCCAACGCCAGCGGATCGGTATCGCTCGAGCCTTGGCGGTCCGCCCCAAGTTGATCCTATGCGACGAACCGGTTAGCGCTTTGGACGTTTCGATCCAAGCCCAAGTGATCAATCTGATGATGGATCTGCAGCAAAAACTTGGGCTCGCCTATCTCTTCATCGCGCACGATCTGGGGATCGTCCGGCACATCGCAACCCGTGTCGGCGTGATGTATCTGGGACGGATCGTCGAATCGGCCAACGCCGACGAACTTTACAACGATCCAACCCACCCCTACACGCGGGCTTTATTGTCGGCCGTCCCGGTTCCCGATCCGAAGATCGAAGCCCAGCGGGAGCGGATCGTGTTGACCGGCGAAGTCCCTTCGCCCGACAAATCGTACCCGGGCTGTCCATTTGTCGATCGATGTCCCGATGCCCAGCCGGAATGTCGCGAGATCATTCCGCAGCTGCCTGCGAGTTCTCATGCGACAGCCTGCATCGTGCACGATGACCAATGTCGAACCCTGTCGCAGCCCGCTGCGGCAACTTGATCGCCACGGGCTGCCGGATCGGGCTTCGCCGCCGATCAACGAATCACGTTGGCGTCGGCGTCTAGAATGATCGAATTGGAAACGTCGTTCCCCAGTGTTTTGAAGTCGTGGACTTTCCACAGCACTTCCTGACCGCGATTGATTTCGATCAGTTGAGGATTCTCCGGGCCGGCGTGGCAGTTGCCAAATACGATGTTGCCGTTGGGATGGTATTCGAGCGTTGTCACCCACGCCAACGTGATCCCTGGTAGATCGTGCTGCTGCAGTTTCCAGACGATCTCTTTTTCAGGCGTCACTTCCAAGATGCTGTGCCCGTTCCCGGTGCCGATCAGCGTGTTGCCGTTGGGTAGACGCAACGCGCTGAAGACCGAATTGCCAAACGCTTCGGGACCGTGCCCGCCGCGTGCCTTGCGACCAAACATCGGCACATCGTATTGCCAGACGATCTTGCTATCGCGATCGTATTCGCAGACCTTGCCGTCCCCTTCTTGAGCGACCAGGTAGTTTCCGTTCTCCAAACGACGAACCAGACGCGTGTCGCGATGGGGATGCGGATGCGTGCGTTGCAGCGTGATCGAATGATGTAGCGTCCCGTCGCGATCGACTTCCAACAGCTTCCCTTCGCCGCTCAACGCGATCATGATTCGGTCGCCGGGAATCGCCCGCACGCTGTGAACTTCGACTCGGTCGACGGTCGCAAACTTCTTCGCATCCAACGACCAAACGATCTCGCTGCTGCGGGGATCGATCTCGATGATCTCGGTGTTCTGATGCGTGAGGATGTTGCCGTTGTCGAGCAACTGCAAATCGTGAGGCGATCCGCTGAGCATCATCTGCCACTGCGGCTTCCCCTCGGCATCGATGATCACCAGCTTGTTCTGTTGATTGGCGAGGAAGCGATGTTGAGCGATCGCGGAGAGATTCGTGAGGATCAGAAAGGCAAACGCCAGTGGAAAAGCAAGTCGCATGTTGATGGGATCCATGTGTTGAGTTGAGGGTTGCGCCGCTGTCGATGGTCGTCTTTCGCTCCGCGAAAGAGCGTTAGCCGCCCGCACATTTGCGGAGCGAAAGGCGACACACCCGCCGGCCGCATTGCGTGCTCCGCCGGTATCATAACCTCAATCAAAGCTTTCGATCGCTTCGGTCGCCAGGAAATTACGGCACGATGCGAAAGCGAATTGGGTGCGAGGTGGAACGGGATGTCGACGAGGGTTCCAGCCAAGCGGCTTGGCCGCGCGTCGGAGAGTCGTATTGCGATTCGGTTGCATGCAGCCGCATGTTTTCAAACCGGTTCCCCGATTGAAAGGAGAAGAAAAACACCCGTTCGCCGTTGGCTTGCCGCCGGACGTGATGGAAACGCGAAGTATCCAGCCAACTGAAACCTTCGATTGTATACGGCAACCGACAATCCTCGCTGATCGTTTGGGTTCCAAACGTTCCATCATCGCGGAGGATCGCCTGGTGCATTCGAATCGCTTGCAGCGCGCCGCGCTGTCGCGTCAGGTAACGGAAGGTTCTGCCGTCGAGAGTCGCAAATCCGATCACATCGTTGCCAATCCCACAATCTTCGCTCAACAGCGTCGAATCAAAAGTCCCACGCGAACTCAGCCTGCTCTTCATCAACGAAACCGTCCCCGACGGATTGTGGTGCAGATGATAAAACGTCTTCCCGTCGGCGGTTGCGATATCGATCACGTCGCGGCGGATCAAACAGTCCTCGGCCAGCAAGGTCGATTCGAGTCGTGCCCCTGCCACGACCCGCTCTCGCAGCAGTGAAATCTTGCCATCGGCCTGTTGTTCCAGCCGCGCGATCCAGATCGGCGTCTCATCGCTCGCGGTGACTTCGATCTCGTAGTCCCCATCGCCGTTGGCGTCAACTGGCATCGCGTCGCGCATCTTGCGATCGAAGACAAAAACCCCTTGCGTCGTCATCTTGACCAAATCGCGATCGTCACCTCCTGTGACCGTCAGGCACAATCCATCGTACAGCCGATCGGAATCGTCACGGACGTCGATCGCCCACGCGCCCGCCATCTGCTGCCGCGACAGGATGATCGATTGGCCATCGGGTTCGAAAATAAATTCGTCGAACTGCGGCGGCTCGTTTTTATTGTCGACAGTCACCGCCATCGGCTGATCGGCGATACGAATCGAATAGACATTGTCCATGTTCCGATCCAGTGGAACTTCGAAATCGGGAGTCTCCCGGAAACGAAGCTGTCGCGTTTCGGGATCGATCAGGAAACAATCGGCATCGTCGCCGCTGAGCGTCATGGACCCGAGATCGCCAACCAGTTCAGGCACCTGGCCGACCGAATCGCTCCCCTCGCGAACTCGCAGAATGATTTGGTCGCTGCGATTGACGATCGTGTTGGCTGCGACCGGTTTCATGCTGGTGGACAGGCTATCGTCGGTGGCGCTGGCAACAAACAGCCCGGCAATCGCCAGCAGCAGCGCAGTGGTCGTCGCCGCGACCGTCCGCGACGAAGCGTGGTTCGACTTGGGTTTGCGTTTTTTTGCGAAAGCATTGAGGTCGTCCGCCATCTCAGCGGCCGTCCGATAGCGGTCTTCGGGCGCGCTGGCGACAGCTTTTAAAACGATCCGTTCCAGTTCGGCTGGCAACTTGGGATTTGTGTTCCGCAAAAACCCCGGCTTGGCAACAGCGAGCGCGTCGCGGGTCGCCGAGTTCATTTTCTCCAGCGTGACCAGTTCGCAGAGGGTCAGTCCCAACGAGAAGATATCACTGCGCTCGTCGGAGACACCTCGCAGTTGTTCGGGAGCCATGTAGCGAGGCGTGCCCACGGCGTGATACATGCTTGTCAGGCTGTTGTCGTCCAGCGTCCGCTTAGCCAGGCCAAAGTCGGTGACCCACAGTTTGTTCGACGAGTCGATCAACAGATTGGCAGGCTTTACGTCGCGGTGCAGGATCTGTTTCGCGTGAGCATGAGCCAGCGCGGCAGCGGCTTGGCTGCCCAGTTGAGCGATCAGGTGCCAGTTATCGCGCAACTGCTGCAGAAGATTAAAGGCGGCGATGTCGGTGACGCTGCTGTCGGCATTTGATCCCGATCGCATCTCGCTAGCAGCCCGCACGACGTCGGCCAGATTGGGACCGTCGATCAAACGCATCGTATAGAAATGGTGTTCCGCCGATTCGCCGAACTCATAGATCGGAACGATGTTGGTGTGATGCAAACTGGCGACCGCACGCGCTTCGTGCTTGAAACGCTCGATCCCTTTATCGTCCAACCGCTCCGACGAAATCACTTTGATCGCGACGCGCTCGCGCAGCGTATCGCACTGCGCTTCGTAGACGATTCCCATCCCACCGACACCGATCTGACGCTCGATGGGATATCGACCTACCCGATCGGGAATGCGTTGCATCGTGGGCAAGTCGGCGCATGTGTTGGCGTATTCGTCCAGATCCATCATCAATGGAAAGACTCGCAAAATGTCCGCTTCTTGCGCAGGAAACTGCTTTGCGAACTCGGCGACCGACAGCCCCGCTGCATCGACCCGCTGCTCTTTGAAGCGGGACCAAAGCTGTTCGATTTCATGTAACTGCAGGTCGGCGGCGGTCACGGTTTCCCTTCCGTTCGATGTTTCTGCGTCTTGTCATCCAGTGACCAACGTTGCTTCAAACGCCCCCAAATGGGCGTAAAGATTCCTAGGACGACAGCTGCAGAAGACGGCATTTCCGTAGGCGAAACGCGGGAAATCGGTGCACTAACGCGGCGGAACACCTTCGTCGCAGCCGGTTTGGGCGGCGTGGTGACCTTGCCACCGTCAACCGCCGCCGCCGATGGAGTGACGCCGTCGGCACGTTTGGCTTCCTTCAGGTCGTGAGTCGATTCATGATGGACGTAAAAGCCGCCTGCGTTATTGCCATCCAGCCCCCGACCGTCGACGTTGGAAAAATCGGTTTCCTCCCCATTCAAATAACGCGAAGCCGTGTCTGCCTTTCCAACATCCGTCGGAGCGTCGCTCTGTATCGAGAAACTTATCTTGTGATGGACTGCCGGATTTGACGCCCGCAACGTCCCCGCCAAGGACTCTGCCCCGCTTGTTTCCCGCCCACTGGGCTGCCCCTCGTGCAGAAGATCTGTTTCCAATGGGTTTGGCGATTCGATGCGAGATTCCGCCAGTCCACCAATGATCGCCGCCAGTGTGGGAGGCGTGGGAACCTGGACATCGAATGCACCTGAACCAGGCAACAAGCCAGCTGGATCCATTGCGTTTCTCGCTGCCTGGATCGCCCAGTCGGACGAAACAACAGGCTCAGCATCGCGTACCGACTCGGACGCTTCCCCCCCTTCGAACGACGCGTGTTGCCGCGATACGTACGTTCCAGCACCGCCGTCATCGACGACGTCAGCAGATTCCACCGCAGTCCCTGTTCCATCTGAAGAAACCGCTTCCAGAACCTCCGTGTATGCTTGAGCTTTGCTCGCCGACGCCACGGAATCTCCAACACCAGAATCGTTTTGAGCGGCTACAAAAACGCCTTCACCCGCTGCCCACTTCGCGGCTGGCACTGTCGCCGCAACCTCCATTGAAACATCGACAGCCACGAAGGTTTCAAGCTCGAAAACCTCGCTTGACGATTGGAGATTCGAGACCAACGACTCGCCTCGGGACAGCTCCACCGGCGTAGGTTCAGACGTTTCGTTGCCGGCCCACAGGCCGACATCCGCTGTTTCCCCGAACACCGCAGAATCTTCAACCGGCTCGCGAATCTCTGCCGTGACAGCGGAGCCTGACACATCAACATCATAAACCGACTCCCACTGATCCACCGAAGCGATATGATCCGCTGTGTGAATGGCCTCTCCCCCCGCAACACGATTTGTCGCGAAACCTTGTTCGGATTGAACGACCTGGACTGACGTATTGTCGCCAAACGCCACCACGGCCTCGCTGCTTGCGAGGCTGCTTGCGGCAGTTTCTTCCAATTGCTGATCGGCAAGGTGAATTGGCCCTTCCGTTGTCGATTCCACGGCTGCCGTTGGTGCATCGCCAACCGTCCGTTCCGCCGTAGCGATTTGCTCGGCTTTGGCCGATTCGCCGGGGGCAGCTTGAACAGTCGCTGGATCCGATGAATCGTTTGGCTGCAAATCGGCCGCATGGGGCGCGACACTAGAATCCGCTGCCAGCAGATTTGTGGTCGGCGAAGCGGCTGCGATGTGGGACTCGGCCGCTTGAGCGAGATTTCCCGACTCCGCAGAACTCTTCGACGCTCGTGTTGGAGTCGCTTTCTCGCCGGTGGACTTAGCGATATCTTCGGCCACTCGCGTTGCATCGTCCTGGACAACCGTTCTCGGTTGCAGCGCCGAGGCGTCGGATTTGGCTGCAGCGATCGAAGGAGCGAAACTCTCCGCGGGCGTTGTTTCGGCAAGCTTGCGATGATCTCCTGCGTTCAAAGACGCATCCTTCTCAACAGCAACATCGGCGACGACCATCGCCGATCCGATGGCAGAACCTTGCTGAGTGGAAGCCTGTTGTTCCAACGCTTCGGACGGCAACGCGACGACAGTCGAAGATGCAGCGGCTGCGATTCCGTTCTGCGGCGCATCGTCGACTTGCGAAACATTTGCCAATTTGGCGTTGCCCGAGCCCGCTGGGTCAGCAGCTTCGGAATCGGCAGCAGACGGCGTCTCTGCCGCTCCGCGCGCTTCGGCGACTTGAGAGCTTGTAGCCTCCGCGACAGCTTGCGTTTTGATCGCTACAGGTGCGGCAAGCGCTGCCTTCGTGGATGCGGATTCATCCTGCGGCGCGTCGACAACATCGGTTGCCGCACGTTTTGCCAGGCCCTTTGGCAACGAATCCTTCTTCGCCAAGCCGGCCGGCAATTCGACTCGCTTCGCCAAACCAGCAGGCAATTCGACATCGACCGCGGCGGGCGCTACGACGCGCGGGATCTTCGAATTGGGCTGGCCTGCGGCGGGTTCGGCGGCAAGGTTTTCAGTCGTTGGGGCAGGGGCCGTCGATAGCGCCGGCAGCGATTCATCGACAGACGTGTTGTTGACAAATTCGACCTCGCTAAATGCCGGCAATTCTTCCTCGATTAGCTCCCGTTGAACCTGCGATTTCGAAGTATCCGTTTTGTCGCTAGGGGGCGTTTGTTCTCGCGAAGGATCGACTTGTTCGACCACCGGTCGTTTCATCGCAACTGGCGTGACAGGCAGGCTAACATTCGACGAAACATTGACGACTTCCGCCTCTTGGGCGTCGGCGGCTTCAACACCCCTCGACGTGTCGGCGATTCCTGCCGTTTGGTTAACGTCGGATTGTTCCGTCAAGTCCGGCGGATCCTGGGCGTCTTCTTGTCCGCTTTGACGATCGTCGCTTGCTGCTGTCACACTCGCGTCTTCGGACTCGGCTGCACGACTGTCGGACCTATCGTCGGTGCCCAAAGGAAGCGTACGGATCACAGCCTGCCCAAGTGACGAAGCCACCGTGGTCACCGTCTTCGCGGTGCTGGCCGCCACATCGACCACGTTCCCCACGGCTGATCCGACGCTTGCGCCAGCTGTGGTTTTATCGGAACGGGCGCTCGCCTCCTCCGTCGTATCATCTCCCGACTCCTCCTGCCGCGTCGACGTTTCCTCAGCGGCAGTGGCTGGCAGCGTTGCCGAGGCCTGAGTGGAAGAAGCGACCTCAACGGAGGGCTCACTCGCCGTCTGAACATTGGCCGGTTCGGAACTGGAGGGGTTCGCCGCCGGTTCAACCGCAGCAGAATCCGGGGTGGAGGACGAGGTGGCCGAGTCGGCTGGCACAGCTGCGGTCAACGGAGTGCTAGCCAAGAGCTGGCGAGGCTCGAGCGGTTCGGCAAACGACACGTCGCGCAGTCGATTTTGTCGTTTACGAAAAAGCATAGCCAGCGTAATCTAGTGTTAAACCGAACCAATCACGCGTTCCAGGATAGTTACCCAGTCAGGTTTGGGGTGCGATCGTCGCCAAAATTGCAGACTTTTCTGGGTGGCGACAGCGCTCGGCTCTTCCATTTCCAAAGGTTTCCATGAACGCATCCCCAGTCAAACAGCGCGGCCCCGAATCTTTTCTCTGGAAATTGATGGCGGTTTGTTGCGTTTTGGGCGCTTTCCTGATCCCTTTGCCCGCCGGTTCGCCACGTCTCGACCAGCTCTACAACCTGTCGCATCTATTGGTTTTTGGCGGGTTGGCTTATTTTTTGATGCGGCAATTCCCCAGTTGGGGCTTCCTGCGAAAAGTCGCATTCACGCTCAGCAGCGTGCTCACGATCGGGGTTGGAATCGAACTGATTCAGCCTTATTTCGGTCGCCGTGCCAGTTTTCACGACGTCGTCAACGATCTGATCGGCGGAGTTGTCGGGATCACGATCGCAGCGGCATTTCGCTGGGTTCGCGCATCGTAGCGAACCGCTGAATCATCCGCGCACGGAGACCGTTTCCTGCATCGCAACGGGGAGCGTCGAATCGGAAGCGGGTTCCTCGCTGGTTGTCGCCCGATTGGCTTTGCGGACAAGATACCACATCGCGCCATTGACCAAAAGAATCGCGACCGCTGCGATAACTCCTTCGACGATCAGCTTGTTGGTCAGACTTTCAACCCGCGCAATCGTCTTGCTTAATCGAAACTGAACCAACACCATCCAATCGGTTTGCCCCGCGCTGCCGTCTCCCGATTTCGGCAACTGGACCGGTTGCACTGCTGCGATCCAATTGCCTTTAAAGTCTTGGCCACCATGGGCTGCGGCGATCGGATCGTGGTAATTGATGTCCCCGCCGACCAACAGTTCGTCGAGGACCGCGTTGCCAACCTGAAACCGCTCATCCTGATGCCCTTGATGCTGCGATTGATGGTTCTGCATCCATGGATGCTGCAAAATTGTCCCTCGCAACGGCCCCGGTCGAGCGTCGACCAAGACCCCGATCACGTCGTATTCATCGTCTTCGCGCACCCGAAATTGTTCGAAGTCGCCAAAGTTGGTGGTGGCCACCAAGACGCCGTCGATCTGGTCGTCGCGGCTGCTGGAGTCGTCCAGGTTGGGCAATCGGATCGGTGTGCTAACCGCAACCTTCCAGACTCCCGTCGCGGTGCTCTGGAACGCCGTCGATAGATGAGTCTGCCGAATGACCTGGTCGATCTCCGCAGGAGGCGTTCCCTTGGGAAGGTCTTCCTTGAGACCGGTGAAGTAGGTCCGGAAGGCGTAGTTGCGGCCCCGGCTGTTGGTTCTGCGAGTGATCGGTGCCGAATGCGCAAATCCGATCATCGTTCCTTGGCTGTCGGTGACAAACATCGTCGCCAACTTGGGAACGCCCGGATGAGTTTCGGCAAGCTGGTTGTAGTGATCCAACCGCTCCGTTAGATAGTCTTCCAACGGTTGTCCCAACTGCTGATCTAGAATTTCGTCGCGCGCCGCCTCGGGCTGCTGCTGTGCCGCGATCTGCGCTCGCAACTCCTTCAACCTCGGCTGCTGCAATGCATCGGACAAGGTTTCGGCAAGCTCGGGACTGGAAGCTTCCGCCGACACGAGATCGAAATAAGAACGCAGTTCGATCTCTAGCGCGCGGGCTTTTTCACCGGCGACGCTCAGGTTCGTCTTGCTCCGTTCTTCGCGCATCGCCGTCGTAAATTGTTTGCCCGTTTCGCGGATGCTACGGATCGCGTACAGCCCCATCGCGGTCAGCAGCAGCAGCGGGCCGACAAGTCCCAGCAGAATCAATGGCCGGCGAGCTCTGGACGCATCGCGTTCATCGATCGCTTCGACCAATTGCTGGACGTTGGCAAACCGATGTTCGGGTTCGGGATCCAAACAACGCTGGATGATCTGGGCCAGTCGGCGATCGACTCCCGCAACTTTTTCATGCCCCGTTGGCGGCCCCGACTGACAAATCACATCGCGATATTTTTCGAGCCGTTTGTTCAGCGAACCGGCGGTGTCGATTTGATCCAGCAGCGTCCCTTCGCGATGCGGCGCCGTGCCGGTCAACATCCGGTACAAGATCGCCCCCAGACCGTAGACGTCCCAGCGGACATCGGGCGACGCATCGAGATCGGCTTGTTCGGGAGCCATATAAAACAGCGTTCCCAGCGCCGGAGACTGTTCGTGCGACAGCCGGCTCTGCCCGAAATCAGCCAGCCGCGGGCGCAGTTCTTCGTCCAGCAAGACATTGGCTGGCTTCAAATCGCAATGCAGGATCCCCTTGCCGTGGGTATGGTTCATGCCGATGCAGATCTCGCGGAACAACTGCACCGATCGTTCGACCGGCAGGCGGCCGCGCTTGTGCAACAGATCTTCTAGCGATCCGTTTTCGATCAGCTCCATCACATAATAGGGCGGCTCGCTGTCCCAACCGACTTCCAAGACTTGCACGATGTAGCTGTCGGCGCTAAGCGCAACCAGATTCTTGACCTCGCGACTCAACAGCGACCAATTGACCCCACCGCGATGCAGATAGAATTTGATCGCCACAGGGCGTCCCGTATTGAGGTCCCGCGCCACCCAAACCTGACCAAACGCACCGGCACCTAGGAATCGCTCGATACGATATCCTGGTACTTCGGCTGGTGGCGTCGTCGTTTGCAAGCTCAGCTTCAGAGCGTCCTGCTGCTCGCCCGTCGACTGTTGCTCGGTATAATCATCTGCCATTTACAGTGCAATTCCTTTGAATCCGTGGATCACAATGTCTCTGGCTCGCATTCTATCACTTTGTTGCGCGATCGGCTTGACCACCGTTTGGTGGGTCCCCTCAGTCGATGCACAACAACCTACAACATCTCCCGACGAAACCGATTCGCCTCAGGAACCGCTTTTAATGCCACTGGATGGCCGCGACGGGCGCGAGCTACTGTTGCGCAACTTCCGTCCGAAATCGCGGCTCCGCGTACCCGAAAATCCTCGCGACGCGGCCAAGTTCCCTGTCGTCGATGTCCACACGCATCTCTCCTATCGTTTGAAAGATGATCCCGAAGCGCTCGACGCGTTTGTCGAATTGATGGACCGCAACAACATCGCCGTCTGTTGCAGCCTCGACGGCCGCCTGGGCGATAAATTGCAGCAGCACATGCGTTATCTGTGGACCAATTATCGCAACCGCTTTGTGATCTATGCCAACATCGATTGGCAAGGCTTGGGGGAGCCCGATGCCCCGGAGACTTGGGCCTGCAACCAACCGGGGTTTGTTCGCCAAACGGTGATGCAGTTGGAAGCGGCAGCGGAACAGGGCGTCAGCGGTCTGAAGATCTTCAAGGGCTTTGGGCTGGGATACCGCAGCGAGGATCGCAATCTGTTGGCGATCGACGATTTCCGGTGGGATCCGATCTGGGAGGCGTGCGGCCAACTGGGACTGCCGATCATCATGCACGTCGCCGACCCAGCCGCCTTCTTCGATCCGATCGACCCGCAGAACGAGCGTTGGGAAGAACTCAGCCGCCATCCCGACTGGAGTTTCCACGGCGATGACTTCCCGTCGCGCGAGGCCTTGCTGGAGGCCAGAAACCGCGTGATTGAGCGGCATCCGAAAACGAAGTTTATCGGCGCCCACGTGGCGAACAATTCGGAGGATCTAGAGACCGTGGCCGCGTGGTTGGATCGCTATCCCAACCTGTCGGTCGAATTCGCATCGCGGATCGGCGAATTGGGACGCCAGCCCTATTCGGCCCGCGACTTCATCATGCAATATGCCGATCGCGTGATGTTCGGAACCGATGGTCCCTGGCCCGAGACGCGGATCCGGCTGTACTGGCGTTTTCTGGAGACCCGCGACCAATACTTCCCGTATTCGGAGAAAGAGTTCCCGCCCCAGGGGCTGTGGCAGATTTATGGCCTCTACCTACCCGACGACGTTTTGCGAAAAGTCTATTCGGAAAACGCAGCTCGGTTGATTCCAGGCGTCCGTCAGCGACTCGGTTCGTAGCACGCAAACTCCCTTCCTCAAACGACGCTGCGCTCGTCCGCCCCCTTCCCTAGAAACTTTGATTAGGGGAGGTGGAAGTATAGGCTGCTGCAGTCGCAAAACGTCGACTTGCGCCAGCCAGGGGCGCGAGTCCCCGGGCTTCTACCTACCGCGAGTTCGCCGCCACTTCTATTCCTGGAACAGCGCGTGTTCGGTGCGCGGGTCGTGGATCAGATTGCTGTAGAACGAATACGATGTGACCCCCAGCCCGACGACGACCGCGAGGATAATCGCCCGCGTGGTCCACCAGTGGTTGTCTTGTTTGCCGAGCCGTTGCAGCAGCGAGGGTTGGGCGGCGCGGGCTTGCTTCCGTTTCGCTTTGGCGATCCGCTTGGCCAACGCCCGATCCGCTTTCGCTTTCTGCTTTCGCTGCGCCGGAGTCATCTCCGCCATCGGCGTTTCGGGCGCGTCGCCAAACAGCCCCTCTTCTTCGGCGGCGGCTTGAGCTGCTCGACGCTCGGCTTCGAGCTGCGACCGCAACCGCGGCTTCTCGCTCTCGGGAGTCTCTTCGATCACGCCGGTCAATATCTGCCGAAGTCCCTTGGCGGCAGCTTGATCGCTGGTCGGTCGCCCAAAACGCATCTCGATACGCGAACCGGAACTTGGATCCTCGCTGGTTCCAATCTCCGAATCGGTATCCGAATCGGAGGTTTCAAAGTCGTCCGAGAGCAGCTCGGCCAACTCCGCCTCCTCGGCTTCTTTGCGTCGACGGTGATCCGACTGGATCTTTTCGATTCGTTCCTGGCGATCGGCTTCGTCCAGTTCGTCCAACAGCGCCGCGAGATCCATCTCGTCGAACGGTTCGGGGCTGACACTCCGCTCTGCCGTCGCGGCGTCCTGCCGTTCGGCGACATCGCTCGCTAGATCTTCGACGTCGAACTCGGCAGGGCAATCGTCTCCCCAGCTCGGCTTCGCTTCGCTCACTTGGACGGAAAACTTCGCCTTGCCGAGCGAGATCTGGTCGCCGTCGCGAAGCCGGCGTTTGCGGTCGGGGGAGAGTCGAACGTCGTTGACCAGAGTCCCCAGGTGGCTGCCGAGGTCCTGGATCCAAACCTTTTCATCGCTGCAGATGATCGCGCAATGCCGCCGGCTGACCGAACGCGTCTTGGGCCGAACTTGGCACCGACGACTGCGACCGATCAGGCTGATCCCGGGTTTGATTTTGATGCTCAGCGCAGCCTTTTTGCCTGCCGAAACTACCAAACTGGTTCGCATGGGGGCGTTTGCTCTAAGGGGTTCGATGGCGGTTGGCACTGAGGTTCATCACAAGGTTAGCAAAATGGAAGTGAAAAAGTTCCGAGACCCGCGGGGCTGCCCCAGAGGAGGTGCCTGTGTAACCTATAAATTGTCCGGTACTCAACGGGCCAAGCCCCACCAGCGGCCCTGAAGTGCCTGTATTTTCGCTTGCTGACGGGGCATCAGCGGCAGGCTCGACCAGTGGTTTCCGCGACAGCCAATGGGGGTGTGAAGTTCTTGTTAAAGTTGGCGTTGTGATCTCGTCTTGCAATTCGCTGAACCAGCTGGCACGATTGTCGCCAGCACTCATTAACCCAATTCAACGCACGAAAAGAGACTCCCAATGTTGCATGCAGTCATCATGGCCGGTGGCAGTGGAACGCGGTTCTGGCCCGCCAGCCGCCGATTGATGCCCAAGCAGATGCTGACTTTGGTCGGTGACCAAACGATGATGCAGGCAACGGTCGATCGCTTGAACGGCTTGGTTCCCGCCGATCAGATCCGCGTGATCACCAACGCGGCTCTCGTCGACAAGATCGCCGAACAATTGCCCGCTCTGCCATCGCAGAACATCGTCGGTGAGCCCTGCAAACGCGATACCGCTCCCTGCGTCGGCTTGGCTGCGGCGATGGTCGCCAAGCAGGATCCCGATGGGATTATGGCGATGTTGCCCGCCGATCACGTGATCTCCAGCAACGATCAATTCCAAGCGGCGCTGCGTCGCGGCGTCGACCTCATCGAACAGGACCCGCAGCGGATCGTGACCTTTGGGATCACGCCCAGCTATCCCGCCGAATCGTTTGGATACATCGAGCGCAGCGAGCCGATCGATTCGGATTCGCCAGCCGCCTACAGCGTCGCCCGGTTCCGCGAGAAACCGAATCGCGCCACCGCCGAAGAGTATTTGGCGTCGGGATCGTTCTACTGGAACAGCGGGATCTTCCTGTGGCGTGCTTCGACGATCCTCGATGCGCTGAAACAGCACCAACCAGCGATGTATGAACACATCATGGCGATCTCCGACGCGATCGGGACCGACCAATTCCCGCAAGTCCTGCAGGAACGTTTTACTGCGATCGAGGGGATCTCAATCGATTTCGCAGTGATGGAGAAGCACGAACCGATCGTCGTGATCGAAGCTCCATTCAGCTGGGACGATGTCGGCAGCTGGCAATCGCTGGCCCGAATGAACCCCAGCGATGCCGATGGCAACACCGTGCTGGGCAAGCATCTGGGGATCGATACCAGCGGAACGATCATCCGCAGCGAAGGGGGACACACGATCGTCACGATCGGCGTCGAAGATCTGATCGTCGTGCAAACCAAAGACGCTACTCTGGTTGCTCCCAAAGCGGCTGAAGAACGAGTTCGTGAAGTCGTCCGGCAACTGACCGAACAAGGGCTCGACGAGCTGCTGTAGCGGCTCGCTGCCGAGCGGCCGACGAATTGCCGACCACTGCCCAACCAGGGCCCGTGGCGGCTCGATGCATCGTTTTTCGCGGGTCTGACGCACTAGTCAACAGATTCCCAATGCGTTAGCATACTTCGGGTCCGAACAACGCCCAAATTCCTACACCTTCACTCCAACCCCTGCTAATCGCCAATGGCCAAGTCACGCGGTTCTAACCTTAAACGCGCTCGCGACGAAGCGGATGCTTTCGAAGCAAAGGAAGCCGAAGCTCCCGTCAAGAAAAAGGCCAAAGCGAAACGCAAGACGAAGAAGAAGGTTGCCGTCGAAGCACGCATGAAGCTGTATTGGGGCGTCTTCAGCCAGAGCCTCAAGCGGGTTGCTGTCTTCGAATTCGACCAGAAGGAAGAAGCGGAAAAACGCTGCAAAGAACTCGGCAAAGGGGGCAAAAGCCCTCACTTTGTCCAGAAGGTCAAAGAAGAGATCGTCGAAGAGTAGACCTTCCGCAGCAAGTGATCTGGTGCGGATTACAATGGAGGCTCTCGCTTCCGTCGGATATGCATGAAGATCACATCGATTCCACAACTGTATCGCAATCTGCGTCGATGCCAGGAAATTCTTGGCGTCCTGAATCGTTATGGCTTGGCCGGTTGGCTGAGTCATTTTCCGAAGACGCCATTCAGCGATATCTTAAAGGATCCGCAAGGGACCCCGCTGTCCCAGCACTCCCGCGAAGTCCGGATCCGCCTGGCCCTAACCGAACTCGGCCCCACGTTTATCAAGCTGGGGCAGATTCTTAGCGCCCGCCCCGATCTCGTCGGCCCCGCCTTGGCGACCGAACTGCGTCAGCTGCACGCCAGCGTCCCGCCCGATCCACCGGAAATCGTCGAAGCGACGATGCGAGCGGAGTTAGGCGAACAGTTCGAACTCCACTTTGCTGAATTCGATCCCGTTCCAACCGCTGTTGCGTCGATCGGTCAGGTCCATCGCGGTCGCTTGATCGATGGGTCCGATGTGGCGGTCAAAGTCCAACGCAAGGGAATCGAAAGCACGATCCTTCGCGATCTGGATGTGCTGTCGGGGTTCGCCCAACTGGCTCAACGCGTCAGCTCGCTGGCGGCCTGGGGCCCGGCTGAAATGGTCGCTCAAATGGGGCCGATGTTGCGTCGCGAGCTCGATTTCGAACGCGAACTGCAGAATATGCGGCTGTTCGGTGGATTCTTGGCCAACGATCCCAAGGTCCATGTCCCCAAGACCTTCGACGCGCTGTCGACCCATCGCGTGCTGGTGATGCAGTGGATCGATGGCGTCTCGCTGACAAAGTTCTCCGACCAGCCGCCGCCAGCGTGCGACCGCGAACAACTGACGCAACGGATCGCCCAGTGCTACATGCAGATGCTGTTTGTACACGGCACCTTTCATGCCGATCCGCATCCGGGAAACCTGCTGGCGATCGGCAGCGACGAATTGGGGATCCTCGATTTCGGAATGGTCGGCCGGATCGATGACCGTTTGCGCGAGACGATCGAAGAAATGCTGTATGCGATCTCCGCCAGCGATCAGATGCAGCTGACGCGGCTGATCAAGCGCGTCGGCAAAGCGCGCGAGGATATCGACGAGGCGGCGCTGTCGATCGATGTCGCCGAATATCTGTCGACCTACGGGCCTCAAGACCTCGATCGTTTCGATCTGACCGGGGCGCTGAACGATCTGTCGGAGATCTTGCATCGGCATTCGATCAAGCTGCCGCATCAATCGGCGCTGCTGTTGAAGATGCTGATCTCGCTGGAAGGGACGTTGCGCGAACTCGATGCCCGCTTCAGCACCTTGGAGATCATGCGTGGTTTCCTGCGCCGCGCGATGATGCGGCGGCTTTCACCGCGGCGGCGGTTGCGCCAAGCGCGGCGGATCTATATGGAAGCTGAAAACTTCCTGGAGGTTGTGCCGGACCAATTGGTCAGCATGTTGGAACAGGTCCGGCAGGGGCATCTGAAAGTCAATCTGCAGCATCGCCGGCTCGGGCCGCCGGTGAATCGATTGGTGTTGGGGATGCTGGCCAGCGCGCTCTTTCTCGGTTCGTCGCTGCTGCTCAGCCGTGAAGTTCCGCCGCTGTTGTTCACCGAACCGTGGCGGTTCGGCCTGCATAACATCAGCCTGGTCGGACTGATCGGGATTTCGATCAGCTTGCTGGTGATGATGCGATTGATCCGAGCGATCGGCCGAACGGGGCACTTGGACGACCGCGATTCGGACTAACCAACCGATCGCTTCGCCAGGGCACCTCTCCTTGCACAGCTGGCGTTTTTCTGAGAACGTGCTTTGTACCGATTCAGTGACCGTGTGCGCACTTGAACTTCGGCTCGTCTAACCGGCTTGGAAGCAAACATCATGAATCATTTGCAGCTCGACCCCGCAACGGAAGACGAAGCCCCGGAAGCTGCGGGGATTGCCGAGATCGCGAACCTTGTTGCAACGGGCGAGATGGCTGATGCCGTGGTCGCGTTGGATCGGCTGTCCCCCGATTCGCAAGCCGAAGCTGTCGCCAGCCTAACGCCCGAGCTCGCTGCGAATTTGATGGAGCATGTGGTCGAAGCGAGTGCTGTCGAGATCATCGATCACCTGCCGACCAGCGTCGCCGCGCTGATCCTCGACGAGGTGACCAGCGATCACCGCGCCGACCTGATCGCCGAACTGTCCGAAGCCAACGCCGCGGAGATCATCGACCAGATGACTCCCGAAGAGGCGGCCGACGCGCGGACGTTGATGCAATACGCATCGGACACCGCCGGCGGTCTGATGATCACCGAATACGTCAGCTTTCAAGCCGACCAAACGGTCCGCGATGTGATCGAGGACCTCGCCGAAAACGCGGATGAATACCGGCATTACGACATCCAATATTCGTTTGTCTGCGATGGCGAGCGGTTGGTCGGCGTGCTGCCGCTGCGAGATCTGCTCCTCTCTAAACGCGCCACTCCGCTTCGCGACATCATGGTCGCCAATCCGATCTCGGTGCTCGATACGATGTCGTTGGACGATGTCGAAGACTTGCTCGAATCGCACGCCTTTCTAGGCGTTCCGGTGATCGATGCCCAAGGCGATTTGCTGGGCGTCGTGCAGCGAGCCGCTGTTGAATACGCCCGCAGCGAACAACAACGCAGCGACTATTTGAAGAGCCAGGGTATCGTAGGTGGCGAAGAGGTGCGTAGTCTGCCGCTGCTGGATCGCAGCAAGCGGCGACTTTCATGGCTGAGCGTCAACATCTTGCTGAATATCATGGCGGCAAGCGTGATCGCTTTCTTCCAGGACACGCTCGAATCGGTGATCGCCCTGGCGGTCTTCCTGCCGATCATCTCCGACATGAGCGGCTGCAGCGGCAATCAAGCGGTCGCCGTGAGTATGCGAGAACTCTCCCTCGGGTTGGTCAAACCGAACGAAGCCCTCCGCGTTTGGTTCAAAGAGATTTCGGTTGGCATCCTCAACGGCTTCACGCTCGGATTGCTGATCGCCACCGCGGCGATGCTGTGGAAAGGGGACGCGATGCTCGGCTTTGTCGTTGGATTCGCGCTCTGCATGAACACGATGATCGCCGTCTCGTTTGGCGGCGTGGTTCCGCTGATTTTGAAACGAGCTGGGGTTGATCCGGCGATCGCATCGGGCCCGTTGCTGACGACGATCACCGATATGTGCGGCTTCTTCTTGGTCCTCGGCCTGGCCAGCCTGTTGCTTGTGTAGCGTCGGTTTGGCGGGTGAGAACAATCGGATCGAACTTCTCGTTGAAATTGAGCTTCGATGAAGTTGTCCGTTGGTGCGACGGCCGATTCGAAGGCATAATAGAATGATGTTGCGCCGTGGGCGATCGTCACGGTTAACGTTGTGATCGTCCCGCACACACCTTCCCTCTCCCATCTCTCATGGTTGTTCCACGACGTGCCAGTAACCGCTACCGATTTGACCAATGCAACGGCTCCGGCCCCCGAGAGTCTCGACGCCTTTTTGTTGATCTCCTTCGGTGGACCGGAGGGGCTCGAAGACGTCGTCCCGTTCTTGGAGAACGTGCTGCGAGGCAAAAACGTTCCGCATGAGCGGATGCTTGAAGTTGCCGAACATTACAAAAAGTTTGGCGGCAAGAGTCCGATCAACGATCAGAATCGCGAACTGTTGAGCGCCGTCCATCACGAACTGCGTCGCGCCGGCGTGCAGCTGCCGATCTACTGGGGCAACCGCAACTGGGAACCGACGATCGCCGACGCGTTGATGAGCATGCGCGACGACGGCAAGAAAAACGGAATCGCTTTTTTCACCAGCATGTTCAGCTGTTACAGCGGATGCCGCCAGTACCGCGAAAACATCGCCGACGCCCAAAAGCAGATCGGCCCCAACGCACCGACGATCGTTCGGCTGCGGTTGGGATTCAATCACCCCAGCTTTATCGAAGCGGTTGCCAGTCGCTTGAACGACGCTTTGGCCGCTTTCCCCGAAGCGGTTCGCGGCGAGGTGCCGGTCCTGTTCACCGCTCACAGCATCCCGATTTCGATGGCTGAAAACTGCAACTACGTGCAGCAGTTGACCGAGGCTTCGCGATTGGTCGCCCAACAGACCGGATCGGCTAATTGGGAACTGTGTTATCAAAGTCGCAGCGGCCCGCCGCAGGTTCCGTGGTTGGAGCCCGATATCTGCGACCGGATCGAAGCCTTGCATCAGCAAGCCGCCGCCGACGGCGGATCGCTCGATCGTTTGGTGATCTTGCCGATCGGATTCACATCGGATCACATGGAAGTCATCTACGACCTCGACGACGAAGCGGCCGCCCTTTGCAAATCGCTGGGGATCGAAATGCAACGCGCCGGGACTGTCGGGACGCATCCAAGTTTTGTCCGCATGATCCGCGAACTGGTGGAAGAGCGGATCGGTCGCCGCGACGGACGAGCGACTGCAGGCGAATTGCCCGCCTGCGAAGATGTTTGCCCGGCCGATTGCTGCACCTACACGCCGACTCGCCCCGGCCGGCCGCGAGCTTGATCAAGGCCGCTTTTTCGCTTTGCCCTGCGGCTGCTTCTTTTTTGCGATCGGCTGGAAGCTCGGATCCAGATACTCCAGCCGTCGCAGCGCCGCATCGTCGCTAGCCGTCAATTTTAAGCTTGCCAGCGACGCCGCGGTAATCTCGAAATCGACAGCCGTCGGGCCGTCTTGAAGCATCACGACCGTGTTCAGGATCTCCGCCGCTTCGAGTGGCGAAGTCGTCGATCGCAGCGCCTGCATGATCACCGGCCGCGGATCCTCCCCGGCGATCAGACTCAAGCTTTCCGCAGCCCTCACCCGGACCAAGCGGCTGGCGTCACCGACCGCCAGTCGGCGCAGAACGTCTGCCATCGATGCCGCCTGTTTGCCGTGACAGCTGCAAACGATGCAGCCCCAGTAGCGGAGCAGTTCATCCTCTGCGGCGAGCGTTTTAGCGATCGCCGGCGCCGCATCGAGGAACGGTTGCAAGCTGAGATCGGCGACATCCATTGCCGCCGCGATTCGCTCCTGCTGCCACTGACCAAACGCCACCGGGTTATCCATCGCTTGGTCGATCAGCACGCTCTCGGGAAACAGGCTGAGGTCGGGCATCTGCCGCATCCGTTGTCCCAATTGCGTTCGCAACTCCATCAGCACGTCGGCGTATCGAGGATCGCCGGCCAAGTTGATCGTTTCGTGCGGATCGGACTTCAAATCGTATAACGCTTCGACGCTGCGAGGTTGGAAAAATTGAGCCTGCACGGCGTTCAACTCGCCCGCCGCAAACAGATCTCTCCATTCCTGAAAGGCCAGCGATTTGTAGCGATAGTTGTTATGCAAGCCATCAAAATTAAACGGTTGGAAGCTGCGAACGTATTCGTAACGTCCCTTCCGCAGCGTCCGCACGAGGTCCCACTTTTCATCGAATCGGTCGGCGTAACCAAACGCTTCGTCGCGGCTGGCCAGTTCGGCGGCCGAGATCCCTGGTCCCAAAAACGGTTTACCGTCGACGCCTTGTGGCACGTCGACTGCCGCCAAATGAAGCAGTGTCGGGCCGAAGTCGATGAAGCTGACAAAGCCTTCGCTGCGGCTGCCTCGCGTGGCGTCGACAAGATGTTGGTACTTGGCCGGAATCCGCACGACCAGCGGAATGTGCAAACCGCTGTCGTAGGCGTAGCCCTTGCCGCGCGGCAACACTCCGCCATGATCGCCGAAGTAGAAAATGAAAGTCTCCTCCAACAGACCGTCCGCTTCCAATCGATCGACGACCTTGCCGATCTCTGCATCGACCTGCTGCATCAGATCGCGATACTTGGCGTTGGTGTAGCGGAAGGTCGGCGTGTCGGGATGGTAGGGAGCGACGAAGACGATTGCGGGATCGGTGGTCGTCGGGTTCTCCTCCATCGACTGACGCGAGAAATGCAGCCGGCTCTCGTGCGTCGTTCCGAACGACTGTTTATGGAAGAAGGGTTGGCCCGGTTTGCGGCCGCGCCAATTCGCTTTGCCCGACGACGCATCCCAGACGCCGGGACCTTCGATCGCGTTGTAATCTTTTTTGCTGTTGTTGGTCGTGTAGTAGCCGGCATCGCGGAGATAGGCGGGCCACATCCGTAACCCTTCGGGCATCGGAGCGGGCTGGCTGCGACGATGGAACTGCGTGCCGATCCGCGGCCCGTAACAACTTGTAATTAATGTCGTGCGAGCGACCGAGCAGACCGGCGCGTTGGAGAAGGCGTTTTCGAACAACAGCCCATTGGCGGCAAGGGCTTCGATATTTGGAGTCGCTGCGCCGTGAGGATCGAACATCTTCATATAGTGCATCGAATTGTCTTCGGAGATAAGGAAGACAAAGTTCGGTTGGTCGGCTCCGCGAGCCAACGAAAGGAGCGATGTCGATCCGAACGCAACCAGCAGCAATAACGCGCGATGGAGCAGCGATTTCATAAGGTTTCCGCCAATGGAAATTGTTTTGAAGAGGGCTGATCGCGATTGTAGCATTCCCGCTCAACCGATTGGGAACGCTATCAATCACATCGATCGGGGAGCCGCGTCGGCGATTGGTCGGCAGCTTGCCAAGCTGCTCTTGTCACTGAGTTCCCGAATCGATTAGAGACAAGTTTAACCTGCGAGTCACCGCGGCGCTTGAATGAAAATTTCAGAGCGCCGGTCGGCGTGGCTTTTGGGGAGAGGATACACGCCGGGGGGCGTTAGATCGAAGAGGCGAGAGCTCGATGCCCTACGGAATGTACATGTCGGCGGCCGGCGCCAAAGCGCAGAGCCATCGTTTAGAAGTGGTCAGCCACAACTTGGCCAATGTCAACACGCCGGGCTACAAAGCTCAGGCGCCGGTGTTGCAGGCTCGCTTTGCCGAATCGATCGAAGAATCGCTAAAAAATCCTGGCACCGGAGAGGTCGATGACGTCGGCGGCGGCGTCACGCTGCAGTCGACTGGCACGGAATTTCGCGAGGGACCGATCAAACAGACTGGCGTTCGCACCGATTTTGCGATCCACAACGCGTCGGACTTCTTCGTCGTCCAGCACGACGATCAACAGATGCTGACCCGCGCCGGGAACTTCTTGTTCAACTCCAACGGCACGCTGGTCAATCAAGGCGGCGATCCGGTGCTCGACACCGGCGGACGCCCGATTCAGATCGATCCTCGGCTCCCCTTCGATGTCACCGCAGGGGGACGGATCACCCAATCGGGCACCACGTTCGACCTGATGCTAGCGCGTCCGAACGGTTATGGCGATCTTTCGCGACAAGGCGAAAACCTGTACATGCCATTAGCTGAGTTTCAGCCGGTGGCGCCGACCGAACGCGAAGTCGCCAACGGCGCGTTGGAACAATCGGCGGTGAACCCGACGACCACGATGATGGAATTGATCGAAGCGTCGCGTGGTTATGAAGCCAATACCAAGATGATTCAGAACCAAGATCATGTGATGGGATCGTTGATCTCGCGCATTTTGCAAAGTTAATTGGAGCGATAGATGAGTGTCCAAACGCTATACACCGCCGCGACCGGTATGGACGCGATGGAAACCAAGTTGGATGTGATCGCCAATAATTTGGCGAATGTGAACACCACTGGGTTCAAACGCGATCGCGCGAACTTCGAAGATCTGTTGTATCGCAACGAGATCTATCCGGGCGTGCAAGATTCCAACCAAACACCCACGCCGACCGGGACGCAGATCGGGCTCGGCGTTCGCGTGATGAGCACGCAGACCGATCACAGCCAAGGAACCTTGGAACAGACCGGCCGCGAACTCGACTTTGGCATCGAAGGACGCGGCTTCCTGCCCGTCTTGGATCCACGCAGCCAGACGACCGTCTACACTCGCGCGGCGAATCTGGACGTCAATGCCAACGGGCAATTGGTCCTTGGATCGGCGCAAACGGGCCGCTTGATCGATCCACCGATCACGATCCCACAAGACGCAACGCAGATCCAAATCAGCGACACCGGAATCGTCTCGGTGCGGATCCCCGGAACCGTCGAACTGCAACAGCAGGGGCAGATTCAGTTGGCGCAGTTCGTCAATCCGGATGGCTTGCTGAAGATCGGTGAAAATCTGTATCAAGAGACCGAAGCATCGGGAACCAACCAGCTGAGCGAGCCGGGCAGCGATGGCGCTGGAGTGATTCGGCAGGGAAATCTCGAGGTTTCTAACGTCGAACCGGTCCGTGAGTTGATCGACCTGATCACCACACAGCGGGCGTTTGAGTTGAATTCGCAAGCCGTCCAGGCGGGCGACCAAATGATGCAAACCATCGCCAACCTACGTCGTTTCTAATCTTGGGATCTCTGATTATTACCTCCACGATGATTGCAGAACGCCACGGATTTCGCGGCTCAGGAACGCAGCGACGACCTGTCGCCGGCTGGCAACTGGTCTGCGCCGTCGGCGTTTGGCTTGGCCTGTTCAGCTCCGCTGCGTTCGCACAGCAGTCCGATCCGTGGACACTGCAGTTGAAGCCCAACGTCACGGTCACCTCGTCGATCGTGCGTGTCGAAGATGTGGTTCAACCGGTTTCGATCCCCGACAACGTCTGGGATCAGCTGCGCAAATCGACGGTTGGATTGATCCCCACCGATGGACGACCGCTACAGTTGATGCGATATCGTTTGGCCGAAGCGCTCAATCATTCCAAACTGGTCACCGCACCGATCCTTTGGGTCGGCCCCGAATCGACAAGCGTCCGATCCAATCCCGTCGTGCAAGTCGCTGCGAAAGTGGTCACCACGGTGGCGGAAGTCGCGCCGAAAGAAATCGATCCGCAGAGCAAACGCTTGATCGAGCGAGTTGTCGAAAAAGCGATGCAGGACTACGAAAACGACTTCGAATACAAGATCGATTGGGAACGACTGCCGATCGCCCAAGTCGAAGAGATCACCAGTTACCAACGCGTTGCTGTCCCCACGACGATCACCGCCGGTGTCGCTCGTTTTGTCCTGACATCGGCCGTGGAAGGAGAGAAGCGGGAGGTGCCCGTCTATCTGCAGATCAACGAATTGCCTCGCGCGATCGTCGCCACGCAGAACCTTTCCCGCGGGCAGATCATCGGTCCCAGTCAACTGCAATGGAAGGTGATAGATTCGACCGTCCGCAGCGATCATTTGGCTACCGACATGAGCCAGTTGATAGGCCAGGAAGTTAAACGGAACGTCCCCGCGGGGCGTTGGGTCCAACAGACCGATGTGGGACCGCCGATCTTGGTCCGTCGCAACGACATGGTCGAAGTCATGGTTGTCGGCGGGGCGATCGTGATTCGCACCGGCGGCAAGGCGATGGGCGAAGGTTCCGAAGGGGATCTGATTCAGATCGAAACGATCGAAGATCGCAAGCGGTTGTTGGCTCGCGTGATCAGCACAGGGCTGGTCGAGATCGTCACTCGCGCCCCGCAAGTGCAACGCTAATCGGTGCCCTGCGACACCAACTCCCAACCAGATAAACTCAGCAAAACCCAGGGAATCATCGAATGCTCAAAGCCATCTCATCGACGTGGTTTGTCGGTTTGCTGTTGGGTTGCGCTGCCGTAGCGGTAGCTCAAGAAAATCCATTCCCCCAAGTTCAATCGGGAATTGGGACCGAAGATATCGCGCCGCCGTCGAATCAAAACAGCGATCCCTATGATCGCGGCGCGGCGGCGCCTGATCCCTCTCGTGCCGCTCCATCGCAGGCTGCTGGCGCCCAATACACTCAGCGTTACGATGCGCCGTTGGGATTGCAATCGGCCAGTTGGACCTACATCCCGCCACCTCCCACACGCACGTTGCAGATGAACGACATCGTCACGATCCGTGTCGATGAAATCGCCCGCGTTCAAGCCGAGGGCTCCGCCTCGACGCGAAAGAACGGATTGTACGACACGCTTCTAAAAGACTGGATCAATCTTCGCGGTGGCAAACTTCAGCCCGATACGCATGAAGGTGGCGATCTCCGTCTGCAAGGGACCGTCAACAGTTTGTATCGGGCCGATTCGGAGATCGAGAGTCGCGAGGCGCTGTCGTTTAACATCGCCGCCCGCGTCGTCGACATTCGCCCCAACGGCAACTTGGTCGTCGAAGCTCACAAGACGATGTACGTGAATGAAAACGTCTGGGAGACGTTCCTCTCGGGCACCTGCCGCAGCGAGGACATCGGGCCGGACAACGTCGTCCTCAGCCGCGATCTGCTGGATCTGCAAATCCGCAAAAACGATCGCGGCCGGATGCGAGACGGCTACAAACGCGGTTGGTTCACGCGTTGGTTCGAAACGCTGCAACCGTTCTAAAGTTCGCCAACTCGTCAATGGTTACTTAGATTGCAGATCAAACGGAATTTCGTTGTCACCCGCAGCAACCGTAGCGGTTAGCTCCGTCTTGGAATGGTACTTCGCCGGCAGTAGTTCAGGCGTTGGCTCTTGGCTAGGATCGACCTCGGAAAAGGTCGTGATCCTCACCTGATGTGATCCAACTTTGGCTCCTGGCGTATCGAGATTAAAGTCCAAGACGTAGTTACCCTCCGCATCGGTCAGTCCATTCGAAGCGCGTCCTTCGGTCGGTTGAAAAACAATTTGTGCAGCGGGCAATGGCTCACCATCTAGAGTAACGACGCCCGTGACCTGGCCCAAATCGGGCTGATCCGAAGGCGGGCCTGAACATCCCGCGATCAAAGTTAGAGCACAGAGAAACGGAAACGCAGTAACAATCGGGAACTTCATCAAGCTAAATCCAGAATGGGACGATGTGCGAACAGATTTGCAGCAAGGCTAAATAAGACCTAAAAGGACGCGAGAACCTCTCCACCACGCGCGGATACCAACGCGTTTAGGACGCCGATTTGATCGACGTTCTCACTTAGGAATCGCACCGAACCATCGCACAGCATGATCATCGCCCCGCTGACATGCGAGCTGCCAGCACCGTTGCGAGTGACGCCTGGCGGCGTATCAGCAACAATCACGTTCAGACCACGATTATAGATGACGGCCCAGTAGGTATAGGTGTAAGTGTTCCAATAGGGTCCATTCCACTTTTCCCCACCTTTCTTTTGCAACGGAGCTTCGACAATCGCACATGTGTTGCTAGTGCCATCGGTGATGTCGCGGAAACGTGCGGCTCCATTGGGGCCCCAGACACCTTTTGCAGGATGGGTCTCTGCTTTCCACGACTTGGTCCAGGAAGGGTCATTTTGATGCGACACTAATGCGTAACTCGTTCGATAGGCAGTTTTTGCCATCGAAAATGAATGGTTGTCATCCCCCTGTTCTGGTCCCGGATCCGAAGGACACAAAAACGCGGCCACGGGACTGGTTACTAAGGCCAATTGATCTGTGGTTGGTGTCGCAGCGGCACAACCGTTGGCACCGACATATAACGATTTTCCACTTGGCAGACTGAAATTGAACTTCTCATACAAATTGTTGAGTTCCAGAAACGGCAACAACATCTGGTATGCCGTGTGATTCATGATCGGCTCCGAAGGTGCAACGGTATTACAGTTGGTACCTGGCAGGAGCGCTCCAGGCGGAAATGTTTTGAAGGTGTCGTGGTAGTTATGAACCGCCAATCCGATCTGTTTAATATTGTTCGAACACTGCATCCGGCGAGCCGCTTCGCGAGCCGCTTGAACAGCTGGCAGCAATAGTCCGACAAGAATACCGATGATCGCAATGACAACCAGCAATTCAACCAGCGTAAAACCGCGGCTGTTCAATCGGTTGTGTCGGAAACCAAACATGGCTAGGCCTTAAGTAAATGGTGACGTGTCGTTTCCAGGACGTTTCGACGTTGGAATTACACAGAAAACGGCCATAAAAATGCCGCATCAGAGAATACCCGCCCACGATAAACACTCCAAAGGCACTAGTCAATATGGTGACCCCACCAAGGAAGCATTACCCCACACTAAGGCAACCCCAGGGGCGCCCTGGCCCGCATCGCGGTCCCTCCCCGAACCCCACTGCGGAGTGGCCGTCCGCCCGCCAAACAGAACGCAATCCACCGGGGGGAGAGGGTAGTGGCGAGGCATATGGGTTCAGACGGTGTGCGTAGCTATGGAAGCAGGTGCTCTCGATCCTGACGTCACGCTTATCATGGAACGACTATTGCAACCGTCGAAGAGTTTTGCGTATCACCGAGAACATGAAAGCTCTCATGCGACTAACTCTAACGCTTGCAATGCTGCCGATATTTACGGCGTTTGCCATTATTGCTAGCGCCGAAGAACTGAAGCTGCGCGATATCTGCCGCATCAAGGGGCAAGAGATCACGACGGTTCAGGGGCTTGGACTGGTCGTCGGACTCAAGGGGACCGGCGATCCGGATGCCAAGCCGACCGCCAAAGCGTTGGCTCGGATGATCCAATTGATGGGCGGCCAGATCTCGACCGATCCACGCGGCCAGTTGATGTTGGACGATGTCGAACAAGCCGGGAACGTGGCGTTGGTGTTTGTCACCGCGAGGGTTCCCGAAGTTGGAGCTCAGCAGGGCGACCGACTCGACTGTACCGTCAACGCGATCGGAGCCAAGAGTCTCGCGGGCGGAACGCTGATGCTCTCGCCACTGTTGGGCCCGCGAGCCGATCAGCCGACTGTCTACGCGATGGCCGAAGGGCCGCTGCGGATTTCAAACCCCGATTCGCCAACTTCCGCGATGGTGCATCAGGGAGCGAAGATGGAGCGCTCGCTGCTGGCGCCGTTTCATGAAAACGGCAGGCTGACATTGGTCCTGGATCGCGACTTCGCCGACTTCGACACCGTGCAATGGATCGAAGATGCGATCAACAGCCAAGGCGAACAACCGCTGACCGGCGAATCGGCTGGGATCGATCCGTCGGCTCGTGTCCCCGTGGCTCGTGCGATCGATCAATTACATATCGAAGTCGACATACCGCCGGTCTACCGAAACAATCCGATCTCGTTCATCTCGCTGTTGTTGGGGCTGCGTGTCGCGCTGCCCAACAATGACACCCGCGTCGTGATCAACGAACGCGAAGGGGTGGTCGTGATCGGCGAAGAGGTGCGGATCGCGCCGGTGCTGATCACGCATCGCAACCTACGAATCGAAGCGGGTGCGCGGCCGGGGTTTGTGCCGGTCGATGCGGCGGCGCCCAAAGCCGAAAACGCGAAGCTGAAGAATCTGGCCGATGCGCTCAACGCGTTGGAAGTTCCCACCGACGATCTGATCGCAATTATCAAAGCCTTGAAAACCAAAGGCGACCTTTACGGAGATGTGATCTTCCAATGATCAGCGGAATCCATAATCAATCGCTTACCAACCAAGCGGCGGCGCATTCGAAGTCGAATCTGCAGCAATCGGGCAATTCCTTGCAAGCCGCACCGGCCGATGAGATGCAGACGCTGTTTCGCGACTTCGTCGGCAAGACGCTGTTTGGCGAACTGATGTCGTCGATGCACAAGACGCACGACAAAGCCGCCTACTTTCACGGCGGCCAAGCCGAAGAGATCTTTCAACAGCAGTTGGATCAGGTGATGGTCGACGAGATCACCGAATCGTCTGCTTCGCAGATCGCCGACCCGATGTTCGAACTGTTCCAACTCTCCCGTCGCGGATAGGTTGCCGCCAGCGGTTGCCGAACATCAATAGTGCGGCGGCTTCTCATGAGGCAGGTTGTCGCCGGCGATGTTCTCCGAGAGCCAGTGGACGCGGCCTTTTTGCTGCTCCAGCTGCCGCGTCGCGTTGTCCAATTCGCGGCGGATCTGCAATAAGGCTTCTTGAAAATGGTCGATCGTTCGTTGCTGGAACGCGACGGTTTCCTGTAGCTTGTTAATCTGTTGTTGCATCGATTCAGACGGGTTCATGAGGGCTCCTTGGCTTTTATGATGACCGATCGTCGAATAAGCTGCCAGCCCGGTGTCGCGACGCGACCAGGCCCCTTTCCTCGCGAGCATGGCCAGCTTGAAACCACCGATCTTCAGGACTCGACGCTGATGGAAGGCGAGCTGCCAGGCGAAGTTATTTGGTTCCTCTGGTCGCTCGAAGTTTCCGGAATTGGATTAGCGTGGATTAGAGCAGATTTGCGTTCCGTTATTGAAACCACAGATCTTCGCTAATCGACGCTGATCGAGGTCGAGGTGCCAGGAGAAGTTGTCGGTTCCTCTGGTCGCTCGAAGTTTCCGGAATTGGATTAGCGTGGATTAGAGCAGATTAGCGTTCCGTTATTGAAACCACAGATCTTCGCTAATCGACGCTGATCGAGGTCGAGGTGCCAGGAGAAGTTGTCGGTTCCTCTGGTCGCTCGAAGTTTCCGGAATTGGATTAGAGCAGATTAGCGTTCCGTTATTGAAACCACCGATCTTCGCTAATCGACGCTGATCGAAGGCGAGGTGCCAGACGAAGTTGTCGGTTCCTCTGGTCGCTCGAAATTTCCAGAATTGGATTAGCGTTCCGTTATTGAAACCACAGATCTTCGCCAATCGACGCTGATGGAAGGCGAGGTGCCAGGAGAAGTTGTCGGTTACTCAGGTCGCTCGAAGTTTCCGGAATTGGATTAGCGTGGATTAGCGTGGATTAGAGCAGATTAGAGTTCCGCTATTGAACCGCTGAACTTCGCTAATCGATGCTGATGGAAGGCGAGGTGCCAGGCGAAGTTGTCGGTTCCACTGGTCGCTCGAAGTTTCCTGAATTGGATTAGCGTGGATTAGAGCAGATTAGCGTTCCGTTATTGAAACCACTGATCTTCGCTGATCGAAGGCGAGGTGCCAGGAGAAGTTGTTGGTTCCTCTGCTCGCTCGAAGGTTCCTGAATTGGATCAGCGTGGATTAGAGCAGATTAGAGTTCTGTTTTTGCCCACCCAGCCCGTACGTAACCATCGAAGTAACTGGCATTGGGCTGGTGTTCAGTCGCTCACGTCGCCTATTTTGAAACAGATTTCCTCCGGCATGCACTCCGGCGGTCTGTTGCTTCGCTATTTGTTTATTTGCGCAAACCGCTTGGTTTGCGGATCGGATATTTCGCTTGAACGCTTTACGTTTTGGAGTTTTGGGAACGGCGCGGATCGCGCGGCGGATCGTCGCCGATATGCAATCGGTCGATGCGATTCAAGTCGTGGGGATCGCCAGTCGCGATCCCGCGCGGGCTCGTTGGTACGCCGATCAGTACGGGATCGCTCAAGCCTTCGACAGCTACGACGCAATGCTCGCCAGCGACAGTATCGACGCGGTCTATATCCCGTTGCCCCCATCGCTGCATCACGACTGGGCCTTGGCCGCCGCCGATGCGGGCAAACATCTGATCGTCGAAAAGCCGGTTGCGATGACGCTGGCCGAAGCTCAAGCGATCGACCAACGCTGTCGCGACCGCGGCCGGCAATGGCTCGACGCAACCGCTTGGCTGCATCATCTGCGGACCGATCGAATCCGGCAATCGATCGACGCAGGCGAACTCGGACGAGTGCAGCATATCAGCGTCGCTTGTTCGTTTTTTGAACCGTTTCAATCGGACGACCATCGGCTGAACCCCGAACTGGGCGGCGGTTGTCTGTTGGATCTCGGTTGGTATGCGTACGGGATGGCGCGGTGGGCGGCGGGCCGTCTGCCGGTCGCGGTACAATCGATCGGCCGGCAGGATCGGGGCATCTGGTTTCGCAGCAGCAGCCTGTTGGACTTTGGCGACGACCTGACCGCCACGGTGAACTGTGCCTATGACACCGCGACGCGGAAGTGGTTCGAAATCGCTGGCGACCAGGCGTCGATCGTCTGCGACGACTTCACCCGTCCGTGGCCTTCGAAGCCGGCAAGATTCTGGATCCACGACCGGGCTGGGAGCGTCAAAAGCGAAACCTTTGACGGAAACCAAGAAGCCCGGATGCTGGCCACTTTTGCCGATCTGGTCAGCAACGCCACCGCGGCCACGGCGATGAATCAGCAGGCGCTCGACACCCAACAGATTCTGCAAACCGTTGCCGATGGGATCGCTAGCTGAACCGCCGACGGTTAGCGAACGATAAACAGTCCGCTGGCGTCGATCATCAGATGGCCTAGCGGATCGACCGACGCAGTCCCTTGAACGACAACGACTTGGTCTTTCTTAACGCCCAACATTTCCCGGGCGTCTTGCGGCAGGATCTTCCCCTCTTCATCGAGGAAGCGAACGATCGCTACCGAATCGGTTGGGTTGTTCTTTTGCTTGCAAAACGGACAGTTGTCGGGATCGTGGCCGGGGCCTTCGTGAGCCGCAGCTGCTTCGGCGTCCAACGTCGTCGTCGTATCGCTCTTCATCAAAAACATCGCCTTGTCCGCCTCAAACGGATCGTGCTCGCCAGCGGTAATCCGCGCGATCACCGTCACCGGACCTCCCGCTTCCAACCCCTGTTTGGCGTCGGAGATGCTGACCGCATCGGCGGGGACTTCCGCCAACAGGAACTCGCTGTCGACAGCGGGAGCGGCCGCGGAACCGGCGTCCGACGCCGCGTCGCAGCCTGCCAGAACAAGGCTCAGCGCCAACAGGCAACCGATTTGCCGAAAGCTAGCTCGGCCGACAATCTTCGAATTGTCGGGGGCGTTTGATTTCATCGACGTCATGGAAAACATTGTCACTCCGTTAGGAAGATCGCAGGGAACCGTGTTAATACGCAGCCGCTGGCGGATTGTTCGCCAGCAATCGGCCGATGCAAGCAAACCGACAGTCCGCACAGCCGATCCGCCGGCCTACCTGGATATTATTCGCGTTCGGTCCAGACGTTGGCCATCCCATCGGCGTCGATGTCGACGTGGATCACGTTGGGGCGGCAGCAGACTGGACAGTCTTCGACGTAATCTTGGCTGACGCCCGCCGAGAGATCGATCGGGATCACGATCTCCTCACCACAGCCATCGCAGATATATTTTGCTTCGTCTTGCATCGCAGGAACCCTTAAAAAATTAAGCGGATCGGGTTGGTCGCCTTTCGCTCCGCGAAGGTGCGGCCCCGAAACGCTCTTTCGCGGAGCGAAAGGCGACCATCTTGCTGTTAGGAAACCAGGCCCTTGGTGACTGTCATAAAGACGTCTTCGAGCGTCGGATCTTTGTCGTTGAACTTCCGCACGCGGACCCCTTCGGCCAGCATCCGTTCCAACAATTGAGCCATCCCCTCGTCGTCGGTCTCCATTTCCGCTGTCGCTTTGTCGCCGATCACGTCCAACGACCGCAGCGCTTCGCTGCTCCGCAAGATCGACAGCCCCGCATCTTGGTTTTCGAGGAAGCTGACCTCCAAGACACGATTGCGGCGCAGTTGCCGGTAAACCGAATCGATCGGCCCGTGCATCAGGATCTTGCCTCGTTCGATGATCCCAATCGAAGTGCAGCAATCGGCGAGCTCGGTCAAAATGTGGCTGCTGATCAGGATCGTTTTCCCCATCCGCCGCAGCTCTTTTAATAACGCTTTGACTTCGACGCGGGCCCGCGGATCCAGACCGCTAGCCGGTTCGTCGAGGATCAGAACCGGCGGGTCGTGGACAAGCGTCTTGGCAAGGCACAGTCGTTGTTTCATGCCGCGGGAGAGCCCGTTGACGAAATCGTCCCGCTTGTGCGACAGGTCCAACAGTTCGAGGACTTCGGAAATGATCCGCTTCCGCGCCTCTTTGCGAATCTGGTAGGCGACAGCGAAGAAGTCTAGAAACTCCCAGACCCGCATCCCATCGTAGACGCCAAAGTTATCGGGCATGTAACCGACCACGCGGCGGACCGCCATCGGATCGCGAGAGACGCTGTGTCCGGCGACCGTTCCGTCGCCGCGCGATGCTTTTAGCAGGGTCGCTAGGAAACGGATCGAGGTGCTTTTGCCAGCGCCGTTGGGACCGATAAACCCAAACACCTCCCCCGCCTCGATTTTCATGTCGATGCAGTCGACGGCGGTGAAGTCGCCGTAGTCTTTGCCAAAGCCGTTGAGTTCAATCATCGAGAAATCCTGCGCCGATCCAATCGTCCAGTTGCGCCTCCAATTCTATCGCAAATCGTCCCTTCGTGTCGTCGGCAAGCTTCTCGGAAACAGGGCAACTTCAGTTTCTGTGTCCGTTCAAATCCGCCTGTTCGTATTAGCGTCCGATTGCCAGGTGCACCGGCCGCACATACGTGCCGGCGGATACCTGCCATTCAAAATTGGATTCACCCTGTTTTTGGGAACCGCCGTGGGGTCAGTGCGTCTAGGACAGCGAGCGTTGCCGCCGCTCGTTGGGGCACTCGTCGTTTTCCGCTTATCAAAGGAACCGAAACCATGTCGCGAACAATTGCCACGATCGCCACCTGCGCCAGCCTGTGTCTGTCGCTGTTCTGGATCTCGCCAGCCCAGGCGCAAGGCCTGCTGATCGCTTCGGAACCTGGGATCGGAGATCGGTTGCCGCGGCCGATCCGACCGCCGTGGCGGCCGAGTCCGCATCCTCGGCCGCAGCCCGCAACTCCTGGTTTCCTGTACGACATCGCTCGGCTGGAAATCGACGCTTCCGTCCAGGGGCAGATCGCTAAAGTGCAAGTCGATCAGACGTTTAAGAATGTCACAAGCCGGACGCTGCAGGTGAAATTTATCTTCCCACTGCCCGACGATGGAGCGATCGACCAGATGACATTTATGGTCGATGGCGAAGAGTTGACGGGCCGGCTGTTGGAAGCGGACAAAGCGAGGGAGATCTACGAGGGGTACGTGCGGCGCAGCAAAGATCCGGCGTTGGTTCAATGGATTGGGCATGGGATGTTCCAAACGCAAGTCTTCCCCGTGCCGCCGGGAGCCGAGCGAACGGTGACGCTACAATATTCACAGATCTGCCGTCGCAGCGGGTCGATGAACGACTGGACGCTGCCGCTGGCACCCGCCCAATTCACCAGCCAACCGATCGGCGAGATCGTGATCCGCGGCCGGATCCGCAGCGACGCGAAGCTAGGCAATGTCTACAGCCCCACGCACGAAGTCGCTTTCGACCGCCGCGACGATCATCGCAGCGAGTTCAAATATGCGGCAAAGAAGCATGGTCCCGAGAGCGATTTTCGCGTCTTGTGGGAAGCGGGTGACAGCCCGCTGCAGATGTCGTTGATCGCGCACCGTCCCGACCCTAACGAGGACGGGTACTTCTTGATGTTGTTGCAACCGTCGCTGCCCGAGTCCGATCCGGCAAACGCGAAAGTTGGCAAGAACATCGTCGTCGTTGTCGACAAGAGCGGCAGCATGCGCGGCGAGAAGATCGAACAAGCACGCCGCGCGTCGCGATACGTTGTCGACCAATTAAAACCGCAAGATCAATTCACCCTGATCACCTACGACAGCGACGTCGACAGCTTTAACAATGATCTGATCGCCGCCGATCCCGCGACTCGCGACGACGCAACCGACTACATCGATTCGATTTTGGCTGGCGGTAGCACGAACATCGACGCGGCGCTCAGCAAAGCCTTGGCGGCGACCAAGGGAAGCGACGGGCCAGCTTATGTGGTTTTCATGAGCGATGGCCAGCCGACCGTTGGTGAGAAAAACGGGATGAAGATCGCTGACAAAGCGTCCAAACAAATCGCTTCTGGAACGCGGTTGTTCAGTTTGGGGATCGGCCACGATGTGAACAGCCGCCTGTTGGACAAACTGGCGGAAGTCTGCTTCGGTCAAACGATGTATGTTCGTCCGGGGGAACCGTTGGATGATGTTGTCAAAAAGCTCTACGACCGCATCGGCGCTCCGGCGCTGACCGGTGCCAAGCTGGAGATCACCGTCGACGGCCGCCAGGGAGCGACGCGAATGTTGTATCCCTCCGAAATCTATGACCTCTTCTCGGGCGATCAATTAGTGATCGCGGGACGCTACCGTCGGGATGGCGATGTGCAGATCAAGCTGACGGGAGAGTTTGAGGGCGAATCGCAGGAGTTTGTGTTCGACGGCAAATTCGCGAAACAGACCGACGATTCAAAAAATGTCTTCGTCGAACGCTTGTGGGCGACGCGGCGGATCGGTCAGATCATCGACGAGATCGATCTGTATGGAGAGCAGAGCGAATTGGTGGACGAACTGATTCTACTGTCGAAGAAGCATGGAATCCTGACTCCCTACACCGCCTATCTCGCCGAAGAGAAGACCGATCTGAACGATCGCACCGCGGGCCGCGAGTTGGCTCAAGTGCAACTGCACCGATTGCATGCCGAATCGGGAGCCGACGCCTTCCATCAGCGTTCGTTTAAATCGCAGCTGAAACAAGCGAATCGAGGAATACAAAGTTCCAATCAACCGATGATCGCGCCCGCAGCACCCGCGGCGGGTGCAAGCCAAAGCTTGGGACGGCCTGCGGCGAACGCAGGCAACGTTGCCAGGCCAGGTGTCTTTGGCGGAAAACCGAGTGGTTCAGCGATCAGACCGGCGCCGAACATGTCGGCGGCTGAACCGGAGGCACCGCACAGCAGCCTGCCTCGCGTCAAACAGATCGCGACGAAAACGTTCTACTTGAAGTACAATCGCTACGTCGATGCCGAGGCAACTAAAGAGCAGATCGAAGCGGCGACCAAGGTCACTCAGTTCAGCGACGCCTACTTTGGCCTGCTCGACAAGCTTGGCAAGAAGATGAATCCCTATCTCACCGAAGCGGTGGAGATCCTGGTTGTGGTCGACGACAAACCCTATCTGATCCTGCCCCATTAATGTCCAACCACACAGCTGTAACACCGGCACCTTCTTGTGCTGTGTTTTTTAAACTTCCGCCACTCGCCCGCTGTGCCAGCAAACGCAGTTGGAACATCTTCGCTGTAAGAGCCCACAAATGGTTTGCAAGAAAATCATCTGGCGCATGATTGGCTTCAACCTATCACGCGCAGCGATGCTCGCTTGCGTCTCTCAGTCCGACCCGACTGAGCTGTACGGGCGTGCTTCAGGCGTTGGAGGAAGTTGCGGCCTGTTTGCGTCTACGCTCGGTGAACCGGACCCGGCAGTGGGACAATTTGTTTGAGACGATTTCGGATTTCGCGGTTGGGGAGCGGCCGGGACGTCAAGAAAAAACGCGAACTCAAGCGTAGGTCAAAGAGCTACAGACTCGTAACTATCTCCACGTCCCCCACACCAAAACGGTTACGCCACAGCAGCTTAAGAACGATGTCCGCGTCATTCAGTCCTGTCCCGTTTTCTTGACTCGAGCATAGACGTGTATGTTAAATCCACTGCGCAAACAAACGAGAAAGCAGTGGCGGGTAGCACATCCGGCATGACTGAGCTCGGCGAAACCGTAACATGAGAAGCGACCTATTTCTTCGTACGCTAACGCCAGACCGTTTTTGTGTTAATCAATTTGAACAACCAAAGCACTTTCGAAATTCACAGGTTTCAAGAGCGATTTTCAGATTCGATCGCGAGCACTATTTTGAGCCTTGCGATATCCGCACCACGATAGCAGAGGGCCCTGAACACGACACCCCATCCAGACCGACGGCAACACCCCGAACTAGTTGTTCTTCACACGGCACGTGCGTAGACTATTGGCAATACGTAATTAAATAATCAAGTCCGTTGCTGACTCTGGCGATGTGGAACGATTCACCGATCCCACGCAGTCCGGGAACCGCAATCGCAAATAACAATGGGTTGTGCACGGAGCCGCGGGTCGCGCGGGTTTTGAGATTAACACAGTTCGCCGCGCCCCGGTGAACGCTGCCTCCCTGTAAAGAACCATGAACCTACGAGTATTTACATTAAACCTATGTGTCATGCTGCTTCCCGCGTTTGCATCAGCAGCCGACGATCCCCCTGTTCCTGTGATTGTCAAGGATTGGTGGCAAGTAGCCGGCAATTCTGACAGTTCGCCCCACAGTGAGGTTGTCGATCACTGTTTCTGGACCGCGAGCGATGGGAAGTGGAGACTGTGGACACAGATTCGCGATACCGAAAACGGTCGGATCTTCAGTCAGTGGGCAGGGGGAGCTCGATTGAACGATCAATGGCGGCTGTCGTCTGAGTTGTGGCAGGGAGAAGAGAAACATGGCGAAACGCCTGGAGTTGTTCAGGCCCCTCACGTCTACAAGGCGGACGGGACCTATCACATGACTTACGGCGGTGGGGGACAGATCTGCCTTGCCACGAGTCAAGA
Source organism: Rosistilla ulvae (assembly GCF_007741475.1). NCBI lineage: Bacteria > Pseudomonadati > Planctomycetota > Planctomycetia > Pirellulales > Pirellulaceae > Rosistilla > Rosistilla ulvae. Next base: position 1,801,618 of record NZ_CP036261.1, on the reverse strand, counting down.
TGGTGTGATGTTTCGGCGGCACCAATCGCCAAGCCGATTGATTTCTGAACTGAAAAACCGAACTCCAAGCGGTATCCGGGACCCGTATATGACGAAGATCGGTGACTCTTATCGGATTTACTACACAAAGGACGACACGGTCGCCATGGTCGAGGCGGACCGTCCCGATTCGCAAGTCTGGTCGACACCTATCGTTGTCTACCGAGAAAAGACATCTCGCACCCAGTGTCCGACAGTGATTCAGCATGCGGATTGGTTCTATCTGTTTTGCATGGGGGGCTCTGGGGAATACCAAACCCAAGTACTTGCTTCGAAAGATCCTGATGACTTTGGAGTGGATTCGGGCAAACAGATTACCGTGTTGCAGACATCCGCATCCGAAATCATTCGGGATGGCAGTAAGTGGTATATATCAAGTTTGGTCCCCATTCGTAACGACAACGGAAATGTAATCAAGCATGGCGGGGTTCGGCTTGCTCCGTTCAATTGGGTCTACAAGTGACTCTTTCACCATGTTTTTTATAGATAAGGAGTCCTTACTGCTCCGGCCGAAAACCGGAAGGGCCAGGGATCCTTGTCGCTATACCCGAATGTCATCCCCAAAGCAAAGACAAAGGAGATTAGGGAGCAGTCGGAGCGTTGGCGCTGGATTCGCAGATTGATCAACCACCCATCTTTTCGTTCAGCCAGGAGCATTCTGGCAATAACCTGCGTGCTAACGATCACCTTCATCAAGATCGTTTAATTGGCGACGAAGTTTAGGATCCGCGTGACCTGGCGTTCTGGATGCTCCGGTGACGCAGCGACTCTCAATTTGATCTGATGCGCATCGTTGCTCAGATCGGTGGCGAACATCACAGTCCGCGGATAATGCAGCCCTTTGCTGTGATGGTGGTAGAGTTCGAACGGCTGGAAAGCGCCGCCGTCGATACTCACTTCGACCGTTGCCGCATCGGGCCCCGCCAACACATAAGCTCCGATCGCGGTGCCGCTGAATTTCAACGAGCATTCCGCTCCCGCCCCCTCGAGACATAGCAGCCGTTCGCTGGTGAAGCGGCTTCGCTTGCCCCCGGGAATCGCATCCCAATCGGGAACTTTCACCGTCGCTTTTGCTGTCAGATCGGCGTCGGCGACATCCAACAAACGACCGCGGAAATAGCTGTCCGCATCCATCGGCTCGGGCAACGGATGAGGCGTGATCTTCGCGTCCTTTGCGTTCTTGTCCCCTTTCCAAGCGACATCGATCAATTGATCGATCAGATCGGCGGCGATCCGATTTCCCGCCGGTTTGGGATGCGTGCCACCGTAAACTTCCCAGCTGAGATCGCCCGCGGAGATGCTGCTGGCAACCTGCCGAGCCAGCCGAATCGCTGGGATCTTATAGTGTTCGGCAACCGCTTCATGAGCGGCGATCGAGAGCGGAGTTTTCTGCTGCTGCGACGTGGCCAACATTCCCGGATTCACAAAGTAGGTCAGCACGATGTCGGCGTTTGGATTGTGCAAGCGGGCGTGGCGGATGATCCCTTCCATCCCGCGAATCGCAGCCTCTCGCGAGTGCATCGCGTCCTGATCGTCGTTGACGGCAAATTCGACAAAAAACAGATCGACGGGCCCCTTGTCCAACACATCGCGCTGCAGTCGGAAGGCACCGGTCGTCGAACAGGTCGACGAGATGCCGGCGTCGGTGAACGTGAACTCTGTTTTTGGGAATCGCTCCTGCAGCGACTTCATCACCATCGGGCGATAGCCATCCATTTCGGTGATCGAACCACCGATGAAGGCGACGTGCCCGCGCTGCTCCCGTTCGAACAGAATCCGTGCATTCTGGAAATCGCCGCGCAATATCGAATTGGCCGGATCGAGGGTCAGCGAATCGTCGGCACTGGCCGGATTGGCGGCGAAGATCGAACAGGAGATCCATAGAAATAAGGCGATCATCAACGGGCGCGGCATGCTCAGGTCTCAGGGGTGTTTGTTGGGGGGATAAATTCTGTAACGCAAGTGCACCAAAGTATCAGCCGGATCGACCCGTTTCGAGAAAATTCACAGACCGAAGGTGAGATTTTTCCGCGGCCCACCGCACGATCGATCCGCGAGATGCGTCGTCCAGGGCAAATCAGTGTTTGAGTCTGGGGATTGTTGAAGACCCGACGCGTAAGCGAGGAAGCATGCAAATTCCTCGCTTACGCGTCGGGTTTCCATTTCCACTGACGCTTCTCAGTTTGAAACACTTAATAGCCCTGATGCGTCGTCTTGCGACGGGCACGTATCGGAAACCGATGGAGTATAATGTTGCGATAAAATCATTAGGGCAGGCAGGAATTGGGGGTACACCGGTGCCCAGGATCTATCTCGTAGACAGGGCAGCGTGCATGAATCTTTTGCAGCAGTTGTATCGACCTTCGTTGGCGATGTTGACCGATCTCTATCAGTTGACGATGGCTTACGGATACTGGAAGCATGGCCTGGCGGAGCGCGAGGCGGCGTTCCATCTTTTCTTTCGCAACCATCCGTTTTCAGGCGGCTACTCGATCGCGTGTGGGCTGCAAATGGCGATCGAATACGTGGAGAACTTTCGCTTCGAAGCGGACGATCTGGCCTACCTCGCCACGCTGCGAGGTGCCGACGCCAAGCCGTTGTTCGACGATGGTTTTCTCGAGTACTTGGGGCAGCTGAAATTCAGCTGCGACATCGATGCGATCCCCGAGGGAACGGTCGTCTATCCGCACGAACCGTTGCTGCGCGTTCGGGGGCCGATGCTGATGGGCCAGCTGTTGGAGACGCCGCTGCTGAACATCCTCAATTTCCAGACCTTGATCGCGACCAAAGCCGCTCGGGTTTGCCAAGCTGCCGCCGGCGATCGCGTCGTCGAATATGGGCTCCGCCGCGCCCAAGGGATCGACGGTTCGCTGTCGGCTTCGCGCGCCGCGTGCATCGGCGGTTGCTCGGGAACGTCCAACGTGCTGGCGGGCAAGTTGTACGATCTGCCGATCTTCGGCACCCACGCCCACAGCTGGGTGATGACGTTTCCCAGCGAGCGCGAGGCGTTTGACGCCTATGCCGCGGCGATGCCCAACAACAGTCTATTTCTGGTCGACACCTACGACACGTTGGCCGGTGTCCGCAATGCCGTCGAGACAGCGCGGACGCTTCGCGCCCAAGGGCACGAGATGTTGGGAATCCGACTCGATTCGGGCGATCTGGCGTGGTTGAGTATCGAAGCGCGAAAGATCCTCGACGATTCGGGCTTTCCCGACGCGCGGATCGTCGCCAGTAACGATCTCGACGAGCGGCTGATCGTGAGCCTCAAGCTGCAGGGAGCTCGGATCGATACCTGGGGCGTCGGGACGAAACTGGTGACCGCCTACGATCAACCGGCACTCGGCGGAGTCTATAAGCTGGGGGCGATTCGCGATCCCGATGGCGCGTGGCAGTACCGGCTGAAGCTGTCCGAGCAAACGATCAAGGTCAGCAATCCGGGAATCCTGCAAGTCCGGCGTTTCGAAAACGAATCGGAGCATCGCGGCGACATGATCTACAACGAAGCAGCCTCGATCGATTTCGCCCAGGGGGCGACGATGGTCGATCCCGCCGATCCCAATCGTCGCAAGCGATTCGATTCGCACCCGGCCTCATCCGACCTCTTGGTTCCCATCTTTCGCGATGGCGCGAAAGTCTATGAAGCTCCGAAAATGGAAACGATCCGCCAACGAGTTCAACAACAGCTACAAAAGACACCGGCGGCGAGCAAGCGATTTGAGAATCCCCATTCCTATCCGGTCGGACTCGAATTGTCGCTTCATGAACAGAAGACATCGATGATTCAGGCAGCCCGAGGACAAAGATGAACGCACTGATTTTGATCGATCTGCAGAACGATTTCCTGCCCGGCGGGGCGCTTGCAGTCCCTCGCGGCGACGAGGTGCTGCCGCTGGCGAACCGCTTGCAACCGTTCTTCCCATTGGTCGTCGCGACACAGGACTGGCATCCGCCAGACCACTCCAGTTTCGCCAGCCAACACGCAAACCACCGGGTTGGTGATACGATCGATATCGACGGCGTCGCGCAAGTCATGTGGCCCGATCACTGCGTGCAAAACAGCAAAGGGGCGGAACTGGCGGCATCCTTGCAGACGCATTCGCTCACGAAGGTCTTCCCCAAAGGGACCGATCGCAGGTTGGACAGCTACAGCGGATTCTTCGACAACGGCGGCGTGCATACCACCGGTCTAGGCGACTACCTGAAGCAGAACAACGTGACCGAGACCTACATCCTCGGCCTGGCGACCGATTATTGCGTTCGCGCCACCGCATTGGATTCTTGTCGTCTGGGATTCCGCACCTGGTTGATCCAAGACGCCTGTCGAGGCGTCGAATTGCAGCCTGGTGATTGTGCGGCAGCGATCGCGGAGATGGAACGCGCGGGTGTGCAACGCGTGACCAGCGACCAGTGGCTGGCGTAGCATAAAAACAACCCGCCCCATCGCGTCGGATTCCGAGGTCCGAAAGCCCCCAGTAACGGTCCCCGAAGGACCGAAGGCCAGGCAATTTGGGGCGAGTGCGACCGCGTTGCGGTCGATGGGGATCATTGAGACGTTTGGGGATCCGGCCTTGCGGTCATGTCCATCGCGGCGTACCCGAAAGGAGCGCAGATGGTAGCCGGAGGTCGCAGCGCAGCGGCGCACCTCCGCAGCACGAGGCCCACAAACGCGATGCTCCCGGATGGAGGGCAGATCGATGTGCGCCCCCGTCAGGGGCGGAATTCAATTTCGCGATTCGGTCCGGTGGTATTCGCTACGCTCAAACCACCGGCTACCTTTTGGGGCCGCTTCGCGGTCCATCGGCCGCTGGCCCGGGCTATGCAAATTGCCGGGCCTTTGGCTGGGAGCGATGATCGATCGCCCTTTGCCCCTTGTTACCCGAGCCTATTGCGCCAATTCGAGGTCGTCGATATAGACGACGGCGTCGTCTTTGGCTTGGCTGACGAAGCCGACCCAGTCGAGGTTTTGCCAACCGGGACTGGTCGTTGTCAGGTCGCGGAACGTTTGCGGTTCCTGTCCTGGAACGGTCACTCGCAGATGCCAATGTCCCGCCTCTTGCCCCAGCTGCGCCGCGACTTCGATTCGGATCCATTGATCGACGGGCAATTCGACCGATACGCCATCTTTCGCTTTCAAGACGCCTTTCTCGATCCACAGACTTGGACCGATCTGAAACGGCTTGGCCGCGTCGCGCCATTCGTGCTGAAAGACTGCTCCTTCACCTAGCCGAATCATGAATCGGCATCGAGTCGTCCCGCTGCTGTGCTTCGGTGCCAGCGACATCATCGGGTAATAGGCGTGTGGTTGGTCGGGAGTGTCGATGAAACGGAGTGCTTTTCTGCCACGCTGGGCAAAGTCGACTTCGACGACTTCGATACCACCTCGCTCTTTGTCGGCGCTCACTCTTGCTCCCAACGGCAGCTCGCCGGTTTCAAAGTCCTCGCGGACCGAATAGGCACGCGGCTCGGGAGCCTTCAACATCTCGGGCATCGGCAGCGATGCGGCTTGTTCCTTCCATGCCGGTTCGCCGTAAACACCAGCTGCCGAAACATCAAACGGCTTGAAACCGATTTTGTCGGCGGCGGTGGTGTCGATGAATCGGAAGTCATCGTGCTTGGGATCGACAAATCGCGGATCGGCAATCACCGACTCGCCACTCGTGTCCGCTTTGCTGATGTCGACCTCCGCTCCTCCACGCCAATAAAGGTTCCGCCCGACCTTCACTCCATCGTCTCCCCAACGGCCGTGGAACAGTTCCTCGCTGTCAAACAGCACGATGTTCTGTTCGTACGTGAACGATAGATGGTCTTCGACGCGGCTGCGTCGCACTTGGTATTCGCGTCCGTAGGCGAAGATGTTGTTTCGGATGATGTTGTCGCGTCCGTAGTGCTGGTGGTAACCGCCCGATTTGGTTCGGTAGACCAAGTTGTTTTCCAGCAGGATGTCGGTGCTTCCTTCATCGTTGTACAAGCCCCAGCCGCCGTAGCCCCACGAATCGATGTCGTGGATTCGGTTGCCGCGAAGGACCGTTCCGGGAGCCGGCCCCAGCGTGTAGATGCCTCCCATATCGCTCAGCCAACCCTGGCCGATGTGATGAATATGGTTGTGTTCGATGCGATTCCGCGCGGCCAAGCTTTCGGAATATCCCCAGCGCCAGCCGACGGAGATGCCGGTGTAAAACAGATCGGCGATCTCGTTGTGCGTGATTTGATTGTCGCCACTATGACCGATCCAGATCCCCACGGCACAGGGGAACATGTGACCGCCGTGATTGACGATGCTGTTGTCGACGACGATATGGCTGGTCCGTTCGGCGAGGTTCTTGGCGATTCGGGTTTCGCCGATACGCACGCCACCGGCACCGAGATCGTGGATCCAACATCGCTCGATGCGGCTGTCGCGACAACCCTTGCGAAACCAAAGACCGTACTGGCCGGTGTGGCCGATTTCACAGTCGGCGAAGACGATGCCCTGGGCTCCGTCGATCTGTACCGCCGCTTCGATCGGTGATGCGGCTTGCGACGGCTCAAATCCCTCGGGCGGCGTGATCAGCCCGCTGTGCCGAAATGCCAAGCCGTGGAACTCGAGATTCTCCACCGATTGGTCGCTGGCGGCATCGCCAAGGATCACAACCAGCTTTTCGCTGACCGGCGCGATGCACTCGATCGTGTCCATCGATTCCCCTTCGCGAGGTCGGTAGCTGAGCAGACCATCGGGGGCGAGGAACCATTCGCCCGGCTGGTCCATCGCTTCGCGGTAGTTCTCTAAGATGTAGCCGGTGTTCAGGGTCAGCGGATTGTGCGACTTCATCCCACGTCCAACGCTGACCAAGCGGCCCGCGGCGGTATCCGCCGACTCGAGGAACCGCCGCGTGGTGTCCCATTTATGGAAGGCCAGGAATTGCACGTTGCGGATCTGTTCGGGGCTGAGTCCTTGCAAGCTGGCGATGTCGTCGGGATCGACAGTCAGCGTCTGCCGCGCGCGACGCGCGTTTTCGATCAACGTCTCTTGGCCGCGCAACATGTAGTGGAAAAAGTGATCCGGTTCGCGGGCTCGCGTCGCGTGGTTGCCGTTGATCCAGAGTTGATCGAAACGCCAATCCTGAGGCAACTGAGTCGACCAGACGCCCGAATCGGTGGCGGTCCATGGCGTTGTGATTTGGCGGCCGCCAGAGATCACCGGGGCGGCTCCTTCAGCGGCTTGGTAGACCACGTTGCCGTCTTGGGCTTCGAATACGATCGGTTCGCTGATTTCATAGCGTCCGTCGGCGACGATCACCCGAAACTTTTCATTGGGAGCGTCGGCGCGTCGCTGACGAATCTCGTCGCGAGCTTCGGTCAGCGAATGCAGTGGACCGGCGGGCGAAACATGCAGCGTCGTTTCCGCCGCGTCGCAGGCAACCGCCGCACTGATCAACAAGGCGACCGCGATACTGCAAACGGAGCGAATAGCAGATGGAACCAGTTTTGAGATCGCTCGCGCGAACATGACAGTCATTGTTGGAGAACTTTCAAACAGGGTGAGTGTTGGGTTGGGGGACCGCACAAATTAGGCGGTTGGTTGCTCGATTTCAACGGGACGGCGACCTGGCAATTGAATTGCCTGTCGCTTTCGCGGTTGTGATCGGTGAGCGAGCTGGTAACGTCATTTTAAGTCAGACATCCAAAAATTGGAGGACTTTCGAAATGAATGTTCCCAAACCTCTAAGGTTTAACGAGTAAAGCGAATTTCACATGAAGAGCGTTGCCCCAAACGAACCACCAACGCTTCCGGACCGCGAGACGATGTATGCCGCTTTGGTCGCTAAAGACTCCCGCTTTGAGGGGGTTTTTCTAGCGGGGATTCGCACGACGGGGATCTTCTGCCGACCGTCTTGCACGGCACGGAAACCGAAGCCGGAGAATGTGCAGTATTTTCGCGATGCAAAGTCGGCGATGGCCCACGGCTTTCGGCCCTGCAAAGTCTGCCGACCGTTGGCTGCGCTGGGAGCTGCGCCCGATTGGTTGCAGCCGTTGATCGATGATCTCCAGCGCGACGCAACACTTCGATTGCGCAGCGAAGACCTTCGCCAGCGCGGACTCGATCCAGCCCGCGTCCGACGCTGGTTTCAAAAGACACACGGGATGACCTTTATTGCTTACCTGCGGATGCGGCGGATCAATCAAGCGTTCGGGCAGATTCGCGATCGACAATCGATTACCAACGTCGCGATGGACAGCGGCTACGAATCGATCAGCGGATTTGGCGACGGATTTAAGCGAGCGATCGGCGCGGCACCGGCCAACAGCGAGGGCCGGCAAGTGATAGCGATCGCGCGACTGCTGACACCTCTTGGTCCGATGCTGGCGGGCGCATCGGACGCGGGGATCTGTCTGCTGGAATTTGCAGATCGGCCGATGTTGGAAACGCAGTTGGATCGGCTGCGAAAGCGGCGTGGAGCGACGCTGCTGCCCGGACCAAGTCCACTGTTTGCGACGCTGCAGTCGCAACTGCAAGAATACTTTGCCAGCCAGCGGACTCGATTCGAGATCCCGTTGGATACCGCCGGGACTCCATTCCAACAAAGGGTTTGGGAAGCGCTGCGGCAGATTCCATTTGGCGAGACGCGATCGTATGCTCAGCAAGCCACGGCGATCGGCAAGCCGACAGCGGTCCGCGCGGTGGCGCGGGCCAACGGCGACAACCGGATCGCGATCCTGATCCCTTGTCACCGAGTGATCGGCGACAACGGAACGCTGACCGGATACGGCGGCGGACTGTGGCGAAAACAGCGACTGTTGGAGATCGAGCGTCAGCAGCCAGCGACGACCGGGCAGTGTTAGTCGGCTGTGTCACCTTCGCGTCAGCAAAGGCCTCTCGATGGAGCGCGGCCCGCTGGGCAAGCGGTTTCACGAGGGGGGCGGCTAGATCGTTGGCTCCAACGCGGGCCGTTTAACTGCGGCGGCATCGCCCCACGCGTTTTGCAGTTTGAATTCGCAGAGCGTTGAACCCACGAAAAAACCCGCAGGAGGCTTAATTCCTGCGGGTTTCTTTTATACGCAACGTTTAGAGGCGCCGGCCGGATTCGAACCGGCGATGGTGGATTTGCAATCCACTGCCTTAGCCACTTGGCCACGGCGCCTTGAGGAGTCGTACGATAGGAGAATCGGCAAATCTGGTCAAGTCGCTTTAACTTAATTTGCCTGCCCAATCAAAAAAACTAACCCAGTCTGCGTTAGTCCTTTGATTGTACCGTACCGGCATGGAGTGAACTATCGGTCGTATTGGTCGGCGATCGCCAGTGCTTCTTCGATCGCCGACTGAAAATCTTCTTCGCTCAATCCCAGCGTTCGCTGGACCGCCACCAATGCCTCCAACTGCTCGGGGGTAAGATCCCCCTCCGCACTCGCCGCCATGAAGATCGCTTTCATCGCCAGGTACTTTTGATCGCGGTCCCATCGCGGCACGACACTGCGCAAATAGTTGTGAGCTTTGTAGCCGACCTGCGTCGCCGCGGCGCACATTCGCCCGAGGTCTTCGCGGTCGGCCGGTTCACCAAACAGCAGCTCGGCAACATGCCCCAGCGACTTGATCTCCGCTTCGGTGATCTCGCCATCGGCAACAACGGTCAGGACCGCCACGTTCATCACCTCTTGATGGAACTGCTGCTGTTCCAAATGGACGGCGGTCGATGGATCGATCTCCAACACCGCCGGCTCAAACGCTTGCCGGCACTCGTCGCACTCGACGTAATGTTGCACTGCCCCCATCGGAATCGTGGGGATGAAGTAGAGCGTCAGGAACGGCCGGACGCTCTTGAGTCGATACGGTTGCAGCTGCCGACACTGGGGACAGCGAAAGTCGCCGCGATCGCGCGTGCGACGCAAATCGGTTGTCCCAATCAATAGCATCAGCCTCTCCTTTTATCGAACGAAAATGTTAGCAACGTCGACCGGACGCGGATCGGCAACCCGAACATCGTCACCGCTAGCGAACGAAAAGGTTGGTAAAGTCGACAGGGCCGTCGGGGACCAGCGTCAGTGGCCCCTTGGCGTCGGCGGATCCCGTCGCCGCAAACGGCTCGATCTCCGTGCCGTTAATCGTCAGCGAAACCTTGTCGCCGCGAACCTCTCCTTCGATCCGATTCCACTTGCCCACCTTATCCAGATGCTGCGTCAGCGGCGAATCGTCACCCGCGATCGCTACCGCGGCCGCATCGCCACGCAGGCGGATCTGTGGCGAGCCCGAATCCCTGTTCAGTCGGAAGTCGACGACAAATCCATAATCGCCAAAGGCTTCGTCGGAGGCAAGTGGCAGGTTCGTGCCGGCGGCTCCGGTGCAGGAGAGAACCCAGTCGCTCGGCTTCCAATGGCCAGCAGCCTCTTCCGCCGTCTGCTTCGCCGCACCTTCGGGCTGCTGCACGCTCCAACCGGTCAAGTCGATGCCGGTGTACAGACAGCGGTAACCGCGATCGGCGATCGCGATCATGTTGGCTTCGATCGGCGTATCGGGCAGCTCTTTGATCTTCACATTGCGGTAATGGACGACGCCTCCTTCGGATTCGATGCACAGATAGCCCTTGCGTGGGTTGCAGTCGGTGCCACGGGTGACGACTTTGCCATTGACCGCCAGCGAGATCGCGCCGTCGATCGCTTCGATCCGGTAGTGATTCCATTGAGGCGTCGGCAGCGAACGCATTTCAGTCGGAAACGCGCGACTGCCACCGCGATCATTGCCCGGAGTCATCTTGGCTCCATGAATCGGAAAGATATCGCCATGCGTGGTGAACCAATCGGCTTTGCCGTAGGCGTTTTCGAGTATTTGGACTTCGATCCCGCGATGAAACGGCTGTCCCTTCGCGGTGATATCGTCGGCCCAGACAAAGATTCCGGCGTTCCCTTTGGGAACCATGTGCCGCCACTCGACTTCCATGATGAAGTTCTGATACATCCGATCGGTCCGCAGTTCGCCGATCGGTTTTCCGCTGCAGATCAGCATCCCCTCTTCGACCGACCAGGTGCGGGGATCGGTGTTGACCAGTTGCCAGCCCGCCAGGTCCTTGCCGTTAAACATCGGGACAAAACCGTCGTCCTCCTGTTGCGACCAGAGGTTCGCTGTGGGGGCGAGCAGCAATACGAGAGCGACAATCCAGCTGCGATGCATGTTTCGACTCAAATCAAAGGGAGGGAGATCGGATTGCCGGCGATCAGACGGCGGCCAACCAAGGGTGGGAAGAGAGGTTTCGATTGTACTTTACCCACTGGCCAGCTACATCCTGGATGGGCGAAACTCCCCAAGATCGACTATTATGAGTTTTTGCCAGCGTCTGATATCGGACCGCCATCAGCTGATAGCCGCTGCTTATCTCCCCTAACGCTCTTGTTTCATTCGAGGACTTTTAAACATGACTCAAGCAACACGACGACAGTTCGTCGCTTCTGGTCTCGCCGCGGGCGCTGTCGCGACGCTCCCCGGCCGCCGTGCCAATGCCGCTCTCGCCAACGACGAAATCAACGTCGGCTTCATCAGCTGTGGCGGACGTTCGAACGAATTGATGGGCTACTTCGAAAAAGTCCCCGGGGTCAACATCGCCGGTCTTTGCGATCCCGATCAGGCTCGCTTGAGCCGCTCCAGCCGAAGGTTTCCCAAAGCGCAAACGTGGAAAGACCTTCGCGATCTGATCGCATCGGACAGCATCGATGCGGTCGTCGTCGCCACCTGCAACCACTGGCACTGCTTGGCAACGATTTGGGCGATGGAAGCGGGCAAAGACGTCTACGTCGAAAAGCCGTTGTCGCACAGCCAATGGGAAGGTCGGCAGACCGTCGCGGCGGCGCGGAAGTACGATCGGATCTGTCAGGTCGGAACGCAGCAGCGTTCGGATCCGATGCAGGCTGAGATTCAAAAGTACTTGCACGACGACAAAGCGTTGGGGGCGATCCAAGCGGTCCGCGTCAACCGTTACGGTCTGCGAGGTTCGATCGGACGCCGGACGGAGCCGCTGCAGATCGACAAATCGGTCGCTTACGATCTGTGGCTCGGCCCGGCTCAAGACGAACCGATCTTCCGCAATAATTTGCAATACGATTGGCACTGGGATTGGAACACCGGATCGGGCGAGATGGGCAACTGGGGCGTCCACGTCCTGGACGACGTTCGCAACAACGTCTTCCAAGACCGGGTCGCGTTGCCCAAACAAATTCTTGGTGGCGGCGGACGTGTGGTCCTGGGCGACGCGGGGCAAACGCCCAACGTCCACTTTGCGTATTTCGACACCGGATCGATTCCGGTCGTGATCGGACTGTCGAATCTTCCCGACAAAGCTGGCAGCAAAAAGAGCCCGGCGCATCCGGGCCCCGGCAGCGGATACGTCGTCTATTGCGAAGGGGGCCGTTTGGAAGGCCAACGCGGCCGCGCTCAAGCGTTTGATGCCGACGGGAAAAAGCTCGCCAGCTTCAAGGGATCGGGGGGCAACGTGTTGCATCAAGCGAACTTCATCGATGCGGTTCGCGCTCACGACCGTTCGCTGTTGAATACCGAAGTGGCGGTTGGCAACGACAGCACCGGATGGTGCAACCTAGCCAACATCGCGTTCCGCGCCGGCCGACCGTATTCGCCGCAAGATGCCGCATCGGTCGAGTTGCCCCAGTGGAACACATTGATCGGCGAGATGGATCAGCATCTGAAATCGCACGATCTGTCGTTGGACAACAGCGAGATTCAGATGAGTCATCTGTTGACGCTCGACGAGAAGACCGAGCAGTTTGTTGGCGACGATGCCGATGCGGCGAACGCTTTCCTGAAACGGAAATACCGCGAAGGTTACGAAGTGCCAACGATCCAAGCGTAGGCTTGGGGGCACTTTGGAATAACGCAAACGGGGACTCTGGTTTATTCGGAGGCCCCGTTTCTTGTATACTCATCGCCTGATTCCGTTTTGAAGAGCCCCGGGCTTCACCGCCCTTTCCACCAACCCAATCCCGCCGATGATTGTTCCTGTTAACCGCGAGCGTCTGCTGCAACGTTTCCTGCAATATGTTCAGATCGGCACTGCGGCCGACCCGCACAGCGAGACCTATCCCAGCAGTCCGCAGCAGAAGGATTTGAGCCGCGTGTTGGCGGAGCAATTGGTTGCACTGGGCGTTGCCGATGCGCACATGGACGACCACGGTTTGGTCTGGGGAACGGTCCCAGCAAACGTCGCTGGCGCTCCGGCGATCGCACTGAACTCCCATGTCGATACATCGCCCGAAGCTCCCGGGGACGATGTGAAGCCGCAGGTGATCGTTTATCAGGGAGGCGATATTCCGCTGCCCGAAGACAATCAAGTCATCCGCGTCGCCGACTGTCCCGAACTGGCCGATCTGGTCGGCAAGACCTTGATCACCACCGATGGCACGACGCTGTTGGGAGGCGATGACAAAGCGGGCGTGGCGATCATCATGGAATTGGTGGCGACGCTGATCGAAAATCCGCAACTGCCCCACGGCCCGGTCAAGATCCTGTTCAGCTGCGACGAAGAGATCGGACACGGCACCGACAAGATCGACTTGGCTCAATTGGATGCCGTCGCCGCTTACACGTTGGACGGTGGCGGAGCGGGAGATTTGGACGTCGAAACTTTTTCGGCCGATGGCGTGCTGGTCACCTTTACCGGGCGGAACATCCATCCGTCGATCGGCAAAGGGCGGATGGTCAACGCGACGCGGGCGGCGGGCTTCTTTCTGCAGCAGTTGCCCGACGATTCGCTATCTCCCGAATCGACCGATGGCCGCGACGGATTCATTCATCCGTATGAGGTCGAAGGGGGCGTAGGCCGCGCCGAATTACGCGTGCTGTTGAGGAGCTTCGATACGGCGGAGCTGACTCAATACGCCGATCGACTGCGGCAAGCGGCAACGGCGACGGAACAACAATATCCCGGTCTCGCGGTCCGCGTCGAAGTCAAACCGCAATACCGCAACATGGCCGACGGTTTGCGAGAGAATCCGCGGGTCGCCGATCTGGCGGAGCAGGCGTTCCGGAATCTGGGCCGCCCGGTCCGACGCAGCATCATCCGCGGCGGGACCGATGGTTCGGCGTTGACGGAAAAGGGGCTGCCGACGCCAAACCTGTCCAGCGGTCAGCACGCGATCCATTCGCTACACGAATTCGCATGCCTGGAAGAGATGATCCAGGCGGTCGAGCACCTGCAGGAGTTGTTGCGGTTGTGGTCGGAGGTTTCGGCCTGAGTCGCTGCTTGTTCGGATGTACGAAGCGCGTAGCCGTTGTGCCGTCTGCTGGGCCATTTTGAATTGCAGTGGCCATCGGTCCCATTCGATTCGGTATGACGCGATTGCAGTTATTGGTAACGTGCCACAGAGGACTCAGAGGCCACTGAGCTTTTGTCTGGTGATCCTCTGTGTTCTCGGTGCCCTCTGTGGCTCACAGTCACGTCGGCGGTGGCGGCGTCATTCATGTGCGGCAGAATAAATTCTCGAAGCTTGCCACAGAGGACTCAGAGGCCACTGAGTTTTTGTCTGGTAACCCTCTGTGTTCTCGTTGCCCTCTGTGGCTCACAGTCACGTCGGTGGTGACGGCGTAATTCATGTGCGGCAGAATAAATTCTCGAAGCTTGCCACAGAGGACTCAGAGGCCACTGAGTTTTTGTCTGGTGATCCTCTGTGTTCTCGGTGACCTCTGTGGCTCGATGGCACCTGCGATCGAGGCATATTCCTGGTATGGCAGATTTTACAGAGAAAGTCGCTTTATGCCGTCGACAAGCCTCGCCTGACCGAAATTCATGAGTAGTGCCCGCCTCAATCCAGTGGATTTGAGATAGGACAACGTTTGAGCCGTAGCCACGTCGGGAAGCTTTTGGACCGCTTTCAATTCCACGACCACCTCACCCTCAACCAATAGATCAAGCTTTTGTCCCTTGATGATGTGTCCCTTATACATCACATCGATTTCTTTTTGTCGTTCGCATGCGATGCCACGTATGTGGAGTTCATAACAAAGTGCTTCCTCGTAGATAGACTCCAGTAACCCCGGGCCCAAAACACGATGCACCTCAATCGCGGCCCCAATTATCTTCTCTGTCAGGTCATCGCTCATCGTGCTTTGTGTCCTCTGTGATCTCTGTGGCTAGAACGTATGCGTGCACAAGTCGTTGATTTCGGTAGACGCGATGCCCACGACCTTCCTTTGGAGGTTTGACCTCAGGCTATCTGAGCCTCGGTCGATGCATTGAAGACGCGTTTTGCTGCGGCAAGGCCCATATCGCGACCGCTAAACCTGCGCTGGTGCCGGCGTTGGTGGACGAAAGAGATAAGCTGGGCGTGTGGGGGATGCTTTCCGTTCCCCGCCCCGTGTTCGTTGTACTATGATTGTACAGACGCTGCTTTGCACCATGCCTTCCCACCTACTTGATGAGACTCTCCATGGTCGTGTTCTTTCGACGATCCTCTCTTCCCATCCTGGCCTTGGCGATTTTGATCGCCCACGCTGCCATCGAACCGGTTGCCAGCCAAGCTCAACCGCGGCCGAACAATAAATACGGTCAGACCGATGATTTTCGGCAGATCGACCAGTGGCTGCCAACGCCCAACAAATACCGCTCCGCATCGGGAATGCCCGGCCCGGAATATTGGCAGCAGCGAGCCGATTACAAGATCGACGTGCGGTTAGACGATCAGAACCAGAAGATCACCGGCAGCGAAACGATCGACTACCACAACCACGCCCCCGAGCCGCTTGGTTTCCTGTGGATCCAATTGGACCAGAACATCTTTGAACCGGGATCCGACGCGATCGCAACCGCGACGGCGCCGAATTTCTCCGACCGCGCATCCTTTAATACGATCCGATCGCTGCTGGCGCGGGAGTCGTTTGAAGGAGGCTTCAAAATCCACGGCGTGACCGATGCCGAAGGCGCACCGCTGAAGCACACGATCGTCAAGACGATGATGCGGATCGATCTTCCCACGCCGTTGCCGCCGGGCGAATCGACCACCGTCAAGATCCGCTTCGACTACCTGATCAACGACAGTAAATTAATTCACGCCCGGACGGGGTACGAGTTCTTCGAGAAAGACGGCAACTACATCTACGAGATCGCTCACTGGTATCCCCGCGTCGCCGCGTTCACCGATTACGAAGGCTGGCAGAACAAGCAGTTTTTGGGACGCGGTGAGTTCACGTTGGAGCTAGGCGATTTCGAGGTCCGGATCACCGCTCCGGACGATCACATCGTCGCGGCGACCGGCGTTTTGCAGAACGGCGAAGAGGTGCTCACCGAAACGCAACGGCAGCGACTGGAAAAGGCGAAGACCGCCGAGGAACCGATCTTTGTCGTCACGCCCGAGGAAGCGTTGAAGAATCAAAAGGATCGCAGCAAGCAGGATAAGACTTGGGTCTACCATGCTGAAAACGTTCGCGACTTCGCCTGGGCCAGCAGTCGCAAGTTCATCTGGGACGCTCAAGGTCACGACCAGAACGACAACCCCGTGATGGCGATGTCGTATTATCCGAACGAAGCCGAACCGTTGTGGAGCAAATATTCGACGCACGCGATCATCCATACGTTGGACGTCTATAGCCGCTACACCTTCGACTACCCCTACCCGATCGCGATCAGTGTCAACGGTCCGGTCTACGGGATGGAGTATCCGATGATCTGTTTCAACGGCCCGCGCCCGGAGGAGGATAAAACCTACACCGCGCGGACCAAATACGGATTGATCTCGGTGATCATCCACGAGGTCGGGCACAATTATTTCCCGATGATCGTCAACAGCGACGAGCGTCAATGGACCTGGATGGACGAGGGGCTCAATACGTTTCTGCAGTATCTCGCCGAGCAGGAATGGGAGGAAGACTACCCCAGCAAGCGAGGCGAACCGGACGATATCACCGGTTACATGCGCAGCAGCGGCCAGATGCCGATCATGACGAACAGCGAATCGATTCTGCAGTTTGGCAACAACGCCTACGGCAAGCCAGCGACGGCACTGAACATCCTGCGCGAGACGATCTTGGGCCGTGAGCTTTTCGATTTTGCCTTCCGCGAATACGCCCGTCGTTGGAAATTCAAACGCCCCACGCCCGCCGACTTCTTCCGCACGATGGAAGATGCTTCGGGAGTCGATTTGGATTGGTTTTGGAACGGATGGTTTTATAGTACCGACCACGTCGATCTCGCGATCCGCGATGTCAAGCTATATCAGATCGACAGCTCCGATCCCGACGAAGCCGCCGAACGCAAACGTCAGGAAAAGGATAAACGCCGGCCATCGCTGTCGGCTGAGCGAAACGAACCGCTGCAAAAACGGATCGATCTGTTCCCTGGCCTGAAAGACTTTTACAACGACTTCGACGAACTGGAAGTCACCGAGGATTCGCGGAAAGCGTTTCAGAAGTTTGTCGAAAGCCTGAACGCCGAAGAGAAACAACTGATCCGTCGCAAGACGAACTTCTACGTCCTGACCTTCGAAAACGTCGGCGGTCTGGTGATGCCGATCATCGCCGAGATTCGCTACACCGACGGATCGAAACAGATGCTCGACATCCCGGCGGAGATCTGGCGAACGAACAACAAAACGGTTTCGAAACTGGTGATCACCGACAAGGAACTCGACAGAATCGAGCTCGACCCACGCCACCAATTGGCCGATACCGACGCGTCGAACAACTTCTATCCGCCGCGGATCGTCCCCAGCCGATTCAAGTTGTACAAGGACAAAAAATCATCCAACCCGATGCGGAAGGCAAACGAAGCGAAGAAGAAGTCGGACGCTGACAAGGGCAAAGAGTCGAACAAAGAAGAGGCTGCGGAGAAGAAGCCTGCGGCCAAAGCGGAAGCTGCCAAGCCAGCGGCGGCAGCAGTGGCGAAGCCTGCAACTGCGGAGGCGGCCGAATGATCCTTCCTCTATTGTTATCGATGTTGATGCATCCGTTTCACGTCAGTTTGGCGGAAGGGGAATGGAATCCACAGTCGGGGCGATTTGAAATCGCGATCCGCCTGGAGCCTCGCGACTTCCAGCTTGCGTTGTCGAAGCACGCTGGCAAACGGATCGATCTCGAAACGACCGATCGCGATCAATTGCAAGCCGCGATTGTGGCCTACGTGAAAGCGAAATTCATCGCCGTCGACGCCCAAGATCGCCCCGCGCGATGGCACTGGGTTGGGATGGAGAACGAGACGAAATACGTCTGGGTTTACCTGGAATTGCAACCCGATGCGGCTTCGCGCGAGCTGCGGATCAGCCACCGGATGCTGCACGAAGTCGCCTCGACGCAGGTCAACACGCTGCTGTTGATGGGAGCCGATGAAAAACAGACGCTCCGTTTCACCAAGGCCCAGCCAACGCAAACACTCCGCCGCGACGGAGCCAAAGCCCCGTGGGAATTGGTTGTCCCAAAGACCTAGTGCTTTGTCAGGCTTTGATTTTGGGGTAGAGGGATTTTAGTTTTGTTCTCGCATCTTTGACTTGGAATTGCCAGTCAACGCCACGCTGTCTTCTGTTTGAGTGTGAGGACCACGCCTGTGTTTCCTTTCTCAGCGGCGCAATCGTCGCGAATCGACGACCGTTGATACACTGCCGCGTCATTGAACTGAGTTCGTTCTCAGCCGCGTTGAGCCAACTTCCATGCTTGGGTGTGTAACGGAACTCGATGCGACGAACCAAGGCACGGGCTTTTTCTGGCTTAAAGGCCTCGTAGAAGGCGCCTTTGGTGTGGGTATTGAGATTGTCACATACCAGGATGATCTTCTTCGCCTTTTTGTAGCGTGTCGTCAGCAGTGCCTCCATTTCGATGGCCCAATCGACCTTGGTTCGCTTTGGACGCACGGTGACTTCTCTCCATCCGGCCAGCGGCTCGGTGAACATGAACACGCTGGCGGTTCCGCACCGTTCATACTCGTAATCGACGCGTCGAGCATGATTGCGGGTCGCCGGGATCGGCGTTCGCGTCTCTTTGTGAAGCTGGACCGGCTGTTCGTCCATGCACACCACGGGATAGTCCGAATCATACGGTTCTTCGTAGGTATCTAGGACTTCTTCCATGCACGCTACAAATTCGGAGTCGGCGTCGGGTGGAATCACCCAATACTGGATCTTGCGATTGGTCATGCCGTTTTTTTAAGCGTTTGGCGAACGGTTTCGTAGCTGATCGAGTCCACGATCCCCAGTTCTACCACGTGGACTGCCAACAGACGCAGCGACCAACTCGCGAACCCTTTGGGAGGTTTCCCCAACCGCAAGGCGATCACTTTCGCTTCTTGCTTTCCGTCAAGCGTCTTCTCTCGCGGGGCGCTCAAACGCGGTTTCCCGTGCAGCGCCGTATCGAACCCTTCGGTCACCAAACGTTTGCGAAGATTCTCCACGGTCTGAATCCGACACGCCAAAGCTTCCGCGATTTTGGCGTCGGTCCAGCCAGGTCCTTCCGTGTCAGCTTTGAGAAGGATCAGCGCCCGCCGTACCTTCTGCGAGGAGCCTTTCAGCTTCTTTACAATCGCCTTCAGTTCTTCCCGTTCTGTATCCGAAAGCCGAACGATATACTTCTTAATCATCGAATCCTCCGTGACTCGTGGGGCAATCGACCTACAAACTCCCGGATTCTTCCAATTTAGGAAACCCCAATTCCTAAGCCTGACAAAGCACTAGAGTCTCGGTGAATTGTGCGCGGACTCGCCTCCCCGAACCTCGCTTCGCTGGTTCGCCCCTCCTCTTCAAACTTCGTTTGGCGGAGGGTGAAGATCGATAGCGACGGCGCACTTCACCCGCCCAGCGGAACGCTGGGAGGGTCGGGAAACGAGCGTCAAGCAAGTTTTTCGGGGAGGGCCTTCTGCGTGATCGAGCGTCTGGAAATGTGCGAGGACTCGCTTCCCTGAACTTCGCTTCGCTGGTTCGACCCTCCCCTTCAAACTGCGTTTGGCGGAGGGTGAAGCTTCGACCCTCGCTTTTAAGCTCCGTTTGGGGGAGGAGCACGCGTTGGCTGGTTGACCTCGTGTCGAGGGCTAAGGCTTCGCCGCTTCGGCTGATTCGAGGTAGGACATCAGTTCGTAGATCTCATCTTGGGTGAAGCGATCCATCAGCGCCTTGGGCATCATCGACTGCGATGATTTGTTCATGATGTCGATGTCGTCGCGCTGGATCACCGTCGGCTCTTTCGATTCGGGATTGGCCAGCAGCGAGATCGTCTTCTTGTCCTCTTCGACTACGATTCCCGAGATCGCTTTGCCGTCGAGGGTCAGGACGACGTGGACGACATATTTGGGGTCGATCTTGTGCGAAGGATCGAGGATCTCCTGCAAGACGCCCAACCGGTCTCCCTTCCAACGCGCGACGACGTCGGTCAGGTCGGGGCCGACCGCCCCCCCTTCGCCTTGCATCTTGTGGCACTGAGCACAGCTGGCTTCGGTGAAGATTCGCTTGCCGATCTCGGGGGACCGACCGCGGAGCGCGAGGTCGAGATCCTGCTTAAAATCATCGACAGTCCAGCTCTTGATAAACGCCCGATCGTTGCCGATCGGATCCTTCGGTTCGACTGGATTCTTCAGCCACAGATCGAGATCTTCGACCACGACCATCACGCCATACATCCGCATCCAGTGGCGTGGAAAAGTGCAGACGTAAGGATATTCCCCCGGCTGTTCTGGAGCGGTAAAGGTCAGCGCCTCGCGTTGGTGCGCCCCGACCATCGATGTCGAATGCAGTACTTTGTCGCTGTCGGGAACGTGCATTTTTCCGGAAGGTCCGGGAGTCGAATCCATCGCCGAACCAAGCTCCGCAACCTCTTTCAGGTCGCCCGGCGTGGTGATCACCAAGTTGTGCGGCATCAGGTCTTCGTTGACCAAAACGACCTGCACCTCGCTGCCCGCTTGGACGACGAAATAGGGAACGTCGTATCGCATCTCCTCTTCCACCGCGTGGATCTGGACCACGCGAACGGCGATTTCACTGAGCCGCTTGCGGACGGTGCGGGCTTGGTCGACGGGCATCAGGCCGATCAATTGATCGACCAATTGCATCGCGTTCAAAAAAGCTGGCTTGGTCCGATCGGCGGCGGGGGTCGCTTCGGCCAGCTGCATCAGTCTGGCGACGACTTGTTGAGCGATCGAAGGATCGCGGTCGTCGGCGGGGACCTTTAAGAGCGTCGAGACAGCTTCGGCGACCAGCGGCTTTTCGGCGATCGTCTTGGCAACGCGGCTGAACGTGTCGGCTTGGTCGGCGGGAATACTGCGGAGTGCACCGATCGCGGCGCGACGCATTTCCTTCTCTTTCGATTGCTCGAACAGTTCGATCACATGCGCTCGCTGCGACGATCGCAACTTTGGTTTGGGGAGCAGCGAGATCGAGTGCAAATAGTCGAGCTTGCTGTCCGAGCTGGCGGTTGCAAGTTCCCATGCTTGATCCGATTGATCACCCGCGATCAGACCGGCGTATCCGACGGCGCGAAGCATCGCAGAATCGGAAGCGACCGCGTCGATCAAGGCTTGTTTTTGATCCGCCAGGTCTTTGGGCGACTGAGCCAACAGCATCGCGGCCAATTGGCGGCCAACTTCTTTCTCTTCGGAATCGCTTTCATCGAGCCCCGAAATCGCGGCGAGCAGTTCGGTCGCCGGGCTGGTTCCGTTGAGCACCGCCAATCCTGCGGCGGCTTGTTGGCGGTCCTGTCGCGAGAGGCCGCCGCGTGTCAGGATCGTGGCGAAGACAGGTTTGTATTTAGGATCGTCGGTGGCGCGAGGGACCATCACCAATTGCTCGTTGGAGAGCCGATTGAGTTGGAACATCACGACCCGCTCGCTCTTATCGAGGAAGATCCGAGGCGGCTTGGGATCGGCTGCCGTCGCGGTCGATGTAAGGGCAAACAGGACGATGCAGAGTGTCAGCGCGTGAAGCTTCATACGTTTGAATCGATTGAAAGGAACGGCTGGGAGCGACCGGAAACGTTACGGGCTCCCGAATCGCCTGAGTGTAGCAAATTGTGTTGCAGCGGCCACCACAAGGCGAGACTACCGACCGGGACCAACGCGGCTTCAGTTGGCTATTTGCCAATCGTGGTCCGCATCAGGACGAGATTGTCATGCACGAGGCTGGATGACCAGATGAATTTTGCATCGGCATCGGGCGCGTCGAACAGGTCGGTGAAGTTGGTGTAGGCCGGCTTGTTGTTGACCCCGACGAAGTCGTTGGTGAAGGTGACAGCGTTGGGCCAATGATGATCGTTAAAATCGGCGGCAGCCCAATTTTGCGGGATCGGCCAATGAGCGGCGAACCAAGTTGTTCCATCGTCAACATCGTCGGTGCTGCTTTTGGAACTGTCTCGGTGGCTGCCGTTGACGACGAGGCAGTCGGGCGACTTCAGCGGTGCGACATAAAACGTCTGAGCCTTCCAGATCTCGTCGGTGATGGAGACCGTTTCGCCAGCCGCGTTCTTGATGACGGCGACCAAACCGGCATCTCCTTGATGGAAGGGAGCCCCGCGGAATTGTTCAAAGCCGAGCCCGAGTCGCTCCTCCCAATCGACACCCATCACGCCAATCGTAACCGGCCGCTGGGCTTTGAAGCGAATCACATTACTGTTGAATGGCGTCATCGGAACGGGGTCGACCGCCAGCAGTTTGCCATTGACGTAGAACTCAAAATAGTTGTCACCAAAAACATAGGCGGTGAAGATTTCGTCTCCCCCCGCGTCGATCACGGGGATCTGATTCACGTCGACATCGGCCAGTCCTGCAGGCGTCACTTTGTTGGCCTCGTTGTAGAGATCAAACGCTTTGGGTGCGGACTGAAAATGGGTCCTTGCGGGAACCGTCCACTGGCGACCGTCTGTCGATTTGATCTTGGCGACTTTCGCCGTCCGCGGGTTAGCTCCTGTCCATTGAAATAGAGTGACGACATCACTTTGCGCTTCGCCCTGAGTGAACGAAGGCTGTTCGGAGACAGGCTGCTTTTGCGAAACCGCGATCAAGTCGGGTGTCGCGCCATTGCCGAACTTGGGACTTTTGCTGTCGTCGATCTCGGCGCCGGGGGATGGCGTTTGCGCCACCGTGGTCGAAGTGGCCGCGGCCAAAATTGCGAACGCAACGAGTAGAGAAAGGTTTGATTTGAGCATCGTAGATTTCCTTGAGGTACCTGTCTTTAGGTTGTTAGATTCGACCGCCCCATCCTGCCCATTGAAATTCATGAAAGCTCCTGCAGCGCCGCCAGAACGTCATCGGGTTCCGCACGTTTGCGATAGTCAACATCGACGAACCGCCAAGTCACCTTTCCATCGCGGTTCAGCACAAAGGTTGCTGGGATGGGCAACACGCTGCCGTTGCCACCGTTGATCTCTGTCAGATCAAGCTTGCGATCGTTCCGCATGTGATCCAGGATCATATCGGGGACCTGCCAAGCGACACCGTACTGAGCTGCGACGCGAGCGTCCTGGTCCGAAAGGACAGGGAACTCCAACGCCACTTGTTCGGCATGCGTCATCGATTGATCGGGCAATTGCGGACTGATCGCAACGAGTTCGGCTCCGACCGAATGAATCTCCGCCAACCGCTGCTGCATCGCTCGCAACTGCAGATTGCAATACGGACACCAGCTTCCGCGATAGAACGTCACGACGACCGGGCCCTTCGACAGCAAGCGAGACAACGAGACCGTTTCCCTTTGCGGATTGGGCAGCGCAAAGTCGGGAGCCGGCTGTCCGGTTCCAATCGCCTGGGCACCGGATTGGAATGCTTCGGCGGACGACAGAATCTCATCGACTTGCTTTGCGAAGGCGGGATTGTTCTTCCGTGTGTTCGCAAACTTTGCCTCGGTTTGTACTCGAAGGCTGGACATCGTGTTTCTCCTGAAAGATCGGGGGCTATCGATTCTGAATTTTGAGCTTCACCGCGACGTCGTTCGGCCAGCCCAATATCGATCGTCGCTGTTGTCGGGAAGTGGCATCCCCGCGGACAGGCTCTACAGCAATTCCGCCACCCGTTTGTCCAGCCGGGCGAGCGGTTGCCAAGCTTCGCTTCGAATTGAGCCAGACGAGACGGTTCGGCCACCGTCGGAGCGTTTGCGTTCAGCGTGCTGCTTTATTATCCAGTCTATCGACGCGTCCAGTGCTTGCTGGAACCGTCGCGATTGACCGATCGGCGAACACCAGGCAGGGAGGCGGATCGCCAGCAGTTCGCAATGTTTGCAGCGCGCAGCACCCGAACTGCGGAAGATCGTATCGACGCCCCCCTCAACGCAAGCTAGCCGCGGGATGGGGCATTGGTGCGCGGCACGTCGACGCTCACCTCTCCTGCGCCGCGCCGGCTTCTTACTTCCGAGACGCAATCGCAAGGTTGTTGCGTCCCACGTTCAATGACGCCGTGACGGATGGAATTTACTAGGGCGAGGCCACGTAGCGACTGCCTTGCCGCGTGCCACGCTGCTTGAATTCCTGCTCGATCGCATGTCGCAGGCTCGACTTCTGCAAGCACCATTCGGGGGCGATCAGGTAGGCCGGCGGGGCTTCGCCGCTGACCCGTTCGATGATCATCGTTTCGGGCAGGCGTTCGATGAAATCGACGACTGTCTGGACGTATTCGTCGCGGGGCATCAATTGCACCTCCCCCGCAGCGACTTCATCCCCCAGACGCGTATTTTTGACGGCATACAGATTATGGATCTTCACGGCGTCGAGATTCAGTCGAGCGACTTCGACGGCGGTCTCCATCATGTCGGCGTGCGATTCGCGTGGGATCCCCAGGATCACATGACCGCTGATCTCGAACCCGCGGCCGCGGCTACGCTCGACAGCATCGATCATCGAGTCGTGGTAGTGCGCGCGGTTCATCCAATCGAGACTCTCGGCGTGGATCGTCTGCATCCCGTATTCGACCGAGACGTACCGCTGCTGGGCCAATTCGCTGATCAGATCCAACACATCCTCGGCGACGCAGTCGGGACGGGTTCCGATCGCCAGGCCGACGACTTCCGGATGCGACAGCGATTCCTCGTACAACGCCCGCAGATGGTCGACGTCGGCGTAGGTGTTCGTGGCAGGCTGGAAGTAAGCGATAAAGCCCTTGATGTTGCTGTATCGACGCTTTAGGGCTTCGATCCCGCGATCGATCTGCTCACGAATCTCGTATCGCCGCGTCCGCCGGCTGGGGCTGAACGAAGGGTTGTTGCAGAAATTACAGCCCCCTTTGGCAAGCGTTCCATCGGCGTTGGGGCAAGTGAAACCGGCGTTGATGCTGACCCGTTGGACGCGACCGCCGAAGCGATTCCGCAAATAGGCGCTATAAGGGTAATAGAACGCACCATCGAGCCGCCAATCGAAATGATCGTGCCCCGGCGGAATTGAGGATTGCATGTTTGAGAGCTATTATAGTTAGGTGAAGTGACAATAAATGGAGCGCTAAGGGACTTTTGAAGTGGCTACCATTTTTCAGCAACCTGAGTGTAAGGTCCACTATTACTCAGCGCATAGATAGCGCCAACGGCGTGGGCAGGCAAGGGAACCGATGGACGATATTGGCAAAGTTAAACGTTACGGGATGCTCGAACCCTCCAGCGGCGGCGATCCGGTGCCGTTGTTGAAGGAGCGATTGACGGTCGGACGCCGCGATTCGTGCGACATCTGTTTGAAGTTCGCAAATATTTCGGGGCAGCATTGTCGGCTGACGCTCGAGAACGGATACTGGTTCGCTCGCGATATGGACAGCCGCAACGGCACCAAGGTCAACGGCAGCCGGATCTTGCGCAAACGACTCGATCCCGGTTCGGTGATCTCGTTTGCCAAGCACGAATACACCATCGAATACAACCCGCAAGATCTGGGGGCGTTTGGCCCACCACCGCCGGACGAAGATCAATTGTCCGACGTTCTGCGACGTTCGTTGATGGACCGCGCCGGCATGAACCGCCGCAGCGAGTCGAATCGCTTCAAGAACGAACAGCACGACGACCTCGATTTTTAATTAGGATTCCGCACCGATGAAGTTTGCACATTGTGTCTTTTTTACGCTGAACGATAAGTCCGATGTGCAATGCGAATCGTTGATCGCCGCGGGGCTGAAGTACCTTAAGCCCCATGACGGCATCGTCAGCTATTCGATGGGGCGTCGCGAACCGGAGATGCAACGCCCGGTCAACGATCAGGAGTTCGATGTTTGTTTGGCGATCGTGTTTGCCGACCGCGCGGCACACGATGCCTACCAAGTGTCCGACCCGCACAACGAATTCATCGCCGAACAAAAAGAGAACTGGAAACAGGTTCGAGTCTTCGATTCCAACGTCGGTTAGGCGTCTATCGAAGGTAGCAAGCCGACGCCCGCCAAGCGGGGGGCGATCCAATCGAAAAAGGGACTGAGAAACGATGCATCAGGATGGCATAACCCCGGCGAAAATCGGCGACTACACCTGTGGCCCTGACAATCCATTGCTGTTGATTGCCGGGCCGTGCGTTTTGGAAACTCGCGAGGCAGCGATCGAGATCGGTTTGCAGCTGCGCGATATCGGCCAAGAGCACGGTGCCTCGATCGTCTTTAAGGCTTCGTTTGATAAGGCGAACCGAACCAGTTTGAGCAGCTACCGCGGGCCGGGACTCGAAGCGGGACTCGAGATCCTGCAAGCCGTTGGCGAAGCGACTGGCCTGCCGGTGACGACCGACATCCATCTTCCCGAGCAAGCCGAAGCTGCCGGGCGGGTTTGCGATCTGCTGCAAATCCCCGCGTTTCTCGCACGCCAGACCGATCTGTTGGTCGCGGCAGCCGAAACGGGCAAAGCGATCAACGTGAAGAAGGGGCAATTTATGGCTCCTGGCGACATGCGGTACGTCGTCGAAAAGCTGCGGGAGAGCGGATCGCAGAACATCCTGCTGTGCGAGCGGGGAACGTTTTTCGGTTACGGCCGTTTGGTCAACGATATGCGTTCGATTCCGGAGATGCAGGCGTTGGGCGTCCCTGTCGTTTTTGACGCCACGCACAGCGTCCAGCAGCCCGGTGGGTTAGGTGGCGCAACCGGTGGCAATCGGGCGATGGTTGAACCATTAGCTCGGGCTGCCGTAGCAATAGGAACCGACGCGTTATTCTTTGAAACCCACCCCGACCCCGATAAATCACCGAGCGATGGTCCGAACATGGTTCCGCTGGATCAGTTTTCGGGTTTGGTGGGCCGGATGCTCGCAATCCGCCGGGGTCTTGAGGCCCTATAAAATCGAATGATGATCTGGATCACAAACTCTCGTTACCGCATTGGCTTGGTCTGTCTTTTGATCGCTGCCAATGCGGCTCTTGTCGGCTGCAACAACGAAGCGGAGATCGTCCGCCAAGCGCGGCGTAAACAAAAGCAGCAGCTGGCAAACGAAGCGGCAACCGTCGACCACTTGAACGAG
Organism: Rosistilla ulvae; assembly: GCF_007741475.1. Lineage (NCBI taxonomy): Bacteria > Pseudomonadati > Planctomycetota > Planctomycetia > Pirellulales > Pirellulaceae > Rosistilla > Rosistilla ulvae. The sequence goes on along the minus strand of NZ_CP036261.1, from coordinate 1,774,245 downwards.
GCGGCTGGCTATATCAGCCGGATGGTCGAACTCGATCCGCAGGCGGCGACGCGGCAGATCAATTACCACTTGAACGCTTGGCTGGAAGCCTCGCCGCCGGAGGTCGATCGTCAACTCTCTCCGATGGCTGCCCAGCGGAAGCAGTTGTTCCCCGACGAATTCGACGCCGTGCGTCCCGATTCCGACACCTTCCTGCCGGGCGACATCGACTATTTCCGCCGCTGTTTTCTGCTCAGCCGCGTTGCGAACTGGGCTGGCGACGGCCCGCTGCACGATCCCATTCTCGCTGGCTGGCTAGCCGACGAAGAGTCCGGACTCGATCCGTCGCAGGTTCAAACGCTGGAAAAAGCTTCCCGCTTGTTCGACTGGACGCTCCGCAATATCCAACTGCAACCGCTGCAATTCCCCGCCAATTCCCCGCGGGTCGCCCCCAAGGAAATGCCGCCTGGATTGGTCTTCGATGGCCCTGGGTATCGGCAGACGTTGGAGGAATGTCTTTGGCGAGGCAGCGGCGATGGGCTGCAGCGTTCGCGCGTCTTCCTAGGACTGTGCCAACAGGCTGGCCTCGATGCCTGCATGCTGGCGATCAAGCAACCCGATCGCGACTCGGTCGTGCCATGGTTGGTTGGCGTCCGCGCCGGCCAACAGATCTTCCTGTTTGATGCCATGATCGGAACGCATGTTCCCGGTCCTGGGCAAGAGGGAATCGCGACGCTCGCTCAAGCCAAAGAGGACCCCGCGGTTCTGCGGCGGATGAAGATCGCTGGGCTGTACGATTATCCCGTCGATTCCAGCTGGCTGTCGAAGGTTGTCGCCTTCATCGACATTCCGACCGAAGCGTTTTGTTGGCGGATGAAAGCCCTGCAGCAGGGGCTGACCGGCGACGCCCGAATGCAGTTGACCTACGATCCCGAATCGATCGCGGCGTGGGAGGAACTTGAATTGATCGACGAAGCTCAAGCCTGGTCGATCGACGCTTTGGCTCGCCGATATCACTTTGCAATGCAGCGGGCGATGTCCGACGACCTGAAGGTCTATCTGGACCAACAGATGCGGTGGGGCATGTTGTCTCCCAATTTTCCTTTGGCCAAGGCGCGGTGGAATCACTTGAGCGGCGAGTTCGATCGCGACGAAGACGATGGGGCGCGGATCCTTTATATGAATCTGCGGATTCCCGACACCGACATCGAAAACCTACCGTACGATGTGAATCTGCAGGTTCAATTGAACGCTCGCCGCCAACCCGGACAGCCGCAGGAAGCGTACGACCAGCAGCTGCGAATCATTCAGGCTCAGTACCGCCAAGCCAAACAGGCGGCAACTTTTTGGTTGGCTTTGATTCAGTTCGAAGACTCGCGTTACGAAAACGCAGCGACCTGGCAGCAGAAACGCGTGCTGGGCCGCGACACGCAATCCCCTTGGGGTCCTTCGGCTCGTTACAATGTGGGAAGAGCATTGGAGCATCTGGACCGTCCCGACGAAGCGATCGAATATTACAAGACGCAGCGTGATCCCCAGGAACACGGGAACCGCATCCGCGCTCGATTGTTGTCGCGCGAAGTCGCCGAATAACGCGATCTGGCGGTTCGGGGCACGTATAATCAGTGCTGGGAAGAGGAGGGGGATGTACGATGTTCCAACAGCACTCACGACGCATGCGCACCGACGGTAACCGCACGCTGCCACGGTGGCGGAGCTTTCTCTTGGGTTGGGTTGCGTTTTGCCTGGCGTGCCCGCTGACCGAATCCCCAACCCTCGGCCAGGACGTTCAGCGGGGAGTGTTGGTTCAAGTCGCGTTGCCGATCGACGATGCAACGCAGCGGCAGGTCGAATCGACGATCAACACGATCCGTTCCACCGCCACAGCGGAAGCAGGGCGGCAAAAGTTGGTGCTGCAGTTCGGCAAGCAAGGCGACCAGGCGACCGGCGGCGAGACAGCTTTCGAACGGGGGCTGCAATTGGCGCGGTTCTTAACCAGCGAAAACGCGACCGACGTCAAGACGATCGCTTACGTCGCCGGATCGGTCCAAGGGCATGCGGTCCTGCCGGTGCTGGCTTGCGATCAGATCGTCGTTGCCCCCGGAGCCAGTTTGGGAGATGCCGGAATCGACCAAGCCTCCGTCGATCCGGTCGTCATGTTGGCTTATGAATCGATCGCCCAGCGACGACGCACGATTCCGATCGGTGCGGTGCGAGCGATGCTGGACGCCGATCTCGAACTAGTCCGGATCAGCCAAGTCGATGGGGGCGATCTGTTTCTTTCGGGACCCGAACTTGCGGAACTCCGCGACCAGGGGAAGGTCTGGAAAGAGGAACAGCTTGCCGCGCCGGGCGAACTTGCAAACTTTGTCGGTTCACAGATGAGAACCTATCGGTGGGCAACGCATGAGGTTCGCGATGTCGATGAATTGGCCACCGCGCTCGGTTTGTCGCGAATCAGCGATTCCCAGTCGCCCAACCTGGGAGAGGTCAACGCGGTGTTGGCGGAGATCAGCGGTCCGATCAATCGCCGGCGGGGACGACGTGTCCGCAATAATTTGTCCGACGCGATCCAACGCCACGATCTGAATCTCGTCGTATCGCATGTCAACAGCGCCGGTGGAGATCTAAACGAATCGCTCGAATTGGCATCGTATTTCGCCAACCTTCCGGCTCAGGGAATCCGAACCGCCGCGTTGGTCGACCCTCAAGCCGTCGGCGACGCCGCGTTGGTCGCATTGGCCGCGCAACAGGTCTACATGTCCCCCGAAGCAAACCTGGGCGGACCGGGAGCAGCGTCGTTCAGCGCCGCGGCGTTGGATGATCTGAGCGAAGCGATCGACCAGATCGCGCGGTCGACGGGACGCAGTCCAGCGCTGTTGCGCGGGCTGTTGGATCGAGAACTAGAGGTCTTCGAATATCTTGACGCCCGCAGCGGTCGCGTCGCTTACTTCAGTTCCGACGAACACGCCGCGCGAGACGACGCGGCGCGATGGGCTCGCCAGGGGGCCGTCGCGTTGGCCGATGGCATCTCGGCAGAACAAGCACTTCAACTGGGGCTGATCACCGGCATCGAGAGCGATCTAAAACAGGTCTGCCGAAAGGTCGGGCTGAAAGATCTGCCTCAACGGCTGGACGAACGCTGGATTGTGAATTTTGTCGAGAGCCTGGGACGCCAAGTTTGGCTGCCGCGGATGCTGCTGTTTATCGGCTTCTTCATGCTGTCGGTGGAGATCGGTGCGCCGGGGATCGGTTTTCCCGGCTTCATTTCGATGGTCAGCCTGATGCTCTTCTTTTGGATCCAAGCGGCCGGCGGAACGGCGGAGTGGTTGGAGATCTTCTTGTTCGTCGGCGGGGTTCTTTGTCTGTTGGCGGAGGTGCTGTTGTTCCCCGGCTTTGGCATTTTTGGGATCGGTGGCTTGGTGATGTTAGTGGCCAGTTTAGTCCTGGTCAGCCAAACGTTTGTGTTGCCCAGCAACGCCTACCAATACAACCAATTAACTGGCAATCTGATCGGCGTGCTGGTGGCGATCGGCGGGATGTTAGGAGGCGGGCTGGCGCTCCGTTGGATGCTGCCTCAGTTGCCTTTCTTCCGCCACCTGATGATGGTCGAAGACGAAGAGGAGAAGCAGATTCGGGCCGAGAACGAAGCGATCGTCCACTGGGATCATCTGCAAGGTCAGCGAGGAATCGCGACGACGCCGCTGGTCCCGTCTGGCAAAGCCAGGTTTGGCGAGGAGTTGATCGCGGTGGTCAGCGACGGACCGATGATCGATCCGCAGCGACCGGTGATCGTCAAACAGGTTTACGGCAATCGGGTCGTCGTCGAAGAGCTGATCGACGACGACGAGCCGGAATAAACGCCGGCGCGGTCGCAGGATCCGCAGGGCAGAAAAGTCGCTGGATGATCGAATCCGAGATAAATGCCGACCTCGGCGGGTGGTCGCCCGTCGCGTTTTCGCTTATCAAACAGGGGAGTCTACCGATAATTGGGGGGCACCGGACCTAATTCGATCCATCCGCATGGAGCAACGCTTGGACATGAACGACAACTATCTGAAGGTGGCGCGGCTGGCGGCTGCGGCTGGTGCCAAGATTCTTTTATCCTACCAAGGCCGGTTTTCGGTCCGCGAGAAGGCACCGCGCGATCTGGTTACCGAAGCGGATGTCGCGGCGCAGCAAGCGATCCAAAAGATCCTGCTCTCCAACTTTCCCGACCACGGATTTGTCGGCGAGGAGGAGGGGCACGACCAGGTCTCCGCCGAGATGTTGGCCGATCCGAACCACCCGCCGATCTGGATCGTCGATCCGTTGGATGGGACCGTCAATTACGTCCATCAATTGCAGAGTTTTGCGGTTTCGATCGCGATGTATCACGCCGGAGAGCTGCAGGTGGGGATCGTTCACGATCCCGTCACACGAGAAATTTTCTGGGCACAACGCGGCGGCGGGGCGTTTTTGAACGACATCCCGATTCGTTGCAGCACGACCGACCGCTTGGAACAAGCTTTATTGGCTTGCAGTTTTTCAGCCGGCACGCAGCATGATTCATCTGAACTGAGTCGTTTTGCTGCTGCGTTGGACGAAGCACAATCCGTTCGGCGACTGGGTTCGGCCGCGTTAAATCTATGTTATGTCGCGTCCGGTCGACTCGATGGCTACTGGGCAACGTGCGTTAAACCGTGGGATGTCGCCGCAGGAGCGTTGATCGTTTCCGAGGCTCAGGGGGAGATCTTGTCCCTCTCGGGGGAAAAATTTGATACTTGGGACCCCCGATTTGTGGCAACCGCCACGAAATCGCTAAACGATCAACTCCGCCGCTGCTTGGCCTAATCTGGCCCCCCGGCAGCGGAAATCGTTGGTTTTATTGCGTCCGGTCCTGCGGATTATTTGGGGAAGTGCATCCCCGATTCGACGTGTTCTCTCCAGTTTCCCTAATCCGATTAGTCACAAGCTTTTTACTGGGCGGGGATTCGCTTAAAATGGGTAGAGCTTCTCTGAGTTAACCGTGTCCTTATCACCCGATGGGTTTCGAGTGCTTTTCTGGCAAGCAAACCGATTCAATTCTGCCAGGGTGCTGTGCGCTTGGATCGCGTGTGCGCTGGCGTGGGTTGTGGTCCTCCCCTGCAGTGCCCAGACGCCCCCCCAGGTGCAGTTCCCCGACGGGATCGACGACCTGATCACACCGCAGGATGCGCTCCCCCCGGCGATCTACATGCTCGACGATGGCACGCGGGTCTTCATCCCGATCACTCCCTATCGCGAATTCGAGCGTCGCAATCAGGCCGTCGGCAGCACGCCGACCGGCCGCGCCCCATTTACGTTCGATTCGATCGAGATCACAGGAGAGGCCCGTGGCGGGCGGGCGGAATTGGATGTCTTGATGCGGATCGATCTCGATGCCAGCTTAAAAGACGAGATCGTGATCCCGCTGATGATGAAGAACTTCCATCGGCTGAGCCCGTTTGAGGTCGATGGAATCAGCAATGTCCGGAGCATGACGGAAGCCAAAACTGGCAGCCAAACCATTTTGGGAACGCCCAGCAAACAGCGAATTCTGGTTCAAGGGAAGTTCTCGGTGCGAGTGAATCAAGCCGATGTTCGCCGCAACATCGACTTTCGGCTGCCCGTTGCTCCAACGACCATCAAACTGACCGTCGACCAGGAGCGTCCGTTTGCTGTTGTGACGGGATCGACCAGCGAAGAGATCGTCCGCGCTCCGGAAGCGGTGGAGCAAGGCAAAAGCTTGATCCAATTGGAGGCGGCTGGGGGCGATTTCGCGATGGCATGGGGAGCATCCGAAGAGAAGGTCCCCGAGACTCAATCGTTGGAGGTCGAAGGGGACTGGAAGATCGATTGGCAGGATCCCCAACAAACTCCACAAATCGAAGTGACCTACAAAGTTCGCAATCTAACGGGCAACATCCAACCGTTTGAAATGCGGATTCCGTCGCAGTTTTCGATCTCGCCGATTTCGTTTTCGGATGTCTCGATCACCCCGATGGGGAGCGACACGTATCGAATCACCCCGGCGCTCTCCGATACGCCGCGGTTGACGTTTCAGATCCAGGTCGATGTACCGGGGGCGGATTACCGCACCGAATCCCCGTTACCGTTGGTTGGGATGTCGATCGCCGGAAGCGTTCGGGAAACGGGAACGATCAAAATTCAGACCACGCGCGATCACCGCCTGCGTTGGCTCGAAGGCAATTATGTCCGTCCGTTGATCTCGGCATCCAACAGCGAAGGGGACGGCCGCGCTTACGATTTCCGATATGACCGGGGAAACTTCACCCTGCCGATCTGGCTGGCGGTGAAGGCCAGCGGGATGCGAATGCAGGTCGATTATGAAACGTCGATCGGCCCCGAATCGGTCGATCTGAATGTCTTCGTCAACGTCGCCGGATCGGGAACGACCGGGCAGAGCCTGACGATCGATTTCAAGCAGTGGGAATTGCAACGAATCAACGATCAATTGCTGATCGATTTGGACATCGCTGGCGTCGAACCGACGGCCGACACGGTGCAGATCGAAGTCGATGAGTTGATTGAGAATCTGCCCCCGATCTCGGGACAACGCCGCCAATTAAAGCTGCAGATGATCCGAGCGCTTTCGGGTAACGAAGGCAAGGTTTCGTTCGATATTCCATCGATCGATCGCCCCGCCAAACGGCGCAGCGATGTGATCTATACCCCCGGCAGCGTGCGGGTTCAAGAAAAGGAAAACGTGACGATCGCGTTTGATCCGGCCAACAGCCACGGGCTGGAACAATTGGTCGATGTCGCGACTGCGGACGCCCGGGTCTATCAATTGTTATCGACGTTTGGCAAGGCGCGATTGACGCACACCGTTGCCCGCCGCAAGACCCAAGTCCGGACGGCGATCGCTGCGGAACTTGCGATCAACGGAGATCAATGTTTCTTCAGCCAGCGTGTAGCGATTGAATTTTCCGAGGGAAAACTCGCGTCGTTGCAATTGACCTCACCGCGCGACGATCTGCAAAACTGCACCGGTACGATCGACGGCAAGCCGGTCTTCTTGAAACGGGACAGCGACACAACGTATCAGGTGCGGTTTGATCCGCTGCCACCGGGCAGTTACGAACTGGAACTGACCCAACCGTTCCCCTTTCCAAGCCAGCCCGACGACGACTTCGCGATGCTGGAACTGCCGTTGAGCCTGCCGATGGAATTGGCCGCCGGTGGCGAGTTTGAGATGCCGTTTAAAGTGGTCTCGGATTCGTGGTCTCGCGATGAACAGGAGAGTTCCGACAAGCAGCCCGGCGAGATCCTGGTTGTCCCGGGAATCCCGCCAGCAATTCAAGTGGTCCGCCAGCGGCAACGCGATGAAGCTTCGCTGTTCATCGATCGGTTGTGGATCCAATCAATGATCGGCAGCACCTCGCGGCGCGAGAAGATCGTCGCCAGCGTGCAAGGTTTCGCATCGCATCTAGAACTCCAAAGCCCCGACTGGAACGAAGATATCCAGGTTCGGGCGATCGTCGATGGGACCGAGCTACGCGACTTTGTCCATCAAGGCAATCGACTTCAAATTCCGCTGCCTCAAGATCAAGCCAACGCAATGGTCGAGGTCTGGATCTGGGACCGCAACCTCGCGGCGCCAGCGATTTTCGATGAAATCACGCCGCACGTAACGTTAAACGCTCCGCACGGCGAGTGCTACTGGCAGTTGGTGCTTCCCTCGGGTCAACATTTGGTCTATGCCAATCCCGAGGCGGGGCGGGCCATGCAGTGGCAATGGCGCGGTCTGTTTCTGGCCCGCAAACCGATCCTTTCGACGACCGATCTGGAACGGCAGTTTGGCAGCACCGCATCGGAGACCTTGCCACCATCGAACATCTACCTGTTCACCCCCGCGGATCTTGCCAGTCTGCAAGCGACCGCCGCGCCGCGCAGCACGATTTGGTTGATCGTCGGTGGGATCACGTTGATCCTCTCCACAGCGCTCGTCTACATGCAATGGTTGCGAACGCCACTGACGTTCCTGGTGCTAGGTTTCGTACTGGTTGGCATGGCGGTGACATTTCCCGATCTGGCGGTGATCTTCGGTCAGGTGAGTGTGTTGGGGCTGTTGTTGACAGTCATCTTGCTGGCCATCCGGTCGGCGATTGCCGGCTGGCCGCAGCCGAGCGTGTTCGATGCTCCCCGGCCTCGCGAGGGGTCGACGCGCAGCGTTCCCAATCCGATGGTCGTCGGGTCGACGCAGAGTCTCGACCCGCGGCGGGTCGGCCCTCCGGTCGAGGCGAACTCATGATCCGCGTTGGTCGTTTCCCGCGCCGTTTGCTGCGAGCGACGTTGGTCGGCATCGCCCTGGTGATCTCCATTGCAAGCCTTGGGGCTGCCGATGAACCGTCGGCCAGCGACGCACCACCGCAAGCGAAATACCGCCAGGTTTTCATTCCCAAACGAGATGAAACCAAGCTGATCCCGGCCGACTACGAGCCGATCTCGCACAGCAAATTGAAGCAGGCGTTAAACAATCTGCACGATTCGGAAACCGTTGCCGATGTGGTGCCGGAACTGACCCAACTGCAATTGATGGCCCGCTATTCGGAGAACGCGCTGCAGTCGATCGGCGAATCGTTTTTCGACTTTCAATTCCAAGATGATGCCCCTGGCAAAATCACGCTCAGCCCGTTGAACCTTGCCGTCCTACCGACCGCAGCGCTAACCGGATCGACGACCGCGCGTTTGAGCACATCGCTGGACGGCCAAGTGACGGCGAGGGTTAGCGGCGATCAGCGGATCGATTTTTCGTGGAGTTTGCAGGGGACGCAGGTCGATCCCTACCGAACGCAATTTGCGATGCGTCTACCCGCGACGGGGACCGGCCTGCTGTATCTTGCGCTCCCCGAGGGCCTCGAGATCGAAACCATGGCGGGCGCCGTGCAAGTGGTCGACCCCGCGTCACCGACACTCGACGGTCTTCCGCTGCGAGACGACGAAACGGTCTATCTGGTGGAACTTGGAGGAGGGGATCGGGTTGAATTTTCGATCGTTAAGACCGCCTCGGCGCCGGTACTTAGCCAAGTTGTGATGCGGGAGGCGTTTGGCAAATACCAGATCCGCGAGGACAGCGTCGCGTGGGACTTCACTTTTGATTTCACCTGGCCGCGGGAAAACGGCCCGCTGAACCTGGTGCTCCCCAACGGCAGCGTCCCGACATCGCTGACGATCGATTCGATGGCTCGCCCCTACGAAACGACGTTGGAAAACGGCCAAACCCTGCTCGTCTTAGATCCCAGCGACTGGACCGACACGGCGGCGTCGATCGATCATCGGTTACAAATCATCGGCCTCTCGGCCCCTCTGAAATCGGGCTGGGTCACGCTCCCCAAAATCGGCTGGCGAAACTGCCAGGTCGTGATGTCGGGCAGCGGATCGACGCTACGATTGGACCTCGCCTATCCGATCGAACTGATCGATGTCGACACTTCCACCGACTGGAGCATCACGAATTCGTCGCGGACCGATGTGGAGGAGAGTTATCAATTTTTGGGCTCCTCCTGGGATCCGCCGCTGAAACTGTTTGTGCAGCGCGACGATTCACAAGCCACCGCCACCAACGCGCTCCGTTTGAATATCGGCAGCGATTCGTTGCAGGGCACATGGGACAGTTTTGTTGAATACAAGGTTGCGGTCCTGGAACCCGAGGGAGAGCAAGAGACCGCGATGCGATTGCCGACGATCGGACCGATCGCGATGGAGATCGAAGACGGTTGGGAGATCACCAGCGTCGTGGTCGTCTCCAGCGGGCGAGAGGCGGATCGCGTCGGTGGCAAGATCGATCGCCTGACGATCTGGCCCGAACCGGAAGAGATCGATGGCAAGGTGTTTCATGTGCGAGTCAAAGGGCGGCGCGTGCTGCCACCACAGGACCGGGTGAGTATTCCGCCGACATTTTTTGTCCGCTGGGAAACGATCCCAGCCAATGAATACGTGATGTTAACCGCGTCGTCGCGGATCCAATTCCGCAGCAATCAAGGGCTGCAGCAGAATCGAATCTCGAACAAACAACTGCCGGCAAAAATTGCCGAAATCTTCGGTGATCCCAGCGTCGCCCAATGTTACCTGGCGATCGATTCAACCCGCACGCCCTCGATCGAATTCGATCGCCCAGCGTCGCGATTTGATGCTCGCGTCGATGTTGCCGCGGCGTATCACGAGGGCCGGATCACCGAGACATTCACGATCGGAATTGAAAACGTCTCGGGCAAACTGGAAGAACTTGTCGTTCGTTTCCCCGAAGCGAAACAGTCGGCGATCCGGTGGACGATCGCCGCCAGCCCCCGCAACAACGAAGATTCCGCCGGCCGCAATTCGATCTTGGCGACGCGGCGAACGACAGACAATGGTGCAGAGACATGGCGTCTGCGGTCGCATGATCGGATCGACGACGGGACCGTGATCGTCGGCACGCGCGAGATTGGTGAATCCGAACTTCAGATCGACCTACCAAGCATCCCGTTGGCCTTTAATCAACGCGGCATCATCCGCACCGACCGCTCGGTCGAAGTCGTTTCGGTGAGTCCCAATATCGTCCGAATCCCCGAACCCAAACGGATGCAAATCGAAGCCCCGCTGCCAGTTCTACGATACGACCCAACCGTCGATGGCCAGGTGACGATCCAGGCGCGAAAGACCAAAGTGTCGCTGCCAATCATCCAAAAACAACAGACGACCGTGGTCGCCGACGCCTCGGGGGCCGAACGCGTGTTTGTGGAAATCAGTCCCGATTCGTCGGGGATGGTCGTCGTGCAACACGAACCCACGATGCGTTTGGAACGGGCCATCGGAGAACAAGCCGAACTCCCCCCCGAAATGCTACGAATCACGGAATCGACGGTCTCCTGCAAGCTTGCGACACAGAGATCCTTGCTGTTGGTATTCACTGTCAATCGCGCAGCCCAAGTCTGGGGACGCGTTTGGCAACCGCCACGAGTCCAATGCCAAAACCCGGTCCTGCAGTCAGACCTGCGGCTGTTGCTGGGCCCCGACAGCGTCCAATGGACGGTCGACCAATGGCCGCTTCCTACCGATGTACCTGCCGTCGATCCCCCCGCGTATGTCGTCGCATCGGTTTCGGTTCCGCTGAAATCAGCCGACGGCAGCTTGAAATCGGGAAAAACGATGTTGTTGCTGCGCAGCGAAACGGTGACCGGGCTGCAATTCGCCGTTGCAATCCTAATGGTGGCGTTCGGATGGGCGACTGGCCGATGGCGCATGTTTGGATTGCTAGGAGCCGCCTGTTTGCTGATTTCCGTCCTGGGAGTGCTCGGAAATTGGCAGATCGATCTGCTGCTGTTGGCAATGATCCCGTATGCCCTTGGGGCGTTGTTGGCGTCGCTGTTGACAGCCCGATCGGTGCCGCAAAGCGACGACGAATCGCGGCGAGACCTCGGCAGCCACTCGCTGGTTTTACGAAGCTTGATATGTCTTGCCTTAACCGTTTCCTGGGCGGTCGCCGCCAGTGGACAAACGCCTCCGGTGACGCATCCGTTGTTGATCCCAACCGAAGAGGATGGCACGCCAAGCGATAAGGTCTACATTCCACCGACGCTTTACAAACAGCTGTTGCAACGCGAATCGAAAGCGTTTCAGCTGTCCAATGCCCACGTCTCGTCGGCGCGGTACATCGTCGACATTCGCTCCAACGCGTTTGTTGCCGAACGCGACGCGGCGCGAGTGCAAGCGACCATCGGGATCGAAAATCCGGATCTGGCCAACTCAGTTGTGCTGGCCATCCGACAGAAACCGTTTCGCGAAGCGATCCGCCGCATCGACCTGTTGGTTGCGGGGGACGTGATCGCGATCCGTCGCCCCACCCCAGGCAACGACGACAAGATCATTTTGCAATTGAACGGTCAGCCCAATGCGACGGTTCGATTTTCGTTGTCGGTACCAACACAGATCGACGAAGCCACCGGACGAAGAGAATTGTTACTGGAGATTCCACCGGTCTTAAATTCTCAATTGGCCGTGATGTATGACGACACGGTGCGGAATGTCGAAGCGGTATCGAGCCAAGGAAGTGTTGCCACCAACTCGGTCACCCAATCGCTCTCGGCCGACCTGGGACCGGTGGAAACGTTACGGGTTGCTTGGCGAAAACAAAACGCCGCCCCTTCGGTTCCGTTGGTCAACACACGGCGATGCTGGTATCTACACCTGACACCCCACCAGGTTTCCCGCGAAGTGCAGTTGGATTTTGTCCAACCGGGCGAGGGGCTGAAGGTCGATCGCGTCGAATTGAATTTTGACACAACGGTGATCCCAATTGTCACGTCGTCCAGCTGGCGATTGGAAGAGACTCGGATCTTGGAAGGCGAACGATCTGAGTTGACGTTTGTTTCTTCGAACGCCGCGGCCGACAGCCTCCGATTGCTCTGGTCCCGCCCACGCGGCGACGAGAGTTCGGAGACGATTCGATTGGTCGACATTCGATCGGCGGCGACCGACGAGAGCGCGCCCGAGGTGTTGGTAGCGATCTCCGCCCCCGACGATTGGACGATCGAAGATCCCTTTGATTCGTTGGCCACCGTCGTCGATGCCAATGCGTTTCTATCGCACTGGACTCCCCGGACCGGCCCGCTAACCAAAGTCTTTGGCAGCGAATACAAAGGCCCGATTCCGTTTCGGTTGCGTCGGAACGAACCGCGCCAAGCCGTTGCCGATGATCTCCACCAAATCAATCTCGAATCCGATCGGCTGGAAATCAATTACAAGGTCTCGGTTCAGGATTACACGACGGCGGGAGAAAGCATTCGGCTGCGGATTCCAAAGAACTTGCAAGTCGAGAGTTCGATTCTGCAAGGCGAATCGGTTCCGCACAAACGACTGCCATTCGATGACCACGACGAGATCGTGATCGGTTGGCGGTCGAGCCCCGAACCCTCTGTGGAGCTGTACATCAAGGCTTCGGTTCCCGTCAAACTGGATGTGCCGTTGACTGTCCCCAGGATCTTCCCAAGTCAGTTCACGCTGACCAGCAGCGAATTCCAATGGAGTCGCGTTTCGGGTGTCGCGGTGGAGTGGTTGAAACAGGAGGCGTTTGAAGACCTGCGATTCGATGTCACCGGCGTGGAACAATTGCACGCCCAGATGTTCCCTTTAACGCGTTGGAACCTCGATGTCCAATGGCTCTCCGAACCTCAACTGCCGGGCGAATTCAAACTGCAAAAAATTACGCCTCGGATCGAATCCGAATCGGTCACGGTTGTCAGCTGGAAGGAACGCGCTTGGTCGGCCAAGGCCTACTTTGATATCCATGTCCAGCAAGGCCACATCGATTATTTCTCGTTTGAGGTTCCCGCCAGTTGGTTCAGCGAGATTTCGATCGACGACGACTTGCCCTGGATTGCGATACCGTCGGTTAATCGCGATTCCAAAATCATCCTGGTCCTGCCAGCTCGGCAAGCCGCCAATCGATATCAAATCACGATCCGCGGTGGCCCCCGATCGACCGCCAGCGAAAGCGTCGCGGTACCGACGGTTCGCATCCTGGAAACGGGCAAGCATCGCAATTTCTTTGCCGTCCCCCGGCGGTTGACCAACGAAGCGATCGCTTGGAAGGTGACGTCAGCCAACGAGATCGCGCTGCGGCCCCCGTTGGCTCGTGCATCGGGAGTTCCCGACGACCATGTGACCTACGAAGCGAACCCTAACTTTTCGGCTAGCCTGAACCCAGTTCTCGATTTGACGATCGAACCGCTTGTCTCGCTGGCCACGTTTGAATATTTCGAAACGTCGATCGCCGCTCACGTTCGCTGCAAATGGGACTTTGTCCCCGCTGGCCGCGACCTGTTGTCGCTGAAAATCCCCGAGTCCTACAAAGTTGTCACAGCCCGAATCAACGACATGGATGCCGACCTGCATCTGAGTCCGCAGGGTAACTTAAATATTCAATTGCTGTACAGCCAGCTGCCCCAGCAAATCGAACTGCTGTTAGAAGTTCCGCGCCGCGCCGATCCGAACAACGTCGACATTCAGGTTCCTCAAGTCGTCGGCGTTCCGGTTCAGCAGACATGGTTCATGGTCCACGCAACCGCCAACCGAGCCCCCTTCCAGAACTCATCGAACGTGCAGCCCGCAGCCGCTGGCTGGATCGGCCTGCCGGCGGAAAGGCTGTTGCGGGCCCAATCCGAATCGATCATCACCTGTCTCGACACCGCCACGGAATCGTTGCAAGAAAGGACTTCCTACGAATTGGTCCACTGGTTAACTCCATGGCTGAACCGATTTGAAGACGCGGTCGAGAGCCTGACGGCGGACGATGCGGCCGGAGATCCAGAGATTGAGGAATTAAGAACGCGGATGGATCAATTGGTCGAACAAGCCGGTGTGGAAACACTGGTCCGGCAGGCTCTGGAACCAACGGCGAAAGTCACCTTTACCGCAGACCGTTTCGTGCATGTGTATCGGGCCGATGGGAAAAACGAACATCCCCAACAAATCGCCTTCGAATATCAAGCCGCCGAAAACTTCCACCAATTCGCGCCGCTGGCGCAAGGTGCGGCGATCCTGGCCGGACTGTTTTTGTTGCTCGCCCTGATTGCTCGACTGTTGCGAATCAGCGATCCCTCACTGGGCAACCTTGTTTGGCTGGCCCTCTTGGGATTGGGCGTGTTCGCGCTGTGCCCACGGCCGTTGGCGAACGTATTATTGGCCGTTTTAGCGGGACTTGCGATCTTGGCGATGCTGCTGATGTTCCGCCGCGACCGCACCGCAAATGCTTGACCCATCGGGCGCCACACAACGGCCGAACGCTGGATCATTCATACGTCAGCAGCGAATGCAATTTGTATTTGCTTAAACGTTGTTCGCCGCCAAGCCCTTTCAGATTGATCACAAACGCGCAACCGACGATCTCCGCGTCGCACTTCTCCAACAACTGGCAGCAGGCGTCGACGGTTCCCCCGGTGGCCAACAGATCGTCTAACACCAACACGCGCTGCGCCGGTGCAACCCCATCGACATGCATCTGCACCGTGTCGCTGCCGTATTCGAGATCGTAGGTCAACGAATGCGATTCAAACGGCAGCTTGCCCGGCTTGCGAATTGGGACAAAGGCAGCATTCAGCCGGATGGCCAAGGGGGCGGCAAAGATGAAGCCGCGGGCTTCAGCGGCGGCGACGACGTCGATTTGTTGACCAATAAACGGAGCGGCCAATCGATCGATCACAGCCGACATCGCGACGGGACTCTTCAACAGCGGTGTGATGTCGCGAAACAGAATCCCCGGCTTCGGGAAATCGGGGACGTCGCGAATGTAATCGCGGAGATTGATCGAGCCATCGGTCATGCTTGGTAATCCTGGAAGGTGGTCGCAAATCGAGGACGCACAATTTACCAGGTCGCTAGGAGTTCAGGAACTGCCGAACGGACATCCCCAAGTGACGCAATGCCTCTCGTAAGAAGGATCGGATCCAAGGAGCCGAACCGAGATCGTCGCCGATCCCGGGAAGACAGACGATGGCAGTGATCAACAGCAACATGCCCCCCAGAGCGATCCCCGATGTGCTCGCTCCCGAATCTTGCGACCGATGGTTCCACACAAACCAGCTCCGCCGAACACCTTCCTGGGGCGTGAGGTCTTGCAACCGCCGAACGCTCAGCTTCGTATCGCCATCCGCGTCGTTGAACATCCACTGGGGCGTCACACGGGACCGCTCGTTTAGAAGGACCAAAGTCCAACTGCAATTCTCTCGGATCCGCTTGGCATATCTCTTGCCGACACAGAGCGTGAAGCCGTCGATCGAGGTCGCGATGACCGTCACCGGGATCCGTTTACGCCCCACCTTCAACGATCCGACGGCGCATTTCCCTGTCACCGGACATCGGAAGAAAGCGTCTTGGGATCTGACAGCACTCATGCATTTCGCTCGGTAGGTTTCCACTGGGCAGCATTACAACACTAGCCCACGTTTACCGTGAATGAGGCTGACAAAATCATTGCTAGCGATGCCGGCGGGGATTCGCTGTCAAACTTTAACGGTTCGGCAAAACACTCGGATTGTTCCCAGGACTTTCGATTTGATGATAGGAATAGTCGATCCTACTGAGGGATACATATCTAAACAAAGGAACGCCTGGCATGATTGCGATGAATCGACGAGTTATAGCGGTCTTGATGGCCCTCGCGTCGGTAGTCCATTCCGCCCACGGGCAGTCGCCAATGCCTTATGCCGGCAACGTGGCGACGCGGCCCGGAATCGGATTGACCAGCGAGGATCAGGTGCCGGACATTCCTGGCGAAGTTCTCAGCCAATTGCCACCGGGTTGCACCGCGACCTGGGATGGTCGTCCTTCGTCCACTCAACTGTTGCTGCCTCAAGTCGCCCCGCAAGCAAACAACGCTGCCCCTGCCGCGCCAGTCGATCCTTATACTGCCGCCATCAATTCCGCAGGCAACCGCGGACATATGATCCACGGAAGCTACCGTTACGACGCGGCAAGCGTTCCCGATAATTCGATCCGCGCCCAATTGGCTGCCGCGCATCGCATGGCTCAGCTGGAAAAGGACGATCCGCTAGCGTTAGCCGATGATCCGCTCTCGCTGGGCGGAGACGACGACCCGCTCGGCGGTTTGGGCCCACGTAACCGCCGCTCACGTGGCGGTAGCGGCGAGAAGGGAGCCGATGCTCCGAAGGCTAAAAAGACTCCCGATCCTCACGAAGCGTTGTGGGCCGAAGACTGCTACCCCTCGGCGGCAACCTGTGCCAAATGCCATCCCAAGCATTACGAGGACTGGCGAGCTAGCAGCCATGCCTACGCTGGAATCTCGCCGATGTTCCAGGTCTTCGAGCAGACGATCAGCGAGTTGTCGCAGGGCACCGTCGGTTACTTTTGCGTCCGCTGCCACATGCCCGTTGCGACGCAGATGAAAAGTATCGAACGCTCGACCACGATTCTCGATGCTCCGGTCGTGATTCGCGAGGGGATCACCTGTATCGCCTGCCACCGCGTCAACGAGATGTACAACAAAGCCAACGGGGCTCGCCGGATCGAACCGGGCGACATCCATGCCCCAGTTTATGGAAACGTTGGTGGTGCGGGCGTCAATCAAGCGATCGCGGAAAAAGACAAACACAAGCTGAAACTGAGCCCCGACGATAAGGGGCCCGGCCAATCGATGCACCTGGAGGGACGCTTCTTCGAACCGCTGACGCGCAGCGAATTCTGCATGCCATGCCACCAGGTGGCGGTCCATCCGGGGATCGCATTGGAAGTCGTCTGGAACCAATACCGCAACTCACCGGCCTGGAAAAAGGGTGTCTCCTGTCAGGATTGCCATATGGGACACACCCCTGGCAAAGCCTACGGATACGCTTGCGAACCGATTGCCGAACTGGCGGGCAAGCCGTTTGGTCCCCCGCGGAAATTCTCCAATCACAATTTCTGGGGCCCCAATTATTCGATAGCTCACCCCGGTGTCTTCCCCCACAATCCCAAAGCCGACCGCTGGTCGCCGCGGGAATGGCTGTCGTTCGATTGGCGAGCCGGTTGGGGAACCGAGGACTTTGAACGCAGCATCCGCGGTGCTCAAGGGATGCACTTCCCGCCCCCTTGGGACGATGCCGACGACCGCCGCGACGCGCGGAAGATCATCGATTCCAACTTGAAACGAGCCGTGCAAAAACGAGATTCCGGCATCGCGACGCTCTCCGCTGCGGTCAGGCTGGACGGGCCTCACTTAAAGACGAAGCCACGAGTCAACAAACCGTTGAATTTCAAGATCCATGTCCACAACGGCAGCGAT
The DNA here is from genome assembly GCF_007741475.1 of Rosistilla ulvae. Taxonomy (NCBI): domain Bacteria; kingdom Pseudomonadati; phylum Planctomycetota; class Planctomycetia; order Pirellulales; family Pirellulaceae; genus Rosistilla; species Rosistilla ulvae. The sequence goes on along the minus strand of NZ_CP036261.1, from coordinate 1,756,487 downwards.
GGTCACAACCTACCGACCGCGTCGTTGGGAGCCCAGCCGCAACAGTGGTTGAACGTCACGTTGATCGATCCCTTTGGAAGGATCGTCTGGGAAACGGGTTACCTGGACAGCAATGGCGATCTCGCGGAACTGATGAGCGAGGATGTTGTTAACGGCAAGATACGCCCGGACTATCAATTGTTTAACTTGCAGACAAAGTTCTTGATCACCAACGTCAAAGGCCCCGACCGCGAGTTTCCGCTGCCGGTCAACGTTGACGTCGATCAAATCCCTTTCCTGCGTCCGGGGAACGTTCCGTTTTCGGTCCTCAACCATCCGCCGTTCATTCGCATGGAAGCCCACTCGATTCCACCCGACGGTGTCAAAACCGCAAGTTATCGGATCCCTGCCGACGCGTTCCGTCAACCGGGAACCTACCGGATCTCGGCTCGCTTCCGCGCTCGCCTGGAACCGCCTTACTTCATGCGGCTGTGCAAATCGACGCCCGAAATGATCCGTCGGATGAATGAACAAATCATGGACATCGCTCCGCAAACGACGGAAATCTTCGTTCGCTAACCATGTCCAAATTACTACCCCCATCGAACCGAGCAGCCATGCATGCCTCAGCGATCCTTATCGTCAGCCGCCCCGCTGCGACGATCTTCGCCAGCTTGCTGATCGTTGCATCGCTGCTGGCGACAACGGCCCGCGCCCAGTATGCGACCGCCACAAGCGGTGTGCAGCTGGGGATGCCGGTGATCCGAAACCAGGCGGCCGACGCAGCTCCCACGCGGCTCCCCGCTCCGTCGGCTGCCCCAACCGCTGACGCCACGCCTGCGGCATTGGCTGGTACGGGGCAAGCTGCACAACCGGCGAGCGCTCGCAGCAGCGAACCGATGCCAGGTCGGCTCGCCTCGGCGGTCCAATCAAGCACGCTCGATGCCGACACCATCTACGCACCTCAGTTGGTTCCTTGGGCTGGCGATTTTTCGCCGACGCCTCTGCCCGATGCCGCCTTCACCTACGATGCCGCCGAGGCGCGACGCCCCTACGACGGGAAGAGCCCGGTTCCGGTTCAGCGTCCGTTGATCGAGTGGGGCCTGCCGTTTTTCCTCAACGGCATGATCCCTCGCAGCCAGACCTTCCTCGGGGAGACGAACCTCGTTCAACAACACTTCTACATGTACGGAGATTACCGCATCGGATACGGTGGAGGCCGAAACGCTGGCGACGACTTCCATAACATGGCCACACAATTCCGGCTCGACTTCGACTGGGGGATCACCTCAACCGAACGCTTCCACGCCTTCATGCAACCGTTCAACCGCAACGGCAATGCTACCGGCGTCAACTTTGTCAACGACGACTTCGAAGCGCAAGAAGCGTTTAATGTCGACTTTATCACCGGTTTCTTCGAGGGGGACCTGGGAGCGATCACCGGCGGCCTGACCGATACGTGGTATCCGTTCGATCTTCCCTTCACCGCCGGCTTGATCCCACTGCTGTATCAAAACGGCATCTGGATGGATGATGCCGTTGCCGGAGCCGCATTTGCACTTCCTTCAAAGAACAGCAAATTCCTGCGATGGTCGAACTTCGACGCGACTTTCTTCGCCGCCGTCGATCAGATCAACAGCGATGCCTTTCCCGGCGACAAGAACGCAGCCCACTTATTTGGTACCGCTTGGTTTATCGAAGCTTACGAAGGCTACATCGAAACGGGCTACGCATACGTTGATGATCGCACGAACAGCGATCGCAGCTACCACAACATGACCCTCAGTTTCGCCAGGCGTTATTTCTGGCGAGTGGCGAACACCGTCCGCGTGATCGGTAATTTCGGACAGGACCTACCGCGTGAACAGCGGACAGCCGATGGAGCATTGGTGCTGATCGAAAACGCTTGGGTCTCGCGAGATGCCCTTCGCTTTGTCCCCTACCTGAACGCATTCGCTGGTTTTGGCCGCCCTCAATCGGTCGCTCGCGCTGCAGCGGCTGGCGGCGTGCTCAGGAACACCGGCATCAACTTTGAAACCGACGGGATCAACGGCTTCCCAACCCTCGACGCCACGGCAAACAATACCTATGGCGGAGCGGTCGGCATCAATTTACTGGGCCCCGCCTTCGATCACCAATTGGTTGTCGAAGCGGCCTACGTCGGAGTGATGGATAACCCAGACGATCGCAAGGCTGCCGGCGAGGAGCTGGCGTTTGGAACGCGGTACCAAATACCGATCAGCCACCGGACGCTGATCCGCCTGGACGGCATGTGGGCTTGGCGAGATAATGCTAGCGATTTGACCGGCGGACGCATCGAGTATCGATGGAAGTTCTGATTGGGGCTTTTGAAGAAGCTTCGTTATCGTTATAGTACGCGATTCATTCCGACCGAAGATTGCAACTGTTGCATAATCCATAATTGAAAGGCTCCCGAAAATGCCCAAAATGAAGACCCACAAAGGCACGAAGAAGCGTTTTCGTCTGTCGGCCACAGGCAAAGCGATGCACCGCAAGAGCGGCACCAGCCACTTGCAAGCTCGCATGTCGCAAAAGCGTAAGCGAAACTTGCGTGGTACCGGCGCGATGGACGTTTGCATGGAAAAAACAATCCACGCAGCCCTCAGCGGCAACAGCTACTAATCCCAGCTGCCAGCCGCACAGGCGGCAAAACAAAAAGAATCCCATTCACCAAGCAGCTGGGCAGAAACAGTCTCGCCGATAGAGCGGGGCGGCCCGAGGTTGCCAAACACGCAAGGAACGATCGATGCGTACGACCAAAGGTGCAGCACGCACCCAAGCTAAAAAACGTCTTTTCAAACGCGCCAAAGGTTTTGTTGGCGGCCGCGGTACCCTGTTGCGTACCGTTAAAGAAACCTTGCTGCGCAGCGGTGCCTACGCGTTTCGCGATCGTCGCGTCAAGAAACGCAACTTCCGTCGCTTGTGGATCACCCGTATCAGCGCCGCTTGTCAACAACGCGAGATGCGATACAGCCAGTTCATGTACGGCCTGAAGAAAGCCGACATCCAACTCGATCGTAAGCAATTGTCGGAACTGGCGATTCACGATCCTCAGGCCTTCGACGTGATCGTTGAACAGGCCAAAGCCGCGATCGCCTGATCGCCGCAGATTCCCCGCAGCCCGGGCGATTCCGGGCAGCCGCGAAAGTAATTTCTTGGACCTATGGCACTCGCAGACTTCATTCGATCGCTAGACGATCTTGAATCCCAAGCGGTCGCGGCGTTTCGCGAAGCGACCGATAACGACGGACTCGAAGAAGTTCGAATCCGTTTTCTCGGTGCCAAAAACGGCCAGTTGAAATCGGTCCAGCAGCAGATGAGTTCGGTCGATGGACCGGACAAAAAGGCTGCTGGCATGCGACTCAACGCGGCCAAGGGGAACATCCAAGCATCGTTCGAGCAAGCTGTCGAACAGCTTTCTCAGCGGGCCCAGAAATCGGGCCCCGCTCCCGACCCAACGCTCCCTGGCAATCCTGTTCGCTTGGGACACGTTCACCCCGTCACTCAGACGATCGAACATCTCAAAGAGATCATGGGGCGGATGGGGTTTGAAGTCGTCGAAGGTCCCGAAGTCGAGGATCCTTGGCACAACTTCGTCGCTCTGAACATTCCCGAAGATCACCCCGCTCGCGATCCGCTGGATAACTTCTACCTGGCCACTGCGGAACGCAATGGCAGCGGCAAGACGTACGCCGAAGGTGACCGGTTGCTGCGCAGCCAAACCAGCACGGTTCAGATTCGCGTGATGGAAAACCGCCAGCCGCCGATCCGCGTGATCTCGCTGGGCCGCGTCTACCGTCCCGATGAAGCCGACGCCACGCACTATCCGATGTTCCACCAAATGGAAGGTCTGTTGATCGATCGCGGCGTCACGATGGCCAACCTGAAGACCGTACTGAACATGTTCGCCACCAGCTATCTGGGCGAAGAGGTTAAGGTCCGCTTCCGGCCGTCGTTTTTCCCGTTCACCGAACCGAGCGTCGAAGTCGATTACTGGTGGAACGGCTCCTGGATCGAATTTGGCGGCGCCGGCATGGTCGACCCCGCCGTTCTCACCGCAGTCGGTTATGACCCCGAAGAGGTCACCGGATTTGCATTTGGTCTGGGCGTCGAACGCCTCTGCATGCGACGCCATGCGGTCACCGACATCCGCGATCTTTTCAGCGGCGACATTCGGTTCCTCAGCCAGTTCTGATCGGCGTTTTCACCGACTGATCCAACACACGAAGAGTTGCACCGATGCTTGTATCTTGGAATTGGCTTCGCCGTTACGTCGACCTTCCGATGACCGAACCCGAGCTCTCCGAACGCTTGAGCATGACGGGGCTGAATCACGAGGGGACCGAAGTCGTCGATGGCGAAACCGTCATCGATCTGGAAGTCACCAGCAACCGCGGCGATTGTCTGGGACACATCGGTGTGGCCCGCGAGATCTCGGTGCTGTACGAACTGCCGCTCTGCAAGCCGCAGCCCGAACCGGCCGAAGGCTCCGGCAAGGCGAGCGATTCGATTCGCGTCACCAACGTTTTTTCCGACGCCTGCCCACGCTATACAGCTCGCGTGATCCGCGGCGTAAAAGTTGGCCCCAGCCCCGATTGGCTGGCCGAAGCGCTGCGTGCTGTCGGCATCGGCAGTGTCAACAATGTCGTCGACATCACCAATTTTGTCCTGATGGAATGCGGCCAGCCGCTGCACGCGTTTGACCTCGCAAAGTTGGCTGGCGATGAGATCGTCGTCCGTCCGGCGCGGCCCGAGGAAGAGATCGAAGCGATCGATCACAAAACGTACACGTTGGATCCGGAGATGTGTGTGATCGCCGATCGCGATCGCGCCGTTGCAGTCGCCGGAGTGATGGGGGGCGCGTCGACCGAAGTTACCGAGTCGACGACCGATCTGTTGATCGAATCCGCCGTATTCACTCCGCTCAGCGTCCGCCGGACCGCTCGCAAGTTGAAGCTGCACAGCCCGTCGTCGTTCCGTTTTGAGCGTCGCGTCGATCCGCAAGGCGTCGATTGGGCAAGTCGCCGTTGCTGCGAATTGATCCTCGAAATCGCTGGCGGAACTCTGGAGCAGGGAGTTGTCGACACGGAACCTGAGCTGCCCACACCGACCAACGTCTGCCTGCGGCTAGCGCAAGTCGAGCGAGTCCTGGGCGTCAAAGTTCCCGACGACGAGATCCGCAAGATCCTCACCGCCCTAGGCTGCGATGAGCAGACTGCGGATGTCGACAAGATCCACACCTGCCCGCCGTCGTGGCGACACGACCTGACGCGTGAGATCGATCTGATCGAAGAGATCGCGCGGATCTACGGATACGAAAAGATTCCCGACGACAGTCCGATTCCGGTCGCCGCCAGCCAGAAGCGTCCGTTCGATGAAGCGGTCTCCAAGATTCGCGACGTCCTTGTCGGATCGGGAATCAGCGAAGCGATGACGCCTAGCGTTGTCCCAGCTGACGTCGATGAACTCGTCAGCCCCTGGACCGATCGCCAGCCGCTGACGACAGAAACGGCGCTACTGAAAGGAGCCAAGACGCTCCGCCGCAGCATCCTGCCGAGCTTGCTGGACAGCCGCCACGCCAACCAAGCCGCCTCGGGTGCGGATGCGGAACTTTTCGAAGTCGCTCACATCTACGTTCCGCCAGCGGAAGTCGACGGCTTGCCCGAAGAACAGTACTGCGTCGCTGGTGTTTCGGGGCAGGACTTCTATCAAGTCAAAGGAATCGTCGAGACGCTGCTGCGACGACTGGGAATCGCCGCGGTTCCCGACGTTCGCCAAGTCGAAGTCCACGGACTCGACAAAGCCTGGTCGATCGAACTGACGATCGCAGGCGAATTGATCGGCTACGTCGGACAGTTGTGCCCGGATGTCCAGAAGAGCTTGAAGCTTGAAAAAGCAACGACCTGTTTCGAACTGAACCTCGACGCGATGCTCGCCGCGGCGCACCTGGTCCCTCAGTTCCGCAGCGTCAGCCCCTTCCCATCGGTCTCGCGCGACCTGAATCTTGTCGTCGACGAAGCGATCCGCTGGGTCGATCTGGCCGCCAGCGTCCGCGCTGCAGTCGGGCCTGTCCTGGCTGACCTCAAGTATGTCGAAACCTACCGCGATCCGGCAAAAGATGGCGAAGGGAAGAAGCGGATTCTAATGAGCATCGATCTGCAAAGCCCCGACAGCACGCTAACCAATGCTCAAGCCGACGCAATTCGAGGCGACGTCGTCGACCGCTGCAACGCCGACCACGGCGCAGTCCTACTAGGCTAGGGCACATCTTCCGGCCCGATCAATTCCCCTGGGCCCAAAGGCTAGTCGACTTACGCCTTCAGGGCCGAAGGCCCTGGCAAGATTCCCTAGGGCCGAAGGCTCGGCGATTTGCATAGCCAAGGCCAGCGGCCTGGTTAATCGGGCCGCAGCGCAGAACGTTAGCGCTGAAGGCCCGGCAAGGTGCCCCAGGGCCGAAGGCTCGGCAATTTGCATAGCCCAGGCCAACGGCCTGGTTAATCGGGCCGCAGCGCAAAACGTTAGGGCTGAAGGCCCGGCAAGGTGCCAAGGCAGGACGAATTGACGGGCCTTCAGCCCTTGTCTCGGGTAAATTCTTGACGAGGGGGGCCGGAACCCAGGCCGATGGCCTGGGTAATCGGACCGCAACGCAAATCGGTTAGGGCTGAAGGCCCGGCAGTTGGGAAGAGGCGAACAAATTACCGGGCCTTCGGCCCTCGACTCGGGGGGAATTCGTGTGGGACGCCTGGCCCCCCAGGCCGTTGGCCTGGGCTATGCAAACCACCGGACCTTCGGTCCTCGATTCGGGGGGGGGGAATTCGTGCCGGACGCCGCCCCCCAGGCCGATGGCCTGGGCTATGCAAATTGCCGAACCTTCGGTCCTCGACTCGGGTGGATTCGCGGCGGGCGGCCGAAACCTGCGCCATTGGCCTTTGCTACGTTAGCTGCCGGGCTGATGGTTCTCGGCTGGGCTGGGCGTTTGTTGTGTGATGGCTGCCGGTGTCGGTCTTGAATCCGACGGGGCAATGTTGCGGCAACAGCATCGTGACTCGCGACGGCTGGACTGCGATCTCGACGGGCAGGTAGCCGGCGAAGTCGCCATCGAGTTGATAGGGGATCTTGGCGCCCGGATCGGTCGGTTCGATGGTAAATCGTCGGCTGCGGCCGATGATGGTTCCGTCGAGCGTGTGATGCGACCGCCGAAAGATATGCGCCAGATAGTGCAGGGCCCGATAGACTGATCCCTTGTCGAACGTGACCGAATCGAGCCAGCCGTCGGTCCCGTCGGCCCAGGCTGCGATCGGAAGCCCGACGGCGTAACGGGGCACATTAAATACGAACGCCCATCGCGCCGGCACTGGCTGTTCGTCGCTCTGGCGATCGATTAATCGTAGTGAGGGGAAGTGGTAACCGATCATCGACCGCAGGACGGGAGCGAGGTAGCTGAGCTTCCAGATGTGGCCGCTGCGTGTTGTGTGCAATCGCCGAACCACCTCTGCGTCAAAGCCACAGCTGCACATGATCAGGAACAGCCGCTCGTCGGCGAGCGACGCATCCATCACCACCGTCCGCTGTCGCATGATCGTGTCGGCAGCATCTTCGGCACTGGGTCGATGCCCCAGGTAACGCGCCATCAGGTTTTCGGTCCCCAGCGGCAGCGGCATGACTGGCGATTCCGCTGGCAAGCGCGATACGACAAGCGATAACGTCCCGTCTCCCCCGGCGGCGACCACTCCCTTCAATCGTCCCGCGGCAGTCAACGACTTTGCATCCGCCGCTAATTGGTCGATGTTCGAAGTGCTCCGCACCTCCAGTCCACGCTGGGTGAGCGCATGGGCCAGTTTGGGCACCAGGTCGCGACGCTGCCCTGAACCCGCCTTGGGGCTAGTGCAGATCAATACGACTTCAGGCGACTCGTTCATCCCGATCGACTACCGCTGCGAAGGAATTGAGAAATGGGTTCGAGCATTTGTTTGCGGCGAATCAGAAGTGTGCCGCAAACGCTCATTCTAAAGAGCCTACGGAATCGCAAAACCCACGATAAATCAAGCGATTCATTTTCCCGGCCGAGATCTTCGCAGCAATCCGCCGCAAAAACGACGGCTGCCGCGGCGAAACCGCTCGCACCGCGCACGAAAAAAGCCTGGAGACCACAAGGATCTCCAGGCTTTAAAAGGTCGGGGCGAAAGGATTCGAACCTTCGACCCCCTGGTCCCAAACCAGGTGCGCTAGCCAGACTGCGCCACGCCCCGCGACCGAGCGATATGTTACCGATCTTGGCTCTCGGAGGAAAGCCGGGATTGGCATCGATTCGGCTAGATTTTTTAGAATCGTTTCAAAACAAAGTCCGATTCTAGCGACTTTGCTAGCCGATTCTCGAACACATCTTATTGGACAGCCGCCGCTCGCCCGAGGTTCAGTCGCGCCGGGCAACGCTTCGGGATGTGTGGCCTTACAAGGGGCAATCCCCTGCGAATCTCGCCAGTCGCGATTGGATCGATTAGAATCGGAACCGTCTCTGCGAGCGACCGACTGCCCTTAACGAGGCTTACGGCGTTCCGCCCCCACAAACTTCCTACTGCAACCCCGTCGAATCCAACCATGCGAATCGCAGCCCTTTTACTTTTGACGACCTTCCCGGTCTTCGCGTCGGCGGCCGAACTGTTTGTCGAAGCGGAAAGCTTCCAAAACCATGGCGGCTGGAAACTGGACACTCAGTTCATCCAAGAAATGGGCTCTCCCTATCTGCTGGCCCACGGCATCGGCACGCCGGTCGACGATGCCACGACAGAGGTGACGGTTGCCGAAGCGGGGACCTACCACGTGTTTGTTCGCACCAAAGATTGGGTCGCCCGCTGGAATGCTCCTGGCACCCCGGGCCGCTTCCAATTGGCGATCGACGGGAAGAAACTGGCGACCGAGTTTGGCACCCAAGGCGCTGAGTGGGCTTGGCAATCGGGCGGCACCGTCGACTTGCCCGCCGGCAAAACCGAGCTGCGATTTATCGATCAGACCGGCTTCGATGGCCGCTGCGACGCGATCTACCTCACCACCGACAAATCCAGCACGCCACCCAATGGATCCGACGTGCTGTCCAAGTGGCGACGCGAGCAGTTGGGAATCGGAGACGAACCGGTCGAGCGAATCGGTTACGACTTGGTCGTTGTCGGCGGCGGATATTCGGGATTGGGAGCGGCGATCGCTGGAGCCCGAATGGGCTGCAAAGTCGCTCTGATTCAGGATCGCGGCGTCCTGGGAGGGAACGGTTCGAGCGAGGTCCGGGTCTGGGCGCAAGGCAAAATTCGCCGCGGCCGCTACCCGCGGATCGGCGAGATCATCGAAGAGATCAGCGACCACGCGACCAAATCGCCAGGCAAGAAGGAAGAATTTGTCGACGAACTGAAAGAACAGGTCGTCCGCGCTGAAGAGAATATCGATCTGTTCCTGAACCATCGCGCATTCGCTGTCGAAACCGAAGGGGATCGGATTGTGTCGGTTGATGCATCCGATACTCACAACGGCGCCGTGATCCGATTCAAGGGTATGTTGTTCGCCGACTGCACCGGCCACGCCTGGATCGGTGCCTGGGCCGGCGCCGATCTCGAGATGACTCCCGACGGTCGGATGGGGATGAGCAACATGTGGGCCTGGGACGAACAAGCCGAACCGGCAGAGTTCCCCGAAACTCCTTGGGCGCTGCCGCTGAAGATGGCCGATTTCCCCTATCCCCGCGACCACCATGGGCAATGGTTTTGGGAGAGCGGTTTCGATAAGGATCCGCTGGGAGATGCTGAGGGGATCCGCGACTGGAATCTCCGTGCCGTCTACGGTGCCTTCAACGCAATGAAGAACGGCGACGGCGCTGAAAAGCATCGGACCGCTTTCCTGACCTGGGTCGCTTATATCGGCGGGCCGCGGGAGAGTCGTCGGCTGATCGGCGACGTGCAGCTGAACGAAGAGGACATCGTTTCGAAGCGAGATTTTCCCGACGGAACCGTTCCGAGCACCTGGTCGATCGATCTGCACTATCCGAAGAAACAATACGCCGCCAAGTTCCCCGACAACCCGTTCATCTCGATCGCCGTGCATGGCAAGGGAGTCGATCGGATGTACGGTTATCCGATCCCCTACCGCTGTTTCTATTCGCGAAACATCAGCAACCTGTTCATGGCGGGGCGTTGTGCCAGCGTGACGCATGAGGCGCTGGGAACGGTTCGCGTGATGAAGACCTGCGGGATGATGGGTGAAGTAGTCGGCAAGGCGGCTGCGATTTGTGTCGAACGCCAATGCTTGCCACGCGGCGTCTACACCGACTACCTGGACCAATTGACCGAGATGCTGGAACTGCCCGGCAAGGCCTACCGCAAGCAGGTCGGGGGCGAAACGATTATCCCCGACGACGCGCTGCCGCTGGCGGGCCCGGCGGGTCTCTTTGAGGGCCTCGATCCCGCAAAAATGAAGGGCCTCGTCATCGACGATGAAAAGGCGAAGGTCTCCGGCCCGTGGGTCAAAGGCCAGGGACTCAAGGGCTACGTCGCTTACGGCTATCGTTATGCATCACCGGGCAGCGGGGCGACGATGACCTTCGAAGCGGCGGCTCCGGAAGCGGGCAGCTATGAAATCCGCGTCCTTTACGGCCCGCATCCCAACCGCGGCACCACGGTCCCCGTTTCGCTGGAGGCAGGCGGCGAGACGATCTCGCGGCGCGTCGACATGCGAGGCGAACCAACCGCCGAATCGAAGTTCGCAACGTTTGCAGACGTTCAACTGGACAAGGGAGCCAAGGTACGGGTCACGATCGGCAGCGATGGAGCCGGCGGCAACGTGCACGCCGACGCGATTCAGTTGATCGCCAAGTGATCGAGCCTCCTTTTCAATCGACCGCCGCGATCGAGACGCTTCGCCAGCGGGCGGCGATCCTGCGGTCGATCCGCGGCTTTTTTGACGACGCTGGATTTTTCGAAGTCCAGACGCCGACGCTGTCGTCCGAAACGATGGTCGATCTACATATCGATCCCGTTACGGTCGCTCGCGAGGCGCTGCAGTTGTCGCTGCCTCATGCGCACAACGATCTGTATCTGCAGAGCTCGCCCGAATTTGCGATGAAGCGATTGTTGGCCTGCGGAGCCGATGCGATCTACCAGATCTGCCCCGCTTTTCGAGCGGGAGAACGGGGGACGAACCACAATCCAGAGTTCACGATGCTGGAGTGGTACCGCATGGGAGACCGCTTCGAAGAGGGGATCCAGCTTCTGGCGCAGCTTGTCGACCGGGTGACCGATCGCCCCGCGTGCCAACAGATGACGTATCAGGCGGCGTTTGAGGCGTTCGCCCAATTCGATCCGCTGACCGCAACGCTGCCTCAGTTGCGGGCAGATTCTAGCCGGCTGGGGATCGATCTCACCGGACTCGATTTCGAGCACGTCGACGACTGGTTAAATCTGATCTTCGACCACGCCGTCGTTCCCAATCTGGGACGCGGCCAGCCGACGATCCTGACGCATTACCCCAGCTCGCAAGCTGCCCTGGCGTTGATCTGCCGCGACGATCCGCGGACGGCGGAGCGGTTCGAGCTGTTTATCGACGGGATCGAACTCGCTAACGGCTACGGCGAACTGCTGGATGCCGAAGAACTGCTGCGTCGCTGCGACGAAAACAACACGGCTCGCATGAAAATGGGGAAGCTGGGCCTGCCGATGCCCCGGCAACTTTATAGAGCTATGCAGCACGGCATCTCCACCTGCTCCGGATGCGCTCTGGGCGTCGACCGCTTCGTCGCCGTCCTGCTCGGCAAACGAGAGCTTTCTGAAACGCTGACTTTCCCGATCGATCGCGCTTAGCCGATTGGCTTGTGACCTAAGTTGTCACACCTCCACGCGATGATACTTGTGTCGAGGGGGCAAGCAGACAACGCTCCTCGCCGAACAAATATCTCAGGCTGAGAAAACCATCTCAGAATGAGACGCGAAGTTCGGTTTGCAAGTCGCGGCACCCGAACGAGGCCCCTCGGTCTCAACAGGGTCTAAGATGAGCAAAAAGAGCGAAAAAGCAAATATTTCAGCGAATACAAGATCAAATTCGTCAGAAACGTTTTCTCGGCATACCGATTGCAGAAGTGTTTAGCGAAATCAGCACGGCTGGTTTGCCAATTAAAATCTCATGGAATGGAGGCATCAAGAAGATGTTAGTTTTAAGTCGAAAAGAAGGCGAGCGTTTGGTTATCGGTGACAACATCACAATCACCATCAATCGAATCTCTGGCAACCGCGTCACGATCGGCGTCGATGCCCCTCGCGAAGTTCGCATCGTTCGTGGCGAACTGACGGTTTTCGAGGAAGAACCCAAGGTCGAAGCTGAATCGCTCGGCTCGTGTGCCATGCCAGCAATGGACCTGGTCCATTCGGCTCGCAACCGCGTCTCGGTGTACGCCAAGGAAGAACGTTAATCCGGCAGGCAATCGCTGCCGGGCTAGCCGCCAAGTGCGGCGACAAGCCAGAGCGCCCGGCAGCAACATCGATCTCGTGTTGCCACTGCGCACCAGATTCGGGATTGTATCTATCGGTCTCTAATCGAGCAGACTGATCGATATTCGACCACCAAAACAGACGTCGATGTCCGCTTCGGGAGTCCTCGGACGCCCGTGGTAATCGGCTTCGAATTGGTAACCATCAGCCGTTTTACGATAGTTTAGTGGAAGGACAGTGCGGTCGGTTTGACAGCATTGCATTGCGGGAATTGCTGCGGTATCAACGGCAGGAAGGTTGATATTCCAAAGCGTCGACGCAAGCTTCGACTCCTCGATCGCAAACGCAATCGCTTCGCAGGCGAATCTTGCGGATCGATCCCAATCGTCGAGGATATCCCGTCGTCGCACCTGTGACACGGCGATTCCACAGCGACCGCGCAGATAGCCTTCGCGGGCCGCTGCTACAGTCCCCGACATCCAGATGTCCGCACCAACGTTGCCGCCGTGGTTCATTCCTGAAATCACTAGCGACGTCTCGGGGGCGAGTTCCAGCAATCCGACCCTGACACAGTCGGCGGGCGAACCGTCGACCGAATACTCGGCTTCACCGTATTGCTTTACGACCAACGGTCGCTTGGTCGTCACGCGGTGCCCGCATTCGCTCTGCTCCGTTTCTGGAGCGACCACGACGACATCCATCGTTCGTCGCAGCGCCCTCTTTAACGCCTGGATCCCCTCTGCTTGGATTCCGTCGTCGTTGCTCAGCAGAACTTTCAAGTTGTCCAATCTCCTCGGTTCCCGATTTCGCTAACTGTCCGCGTCTCCAGCCTAACACGACTCGGAGCTATCGCCGACACGCCCAGTGCGACTAAACGAAAGCGATCGGTCAGGCGTCCGCCTTCGATTCAAGATCTCGCTCGATCGCTAGCAACCGTTCGGCGATGGTGTCGATCACGTCGAGATCCGCCAGTAGGACGCGGTGGTCCATCACGACGCTGCGGTCGTTACAGGTTTCGCTTTGCGACAAATCACCAACTGTCCGGTAGCGGCGGCGGGCTCGGCGAAGGAAACCGTTGAAGCCTGTCCCCAACGGAATCCCTGCGGCCAGTCCCGCCGCAATCACCGAATCCCGGGAGACGCCAACCGGCAGAAACCAAGCGGCCTTAAAATAGGTGGTCTCCGATTCGTAGGGCATCGCTTCCGCAAATTGCCAGATTCGGCTTCCCACCAGGAGTTGCTTCAGCCGTGCGACCGCGGTCCTCCGCTGCGCATTCCAATCGTCCAGAGTCGCCAGTTGGGGCAGTAAGGCTGCTGCCTGCAGGCCACTTAGCGGAGCGATACCACTTGGCCGCCCGGCTGCCAGTGTCGCTCGCTGGGCGATCCGGTCGTTGGAGCTCAGCAACGCCCCGCCGCATCCGCTGGTCATCAGCTTCGACGCGCCGAAACTGAGCACTCCGACATGCCCCCACGATCCAGCGGGCTTCCCCGTCAGCGAGGCACCATGCACTTGGCAGGCATCTTCGACGAGCGCGATCCCCCGCTGATCGGCCAGCTCCCGCAGCCGCTTGGCGTCAAACAAGTCGCCATAAAGATGGGAAGCGAGAATTGCTGTCGTCGATTCGCCGATCGCTTGTTCGACCAGATCGGCATCGATCACCCATCGCCCTGGTTCGGTATCGACGATCACCGGTTTGGCTCCCACCGCCTCGATCGCTCGAATATTTCCGGGATAGTCGTAGCCGGCGAGGATGACTTCCGAATCGGGACGGACCTGAACCGCTCGCAGCGCCAATTCGACCGCTGCGGTACCGCTGGCGCACAGCCGAACGTGCTCCACAGCGAACCGCGAGGCCAACCGATCGGCGAGAGAAAGGGATGCCTGTGCTGCGTATTTCCCCCAGTCCCCTGATTCGGCTGCTTGCCGGATCGAATCGACGATTGCGGGACTGGTTGGGGGCCAGGTGGGGAGCGGCAGCGGATCGGCGGTAGCGACGTGCGGCATAAGGAATTGTGGGCTTGTTAGCGTGTTCGTAAGGTCTTATTATGCCCCGATTAAGGATCGGTCAATCGGTCGTTGGTTCTTTGTCCCGCCCATGTTGCGCGGTGCGAAGGAGCAACGTCGGGGCGTGCCGAACAGTGTCGCTCGACCGGATTTTTAGGTCGGACATCGAACCTAGCATCCATCAGCTGGAAGGACTCCGGAAGTGCTGGAGAGTCAATTTTTGACATTTATGGTCCCGATTGGGAATCGAATTGGATTGTTGGCCCAGGATGCGGTTCCCGTTGAGGGACCGCAATGGCAGCAAATCCTTTTTAACCCGATCGGTATGATCACGATTTTGGTTGTCCTTTTTTATGTGATGGTACTCCTTCCGGAGCGGCGCAATCGCAACGAGCTGACCAAGCGTCTGGCGGCTCTGAAAAAGAACGACCGCGTGGTCACCGTGGGCGGAATTCATGGGACGATCGTGAACATTACCGAATCGGACCAAGTAGTGATTCGCGTCGACGAGAACAACAACACGCGGCTGCACGTCAACCGCAGCGCGGTCTCGCGAGTGATTTCCGATGACGACGACAAAAGCGTCAAACCGTAGTTAGCCGTATTGATTATCGCCGGGCGAACCGCTGACCGTTCGCTAATCTCAACCAAACAAGAAATCGATTCGATGTTGGATCTAAACGTGATTGAAACTCTTTTAGCACAAGCCGAACCCGGCAAGTTAGGCACGCAGATCGGTATCATTGCGATCATGTTGGCCGTTTTGATCGTTCCCTTTGTCTTGGGAGCCCTGTTGGCCAAAAGCTTTCGAATGCCCAACTATGGGACTCGAATCGGGGTCGTGTTGTTTGCGATCATCGCTTCGGCGGTCACGCTGACGTTTGGCCAACTGAAATATGGTGTCGACCTCAAGGGAGGAACGATCCTGGTCTACGAGATCGATCCAACCGCTGGTGGCGGCGAAAACGAAGACGCTTCGTCACGCGTCACGGCTGAAGAATTGGTCGGCGCGTTGACCGAGCGGATCAACCCTAGCGGCACCCAAGAGATCGTGATCCGCCCCTATGGCGATCGCCAAATCGAAATCATCGTTCCCAACGTCGAAGAATCGGGCGTTAATGAAATCAAGGACAAAGTGCAAACCGCCGGCATGTTGCGGTTTGCGATCGTGGCGAACGAACGCGACCACCTGGGTTTGATCGAAACCGTCCGCGCGGCTGGCCCAACGATCAACGATGTTGTCAAGGATGAAGCTGGCGAAGTGATCGGCCGCTGGGTTAAAGTCGATCGCGAGAACGAGGAGGTTCTAGGCGGCTTGCGTCCGTTGCGCGTCGATGTCTCTGGCGACATCATTCGCGATTCGCGAACTGGAACCCTGCTGTCGCCACAAGGCTTGCAGGGGGAAAACGGTCTCGTCAAATGGCTCAGCCAAAACGGAATCGAGGACATCGACGTCCTGATGCGAATTGAAAAAGAGTTCGACATCACGGGTGAAGATCTGGCGATCGTTGCCAGCGATCACGACGGGCAAGGAAATCCTGCGGTTCGTTTCACTTTGAACGCCGCTGGAAAACAACGCTTTTACGTGTTGACCCTGAACAACTCGCCCGACGGTTCGTTCCTGCGACGCTTGGGCATCGTATTGGACGACAAATTGCTGTCGGCTCCCGTGATCCGGTCGCCGATTAATGGCGATGGTCAGATCACTGGAAACTTCACGCGTTCGGAGGTCGATTTCTTGGTCGGCATCCTGCGTGCGGGACGTTTGCCAGCGGCACTCAGCAAGCAACCGATCAGCGAAAACCAAATCGGATCGACTCTGGGCGACGACACGATCAACAAGGGGATCATGTCGATTGGATCGGCTTTCGTCTTGGTACTGGCTTTCATCGCGATCTACTACGGCTTTGCCGGTCGCATTGCCTGCATCGCGCTGCTTTTGAATCTGGCGATGATTTTGGCCATGATGATTCTGATCAACCAACCGGCGACACTACCTGGTTTGGCCGGTCTTGTGTTGACCGTCGGTATGTCGGTCGACGCGAACGTCTTGATCTTTGAACGCATCCGCGAGGAATTAAAACGCGGGGCGGCTCCGCGGATGGCGATTCGCAACGGTTTTGGCCGCGCGACAACAACGATCGTCGACGCGAACTTGACCACCTTGATCACCGCTATCGTTTTGTACGCAATCGGTACCGACCAGATCCGGGGCTTCGCCGTCGCCCTGATATTGGGCATTCTGTTTAGTATGTTCACGGCGATTTACGTTTCACGAACGTTCTTCGATATCGCGGAACGCTGGGGAAAAGCGAATCTGTCGATGTTCGACTTCATCACATCGATTCGAAGCGCACTGACCGGCGACAAGGACTTCGATTTCATCGGCAAACGAGTCCCTGCGTTCGTGCTTTCGGGAATTTTGCTCGTCGCTGGTATCATCGCCCTGTCCTATCGCGGCGGTTCGATTTTCGATATCGATTTCGCTGGTGGAACCTCGGTGACATTCTGGTTGCAAGAAGAAGCGGACGCCGACGAGGTGCGAAAGGTTGTCGAAGCCAGCCTGAATACCGACCCCGAATCGAAGATTCAATTTTCTTTGAACCGCGTCGACATGGCGGGAATGAAAAACCGCGTCTTTGCGATCTACACCTCGGTTGAAGACGTCGACGATTTGAAGCACCGAATCCGCGATGGTTTTGAGTCCGCCGAAGGTCTTGGCTTGGTCACCTTTGAAACCGCCATCACCGAAGGGGATGCAGAGGCTGCACCGGAAGCCGAGCAGACCGGACAAAACCAACCGAAACAAGATTCGCTGATTCGCACGGTCGCCTATCGCCCGCAAGACGAGGCGGATGCGAAGGAAGAGACCTCGACAGCCGATTCGGACTCGGACGAAACCGCAGAAGCACCAGCAACCGAGAATAGCGAACAAGCGTCGATTTCCGCCGCCGAAGATCGGCCTAAGGTTGAATCGACATCGCGAACAATCTCGCTGGGCGTTGCTGGTGGAGACCAGAACGATGCGAAGATCAATCACGACGCATTGGTCGCTGCGGTTGTCAAAGCTGCCGCTGCGGGAGAGATTCCGTTGCAAGAAGAAGGAATCCGTGTCGCACCACAAGGATCCGGAAGCGAAGACTGGACCAACGAATCGAACATGGGCTTTGCCCAATGGAAGATCGATCTGGACCTGCCCCAAGCTCAAGCCGTGGCGGTCCTCGATGGCCTGAAATCGGAACTCGACGCGGGACCAGTTTGGTTGTCGTCGAGCAAGGTTGGAAGCCGTGTGGCTGGTGACATGACCCGCCGTGCGATCGCTGCGATGTTGGCCAGTTTGGTGTTTATCGTCGGATACATCTGGTTCCGATTCCAACGCGTTGCCTTTGGCTTGGCCGCCGTCGTCGCATTGTTGCACGATGTCTTGATCACCTTAGGGGCGATCGCCGTCAGCTTCTGGGTTGCCCGCTATCTCGGATTCCTGCTGATCGATGAATTCCGAATCAGCCTGGCTGTTGTCGCCGCGTTGTTGACGATCATCGGTTATTCATTGAACGATACGATCGTCGTCTTCGACCGTATTCGCGAAGTCCGGGGCAAGAGTCCTAAACTGACTGCGGAAATGGTCAACACCAGCATCAACCAAACGCTCAGTCGTACGTTGCTGACATCGATGACGACGCTGATCGTGGTTGTCCTGTTGTACATCTTTGGCGGTGAAGGAATTCACAGCTTTGCCTTCGCCCTAACCATCGGCGTGGTCGTTGGTACGTACAGCTCGATCTTTATCGCGTCGCCAGCGTTGCTGTGGTTTTTCAACCGCACCGAAGCAGAAGCGGCTCGTTAATCTAAAACCTTCGGCGTTCTTCAGATCGCCATGATACGGTTCATCGATTTACACGGCTTGGGAAATCGCTTCACGGCAGTTCCCCAAGCCGTTTGTCGTTTCCGGCCTCCGGACCGGCGGGACGGCTCCCCCGCGACGGCCAGGGCACCGGCGATGAGTCATCCGTTTTTGACGAATCCACAGACTGTGGACTCTGTAAACCTGAGGCGTTTTATTCCCCACGGCTTCACGCCCACCGCTCTCTTTTTCGTGGCAAATTGGCGGCAACTCTGGTCGCGGCGTTCGCTTTCGTGTTTAATTTAGAGGACTCCGAAAAGACACAACCGCGAGTTTTATAATCCTGGCGTTGCCCTACGGTTCGTTTTCTATTGAACTGCAAGTCCTCTTTGACCCACTCTACCGCTCCGACAAACGAATCGAACCACTGGTGTTCGGCATTGCGAGATCGCTATCGGTTTGCGCTTCCCGCCGACCTGGAAGATTGGTTTAGCCGCGAGGTCTGGTTGAAAGATCGGGGGGGCGAATTCGACCAACCCGTTTCACCAACGGAGCTGTTGTCCGAGAGCCCCGACTTTATCTGGCCCGGGTTCATGCTTCCCGACTCCTTGCCGCTGCTAGGGAACCGCTATGGCGATTGGCTATGCCTTCGCATCGGTCCCGACAATTCTGCGTCGGAAGTGATCCATTGGTACCACGGCGGCGGCGACTGGATGCCGTGGGGTGAAACGTTAGCCGAGGCAGTAGCGTTTGACAACCTTCGCCGTCGACTGCCAGGACGTCGGCAGTATTATGCCAATGTCGCCGCGGAATTCGATCAACATTTGGGGGCGGATACCATCCCTGGCTGGGCGGCCAAACACCTGCCGGAACCTGTCGCCCGTCTGTTGTTGGATCCCCCAGAAGCCCCAATCGAGCTCGATGGACTTGCCGATTTATTGATCGACCACGGCGTTGCCCAAACAGCCGTGCATGGGGAATGTGCGCTGGCAGCTTTGGATAGCCTGCTGCGGCAAAAACTGGAACCCTGGGTCGCGCGTGAATTGGGGATCCACTGGGATCAGGATGCGATCCGGTGGTTGTTCGACAACGATTTGACCCCGCCATCGGTTCTTGATCGACTTGCGAAAGAGTTTCAATGCGATAGCGATGAGCTATGCGGTCAGGACTGGGACACAGCGGTCGTGCACGCGTCGGCTGTCGCGGCCAAGCGAGGTGATCTGGGCTGGGCAAACGACATCCTGGGGTGGTCCGAGGAACGCGCCGGGCGCCCCGAAGCTGCGATCACGGCCTACCTTCAAGCGCTCCATTGCTCGTCGTTTGCCGACCAATCGGTACGTTTTCGAACACATTGGTACCGCGAGTCCGAAGGCAAGTTTGCCGCCGCCCGTTTGCAAGACCTCCACGCTCACTGGAATGCCGAAGTACAGCACGATCCCTACTTGCGACTGTTCCGCGAAAGCAAGGACCAGGGGCTGCGGAGTCGCGTGACCAACCACTGGATGCGAATCGGAGAACGAGCAGCCAGCGACGGACGCTGGGCCGATGCTTACGACGGCTACTATCGCGCCGGCTGGGACATGGGTTGCGACGACCTGCACGTCTACGAAGACCTGTTGAGTAAATTGGCGGAAGCAGCCGAGCGGAGCGGCCAGGTGTCAAGAGCTGAATTAGCCCGGACCCATCTCGCCTGTCTGATCAATCGGTTGCGATAAACGCGAACCGAAATCGACGTTTCCCAACCGCGGGAATCGAATCAGACCGGAACCGTCACGCGGTGCAAGATCTCGTGGACGACCTGTTCAGCCCGCAAGCGATCGCCGGTCATAAAGGTGTCCTTCAGAACCACACGATGCGACAGCACGGGAACGGCAAGCGATTTGATGTCATCGGGAACCACATAGTCGCGTTCCATGCAGACAGCTCGCGCCTGGCAGCCGCGGAAATAACTAAGGGCAGCCCGCGTACTGACTCCCACCTGCAGATCTTCGCTCTGCCGCGTTGCATCGACGACTGCCAGCAGGTACGAAATTAACGAGTCTTCGAACCGAACTTTCCGCACAGCTTCCTGACTCTGCAAAACCTCTTCGCAGGACACCACCGGTGACAATTGTTCTACCGGTTCGCCGTCGCAATGCGAACGCAACACGTCCCTTTCGACATCAAGCTGCGGGTATCCGACACTGGTCCGCAAGAGAAAGCGGTCCAATTGGCTTTCGGGCAACCGGTACGTCCCTTCGAACTCGATAGGATTCTGCGTCGCAACCACGGTGAATGGTTTAGGCAGCGGCCGCGTCGTTCCGTCGATCGAGACCTGACCTTCGCTCATCGCTTCCAGCAGCGCACTCTGCGTTCGGGGTGGAGCTCGGTTGATCTCATCAGCCAATACCACGTTGGCGAAAACCGGCCCCTGATTGAACTCAAATTCGTGCAGGTCGGTGCGATACAGATTGCTGCCGACGATGTCGCTGGGCAGCAGATCGGGCGTGAATTGCACACGCGTAAAGACGCCGTCCAGGCTTCGCGCGAGCGCTTTGGCAGCCAACGTCTTGCCGACTCCCGGAACGTCGTCCAACAAGACGTGCTCTCCCGCAAGCAGTGCGATCAAAAGCGATCGCACGACCTCGGGCTTGCCGAGGACCACTTTCTCCATGTTCGCTTGCAAACGTTTGGCAGTCGAAAAAGCAACGTCGATCATCCATACCTGCTTGCGAATCGCGTTTGAATATGACAGTTTCCAGGGGAGCGGTTGTCTATGCTAAACTCACGCTCGCGATGATTCCAGGCGGCAGTCCGATCTGCCGTTCAAATTTCAGACATGCTGCGACTTGCACCGCCCGTCCCAGGAAACAGATTGATGATCGATAACGTTCCCAAACTCGACGCCTTGGTGATCGCCCCGCACCCCGACGATGCCGAACTGGGGATGGGGGGGGCCATTTTGAAGATGTTGTCCGAGGGCTGGAAGGTCGGCGTGTTGGACCTGACCTCGGGCGAGCCCACCCCTTTTGGTTCGCCTGAAACGCGGCGCCAAGAAACCGCGGCGGCGACCGAGACGCTTGGCCTCACATGGCGTCATAACGCCGGACTCCCCAATCGCTCGTTGGAACCAACCCTGGCAGCCCGCGAACTGATCGCCGGAATCTTCCGTTTGACCAAGCCGCGGTGGCTGTTTGCGCCCTACTGGGAAGATGCTCACCCCGACCACACCGCCGCGACGGCGCTGGTCGAAGCGGCCCGCTTTTGGGCCAAGCTCAGCAAGACCGAGATGCCGGGCGAACCCTATCATCCCGAGCGGATCTTTTACTACTACTGCGTTCATTTAAAACTCACCCCGCAGCCCGATTTCATTCTCGACATCTCCGATCAATGGGAGACGAAACGGAAATCGATCGAAGCGTATCAGAGCCAATTTGTGGTCGGCCGCAGCACCGATCCACCCACATTTATGGACCGCATGCGCGACGAAGCCGCCTACTGGGGCAAAGCGATCGGCAGCCGCTACGGCGAACCGTTTGCCAGCCGCGAACCGATCGCGCTGCGATCGATGCGAGAACTGTTCTAGACCGCAAACGCCGCTGGCTCCTCAGTCCCTGCCAGACTGATCGCGCGGCAAACTTATTCGGCGATGCGGTAGAGCGCCTTGTCGGACCGAATCAGCAGATAATCGCCGAGCGCTGCGGGAGAGGCCATCAGTTGCCCGTCGAGCTGATTTTCAGCCAGCTCCGAATATTTCCGGCCCGGTTTCAAGACAGTGACCTTTCCCTCGTGACTGCACAGATAGATCTTGCCTGCGGCCATCAGTGGAGACGCTGAATATTTGCCACCAACACGCTCCTTCCATACCAATTCGCCGCTGGCGGCATCGAAGCAACTGGCGATCCCATCGTCGCTGATCACGTACAACTCGCCATCGATCAACAGCGGCGAAGGCTTGGCGGGGATCCCTTTCTTTTCGATCCACGCGACATGCGTATCGGTGACGTCACCGCTGCCATCGACTCGGATCGCCCACAACTGCGGCTTTCCAAATCCGGTCGAAATGAAGACGGTTCCGTCGCCGTAAACGGGACGCGGCACAACCGAAAACCCTTTGCCGTGGCGTACCTTCCAGATCTCGCTACCATCGGTCGGGTCGTATGCCACCAACCACTGCGATCCCATACAAATCAATTGTTCCCGACCGGCAGCATCGACGATCGCGATCGGCGTATCGTACGATTTCTTCTGTTCCCCCGAAGCCGCGTCCAACGGGGGACGATCGGTTCGCCACAGCGTTTCGCCAGTGGATTTGTCCAACGCGGTAACGTATTGCAGATCCATTCCGTCGCAGATCAAGACCAACGCGTTCTTGTAGATAAATGGAGAGCTGCCGGGGCCGACGCCATGTTCCAACGGCAAGATCTTTCGCCAAACCTCGGCTCCCGTTTTTCGATTGACGCAAATCGTGCCAAACGTTCCAAAGTGACAGTAGATATTGTCGCCATCGATCACCGGTGTCGGTGATGCATAACTGTTAATCGTGTGAATCGGATCGGGTTCGTCTAAGTGGACCAGATCGATCTCCAATTGCTGCGTTCCGGTCGCCATATCGATTGCGATCAATCGCAGCGTGATCGACTTCGCCAAACGGAACTCCCCAAATCTTCGTGGATTGTCGATCAACCGCTCCAGCGTCGCGATCCGCTCCTCTTCGGTGGCACGCTCTTCGATCGCGGTGGTCAGCCAAACCTTGCCATCGGCAACCACCGGCGAGGACCATCCCTTTCCGGCGATGGGAGTTTTCCAAACGACGTTCTCCGTCTCACTCCACCGCGTCGGCGACTGCGACACGTTTGCGATCCCGTTACCGCTGGAGCCACGGAACTGAGACCAATCGTCGGCATGAACACCAGCGATCGCGAAAGTCACGACAGCAAATACGACCAAACTGCGAAACAAGAGAGGCTTTTGCATAATGAATTCGAAGGTAGAAGGGGGCTTGTGAAGAACGAAGCAATCGGTCGGATGATTATACTCAAGCCGCCAGCCATTTGTCGCATTGCCACAATCCTCACTCCTTTGAAAACCGACCATCGATCCTGTTGGGACGTGCTATGACGTTGCGACCAATGCTGCATCCCCAGGCTCAAAAATAACAGGATCGCGATGGTTCCAAGCCCATCCCTTCTATTCACGGTACAGATCGAATCAAAAGACGCTTGCGACCTCTACGCATTCTGTACGGTGCTGCTGGCTGCAGGGCTTGCAACCGCTGAACCCAAACGCATAGCCTATTGAATTAGATCATTGCGATAGTGTCACGGATGAGATCGGCCAAGTGAACGGCAACTGCAGCGGCTGGCCCCACGCTTCGCGGTGAGGCTGGAGCGAGGCGGCGGAGAGGTTCGCTGAACGATTTAATTTGTGCGACTAAATTTAAAACAAATAGGACGGAATAAAGATATGACGCAACGAACAGCATTGATTCTGGTCGACCTGCAAAACGATTACTTTCCCGACGGCAAATGGGAACTCGACCAAGTGGAAACGGTTGCGGCCAATGCAAGCCGTTTGCTCTCTGCGTTTCGAGAACGTGGCGAACTGGTTGTGCATGTGCGTCATGAATTCCCCACGCTCGAGGCGCCGTTTTTTGTTCCTGGATCGCACGGAGCGGAACATCACAGTTCTGTCCAACCAGCGTCTGGAGAACCTGTTGTCAAAAAGCAGCAAATCAACAGCTTTCGCGACACCGACCTGAAAGCGATTCTGGACAAATCCGGCGTCGATAGCGTATTGATTGCCGGCGCAATGAGCCACATGTGCATCGATGCGGTTACGCGAGCGGCCAGCGACTTTGGTTACCAATGCACGGTTGCTCACGACGCCTGCGCTACACTGGAACTGGAATTTCTCGGCAAGAAAATCCCCTCCCAGCAAGTGCATGGAGCCTTCATGGCCGCCCTCGCATTCGGTTACGCAAGTGTCGTTAGCACCGACGAAGCACTCGAGCAGTTTCAAGCCAAAACTTCAGACGAATAGCGACTGGTCCGAGATCGTGGCCGCCGATGCTCCGCGGCGACAGCGTTTACAGACCGACTGATCCGAAGCACTCAAATGATGAAGAGGGCTCGCGGTGAAGCATTGGGACCACGGCCTGCACAGCTATCGCTTGCTGGGCCCAATTATTGCGTGCTCTTCTGGTAGATCGCGGTCAGCAGCGACTCGGTATCCTTGAACTTCTTTTTTGTTGCCATCGCATCGTCAATCAATTGGCGAGCGTCAGCTTCACCATGGCCCAGTGCTAACAGAGCATCAAACGTGTCGCGAACGACATCCGATTGCCCCTCTCCGTCCTCTGGAGTCGCATCGCGACCGACCAACAAGGCGAACCGAGGCATCTTGCGACGCAGTTTGGCGATCACGCGCTCTGCGGTCGCCGGGCCGATCCCTGGCAAACTCGACAGCCCCTTGGCGTCCTGCTGCTCGATCATCACCGCCATCTCTTTGACAGGGCGGACCATCGCACGCAACGCTTTTTTGACGCCAACCCCATCGACGCTGCAGAACAGTTCGAAAAACTGTTTCTCCACTGTGGCGACAAATCCGACCAGGCGAGGTGACAGCCGACCGCCCTGAGCCGCATTGCCGTCGATGTAGTTCAACGTATGCAGCGAAATGTTCGTGCCGATTTTCCCCTGCAACTGACGCCGCGTGAAATCGGGAATAAAGACCTCGTACTCGAACGGCGGAATATCCAAGATCGCCGACTCTTCGCTCAGTGACGCCAGTTTTCCGGTAATCTTTGTGATCAAAGTGGATCGCTTCCTTCAACGTTCGACAATTAGGCAGCGGTGAATGTTGGCGTCGCTCCGCCGTCACAGGCCTCTGAAAAAGCCAGACCGGCATCTGTCCCCCGCACACAACAGTGCCTGGACAATCTATCGCCAACGCCCGATTCACGCCAGCTGTCCGCGTTTCACGCTAGCGAGCCATACTTAATGGTGGCGTAACGCCACCAACTCGCTGCACGAGATTGACGACGGGCAAAGCGATCCCACGCTTCTGTGCTTCGATCCGAAGCCCCCGTTCAAAGAAGGGGAACGGATAGAGCGGCTGGCGTCGGCGAGACCAAACGTAGATCGCGTTGATCAATCGCTTGTCTAACTTTCCCTGCTCGCTGAGCACGACAACGCTTTTCAAAAACGCTTGCTGTTCTTCGCGCGTGGCCCGCAAGCCGTTGATCAATTGGTCTTCTAAGCGAACGACCGACTGTGCGGTTCCAGCAGTCGTTCGTGTGGGGGTAATTTGGGCAAAGACATGCTGCGTCATTAAAGTCAGAATCCCTACGGTTGCGTATCTCAAAGTGAGCCCGAACATATCTGCGACCTTTGTTTTCTGTCAAACGACGGATGTCGATCCAAGCCGCAGACGCAGCCTGCTTTCCAGTACGACCAAGGCACCAAAAACGAAGCGAACGCGCAGCATCCCAACCACAACCTGCTTCAATAGCCCAACTGCTTCCCACGATGCAAGGTCAGCCGCGGCGGTGTGCTATCAAAAAGCGGCTCGATGCTAAATTGACGCACCCTAAAACCTGACGCTGCGACTCGCGTTGGCACACCGCAACCGCTCCCTCCCAAGGAAAACATCCTGCCGTGGGAACTCCGACGCCAACCGAAGCGGATCCGATGGAGCAACGATTTTCGCCAGCTGCCGATTCACCACCACGCTTCGCCAACCACCCTGAACACCTACAAATTGCTCATCCGCCGGAATACTCTTCCACATGGGCCAAGCCGCCTGCCGACACTGCACGACCTGCTTGATCGGCTGACCAACCGACTTGTTAAACACCGGCCCCGCCATGTCCAACATGCTGCTGCGCCCCGCCGGACGACAGAAGACAGTTTTCAGCTCGGGACAATCGATCGATTCGGGCACCGCAGCGGTGCTGATCAAAATACGCACATTGCCTCGTTCAAACGCGTCCAACTGCCGCTCCCGATGCGCCCCGGTCCCCAACAGCTCGCAAGCGATTCCCTGTTCCTGCAACAGCCCCGCACAGGCGAGGCCCTGCTGTCGGCGTTGGAAAAACGCTAACGACTGGCCCCATCGATCGGGATCTTCCATCAACAGCTTCGCAACCACCGCCGGCGTATATTCGTCAAGCGTGTAATGCCGGTACGGACTCAAATGCCCATCGGCGATCAATTGCGATACGCCCGCGTCGCGGATCACGCGGTCGAAACAGGACTTGATCGGATCGCTGTTTGCCGCCAGCCCCAGGGTCCAACGGGGATGCAATTTTCGGTGCAGCCGCTCGATCTGCGCCGTTCCACCGCAGGCGACTTCATCGACAACCAACAGGTCGACGTCTGCCGGCGATTTGTCGAACATGCTGATCGTCTGCAGATCCAGGTTAAAGTGCCGCGTCGCGTTTTCCGCAGCCACGCGGGCCAACGAGTTCCTCCGCATCGCAGCCCAGCCGACGCGGCATCCGGTCGCACGCTGAAGCGCGCTGGCAATTGCCAGTCCGATCACCGTCTTGCCGCTGCCAACGGGACTCTCCACCAAAACACGCCCCGCCGCCGGAGCCAAGTGCCCGTCGGACGACCGCTGCCGACCAGCAATCATCTGCAGTGCCGCGACGACCATCCGCCGCTGATACGCCCGAGGTTCGACTCGAGCCGCAGCCAGCACTTCGGCGGCAGCCGCAGCGGGAGCAAAGTTATCGGCTAATCCCAAGCCGCACGATGTGACTTGGTTTTGGCAATGCGAAACTGTCGAAAACGCGGAATCAAGAACCATTGCGGAAGCCTCCCTGTCGAATCGTCCAATGTTTTTAACCGGCGGCGTGTCCGGCAGCGGCTGCCAAGATTGGCAGTTCGCCAGCCGACGCCGACGCGTGATGACAACGTCCGCAGTGTCGCTCGCCGGCGTGACACGTTGGGTCATCGGATCGACAAACATCGGCGATTCCGCAGCTTGGCAGTTCGGTTTCGCCCTGCGACAAGTCGTCCCCGGAGGAACGTGGCGGCTACATCGGCTGACCTTTCCCCGTTACAATCGCGTCGGATGCCGATTGCGGGTTCGACGCGTGGCCCCTCCCTTGCCGCGGAGGAACTGCGTCCCCATTCGCCTCCAACGACAACTCACCCAACGTTATTCAGAACGGTCACTACGGCGTTTGCCGTAGCCCGACATCCAAAGGAACATCCATGGCCCAAGCAAAGATCATTTACACGCAAACCGACGAAGCTCCCGCCCTGGCCACAGGTTCTTTGCTGCCGATCATCCGCGCGTTTGCAACCGCAGCGGGGATCGATGTCGAAACAAAAGATATCTCGCTAGCCGGCCGCATCTTGGCGAACTTCTCCGACCGCCTGCCCGCCAACCAACAGCAGACCGATGCCTTAGCGGAACTCGGCGAACTCGCCAAGACTCCCGAAGCGAACATCATCAAACTGCCCAACGTCAGCGCTTCGATCCCGCAATTGAACGCCGCGATCAGCGAACTGCAACAGCACGGTTACGAACTGCCCAACTTCCCGGCCGAACCGAAAACCGATGCCGAGCAAGAGATTCGCGACCGCTACGCCAAGGTGCTTGGCAGCGCCGTTAATCCCGTCCTTCGCGAAGGCAACTCCGACCGCCGCGTCGCCGCTCCAGTAAAGCAGTACGCCCGGAAGAACCCACACTCGATGGGCGCTTGGTCAGCCGATTCCAAGTCGCACGTGGCGTCGATGGACGACGGTGACTTCTACGGCAGCGAACTATCTCATGAAATGGCCGCCGCCGGCACCGTTCGGATCGAACTGGTCGCAGCCGATGGTTCGGTGACTGTGCTGAAAAAGGACTTCCCGATTCAAGCCGGCGAGATCATCGACGGATCGCGAATCAGCCGCAGCAAACTGCAAGCCTTCTTCGCCAAAGAAATCGAAGACGCTCACCAGAACAACGTCCTGTTCTCGCTGCACATGAAAGCGACGATGATGAAGGTCTCCGACCCGATCATCTTCGGACACGCCGTCCGCGTCTTCTTCAGCGACGTGATCGAAAAGTATTCTGCGGAGCTCGAAGAAATCGGCTTCAACCCGAACAACGGCCTGGGCGATCTGTACGCAAAGCTCGGTAAACTCGACGAAGCGAAACAGGCTGAAATCAAAGCCGCCATCGCCGCCGAAATGGAAAAGCGTCCCGAATTGGCGATGGTCGATTCGGACAAAGGGATCACCAACCTGCACGTCCCTAGCGACGTGATCATCGACGCATCGATGCCCGCCGCGATTCGCACCTCGGGCCGGATGTGGGGCCCCGATGGCAAGTTGCACGACATGAAAGCTGTCATCCCCGACCGCTGCTACGCGGGCGTTTACCAAGCGACGATCGACTTCTGCAAAAAGAACGGCGCGTTCGACGTGACCACGATGGGCAGCGTCGCGAATGTCGGCCTGATGGCACAGAAGGCCGAAGAGTACGGGTCGCACGATAAGACCTTTGAAATCCCAGCCGATGGAACCGTCCGCGTCGTCGACGGGCAGGGCGAGACGCTGATGCAACACGAAGTTGCCGCCGGCGACGTCTGGCGGATGTGCCAAACCAAAGACGCGCCAATCCGCGACTGGGTCAAACTGGCCGTCACCCGCGCCCGAGCGACCGGCGCGACCGCCGTCTTCTGGTTGGATGCCAACCGCGCTCACGACGCCAACCTGATCGCCAAGGTGAACAATTACCTGCCCGAACATGATACCGCGGGCTTGGACATCCAGATCATGCCACCTGTCGAAGCCACTCTGCACGCCTGCCAACGGGCGAAGGAAGGCAAGGACACGATCTCGGTCACCGGTAACGTGTTGCGAGATTACCTGACCGATCTGTTCCCGATTCTCGAACTGGGAACCAGCGCCAAGATGCTTTCGATCGTACCACTGCTGGCCGGCGGTGGCCTGTTCGAAACCGGTGCTGGCGGATCGGCTCCCAAACATGTTCAGCAATTTGTCGAAGAGGGGCACCTGCGGTGGGATTCGTTAGGCGAATTCTTGGCATTGGCTGTCTCGCTGGAAGATCTGGGGACCAAGACGGGCAACAAGAAAGCCTTGGTTCTGGCGGAAACACTGAACACCGCGACGGGAACATTCCTGGACAACGACAAGTCGCCGTCGCGAAAAGTTAAAGAGATCGACAACCGTGGCAGCCACTTCTATCTGACGCTCTATTGGGCTCAGGCACTGGCCGCGCAAACGCAAGACGCCGAACTGCAACAACGATTTGCAGCCGTCGCTAGCCAGTTGGCCGATCAGGAAGCGAAGATCGTCGCCGAACTCAGCGATGCTCAAGGCCAACCTGTCGATTTGGGCGGCTACTATCAGCCCAATCCAGAAAAGCTGAGCAACGCGATGCGGCCTAGCGCAACGTTCAACTCGGTCATCGAATCGCTGTAAATGGATATTCGTCCTATCATGTCGGGCCAGCGGAGAGATCCGCTGGCTCGTTTGTTGCGCATGGCGACCCGCGTCGCGGCGATCCCTTACGGCATCGCAACTACGCTGCGCAATCGCAAATACGATCGCGATGCTTCGTCGATCCAACATGCCGACGTTCCCGTGATCTCGGTCGGCAACATCACGACCGGCGGAACGGGCAAGTCGCCGATGGTCGCTTGGATCGCTCGCGCGCTGCGCAACGAAGGCCTTCGCGTGGCGATCGTCAGTCGCGGGTACGGGGCCGATGCGAGTGGGGTGAACGACGAGGCGTTGGAACTGGAAGAGCGTCTGCCCGACGTGCCTCACGTTCAAAATCCCGATCGTGTCGAGGGTGCACGTGTTGTGGTCGAAGAACTGGAGACCGAAGTCATCCTGCTGGACGATGGTTTCCAACACCGCCGACTGCACCGCGATTTGGACATCGTCTTGATCGACGCTAGCTGTCCGTTTGGATATGGGTATCAACTGCCACGCGGCATGTTGCGTGAATCGTTAAAAGGTTTGAAGCGCGCCGACGTCGTGGTCCTGACGCGCAGCGATGCCGCATCCGATGCGCAGCGCCAACAGATCCGCGAGACGGTGCAACGGTTCGCCGCCACGGCGACGTGGGTTGAATCGGTCCATGCACCGTCGGCGCTACTGACGCACGCCGCCGATCCGTTGCCGATCGAAACCCTACGCGGGCAACAGGTGCTGGTCTTCAGTGCGATCGGCAATCCGGACGCGTTTGTAAAAACGGTCACCGATTGTGGCGCCACGCTGATCGACAGCAAAACCTTTCCCGATCATCATCGCTTCGACCGCGAGGATATCGAAACGCTCACCGCCTGGGTCGACCAACATCCTGCGGCTGAAGCGATCCTCTGCACGCACAAGGATCTCGTCAAACTAAGAACCTCGCGAATCGGCCGCCTGCCGCTGCGAGCCGTCGGAATCGAGATCGCACTGACCGTCGGCGAAGAAGAACTGCGCCAGCGTCTGCTGCAGACAGCCCGCCAAACAACTTCCTAGCCCGCTGCACGAACCGTCGCGGGACTAGCAGACGCGGCGCGCTCCTGGTGCAGCGTCAATACTAAAATTTTGGGGTAGTGGACGAGGTCACGAGTCCTTTCGCGCCAGAGATTATGGGGACTCGTGACCTCGTCCACTACCATCAGGCCTAAAATCGAAGTTTGACCAACCACCAGGTTAACGATCGCGAATCCTAAAACCGATTCCGTCCCTTCCACAATGCGAGCTTTCCCTTGCCAGCATCCCCCGCACCTGCCACGTGGAAATCGCGTGAAACGCTGATCGCGATCTTCACCGTCGCAATGATCAGCGTGCATCTGGTACTGCGGTTCGGCACGGCCAGCAGTCCGTTGGCGGCAAACATTCCACTCTGGGCGGTGTTCGTTTTTGGTGGCGTGCCGTTGGTCTTCGACCTGCTGCAGAAGATGTTGCGGCGCGAGTTTGGCTCCGACCTGCTGGCGGGAATTTCGATTGTCGCATCGGCGTTGTTAAGCGAATATCTGGCGGGGGCGTTGGTCGTGCTGATGCTTTCCGGTGGCGAAGCGTTGGAAGCCTACGCCGTCCGCAGCGCGTCGTCGGTACTGCGAGCGCTCAGCAAACGCATGCCATCGGTCGCGCATCGCAAACAGGGAGCATCGGTCGTCGACGTCCCGCTGCAGGAACTTGCGATCGGCGACATCGTTTCGGTCTTCCCTCACGAGATCTGCCCGATCGACGGGAGCGTCGTGGAAGGGCACGGCGTGATGGACGAATCGTTTCTGACCGGCGAACCCTACATGATGTCCAAGACGCCCGGCTCAGCAGTCCTCTCCGGCGCGATCAATGGCGAAACGGCGCTGCTGATTCGAGCCGACAAACTGGCGATCGATTCCCGTTACGCCAAGATCATGGAAGTCATGGCGGCCTCCGAACAGAACAAGCCGCAGATGCGGCGACTGGCCGACAAACTGGGTGCCTGGTACACACCGTTGGCCGTCGCGATCGGGATCGCCGCCTGGGCGTTTTCCGGCGATCCCGTTCGTTTTTTAGCAGTGATGGTCGTCGCCACTCCCTGTCCGTTGCTGATCGCAATTCCCGTTGCGATCATCGGATCGATCTCGCTAGCGGCGCGGCGAGCGATCATCGTCCGCGATCCCTCGGCACTGGAAACGGCTGACACCTGCCGCACGTTGATCTTCGATAAGACCGGCACTCTGACGTACGGCAAACCCAATCTGACAGCTCAAGTCGTGGCGTCGGGATTTGTGGAAGCCGACGTTTTGCAGTGGGTTGCCAGTCTGGAAGTCTATTCCAAACATCCTTTATCGCGAGCGATCGTCGCAGCGGCCAAAGCCGCGGGGCTTGCGATGTTAAGCGTTGGCGAGGTCAGCGAGCGGCCCGGCGCAGGCTTGCGAGGCAAGGTCGGCGAGACTTCGGTGCGGGTCACCAGCCGCAACAAGCTGCTCAAACAACAACCAGAACTAGCGTCACAACTTCCCGATCAACAAGCGGGACTAGAGTGCGTGATCTTGATCGATGAACAGTACGCGGCGACCTACCGATTCCGCGACACCCCGCGAACCGACGGTGCCAAATTCATCGGCCACTTGGCTCCGCTGCATCACATCTCGCGGACCATGCTGGTCTCGGGGGATCGGGAATCGGAAGTCGCTTACCTAGCCGAACAAGTTGGCATCCAAAGCGTCTACAGCAGCCAAAGCCCCGAACAGAAACTGGCGATCGTCAATGCCGAGACCGCCAAAGCGAACAGCATCTACGTGGGGGATGGGATCAACGACGCCCCGGCGCTGATGGCCGCGACGGTGGGGATCGCGTTCGGCCAGAACAGCGACGTGACGACGTCGGCGGCCGATGTCGTCGTGATGGACAGTTCGCTGCGGAAGATCGACGAATTCCTGCACATCAGCCGGCGGATGCGGCGGATCGCGATGCAAAGTGCCATCGGTGGAATGGCGCTCAGCATCATCGGGATGACGATCGCAGCGGCTGGCTATTTGCCTCCCGTTGCTGGCGCGATCAGCCAAGAAGTGATCGACATCCTCGCGGTACTCAACGCCCTCCGCGTGGCGATCGTTCCGAAGACGATGATCGATTTCGAATCGAGCGAATAAGCAACCGCCAGCCAATCGATTCGCGTTCGGACGCCCTCGTCAATTGATTCTGGCAGCCTCCCATTCGACGCAAACGCTGGTGTGGCCTCGCCACGCGGGCTGCGTCAAAGCAAGCCGCGATGGAAACAACCAGCGATGCGTTTGAAAAATCACCGCGTCGGTCATCCGACGATTTAGATGCCGACGGTTTCACGCCAGGTCTTCGCCATCAACGTATGGCCGGCCAGCGTTGGATGGACGCCATCGGCTGCCCAGTAGGCCGGCGGGGCTTCGTCGATCGCTTTGTCGAACATCTGCTGAAACGGAACCACGGTCAGGCTCATCGAATCGGCAACGCGCAGCGCCGCCTCGCGTCGCTGATCGAATTCGGGGAACCACTTGTCGTTGACCGCACCACATCGCAGCACAAACGGTTCGCAAACGACAACGCGAACATCGGGCAGCGCCGACAACGTTCCCTCGATCAATTCGCGGTAGCCACTTTCGTAGACCGCGACCGAACCGTCATAGCGGCCGTTGAGCTTGTGCCAGATGTCGTTCACGCCGACCAGGATGCTCAAGATGTTCGGCTTCAGATCCAAACAATCTGCTTGCCAACGCTTCGCAAGATCGGGGACCTTGTTTCCACTGATCCCACGATTGTGGATCTGCAACCGCTTTGCCGGATGCGACTCCAACAGGCCACCGGCGATCAGAAACGGATAGCCATCGCCAAGCCCCGCCGACTGATTCGCCGTCTGTTTCTTGCGATCGCGGCGGGCATCGGTAATCGAATCCCCTTGAAACAAAATCACCGCACCCTCGGGAAGCGATTGAACGTTGGAATCATTAGCAGCCGACACGGTCGTTGCGGTGGAGACACTCGAAGCGGCGACGCCAGCGACGATCGTGGATTGCAAAAGATTGCGACGCGTGAGTTTCATCATTCTCAGCTCCTCGGTGAACGGGGCAAATTCAAACTAGCAAGACGAGTCCCAGTATAGACGGCGGGGCGACGCGCTGCATTGCCGATCGCCAACACCGCCAGGGCAATTCAATGTTTCAATTTGCCGTATCCGCTGGCGTGTGATCGGACTCGGAAACGGGTGGCGACTGCCCATCGGCGAATACCTTAGAGAGAAACCTGGCTCACCTTGCCAGCACGACGGTTCCAGGCCAAAACCAGCAGCACCACGCAGGCGATTAGCAGCGAAATCGCGTTCAGGCTGGTGACAACATCCTTCGCAAAACCATCGATCTGAAAGCGATTTAAGACCATCAAACTCGAAGCGTAATTCAGAGCGGGCATCAACATCGAGATCGCCAAAAACATCCGCATTCGCCAGCTCAACGCATCCCATGCCGGTCGCAACGCGATCAAAATCGCAACGATCACCGGCGTCAAAATCATCGCGTCGTAGACCTGATGAAAAATGGCGACCAAGGAGGTCAGCAGCACGATCGCGCCGCTGAGTCCCGTCGCCGCACCGTCGTCGTGATTGTGGCGGTGATAGATCGACAACACGATCGCGGCGGGCAACAGGATCGCGATCATCCACACCAGATGTGTTGCATCGCCGGGTACCCAATCAGTCCATTTCGCAACGATCGCCAAGACATCGATACGCGTCCACGTATTGGCCGGTACTTCGTAATCATCGCTCCGATGGACATCTTGACTGGTGCCGATATCGGACATCATTTGCGAAGCCGAACCCGACTGGATCAACCAGCCGAAACAAGCGACCGCAAGAACCAACGAGATCACTCCGGCAAGCGTTACCGCTTTGAAGTTGCCGCGAAACAACATCAACCCCGCGATCGGCAGCACAAACGTCGGCTTGCACGAAATAACCACCAACCCCAGCACACTCCGCCAGGGATGCGTCTTGCCATAGTGGACAGCAAGCAATGCTCCTAGGATCAATTCGAATGTGAAGTAACCGGTGAAGAGCGTCTGTTGCCCACCACGCGTGAAGACCAAACCGCTCGCAACGATCCAAAACCAATCCCAACGCCATCCCGCACCGGCACTGCCAGTCGTCCAGCGGACGGTAAGCCAGGCGATTCCCAACAGCATGCCAAGCGACACAATGAAGTACACGACTTCGGCAACCGCCAACGGCAACCAGGTCAACGGAGTGTGGAGTGCGAGGACCAAGGGGGAATAAAACGGGATCGACCGCTCGACCGGATACTGCTGGACATAAGCGGCACTGTACGGCGAAACGCCTTCCCGAAACGCAAGTGCCGGAAAATAGACACCGTTGTGAAAGTCACAGTAACCCTGCCGCGAAGGGTCGAACGGGCCAGGGGTTTGATAGGCCAAGACGATGCGACCGGCGGTCAGCACGACACCGATCAAGAAGCAGACGGCGGCCAGCCAAGAAACGATTTGGCGACGCCGCTGCGTCGACGCAACCGCCGCGTCGTCTCGCGGTTCGGTGTCGGTCGTCGATTCCTTCATCCCCGCCACCCGAAGAAGATCACAACGACAGCAACGAACATGCGGCGAGCCCATAAAAGGTATATTCAACGTCTTCGGCCGGATCCATTTCGAATCCGGCGAACCCGCCCCCCGGCCGTTCCATGCTATGGACATAACGCGTGGCAGCGGCCCGATCGATCTGATCCAACGATTGCAGATCGGTTAAGGTCACGATCGCCGTACATGTGCTTAACAAGTCGGCAATAGGAATCCGCGTGTTGGCCGTCATGCCGCCATCATTTATCTGCATTTCGGCGAGAAATTCAGTCGTCAACTGCTGTGTCGGTTCATCCAGTCTCTGTAGCACCCGCAGCGCACCGATCGCCGCCGCCGTCGGATTCACTCCCGCCCGCTTGCCGACGCGAATTTCCAAGAAGCCACCTTCGACCTGAGCCTGGCCACGAATAAAGGCTTCGATCTGGCGAGGTTCCGGCGGCGAGCGTTCGATCAATTCGTAACACAACAGCGTCAGAAAGGTTTGATAGGTGCTGCCGGCTCGCCCTTCGGGACTCTTCGCATACCCTCCGTCCTCGCGGCGGAGCGTTTCCAACAGCTCGGCGATCGCATCCTGCCATCCGCCGTTGGCCGACTGCATCACATCGATCCCCGAGGAGATCTCCAGCATCTTGGCCGCCATGATCAACGAGATCAGATCGATGATCGCTTCGCGTCCTTGCAACCGCTGTTTCAAGAATTCGGCGGCGCGATCGGCCGGTTCGCCATCCAACAGGCCCAGGATCATCAACGACCGCAGAGCAAAGGCGGTGTAATATAGATCACTGCCCCCTTCGCGACCGGCGAAACCGCCGTCGGGTCGCTGTTGAGCCAACAGCCAATCGCCCTGTCGCTGCCGCATCGCTTCGGGCAGCTCCGCCGCACCTTGAGCCAACCGGATCGTCAACGCCTCAAGATATGTCACGAATCACCGATGTCCCGAGAAAAACCGAG
This sequence comes from Rosistilla ulvae, assembly GCF_007741475.1. Taxonomy (NCBI): domain Bacteria; kingdom Pseudomonadati; phylum Planctomycetota; class Planctomycetia; order Pirellulales; family Pirellulaceae; genus Rosistilla; species Rosistilla ulvae. Next base: position 1,720,176 of record NZ_CP036261.1, on the reverse strand, counting down.
GCCTAGCGTTACCGATAGACTTCCCATCGTCGCGGCCCAGAGTAAACCATAAAGGGGCGTTCGCGATGCGCGAAGCCGGGCAGGGGCTCAGGCGAATTCGGTTTTCGCCGGCTTCGGCTGCGGCGTCTCCTCGACCACCTCCACCTCCGCACCGATCAATTCGGCAACGGTGTGCAAATCGCCGTGATATCGACGGCTGAAGATCATCACGACAGGTTCGGTTGCCCTGATCTCCAACGTATTAGTCAACCAACCGCGCGTGATCTTCAGCTTCGCATCCGCAGGCAGATCGCTGGTCAACGGAGTTCGAAACCAACGCCTCTGCCGCATCGTCCATCCCCGATCGTGGCGGCAGAGCGTGATACAGGCCTTATCCTGAAAGCCGTTCCAATCGGTTTTGGGAAAGACGACCAGTTCAGCCCGCGACGGCCGCCCGTACGTCTTCTGGAACATCGGCCACAACGAATCGAACACCATGTGCCGGTAGAAGTGAACGCGGCGGTTGATCCATCGCAAGACAAGCAAACAGACGACAAAGACCGCTAGATTCAACAGCGTCGCCAGCGTCGGGCTGAGCGCATACAAAGCCATCAGCCCCGCGCACATCGTTTTGTTGGCGAATTCGAAACAGGCGTCCAGAAATGGAATCGGCGTCAACCAGATCAAGAACTCAAAGAAGAACTTGACGCTGTTGATCACCAACACGTTGATCACCATCGCAACATATAGAAGAGCCCCCACGGTCCCCGAGACGATCCCCGCCTCGACGATTTCAGGACTTTCGTCCAAGACTTCATTTGGCGATGCGATGTAGCGAATCGCGATCAACGTGATGATCCCGGCATAAGCCTCCACCTTGTCCACAGCAACCGCGATCGGCTTGCTGACCTTCGACAACCGCGGCAGCGAAGTGATGATCGTCAACGCGGCGAAGGCCCAGAAAAGGTTCGGGTTCTTCAGCGGCGTTGCGGCGTCCAACAAACCATTCCCCGGCATCCACTCGGGACTCCACAGCGCTAGCCCCGACAGACACGTGATTCCGAAGAAGGGAGACAAAGCGACCGGTGCCAGCGGGCCCAACCAATCGACCGGCGTCAGCTGTTCGACCATCTGATTTGCGGCGGCCAAATCAGCAGCCGACAGCTGCTCCTTGGTCATCGAACCCTTCAGATTTTTTTCGATTCCTGCGGCCGACAGCGGCGTGCCATCTCCCGATCCATCTCCTTCCAGATCCGACGGATCGATTTCCGGCAGCGAAATTGGAGGGGCCGCCGGCTGCTGCCAATGGGCGACGAGAGTCGCTTCGATCGGCGGCGACTGGCCCGCGGGAGTCGCCGTCGAAATGGGCGTCCCAAACGACGGCAGCCAGGCCAAGGCGGCGATTGCTAACAAACAGGGGCCGACTCGCCACCAGGGCAAAGGGCGGTTGGCACGTGGTTGTCGGCGTCGCTGAACAGTATTTCTCATCGAACCCCTCATCCTGTCTCTTCTCATCGACCGAAACGGCCAGTCTTTTAAAACGCGAAATGACGGGGCCTGGCAATCGATCTTTCTCAATTCTCCACCGGTCCATTGTACCGAACCAGTCGTCGAGCCGCGGGAACCAACGTTCGTTTCACCTCCAACCCGCCCGATCCTACCCGCTGGTTGGCACCCGAAGCTGGGCAATCGAGTCAATTTCGGGCGAGTTCTGGTCAGAAGCGGCGAGATCACCGTTGGCGTAGCTTAGCCAAACAGGCCATAATAAAACACAGGCTTGCCGCTTCCTGCCACAAACGCCCGGCCAAACTGGTCGATTCTCGCATCGCGATCCATTCGAACCAAACACCGATGAAACACAATCCACACGGAGAGGGATCTATGTTGTTCCACCACGCTATTCGCGTTCCGCTGCTGCTCGCAGTGCTATCGATTCTTGGGGGAACCGCCCCGCTGGCCTTTGCCGATGGCGAGGGACAGCCCGATTTGGACGAAGCGATGGTCATGCGGTTGGACGCCAAGACGCTGGACGACTTAAATAAGATCGGCGATCTGTTGCAATCGGCTCTCGCCAAGGGATTGGACAAAGAGAACGAAGGCTTTGCCAAGCAGATGCTAGCTGGCGTGGCGTTGGAACGGGGCAAGGCGATCGCTCAACAGATGTTCCGCCAACCGCAAGCCGGAAATCTGGCTCAACTGCGTGGCGAAGCGCTCAAGCACCTCGAGACCGCTGTCGACAACGATCCCGCGCTCGCCGAAGCGCAGACGCTGATCGCCCGCTTGAACGCGTTGCCCGGCGGCGACCGGACCCGAGCTTTAAAAGCTGCCGCAGCAGCCGTGGAGTCTTTACAAGAAGATCCACAGGCGCAAAGCGAAGCCTACATGCTGCGAGCGCTGATGCAAACCGACATCGAAGCGCGGCTGGCCGACATTAATAAGGCGATCGAAACGAACAGCGAGAACATCGAAGCCTACCAAGCCCGATCGCAGTTCTATTTCCAACAACAGAAGTTCGACGAAGCGGTCGCCGACCTGCAACACGTTCTGAAAGTCGATCCGACCAACACCCGCGTCACCGCGACGGCGGTCAAAGCGCTTGCCGAACTGAAGCGATTGGACGAAGCCAAGACGATCCTCGACGATGGATTGAAAGCCAAACCCGATGCGTCGCTGTATCAATTGCGAGCGGCGATCTATCGCACCGAAGACAAACTGGACGAAGCGATCGCGGACCTCAACAAAGCGATCGAACTGCAGCCTCGCGATCCAGCATCGCTGTTCGCTCGGGCCGAGATCTATCTCAGCCGCGACGACACCGCCGCGGCCCGTCGCGACTTGGACAAAGCGATGGAATTGAATCCCGGCAGCGTGCAGGGCGTCCTGCTGCGAGCCTACCTGTCGGCCGAAGAGGGACGGCTGCCCGATGCGATCAACGACATGAAACTGTTGGTCCGCAGCTTCCCCGAAAACGCCACCTGGGCGATCCAATTGGCATCGTTCTATCAAATGGACAACCGCCCGCGGAAAGCGATCGATGTCACCACCGATGTCATTCGCCGCGAACCGGGCAACTGGCGAGCCCTGCGAATCCGAGCTGACACGCGGCTGAGCGTTGGCGAACACAAAGAAGCGATCGCAGACTACGAAGCGGCTCTGAAAGCCGAAATCGAGATCGACGAGAGCAAAGCAGGGATCCTCAACAACCTGGCTTGGGTGATGGCAACCAGCCCTCAAGACGCGGTCCGCAACGGCGCTCGTTCGCTCGAAATGGCCGAACAAGCGGCCAAGCTGACCGAATACAAGCAGGCTCATATCCTCAGCACACTCGCCGCAGCGTACGCCGAAACGGGCGACTTCGACAAAGCGTTGGAATGGTCCGAGAAAGCTGTCGACCTGGGCAAAGAGGATAGCCACGAACAGTTGAAACAACTGCAAGAGGAACTCGACAGCTACAAAAACAAGAAGCCGTGGCGAGAGGAACAGAACGTCGAAGAGAACAAAGCGCCGATCTTCTCGGCGGAAGATATCATCGACACCTGATCCCTGGCCTCGGCCGATCGATCCCATCGCCTCGATGAGATCCTATTGGTTTGTCAAACTTTGGTTTTTGGGACTGACGGTAGTGGACGAGGTCACGAGTCCCCATAATCTCTGGCGCGAAAGGACTCGTGACCTCGTCCACTACCTTAAATTTTAGTGTTGACGCTGCACTAAGCCCGAAAGCTCTTATCCAGCATTGGCCCATCGGCCGTGACCTGAAGCGATTCCGCGGCGACGCGGAATCCGACCTACAAAACGCGGTGATCTCCTAGGATTCGCCGTCCCACCTCCCGGCTCAATGCGCCCCGCCGCATTGCCTTCCTTTCCCGCCGTCGCAGTTTTTAATACGCGACACAACCTTTTAACCAAAGGGTCCCACATCATGAAATGGCTCACATGTTTCATCCTTGCGTTACTGCCACTCTCCGCATCGGCTCAGCCCTGGCAAGCTGGTTCGGCACGGATCTCGATCACTCCCGATGAACCGATCTGGATGGCAGGCTACGGTGGCCGCGACCATCCAGCCGAAGGCAAGTTGACTGACCTGTGGGCCAAGTCGTTGGTGCTGCAAGACGCGGCGGGGCACACCGCCGTCCTGATCACTCTGGACCTTGTCGGCATCCATCGCGACACCGCGACAAAAATCTGCGACCAGATCGGCAAGAAACACAATCTGTCGCGCGACCAGATCGCAATCAATTGCTCCCACACCCACACCGGGCCGGCTGTCGGTGCGAACCTGGGACCACTGCATTACGTACAGGTGCCGGAAGAGCAGAAGCAGCAACTGGACGATTACGAGCAACAGTTGGTCGAGAAGATCGTATCGATCGTCGACTCTTCTTTTGAATCGCTCCAGCCCAGTTGGCTCACCTGGGGCAACGGCCGCTGCAGCGTCGCCGTCAACCGACGCGACAACGTTCAGAACGATGTCCCCGCCCTGCGAGTCCAGGGAAAACTGAACGGCCCCTCCGACCACGACGTCCCCGTCCTGTTGGTCCGCGACGCCGATCAAAAGCTACGCACTGTCGTCTTCGGTTACGCTTGTCACGCCACCGTGCTGGGCATCTATCAGTGGTCGGGCGACTATCCCGGCTACGCTCAGATCGAAGTCGAAGAGCGTTACCCCGAAGCGATCGCGATGTTCTGGGCGGGCTGCGGCGCCGACCAAAACCCCTTGCCACGGCGAACGATCGAATTGGCTCAACAGTACGGCAAGCGATTGGGAACAGCGGTTGCCGAAGTCGTCGAAGGATTTGTCCACCCAGTTGAATCCTCGCTGCAAACCAGCTACACCGAACTCGACCTTCCGTTGGTCGATGTGCCAACGGTTGAAGAAGTGATCCAAACCCGCGAGACAACAAAAAACAAGTTTGAACGCGGCCGAGCGGAATACATTTTGGGTCGACTGGGCAACGCGAAAACGCTCGACGAAACCTATCCCTATCCGGTCGCCAGCTGGAAAATTGGCAACGACATTCGGATGGTCTTCCTGGGCGGCGAAGTCGTCGTCGATTACGCGCTGCGGCTGAAATCGACAGCCGCCGGCACGCCGGACGATAGCCCGACGATGATCTGGGTTGCCGGATACAGCAACGACGTAATGGCCTACATCCCCTCGCGCCGCGTCCTCAACGAAGGAGGCTACGAAGGGGGCGGATCGAACGTCTACTACGGCATCCCCGGCCTGTGGTCCGAAAAAATCGAGAACATGATCGCCGGTGAAGTCGCCAAGCAACTGGCGGCCCCCAAACCGCAGCCCGCTGAAACGTCGAGCAAATAAAGGGCAAAGGGCCGAAAGCTATATAGCTCGCGTGTCTACCGGTGGATTGTTTAACCGCGTGCCCAGCGGGCCGCGCGTTCTCCCCCAAGCCGATCCTATCTGAAGAACTTCAAACCGCGGGGCGTTGCCCACGCGGTTAAACGCCAACACGCGTCGGAGGCCCTCGACACGCGCGTCGTCGGCTAACTGGGCAACGGTTCGGCCAATAATCGGTCGACGGCAACACTCACTCGATCGACGATTCCTTCGAACATCTGGCGTCCCTGTTCCGCAGTCGCCAGATCGGGGCGGCCCGTCGCTCCAGCGGCGGTTCGCTGCTTCATGTCCCGGCAGATGAACATTCCTTCGACCGCGTCGGGCTTCCATCCCATCGCCGACTCGACGGCCGCAGTGTCGACAAGCTCCGGACGCAGATGCAGGATCAACGCCGTTTCGGCTTCGCACGCGTGGCCAACCGCTTTATCTTCGCCCGTCAAATGATCGGCGATCACCGACTCGGCGATCGACCAATAAGAAGCCGCCGCCAACAGCCGATCGGGCCACTGCGACTGCAACTGACGCACCGCGACGCGCATCGGATCGATGTTGCCACCGTGTCCGTTGAGGATCAGAAAACGGCAGAATCCCATCTCCAACAGCGGCTGCAACGTCTGGCACAACAGTTGGATGTACGTTGGCAACTCGCTGTCCAACGTCGCTCCGAGACGCCGATGATGCGCACTGGCTCCGATCCACTGAGTCGGCAGACGCAAGACGCGATCGGGCGCCCGAGCTTCCACCGCGTCGGCGATCGCGTCGCTGATCAACGTATCGGTGCCGCAGGGCAGGTGAGGGCCATGCTGTTCGACCGCCGCGGTCGGAAAGACGACCAAGGTCTGCTGACGATCGAGCGCCCGGATGGCCGGGGCAGTTGAATTCAAGAATTTCATTCGGACGGAAGCTCCTGCTCACGCTTGGGGTTTTGTCGCATCACGGTTGCAAAGGTTAACGGTTCTTCACCCGATCCGGCTGTCCGCGGCAAGCAGAGATTGATGACAAAGCACAACACCAACGTCAATCCAAACCCAACTGGCCAGAACCACATCGAGAACCACTGGTCGAAATGATACATCATCGCCATCGTTGCTGCGGCAGCGATCAACGTCCCCGGAAAGACCGCCGCAGCGCGGGCTTTGCGCGAGAAAAAGGCGAGGATAAAGACAGCCAACAGCGGGCCGCCGAAGGAGGCTGTCAGTTTCTTGGCGATGTCGAACACATCGCCAAGCGGCCCGACAAAACAAGCCAACGTGACGCTCAACACACCGACGACGACTAACAAACCACGGATCAATCCAACGTCGTGGGCACTGTCATCGGGCTTCCACGAGGGCATCAAACGGTCGCGAAAATCGACGATGATCGCCGTCGTGACCGAGTGGATACCCGAGTCGATGCTGGACATCACCGCCGCCATCAACGCAACAAGAAACAATCCCACCATCCCCGGTGGAAAGTGCATTCGCGCAAACTCGGGAAAGACCTTGTCCTGCACTCCCGCCGCCAAGACCGCATCGCGCATCGCAACCGATTCGAGCGGCGACGGCAGCTCGCCCACGCTCACGCCTTGCACCAGCGGCTGCAATTCAGCGGGGTTTTCGCCATAAAACGCAAACAGCCCGACGCCAATCAAAAGCAGGCCGGGGATCACCAACCACATCCCGATCAGATTCACCAGGTAACCGATCTGCGATGTCCGTTCCGACTTGGCAGAGATGTACCGCTGCACCGCGACTTGGTCGGCACCAAAGGCCGACAGGGCTTCCAGGAACGTACCGATCAGCACCGCCCAACTGCCATGCTTGAGCGTCATCGAAGGGGTCCAGTCGACCAACATACTGGAGCGGCCTTCGAAATAACTGCTGATCGATTGGGTGAAGCCGATCCCGCTGGTGTAGATCAGCAGCGAAAGGGCGACGAGAATCGTCCCGGCAAAAACAAAGAACTGCAGCACGTCGGTCCACATCACCGCTCGCAATCCACCGACCATCGTATACAGAATCGAGACGGCTCCCAGCGACAGGATGACCGTGACTTGCGGCACCTGCGAGACGCTGGCGATCACCAACGAAGCCGCAAACGTCGCCGACGCCATCCACCCGATTCGCAACAAGATAAACAAACCGCTGGCCAGACAGCGGATCGAAACATGGAACCGACGCTCCAGATATTCGTACGCCGTCGTGCAGTTCAATCGCGAATAGACGGGAATGAAAACCCAAATCACGATCGGCGACATCAACGTCGCCCCCACCAACATCATCCCGACACGCAAGCTGTCGCCGTAGCCAACCGATGGATACATCGCAAAGCTGTTCGATGAAAACAGCGTCGCCATCACGCTCAGCCCGACCACCATCCAGCCCATCGAACCGCCGGCGGCAAAAAACTCACGGCGCGATTGCCCGCGGCCAAAATGCATCCCCATTCCCATCATCACGACCAAATAGACAACGATGACGATATAGTCGAGCGTTTGCATGAGGAGAGTTCTCTGCGATGGTGGGCGGGAGGACGAGCTGTCGGACAACCGGTGGCGTCACTTTAACACGCCCAACTGCGTCGTACATTCGACGACGATTCCCAAGAGTCAAAAACAAAGCAGATTTTTGCTCGCCAGCGGTTCCCAACTTCACGCAACGCCGCGGACTACTGTTATCGCGTCTGCGTCGCTGGCGTCTCCGACCACGTCGCCAGCACCGCTTCGATCGTTTCGCGACGCCGGATTCCGGCCGGTTCCATCCGATCGAATCGCTGTAAATATTCCAGCTCTTCGCGCAGCACCCGCTCCAGAACCGCAGACCGGCGTCGCAGATTCAGCGGACCAAACAGTAGTGCCGCATCGCGATCGACGCCATCGTAAGCCGGGTCGTCCCGATCGGCAGCGCGCTGAAACGTGAGGATCGAATAGGGCCAATGGCCGCAGGCGATCCGTTCGTCGACCAAATGAAAACCGCCGCGCAATCCCCACCGGCGCACCAATTCGGGCTGCCGATTCGGCTGCAAGAAGACGCGTGGTGGGACGCGATCGGGGAACGCTTCCAGGACCTGCACGATGCTCTCGGCGCCCATCCCACAAATGCTCAAGCTCTCCGCTTCGCCCGCTTCCAGGACCGCCAGTCCATCGCCAAAGCGAACGTCAGCGGCCAGGTTCGCCAACCGACGACGAGAGTTCACAAACGGCTGCTGCTTGTTTTCGATAGCGATCCCACGCTCGATCCGGCCACTTTTCAGCAGTGCCGCCAACAGCCGCGCGTGATCCGAACCGACGTCGACATGCGTCGGGCAACGGACCTGATCGAAGACAGCTTGCAAGCGAACGTCCAAACCAAACATAACGTTGACAAAAATCCCCAGCTTCGAATTCCGATCGGCCGGGACCGTCCCCAGTTCAAATCGCAGCAAACTGCTACAATAACACGAACCGCCAAAACGTGAATCCGCCCCGCAAGGACAACTTCCCCGTGAGCAAAGCATCGACTGCGAATCGCCTCCGCTGCATCGCGACTGTCGCGTTCATGGCGTCGTTCATTCTCGCGGTCGCCGGGTTAGCTGGCATCGCTCATGCCCAACCGCCGGAACCAAGCGGCGACCAACCGCCGCCGGCTGCCGATCTGCTGGGCGATCTGGACGGTTTATTGGACGAGGCGATGCAAGCCGAAGCGGAAACGAACGACAAGCCGGAACCTGAAACCGACGCCCCACAAGCCGCCGCAGAGCCTGTCGATGCCATGCTGCAAACGCTGCAGGCTGTCGATCGCGAAATGCAGCAAGCGATCGCGGGGCTTGGCAACGGTGATGCCGGACCGGCAACGCAAGCCGCCCAGCGACGGGCGTTGGAAATGCTGCAGACGATCGTCGATCAATCGGCGGAAAACGCCGATCAAGACCAATCCCAGTCGTCGCAGCGTAGCGAGCAACAGCAGATGTCGCAGGCGGGGCCCCAGAAACCGGAGACCGATCCGAACCGCGAGAGCCAGCAACCGCAGCAATCCGAACTGGGAACGCAGCCCGGATCCGAAGTCGGCAGCAGCACCGACGTGATCGTCAACGCGGGCCCTTTGCAAGGAATGCGGGAAGCGGTGTGGGGACACTTGCCCGAGCGGATTCGTGGCGAGCTGCAGGCGACGCTGCCCGAAAAGTTTCTGCCCCGTTATCGCGATGCGATCACCGAATACTTCCGCCAACTCTCCTCCGGTTCGGATGCGAAACCTTGACCACCCACCTCGCACGGAACGAAACGATCTCGCGGCGCGATCTGATCGGCCGATCGATCGGCTTGCTCACCGCAGCGACCTTGCCCGCCGCGGCCGTGGCTCAAACGGGCGACGATCCGCTCTACACGCCCGCCGTCTCGATTGCGATCGATCGCGGACTCAGCTCGCTGGTCGCGCGTCAAACCGCCGACGGCAGCTTTGGCGATGGCCGTGGCACCGGTCTGGGACGCAACGTCGCGGTAGTCAGCTTGGCCGGGCTGGCGATGCTGTCGCGAGGCAGTCTGCCCGACCGCGGCCCGCACGGCGCGGCGCTGGATCGCTGCGTCGACTACATCGCCAATGCGTGTGAAGACGAAACGGGATTCATCATCCGACGCGAATCGGTAAGCCGCGGGGCGATGTACGGCCACGGCTTTGCCACGCTGTTCCTCGCCGAAATCTATGGGACCAGCGACCGCAAGGACCTGCAACGCAAGTTGAACAACGCTGTCGATTTGATCGTCCGGTCGCAGAACAGCGAAGGGGGCTGGCGCTATGAACCCGAGCCGCGCGACGCCGATCTGTCGGTTACGATTTGCCAGATGATGGCTTTGCGAGCGGCTCGCAACGCGGGGACCTTCGTTCCGGGAGAGACGATCGAAAGAGCAGTCGATTACGTGCGGCGATGCCAAAATCCCGACGGCGGATTCATGTACCAATTGACCGGCGGGGAGAGCCGATTCCCGCTGACCGCCGGCGCGATCGTGGCTCTTCAAAACGCGGGGCGCTACCGCGGAAAAGAGCTCGACGACGGCTACGATTTCCTCAGCAATCGAGCCGGTCACAACTTCTCGCCCCAACGCAACAACTACTTCTTTTACGCACACTATTATTCGGTACAGGCCCTCTGGCAGCGAGGCGGCTCCGAATGGAAAGCTTGGTACGAACAGCTGCGAGACATCCTGTTGTCGGCACAATTAAACGACGGCAGCTGGCTCGATTACACCGACCGAACCTACGCCACCGCAATGGCCTGCATCATATTAAACACTCCCCGCAGCCTGCTGCCGATCTTCCAACGGTAACGAACAACAACTGAGTGCCACTGGCTAATGACATGTTGTTCCTAGTGTGCCACTGGCTCTGCCAGTGTTCCCCGGCAAACGTCCAACGATTCCCCGAAGCATTCGGCCCCCAGTGGCAATGGGTATCCGAAGCTATCGAAAAGGGCAGGCCGTGCACCTCAAAGGGTTTCAGGAAATCGTTGTTGGTGCTGCCAGCCTTGCCACTTCGATCACAAACGCACTGGCAAAGCCAGTGCCACCCAGCCGCAGCCTGCTGCCGATCTTCCAACGGTAACGAACAACAACTGAGTGCCATTGGCTGACGACATGTTGTTCCTATAGTGTGCCATTGGCTGATGACATGTTGTTCCTAGTGTGCCACTGGCTCTGCCAGTGTTCCCCGACAAACGTCCAACGATTACCCGATGCATTCGGCCCCCAGTGGCAATGGGTATCGGTGGCTTTCGAAAAGGGCCAGCCTACACCTCAGAAGGTATTTGGAGATTGATGTTGGTGCTGCCAGTCCTTGCCACTTCGATTACCAAACGTACTGGCAAAGCCAGTGGCACCCAGCCGACTCTGCGTTTCAGCCCCATAGCTGACTACGTAGTCTGTCACCGCGCGAGATGTTGCCCATGCGGCTAAACTAGAGGACTCATTTCGACTCGATTCACTCAAAGGCTCCTCATGCATCGCTGCGTCCTTGCATTTTGCATGGCTATTTCACTGGCGGACATCGTTCCGGCAGAAGATCTACTGCTGAACAGCGGTCTCGTTGCGGCGACCTTTTCCGATTTCGAGTCGCCCGACCAGCTGACCTTTCTCGACGACAAGAACCAACCGTTGGTGGTCGCTGCCGATCAATTGATCCGATATGGCCACGAACCGATCGCCGATTTTGCGTCAGGGCTGATGATGGTCGATGGATCGTGGGTCGTCGGCCGAATCGAACGGATTGCAAAGGACCAGGTCGCCATCGCCGGGCGTTACTTCCGAACGACGCTGTCGTTGACAAACGTTCGCGCGATCGCGTTGCAATTGCCGACGCAACCGCTCGCGCGGGCCTCTATTTTCGAGACGATTGCCGAAGCCGACGGCGGAGACGATCGTTTGCTGAACGTTTCCGGAGACGAGATCGCCGGCGTGCTGCAGTTTCCGCCGACGATCGCCGACGCACCGTTGGCATTTGGTGCGACGTGGAAGCTGCGTCGCGGCGAACGGACCGACGCGATCGCTGCATCGACACTCCGCGGCATCGTATTGAGTCCGCTGTTGCACCCGATCCGCCCCGCCAAATCAGGCTTTTGGTTCGGGCTGGACGATGGCACGCGATTGGCGATCCGATCGATCCAGCGAACCGACGGCGCGATCGAACTGGAACTAGCCAGCGGAGAAAGCCTGGCGTTTGCTGGCGACTGGGATCAATTTTCCGCCGCGGTGCAATCGATCCAGCCAGTTCGTGACGCAACGCACTGGCTCAGCCAGCAGCCTGCTCTGGCATTCAAGCAGCAAGCCTCTCTCTCCGAATTACAATGGCCTCTGGCCACCGACAGCGGACTTCGCGGCGAACCGCTGAGCATCGCCGGATACCGCTACCGACATGGCCTATCGATGCACGCAAACGCTCAAGCAGCGTACCGCATCCCACCCGGCGCGACTCGGTTTCAAGCGACGGTTGGAATGGCGACGGGTGACGACCAGTCGACGGCTACCGGGAGCGTGGTCTTCCAGGTTTTGACGACCGACGCAACCAAAGCGGTTCGGACGCAGTTCACGTCGCCCACGCTGCGGCCCGGCGACGCCGCGATTTCGCTAGATATTAATGTTCGCGATTCAAAGCTGATCGTGCTAATGGTCCGCGACGCGGGAGATGGCAGCAGCGGGGACCACGCGGTTTGGGCCGACGCCCGTTTTTTGCTCGACTGAACTGAACCTTTTTCGTCGCCAGCTGCGTAAACGAAGAGATTACGCCGCCAAACAGAGACTCCGCTCATCCGCCGCAATTGAACCTTTTCCGGCGTCAGCTGCGTAAATGAAGACAGCCTATCCTTCGATCGCAGGGCGGTTACAATTTTAGCCCCTCTGTATGTATTGGAATCGACTTGATGAATGAACCAAAACCCGAGATCTCGCTCACCGATTTTCAGCAGAAGATCAAGGCGATGTATTACGAGAAGGATGTCGTCCGCGGGGTCGACGGCACCTTCATGTGGTTGATGGAAGAGATTGGCGAACTGGCGGCGGCGTTGCGAGGCGACGACCGCGAGAACCTAGCGGCGGAGTTCGCCGACGTGCTGGCTTGGTTGGCGACGATCGCCAACGTCGCCGACATCGATCTATCCAAAGCGATCAGCGAAAAATATGGCAGCGGCTGTCCTGGGTGCAGTCGCTTGGTTTGCATCTGCCCGAACGAAGAGAAACCGTGATCGCCAGGACAACACGCAATCCATCTGTTTGGCTTTCGCTGCCGTTGTTGGTTGCGTTGGCGTTGCTGCTGGCCTCCGTTGGCCCCGCCGGCGCGGCAGAATTCACGGCGACAGCCGGGATCGATGGTCGTGGCCGAGTGGGAATGTGGGCCGAATGCCGGATTGAAACGGGACAAGAAGGAGCGGCCGAAAGCGTCGTCGTCTCCAGCACCGATGGCGATGGCGTCGGTGTGAATTACACCCAACCGGTCGCCAGCGAAGGCGGCCTGCGATGCTATTTTCAGCTGGGGCGAAGCCAGGATCGCCTGCAAGTTTCGTTGACCGATACGTCGGGCTCAAGCACGACGACGCCCATCGACGCTCCCACACCGATTCCGTTTGAAAAGGAATGGATTTTGGCGATTGGCGATGCGATCGGAATCCAATCGGCCAGCGATCAACAAGGCCGCCGCCATTTCCCTGTCGTTTCGTTGATCGCCGACAGCCAACCGTTGCCACATCATTGGATCGCGTACAACGGCGTCGACCTGATCGTATTGCCTGGATCGCACGCGGCGATCGTCAACACGTTGGAAGATTCGCAAAAACAAGCGCTCGCCGATTGGGTTCGTCGCGGTGGCCGGATGCTTCTGACCTTGGGCGGACAATCCAAAGGGGCGGTCGCCCCCGGTTCGTGGATCCGCGAATCGCTTGGTCTGGAGATCGATGAAGAGGTTGTCGACATCGACCCTCGCGCTATCGAATCCTTTACCACGACGCAGACCCCTTTAAAAGCATTCACTGGTCTGCGACTGCCAACTTCGGGAGGGCGGACGCTGCTAACCGGTCGAACGCTCGATCGTCAAACCGTTCCGATCGCCAAAGAGTATCTCGTCGGATTCGGTCGCGTGTTGGTTTTGGCTGCGGACTTGGATCAAGAGCCCTTTGCATCGTGGACCGATCGCCAGAGCCTGCTGGAACGACTCCTTCCCAACACGCTTTCGATACGTCCCAACAACAATTCACAACGTCATACTCGCGACGCGGGCTACACCGACTTGGTCGGACAGATCCGCCGCACGATCGATCAATTCGATTCGCACTGGGTGTTGCCGTTCAAATGGCTAGCCGGTTTTTTTGTGCTCTATCTGGGCCTGATCGGACCGCTGGACTACTGGATCGTGAATCGGTGGTTTGGGCGTCCGTTGCTGGGTTGGATCACGTTTCCAATGGCCGTCATCGTGTTTGCCGGACTCGCCTTCTACGGGACAACGATCGCCACGCCACCGCAACCTGTCGTCAATCAGTTTTCGATCGTCGACATCGACCCGAGCAGTAATCTGGGACGCGGATTTGCGTGGACACAGTATCTGAGCGGTACTGCCGGGCGGAACGATCTCCACTACTCGATCGACGCTGGTTTCGCCAACTCCGATTCGCAGCAACCGATCCTTGGATGGTGGGGCGTTAATGGCCAAGAGTTTGGTGGCTTGTCGGCGATTGGACGCGATCGCCAGATGCCCGAGTATGCGATCGACGGCCGGGTGAACAGCGACGCGAGCCTATCGACCGTCGCCATCGGTTTGCCGTTGGCGACCGCCGCGACCAAAGGACTGGCTGCGTGGTGGCAATTTGAACCGAACAGAGCGGCTGACAGTTCACTGAAAAAACGTCCCGGGACCGACCTGTTAAGCGGTAGCGTTTCGAATCCGCTGGACGTCGACCTGATGGACGGCGTGTTGGTCTATCGCGGCTGGGCTTATCTGTTGCCGACCCGTTTCACCGCTGGCAAACGGATTGCTCAAGTGAGCACGCTGACGTCGAAAAATCTGAAGTGGCGTTTGACCCGTCGTAGCGTCGACAAAGCCTCCACGGCGACCGAACCTTGGAATCCCGAGATGCAGGGTGACATGGATCGCATACTGGAGATCGCGATGTTCCACGACACCGCGGGGGGCCCGAAATATACCGAACTGAGCAACCGGATCATCAACCACCTGGACCTCAGCCATGTGCTGGCGACCGATCACGCGATCCTGATGGGGCGAGTCGACGAGCCGGTGATTCAGTTGGCAGGGGAACAGCAGACGGCGAAAAACGGAACCGTGTTATCGTTCGCTCGGATTCTGTTGCCGGTCGATAGCGGCCGCTGACATCGCCAACCAATAGACTCCAACAATTCGTCCGCAGCCGTTCCACGTTGACCGGGCTGTTGATTTAGCACCCCGCAAACGTAAGCCAGGACTTTCACCGTGATTAGAACTTCTGGATTGTCAAAAAAATATGGCGACATGTTCGCCATCAAGGACATCAACCTCGACCTCGGCGAGGGAGACCTGTTTGGCTTCATCGGCCCCAACGGTGCCGGCAAGACGACGACGATGCGGATCATTGCAACGTTGTTGGAGCCCAGTTGGGGCGAGGCGTATGTCTGCG
Organism: Rosistilla ulvae; assembly: GCF_007741475.1. Taxonomy (NCBI): domain Bacteria; kingdom Pseudomonadati; phylum Planctomycetota; class Planctomycetia; order Pirellulales; family Pirellulaceae; genus Rosistilla; species Rosistilla ulvae. Next base: position 1,704,737 of record NZ_CP036261.1, on the reverse strand, counting down.
GACACGCGGTCCAATTGAACCCCAAAGAGATCCGGCGGCTTGTCGGTTACATGCCCGATTTCTTCGGCGTGTACGACGACATGACGGTGATCGAATATCTGGAGTTCTTCGCCGCGGCGTATCGCATCAACGGCCCCGCCCGACGCAAACGCTGCGACGAAATGCTGGAGATCGTCGACCTCGATTTCAAACGCGACGCGTATGCGAACACGCTCAGCCGCGGACAGACGCAGCGACTGGGGTTGGCTCGCACGTTGCTGCACGACCCGCAAGTCCTGTTGTTAGACGAACCGCTGTCGGGGCTCGACCCGCGGGCTCGGATCGAGATGCGGAACCTGTTGCGCAAGCTCGGCCAGATGGGCAAGACGATCATCGTCAGCAGCCACATCCTGCCGGAATTGGCTGACATCTGCAACAAAGTTGGGATCATCGACCGGGGCGTTCTCGAAGTCAACGCGACGGTCAACGACGTGATGCGACAGGTGCGTGAATACAACGTGCTGGTCGTCCAACCGGCCGAGATCGTCGACCTCTCGAAGATGTCCGACCTACTGGAAGGACATCCCAAGGTTCGCGGCGTGGAAGTTGGCGATTCCGAGATCCGCGTGATCCTGAACCGCGACGTCGAAGACTACAGCGACCTGCCGGCGTTGTTGATCCAATCGGGAATCCGCGTCCGCCAGTTCCGCGAAGAGGAACTGAACCTCGAATCGGCCTTCATGGCATTGACCAAAGGGACCGCGGTCCGGATGTAACCAACGGCGTCGTGCCGCACAGGGATCGGAACGAAGTCCGCGACGCGATCGCCTGATCGACATCGCGCCATCGGTTATTCGCAGCGCAAGATACACGGATTGCGCGACACGCGGCGCGGAACGTGGTGCTGCGAGTCGATCCGAGCGACGCGCTGCAAATCGTCGGCAAATCCGATCCGTTGCAGATTGCGGCCCCCTTTGGATAACGCCAGGAATTCCGCGAGCTGCGCTGGATCGGCGGCTACCGGTTCGGCAGCCTCCCATGCCGCGATCGCCAACAACGCCGAATCGTCGGTCGTTTCGAAGCCGTGCCCGCCGATCAACCGCTTGGCGATCGCACCGGCCAACAACACATCCTCGCCACTGATCTGGCCATCGGTCCCCGCGCAAACCAACAGCACATCGGCCGATTGCGAACAATAATCGCTCGCCGCCGACAGATTCAAAAACGAAGCGGTCAACACATCGGCTGCAGTTTCGACAGCCGCAAGGGCTCGCGTCCCGTTGGTCGTCGTCATCACAACCGTCTTGTCGGCGATCACCTCACGAGGATATTCCGCCGGGGAATTCCCCAGATCGAAGCCCTCGATCGGCAGCCCCCCGCGCTCGCCACACAACTTATAAGCCCCCGTCAAGGCAGCGGCCTGGTGATGGGCCTGATCGATCGATTCGCAAGCGATCACGCCCGCCGCTCCATTGCCCAAGGCGGTTGCGATCACCGAAGTGGCTCGCAGCACGTCGATCACCACCGCGGTGCAATCGGCTAGCGATTCGCGTTGGATCAACGACGGCAGAAGGGCAACGGATACCGATTTCATGGCAAGCTTTCATCCTTGGAGCGATTGGGATACCTATTTGCAGGGCTGCCCTGCTTAGGCTAGTTTGTCATGCTAAATTGAACCCTGACATTGCGATACTAGGCGAAACCATCCGCTCGCGATTGTCGGGCGATTTCCAGCAAAAAATTCCCCTGGCGCTGCTCGCCAGGAGCCGCAGAACGCGATTCGATATAAGGATTTACAACACCGATGACCTTTGTCCGAACCATCCCCACCCTGCTGCTGACGCTATTGCTGCTCTCAGGTTGCAAAAAGCAGGAGGTTGCCCAACCTAATAATGAACCGGCCGAGGCCCCCGCCCCTGCGGCAGCTGCCGAACCGACGCCCGACGATGCGGAAGTCGTCGCCGCGATCGAAGCGGCTGGCGGAGTCACCGTGAAGAAGAAGGGCGAGAACATCGTCGAACTCGATCTTCGCGGCCTGTTCCCCGACGCTGCCGAAGACCAAGCGGACGAATTCGCCTGGGTCGCCGGATTGCCCAAGCTGCAGAAGATCCTCGCCCGCGGCCCCGGCGTGACGCTGGAAGCTGTCGAAAAACTGAAAGCGCATCCGGAACTGAAGGTCATCGGTTTCGATAACTGCACGCAAGTCGGCGACGAAGCGGTCGCGGTCCTGGTCACGCTCCCCAAACTGGCCGATGTCGATCTGATCAAGAGCGAGATCACCGACGAATCGCTGAAGACTCTTGCCGGCTGCGATACGATCCGCCAGATCCGGATCGCCCGCACGAAGGTCACCGACGCGGGAATCAAGTCGCTGGAAGCCGCCAAGCAATTGGAGCTGCTGGATCTGCTCGAGTGCTCGCTGCTGACCAACGAATGTGCGACTTCGGTTGGCAAATTGACCAAGATGCGAAACGTCCGCCTGCCCAACGCAGTCGACGACAGCGGATTGGCTCAGCTCACCGGCCTCAACAACCTCGTCGCCCTGGGCCTGCAATATTGCCGCGTTGGCCCCGAGGGGATCAAGCACTTGGTCGGACTGAAAGAGCTCAAAGAAATCAACTTGTACGGCGCTAGCAAAGTCGACGACGAAGTGATCCCGCTGTTGGCTCAACTGCCGAAGCTGCAAAAGGTGCGGGCTCGCGAGACGAGCATCCGCGGTGAAAACGCCGCGGCATTTGCTGACATGAAAGCCCTGCGAGATCTCGACCTCAGCGAATCGCCGGTCCAGGACGCCGTCTTCGAACACTTGGCCAAGCTGCCCAATCTGGAAAACCTGAACCTCTGGAACACCGAAGCGACCGAAGAGGGGATCGCTCAGCTGAAGGGGATGACCCAGTTGAAGCAATTGAATCTCGATAACCTCGGCGACGCGATCAGCGACGATTGCCTCGACACGATCGCCACGATGACCAATCTGGAGCTGCTGCACCTTGGGGGGACAGGCGTCACCGATGAAGGCATGCCGAAGTTGTACGGATTGAAGAAACTTAAACGGCTGTTCATCACCCGTACCTATGTCATTGAAAAGAGCACCGTCGAAGCGTTGAAGCAGGAATTGCCTCAAGCGAAGATTGAGTGGTAGTTCATGCCGTCGACACTTTCCCCAAGCGATTTCCTGGACCGGTTTGGCCTGACCCAATTCCGCAGCGGGCAGGAAGCGGTGATTCAACAGGTCCTCGACGGCAAGGACGTGTTGTGCGTGATGCCAACCGGCGGCGGCAAAAGCCTGTGCTATCAATTGCCCAGCGTGATGCTCGACGGGCTGACGATCGTCGTCTCCCCCTTGATCGCGCTGATGCAGGACCAGGTCGACGTGCTGCAAAAGAAGGGCTTTCGGGCGACGCTGATCAACAGTTCGCTGAAACCGGCCGAACAGTTCGATCGCATGCAGGCGATGGCCGAGGGAAAGTACGACCTGATCTACATCGCGCCGGAGCGGCTGCGAAATAGCCGCTTTTTGGAGAACGTTCGCAAGACAAAGGTCTCGCTGCTGGCGGTCGACGAAGCTCACTGTATCAGCGAATGGGGACATGATTTCCGCCCCGATTACGCCCGCCTGGGGCAGTTCCGAATTCGCAACCTGGGCGGCGTCCAGACGATCGCTCTGACCGCCACCGCGACGCCGACGGTTCGCGACGACATCGTCAAGTTGTTGTCGCTGCACGAACCGAAGCCGTTCATCACCGGATTCGCTCGTGAAAACCTGCGGTTTGCTGTCACTCCCTGCGGCAGCGATCGCGAGAAGGATCAACGGTTGGCGGAGTTCCTGCGGGGCCAGCAGGGAATCGGGATCATCTATGCCGCAACGCGGAAACGCTGCGAAGAAATTGCCCTCTGGCTGCCGGGGAAGCTTGGCAAACCTGTCGGTATCTACCACGGCGGACTCGATCCGCAGCAGCGGCGGAGCGTCCAAGAGGACTTCATGGCGGGAAAGTTGGCGGCGATCGTGGCGACCAACGCGTTTGGGATGGGAATCGACAAATCGGACATCCGCTACGTCGTCCATTACAACATGCCCGGCAGCTTGGAAGCCTATTACCAAGAAGCGGGCCGCGCCGGCCGAGACGGTTTGCCCAGCGAATGTCTGCTGTTGTTCAGTTACAGCGACCGCTACATCCAAGAATTTTTCATCGAGAATAATTACCCAACACGCGATGTCGTGGCGGCGGTCTACAAGTTCCTGCACTCCCGCACCGACGACCCGATCGAAATGACACTCGATCAGATTCGCGAGAAGATCGGGTTGCAAGTCGGCGGCGAGGCGATCGGGACCGCCGAGCGGTTGTTGGCGAAAACGGGAGTCATGGAACGGCTGGACAGCAGCGCCAACCAAGCGATCATCCGGATCGATAGCACGCTGCCCAGCTTGGTCGACATGCTGCCGCGGGAAGCAAAAGTTCGCCGCCGCGTGTTGCAAGCGGCCGAAAAAATCATCGGCGACCGGCGCGAAGAGGATGTCTATTTCTCGCTCGACCGAATTATCAAGTCGACCGATCAATCGCGTGAATCGGTGACGCGAACGCTGCGGGAATTGAGCCGCTTGCGAGACTTCGATTACGTGCCGCCGTTCCGCGGCCGGGCGATCCACTTCCGCAAACGCGATGTCCCCTTCAACGACCTGAAGATCGATTTCGTCGAACTCGAACGCCGCAAGCGGGCCGAATACGAGAAGCTGGATCATGTGATCCGGTTTGCGCAAACGCCGAACTGCCGGCAGTTGGCGGTGCTGAATTATTTCGGCGATCCGGCAGCCGATGTCTGCGGAAACTGCGACCGCTGCGACCTGACGCAGCCCCGAAAAAATGCGGCGGTGACAACGGCCGCCGCCGTCCCGTTGACCGCTGAAGAGACCGAGGAACAGCAGCTGATCACCCAGCTGGTGCGGATCGTGCTCAGCGCTCTGGCTCGCACCCACGGGCGATTTGGCAAAGGGCTGGTCGCTCAAATGCTGGCCGGTTCCCAAAACAAGAAGCTGCAACAATTGAAGCTCGATCGCTTGAGCACCTTTGGGTTGCTGAAGGGACTCAAACAAGCTCAAGTCACCGACCTGCTGGACGCCGTCTGCAGCGTCGGGATGGCGCAACAGATCGAAGTCACCCAGCGGCGTCCGACGGTCAAGCTGACCGATTTCGGGCAGGAAGTGATGAAGGGAAACCAACCGGTTCCCGTCGCCTTTACGATCGCCCGGCCGCTGAAAATCAAAGCGATGGCGTTGGTCCGCAAGATGGCCGCTGCGGAAGACGTCACCGAGACGCCGATGGAAAAGCCGAAATCGACAGCGAATCCCGATCTCCTGAAGACGCTCCGCAAATGGCGACTGGAAGCGGCCAACGAACTGGGCGTTCCCGCCTACCGGATCGTAAGCAACGCGACCCTTGAAGCGATCGCCGCCAAACAGCCGCAGAGCGTTAGCGAACTGGAATCGATTCGCGGCATCGTTCCCGAGACGGTCGAACAGTATGGATACGCGCTGGTTCAGTTGATCGAATCGCAAATCGCCGACGAGCCGGACGAACCGCTGGAAGAGGACGAAGTCGAAATTGCCCCCCAGCCGCCATCGGTCCGCGAGCAGCTGGAGCCGAGCGAAGAACCGCAATCAAGCGGGAACGGTAAACCAGTCGCTGCCGATCCGATCGAATCTCCGCAGCCGCCAGCGACCGATACACCGGCGACGGCCTCACCCAACACCACAGCACCTCAACCAGCAACCGACAACGTGTCGGGCGACCCGACAAGTGTCGGCGACACCTTCTGGACCTGGAAACTGCTGCGGGACGGTTACACCGCAGAGCAGTGTTGTGCGATTCGCCAGATCGACCGAGAGACACTTTTGTCGCACCTAATCGATGCAGTTCGCGATCAACGACCGGTCCAGCTCGACTGGGTCGCCGGCGAGGACTCGAAATTGCTCGCCACAATCGCTGCGGCGACCGATTCGGCGGCGACTCTCGACGGCTTGATCCCCAGCCACTGGGATCCCAAGCTATTGCAATTGGCTCGCGAAGCCCATCGAGCCGAGCGTGGTTAGCCTAATCGGCCTTATCCCGCTACAATTGAAAAAACATGTGGAATTGGCCCAAAGTTCGCACAGCAATCGCGGCGAACGCAAGCGATCGGCAATCGCCAGGGATCGTGAACGATAGAATCGCAGCTTGGAAACCTTGTACACAACGTCGAGCCATTGGCGGGCGACAGGCTTGATTCAATGGCATCGAAAGGAAACTGATGGAGAATCGGGAAGATAAAACCTCGGGCTCTCGAGAGAAGAAGCCTGAAGGTCGATCGAATAATTCATGGGTCATTTTTTTGACGCTTGCCATTTTGGCCGTGATTTTGTTTTGGCGCGGCGAAGGGACTGCCAACGCGGTTGCTTGGAGCTTCTTTCTGAAGCAGGTCGACGATGGGAACGTGGAAAAAATTGTGGTTCGCGACGGCTATATCGTCGGCGAATTCAAGACCCCACCCAGCCCGCCGGTGAAGTTCGGCGACAAGACAGCCACCGCCACCACCTCCGATGCGGATAAATTACCGACGGAGTTCTTGGTCTATTATCGCGAACTGCCCGAAGACCTCGATTCGCGAATCGTGGCTCAAAACGGTACCGTCGAAAACGCGCCGGCCGATCAATTGCTGCCGACGCTGACGATGTTGTTTCTGATGCTGCCGCTGCTGTTGCTCGGCTTCATCTGGTTCTCCTACCGTCGCTCGCGGAACGAGATGATGGGAGGCGGCTTCCTGTCGGGGTTCAGCAAGAGTCCCGCCAAACGCTACGAAGCCAGCGAACAAGCGATCACGTTCGATCAAGTCGCAGGTCTCGAAGGGGTCAAAGCCGATCTGCAAGAGATCGTCGACTTCCTCAAGAGCCCCGAGAAGTTCCAAAAGTTGGGAGGCCGCGTTCCCAAGGGCGTTCTCTTAAATGGACCACCCGGAACCGGCAAGACGCTGTTGGCTCGGGCGATCGCTGGCGAAGCGAACGTTCCCTATTTCTCGGTCAACGGCTCGGAATTCATCCAGATGTTTGTGGGTGTTGGTGCCAGCCGCGTCCGCGATCTGTTTAAGGTCGCCAAGGAGAGCAGTCCGTCGATCATCTTCATCGATGAAATCGATGCGGTGGGTCGCCAGCGAGGCGCCGGCCTCGGCGGCGGTCACGACGAACGCGAACAAACGCTCAACCAGATCCTTGGTGAAATGGACGGCTTCGGCGGCAGCGACGCGGTCATCGTCGTGGCGGCAACCAACCGTCCCGACGTCCTCGACCCAGCTCTGCTGCGTCCAGGTCGTTTCGATCGCCATGTGACCGTCGGACGCCCGACGCTCAACGGCCGTGAAGCGATCTTCAAAGTCCATGTTCGCGAAGTGCCGCTGGCCGACGATGTCAACTTGCGCACCCTGGCCGCCGGAACGGTTGGACTGACCGGTGCGGACATCCGCAACATGGTCAACGAAGCCGCTCTCTGGGCCGCTCGCAACGATAAGTCCGAGGTTGCGATGGAGGACTTCGAATACGCTCGCGATAAGATCCTGATGGGAGCCAAGCGCGAAGAGGTGTTGCAGGATTCGGAGAAGGAAAAAACAGCCTATCACGAAGCCGGTCACACGATCGCCGCTTGGTATCTCGACGGTTCCTACCGCGTTCACAAGGTCACGATCATCCCGCGCGGCCGTTCGTTGGGAAGCACCCAAACGATCCCCAGCGAGGATCGATTGAGCATGTCCGAACGCGAATTGCGACATCAATTGATCGTCCTGTTGTCGGGCCGCGCCGCCGAACGGATCATCTACGACGAGACGACCGTTGGTGCCGAAAACGATCTCGAACGCGCGACCAGCATCGCCCGGCGGATGGTTTCGCATTGGGGCATGAGTCCCAAGCTGGGGCCGGTCAGCTACAAGACCAGCGACGAAGATCCGTTTTTGGGTCGCGAGATGCATCAGCAGCGTCAGTTCAGCGAAGCGACGCAGGAGATGATCGACGGCGAGGTCGCGAGAATTCTGCACGAGGTCGACGAGGAAGCGCTGGCGCTGCTTCGCGACAAGAAACACGAACTCGAAGCGATCACCCGCGATCTGCTCGAACGCGAAGAACTGTCCGAAGAAGACCTCACCGCTTTGATCGGTCCTTCGGTTCACGTGGATGCCAATAAGGATGCGCACAGCGAAACCGTGATCGCACCCGATACGGTCCCCAACTCCCCCGATGCAGTCCCCAATGCCAAAGCGAATTCGTGAATTGGGCGCGATGACCACCGCTGCGGCAGCAAATCGCCAAGGCGGTCGGCGTTGATCGCTGAAGGATTGGCCGATGGCTCGTAAAAAGAACCGCTCGAAAATTCGCACCGAGTTTCGCAAGAAGCACCAGGGGAAGGCGCGCAATGCCGACCTGACCCGCGAGTTCAAAACGGGCGATACCGAACGCTTGGCCGACGCCCAGCATGGCGAACGCGTCAGCGGCAAAGGGGCGCTCACGCGGCACCGAACCGTCTTCGGCGATGCGATCGATGATTCCAACGGCGGCCTGAACGTTCAACTCGATTCCGACGATGCGTTGATCGCCGGCCGCGTGCTGAGCGTCCACGGGCTGCAGAGCCGAGTGATGGGGGACGACGGCGTCGTCTACAGCTGCACCGTTCGCCAGTTGCTTAAATCGCTCAGCACCGATCAACGGCATGTGATCGCCACCGGTGATCGCGTCGCGATCCGAACGGCCGACAATCAAGAGGGAATGATCGAACGGGTCGAGCCGCGTTCACATGTTCTGAGCCGAACCAGCCGCGGCCGCCAACATGTGATTGTCGCCAACGTCGACTGGTTGATGATCGTCACCAGCGCCGCCGAACCGGGGCTGAAGCCGGGACTTATCGATCGTTTCCTCCTGACCGCCGAACACTTTGGCATCACTCCGATCATCTGCATCAACAAGATCGATCTGGTCGACGCGGCGGAGTATCAGCAATTGGTCGGCACCTTCGGCCAGCTAGGCTATCGCGTGCTGACCTGTTCGGCCGAGACCGGCCAAGGAATCGATTTCCTTCGCCAAGTGATCGCCAATCGCGAGACAGCGGTCGTGGGGCAGAGTGGCGTTGGCAAAAGCAGCCTGCTGAACGTGATCGAACCGGGGCTGGCCCTCCGCGTCTCCAGCGTCAGCTCCGAAAACCAGAAGGGGCGGCACACGACAACCGCCGCAAAACTAATTCCTCTTTCCAGCGGCGGGTTTGTCGTCGACACCCCCGGGATCCGGCAATTCCAGCTCTGGGACATCACTCCTGGCGAAGTGTCCGCCTTGATGCCCGACCTGCGACCTTATGTCAGCGGCTGCCGTTATTCGGATTGCTTGCATTTGGATGAGGACCAGTGCGTGGTCAAAGATGCAGTCGCCGACGGCCGGATCGACGCGCGTCGCTACGACAGCTATTGCCATCTGCTGGAAGAAGACTTGATGAACAAAGGGCGTTGATTGCCCCCATCGCCCACCTCACCAGTCGCTCCTCAAACCTGGCCGGGTGATCTAATCAGCTTTGCCAGCAAAGGCGATTCGATTGCAGAATCGCTTAGGATTATGCCGAAACGGTGATATTGGCAGGCCAGGCAAACGGGCAAAAGATTGACCGAAACAGCGATTCCAATTAAGGTTATGCCTGTGGGAGTCGGCTTTGCGCCCCTTCCAATCAACCACACCCTGCAAACCCCGGAACGGAAACTCTGGCGTTTGTGAGGCCTTTTCTCGAACGAATGATTTCACCCGGCGCGGCAGATGTCAGAGTTCAGCACTCAGCGAACGACGCAGCTACCACTCGATGGCGGTTTCGATACCGATGCGCCGACGGTTCGCCGATTGGCTGACGCCAGCGATGGCTCGGAATCGGGCGTCGTCCCCGCAGCGATCGGACATGGATCGTCGCGCGTCGAGTCAGCTCAAACTGTGATTCGCCGATCGGGCGGCCAGTTGCCTCCACCACCATCGGAACAAGCGACACCGGCAGAGGTTGCCAAGGTTCTCGAAGGAGCCGAACTGGGGAATTTCCGACTGCAGTGCCTGATCGGTGGCGGCGGCATGGGCGCTGTCTTCCGAGCTGCCGACACGCGGTTGGACCGAACGGTGGCGATCAAGGTGATTCCACGCGTCGGCGAAGATCCCGACCTGCTGCGGCGGTTCAAGAACGAAGCCCAAAGTGCGGCCAAGCTGGACCATCCGAACATCGCTCGGGTCTACGACGTCGGCCAGGAAAACGGCTGGCACTACATCGTCTTTGAACACATCGATGGGATCAACCTGCGCGACTTGGTCGCCCAAGAGGGTGTGCTGTCGATCGACGACGCGGTCTATTACACGCGGCAGGTCGCCGAGGCGCTTGAGCATGCAAACGAACGAGGCGTAGTCCATCGCGACATCAAACCTTCGAACGTCTTGGTCACATCCAGCGGACAGGTGAAACTTGTCGATATGGGCCTAGCGAGGTCTCAACACGTCGAAGTCACCGACGACATGACCGCCAGCGGCGTGACGCTGGGAACGTTCGACTACATCTCTCCCGAACAAGCCCGCGACCCGCGCGAAGCCGATGTCCGCAGCGATCTCTATTCGCTCGGCTGCACCTTGTATTTCATCCTCGTCGGCCGGCCTCCCTTTCCGGGCGGCTCGATCGTTCAGAAATTGATGAACCACGGCAACGCGGCGCCTCCCAATCCAGCGGTCTTCCGCCCCGAGATCCATCCCGATCTGACGGCGATCATCCATAAATTGCTCGCGAAAAAGCCGAGCGACCGCTACCCGCGACCAGCCGACGCGATTGCCGATCTGCACCATCTGTCAAAACAATTGGGGCTCACTCGATCCGCCGCGATGGGAACGACGTCGGTGCCGACGCCCAGCGTCTGGCCGTCGCTGCTGCAGCAACATCTGCCATGGATCGTCGCGGTCAGCCTGCTGCTGCTGAGCACGGTTTGGATCCAGATGATGTCGGCTGGCGAGAGCGATCTGCAGATCCCACGCCCCGATGAACTGCGGGCCCGCCCCCAATCGATCGCCGGCGCGGTGGCGTCTACCGAAACGCCGTCAGCGACGTCCAGCGAGACCAACGAAGGTGCGGGGAACAGCCCGACAGCCGTCGACGCCGAAGCGGCGCGACAGCGGCTGGCCGCGGCAGAGCTGAAAGATGCGACCAACGATCCACCGCCGGTTCCTTGGACGACGCTGATCGTGAACCCCAGCGCCCGCGCTGACGATCCCCGCGCGGTCACCACGCTTCTCGACGCGTTGGAAAAAGCGAAATCGAACACCACGATCGATACCATCGAATTGCGAGCCGATGAGCTCGAAGTCGCCCAACTGCGGATCCCTCGCAGCGGACTGAAGATTCGGGTCGCCGAAGGCTTTGCCGGCATGGTGATCCTAAAAGACGATGCGATGCCGTCGATGGAACCGCCGATCAAGATCGTCACCGGCGGGAACGGGATCGCTTTCGAAGGCATCCACTTCTTCTGGCAAACCGGATCGGCTCGCGATGGCGGCGCCGTCTTTGGACTGACGGGCCAATCCAAAGAGAAGATCGAATTGAGCGATTGTTCGATCACGATCGACAACCTCGCTCGCCGCGGCGATGTGTATGCCTTTCAAGTCAAATCGAACGGCGTTGAACCGACTCCCAACCGTCAACCGACGGCCACTTCGGCCGGCCTGCTGGTCTGGCTAAAACTGAAAAACTGCGTCTTCCGCGGCCAGATGACGTTGATCGGAATGGATAGCGCGTCGCGGCTGGACGTCGAATGGAGCAACGGTTTGCTAGCGACAACGGGCCGTTTCCTAGAGACCGGCGGCGCGGCAAAGGCTTCCTTTGCGATGGAACAGATCAAAATCAAATTGGACCATGTCACTGCCCATTGCGACGATGGCTTCGCTCGCGTCCAGCTCAGCCCGTCGGCATCGTTCCCCGTGACGCTGAACCGATCGTCCAACAGCTGCACCTTTGTATCGTCCCCCGAATCGCGACAGTTTGAAGTCGCCGGACTAAACGACCTACAAGCAACCGCCGCCCAATGCCTATCGATGCAAGGGAAAAGCAACGCTTACCAACTGGACGAAGACCGGATGGGAGTGATCTACCGAGCCAGCGATACCCAAGGGGACTCGCTGGAGTACGGTTGGACCGATTTAAACGATGAGGCGAGTTGGTTTGCCGGCTTCGAAGAGGAGCGCCCCAAGAGTACCGTGATCTGGTCGGATATTTTCCCTCGCGGCAAACCAGTCCACACCCACGTTCCCCGCGATTATCTGCAGGATGGCGTTTTGCCTCCCGGATTTGATCCGGCTACCATTCCAAAGCTACCAATGCCGACAAAGTCTCTGTAAAACCTTGCCGATATTTGACAATGGGGCACTTGGCAGCTTAAATCTAGTGAGCAGAATGTTTGCTATCTCAGCAAACGACTGCCTTGCCTCGAATCTACTTCGCTAACACCTACCTGAAAATTACCTCCTGGAGACTGAATCGAATGTTGCGAGTTTTGTTACTGACGATCGCTATGACGGTTACCGCTTCGCAAGCCATGGCTATCGGTGAATTGAAAAAAGAATGGTCTAACATCTACGCTGGCGACGACAGCGGCGACTTCAAGACAGTTGCCCGCAAGGCTGGCTGCAACCTCTGCCACGTCAAAGGTGTCAAGGACAAGAAGACCGCCGAAAGCCGCAACGAATACGGCACCGCGATGACCGCATTCCTGAAGTCGAAGGACATCAAGATCGGTGACCTGAAGGCGCAGTACAAAGACGACAGCACCAAAGAAGCAGCTGTCAAAACGATGACGACCATGTTCGAAACTGTGAACAAAGAGAAGTCGAAAGACGGCGAAGCATTTGGCGCCAAGATCTCCGCCGGCAAGTTGCCAGCGACCGACGCCAACCTGTAATGCTTGCTTTTCCCTGACTCTTGGGAATCGAAACATCAAAACGCCAGACGAATTCAATTCGCCTGGCGTTTTCTCATTCGTAAACCTCGATTGAAGAATCGCGACACAGAAGCAAACACGTAAAACCTCCCCCAACGAAAGATCTCCCCCGATGAAACATTTATTCCATTGCTCGATCGCTCTGTTGTTTGTCTCCGCTCTGGCCCGTCCCTCGGTCGCTCAAGAGGAAGGCTTCACCCAGTTGTTCGACGGCAAGTCGCTCAGCGGTTGGAAGGCGTCGGAAAACACCGACAGCTGGTCGGTCAAAGATGGCACGCTGATGTGTGATGGCCCGCGCAGCCACCTGTTCTACGAAGGCGATCTCGCGCCGTTCAAGGACTTCCACTTCAAAGCCGACGTGATGACAACTCCCGGCAGCAACGCCGGCATCTATTTCCACACCAAGTTCCAACAAGAGGGTTGGCCCGTGAAGGGCTACGAGTGCCAGGTCAACGTCACTCACAAGGACCCGAAGAAGAGCAGCAGTCTGTACGCGGTCGATAACGTCGCTGCACCGCCCGTGAAAGACAACGAGTGGTACACGCAGGAGATCATCGTCAAGGGACGCCACATCGTCCTGAAGCTGAACGGCGAAACGATGGTCGATTACACCGAACCGGAGAACAAGCAAGCCGACAATTCGGGCTTCGATCGCCGGCTCAGCGAAGGTACGTTCGCGTTGCAAGCGCACGACCCCGATAGCGTCGTCTACTTCAAGAACCTTCGCGTCAAGAAACTCGACTGAGTTAAGCAGGTTGAGTTGTATTTTTCGTTTAACCGCGAGCCCATCGGGCCGCGCGGCCTTCAAAAGCGCGGGGCGATGCCCGCGCGGTTGAACTAGAAAACTCTTTACTAGCCGGGTAGTATCCGTTCCTTTCCATCACGTCGTCCCAAACCGCAGAACGATCTCTCTCGATTTATGCTCAACGCCAAGATTGTCATTCCGGCGCGACTGGCGTCGACACGATTGCCCGAAAAACTGCTGCGGGTCGTCGCGGGGAAATCGATTCTGCAGCGAACCTACGAGGCGGCCAGCCGATCGCGGCGAGCCGCTTCGATGATCGTGGCGGTCGACGATCCGCGATTGCTAGCGGAAGTCGAGCGTTTTGGCGGCAACGCGATGATGACGTCGGTCGATTGCCAAAGCGGAACCGACCGAGTCGCCGAAGCTGCGTTAGCCGATGACCAAGCCGACGTCTTCGTGAACGTTCAAGGCGACGAACCGGAGATCGATCCCGATGCGATCGATCTGGTTGTCGATCTGTTGGAACAACATCCCGAAGCCTACGCGGCGACGCTAGCAACTCCGATTCGTGACGTCGCCGATCTGAAGAACCCCAACTGCGTCAAGGTCGTGCTGGAGACGGGCGGGTATGCGTTGTACTTCAGCCGCAGCCCGATCCCGCTGCCTCGCGATCAAGACTTCCAGGCGCTGGTCGATCACGACCCGCCACTCTGCTGGCAGCACATCGGCCTGTATGCCTACCGCCGCGAAGTGTTGCAGTGGTTCACTCAGCAGGCCCCCAGCCCGCTGGAGCTGACCGAACGGCTGGAACAATTGCGATTGCTGGAAGCAGGCCGGCGGATCGTGGTCGGCAAGATCGACCATCCCGCGATCGGAATCGATACCGAAGAGGATCTGCGAGCGTTCGAACGCAAACTGGCCACCGACGGCTAACCGACGGCGTCGCTGCCGCGAGAATGCCGACTAGCGCTGATAGATCGGCAGGTAACCTTTATCCAACTGCAGCATGATCAGATTGCATGCGGTCACGTAGACCGGATGGATCTGGCCTTCCCAGTAGCCGTCGGCTTTCTGTTCGCCGACGATCCGATCGTACAGTTTGTCGCGAAACGGAGCCCATTCGGCTTCCCCCTGCCGGTAGACGACTTGGCTGTAATAGAGATAGGTGTAGTGCCAGTGGCCGTATGCCTGCTGTTCGCCGCTGATCCGATGCAGGCTCTTCTTGGCGTAATCGAGCATGTCGGGAACATGTTCGCCGTCGTAATCCCCCGCGTTGTATAGCGCCGCCAGGGCCGCCGCGGTGATCGCCGGGCGACTGCTGCCGGTCTGTCGCGAGCTGTAACTGATCCCGCCGTCGGCGTTTTTACACTCGTAGATGTATTGCTTTGCCTTTTCGATGATCTCCCCGGGCACAGGAATCCCCGCGTTGCGACAGCCTCGCAAACCTTGGACCTGCGTGATCGTAGTGCTCCCCTCGTCGAAGTTGTTTCCATCGCGAGCCGACACGTATCCCCAACCACCCGCCGGCGTCTGAGCATATCCGCTGAACTGCACAGCTTTGCTCAACACATCGACTAGCTCGCGGCGGCGATCGACAAGTCCCTCTTCGCCGAGCACCTGCGACAGAAACAGCATCGAAAAGCCGTGGCCGTAGGTGTACCGAGAATCGGTTAACGGATCGCCGATCAGCCCGTTGTCGCGGCATTTGCTGATCAGAAAATCGGTAGCTCGGGCGATCGGCCGGGCGTAAGGCCCCTGCGTGGTCGTCGACCCCGACCCGATCATCGCCGCGCCGGCCAGAGCGGCTAGGGCGGTCGGATAGTGCTGGGCGTTCCATTGCCCCCGCGACGACTGGGTTCGGGCCAACCAATCGAGTCCCCGTTGGATCGATTCTTCCCAACGCGGGTCGCGTTTGGCAGCACCCGCTCGCGGGGCGGAACCGGCCGCTAGCGAAAGAGCCAAGCCGGCCGCGGCCGTATCGCGGAGCATCGCGCGTCGAGAGAGCGATAATGACATCGTTTGGAATCCTTTAAAACTGAAGGTCGCAGGGGTCGCCCGCCATAAAGGGCGGAACGATTCCCGTGTCGCAGCCGAGCCCCTGCTGCACTCCATTATAGAGTGTCGTCAGCCCGGCAAGGACGATTCCATTGTATTCGATGCTCGCGAGGTTAATCGTTGAACATCGGGACGGTTTCCGCACGCCCTTCGTGATTCGCCGACCGCAGAGCCGCATCGAGAATCGCCTGAGTTTTCAAAGACACTTTGGGCCAGAAGGGGTCGCGAGTTCCCGACAGCACCAGTTCCGAGAACTTTCGAAACAACTGAGTCTCCTGCGCGTCGGCCGCATTGTTGCTGTATTCCGCGACGCCGACCTGGCGGGAATGCTGTTCCATCGTGAACCGACATCCATCTTCGACGAAGTTGTGGTTGGCGACTTCAAAGCTGGAGGTGTTCCCGAGGAAAGGGAGGACAAAATCGTTGACCTGCAGATAACCTTTGTCGCCGCTGATATGGCCCAACTGCTGATGGTTGGTTCGGAAGGAGTTATAGAACGACGCCGAAGCTCCTCCCTCAAATTGCAGCTCCCCTTGAAACTCCATCGGCACCGCCTGCCCACTTCCGTCGCGGCACACCGAATGCAAAATCCGCCCCCGGACTTCCGTCGGCATCTGATAGTTCATCGCAAACAGGATGAAGCGGATGGTATACCAGCCCAGATCGCCCAGACATCCGGCCGGCTCCAGATCGCTGCCAGTCCGAATATTGCTCTGCACCCAATCCTCGGGAGCACAGAAACTGAACTGGCTGGTGATTCGGCGAATCGTCCCGACACTGCTGCCATCGTCCAAGACCCGACGCATCTCGGCCATCCGTTTGCTGTGCATATACATCACGCCATCCATGAACTGGACGTTGTTGGCGTTGCATGCATCGATCATCCGCTGCACATCGTCGACCGTCACGCCACACGGCTTTTCGACCATCACGTGCTTGCCAGCATTGGCAGCTTTGACGACCCAATCGGTTCGCAGTCCGGTCGGCAATGGAATGTAGACAGCATCGATGTCGCTGCGGGCCAGCAGATCATCGTAGCTGCCGACGGCATCGACCGTATGCGACACAGGAGCCGAGGCTTGGCAGGCGGCGATAAACGCCTGGGCCTTTTCCGCCGATCGACTAGCGACCGCCACGACCTGGCCGTTTCCCGAATTCCGAATCGAATCCCAGTTCTTCTTCGCGATCGCTGCGGTGCTCAGGATTCCCCAACGACAAATATTTCCATGCATGCTGTTTTTCCAACCAAAGAGATTAGCGACAAGGTCGAGCTTCATTCCGCACGATCAGTGACAATTTATAACGTCTTGGTCCCTCCGCTGGGAGTTCCCGCAACGCCGCTGCGGCCAACAAATCGCAATGATTTTTTGCGTGTCGCAGCCAAACTCGCTACACTTTCGCTTGCCCCCCTAACGACTCGCTCCCCACCTCACCTCACGGAGTCGCCCACGCATGTTCCAGCACCCACAACTTCCCCGTCGCCAAGCGATCCAAGCCGGCGCTGTTGGTCTGCTTGGGCTGGGCATGTCCCATCTGGATCGGTTGCGAGCCGAAGCCGCCCCGTCGTTTGAATCGGCGCGAGCGAAAAACGTGATCTACATCTTTCTGTCGGGCGGGCTGGCCCAACATGAGAGCTTCGACATGAAGCCCGACGCCCCGGCGGAGATCCGCGGCGAGTTCCAACCGATCGCCACCCGAACGCCGGGGCTGCAGATCTGCGAGCACCTGCCTCAACTGGCCGCTCGCAGCGAGAAGTGGTCGTTGGTCCGCAGCCTAACGCATCCCCACAACGAACACTCGATGGGACACATGGTGATGCTCTCGGGACGCTCCGATCTGCCGACCGGATTCAGTCCCAACGGTCCCAAACATACCGACCATCCATCGATCGCCGCGATCGCCGGACAGGTGACGCAATCGGTCAACAACCTGCCGCCAGCGATCATGCTGCCGGAGAAGTTGGTCCATCGATCGGGCCGCGTTTTGCCGGGGCAATTCGGCGGACAGATGGGACCGGGGACCGATCCTTTTTTACTGGATTGCTGCAGCACAAACCGGCAGGCCTACGGTGCGTGGCCCGAATATGGTTTTCATCACGCGCGTGGCGCGGAAAATCCGAAAGACCTCTCGTTTGGACTGCCCAGCTTACAACTGCCCGCCGCGATTTCCAAAGGCCGCTTGGGCAGCCGCGTCGACTTGTTAAACGAACTGCAATCGCAGCAGCGGGGACTGCGGCAGCTCGCCGAAGTCGACAGCTTCGATCGCTTCCAAGAACGGGCGTTGTCGATGTTAGCCGACGGAAAGATGAGCAAAGCGTTGGACGTCGTCGACGCCGATCCCAAGACGCTCGACCGCTACGGCCGACATGTCTTCGGTTGGTCGCTGCTGCTTGCGAGACGATTGGTCGGCGCCGGCGTGAACTTGGTTCAAGTCAATCTTGGCAACAACGAAACCTGGGATACGCATGGCAACGCGTTTCCGAACCTGAAGAACTATCTATTGCCGCCGATGGATCAAGCCGTCGCGGCGCTGTTGGATGATCTCGACGCGTCGGGCCAATTGGACGAGACCCTGATCGTGATGGCGGGCGAATTCGGCCGGACTCCAAAAATCTCGCACCTTCCGAGCGCCTACGCCCACCCGGGACGCGACCACTGGGGCGCTTGCCAGTCGGTCTTTTTGGCCGGCGGCGGAATCGAAGGAGGCCGCGTGGTCGGGTCGTCCGATCAACATGGCGGTTGGCCCAAGGACAGCCCACAGACTCCCGAGAACTTTGCCGCCACGATCTATTCCGCGCTCGGGATTCCCCGCACTTCCTACTGGCACGATCTGCTGGATCGCCCGATGCCCATCTATCACGGCGATCCGATGCCGGGGCTGACTTAACCGCAGCGAGTTCGCAAGTCGTCACGCGTCGTAGCGAACCAAAAACCAGCCCGATCCGAGCCGCAGATGCGATCGCAGGTGATGGCTGTCTTGCAGCCCACCGACAAACGATTCGGGCTCGCTCGATTCGGGATGCCATTCGACCCAATCGGCCGAATCCCCACCTAATTGCAACTTGAGCGCTCCGTCGCCGCAGCGTTGAATCGTCGCGATGCAGATCTCTCCTCCGGAAACTGTCGGCGGAGCCAACAGGATCATCGTTGTTGGATCGCCAAAGGGATACGCCATGAACGGGCCGATCCGCGGCAGCTCGCCATCCTCGCGTGGCCAGTCGCTTCGCAGTGGTCGCGCGATCGTTTCCAGCTCGTCGATGCGTGAGACCAATCGCAGCCGTTTTCCCTGCCAAGCCAACGACGCATGATTGATCACCAAACCGCACCACAACGCGACGACGGCCGTCAACATCATCAACGATCGCAGCGACCGAACCGATCGGCTGGCCGCGGTTCCCTTGAGCATCCCCAGAAACAGTCCACCTAAAGATCCGCCAGCCAACACGAGCAACAAGACCAACAGCGAGGCACGCCATGCGCCAACCATCTCCTTGGCCAAACGTAGCGCTGCGATCGGCGATTCGCTTCCTCGAATCAATGCCTCGACGAGCGGTTCGAACAACGGATCGAAGATCGCCCACGACAGCATCGCGACCAGCGTGGCCAACTGGACCACGTACAGGCAATTCCACCTGTTTAACGACGGAATCGCGGACAGGCCGATCGTTGGTTGAAACGACTTCATCGACACGTGCTCGGGGTTACTTGGCGGGAGTACAATAGGACAACGCCATCAAAGCGAAACTTGTCGCGAGGTTCTTATCGTTCTCGAACCAGCGGCGATTGTCGTTCGACCACGATCCATCGGCCTGCTGACGATCGGCCAGTTCGGCGATCAAATCGGCTCGCCAATCGTGCTCCTTCCCGTTGGCATCTTTGACGGTTTTCAGACCCGCGGCCTGCAGTGCGGCGGCGAAGGTGTGGTAGTAATAAAAGAGGCCGGCCGAGCCCATGCCGGGATTGTTTTCGACGTCGTAATGATCGGTGATCCACTGCACCGCCGCTTGAACGCGGGGATCCTTGGTGGTCAGCCCCGCATAGATCATGCTCTTGAGCCCGTTGTACGACATCGATCCGTAGCTACGGAGACCGCCGTTGGGCGTAAAGCGTTCGTCCGAAGTGCTCGGGTCGATCTTGGTTGTTGGGATCTCGTAATAGAAGCCGCCGTCGTCGACCTTACCGGCAAACTGCGTTTCGTTGTGTTTACTGTCCAGGTTCTGACACCGCGAGATAAAGACCAACGCCCGTTGGATCGCCGGATCGTTCGGCTCGACCTCCGCCGCGCGAAGGGCTTCGATAAAGTAGCCGGTGTTGGAGAGATCGGGCCGACCGTCGCCACCATATCCGACGCCGCCGTACCACGGATCCGACGGATCGCGTTTTCCTTGGCCGTATTGAATCCCCGTCACAAAGTCTTTGGCACGCTTCAGAATTTCGTTGTACTGACCACCCGAATTGGCTTCGGAGAAACAGACCATCGCGACGCAGGTCTCATAGTTCCGCAGCCGTCCGTTGCCGTAGATCCCGCCGTCGGGCTTAACGAATCCTTCGAGCGCCTTGAGCCCCGCCGCGACCATCGGATCGTTTGCAGTCCGACCGTTTCGCAGCGCCGATGTCAGCGCCAAGGCGGTCACCCCGGGGCCAACTTTATCGGAGAAGGTGCCGGCATCCGATTGCCCCTGCTTTGCCAGATAGGCCAGCCCTTTATCGACGATCTCGCGACGCAGAGCTTCCGACTTCGAAACGGTTTCCGTTTTCGTCACCTCCGCTGCCGGTTGAGCGAACGCGCCGCCAGCGGTTACCGCCACCAGAGCGGCGGTGACAAAAAGGCGTCGCGCGTGGCGGAATTTCCATCGTTGATACATCCAGCAACTCCAAAAGGTAAGCGTTTTGTCGGCTCAACCAACAGGCGAGCGGTTCCGCCGAAAAGACAACGCAAACCGAATGCCAAACCTCTCAACGACGCTTTGCAATGGACGCTTGTCAGCCGCGAATCTATAATGGGTTTACTATGCAGCCATTTTTTCGGTCGAAGGACCGATACCTCCCCTTACCGTCCTGACGCGCTGCGTAACCTACCTCGGAATCATGGCCCTCCCTCTATGGATCGCTTGTTTGCATTCAGCGGAATGCTTGCTATTGCCGCTTTCACCCTCGGGCAATCCTCGGCCTGGGCTGTCGATGCGAAAGCGTTGGACAAATGGAAGCAGGATTTTAATGAATCGGTCCTGCCGATCATCGAGTCGCGTTGCATCGAGTGTCACCGCGGTGAAGATGCCGACGGAGAGTTCGATCTTGCCAAATTCCCAAGTGGCGAAGAAGTCGCCAAGCACATGGGCATCTGGGAACGGGTCGGCAAACGCGTGCGACTGAAGGAGATGCCGCCCGAGGGGAGCCCGCAACTGAACGACAAGCAGAAGAGTGCGTTTCATCGCTGGTTGGATTCGCAACCGAAAGAGGACCTGTGTTCGCAGATCGCCAACGAGGAGACGCAAGCTTGGTACCGCGGCGTGGTGATGAGTCGCCGGTTGACGCGCACCGAATACCTCAATGCGATCCGCGACGCGACGGGACTTGCCGTCGATCCGCGGTTTGAAATTCCATCGGACGGTGCCGGTGGGGAAGGCTTCGATACCAACGGCGATTCGCTGTTCACGTCGCCAATTCATTTCGAACAATATCTGGCGGTCGCTGCCGACGTGATCGGCCGCGCGATCTCCGAGCCCGCGTCGACTGGAAACGCTCCGCTGCAATTGACCTTGCCGGGCAAGGCTGCCGACGGAACGGAACTCTCCGCCGAACAAGCCGCTCGCACGACACTCGGTCGATTTGCGCGGCGTGCCTGGCGACGACCGATCGCCGACGACGAGATCGATCGACTGATGCAGTTGTTCGCTGCGGTGCAGGCCGACGGAAAAGACTACGAGCAATCGATCGCCGAACCGCTGAAGGCAATTCTCCTGTCGCCGAACTTCATGTTTGTCGTCGAATCGGAATCGGCCGAAGGAGGCGTGCAACGACTGACACCGCATCAATTGGCGATGCGATTGTCGCTGTTCCTGTGGTCTTCGATTCCCGACGAACAACTGTTGGCCCGAGCCGACGCGGGTGAACTCGACACGCCCGAACAAGTGATCGACGAAACCCGTCGGATGCTCGACGATCCGAAGGCTCGCTATCTCGGCGAGAACTTTGGCTTGCAGTGGATCAACATCAACAACCTACTGACCAACATCCGCCCCGACGCGGAGGTCTATCCGGAATACAATCGCCAGCTGGCCGAAGATCTTCGCGAAGAAGCGATTCTGACGATCGCAAACGTCTTCCGCGAAGACCGATCGCTGCTGGAATTGATCGACGCCCCGTACGTCTACGCCAACGACCGAATCGCAAAACACTATGGTTTGAACGCGGCCGACGGTGCCGATTGGCAACCTCTCGACGCAGGAGAAACCGGGCGAGGCGGAGTGCTCACACTTGGTGCGACGCTGATGGCTACATCGTATCCGCGGCGGACAAGCCCGGTGCTGCGAGGCCGCTGGCTGTTGGAAGACATCCTCGGATCGCGCGTTCCTCCACCGCCGCCGGGCGTTCCGGCGTTGGAAGCCGCGGAGACGGAGAAAGTGGTATCGCTGCGCGAGCGACTGGAGATCCACCGCAAGAATCCCGAGTGCGCATCGTGCCACAACCGCATGGATCCGCTGGGCTTCGGGCTGGAAAACTTCGACGCTCTGGGCCGTTGGCGCGAATCGGAAAACGGATTTGCGATCGATGCCGGGGGCAAATTGCCGTCGGGCGAATCGTTTACTGGGCCGAGCGAGTTGAAGAAAGTGGTCTTAAAACGGTCGCACGATTTCGAAAAACACTTTGTCAAGAAACTGCTCGGCTTCGCCTTGGGTCGCGGGCTCAATAAGTTCGATCAGTGTGTGATCGAAGATTGCATGAAAGCCTTAAAAGAGCAGGACCATCGCGCCGCGGCGATCATCGAAACGATTGTCGTCAGTTATCCGTTCCAACATCGTTATTTCAAAGCTGCCGAATAAGATCGCCGACGTCGCTTGCGACGCAGCCGACCACGCCTCCCGCCTTCCAACCAACCTCTCCAATCCGGAGCCTCACGATGAACCGCAACGCTTATCCCGCAACGACTTCGTCCAAGAGAACTCAAGGTGTCAACCGTCGTCTGTTCCTGCGAGGAACCGGCGCTGCATTGGGGTTGCCGTTTCTGGCGTCCAGCAAATGGCTGCGGGGCAGCGAAGCGGTGGCACCACCGCTGCGAAACGCCTTTATCTACTTCCCCAACGGTGTCTGGGAAAAGGCTTGGGTGCCGGAGAAGACGGGCAGCGATTATCAGTTGACGCCGTCGCTGGAACCGATCGAAGCGATCCGCAACAAGGTGTTGGTGCTGACCGGGCTGGATAAAAAGCACAGCCACGGTGGCGACGGGCACTACGCCAAGACAGCGAACTTTCTGACCGGCATGCCTGTGGCAAAGACGACCGGCAAAAACATCAGCAGCGGCGGTGCTTCGGTCGACCAATTGATCGCTCAACACAACAGCGGGCTGACTCCCATTCCTTCGTTGGAACTGGGGACCGAACCGGTGATCAGCGGCATCGACAGCAACGTCGGATACACGCGGTTGTACGGTTCGCACATCTCATGGCAATCGCCGTCGCGACCGGTCGCTAAAGAGATCAATCCACGCGTCGTCTATGAGCGTCTGTTCGGTCAGAAGCAGGCTAAGGGTGCGTTGGCCGACAGCAATCTATTGGACTACGTTTTGGAGGACGCCCGCCGTGTTCGCAAGACACTCGGCCGCGACGATCAATTCAAGATGGACGAGTATCTCGATTCGGTGCGGTCGGTCGAACGGCGGATCGAATATGCGATGCGCGAAGATCCGCGGCAATGGCAACCGACGCTCGACGCCGCGCAGATCGCAGCCCGCCGCCCGGGAGCTCCCGCCGAATTCCGCGAACACATCGACGTGATGCTCGACCTGATGGTCTTGGCCTTCCAAACCGATTCGACTCGCGTCTGCAGCATGATGTTCGCCAACGACGTCTCGGGACGCAACTTCTCGTTCCTCGACGGCGTCAAAGGTGGCCACCACGAGCTGTCGCACCACGAGAACAACGAAAAGAAGATCGACCAATACCAGCGGATCAACCGTTGGCATGTCGAACAATTCACGAAGATGATCCAGAAGATGGACGCGATCCAGGAAGGGGAGGGGACGCTGTTGGATCATTCGATGATCATGTTCGGTTCGAGCTTCTCCGACGGCAACCGCCACGATCCCGACAACTTGCCGATCTTGTTGGCTGGTGGCGGCAGCACCGGAATCGAATCCGGACGCCATCTCGCGGCCGAAGGGCAAGTGCCGTTGTGCAACCTGTACCTATCGATGCTGCGACGCAACGGCATCGAACTGGAGAGCTTCGGCGACAGCAACGCCGAACTGTCGATCTAATACAACTGGCGCGGCCCACAGCTGACCAAGTGAATTCACCCTCCCCAAACGCAGTATGCGGGGGAGGGTCGAACGAGCGCAGCAAAGTTCGGGGAGGGGCATCTGCACAGTCAATCCGTGCCGGTCGATGTCGCGTATCGGCCCGCCCGGAAAACTTGCTCGACGCTCGCTTCCCGACCCTTCGTGCTTCGCCGGGCGGGTGTAGTGCACTGCGACCACTTTCGGGGTCGACCGCGTACGATTGCCTTCGAAACCGGTGGTGTTCGCTAACGCTCGACCACCGGCTACCCTCTGAAACACCTTCGGCGTACCACGGCTCCAATCCCGGCAGCAACCTACGGCTTGCGATTCCAACCGCCATTGACCTCGAGCGTCTGGCCGTTGATGAACGCTGCGGCGGGGCTGCATAAGAAGGCGATCGCGGCGGCCACGTCGTCGGGGCTGCCCCAACGTTGCAGCAGCGAACTGCTGATCGCCCGACGGCTCCACGCTTCGTCGGCGACTTCCCCCCAGGCGGTCCGGATCCATCCGGGAGCGATACAATTGACGCGAACGTCGGGAGCAAGCGACTGAGCCATGCTCTTGGACAGCGCCATCACGGCAGCTTTGATCGGGGCAAACATCATCCCCGCATCTCCTTCCATCCCATGCGGAGCTTGGTCCCAACCGATGAAGAGCATCGAGGCGGGAAGATCCGAGGCAGGTTGAGCAAGCATCCGATCACCGACACGTCTTGCGAGATCGGTCGTGCCGCGGACATCGACAGCCCACAACAGATCGAGCTTTTCTTGAAAGCTCAACTTGGCAGCGTCGCCCGTCAACACATCGGCCCCCGCGTTGTGAACCCAGCTGTCGATGCGCTCATGCCGCTGCCAACAGATGTCGACCAACGACTCTCGGTCGGCGGCGGATTGCAAATCCGCTTGCACGATCGACGCCTCGCCACCGATCGCGCGAATCGCCTCCGCGGTCTCTTCGGCTCCCGCTTCGTTCTGCCGGTAATGCACAACGACAGCCGCGTCGCGAGCTGCCATGTGCAGGCAGGTCGCCCGGCCGATACCGCTGGAACCGCCCGTGACGACAACCGTCCGATCCTTCAGGCTAGCCGAATCTTCGACGTGACTGGCCATCGCGGTTACGCAAACCGCTGAGCGCGAAACGACTTCGCTTCGGCGCTATCAGCCGCGACACACGGGTTGGTCAAGCCGCCGATCCCTTCGATTTCGACGGTGCAGCTGTCGCCTGGCTTCAGGAATCGCTTCGGCGTCCGCGCCGCACCGACTCCCGGCGGTGTCCCGGTGAAGATCAGATCGCCGGGACGCAGCGTGGCGATCTGCGTCAGGTGAGCGATCAGTTCGGGGATGCTGAAGATCAGCTCGCGGGTCGTGCCATCTTGCAGCGTTTCGCCCGAAACGTGCATCTTGACCGACAGGTTGCCCGGATCGGAGAGCTCCGATTTGTCGACGATCACCGGACCGATCGGTGCAAAGGTGTCGAAGGTTTTGCCCAACAGCCACTGGCCGCCGGGAGTTCCCTTCTGCCAATCGCGAGCCGAGACGTCGTGGCCACAGGTGTATCCGAAGACACAGTCCATCGCTTCGTCGACCGAAACATTGTGCGCTGTCTTGCCGATCACGATCACCAATTCCGCTTCGTAGTCGACGCTGTCGCTGACCGTTGGCAAGATGATCGGATCGCCCGGGCCAACCACGCTGGAGGGGAATTTGCAGAAGACGACAGGGGATTCGGGGATCGGGCTGTTCGTTTCGATAGCGTGGTCGCGGTAGTTCAGTCCGATGCAGATCACTTTTTCGGGAGCCGCAACGGGTGCGAGAATCTTCACCGAATCGACGGCGATGCTCTCCGCACCGTCCGCTTTGGCCAGCCGCGCATCGAGGCCCTCGGTCGCCATCAGTTCCTGCATCGTGCTCGGGAGCGTGGCATCGATTCCCGCCAGCGGCGTGATCCGGTCGCCAGCAATAAGACCCAACTGGACAACATTGTCGATTTCAAAACGGCAGTAGCGCATGGGTACAAAGGACCTTTCGAAGAGGATCGCGGCGGGATAGGGCAGCGACGGTGCTGCCCCGACCATCGTACGCTACCGCCTGCGGTCGGAAAAGCCGATGCGGTGCGTGTCTGGTCGATGGCCAGCCGGCTCGTTACGCTGTGTTGACGCGACGGCAATCCCCGATTTCACGAGCAGCTTCCCCCATGAACGCCCTTCCCAAAATCGACGATACGTTTGCCGAAGCCTTTCCGATGAAAGCGACGCGGTTGATCATCACGGCGATCGATGCGGAACTTGCGAAAATCGCGGCTCAGGAATTCTGCGGCAACGCGTCGAGCGTGATCGGATGCGATGCCGAAGCTGGGATCGAACGGATCCTCGTCGCCGACCAAACTCCCGACGGGCGACCGGGCGTGAGCGTGCTGGCGTTTGCGTTCAATCGCAAGTCCTTAGAGAAAGCGGTCGCGTCGCGGATCGGCCAGAATGTCCTCACCTGCCCGACGACCGCATGTTATGCGGGAATGACCAGCGAGTCGAAAGAGGATCGGATCAAGATCGGAGCCCAGTTGCGGTTCTTCGGCGATGGCTACCAGTTCTCCAAGAAGTTGGGCGACCGTCGGTTTTGGCGGATCCCTGTAATGGACGGCGAGTTCGTTTGCGAAGACGTCACCGGAACGGTGAAGGGGATCGGCGGCGGCAATCTGCTGGTCTGTGGCCGCTCGCAGATCGAGACCCTTGCCGCGGTGCGAGCCGCCGTCGCGGCGATCCAATCGCTCGACGATGTGATCCTGCCGTTCCCGGCGGGGATCGTTCGCAGCGGATCGAAGGTCGGATCGAAATACGACAAACTGCCGGCGAGCACTAGCCACACGTGGTGCCCGACGTTGATCGGACAATGCGACAGCGATCTCGAAGCGGGGGAGCGGGCGGTCTACGAGATCGTGATCGATGGGCTCTCCGAGCAAGCGGTTGCCACGGCGATGGCGGTCGGCCTGCGAGCGGCTTCGCTGCCAGGAGTCCTGCGGATTTCAGCTGGCAATTACGGCGGCAAACTGGGACCACATCACTTTCATCTGCATCGGTTGCCATCGATCGATTGATCGTCAGCCATCGCGACGACAACCTGCCGCGGCAGCGGTATACTCGGAGGTCGCGATCACCTGCGATCGCCTCGCCCAAAAAAATCACTCGACACTCGACCACTTCAGGCAACCGCATCATGCTTCGCATCACGGGGGGGACCGTTTATGATCCCGCCAACCAGATCAACGGCGAAGTCCGCGACATCTGCATCGTCGACGGGCGGATCGCGGAGTCGGCCGTCGGAGCACGCGAGATCGATGCGACCGGCTTGATCATCTTTCCCGGCGGCGTCGACGTGCATACGCATGTCGCCGGCGGCGCGATGAATTTTGCTCGAGCGATGACGCCCGAGGACCATCGCCGCACGCAGACCTTCATCCGCAACCAATCGCGGCGATCGGGCATTGGTGGGATGACGCCCAGCACGTTTGCGACAGGTTATCTGTACGCCGGGATGGGCTGGACGACGGTCAACGAAGCGGCGGTGCCGGTGCTGTCGGCACGCCACACGCACGAAGAGCTTGGCGAGATCCCGATCGTCGACAAGAGCTGCCTGGTGTTGATGGCCAACAACGAGATCATGATGGATCTGATCCAGGCGGGAGAATACGAAAAGGCGAAAGATGTCGTCGCCTGGTACGTCTGGGCGGCCAAAGCCTACGGCGTCAAAGCGGTCAGCCCCGGCGGCGTGGCGGCGTGGAAGTGGGGCGAGGATGCGAAGCAATTGACCAGCCCGATCGCTGGGTATCACAAGCTGACGCCGGGCGACATCGTGAAAAACCTGGCTCGGATCGTCGACGATCTCCAGCTGCCCCATCCGATGCACCTGCACTGCAACAACCTGGGCGCACCGGGGAACATTTCGACGACGATCGAAACGATGAAGCATCTGGAAGGGCATCGCGCTCACATCGCCCATCTTCAATATCACGCTTACGGCGGCGACGACTGGGATACGATTCGCAGCGAATCGGCGCAGATGGCCGACTACTTCAACGCCCATCCTCATATGACAACCGACGCCGGAGCGGTGCTGTTTGGCGACGCGGTCACGATCACCGCCGACGGCCCGTGGCAACACATGCTGTACCAATTGACGGGGCGGAAGTGGGGCAATCTGGATGTCGAAAACGAAACCGGCTGCGGGATCGTCCCCTACACGTACAAGCCATCGAATTTGGTGAACGCCGTGCAGTGGGCTGTCGGATTGGAACTGTTGCTGCTGATCAACGATCCGTGGCGAGTTTTCCTGACGACCGATCATCCCAACGGAGCCTGCTTTTGGCGGTATCCGGAGATCATTCAGTTGTTGATGTCGGCCGACTTCCGCAACGATTGCATGAAGATCCTGCCGCCGCAGATCAAGAGTCGAATCACGCTGCCCGAACTGACGCGTGAGTACACGCTTTACGAAATCGCAACGATCACATCCGCCGGACCGGCCCGCGCATTGGGGCTCGCTCAGAAGGGGAATCTTGGAATCGGCAAAGATGCCGACCTGGTGATCTATCGCGCCGACAAAGATATCGCCCGGATGTTTGGCCACCCGCGGTACGTGATCAAAGCGGGAGAGATCGTGATCGACGATGGCGACATTCGCGAGACGCCCGAAGGGCAGCAGTTCATCTCCAAACCGCAATACAATCCCGACACCGACGCCTTCTTGCGACCGCGGTTTGAGGATTGTTATTCGCTGGCGTTCGAAAACTATCCCGTCGACATCAGCGGAATCGAACAGCCCGAAGTGCACGACTGCGACGCAAATCCATGATCCGTTTAAAACTGAAACGCCAGCCGAAGGTGCCGCTGCAAGCCGATCGACTGTCGCCCGACGGGCTGAGCGGTCTGTCGCACGATGCGATCTGCGCGATTGAGATCCTGCACGGACGCCGACGTTGCCGCGTCGATGATTTCTTCGACGTGCAAGGCGAGGGAGCGGACGAACTGCAGATCGAAGGGGACCTCCGCAAGGTCCAGCAGATCGGCAGCCGGATGACTCACGGCACGCTCGCGATCCGCGGCGACGTTGGCATGCACCTGGGAGCGTCGATGTCGGGCGGCAAGATCACCGTCGACGGAGACGCTGGCGACTGGGCCGGTGCAGAGATGATTGGCGGTGAGATTCACATCGGCGGCAATGCGGGTGATCGCGTCGGCGGCGCTTACGTGGGGAGCCTGACCGGGATGAAGAACGGAACGATCCTCGTCGACGGAACCGTTGGATCGGAGATCGGTCTGCGGATGCGACGCGGTTTGATCGTCGTCGGTGGTCAGGCGGGAGAGCTTGCCGGACTGCAGATGAAAGGAGGGACGATCGTATTGCGAGGTGGCGCCGCAGCGCGGTGCGGAGCTTGGATGCGGCGAGGAACGATCGTGTCGCTGCAACCGGTGGCGACGCTGGCAACCCATCGCTATTCGACCGATTACAATCCGACGTTCTTGAATCTGTACGCGCGACACCTGCAAGGCTTCGGGATCGAGATCCCCTATCGCAGCGAAGAGGGCGGGTACGCGAGGTACTGTGGCGACGGATCGGTTCGCGGCAAGGGAGAGATTTTGGTTTGGCAGCCGCGCGACGCAAGCGTCTGATCGCCGTCAAGCCCGCCGACAAACGGCCTCCCCTTCGCCGGCGGTCTGTTTGTGTTGTAGAATTCGCATTGCAACATTCAACAGGTAGAGCACGTGGCGAAGAAAAAACAGCAGAAATCGAAGGCGAAATCGGGCAAGAAGCCGCCGCCCCCCAAAAACGTCGCCGAGAACCGGAAGGCGAAACATCAGTACGAGATCTTCGAAACGCTCGAGTGCGGGATGGTGCTGGTCGGTAGCGAAGTGAAATCGATGCGCGACGGAAAACTCTCGCTCGACGAAGCGTATGGCCGGATCCAAGGGGGCGAACTCTGGTTGATAGGGGCCGACATCGGGCACTACTCCAACGCTGGCTTGTGGAACCACGACCCGCGGCGGCCGCGAAAGCTGCTGGTTCACAGCCGCGAATTGGACAAAGTGAGCGGCAAGGCGAAGGAACGGGGCGTCACGATCGTCCCGCTGCGCGTCTTCTTCAACGAACGCGGGATCGCGAAATGCGTGATCGGTCTGGTCCGCGGCAAGAAGCTGCACGACAAACGCGAGACTTTGAAAAAACGCGATACCGACCGTGGACTTGCTCGCGCGATGCGACGACGATAGGCGATACGCCGCCGTGCCCCCAATGGGGACGGCCGACTCCCAAAACCACGAACCCTTGAATTTGCAGCAGGCCCCTCCATGAAACGATTCCGTTGGTGCACGTGTTTGGCAATCGCCGTTTGTTTGACTTCCGCAACCGCTCGCGGTGGCGACATTCAAACCGTCGCGGGAACCGGTGATCCTTCGAACAACGGAAACTCTGGCGTCGCCACGCAGGTGAACGTCGGCGATCCCTTCGGCGTCGAAATTGGCCCCGACGATGCACTCTACATCACCGAGGTTCGCAACCACCGCGTGCTGCGACTGGATCGCAAAACGGGGCAACTGACCACCGTCGCCGGGACCGGCGACAAAGGCTACAGCGGCGATGGCGGACTGGCGACCGAAGCCAATTTAAACGAACCGTACGAAGTTCGCTTCGACCACGACGGCAACATGTATTTCGTCGAGATGATGAATCACGTGATCCGCCGCGTCGACGCCAAGACGGGCAAGATCGAAACGATCGCGGGAACGGGGAAGCAAGGTTTTTCGGGGGATGGCGGCCCGGCAACCGAGGCGATGTTCTCGCGTCCGCACAGCATCGCGTTGGATCACCGTGGCGGCTTGTACGTGGCCGATATCGGCAACCACCGGGTTCGCCGCATCGATCTTGAATCGGGCGTCGTCGATACCTTTATCGGCAACGGCAAAAAGCAGCTGCCCAAGGCGGGCAAGGCGGACGCAAGCAGTTCGATGGTTGGGCCGCGAGCTCTGTTTATCGATGGCGATACGCTGTGGATCGCGCTGCGTGAAGGACACAGCGTGTGGCGGTTGGATCTGCCGACGCAACAGCTCTCGCACGTCGCGGGGACCGGAAAATCGGGCTTCAGCGGCGACGGCGGCGATCCGTTGCAAGCGACCTTCAACGGGCCCAAGGGAGTCGCTGTCGATCCCGATGGAAACGTCGTCGTGGTCGACACCGAAAACCAAACGATTCGCAAGATCGATCTGAAGAAGAACGTGATCACCACGATCGCGGGCAAAGGGCCAAAGCATCGCGGCGGAGCAGGTGACGGCGAGGCAGCGACCGAAGCTCAACTGGACCGGCCTCATGGAATCTGTGTCAATGCGGCGGGAGTCGTCTATATCGGCGACACGATCAACCACCGCGTGCGAGCGTTTAAAGATTAGACGCCCGCCACAGCGGTCATCCCGTTCCAGAGGGCTCTGTTCAATCGCCGCGTGCAGGCGTTTAAAGACTAAACGCCGGCTAAAGACTAACCGCCCGCGACGTTGTTATTGCAGCAACCGCGGCGGCATCGGAAACTCGATCGTGAACTTCGTCCCGCGGCCGACTTCACTCTGCAATGAGATCCGCCCGCCGTGGGCTTCGATGATCTTCTTGGCGGTCGGCAGGCCAAGCCCCGAGCCGCCATTTTTGGAACTGTAGAACGGTTCAAACATGTGCAGGATCGTATTGTCATCCATCCCGCAACCGGTGTCGATCAGATCGATCGCCACCGTCTTTTTAGTCGTGTAGGTGCGAGCCAATAACTGGCCGCCATCCTCCATCGCTTCGAGCGCGTTTTTCACCAGGTTCATCAGCGCCGCCTGCAACGCGTCGCTGTTGATCATCACGCTGGGAGCGTCGTTGTCCAGATAGCGAAGGATCTCGACGCCCGATTGATCGGCTTGGGCCTGGTAGGCGCGAAGCACGCGATCGATCTGGTCGTTCAGACTGCCGGGGGTCAGTTCGACCGACTGCAAGCGGGCGAAGCGGAGGAAATCTCGCAACAGGTTCTCCATCCGCTGGCACTGCTGGCGGATGATCTCAACCTTGTCGAGCGCTCGACGACGGATCGGCGAATCGGACTCCGCGATCTCTTCGCTGAGCAGTTCCGAATTCATATGGATCACGCTCAACGGATTCTTGATCTCGTGGGCCAACGAACCGGCCAATTCGGCTAGTTCCTCGTACCGCCGCCGCAAACTCGCCTCTTCAGGTCGCTCGCGCGTCTTCGATTCAGACTCCGTTGGATCGTCGTTCATAGCGTCTGGCAATTGGATATGGATAAAAGTCCCTCGAAAGCCCCGGCCGGTATATGCTAACCCTGGATTGCCGATTTAGGAACGGTGCAACGGGAGAGCATTAGAGATCGCGGTTTTCCAAATCCAGCAGCCAATCGATATCGACGGCCCATAATTCTTCGTCGCGTTTCTCCGCGGTCAGTGCCGCCTCCCCAGTCGCCTGGCGCCCGATCGCATTGATCACGATCAATGCGTCGAGTGGCGTCAATTGATAATCGCCGTTGGTGTCAAAAAAACTGGTCCCCAGCGGCTCGGTCACAGGATCGAGCCGACGTGAACCTCCATTGAGATTCAAACTATTGAGAATCCGCAGTGCATCGATCGGCGTGATAAACGTGTCGCCATTGACATCCAACGGATTGTCGGGATTTTGATAGAACGCCGGTTCGTCATCGCGGATCAAGAGCTCCGCCGCACCGGACAGGTAAGCGTCGGCGGTGAAGCTCAGTTCGAACGTTCGCGGCCCCTGCTGAAGCGTGTCGTCCTCGCCAGCCAGCGGAATCACCACCTGTTGCTGTCCCGCCGGAATCGTGACCGTCGATCCGATCCCCAAACTTCCACTCGGATCGCCAGCGACCTGCACGATCATAGAGGTTTGCGTATCGGTATTCGATCGACGCACGGTCAACGCCATCCCGGCCGCAAGTTCGTCTTCGGCGATCTCGGATACATTCAATGAAGCGATGATCGATTCGACATCCTTCACTGCCAAACCAACCTCGCTATCGTCGAATCCGCTGGCCGAGGCGACGAACCGAACGATTTGGTCTCCATCGAGCAGGTTGTCGTCGATCGCCGTGACGGGAACCACCACGCTCGTCTGTCCGGCGGGAATCGTGACCGAGGTTGCTATACTCGCTTCGGAAAGATCCGAACTGGACAGCGAAACGGTTTGCGCTGTCGTTGTCGACGCCGCACCGCGAGAAACCGTCAATTCCGCCGCGCCGCTCCCGGCGTTTTCGTTGATCGAACTTCGATTCACCGTCAACAACAGGGCAGGGGGAAGGCCGACGACGATCTGAAAATTTTGCGTCGCGTTGCCGCCATCGTCATCGGTGACGGTAACACGAACTGTTTTCGTGCCGTTGGAGGTGTAGGTGTGGTTGGCGTCAAAAGAGGCCAACGTGGTCCGCGAGGAATTGCCCACGCGGTCGATCGTCGCATCGCCGCTGTCGAGCGCCGAACTGTCGCCCCAATCGATGCTGTAGCTGAACGTTTCATCGGTCTTGTTGGCGGCGTTGCGGAACCCGGGATCGCTGATCTGCCCAAGATCCGCAATCGAGATCGATTGCCCCACCGTCGCCGTCAGATTTTCACTGACCTCAAGCGTCGGGTTTACGTTGGTCACCGAAGCCGATAGCGATTTGGAGAGCTCACCGATGCGGCTGCCGTTGAGCACAACGTTCACATCATACGTGGCGTTGTCAGCATATATGTGGCTGCCGCTGACGGTGACCTGACGATTGGCCAACGTCCAGCCGAGATCATCCAGTCCCGCCCAATCGAGCGCCGTCGGATAGGTTCGCGTGCCGCGGGAAAGGCTCGGATCCAACAGCGTCGCCTGGCCTCCATCGGTAATCGTTGCATCCCAATGACCACCGTTGAGAGGCACGTTACCGCTGCCGTCGTAGGCGGCTCGCGACTTCGCACCGGTAAAGCCACTTCCCGAAACCAACTGGTTCCAGCTTTGCGACGTGCCAAATCCTAAAAGGTGCGCGACTTCATGCATCGCCACCGAGACGAAATCAACTTCGCCCGGCTGAATTCCGTCGATGTCACGGTCGAAATACCAGTCGGTGATCTCGCTGTCGAAAGTGATCGAACCGCCCCAAGGGCCGAAGTCGGTCGGGTTGCTCCCCGCGGCGCCCGACTGACCTCGCGTCGAAACACTATTTAGAAAGCTCTGCGTCCCCGACGCGCTATACCCGCCAAACGAACCTTCCCCCAATTGCGAACCCGGCAGCGGCTGAGCGCCGGCGTAGATAATCAACTCGTTTGCTTTGACGCTCAGGTTATTGAGCGATACCTGCTTGGTGCGATCCGATGGATTGGCAAACGTCGCCGTCCAGTTGTCGCTCGAACCGGGAGTGATCGCCGAAAGCGAATCGGTCAACCGTTCGACCATCGCATCGACGGCGGCTTGCAGCAGCGCTCGTCGCTCGGTCGTGAAGAAACCGCGCGTGTCGTAATCGTACCGGATCACCGCGGTCAACGGACCGTTGGTGTTGATCGATGAAACCGTTGCGGCCGACGTGCTGCCATCGCCCCACTGGACCGATCCATCGACCGAACCGACAAGCGCCGAAGCGTCGATCTGAGTGCTGAATTCGTAGGCCGTCCCTTCGGCAACCGCCAACAGACGGCGACATTCCAACCGCTCCGCCCCCAAACGCCGCCGCTGATGCAGCGATGTACGACGAATTCGATTCTGCGATCCCGAGCGTGATGAAAAATTCAAGGTTTCACCTTTTGGGAAACGAGAAAAAACACCGGCACATGATGGCCAGTGAACCACGGCGAATGTCTCCGCCCCTCGAGCATCGTTCCACGATGTATAAGGAAGCTTAGTTTACGAATCATCCGGTTGCGAACCCCCTCTATCAGCGGAGGACGAATCGAGCTGGTTCCGTACCAATCTTAGTTCGACACATGCGGGCTTGGCTGTTGTTGGCTCATGCAATGAAACGCTCCCAGCCCCCAGCTGAGCGCCGAGGCATCCAATGGCACAACGTCGTGTTGCGGCATCAGATTGCGAACGATCGCCACAGCCAGACGATCCGATTTAGGATCGGCAAACGTCGGCACGAGAACTTGAGCCCCGCTGATCAAAAAATTGCAATAACATTCCGGCACCCGCTGACCATCCACTTCGCGAGGCGAGGGGATCGGCAGGCGATGGACTTGGAAATTCCCGTCGGCTTGTTCCGCCCAACGCTGCAATTGCTGGTAATTCGCCTCCAGAGCTGGGTAGTTCGGATCGCTCGGCTCACACGATGCGATCACCAGGTTTTCGGGATCGACAAACCGGGCCAGCTGATCGATATGCCCATCGGTATCGTCGCCGATCAGCCCGCCGCCGGTGAGCCAGATGAATTCGCGCACGCCCAGCTTTTCGGAGAGCTCCGCTTCGACCTGAGCCTTGTCGCAGCCCGGGTTTCGCGTCTCGGTGAGGACGCAATCGGGAGTCAGCAACAAACGCCCGGCGCCATCGGTTTCGATAGCTCCACCTTCGAGACAGAGCGTCGAGGGAATCCGATTGACACCGATCTGTTTCAGGATTTTTTCAGCCGCGGCGGCGTCGCGATCCCAGGGTGGATACTTCCCCCCCCAGGAATTGTAGCGCCAATCGACGCCGGCCAGCGAACCATCGGCAGCCTGGACAAAGGTCGGTCCGTAATCGCGGATCCAACAATCGTTCGTCTCGACGTCGACAAGTTCCAGGTTCGCAATCCCGTCGAGGGCGCGTTCGGCTTCCCCGGCGACCTTCGATCCCGCTAAAACGCGAACCGGAGTCGCCAATGCGATCTGTCGGGCGAGGGCGGTGAAAGCTTTCGGGACCGGTTCATAAAGGCCCGGCCAGGTCTCACGGTTGTGTGGCCAGGAGAGCCAAAGAGCATCTTGCGGTTCCCATTCGGCGGGCCAGCGAACGGATGGAAGGGGCTGCGTCATATGGTTTCTGAACTCAAAGGTAATCGCGAGGTCGGTCGATCCAAGGCTGGAAAATCCCATTTATACCGCCCTAGCGGCATTTCAGTCAGGCACCGGGGCGTGCGTCCCCAGACTTGCCCCTCTCTCGAGCGCCGCGGTCAGCGGACGCGGAGACCGATAGTTCCAACCGCCGACCGGATCGGGCAGATCGAAAGCCTTGTGGTACTCCCGCTGACGTGCCTCGATCCAAACCAGAGTCTTTTGAAACAGCCGGGAGTCCCGCTTGGAGAGCGCTTCGGTGGCCAAGCGTTTCGCCTCGACATAATCCTGTCGGGCGACGGCGGCGAGCGCCAGATTATGCAGCGCGGCGAACTGTCGCGGATGGTCCGCCAACGCCTCGCGCCAGGATGCTTCGGCCTGCTGCCAGTCTCCCGACATCGCATACTGATTCCCTTGACGCGTCTGTTTCGCTCCCAACGAAACCCACGGAACCGCCAATTCGACTTGATGTGCACCGACAAACGGCACCAACAGTTTCCAAGTCTCACGACCAGCTGCCGCTTGCAATTGTTGGCTGAGCGATCGTTGCTGGTCGGACAAATCGGGATAGGTCGCATCGAGAAACGATTTGGAGACCGACATCGGATTTGCCCAACGGGTCTCTCCCGATGCGACATCGATCACTCGCCAAGAAAACGCCAAAATCGGATCCTCTTCCTCCTGGCTCTCCAACATCTGCCCCAGCTTCCACTGGAGCTCCGGATCATCGTGCGCCAGCGATTGCGAGCGCCCCGCGAAAGGATCGTTCAAGACTTCGCCGACCAACAAATAATCGACGTCCGCGCGACGTGCCACCGGCAGCAAAGCCAGATCGCTGGGAGAACGATCGTCGAACGAAACCAATTGAATCCCATCGGCCTGCGACAATTCGTACTGCGACACCAATTCGGCCGGCTGTGGCAACTTGGGCTGCTGAACTGCGATCGTCTGCGCCATCTCGGTCGCAAGCTGGGGCGAACCGACCAACGGCGCAACCGCCACCCGCTTGCCAACGCCATCGACCGCCAACGGCGGCTGCCAGACATGCAATTCCGTCCCGATGCTGCACCCCGACAACACGATCAAGATGCTGCAGCAAAGGATCGGCCAGGGAGATTTCTGTTCGGGCATAAGACAACGTTTCCAGCAATCGGTGATTCGCGACGGATTATCAACGGCCTGCGTAGATCATTTCTCCATCCCCCGTCAAGCAAAATTGGGTAAACCAAGAAGACCTGGAAAGAAAAACGGCTAAACGCCCACCTGTCCAATGAAATATCCGGGTACAACGAAGCGTTGTGCAAATGTCGATTGTTGGTTTTGTAGGCAATATGCTGGTGGAATCAGGTTCGCCGCGATATTTGTAAAAGTTTCTTTTATCGTGCGGTTGGATTGCCCCCTATCGCGTTAACATATTGTTAAGGAAAATCTGAATTAGGGGACTACGGAGAGTCTGAAGGCGTGAAAGGATTCGTATTTCTACAAAATTTCGTAGTGTAAAGAAGGTGAAGACGATGTTACGTGTAAGTTTGCTGTGTGCGTCGCTGATGGTGATGTTCTTGGTTTCGGGGTGCGAAGAAGCGACCAAGATGAAGGACGACGCATCGACCGCGACCGAAGAAGCGGTTGGCGATATGACCGATCACGCCGAAGAAGGCGCTGACAAGGCTGGCGACGCTGCTGCCGACACGATGGAAGCTGCTAAAGCGACCGCTGGCGACGCCGTTGAAGCTGTCAAAGAAAAGACCGGCGAAGCGGTTGAAGCTGTCAAAGAAGCGGCTGGCGACGCAACCGATGCTGCCAAGAAGAAGGTCAACGAAGCTGCCGACGCAGTCAAGAAAGCTACCGACGAGTAATCCCTTCGGATTCGCTTCGTTCTTGCTCTATTCAACAACGCTCCGCGATGCATATCGCGGGGCGTTCTTTATTATCAGAACCCGCCATGTCTCTTATTTGGAAATTGCCCCGACGTTCGCTCTCTTTCAGCAACGGCCCGGTGGTGATGGGAATCTTAAACGCGACCCCCGACAGCTTTTCCGATGGAGGGGCGTTCATCGATCGGGACGCCGCAGTCGATGCAGCCCTGGTAATGGAAGACGCGGGGGCGGGAATCATCGACATCGGTGGCGAAAGCACCCGACCGTATGCCCCACCCGTCGATGCCGACGAGGAGTGCCGACGCGTGGTTCCGGTGATCCAACGGCTGCGAGAGCGGCTGTCATGCCCGATCTCGATCGACACATCCAAGGCGGTTGTCGCCCAAGCAGCGATCGATGCGGGAGCGGAGATCATCAACGACGTCACCGGATTGCAGGGCGATCAGCAGATGTTCGACGTCGCCGCTGGCAACGCGGTGGCAGTCTGCGCGATGCACATGCAGGGGACTCCGCAAACGATGCAGGACGATCCGCGGTACGACAACGTCGTCCAAGAGATCTATCAATACCTGGCAGAGCGCAAACAGCAGTGTCTGGATCACGGAATCGAAGCCCAGCGGATCTGTCTCGATCCAGGAATCGGTTTTGGCAAAACCCATGAACATAACATTGCGTTGCTTCAAGGGGCCGCGGAGTTCTTGAAACTGGGCGTGCCAATTTTGATCGGGCACTCGCGGAAAGGGTTTATCGGCAAGCAGACCGGGGATGATTTGTCGCTTCGCGACGCGGGAACTGTCGGCGTTTCGCTGGCGATGGCAGCGGCGGGAATGCACATCTTGCGAGTTCACAACGTGCCGATGACCATTGCGGCGCTGAAGTTGTTCCAGCAGTGCCAGCCGCCGAGCCGGGCGGTCCGATAGCGCGGACGATTGCGTTGCTGCGAGCGCTGCGAGCGCTGCCGATCAAGCGGCGTCAATCCGCTCCTGTTCCTCTAAAAATGCGGAAATCTGCCGCCGCAATTCGGCATACTGCGGATGGGTCGCAATTTTCGCACGCACCCGCGGACGATCGAACTGAACATCGACGATCTTTCCAACTGTCGCCTTGGGCCCCTTGGTCATCAAGACGACACGATCGCTGATCAGCAACGCTTCGTCGATGTCGCGAGTGATCATCAGCGTGGTCAAATGATGCCGCCAATGCAGATCCAACAACAGATCTTGCAGCGTCATGCGGTCCTCAGCATCGAGCAGCGCAAAGGGTTCGTCCAACAACAGCATCTTTGGATTCAATGCCACCGCGCGAGCGATCCCCACCCGTTGCTGGATCCCCCGGGCCAACTCCGTCGCCTTGTGATCCCGAACGTCGGACAATCCCAAAGGATGCAAAAAACCATCGACGATCGCTTCGCGTTCTTCGCTGGTTGCGTTGGGATGGGTCTGTCGAACCGAGAGCATCACATTATCGAAGACCGTCATCCAAGGAAGCAATCCGGGCAGCGAAAACACAACGCGGCGATCGGGCCCGGGGCCGTCGACCCCATGTCCATCGACCAGAATGCCGCCATCGGTTATCGCAGTCAGCCCAGCAGCCATCGTCAGAATCGTACTCTTTCCACAGCCGCTGTGCCCCAATAATGAAACACACTCCCCCTTGGCAATGTGGAGGTCAAAATTCTCAACGATCACCGTCTGACCATGCGATTCACGATACGTTTTGCCTACCCCAGAAAATTCAACAAAGCCTGACATGTTGTCCCTGCCTTTCTCAGCCACGACGTGACCGGAATCAATAACACAACGAACCACCACAACCCCATCGAACCAACACAACTGGCCGACAAATCGACAGTGCATCGGTTCTGCGCCTGTGCATCACGCGGGATCTCATTTGTGATCCCTAACCGTTGCGCAAATCCAATCCCCCTTGCCCAATAGACGAAGCGAATTTGCGAGCCCCATTCGAACGATCCTCGACATCGCAGTTGACATGCCAAACGCTGCCCGATCGCTACAATCGGCTTCGGCAATCAACTCTCCCGGACCACTCAAACACACACCGCAAACAGAAGAACACCACTACAGCAGCAGCAAGGGCAACCTGCCGGCCGTTACGCAAAAGAGCCCGATTCCCAAAGACGGCAATTTTTCTGAATAGGCGGAACCGTCGTTGGCAGATTGCATGAACGGTTTGCCCATAACCAATGCACGCAAGCCTAGCGTGCGGGCAGTGGCAGCCAACCGACAAGATCCGCACCTGTAGATGGACGTGTTATTACCCCGGCGACATCCCGATGCAGCAAGCTCAAGGATTGAGTTCAAACCGCAACGAATCGGCAAGAAATCGCGACAGCCGTCCCAACAGCGAACGGTATCCGACGTGAACGCGCGCCGTGCTGGCGGTTCGGAGACGCAGGGGAACGTCGTTCTGAGAAACCGCAACCTGGATCTGATAGGTTGGTTCGAGCGGTTGAGCGCCACCAAGTTTCCCCGGCTCGACCGAGACCTGTTGATTGATGACCAATTCACGCGGCAGATGGGTCAACGGTTGAGCATCGATCTGAGTCACGGTGCCGTGCACTCGTCCGCCGGGCGAACCGGGAGCATACAGCGCTACGGTTTGTCCAGGTCGCACGAAACCGATCTCGCGGTGAGAGGCCAAGAGGGAGACGGTTCGTGCGGTCGGCGAACCGATCGAACACAGATGCGTTCCTCGCGGAACAAAACTGCCGATGTTGTGTGGTTGAAGCAACGTTCCCGACCAAGCGTCGTCAGCCGTCGATTCGTCTGCCGAAAGCTGACGCGGTGGCGCGGCAAAAACCAAACCGGCGGCGGGCGCGACGATGCGCAGCGCTGCTTGTTCGCGTTTCCGCAACGCAATCTTCTCTTGAATCGCCGCAATCCCTTCGGTCAACGCGGGGATCTGGGCAGCATATTTGGGATCTTCGCTGCGCAGGGATGCGACGCGATCCAATCGCTGATCCAACGCAGTCGCTTGCGCCGCAAGCGATTCCAATTCCAGATCGAGATCGCGATTCTTCAGTTGGGCAATCTCATCCCCAACCTCGACCTGGGTCCCTTCCACGACTGCCGAGACGAGACTGCCCGGTTGAACGACATAGACGTCTTGTTGATCCACAGCTTTTGCGATCGCTGGCAGCGTGATCCGATGCGGCAAGGGAATCAACAGCAGACCGATCACAAACGCCAAGATCCCCAGATAGCCGATCGCAACGCGACCACGCCGCACCGATCGACGTTCCATCGCCGACAGCCGCATTGTTCCGACCTGTCGCCCCATCCCGCGGACCAACCCAAACAACATCGGTGCGGTCACCAACCAGGCGGCGATTCGCAGATCGTAAGCGATCCCCAGTTTGTGGATCGCAAACAGGATCGCACCGATCACCACCATCCGATAACCGAGGCTGGCGATTGCGTATCCGATCAACAGCAGTTCGGATCGCCGACCGCGATCGGCGCTTGGCACGTCCCGAATTCCCGTCGCCAGATGTTTGATGCGGCGCATCAATGCGGCGGAACTCTCGGCTGCCAAATTTGGAATCTGCAACAGATCCGAAAGGATGTAATAGCCATCGTACCGCATCAACGGATTGCCATTGAACAACAGCGTGCTGACGCTGCAGACCACAACGATCGACAGACAGATCCAGTGCAGTGGCCCATCGATCGTGATCGACCACAGCACCGCGGCGGTCGCGGCGATCCAAAGTTCGGCCAAGATCCCCGCCGCCGAAATGGCGATCCGTCGGCTTCGTCGCGGCTGCAGCCAGGCGTTGGATACATCGCAATACAGGCAGGGAATCATAACCAGAAACATCACCCCGATCTCGGTACACGAACCGCCAAAGCGCCGGCAGGTCACCGCGTGGGCCAATTCATGCACGATCTTGGTGATCGCGATCACAAGGATCACCACTCCCATCATGCCCGCCGAGGCCCAAGCCTGCGATTGCCGTAGCTCCAGAAAAAACGTCTCCGCTCGCAAACCAACGATCACCGCGGCGAAAACGATCCAAAGGAGAGCACATCCGAGTGTCAGTGGCGCAAAGATCCAGCGAGTCTTCGGTTCGAGCCAATCCAACAATCGGTCTGGATTGACGCCTGGCAGACGGATCGCCAACGGAGAGAGCAGGCCCGCGCGAAAGCCAGCGCGCGAGCGGGCCGCCGGAATCGATTCGGTTCCAGTCGTCTTCGGCGAACCTCGCAGCAACCCGCTGCGTTGAACCTGAGCCAGAAACGAGACCAGGTGGTCGGAGGACAAAACGTCGTTGCCGTGATGCCGTCGGTATTCGGCAGCGATCGCATCGGGAGATCGTCCATCGAGAACAGACAACACCGTGTATTCGCGCTCACTGAAATAGAAAAAGTCGCTGGAAACAGGATCTTTGATCACCCACAGCGTACGATTCCCCATCTGCACGCGGCGATGGATCAGATCGTCGCGCAACACCAAACGCGACGACGGGGCGGTCGCCAGCGGATGCGAAACAGGAGGGATGATGAGCGCATTCAAAACCGGCGTGTCGCTTATTTATCTTGATTTGGTTCGTCGGTCGCATCGGGCAGAGTGATGGTCAGCGTCCCTTGCATCCCTGGCCAGGCCTTCAAATCGGAGTTGTCGAATTCCGCCCACACCGCCACTTCGTTGTTCACCGCATCGACTTCCGGCGACACAAACGCAACACGTCCCTGAAACACCAACGACTGATTGGCATTGCCGGCGACTTGAATCTCCGCTTGGCAACCGATCAGATCGCCTGGGATCGAGCGGGTCGGCAGAAATCCTTCGACGCGCAACCGATCCAGACGCAACACGCGCAAGATCGGATCGCCCTGCTTGACCCATTCCCCCTGCTGTCGATAGCGTTGGACAACAACGCCCGCAAAAGGAGCTTCGACTCGATGTTGGGCCAGATGAATTCGAGCCGCGTCGAGGGCGTTCCGATACAGGTCAGCATTCAGTTCTGCCAGCTGCAGTTCCGTCTTTGCCTGCTCCAATTCGATCATCAACTCCTCGGTCGTCAAGCGATGCGACTGCAGCGATTCGTCCGATGCCGCCGCCGCCAACAGATCTTGCTGGCGTTGGAATTCGGCTTGTTGGGCTTCGAGCGACGCTTGCTGATAGGCCAACGACAAGCCTTCGATCTCCGATTCGGAAACACTGTCAGCAAACTCGTCGCGTGCCCGTTGGGCGCGATCGAGTTCGTTCTTGGCAACCGCACTCGATTTCTCTGCCGCTTGGACCGCCAACCGATTGCCGCCCAGCCGATGCGCTGCATCGTTTTCGATCGCGTATTGCTTTCCCGATTGCCGAGCGACCTCCAGCCGCTTCTGAGCCAATTGGATCTCGGATCGGCGATCGGCTTCCTGGACCGCAACTTCATATTCGATCTCGGCCCGCTGCAGATCGATGCTTGCGATCCGATCGTCCAATTTGGCCAGTTGTTGATCCTTCGCAACCGAGGCCCCTTCTTCGACGTCGATAACCGCCAACAGTCCCGCTTTGGGAGCCGCCAGGTCGACTTCGGCAATACGTTTAACGAACACCCGCTGAATCACAAGTGGTTCCACAGCGGAAACGGTCGGCGCAAGCAGAGCAATCCATAAGAGGCTAAGTGAGCGGCGATAGAATGAAGACATGGATTCGTCTCGCTTAGAAATAGAAATTACTTTGACAAAATTCAATCAGTTCGCGGAACCAAATAAACGCCAACGACCGGCGTCCACAATCGATCCGAGCGACGACCCCGGCTCCGATTCGTGGATCGTCCAACAGATCGTCGTCGATCGCGGCGGAGACCAAGACGGTCGTTCGCCCCTGCGGATCGATCTGCGTCGATTCCGCAACGCTTGCAACCACCGCAGGCATGACTTGCCCCGGATCGCTGCGAATCCGAAAGTTCACCGGCAACGGCCCTTCGCGTTGGGCGTTCACGACGTAGCCGATCAAATGGTCGGGGACATCCAATCGCAGCTCCCAAGCCGAATCCGCATCGATCACGTCCAACAGATGCTGGCCATGCGCAACGGGGCGGTCTCGCAATTCATGCTCCATGTCCCAGCGTTGGACCTTGCCAGATAAAGGGCTGGTGATTTCCAGTTGTTGGCGATGCTTGGTCACCACATCGCGTTGACGCTGCAATCCGGCCAGCTGAATTTCCAGGTCTTGTTCTTGAGCCGAAAGTTCACCGCTGCGAGTGCGTTGCGGGTCGCGAGCCGCTTGCCCACGGGTCGCCTGGACCGACGCCAACTGAGACTTCAACGTGGCGATCTGCCCGTCCAATTCGCTCCCCCGCAATTCCAATTGAGGATCGCGAATCGCCAACAACTTCTCCCCACGGGCAACCTCGGCACCATTTGCGACATACAGTTGTTCGACGACGCCATCGCTGGGGGCAAAGACGCCTTGCGATGCCACGGGATGCAGATGCCCATCGACCGGAATCCAGAAGTCTCCCGGTATCAACATCAGCGCCAACAAAATCACCAAGCCGACAAGCGAGACGATCGCAGCGTTGCGCGCCGGCGAAGCCTGTCGCAAAGGTTGCAGATATCGTCTCCAACCATGGTCGTGCCGCTCGACCAGATGCCGCAACACGGGCAACGCCCGCGACCCCAAATCGCGATCGTGGGACGTGGTCGTGCGATCGACGTTAAAACGTTCCAGCACAACCACCACAGAAGCGTTTTCCGAGGGGCGATCCTCTCGCTGCATG
The DNA here is from genome assembly GCF_007741475.1 of Rosistilla ulvae. Taxonomy (NCBI): domain Bacteria; kingdom Pseudomonadati; phylum Planctomycetota; class Planctomycetia; order Pirellulales; family Pirellulaceae; genus Rosistilla; species Rosistilla ulvae. The sequence goes on along the minus strand of NZ_CP036261.1, from coordinate 1,659,825 downwards.
TCGGACATCAGATCCAACTGGCGACACTCCGATTCGTCGACATATTCCAGCAGACTTTCCGGCGAGGCATCGGTCGATGGCAACCCCATCGAATACGATAGCGTCCCACTGCCATGGGACACCTGCGTCACCAGGGCCTCCAGACGTCGGACCAAAGTGGAACGGTGATCGATGTTGCCCGCTGGAGCCATCGCCAACAGCCGGGTCTTGCCCGCTTGGCATTGCAGCAGACTGACTCGATCGACATTCGTCGCCGCCAACAATTCGGCCGCGAGCGTCCGCGTCGAAGCCTCCAGCGACTTCGAATCGACCATCAGATCGATCAAGCGCTGCGTCAGGTCCGTGGGATGCGGTTGTTGCGAAAGTGTTTCAAAGCGATGGCGAACCCAACGGTTCCCCGCGATTTCGGCAAAACCTTCGAGGATCTCCTGGCGTTGTCGAATCGCCGCAAGAGACGCTCCCGGTTCGATCACGCCATCGAAGATCAGAAACGATTCAGCGCCGCCGCAATAACCGGCGACGATGCGTTGGCTGGTGATCGCAGCTTCGCCAGCTGGTGATTCGATCGATTCGGATTCGCCCAAGGGTAACGAAGCGGAACTGCCTGCGGTTGCCTGCAGCAATGTCTCAGGGAACGGTTGTGGCAATTCGAACCGCCAATCGGACGATCTCGCCAGTAGCGACGTCTGACCGGCTTGGCGACACCAAAGAGCTGCTGACGAGACGATGCCATCGTCGATCAATTGGTCGATCAGTTCGGGAAACAGCTGCGATGTAACATCGCGGAGCGCACAAATGCGATCGACTTGCGCAAAGAAACGCTCAACGTGCGGATGAGGCAGCAGGATTTCAGATGGCTTCAGTTTTTGCATAGAACAATTCCCAGCCATCTATGCTATCAGGCGGTTTGCATCCCTTGGCGACGGCGATGCCAAAACCGAATTGATTTCGTCGAATGCAAGCATTACAGCCGCTACATCGAGACTATCGACTACGCAAGCAACGCTGCAAAACAGGGTGGTGAGAAGATGTGCCGGTTGTTCGGTTGCCAAGGATTAATTGGGTTGAAACAGTCATCCGGCAATGAATCTGCGGCGGGTTGTGCGAATCGCAGCGGTTCGTATGGATTTGACACCGCCATCGGATCGAGGAAGAAGGATTGGATAGGTTGTATTCTTAATTGACACCCCAATGGGCAGTCGGTTGCACCATGGTTGATCACGATCGCACCCGCGAAACACAATTGCACGAACCGACAACGCGTCTTCATATAATGGCGTGGATGTGGGCTATTGCAACAATCGCTCTGAGCATCAGCGGATGCCGTACGTACCATCAAAGTGCGCAAACGATCTGCAATGATACGACGGCGGTCGACGCCGTGATGTGCCGTGTCGATACGGGAAATGCTGGCAGCGTGGCGCACACATCGGATACCCGTCCGTTGACGTTGGAAGACTTCAAATCGGGCAGCGAGATCCAGTACTGGGAACTCACCCTGGAAGAAGCGCTGTCGACGGCTCTCTCCAGCACCGAAGTGATGCGAGAACTCGGGGCCACGATTTTGCAATCGCCCGACCTGGTGATGACCGAACAGAGTCGGCCGTTGCAGCAGACCGATCCGCGGTTTGGCATGGAAGGAGCACTCAGCGCGTTCGATGCCCAAATGGATATCCTGGCGACATTCCAGAACAACGACCGTCGCTTCAACAACCGCTTCTTTGGTGGCGGATCGAATGTTTTCTCTCAGGATCGCCACGACTACATCGCCCAATTGAGCAAGCGAAGTGCGATGGGAGCCGAATTTGCGCTTCGCAGTATCACCGATTACGATGCCAACAACGCGACCGGCAACATCACTCCCAGCGCCTGGCAACAACAACTCGAGGGCGAGATCCGACAGCCGTTGTTGCAAGGGGGCGGATTAACGTTCAACCGCATCGCCGGCCCCGGCGGCGGACCGGGCGTCTACAACGGCGTCTTGATCGCGAAGGTCAACAGCGACATCAACGACCTGGAATTCGAACTCGCGTTGCGTCGTTTTGTCAGCGATGTGACCAACGCCTACTGGGACTTGTATTTCGCCTACCGCGACCTCGACGCCAAGCAATTTGCGATGGAAAAGAGTCGCGAGACGTGGTTGAACTACGAAGCGCAAAAGGTTGCCAACCGGCGTTCGGGTGCCGCCGAGGCGCTTGCCCGCGAGCAGTACTACCGCTTTCAATCGGAGCTAGAAGACGCGATTGCTGGCAAAGCGACGCAGCGAACCGAATCGGGCAGCGGCAACCAAGGCGGCGTGTTTGCTGGCGTCGGTGGTGTGCAAGCTGCCGAACGAAAACTGCGGTTGATGATCGGACTGCCGCAACGTGGCGAACAATTGCTTCGTCCCAGCGATGAACCGATCGCCGCGCCGATCCGTTTCGATTGGGACTCGATCGCCGCCGAAGCCCTCCAGTATCGCGCCGAACTGAGAAAACAGCGGATGGTTGTCGAACGCCGCCGCCTGGAATTGCTAGCCGCCAAAAATTTCCTGCTCCCACAACTCGATATGATCGGCCGCTATCGCTATCGCGGACTCGACAAGAACTGGATCGGCAACGACTCCGCTTTCCGCGATCTCGGCAGTGGCAACTTCCAAGAATGGGAAGCCGGTTTCGAATTGTCGCTGCCGGTTGGGTTCCGCCAGGCACATGCTGCGGTGCAAAACGCGAAACTGCATTTGGCCCGCGAACAAGCCGTGCTGACCGAACAATCGCGGCGCGTGACCCACGATTTGGCGGCGATGGTGGCCGAAGCGGATCGCGCGTTCCAGCAGACCCAAACCAACATGAACCGCTTCCTCGCCGCAGCCGATGCCGTCGAAGCGCTCGAGGCGAACCGCCGCGCAGGATTGCCGGTCAATCTGGAACAACTGTTGGATGCTCAACGTCGACTCAGCGACGCCCAGACTCGCTACTTCACCGCCAAGACCGAATACGCCGTCGCGCTGAAAAACATCGACTTCGAAAAAGGCTCGCTGTTGCGTAACAGCCAACTGTACCTGGTCAGCCACAACTGATCTCGGTTGGTGGACTGCCCAGCGGACGACCTCTAAGAAAAGCGGTTCAGGCAGACTCGCCCCGGGGAATCAAGTACCTGCGATTCGGCGAATTCGCCCCAACAGCCGTGCAATTTGCTATCGGTAGGATCGCGTTGCCGGGTAGATGCCAAACCAGCAGCCGGCTGAGAAGTTGCACATCAACCGATGTGAAATGAACGGGGGTTCCCGGCGGCAGACAGCAATTCAACGCTTTCGCGCAGGGATTGCCAAGCGTCCGATCACCGTTTCTCGCAACGATTCAACCCACACTACAACGTGTGGATTCTGTCCGAGGAGACCAATGAACCAAGTTGGTCCATCGCCGCCGCATCGTTGGCATCGACCGAAGCAAAGATAATCAAGCGGTGGTTCTGTGCGACGGTCTGCAGTTGACGCAAGATCCGCCAACTGGCGGCATCGGCATGTTGCAGATGTTCGATGCACAGCACGATCGCGCGGTCTTCGGTCAGCGATTGGAACAACCACGCTAAATCGCTCAGGCCAGTCTCTCTCGCCCCGTTGAGAGAGGTGGCCTGAGCGAAGCGTGTGTGTGCGGAGGCGAGGATCCCCAAGATCGGCCAGTCGCCGATCGCGGGCGAATCGTGCAGCAGTGGCCAGGCACTACGCAACGACGGACCCAAATTTTGTAACCACTGCCCCAATTCGCTGACGATCGGATTGATCGCCCGATGGCGCAGATGTTCGTCGGCGCTGGTTTGCCCCTTGAGCACCAAATAGTTTTCGTCGCCGGAGATCGCATCCATCGCATCCCCAAGAGAAGCCTGTCCCGTATCTTGCATCGCCATCACGATCAAACCGTTTTGCGATGAACTCGCTTTGACGCGTTTGCGAAGCTCGCGACGCAAATCGGCCACCGGTTCGGACGGTTCCGATTCGAACTTCACCGCACCGGGCTGCAAGTAGTCCAAAATCGCTTCCGCGGTGGGACGATGTTCGGGATCAAACGCATTGGTTCCGATACACAGATTAACCAGATCGCTGGGCGTGCCATGCGGCAACTGTTCTGTCAACTGCGCTGCGATCCGGGCGTTCGACCAATCGGGCTGAATTGGAAGATCCAAGCAGGGCAAGCGTCCCGCCAACAGATAAAACAAAACACGCCCCAGGCTGTAAATGTCCGAAGCTGTCGTTTGACAGCATCCCATGGCGACCTCGGGCGCAACGTACCGGAACGTGCCCAATTGCAATTCGGGATTGCTCCAATTGCCCAGCGTCCGGATCCGCGTAGCCATTCCAAAATCGATCAACTTCAGCTGTCCCGAAGCATCGATCAGGATGTTATTGGGTTTGATATCCCGGTGGACAAAGTTTTGTTTGTGCAAGATATCGAGCGTTCTCGCCAGTTGAGCGATCGCCTGACAAACGCGATTCAAATCGGGCAACTGCCCAACGGGAGTCCCTTGTCGAACCCAAGCGTCGATCGATGAACCGACAATCATTTCCTGAGCGATCACGTGGACATCGTCTATTTGGTGCAATGCTCGCATTGCGACCAGACTGCTGTCGGTGACCGTCCGCGCAATACGAAACTCACGCCCCATCAGATCGTTGATCCAAGGACTGGCGATCCGCGGAACCTTCAGCGCGAACTGTTCACCGCTGTCGTCGGTCGCTGCGTAAACGTGGGCTACCCCACCGCTGCCCAAAACGCGTTGGATCGTGAATGGGCCAAATTGCTCGCCTGCCTCGAAAGCGGGAATCGCTGGACCATCAAACAGGCTTGGGTGCGATAGGTTCTGCGGAACCGAGACGGTGGAGCCCTGTTCCAGATCGGAAAAATGGGCCGTATCGTCCCCGGTGTGCAGGCAATCGATAAAGGCTTGAGCCAATTGCTGCTTGCGATCTGCGATGCCCCGGTCGGGACCAGTCGTCAATGAATTGATTCTTGCGGACATGTGGGTCAACCTGTCTGAATGCCCCCCCAATCGGGAGAGTTCAATTTATTAAAAACTTGGCTTGCTATTTCACTAATGCGTTGAGGCGTGAAAAAGCGACAAAGAATCGACAAAATTCTTTGAACTTCTTTTGGACGTGCGGCTCTAACCGCATCGCAAAACACGCAAACCATTGTCTTCAGACAACTTGCGCGAATCCATCACAAACGATCTGGACCCTAGGCAAGCGATTGGCTACTCTCCTGCCGCCTCGCGACTGTCATTCGACCAGGAAAATTCCTAGTCCAGTCCAATGGGGCATCGATAGAACCCAAGTTTGCGATCAATCGATTCATGAACCTGCTGCTTCGCTACCGAGACCTCATCCTACCTCTGGGCATCATTGGCTCTTTGGTAGTTATTTTGGTTCCGCTGCCGCCGGGGCTGATGGATATCCTGCTGTCGGCGAACATCACGATCGCGGTGATCGTGCTGCTGACCACCGTCTATGTCCCCAGTCCGCTGGAGTTCAGCGTCTTCCCGTCCCTCTTATTAGCTACAACACTAGCTCGCTTGGTGCTAAATGTTGCCACCACTCGGTTGATTTTGACCGGAGCGGGGGATCGGCAGATGGAAGCCGCTGGCGGCGTGATCCAGAGTTTCGGCGAGTTTGTCTCGGGTGACCGAGTCGAGGTTGGGTTGATCATCTTTGTGATCATCGTCGTGATCCAATTTGTCGTGATCACCAAGGGTTCGACCCGGATCAGTGAAGTCGCCGCCCGTTTTGCATTGGACGGGATGCCAGGTAAACAGATGGCGATCGACGCCGATCTGAGTGCGGGGATCATCGACGAAAAAGAAGCTCAACAACGGCGGCTGGACGTCACCAATCAAGCCGACTTCTACGGTGCGATGGACGGTGCCAATAAGTTCGTCCGCGGCGATGCGATCGCCGGCATTATCATCACCGTGATCAACGTGATCGGCGGTCTGTATGTCGGTATCGTGCAGGCGGGGATGAGCCTGTCGGATGCGGCGGCGCTCTTTACCAAATTGACGATCGGCGATGGTCTGGTCAGCCAAGTTCCCGCGCTGCTGATCTCGTTGGCCGCGGCGTTGTTGGTCACGCGAAGCACACAAAAATCGAATCTGCCGGTCGAGTTCCTGACCCAGCTGTTCAGTAATCCCCGCGTTTTAACAGTCGCCGGCGCGTTCTTGTTCATCATGTTGATGACCAATCTGCCGACCCTGCCGATGGCCACGATCGGGCTCGGATGTATCGGACTAGCCGTCGTCATGAACCGCTCGGCGATCGATAAAGAGAATCGCCAACAGCAGCAATCGGCCGACGAAGCCGCCGCCAAAGCGGCCCCCGAAGAACCGCGCGTCGAAGATCGACTGGCGATCGATCCAATGGAGGTCAACCTGGGACTGGAACTGATCCCACTGGCCAGTCCCGCCAAGGGAGGCGACTTGATGGAGCGGATCAGCGGCATCCGCAACCAGATCGCGTCGGACATCGGCATCATCCTGCCGAAGGTCCGCGTTCGCGACAATCGCAACATGCCCGACTACAAATACGAGATCCGCATCGCCGGGAATCCAGTCGCCAACGGAATGGTCCAACCCGGGCATCTGCTGGCGATGGATCAAGGGATGACGACCGGAGCGATCGAAGGGCAACAGACGCGCGACCCGATGTACAACCAGCCCGCGGTCTGGATCGATCCAACGCGTCGCGAACAAGCGATGATCTACGGATATCGAATCGCCGAACCGGGCAGCGTGATCACGACGCATCTAAAGATGATCGCCAAACGCCACGCCGAAGAACTTCTGTCACGCGATGCGACCAAACACCTGATCGACGAATTGCAAAAGTCGGCTCCGACAGTTGTCGACGAATTGGTCCCCGGCGTGATGAAGCTGGCCGAGGTGCAGCAGGTGCTGCAGATGCTGCTTCGCGAAGACATCCCGATCCGCCAGCTCTCCACGATCCTCGAGACCCTCGGCGATTACGCTCCCAAAACCAAAGACCCTGTTTGGCTGACCGAATACGTTCGCCATCGCTTGGCGCGAACGATCAGCACGCGATATCGAGACGAACACAGTCGACTGCACGTCGTGACGATGGATCCGGCGCTGGAAGATCGGATCGCCGCGGGGATCGAACACAACGATCGCGGCCTGTTCATTCGCATGTCCCCTGCGGCCGTCGACGTCACCTGCAACCGATTGGGTGAGGAACTGAAGAAGTTGACCGCGGCGGGGCATCCGCCGGTGGTCTTGGTCAGCCCACGAATTCGCCCCGGTCTGAAGCAATTGACAAATTCGTCGTTGCCTCGTATCCACATCCTTTCGTACAACGAGATCACTCAAGACACAGCAATCGAATCGATCGGCCTTGTCACCGATCCGCCGGCGAAAGAAAAACCGACCGACCCAAAGGCCCAGGGCTAACCGAATCGCTTCGATTTTTAAAATGACACGTACACAATTCCACACAGCGAACAGACGCCTCGGCCAGCCGTACGAGGAGTAACCGACGATGCACATTCGCACTTTCCAAGCCCCGACGCTGCAGGAAGCGCTCGCCGAGATCCGTCGTCAGATGGGTAGCGACGCGACGGTTCTGCATACGCGCGACGTCCATCGCGGCATCTTTGGACTGCTTGGTAAATCGCACGTCGAAGTCACCGCCGGCTTGAAACCCAAACCGGTCGTCAACCAGCGAACATCCAGCCCGCCAGCAGCTCGCCGGATCGATTCGCCGCCAACGCCTGCACCCGCGGCGCAGACCACCTCGCCACAAGTTCAACACTTAACCGAACAAGTCAATCGGCTATCGCAGGTCGTTCAGGCATTAGAACAGTCGAAGACGACCGCACCCGCACCAACGCCAGCGACCGCACCCGCAAGCCAATCGAATTCGCGGGTCGCCCAAGCCTTGATCGCTCAAGGACTCGATTCGGCCAGCGCCGAATACATCGCCAGCCAGTCGCCGATCGACGACGCAACGGCCGACGAGGATCTGATCCCCGTGCTGCGACAAGCGCTCCGCAAACGATTTCGCACGACCGGCCCGATCGATGTTCCCCAAGAGGGACAACGGATCGTCGCTCTAGTCGGCCCCACGGGCGTTGGCAAAACAACAACGATCGCCAAGCTAGCCGCCGGATTCCGGCTGCTGGAAAAACGGAACGTCGGTCTGATCACGATCGACACCTTCCGCATCGCCGCGGTCGACCAACTGCATAAATATGCTCAGGTCATGCAGCTGCCGATGGAAGTCGTTTCGGGAGCGGACGAAATGCGAGCGGCGATCGCTCGGCTGAGCGATGTCGATCTGATCCTGATCGATACCGTGGGTCGCAGCCCGCGCGACATCCAACAACTGGAAGTCACCCGAAAACTGCTGGCTCATGCCCAGCCCCAAGAAACTCATTTAGTATTGTCTGCCACGTCGTCGCGGTCGGCGATCGAATCGGCGATCGAAAACTTTGCGGTCCTGTGTCCCGGTGCGGTGATCGTTTCCAAGTTAGATGAAGTCCAACAGCAGCCCGATCTGATGCGGTTTGCTGGCCCGGGCGTTCCCCCGATCAGCTACGTCACGACGGGACAAAACGTTCCCGACGACATCGATCTGCCGCAACCAAGCCGCTTGGTCGACCTGGCTCTCGGCTTGCGAAGCGGCGAACCAAACGAAACAAATGATGACGCTTCTCCGCTGCCGCCGCAGACTTCCGACGGCGACATGCTGCCGCCGCCGGATGATCGCGCAAGTGGCGCCAGCCAGGCGAATTTAAAGGGCTCAACGTTGGCAACAAAATCTACGCAATCGCGCAATTTGCTCTTGCCATCAAACTAGAAAACTACGCAAAAAAGATGCCATAGGCGAGCAAAAACTTCCGAGAGTCGGATTTAACTCGCCCGCACTAAAATAAAATTTTTAGAATCTGATCGAACGGACTGAACAAGTGAACGCGATGTGGACGATACCAGTAAAGCGGCGACCTTTCCCCTGTGGGAATGTATCGCACAGCTTTGACGTTTGGTGTCGGAGGATCCACCTGGTGGCTCGATCGTATGCGGTTTCGCTCGGAGCGATGGCTCTCGGACTGATCGCCTTACGAGGTGCTATCAACAGCGACGATCTTTCGTCTGTCGTAACGTTAGGGCTGTTTGGTATGGTCGTGGCCAGTGGTGTCGGTTACATCATCGGTGCGATCGCGGACCAAGTGATATGTCAAACAGTGGAAGTTCGATTTAGGCAACGTTTGGCTGAGGTGATTGAGCACTTCAACGAAATGGAAGCCGATAAACAAAATTCCCGCACGTCATAGCGTTTGTGGGCAAACTGAATTTCTTTTCGTCAGCGGCATGGATGCTAGCAGCGGAGAGAGGTTCATATGAAAACGTGCCGGTGAAGATCACGGAGGATTTGGATGGCAACGAAGACGGCAGCTGAATTAGAAGAAATCCAAGAGATTTGGGACCAATACAAGGCAAATCCGGAGGTGCGCGATGAGTACCTGCGAAACCGCCTGGTTGAAAACTACATGCCTTTGGTTCGCTACAACGGCGAACGCATCTGGCAGCGGTTGCCCGAAGGCGTGGAACTGGACGACCTGATCAGCGCAGGTATCTTCGGCTTGCTGGACGCGATCGATGCGTTCGACCGCTCCCGCGGTGTCAAGTTTGAAACCTACTGCGTTCCGCGTATTCGCGGTGCGATGCTCGATGAACTCCGTTCGATGGACTGGGTTCCTCGTTTGGTTCGCAGCAAAGCGAGCAAGTTGAACGAAGCGAACAAGAAATTGAACGAAAAGCACGGTCGTGCTCCAACCGTTCAAGAACTGTCGGAGTTCATGCAGATCACCGTTCCCGAAGTGGAAAAGTGGCAGCAGGAAGCCAACGCCGTCGGTTTGGTCAGTCTGAACAAGAAATGGTACGAGACCGACAGCTACAAAGACGTTCGCGAAATCGACGTCCTCGAAGACAAGAAGGGTGAAGACCCAACGCGTCGTGTGCAAAAGAACGACCTGATGCGTTTGGTCACCAAGGGGCTCAACCGCAACGAGCGTCTGATCATCATTCTGTATTATTATGAAGAGCTGACGATGAAAGAGATCGGCGCGACGCTGGACCTTTCGGAAAGTCGCGTCAGCCAGATGCACAGCAGCATTGTTGCCCGCCTACAGCAACAACTGGGCCCACGCCGCGTCGAATTCGGCGCCTAGTCCTTAAGCAATCTGCCCACGCAATCGATACGCTCGCAAAAGGCGACCCTCCACGGGGTCGCCTTTTGTCGTTTCCGGTAACAGGCAATGGTATCCGCGGGGCCTGGTGACATTTGCCAACCACAACCTGCACCCGCCCGGCGAAGCTGGGAGGGTCGGAAAACGTGCGTCTAGCAAGTTTTCCGGGGAGGGAACGCCAGAGGCGTCCAACGCGGATTGACTCGCAAAACTCCCCTCCCCGAACATGGCTGCGCTCGTTCGACCCTCCCCCGCAAACTACGTTTGGGGGAGGGTGAAATGATTTGCTAACTGCACCCGCCCGGCGAAGCTGGGAGGGTCGGAAAACAAGCGTCTAGCAAGTTTTCCGGGGAGGGAACGCCAGAGGCGTCCAACGCGGATTGACTCGTAAAACGCTCCTCCCCAAACATCGCTACGCTCGTTCGACCCTCCCCCGCAAACTGCGTTTGGGAGAGGGTGAAGTAATACCAACCTGCACCCGCCCGGCGAAGCTGGGAGGGTCGAAAAACAAGCGTTCAGCGAGTTTTCCGGGGAGGGAACGCCAGAGGCGTCCAACGCGGATTGACTCGCAAAACGCCCCTCCCCGAACATTGCTGCGCTCGTTCGACCCTCCCCCGCAAACTGCGTTTGGGGGAGGGTGAAGCAGCCGCTGCCGAGTGAAACCACGACAATTCCTCACGTTTCCCTATGCCTACGAAAGCAAAATTTATAGCATTGACGCAGGCCAGCGATCTCCTTCAAAATGCCGCTACTTCACTCTCCCCCACTTTCAGCGAGACCCATGGATGGGAACCACCTCGACCGTCGAAATACGTAGACCGCAGCGTTGGGATCAACCCTTTGATCCCGACATGCTCGAGCGCGACGTGCAATGGCTCAGTTCGCTGCCTCCATTCTCCGAAATGGACAAGTCGGCGTTCCCGGCTAACACGCCGTTGGATGGAGTGCTCCGTAACGATTGCCGAATTCGCAAGGTGCAACCGGGCGAAGTGATCGTTCGCGAAGGGGATTATGGCAACAGTGCGTTCCTGGTCCTCGCCGGCAGTGTCCGCGTTGTGTTGGGGCAATTGCCACCGCAGTCGCTCGGCCGCACGACCGCCAAACAGAAGAGCTGGTTCTCGGCGATCTCCGCACTCTGGAAGCAGCCTCAATTTCCCGAGGTCCGGACCGTCGATCAGATCACGCCCGGCGGATCGTCGCGAGTCCAGCAGCACGGCGATACGGCGTCGATCTTTTTGCAAGACTTCGATGGCGTCGTCACGCACGAACGAACGCTCCAGATCGGCCCCGGTGAAATGTTTGGTGAAGTCGCGGCGATGTATCGCGCCCCGCGGACGGCGACCGTCGTCGCCGACAGCCATGCAACGCTTGTCGAAGTCCGCTGGCAGGGCTTGCGTCTGTTGCGACGCGATCGCGTTTTGGCCCAACAGCTGGAACAAAACTACCGCACCAACTGGCTGATGATTCACTTGCGGGAAACGCCACTGTTCCGCTTCCTGCCGGAGAACTGTCTTCAAAAAGTAGCCGACGCGACGCTGTTGCGCTCCTTCGGTCGACTCGAATGGCATTCCGATTACCGCCGCACGCGGAAACTGAAACCGGTCGAACAGATCGAATCGGAACCGCTTGTCGCAATGGAAGGGCATCTGCCGACCGACCTGTTGCTGATCCGCAGCGGTTTCGCCCGCGTCTGCTCTCGCTACGGTGAAGGGCATCGCACGCTGGCTTATCTTGGCAAAGGCCATATGTTTGGCCTCCGCGAGATCGTTCACAACACCTACCGCGATTCCAATCAAGCTCCGGTCACGCTGCAGGAATCTTTGCGAGCTGTCGGCTTTGTCGACACGTTGCACATCCCGATCGAAGTCGTCGCGGAATACGTGCTTCCGTACATCCGGCGGACCGAGCTGCCCGATCCGATCTCTCGCGACGATCAACAAGCCCGCGCCCGGCACGACATCGCGTCGCAAGTGCCGACTGGAATGTTGGAATTTATCGTCCAGGAACGACTGAACAACGGTCGCCAAGCGATGGTGATCGATCTGAACGCCTGCACCCGCTGCGACGATTGCGTCAAAGCGTGTGCTACGACCCATGACGGCAATCCGCGGTTCACACGCAGCGGACCAACGAACGATGGGATTCAGTTTACGCAGGCTTGCATGCACTGCGCCGACCCGGTCTGCATGATCGGCTGTCCCACCGGAGCGATCTCACGGCATTCCGAAACCGGCACGGTCTCGGTCCACGAAAACATCTGCATCGGATGTGGCACTTGCGCCGCGTCGTGCCCTTATGAAAACATTCAGATGCGGACGATGCGCGATCCCAAGGGTCGGATGTATTTCGACGAATCGGCCGGCTTGCCGATCATGAAAGCCACCAAATGTGACCTCTGCCAATCGCAACCCTCGGGGCCCGCTTGCCAGAACGCCTGTCCACACGACGCCTTGGTCCGGATCGATCTGGGCAACTTGGAAGATCTTAGCGATTGGATCAGCCGACGCCGTTAGCCCTCGAAGGTGATAACCCTAATGCTTCACAAACGAACTCGACGAACGATCGCACTCTCGATCACAGCGATTGCTGTCTTGATCGCAGCGGTTGCCACCTGGCTGATCCGCCAGCGACTCGGTCACGCATCGATGGCGACCGGCTGGACTCTGTTGGCCAGTGTCGGACTGCTGATGCTGCTGGGGCTGCGTAAAAAACTGGTGATGCTGCCGATCCTGCCGGTCCGTGTTTGGACTCAGTTTCACATCTACACCGGCCTGTTTGCGTTGGCGATCTATCTGATGCATGTTCCCGTCGTGATCGCCTCGGGCTTTTTCGAATCGACCCTTTCGCTGCTCTTCCTGTCGGTCGCCGGCAGCGGTTTGTATGGCGTTTGGATCAGCCGCCGCGGAGCGAAACGACTGACTGCTATCGCGGGGGAATACCGCTTCGATCGCTTCGGTTGGCACCGACGCACCATCGCCGATCGCGCTTCGGAGATCGTTACCGAAGTCGGCCAGACGGGCGATGTTCCGGTGATCGCCAAGTTTTATCGCGAGCGTCTGCAACACTATTTTTCGACGCGGCCGAGCCTCGCATATGTGTTGGTCCCGACCAGCCATCGCAAGCGTCGACTGCTGACCGAACTGGGCGAACTGGATCGCTATTTCGCCAGCAACGTGAAACAAGCCGCAGGCCGTTTGGCGGCACTCATTCGCAACCGCGACGACCTCGATTATCACTATGCGACACAATTGCGAATGCGGATGTGGCTGGCGATTCATATCGCGCTGACCGTGGCAATGTTGGTCTTCATCGTAGTGCATGTGTTGATGGTGTTACGGTTCCAGGGAGCTTGATAGATGAGACAAAGCGATCAACCGCTGCCACAACCGCCACGCGACGACCGCCCCGGTGACAACTGGGTCTGCGGCTGGAGCGACGCCGGAACGCCCTGCCAACACGGCCCGTCGGGCAAAGGGGATTGCCCCGCGTTGTCCGCCTGTCGGCCGACCGCCAACGGCGACTCCTGGTCCTGCAATCGCCCCGCCTGCTTGGGCGGCAAGTGCGACTCGGGCCCCAACGAAGAGGGCGTCTGCGGACTCAAGCCGACTCCCTGCACGCCAAAGCGATCGTGGAAGGCGAAGCGCCGCGTGGCGACCAGCCTCTGTTTCCTCACCGCAGTCAGCATGATCCTGATCTCACTGGGAGGCCGCTGGCGAACCGAAGCCTTCGCGCCGGGCGGCCTGATCCAACCGCACGCCCAGATTCTGGGAGGCGAGCTGAAGAGCGACCGCTGCGCTTCGTGCCATCCCGCCGCCAAGGGCTCACTGTCCAGTTGGTTCTTCTCCGCCGGCGACGCACACGAAAACGTGACGCAAACCCAATTGTGCATGGACTGCCACCACAACACGATTGACCGCAGCCTAGCCCGGAACGCACACAACCTTTCGACCGAGCAATTGCAACTGGTTAGCCTGTCGCAGACCGAACATAAATCCAGCTGGCACGCGATGCTTCCCGGAGCAGCGGTCGCGAACGACGATATCGCATGTGCCACCTGTCACCGCGAACATCACGGCAGCCATCAAAACCTGTCGGCGCTGACCAGCGAGCAATGCCAGACCTGCCACAAGAATCAATTCAGCAGCTTTACGCACGGCCATCCCCAATGGACCGATTGGCCCTACGGCCGCGGCGGCAAGATCGCATTTAACCATGCGTCGCACGCCGGAAAACACTTCGCCCAAGAGAACGAAACGTTTGATTGCAATCGCTGCCACCAGCCGACCGCCGACCACGAGCTTGGCCGGACCGCATCGTTTGAAGTCGCCTGCGCCAGCTGTCACGACAAGTCATTAGAAGTCGGGATCGCCGAAGGATTTGCGATCGTCCAATTTCCGATGCTCGACACCGAGGCGATGACTCGCGGCGGACATCCCGCCGGATCCTGGCCCGCCGACGCGACGGGGATCTTCGACGGCAAGATCCCACCGGTCGTGCGACTTCTGTTGCGTTCGGATCCCGAAGTTGCCACCGCATTGGAGCGTCTGCCAGCCAACGGCGATCTGAGCCGGCTGGATTCAAACGCCGCCAACGACCTGGCTGATGCCAAAAACATCGCCGCCGGAGTGCGTCGTTTGATGAATGAAATGGCCGATACGGGATACGACGCGATCGCCAAGCGATTGAGCCTGGCGACGGGGCTGGATGAACAGACGACAGGCCAGCTGGCGGCGAAGCTCTCGCCGCAACTGATCGAAGCGGCTTGCAAGAACTGGCTCCCCGAAGAGAGCCCGATGGTCGTGATCCCACCAACACTCCGCGCGATGCAAATTCGATTAGTCGCCGATTGGGAGATCGTTCCCGAAAATCCGCTCCGCATCCAACTGGCGGTCCCACGCCCAGAGCTGCCGGTCGAACAGATCGCACAAATTCCTAGCGTTCCAGAAACCGAAGCTCCCGAGGCGATGCTGCAACCGGCCGCGCCTCCCACGCTGGAAGTCCCTTCGCTGTCGGGGCCGGCTTCCGATCCACTGACAGATCCACTAGCAGAGCCATTAAACGATCCATTGGCCGATCCGTTAAGCGATCCTCTGAGCGATCCTTTGGCCGGAGCGGCCCCCGCCAAACCTGCCCCCGCCCGTCCGAAGCGGTTTGATGCGAGCAAGCGGTTGCCCGCCGGCGGTTGGTACAGCGATTCGCTGCGACTGGCCGTACGATATCGCCCTAGCGGACACGCCGACCAGATGCTGGTCGCCTTGGTCGGGCTAGCCAACAGTGCCAAATCGATGCACCCGAGCGACTACGAAGCGATCATGTCGATGCAGACGGTCAAGGCTTGCACCAGCTGTCATCAGACCGCGCGAGCCAACTCGTTGGCATCGTGGCGTGCGGCCCCCGAGCAAGGTCCGAGCAAGACGTTCACGCGATTCTCCCATCGGCCGCACATGAATCTACCGATGTTGATGGACTGCAAATACTGCCACCAGGTCGCAGGGAAGCCCGACGAGAATGCTGTCCAAAACGTCTCGACCGGCGAGCCACATCCCGGCCACGACTTCGATCCACTGACACTCGACGCATGTGCCAAATGCCACACCGCGCAAGCTGCCGGCGACCAATGCACAAAGTGTCATCTGTATCACGTCGACAGCAAACAGTTTGCGATCGAAAAACTTGCCGAGATGCTCGCGTCTCCCAAGCCGTTGCCTTAAAGAAAACTGCAGCTCGGCAACCGCCTTCGAGATGCCAGTCCCGCCCGGCTCCACTGAACGACGCAACGATCGCGTCGATTCAGGCGGGGAACCTTCAAAACGTTGGAGGCCGAAGGAGCGGGTATGCGGCGGCGGAGATGCCTGATGAACGTTTACGCTAACGGGAGACCGAGGCTATTCCGCGTTTCGTTTGGGCAATTCAGCCGGCAAGCTCTAGTTCACGGTTCCGTTGCGAACGGGACGCTAGCGAGCGTCCCTACACCCTTAGGTTGGAAACCGAATTTTGCCGAACTGGCGCCTACTCGACTTTGGTCGCTTCCATCTCGTAGATCGCGAGGTATTTGCCGTCAGGATACTTGTACTTTTCGGTCAGATGAAACTTCCCTTTGACAGCGACTGGCCGCGTCGAAAAGTTGGCGCTGTTGTCGCCGGTCATCTTGACCATGATGCAGTCGTAGAGAGCCGCGCCGGGGCCGAAGCAGCATTCCTGGTTGTCGCGGACGAGGACAAACTGTTTGATCCCGACCTGCTGGAAGACCGATGCGGGGAGGATAAAGCCGCGAATCGTGACCTCTTTCCCTTGCAGGGCTTTGATCTCGGGGGTGACCATGCTGGGGTCGTAGTCGGCTTCCTTGTCCATCTCGAACAGGATCGTGTCGAACGAGATCTCTCCCTTGCGTTTGGGAGGCATTCGCCGCGGCGGAGCGGCCGGTTTGGCATCGGTAGGTGTCGGGCGGACGCCGCGAGCGGGGCGTTCGGTAGTCGTCGCGGCCGCTTTTTCTTCTTTTTCGATCGGTGCGGCGGTTAGAGGCAGGACGACTGTCGATGCAAAGATCCAACAGGTCGCGATCCGCAGCATGCTGGAGGCGGGAGAGTGGGACAACATCTAGACGCTCGTTTCGTTGGGTGAAGGTTTTTTATTGCTTCACATAATCGGCTCGCAGTCGATAGAACAGAATGTTGTCGATGTCCTTTTTCGTGCGAAGCGATTTGTTCAGCTCGAATTGCCCGGCCAGCTTCATCTTCGTTCGCCCGTAGCGAACTGTCTTCGTGCCGGTCAGCGTGACTTCTATCATACTACTGGATCGCGGTTGGCCTCCGAAACAGCAGGTTCCCAGATCGGGTACCAAAATGAACTGTTTCAAAGCCCCTTCGCCCGACGCGGGGTGGATGTAGCCTTTGAGAAAAATATCTTCGCCGTCGATCTCAATCGCTTTTTCAGTCGGCGCGTCGGGGCCTTTGGTTCGTTCGAGTTCGTAGAACCCGACCCGTTGATAGCCCTCGGGGACTTCCGTCAGATAGATGTAGGTGTGCTCGGCGATGCCGCCGACCATCAGCGCTACGTTCAAAAAGATCCCGGTTTGGGCGAGCATCAGCCCGCCGTATTCTTCCGGAAACTGCTTGATCGAACGGACGGCGAAGATCCCGCAGGCCGCGCCGATCATCGCTAGCGAAAGGATTGGTTCGAACAGCGGAACCAGGCCCAGAAGGCCAACGATAAACAAGCTGACCGAGGCGATCGCCAGCTTGCTGAGGGCTCGATAGGGATAATCGACGGTGTCTGCGGTTGCAGACATCGGGGCAATGTCCGTGGCCATGGCTTTGTTGGGTCGGGCGGAATGAGGCAGCGACGAATGTCGGGAACTCAGGTCTGCGCCGGCAGAGTTCCCCCGCTAATGACGAGCCAGATCAAAATCGTCAGACTCGTGGCGGTAATGCTTGATACGAACAACAGTCGCAGCGGGTTCACTGCGGGGATCGCGGTTGCTGGCCGACCGACTTGCGGAAGCGCAGCCGTTGCCGCTGCCAACGGTTTCCCCGAATCGAGCACTTGGACCAGGCCCGATGCTGCAGAGTCGGAGATTTGCGATGTTTCCGCGTCTTTCTTAGGAGCGTCGGTTGCCGGGACGGGGAAGAACGTGTTGGCCCGTCGAACCGCCGCCGGGTCGACTTTTTCCAGCTCGACAAGCGCCGCGGCCGCTTCGGGCAGCGGGCAGGCTCGCAAATAATTGATCACGGGAACGCGGACCCAGTTGTTGCCAGCTTCAGCCGTTTTGAACAGCTCCACCAAGGCATCGATCTGCGACCAGTCGCCCCAGCGAGCCAGATCGGGAATCACCAGATCGGCCAATTGCGGACGCTTCAGAACATGGTGGAGCGAGCTGACCAATTGCTCTTTCGGGATCACATCGGTCTCGGTGCCATGGAATCGCAACGCCATGATCGCCGCGTACGTGTCGGCGTATTCTGCTTTTTTGTTGTCCAGAAACAGTTCGTTGACGACTGGCAAGCCCTCGGCACCGTTGAGCGTTAGATAGCAAGCGATCAACGCATCGAGGCCGCCGCGAGTGCTCTTCTGCGTGCTGGTCAGCATCGCTTCGAGCATCGGGACGTCTTTTTTGTCGCCACAAACGCCCAGCATCGTCAGATACAGCCGGCGGCGATCCGATGCGATTTCGGGATCTTTGATCCACTCGATCAATTGGTCGTGATGCATCTTGGGAGCCAACGCTTTGACAGCCGAATACGGGGCGACAGCAAATTCGTCGTAGGTGTCGCGCGCCAGCAAATCCTCTTCATCCTCCAAGAACTCTTGGAAGAAGACCAAGCGTTCGACATCGTCGTCGGGCAGCTTGGTCAATTTCAGCAGATAGTCTTCGGAGCGCTCGGTCAGCGGCAGCGGCGAAGACCACATCAGTTCGGGCGGATCGACGCCAGTGAGCATGAACCGTCGCCCTTTTTCCGCTTTGCCAAAATAAATCGATTTGACGCGTTGGTCGACTTTGACCAACTTCTCCCCTTTGAGGACAACCTTGACGGTCAGTTCGACTTCGCCGGTGTCCGACGGCTCGATCGCTTCGGTCGCTTCGGCGACGACGACAGCATCCATCGATGCCATCTCTTGGCGAAGGGTTTGGGAGACTGCGGTGCAGAAGGGGCAGGCCAACAGGTTGGTGGATTGGCTGAGCGTGGCGCAGATCAAAAGGAGGGGAACGAATCGACGTCCCATAGAACTATCCTCGGTTTAGGCGGGTGGGGTTCCTGCTGCCAACCGCTCCGCGTGCGAAGCTGTCGGCAGTGTGACGAATCGTCTCTACATAATAGGTGATTGTTCCGCAGAAAAGCACCCGTTGTCGCTTCGGATTGCCATAAAGTGCAAACTGGCCAAGCTTTGCAGATTGCAACGATTTTGTGGGCCACCTGAACATCCGGCCGCCGAAAAGCGAGAGTCCAGTGCTTCATCCACATTTGAATTTTGGGTAGTGGACGAGGTCACGAGCTGTCGATTACCCACAAGTCATTGGTCTGGTCCGAAGGCTTGCCAGCAGAGGGCGAAGTCGAGCATTCGCCGCGTGCCTCGCCAGATCACTTCGGCTCCCGGCGGACCGTCGCCTTCGCGGTGATTGTAGCCGCCAAGGGTCGCAAGGACCGGGATGAATTGTGACAGCTCAGGAGCTTGCTTTGGGGGAGCCGTCTTTTTCACCACTTTCCAGACCGACTTCCATTCCGCTTCGCTGAAGACGACATCACAGGGAAGCTCTGGACACTCGCGGCCTAAGAAGGTCACAAACATGATCCGCCATGCGATCACTTTGTAAAACATCAACGCGCGGATCAGTCGGTCTCTCGCTTCGAGTTGAATCTCTTCGACCCGGCAGCCAGTTTTGAAAACTCGAAAGAATACTTCGATTGGCCAACGAGCCACATACAAATCCACAATCCGCAGCGTCTGGGAAATCGTGTCGACCGGCAGAGAACTCAGTAACAGCCAGTCGACTTCGGTTCCGTCGCCTGGGCCATCGATCTCGCTCACCCAAACGACACTGATCTCGACCGGCGGCATCGAAGACTGCTTGTTGTGTGGCGCACGAAGAGTCATCCGCTTCGCTCGAATTTCTAACTTCGCAGTGCGTGCTTCACGGCCGGGGTGTTGTTTGTTTCCTGATCCTTTGGTTCGCTCGGGCGTTTGGGGAAGCTGGACTTCGCGGTAAGCGACCGGCTGGGCGGATGCGATTTCGGCACGCATTTTCTTATAAGCCGCAGGCCCGCCATCGGGGTCTTTCTCCGGCAACGAGCGTTTTCGCTGCGAGCGAATGACGAACTGAGCCGGTGTTTCATGCTGATCGGCTTCGACGAAAATGTCGTAGATGTCTCCTTCGCGATCGGCCAGCGAAACGATCTGAGTTTCAGGACATTTTCCGGCGATCTCGCAGGCCTTGCGGTAACCATCGAGCCATCGTTGCCCTTCGCCGGTGTGTAGGGGTTGGCCTTCTCGCTTCTTGCTGGTGCCGAGCGCTTCTTTGTCGCGATCGTAGAACTTAACACCGACCACCCCGAGACAAAGTTTCTCCGGCGTGAAGGCGATGTGGGAATGATCGTAAAGTCCACGGCGGCCTAAGCGATCGAGATTGCGGACGCCTCCGGGCGGATGCGCGGTGTAGTCCAGTTCGGTGGTATCTTGTGCGATGCAAACGGTGTCTTGGGCTTTGATTCGTTGGAGTGTCTTTTCAGCGTGAGCCCCGAGAATGGCTTCGGGATCGACGTTGGGGTTATCGAATAGACGGTAGGCGGCTTTGGTTTCGTCCCAGCCACTGCAAGCTTCGTTGATACTGGCCGAAGGGTTGGCCGCCAGCGAGGCGAGCAACGCTTCGGCTCGATCGTTGAGACGTTTGTCTCCAAGTTGAATATCTTGAAATTCGTATGCGATACTGGTCGGTTGCATGCTTTCACCTTGAGATTTCATTGTGCAAAATGAAATACTACAAGCGCAAATACCGTGCCAAAACGAGCTATTTTTGCGGCGACTTGTGGGTAATCAACAGGAGGTCACGAGTCCTTTCGCGCCAGAGATTATGGGGACTCGTGACCTGGTCACTACCAACAGTCCTAAAATCAAAGTTTGACAAACCACTAGTTCGCGTTGGCGTTTGTCGTGGCAGAGGTCTCCGCGCTCCGGGCGGGACTGAACAGCGGTGACAGCAGCCCCACCAGCCCGACGACCAACAGCACGCACATCGTCACGCGTCGCAACCGGTGCCGACCCAGCCACGTGCCGACGTGCAGCCCCATCCAGGTCGCGACCAGCAACAGTGGGATGATCGCCATCGCCGTCAGCGATGGGTTGATGATCCGCTGGCCGAACCAGTAGTACAGCAGGCCCCAGGCGGGGAGCATCGAGACCAGATACATCGTGAACAGAAACGCTCGCGTCCGCTTGGTGCTCCAGTCGTGGGCCTGCACCCACAGGACCATCATCGGGCCGCCCGTTCCGGTGCAGCCTTGGAAGAAGCCCGACGACAAGAAGGCGAGCCAGGTCCAGCCGACGTGCAGATGTTCGCGCGGCGTGGGGCGGAAGATCAGCAGCATCATCACGCACAGGATGACGACCGCCCCGATCAATTGACGCATGAATTGGACCGGGAAGCCATCGATCAACGAGAGGACCGCGATCCCGACCGGCAGCGACGCCATCCGCAGCGTCGCCGGAAAGGCAAACTCTTTCAGTTGCACCGTTTGGCGGTACTGCCACAGGCCCCACGCGTTTTGTGGCGTGGTCGCGACCAGCAGCGCCGCCTGCGTTTCGGGGATCCCCTGGCCAGCCCATAACATCAATGGCATGATGACCAGCCCGCCAGCAAAACCGGTCGCCGATTGGACGAAGATGCCCAGACAGACAACGGCAGCAAAGGCGGCGAGTTCTTCCAGTGGTAACATTTCCATCATGTTAGAGCGAGCTGGCGGTTTGGTGTAGGCCCGCCCGCTGGAGTCGAGCCTTCAGCCGATCGCGGGCATCTTCGGCTGAATCCTCGACTCCAACGCCTCCTCCAATATTCGAGCCGCCGATGTCCAATCTGCCATTTGATTTCCCGCTGGCCGCGACAACCGCCTACATCGATCTGGCTTGGTGGCAGGTCGCGATCGCCGCCAGTCTGATCCTTATCAACGCAGCGGTCTCGCTGGCTCTGCGGTTGGATTTGGGCAAACGGTTCCTTGTCGCTTCGGTCCGGCTGACGCTGCAATTGATCCTGGTCGGATATGTGCTGCAGTGGATCTTTACCGTCAATCAACCCGCTGCGGTGCTGGCGATCGTCGCTCTGATGACGACGATCGCGGGGCTGTCGGCTGTCGGACGCAGCGAGCTGCGCTATCCCGGGATCTATGTCACCAGTCTGATCAGCGTCTGGGCGAGCAGTTGGATCGTGGCGGCGATCGCCGTCGTCTGGGTCGTCCAGCCCGATCCTTGGTGGCGGCCGCAGTATCTGATTCCGCTGGTCGGGATGATCTTGGGGAACGCGTTGACAGGGATCTCGCTCGGCCTGGATCGGTTCCTCAGCGAACTCAGTCGCGGCCGAGCGGTGATCGACGGAGCGCTCTGCCTGGGAGCGACGCGTTGGGAAGCGGTCCGCCCGACGGTCCGATCGGCGATGCGAACCGGAATGATTCCGATCATGAACGCGATGACCGTCGCGGGAATCGTTAGCCTGCCGGGGATGATGACTGGGCAATTGCTATCGGGAGTCGACCCGATGTCGGCGGTCAAGTATCAAATCGTGATCATGTTCCTGATCGCCGCAACCGTTGCGATCGGCACGCTCGGTTCGATCATGATCAGCTACCGCCGCTTGACCAACGACCAGCACGCCATCCGCTGGGACCGAATCGAAAAAAACGGCAAGTCGTAGAGAGGTGCGCTGGCGCTGGAGTCGAGCCTTCAGGCGACCTACGCGCCACATCCACCCGCCACGCGCAAGCCCCAGCATAAGTGCAATCGGTCGCGGAATTGCCGAATCGTTGATTTGGTTGTCCAGGATCGAACGTTTTGCGGCCCGCGCAGCCGGTTGCGATCGTGACGCATGCACCTGTCGTATCGCCCCGCGGCGGAGCGGCAAATGTGCGGCGGATTGGAGACCGATAAGACTTCGACGCGAACGGTCCATGTTTCCTTTCAGTCGATTGAGAGTTGTTATGCCATTTTTGGGCGGTAGCCTTGCATTTGAGAGATTCGACGTTTCGGGTTTTGATGCGCCGCAATTCATTGATGAGCACATCGAGATCTTAGACAGCCATCGCGCTGGCCAGACGCAAACGTCGTCGACCGAAAACATCCACGTCGGTTTCCTCGGCGGATCGCATCTGTTTGATCCCGACTTCGACATCAGCAAGAACGTCATTAACGACGCGTTGCACTGTGGCGTGCGGATCGATACGAATCAGATCCCCGCCGCGATTCGCAACGCTTGGTTGCAGATGGAATTGACCGCGTTGTCGAAAGACAATTCCAGCGGTGTGCCGACCAAGGCGCAGCGGAAGGAAGCCAAAGAGGCTGTCGAGCAACGTTGCGAAGTCGAAGCGGCGACGGGCAAGTATCGCAAGATGCAGCAGTTCTCGATCCTCTGGGACCAACGCCACAGCATGCTCTATTTCGGCGGCTCCACCGGCACCGCCAGCGGTCACTGCGCCGATCTGTTGGAACGCACTTTTGAAATCGAACTGCGGCATGTCAGCGCCGGAACGATCGCGTTGCAATGGGGACGCGATAACAAGCAACTGGCCGATGTCGAAGACTTGGTTCCCGCTTGTTTTGTCCCCAACCATCACCATGGCGATATCGCCTGGACCAGCGAACATTCGCAAGCCCCCGACTTTTTGGGGAACGAGTTTATGTTGTGGTTGTGGTGGACTTTGGAGAACGAAACCGACACCTTCGAACTGCCCGATGAGTCCGAAGTGACGGTGATGTTGAACAAGACATTGACCCTGGAATGCCCTGCGGGCGAATCGGGGAAAGAGGTGATTTCGGCGGAAGCGCCGACGCGATTGCCTGAAGCGATGCAAGCGGTCCGTTGTGGCAAACTGCCTCGTAAGACCGGGATGACCGTCGTCCGCGATGGCCAGCAATTTGACCTGGTCCTGCAAGCCGAGACGTTTGCGATCAGCGGAGCCAAGATCCACGTCGACGAAGATATGGAGTTTGGCGTCGAGGACCGGATCGACGCGATCCGTACGCTCAGCGAAACGATCGACCTGATGTTCCACGTCTTCTGCGCTCGCCGTGTCAGCAGCGCGTGGTCGAAAGACCTCGGCGAGATCGTTAATTGGTTAGGCACCAGCGAGCAACGCGACCAAAAGTCGGCAGCCTAAACGCAGCGGTTGGAGTCGCCGATTCAGTCGAACATGCGCATCGTCGGCGAAAGCCTCAGACTCCAACGCACGCGATGGTTGGCACTCTAACTTCGCATCTCTTTCCGGTAACTTCCTGGCGTGCTCCCCGTCCGCTCTCGGAACAGGTTGGCGAGATTCTGGGCGGAAGCAAACCCCGCTCTCGCCGCGATCGAGGTGAGGGGCAGATCGGTGTTCGCCAGATCGGCTTTGACTTGCCCAAGCCGCACTTGCATGATCGCCTCAGTTCCCGACAACCCGATGGCCGCCTGCAGGTAGCGGTCCAAGGTGCTACGCGATACCGATAGGTGGTCTGCGACTTGCGACGCCTTGATCGGTTGACAGGCGTTTTCTCGGATGAAGCTCAGCGCCGCCGCAACTTCGGGATCCTCCACCGCGACGATATCCGAAGACTGCCGCGTGATGACGCCGCGCGGCGGGAGGAGCGTTTTGGCGGGAACACGTTTTCCATTGATCCGTCGGTCGAGCATTTCGGCCGCTTTGTAGCCGACCGCGAAGGCATTGACATCGACACTGCTGAGCGGCGGATTGGAGACGCGACAAAAGACTTCGTCGTTATCGATTCCCAGCACGGCGACATCGTTGGGGACTTCGAGTTTCAATCGATGGGCAGCATCCAAGAGGACATGAGCTTGTTCGTCGTCGCAACAAAGGATTGCGATCGGTCGCGGCAGTTTGGCCAACCAGTCCCTCAGGGCAGCAATCTCACGGTGTGACCGGGAGGTTGGTTTCTGGCTCGATCGTCTGCCGGAATAGACACGGCAGTCGATGCCTGCCGCCCGCGCACGCTCGACCAACCGATCCCGTCGCTGGGCGATCCAACGGTTCTTGTAGCCAAAGAAATTGCAAAATCCGATTCGCTGAAAGCCACGCTGTGTGAAGTGTTCCAACGCCGCATCGACAATCGCGTCGTTGTCGACGCCAACCAATGGGATTCCCGCTTCGGGAACCGCTCCTCGCACATCGATCACCGGTAGTCCCGTCGACTGAACAAATTCAGCCATCGCAAGCGAGTCGCATCGAACGATGATCCCGCTCACTTCCCCAGGCTTCAGCCAGCGTGGTGGAGGGTCTTTGAGGTTGCGAGGTTCTAATCGCAACCCCCATGGCCCATGCTCTGCAGCATAACGAGCCACCCCTTCGATAATCTGACGACCATGCCCACGTGAAGTTTCGACAAGGACTGCAATTTCTGGGCGTTGGTTCATGAGCGAGGCAGGGGGAGAGGTTGCCCAGGAAGCAGGGTTTTTGTGGGGAATGTCGGGTGATTCTCCTTCGATCATAGCTTAGCGTGACAAAATCACGCAACAGTTTGGTGGTTTTCAGCAATTGATCGGATGTTGACGTCTGTTCACAATCCTTTGTGTAGGGCAGGATCGCCGGATGAATGGAAGGCGAAACACCGTTCAACGACTGCATGAACGACTGCATGAACGCCTGACTGTCGAGCAATTAGGAGGCTGGGCCGATCTGGGCCCATCTTTATTTATCACGTTCAGCGAGCGGTTGCCGTAATCGACGCTGGAGACAACGCGCCGAGCGCTCGCCAGTCGAGCATCGGGCGATCTTAACTATTGTTCAACCTGTCACATTATCAGCAGGAACCTGTGATTATGAAAACACAAACGAGGCACGGCTTCACCCTTGTCGAGCTATTAGTTGTCATCGCAATTATCGGAATTCTGGTCGGCCTGCTTTTGCCAGCCGTTCAGGCCGCACGTGAGGCAGCGCGCCGCATGCAATGCACCAATCGGCAAAAACAGTTGGCGTTGGCGATGCACAACTATCACGACACCCACAAAACTCTTGTTCCTGGGTCGCGGATGATCGGAAACGCAGGTGGTGGGACCTCCCCAGCCGACCCGGTGTCGAATGTATCTTGGATCGATCACGGATCGTGGTACATCATGATCCTGCCTTTCGTCGAACAAACGGGGCTCAACGATCTAATCGATCACGACCGGCCTTGGGCAGGAACTGCGCACAATTCGGCAGCGCGTCAAGTGCAGGTCAGCATGTTTGGCTGCCCATCGGACAAGATGGTGAAAACCTGTGTGGGGACTTCCGCAGAGCCGAACTATTCCACTTGGACAGGAAGCTACGTGGTGAACTTTGGAAATACAAACTACGGTCAAACCACGCAAGATGGCCTGACGTTCCAGGGAGCGCCGTTCCGCCAAGGAAAAGGGCAAGGCTTTCGCGACATCACCGATGGTCTATCGAATACCTTGATGACATCCGAAGTCATGACGTCGGATCAGACGATTAATAATCTGATCGTTAGTGAAATCACTTCTGCCAAGGGTGGCCAGACGTTTACCGGGTTCCTGACGCCCAACTCAAGTGCTCCCGATCAATCCACTCGCGGCTGCCCACTGGATGCTTCTTGGAACAATGTTGCTAGCTGTATTAGTCTCGCGGGTGATTGGAGCGCTGTCCAAAAAGTGATCCTCGCACCGCGCAGCCGCCATCCTGGTGGCGTCATGGCGACGTCTTGTGATGGTT
Source organism: Rosistilla ulvae (assembly GCF_007741475.1). Taxonomy (NCBI): domain Bacteria; kingdom Pseudomonadati; phylum Planctomycetota; class Planctomycetia; order Pirellulales; family Pirellulaceae; genus Rosistilla; species Rosistilla ulvae. The sequence continues at coordinate 1,633,196 of NZ_CP036261.1, read as the reverse complement.
CGGTACGCTTCTACAGTGAAACCATTGACACGGCGACTTGGCGTTCGTTGAGTACCGCGCGAGGTAACGAACCGATTGGCAACTTTTAGATAAAGTTCGCAACAAGCATCCCAACTTCGGTTGTCTTGATCTAAGTCGGACCAAATCCGCTCGCAAAACTGTGGGCGGATATCGCCGCATTAGAAAGCCCACATCCTATCCATTTGTGTCGACTGAAGCCCCACGGCACGCCATCGTTGCTGAACTCACCTTGTTTAGAACCCTACCTATTGAAGACCTTCGATGAAATTCAACCGCTCGCCACACATGTTTTCTAATGTCCCGATGGTTCTCGCTGTTGCCGTCGGACTGGGTGTTGCGATGGGAGCCCAGCAATCTCTTTGGGCTGAATCAAACGATGGATCGGGAACAGGAAAGGATCCCTCCGGGCCTGCGTTGGAGTGTCGCAATGCGTTTGATCTCGCGCCGTTCAAGCAAGGAGTGCTGCTGTTTACAGATCGTAAATATACAGCAAAGTCGGTTCCGGATCTGCTGAAAGAGTTGACGTTCGTTCGAACGAGCATCGATGGGTACAAGTTGACTTGCACGCGTTCCGGACTTCTCTACGCATTAACTCCTCGTGCAGCGCAAGAGGGTGCCGCGAGCCAAGAAGACTACTTGGCCGATAAGGGATTTGAGAAACTCTCATGGGACGACTTCCAACTCTTCGGCAATAACGCCATCGATCGTGTCACCGTCTACCGCAAGGTGATCGAGGAAGGTGAGGTTCTGGATATCAATAAGTGGGTTGTTCTGTTGCTTCCGACTGGCGGGGAGATATCAAAATGGAAGCCTCGGCCTTGGAATCAAAACCAGGGTGAGCTGCTGTACAACGGAATTCAGCTGCCACGCGACTGGCCACCTGGAGATGCCGATCCGAAAGATGCCTCTCCACTGGCGGTTCCCTATCTCGAATTTCCACCCGAAACGATTGTTATCGATACCGGGCGACAGCTTTTCGTCGATGACTTTCTGATCGAGAACACCACGCTGAAAAGGACTTGGCACAAAGCTCGCAAGTACGAAGGGAATCCGATTTTGTCTCCCACGACCGATCTGGAGCGGGGAGTTCAGAGCGGGCAAGCTCCAATGGCGGCTCCTTTTAGCGGCGGCGTCTGGTACGACCCCAGCGACAAACGATTCAAGATGTGGTACCACGCTGGATGGTTCGACGGAACTGCGTACGCAGAAAGCAAGGATGGTATTCACTGGGAACGCCCCGATCTCGATGTGGTCCCAGGGACCAACCGCATCGTTCCGCGAAAAGGAGTCCGCGACTCGGCAGCGGTCATTCTCGATACGTTCACCGACGAGGCATCACAACGCTACAAGATGTTGATCTGGAGTCGCCCACAGGGTGGCGAGCTTTTCACATCCGCCGACGGAATCCATTGGAGCGACCCCGTACGGACCGGCCCTATGGGAGATCGTAGCACGATCTTCTTCAATCCCTTCCGTAACAAATGGGTCTACAGTATTCGAGCCAGCTGGCGTGGGCGAAGTCGGAACTACAGTGAGAGCGACGATTTTTTGGCCGGTGCTTCGCTCTCCGATCAGGTGAAATGGATGCGAGCCGACAACCTGGACCTGCCCGATGACCACTGGTTCTATGCGTTTCCGCAACGCGATGGCAAGCCAACCACGCCATCGCTATACAATCTCGACGCGGTTGCTTATGAATCGGTGATGCTTGGTGCATTGGAAATCTATCAAGGTCCCGACAACGGGGCGTGTGCGGCGGAAGGGGTCCCGAAGCTGACCGAAATCCATCTTGGATTCAGCCGAGATGGATTCCATTGGCAGCGTGCCGAGGACCGCACTCCTTTCATCGCAGCGACTCGCAAAGCGGGGACGTGGGATCGCGGATACATTCAATCGAATGCCGCCATCTGTTTGGTGATGGGAGACGAGTTGTGGTTCTACTACACCGGCTTTGCAGGCGACACGGCTCGAAAAGGCCTGCCTATCGATTCCAACGGCATGTACGCCAACGCGTCGACCGGGATCGCCAAGTTGCGACGCGATGGGTTTGCGTCGTTGGACGCCGGTAGCGAATCGGGGAACTTGACGACGCGGTCGGTCGTCTTTCAAGGGAACCGTCTGTTTGTGAATGCCGACTGCCCTGAAGGGACCTTGCGAGTCGAGGTATTGGATGAAGCCGGGAGCGTCGTCGCGGGATTCTCGAAAGAACAATGTAATCCCATCGCATCGGATAGCACGCTCGCCGAAGTCACCTGGGACTCAGCGAGCGATTTGTCGAGCATCGTGGGGAAACCGGTGAGATTCCGTTTTCATCTACAAAATGGTCGCTTGTATTCGTTTTGGGTTTCGCCAAACGAATCGGGAGCGAGCCACGGATTTGTCGCCGGTGGCGGACCGGGCTTCGACAGCCTGATCGATACGAAGGGGAAAGCTGCCTACATCGCGGAAGAGGAAACCAGCCGATGATCTATTTGCATATCGATAGATCATGGAATTGGAATTGGACGCGGAATAGCGGCGGGGCAGCATGAACATAGGCTGGATTACTGTAGGCATATTGCTTGTCGCCGCCATCCTCACGTTGCGTTTCTTCCGAAGTTTGGCGTTTACGGCCTGGGTGCTCGTTGGGGTAAGTGCAGCGTTTTTCTTCCCCGCAGCCTTTCAAACCTGGTGGGGACTGCCGCTGGCCTCGCTGATCGTTCCGTTGATCCAGTTGATCATGTTCGGTATGGGGACGACGTTGAACCTGGGCGATTTCCTGCGGATTGTCAAAGAACCGTGGCCGGTATTGCTCGGCATCTCGCTTCAGTATGCCGTCATGCCGATCACGGGATACATGTTGGTTGTCGCGTTCGGGCTCGAGGGTGAATTGGCCGCGGGTGTCATCTTGATCGGTGCTTGTTCGGGAGGTGTTGCGTCGAATGTGATGAGCTATATCGGAAACGGAAATGTCGCATTGTCCGTTACGATGACAGCGTTTTCGACGATCGTCGCGCCGGTGATGACGCCGCTTGCCATGACCGTTTTAGCGGGCCAGTATATCGACGTCGATGCATTCGCCATGCTGATTGGAGTTGTAAACATTGTCATTGCACCGGTGTTTGCTGGCGTCGTCGGTAATGCAATCCTCTACAGTAAGAAACCATGGTGTCAGCGCACCGGCACGTTGTTAGGTGTGGCCGCGATGCTGGTGGCGGTGGGAACGGCAATCGCCCTCGTGCCAGCGGACCAGCTTGGTGCGTTCAATGCACTTCGCAACTGTGTCTCCTTGGGCCTGTATCTGATTGCTGCCTTGGCGATCGTGAAGGTGATTTTCCTGGCAAGGGGCAGCGACAACGAAGCTTGGCTGGATCGTGGATTGCCGATCCTCTCGATGGCTGGCATTTGTGCCATTTTGACCGTCCTTACCGCACAGACCCACGATGTGTTGGTTCAGGCAGCCGGCGTGCTGTTCGCTGCCGCAGTGATTCACAATACGATCGGCTTGTCGCTCGGGTATTGGGGAGCTCGCGTTGTCGGCGTTCTCGCGGGACGAATCGGATTCCGTATTGGCATGTTCCCAAATTCACAGCCGCGACTTACCGAACGCGATTGCCGCACCGTCGCTTTTGAAGTGGGGATGCAGAATGGAGGCATGGCGACGGGGCTCGCGATCAACGTGCTTCATAGCCATGTGGTCGCGTTACCTCCCAACGTGTTTGGGACTTGGATGCATATCTCCGGATCGATCCTGGCCAACTACTGGAAACGCGACTCGTCCCCCGAGGAGAGTCCGGCAACGGTGACAAGCCTTGAAGCCGAATTGGCTTAGACGACAGTTGTTCCTATGCGTAACTCCTCAGAAATACCAGCCATTCCTGCCCTACAACGACATCATAGAGTTCCAAGGCCTTCACCGTCGCTGGCAGGTATCGCTACGTGTGTTTCATTTCTCACTATCGAAATAGCGTTTCATCTCTAAACCGACAGCAGGGTCTACTATGTTTTTACGACTAATTGTTTGCAGTCTTCTCGTTTCCGCGACCGTCACGATCTTACCTGGCTGTGGCAGCCAAGGCGGAATTCAACGTGCATCGGTTGAGGGCAACGTCACGGTCGATGGAGAGCCGGTCGATGTTGGATCGATCACGTTTGTGCCGACGGGGGAAACAAAAGGTCCCGCCACCGGTGGCAAGATCGTCGATGGGGAATATGCCATCGAATCCTCCGGCGGCCCCGTCCCCGGAGAATATCTGGTGCAGATCACGGGACGGCGAGGTACAGGCAAATTCAAGAAACAAGAACTCGAAGGTGAGATCGTTGAAACCGAAGTCACCGAAGAGATGATTCCAGAGAAGTATCGAAGCGGATCGGAACTGAAGCGAACGATCGAAGCAGGGGAAAACTCAATGAACCTTGAACTGACGAATGAATAGCCTGCTGGAAGGATTTCTGGGACCGGTACTAAACGTGGGCTAGCAACGCTTGGAGTGTCTTCGATTCGGCGGCGTTGGACGAGGTTGTCATCCGTCAGTCCGAGGGCGAAGCTCGGATCTATTACCTAGCCCGGATCCCGCTGGAAACGCAGAATCGCCGAGTGCGCAGAGGCTTGCTGGCGTTACCTTCGACAAATCGAACTTCGCGTTCTCGGAGACTCCGCGATAACAAAATCACCGATCGTGTCGGCGACATGTGTCGGCAGCGGCCCAGAATCCAACTTGCGTTTCGACGGCGGATGCCTGTGAATCCAACGCGTCTATTGGGTCCAGCGGCGTAACAATGTGCTGCGCAATAGGCTGACGGCGGCGAACATCGCGATCCCTAACAGCGTTGCCATCGCCACGGCGGCGAAGGCTTCATCGGCGCGCAGACGGTCCATTTTCTGAGGGACCATAAATCCGAGGCCGTGGCCGCGGCTGCTGTTGCCGGCAAAAAATTCCCCCACGATCGCTCCGATCACCGCCAGTCCGGCCGATGTTCGCATGCCGGTGATCAGGTTGGGAACGGCATAAGGTATCTGCAGCTTCCAAATCTGTTGCCATCGCGTGGCGTGGTTCAAGCGAAACAGTTCCTGCAGGCCGCGCGGGACGCTTGTCAGCCCGGCGGTCGTGTTGGCGATGATCGGAAACAGGCTGACGATAAACGCGATCAGGACCACGCTCTCAAAGCCCGGCCCGCGGGTGTAGGTGATCAGCGGTGCGATCGCCACGATCGGGACGGTTTGCAAGATCACGGCGTAGGGAAAACAGCCGAGCCGCAGCAACCGGAACTGGGCAAATACGATTGCGATCACCGATCCGGCAAGCGTGCTGAGAACGAAACCACAGACCGCCGCACGCGCCGTCAACCAAGTTGCCGCGGCGAGTTCCGGAGCGATCCGAACGGCGGCGGTGACGACGGTCCAAGGATAGGGAACGAAGTAATCCTCGACGGCGTACAGGTACTTCGCCGCCGACCAACCGGCGATCAACAGCACCAACGCCACCAGCATCGGCCACAACGAATCGGTGAACCGTTCGACCCGCGCGTTCATTTGGCCTCTCCTCGCAACAACTGAGTCAAGCGCTCGGTCAGCCGATTGAATTCGATCGACGATCGCAAAGAAGCCTCGCGCGGGTGATCGAAAGGAACGTCGACGATCTCCGCGATCCGCGCCGGTCGATCGGTCATCACCAGCACGCGGTTGCTCAAGAAGATCGCTTCGCTGACGTTATGGGTGACAAACAATCCGGTCCAGCGCTGTTGCTGCCACAATTGAAGGATCTGTTCGTTCAAGCGGCTGCGCAACAGATCGTCGAGCGCCGCGAAGGGTTCATCGAACAACATGATCTGCGGCTGCATCACGACAGCTCGAGCCAGCGAGACGCGCATCCGCATCCCGCCCGAAAGCATCGCCGGCAATTTGTTGCGATCGTCGTCGCGCAGCCCGACCATCGACAGCACGCCCGATGCGGCAGCGGTCGCTTCGCCGCGAGATTTCCCCGCCAGTTCCAACGGCAGCGCGATGTTTTCCAGGACCGTTCGCCAGGGAAGGAGCGTGGGATCTTGAAAGACGTAGGCGATCGGCGGACGGTCGCGATCGGCGACGGAAAGTTTCAAGCTGCCGCCGCTGGGACGCTGCAGGTCGGCGACCATCCGCAGCAGCGACGTCTTGCCGCAACCGCTGGGGCCAACGATCGCGACGAATTCGCCCGCTGCGATTTGAAGGTCCAGCGTTTCGATGATCGATTGCCCGTCGATCGATAGATTCAGCGAATCGGCAACAATCATCGAGTTGGAGTCTGCAGGGAGGGCGTTGGGATCGCGGGAAAGCGAGCGCAGCGACGCTCGATGGGATCGACAATCGTATCAGAAAGTGGGCGGCCGGCCACCGTTGGGACTCATCCCGTCGGGATCTCCGATCACCGGCAGGTGCGTGTATTCGAGAGCTCGCCAAATGTCGCCCGACTTGCGGAACTTGACGATCAACCGGCGAGGGACCTGCGCGTTGGTGTGACTCTTGTCTTTCATCGAAACGGTGACGTTGATCGTAAAGTCGACGATCGCTTCGGGAGGCTGCAGATCGCTGCGGATCTCAAACTTGCGAAAGCCACCCATGTTGACCTGGGCCCGATCGAAGTGAAAGCGTGGCAGTTCCGCCTTGGCCGATTGGATCGCCGGTTCGGCATCGGGATCGATGAACTGAAAGACGCGCTCGTGGTCGTTCGCCTGCAGCGCTTCGGCGACCTGCAGGATCGAATCGACAAGCGATTCGCGGTCGGTCACCCATATCTTTTCGACGTAGATCCCGATCGGAATCAACAGCAGGAAGATCCCCGCGATGATCAGCCCCGCTCGCTTCCCCGTCTGCATCCACCCGTAAGCCGATGCGACGGCAAAGGCCAGCAGAATGAAGGTCAGCATGAACGGGCGTTCGGCGATTAGATCCACCATCGCGAGGGTCTCCAAATCATCGGCGGTCGAGGCATCGTGAGCCTTCGATTGTACGCCAGACCCTGCGAGCCGTCGAACGGACGCTCAGCAGATCAGCCGCCACACGCTGGCGTCCGGTTGGTTGAAGGACCGGATGCTGGCGGCTTGTCGGTTTAATCAGCCGATTGGGCGTTAGCCCCGGTTCCGCTGCCACTGAACCGGGGCTAACGCCCAAACGGCTAATGCAAGGAAGCTCGTTGTGACTAAACCGACGAGCCGCTGGCGCCTGCCGGCTGACACGTCTCCATTCGGGAGACCAATGCGCCGCCAGGATCAGGCGGCTTGAGGAAGCGTATCGTCCAACGGTTGGATGTGCGTTCCAAGCGTTTCGATCTCGAGTTTGAAGATCCGATCGACTAATTGAGCCGCTGTCGGCCGGTCGGTCGCCGTCGGCGAAGTCATCTCTTCCAACATCCCGACGACCGATTCGGGAACCTGGAATTTTTGCAGCAGCTGGCGATTCAAAGGCTTCGCCGGGACTGCCGGTTTGTTGCGGCAGAGCATCTGTTGGAAGACCATTCCAAGCGAATAGATATCCGATTGGCTGGTCGCTCTGCCCTTGCCTTGGATCTGTTCGGGAGCGGCGTAGGCGGGAGTTCCTTGGAAGCGATCGGCTTGCAGTGTGTCCCCTTCACGCATTGATAGTCCCAGATCGATCACCGTCAGGTGGCCGCTGAGACTGACCAGCATGTTGTCGGGTTTCACATCGCCGTGAATCCAACCGGATTGATGCAACGCTTGGAGCGCTTGAGCGGCTTGGCGAATCCACCACAATCCGACCGGCAGAGGCTGCGAATATTTGCTGCCCAGCCAAGTCGAGAGCGGTTGTCCGTCCAGGCGTGGGAAGACGACATAGGGGCGCGGCGCGGAGAGCCGAGCGTCCAACAGTGCGATCAAATTGGGATGGCTGGCCGCTTTGGCGCTGGTCGCTTCCTGACGCAATTGCAGCTGGCCTTCCAGTTGCGCATCGATGCTGTCGGTGACCATTTTGACGACGTAGTCGGCGCGCGGGCTGCCGGCAGCTTCGGCGGGCTGCGCGTAAAACAGATCGGTCCAAGGCCCTTGGTGGAAGCATTCCAGCAAACGCCAAATGCCAACGCATTGATTTCGTTTTGCGCTGGGAACGCGATCCGTGGTGACACCTGTTCGATCGGTCATGTTCTCTCCGTCTGCCTTTGCAACGAGCCAAATAAATGCCCGTTAGCTAGGATCGGCGGATGAGATACTCGCCTGCAGATTGGGCGGCGCAACCGCTAAAGTCGACGCGACCGGCAACCCGGCATCCTGCGCCGACCATGCGGTTCAGCAGCGTTTCGCCCTGCAATTTGTCTACCCAAAGTCGCTTTCGGGGAGCAATGCTTGCAATTCGATCCATTGGGCTTCGGCTTCGCTCAACTGCTCCGTCAGCTCTTGGATCTCGTTGTGCAGGTCGAGCGCCTTTTTGGCATCGGTCGTTTCCAACAACTCTCGATTCAGCGCGTTCTTGCTGTCGTCCAGTCGAGCGATCTTCTTTTCGATGCTGCTGATCTCTTTCCGCAGTTTGCGGTCGTCGCGTCGCGCGGCGCGATGGTCTCCCTTGGGCGCCTTGCCGGCGGGCGATCCCGATTTGCCACGCTTGGCATTCAGTTCACGCTCTCCGTCGTCGACCTCTTTGTTAACCGCGTACAGATACGATTCGTATCCGCTGCCGTAGTTCCGCACCTGTTGATCGCGGACCTCGATCACGCTGGTGGCGATCCGCTGCATGAAGTGCCGATCGTGGCTGGTGAAGATCACCGTACCCTTGTATTCCAACAACGCGTTGGCCAACGCATCGACGGTTTCGACGTCCAAGTGGTTGCCCGGTTCGTCGAGCACGAGGATGTTGTAATCGCCTAACAACAGGCCGGCCATACACAACCGAGCGCGTTCACCACCGGAGAGGACCGAGATCTTCTTGCGGGTGTGCGAATCGCGGAACAGCAACGATCCGGCGACGGCAAGGATCTGTTGATGCGTGGTCCCGGTGAGCGCCTTGGATTCCAAATATTCGAGGACGGTCCAGGTCGGCGTGAGGCTGGTGTAGACGTGTTGCGCGTAGGTTCCGATCTCGCAACCGTAACCCCACTTCACCATCCCGGAGACAGGTTTCAACGATTTGACAAGCGTTCGCAGCAGCGTTGTTTTACCCTGGCCGTTGTCACCGACGATGCCCGCCCGTTCGCCGTGTTCGATCTCCAGTTGAATCCCCGAAGCGACGGTATGATCGGGATACCCGATGCTCAAATCGAGACAGCGGACCGCTGGCCCTTGCCGCGGGTTGTCGATGATTGGCGCACGGATGTGGACCGTCGGCAGGTCGACTTCGATCTCGACGGTCTGCAGGCGTTCGAGTTGTTTTTGTTTGGATCGAGCTTGGCTGGCGGTGCTCGCGTTGGCGCGGTTCTTGTCGATGAACGTCTGCAATTGTTTCTGCTTGGCCAGCACGGCGCTGTTGACGCGCAGATCGTGTTCGCGGCGTTCTTCCTGGTATTGCAAGAAGGCTTCGATCTTGCCCGGGTACATCGTCAATTTGCCGCGGGTCAGGTCGAGGGTCTGATCGCAGGTCGCTTCCAGAAAGGCGCGATCGTGCGAGACGATCAGGCACGATGCGTTGAAGCCACGCAAAAAGTGCTCCAACAGAATCTGGGTACGAACGTCCAAGAAGTTTGTCGGTTCATCGAGAATTAACAGATTCGGTTCGTGCAGCAGCAGCGCGGCCAGTTTGACACGCGTTTGCCAACCGCCGGAGAGTTCTTTGACGGGGCCTTCCAGGTAGACACCTTTGAGTTCGAATTGGCCAGCGACCTCGCCGCACTTCCAATCGGGCTGGCCGCTGTCGCGCATCAGGAAGTCGAGCGCCGATTCGCCCGGTTCGAACGGGTCGTGCTGACGCAGGTATCCAACGCGCAGATTGTTGCTGTAGATGACCTCGCCCGAATCGAGTTCCTCTTCGCCCATGAAGATTCGCAGCAGGGTCGATTTGCCGGCGCCGTTGCGTCCGACCAAACCGAGTTTCACGTTGTCGACGATTGTTGCGTCGGCATCATCTAACAGGACTTGTTCGCCGTATCGTTTGAAACCGCCTTTGATTTGGAGCAGCGTTGCCATGGGGCCTTTGGGTCGTAGGAGGAAGCTTTGCGACGCCCGGCCGTGCAGGCAGCAGGCGTCGCATTTTTATAGAGGAAGGGGAAACTCGCGTGTCCGATTGGAAGTATCGGCGGGGGCGCGGTTAGGGCTTAATTTCGCTGCCCAGCAGTTCCAGGAACGCTCGCATCCAGGCGGGATGGGCGGGCCAAGCCGGCGCGGTGACCAAGTTTCCGTCGACGTGCGCGTTGTCGAATCCGTCGGATGCCGGGACAAATTGGCCGCCAGCGACGGTGACTTCCGCGGCAACGGCTGGGTAGGCGCTACACTTGCGTCCTTCCAGCAGGCCGGCGGCGACAAGGATCTGCGGTCCGTGGCAGACCGCGGCGATCGGTTTGTCGGCGGCGTGGAATGCCTTCACCAAATCGATCACCTTGGAATTCATCCGCAAGTATTCGGGGGCGCGGCCGCCGGGGATCACCAAGGCATCATAGGTTGCAGCGTCGGCCGAATCGAAATCGGCGGTGATAGCAAAATTGTGACCCGGTTTTTCACTGTAGGTCTGATGCCCTTCGAAATCGTGGATCGCTGTCGCGACGGTTTGCCCCGCCTGCTTGCCGGGACAGACGGTGTCGACTTGGTGGCCAACGCACAGCAGAATCTGCAGCGGCACCATCGCTTCGTAATCTTCCACAAAATCGCCGACCAGCATCAGTATCTTTTTGGCAGCCATCGCCTTGGGGTCCTTGGGGCTCAAAGGAAGCAAAAAACGGTTGATTGTTGAAGGGAAAGGCCCTTCAGACCACAGGCTAACCTGGGCCTACTTTTTTAGCCAGACACCCAGCCGCTCGCCTTGCATGGAAAAATATTGCCGCTTGGTGGAATTCCGGCTTGACGCGGGCGGTTTCCGATTGGTACTCACCCTCCAGCCCACTGTTTTGTGTGATCACTTGACAGAGGGGCAAACGCGGTCGTTTGGTTGGTCAGACGATCGCGGAGCTTGGGTCGTTCAGTTCTGCCGAGAGATTGCCACGGATGGCGTGTGCAGCGCGGGACGATCTTGATATCGCATCGAGAATGAATTTCGATCGCGAACATTGGCTGGCGGGTTAGTTTTTGCTTAAAGCGTACCCGCGATGAAGGAGATTCGCGTTGATTGCAACGGTGAACTACAGACTTTGGATCACATCAATCGCTTTGGTTGGAGCGCTGCTCTCATGCATCGATGTGAATACGCATGCCCAGGACCCCGCCGCGGCGCCGGTCCCTGTCCAGCCACGCGCTGACCAGCCAACCTCGTTTGATCCAGGCAGAGCCTATGCCTTGGTTCAACAGGCCAAGCAGGCGATAGCGGATCGGAACTTGCCAGTGGCAATCTCCGCCTTCCGCGAGGCCGCTGGTATGTTGCCGATGCTGCCACAGCTGCGTCCCGAACTCGATGGGCTGTACCAACAGCTGCAATCGATGGGGGTCCAAGCCAAGGATCTGATGGCGATCGTGCCTCAGATGCCCAATGGCGCGGCGGGCTTGAAGTTACAAACGCCAGCCCAACCGCTCCCCGGAGGCTTTAGCCTACCGCCGATGCAGTTGTCCGCCGGGGCGAATCCTTCCGCCACCATCGACATGCAGCGGTTGCCAACGGCCGCGGGACAGCCAGCGTCCAGCGATCCAACCGCACAACAATACGCTCCGATCACCAAACAAGCGCCGGTCGAACAACGTTTAACCGAAGCGGGTCGCTTGGTGGCGTTGGGATTGGCGGCGATGGATCGCGGCGATTTCCGCACCGCCCAACAATTGGCGACTCAGGCGGACAGCCTGGAAGTCCCCGATGCCGCCTTCCGTCCCGGCCAGACACGCCCTTGGCAATTGATGTTGGATGCCGATTCGATGTCGCGTCGTCAGCCAGCGATGTCGCAACAGGCCCAATCCAATCCCGCACAATTAGGCGGAGTAGTTCAAGCCGGTGCGACGATGCCAATCGGCAACGCCCCTGGCATGGGACAGGTTCAACAGAGCGGATACAACGCTGCGAACGACAATTCACAAGTCGTCCAAGTTCAAGCGAACCTGCCGCAAGTGCCGGTTCCCAACGACGCGGCGGAAACCTATCGCAAGGGTGTCGAAGCCCTTTCGGCGGGGAACAGCGACGAAGCGAGAGCTTTGTTCCTGGAAGCTTGGAAAAGCGAAGCGACCCTGGATCCGGCGACTCGCCAACAATTGAAAGACAAGCTGACGTTGATGCGTCCAGCAACCGAATCGCGTCCGATGGCCGAACCGACGGCTGCGTTTGATGCTGTCACTCAAGAGCAAACCCTTGCTCGAGCACGACTGATGCGTGAAGTCACCAGCGAACTGGCAAATGTCGAACAAGCCAAGAAGGACAATCCGGTCGGTGCCTTGGAACGGCTGCAACGCCTGCGTCGCAGTGTCGAAGCGAACAGCGATGCCGATTCGGCCTCGCGTCAACAGATGCTGGCGATGGTCGATCGCCAGATCACCGCTCAACAGACCTACGTGGAACAGAATCGTGCCCAGATCGATCTGGACATGACCAACACGCGGATTCGCGAAGAGATCAACCAAGAACAGTTCGACTTGATCGAATTGGACGAGAAGGTTTCGCAATTGGTTGAGCAGTTCAACGAATTGATGGACGACCAACGATATCCCGAAGCGGAGATCATCGCCAAACAAGTCAATGAACTGAAACCCGATTCGCCGATCGCAACGCTGTTGTGGCACAACTCGCGAATGGGCATCCGTTTGAATCAAGCCGAAGAGATCAAGGGCAAGAAGGAGATTGGATTTGTCGATACGCTGCAGGCGGTCGATGAATCGTCGATTCCTTTCGACGATCGCAATCCATTGAAGTTCGCCGATGCTCGCCAATGGGCACCGATGAGCACCACGCGATTGCAGCGTGAACGTGCGGCCAACCGTCGCATGGGCCCTCGTGAACTCGAAATTGAAAGTCGTTTGACGACTCCTGTGGAAGTGCGTTTCGACAACCGACCGCTTGGCGAAGTGATCGACACGTTGAGCAAGATGACCGGCGTGCCGATGCACATCGACGATCGCGCTCTGTCGGCCTTCAATATGACTCGCGATCAATCGGTCAGCATCGATCTGAGCCAACCGATCTCGCTACGCAGTGCCTTGCAATTGATCCTCAGCCCCTTGGATTTGAGCTATGTGATCCGCAACGAAGTCTTGATGGTTACCAGCCGCGAGATGCAGCGTTCGGACGTCTATCCTGTGACCTATCGCGTCGCCTCCTTGGTGCTGCCGATTCCTAACTTTACGACTTCGTACGAGACCGGTTTGGCGGGAGCCATTCAAGCGGCTCACGCGATGGCGAACAATCGCTTAAACGTGAACACGATGCCCGTATCGTTGACCGGCCTAGCGTCGAACAACACGCCGATGTCGCCGACCACCATGAACCCCAACATCTTGGCTCAAGGTGGCTTCACCGCCCCGGGAGCGTTTGGATTTGGCGGCAACGGCGGACATCAAGGTCAAACCACCCAGCCCGGTTCGATGGGTGGTGGTGCGATCGCCGACTTTGATTCGCTGATGGAATTGATCCAAACCACCGTCATTCCCGATACTTGGGAAGCGTTGGGGGGGCCAAGTACGATGAGTCCTTATCCGGCGAACTTGAGCTTGGTGATCAGTACAACCAGCGAAGTACACGACCAGATCACTCAACTGTTGGAATCGTTGCGTAAGCTGCAGAACTTGCAGGTCACGATCGAAGTTCGCTTCATCTCGTTGGCCGACAACTTCTTCGAGCGTATCGGACTCAGCTTTAACGCTGAATTCGACGACAACGTCGACGAACTGCCACTGGACGACCGCGGTCCTTCGGTTGCGATCGGTATCGGAGATGCCGCCGGCACGCCGACCGCCGACTTCGACTTTGCCTTCAACCAAGGCAGCTTCGGAGCGTCGATTCCAGCCTTTGGTGGATTCGATCAAGGATCCGCGGCCAGCATCGGTTTTGCGATCCTCAGCGACATCGAAGCGTTCTTCTTCCTCGAAGCCGCTCAGGGTGACAGCCGAACAAACGTTCTGCAGGCACCTAAGGTGACGCTGTTCGATGGCCAGATCGCTTCGATCAACGATCAATCGCAACGACCGTTTGTGATCAGCGTGACGCCGATCGTCGGTGACTTTGCCGTCGCTCAACAGCCGATCATCGTGGTCTTGAACGAAGGTACTGCGTTGAACGTGCAAGCGGTGGTCAGCGACGACCGACGCTTCGTCCGACTGACGCTGGTACCGTTCTTCAGCCAGATCGGTGACGTCGACACGTTTACGTTCGAAGGTCGTTCGTCGAGTAGCAATTCGTCTCGCCGCGACACCAACAACGATGGTGTGATCGACGAACAAGACGAAGAGGTATCCGAGGAAGAAACCAACGAAGGTACCACGGTCCAGTTGCCGACCTTCGCGTTTACTTCGGTTTCGACAACGGTCAGTGTTCCCGATGGCGGAACGATCTTGTTGGGTGGTATCAAGCGATTGCGTGAAACACGATCCGAGCAGGGTGTGCCGATCTTGAGCAAGATCCCGTACATCAGCCGACTGTTTAAGAACGTCGGTACCGGACGTGAAACCAACAGCTTGATGCTGATGGTCACACCGCGGATCATCATCCAAGAAGAGGAAGAGTTGGCTCAAACCGGATTCGATCCGACCCGTTAATCGGCTGCCAAATCTGTAGACTATCGACCCGCAGGAGTCGCGTTTCACGACGCTGCTCCTGCGGTTTTTTGTAGATAGAGCGGACCGCTGGCTGCAGAGCATTCTGTGGCCCAGCGTTCCACTCTCGATACAACAGAATGACTTGCCCAGCCGCGTCGCATCTGGGCTTGGGCATTTTCTCGACTCCGAGCATTTCTTTGGGCTTACGACGATGGATTCGCTCATCTGCCAGCTGGTCCGACGCGTGCTTCGCGCTACTGCCTTGGCCGGGATCACGGTTTGCCTGATGGCGATCGATAGCGTGGGGCAGGAGCCGGAGGCAGAGCTGGCTTGGGACGATCAACCGGTCGTGCGGTTTCGCAAAAGCATGTTCCAAGGTGTGATTCTCTCGGGCGGCTACGTCAGCGATGCTGGTGAGAACGCGCTGTCGATCGCCGACTACAAAGTCTCTGCGCGGTTGGCGGTCCCCTTGGGCAGCTTTCAGAATTTGTTGGTGCTGACGCCCAGCTTTCGGCAATATTTTGTCAACGCTGGCGATGCGATCGATGTGCCAGATCGGCTGTACGAGACCGGAGTGTCTCTCTTCACGCGATATCAATGGAAACCGGGGCTCTCGATTTTGGCGATGGTTTCGCCCCAATTGCGGACCGATTTTGAAACCGAAGACAGCTCGTGGCGGTTGTCCGGATTTGGTGTGATCGCGTGGGAATGGATTCCCGAAGTCTTAACCGTTTCGTTTGGTGCCGCTTATCTCGGCCGCGACGACCTGCCGGTGCTGCCGGCGGTTGGGCTCGATTGGCGGCCGAATGCAGATTGGCGACTGGAGTTGATGTTCCCGCGACCGCGTCTGATGCGTCGGATCGCCAAGAACGGACCGCTCAGTGAAACCTGGGCCTACGCCTCGATCGCTCCCGGCGGCAATACGTTCAACGTCCGGCGCAGCGATGGGCGAGACGACGAACTGACGCTCGGCGACATCCGCACAATGCTCGGCGTCGAACAGATTCGCGATGGCGGGCGAGGCTGGTTTGCCGAGCTGGGGCTCGCGTTTGCGAGAACGATCGAATACGAATCGGGAGACGAATACGACTTCGACGCCGGGATGTTCGGCAACGCCGGGGTGACGTTTTAAGGAGATTGCTGGAGTCGAGGCTTCAGCCGAAGATGCGTTTTGTCGGCTGAAGCCTCGACTCCAGCGCGCCGTCGGCTGAAGCCTTGACTCCAGCGCGGTGATCTACTGGTTCGCCTGGCCTTTGATCGTTCGCTGAGCGACTTCCCAGGCGGAGTCGAGATGCTTCAGATAGGCGACCGGATCGAGCAGACGGCTGGCGTCGTCGGTTTCGACTTCGATCAACCAACCGGCCGCATAAGGTTCCGCGTTGATCGCCGAAGGATCGTCCAAGGCTTCCGGATTGATCGCCGTCAGCCGGCCGGCAAGCGGCGAATAGAGATCGCTCTCGGCCTTCTTGCTCTCGATGCTGCCGATGTTCTCGCTGGCGGCGATCGTCGCCCCGGCGTCGACGATCCAGTCGAGGAAGTAGACGTCCTGCAGCAGCCGAACTGCATAGGCGGACAATCCGAAACGGAAGCGTCCCGCATCGGTAGGCATCGCCCACATATGGTTCTTGGCATACAGACGGTCTTGCGGAAAGCTCGCTTGGAACTCTCCCATGCTGAAGACCAGCGAGTCGTTCGACTCGACAGACTCGCTCATGTGTAGCGAACCCCTTGGTGCTCGGGCTCAAAGAACGCGGGCAACAGCGAATCGGCACGCAACAGGCCATCCATCGTCAATTCGACTTGGTCGTCGTTGAAGCTCAGCAGCCCCTGGTCGGCGTAACCTTGCCAAACTTCGCGCCAGCTATCGATCACGTCGACGCCAAACTTCTGGCGGAAATAACCGACATCCAGCACGCCCTTCTTCAGCAGCAAAACCATCTCGCGGATCAGCATCTGATGCTCGGTCGGTTGGAAACCGCGTCCCAGCGGCAAACGGCCCTCTTCGATCGCGCCCAGATACTGTTCCATACCGGGCAGGTTTTGGTAGTGAACGCCTTGGGCGTGGCCAAAGCTGGCGATCCCGGTGGCTAACAAATCGCTGCCACGCCACAGATTGTCGCGATAGCTGAAGCTGATTTTGTTGGGATCCTTGATCATCGTGTACGCGCTACTGACGCTGTAACCGACCTTCTTCAGCTCTTCATACGCATACGCAACCCAAGCTCGTTTGGTCGGCCAATCGGCGACGGGCGTCTCGATCTTGTTGCCCAAAATGTCTTTGGAGTAGACCGTGTTAAACGGCAATTCCATCTGGTAGATCGTGACGCTTTCGGGACTCAGTTCGATCACCTTCTCGATGTTGTACTTCCAATTGTCCCATGTCTCGCCGACCATTCCCGAGATCAGGTCGATGTTCACGTTATTGAAATTGGCAGCTTCGATCCATTCCCAGGCAGTGTAGACCTGTTTGGAAAGGTGAGCGCGGCCATTTTCTTCGAGCACCGAATCGGTGAAGTTCTCTACACCAAGGCTCAGCCGCGTGACGCCCAAGGTTTCGCGAAGCGTCTTGACCTTGGTCTCGCTGAGCGTGCCCGGTTCGCATTCAAACGTCACCTCTTCGGCGCCATCCCAAGTGATGTGGCGGTGCAGGCGTTCCGACAGCGCCGTCAATTGCTTAGGGCTAAGGAAGCTAGGGGTGCCGCCGCCGAAGTAGACGAATCGGAACGGACGATCGCCCATTACGGGCAACTGGCTGACCATTTCGATCTCGCTGCAGAGCGCATCGACGTAGCGTTGCACCTCGGGCGCTTTGACGTCGGTGAAGACCTTGAAGTAACAGAACTTGCAGCGTTTGCGGCAGAACGGGATGTGCAGGTACAAGCCTAGCGGCGTGTCGGGCTTGGGGGCGCTGCCGAGCGTCTGCTCGACAGTTGGCAGGGCGTCGACCGTCCACTGAGAATAAGGAGGGTAGTTGGAGATGAAATAGCTGCCGACTTCAGTTTTGGAATCGGTGGTGCTCATGGAATCTCTCTTTTGGTGGTCGGATGGGGTCGGTGCGGGAAGACGATAAACGTCCCGAGCGACGCGGACTACGGTTGGAATCGACAACCCGCATGCATTCTTCGGCCCGAGCTGCTTAACAGTTTACTAGTAAATCAAGTTCTCGACAGCCATTGCCTATGGCAAATCCGTGTTTCAACGGGGAGGTGCCAGCCGAAACACAAACGCTTAATGGCTCGGCGGTCATTGCTTGCCGCCGAAGCAGAGCACATGTCCCTCTTCGGTCGTGAGAATCAGCTTTCCGTCGGCGATCGCGGGGGATGCTAGCAGAGCTCCTTTGACTTCATATTGCCAGGTCTGTTTGCCGTCATGCAGGTTGAACCGGTACAAGCGGCCATCGGTGGCGGCCAGCAGCACGCTGTCGCCGGCGATCACGGGAGATGCGTCGGCGCGGCGGCGGACCGTGGTCTGCCAGAGCTGTTTTCCGCTGGAAGTGTCGAGCGCCGTCACACGTTTGCCTTGGCTGCTGACGACGACAACCTTGTCGGTTGCCGCGGCGCTGCTTCTGTATTCTTGCGATTTCTCGGGGTCTTCATAGGTCCACTTACGAGTCCCCTTTTGCCAATCGAAGGCAAACACGTGTCCGCCGTAGGTTGGCAAAAAGGCTAGCGGACCGACAACCGCCGGCGTGCTGTTGGTCGGACTTTCCAAGGGCATCGGGGCGGACGCCTTTTTGCCGGTGTTCAGATCGACGACATGCAGCTGGCTGTCGCAGCCGCCCAGGAAAGTTCGGTCCCCCGCAACGGTGGCGGAGCAGCGGATTTGGTCGGCGGTTTCGTATTCCCAGACGACCGAGCCGTCGGTCAGCTTCAACGCGTGCAGTTTGCCCGCTTCGGAGGTGATCAGGACTTTCTCGCCATGGAACATCGCTCCGGAATCGATCTGCCCGTCAGCTTCGAATTTCCAACGCTGGCTGCCGTCGGCCGTCGAAAGGGCGTAGACCATGCCGTCGTAATCGCCCAGAACCAACGTATCCCCTTGGATCGCCGGGGCCGCGAGAAAACCGGTATCGATCGAGACCTTCCAGATCAGCTTGCCATCGGCCAGGTTCAGGCAGAATACGTTCCCTTCGGTATCGGCGGCGTAGATCCGCCCCGCATCGATCACCGGGGTCGCTTCGAAAGCGGCCGCATCGGCGAAGTCCCAAAGCAGGGAAAGCGTTTCGGGGAGCGCGGTCTCGACGGCTCCAGTCGCTGCGAGATTGCCGCGTTGGACCGGCCACTGGGCCAAGCAATTGGAGACCGTCGCCACGCAGAGGAGGCTGGCCAGGAGAATGCCATCTGTTTTCAAAGGCTGCATCGCGTCGCTAATCGAGGGTTGCTGTGAGCTGCGCGGGGCTGAACTGCAGCGCGTCCAAGGCGGATGAGCCGCGTGAGATCGCGTTGACGAAGGAGCCCGCGGTCGGGAGTGGTTTCAAATCGGCAGGGGCAATCGGCAGCCTGGTGGCCAGCGAATGCCGATTCATTATACCGGGAACGGTCCCAGGGGGTGCAAACTGCCAAATTTTCTGACTTTTCAAATTCGTCGGGGGCGTATCTGACGAACTTTCTTCGCGTCGATTAAAGTGTATCGGATGACAAGGGATGCCTGGCGCGGCAACCATTGCAGAGATTTTTGTACACATCAGACAACCCTTGGTAAGATCTGTGGCCATGGACAGCAACGGATCCGATACCGTTATTACTTCGAAAATCGCTCCTGTCACCAGGTTTAAGTCGGACTTTATGATTTGTGTCAGCATTGGTCGCGGTCGCCATAAACGAATGATCGCCGAATATGAATGGATCGCCCAACAGGGGATCAAACTTGTCGAATTGCGGTTGGATTACCTGACGCGGACCGTCGACCTGCATCGTTTGCTGGGCGATAAGCACTGCCAAGTGATCGCCACGTGTCGCCGCCGCGAGGATGGCGGTCGCTGGAAAGGGAGCGAAGAAGATCGGTTGATGCTGTTGCGCTCGGCGATCGCTTCGGGAGTCGACTACGTCGATCTCGAGGGGGACATCGCCCACACCGTGCCGCGGTACGGGCGGACCAAACGCATCGTCAGCTATCACAACTTTGAGACGACGCCCGATAACCTGGCCGAACTGCACAGCGAATTGGCTCGCCGCGACGCCGATGTGGTCAAGATCGCAACGATGGCGAATTGCGTCGAGGACACGTTCCGGATGATGGAACTGGTTAAAAGCTCCGACGTCCCGACGATCGGACTCTGCATGGGGGACCTCGGAACCCCAACGCGTATCCTGCAGGGAAGTTGGGGTTCGCCGTTGACGTTTGCGTCGATCGATTCGGAGCGAACGATGGCTCCCGGTCAGGTCGGCTGGAAAGAGATGTTGAAGGTCTACGACGCTGAAAATATCAACGCCGATACGAAGCTGTTTGGTGTGATCGCCGATCCGGTCGGGCACAGCTACAGCCCGCTGATTCACAACGCCGGCTTCAAGCACCAACAACTCAATAATCGTTACCTGCCGTTTCGCGTTCCCCACGAAGATCTCGACTTCTTCATGGAGAACTGCCAACGGATGGGGATCAAGGGACTCAGCGTCACGATCCCGCACAAAGAAGAGGTGATGGAGTACCTGACTGAAATCGAGGCCTCGGCGCACGAGATCGGCGCGGTCAATACGATCGTCTTCGATGGCGACAAACGTCGCGGTTTTAACACCGATTACCGCGCGGCGATGGATTGTTTGATGGAGTCGGTCGAGCACGATGCTTCATCGGACGAACCGCTTCGCGGCAAGACGGCGTTGCTGTTGGGAGCCGGCGGGGTCTGCCGAGCGATCGCTTGGGGATTGCGGCAACGCGGCGCGGACATCATCGTTACCGGAAGAAGTCCGGCGCGGGCCGAAGCGCTGGCTGCATCGGTTGGCGGCAACGCGATCGCATGGGAACACCGGCATGATCCCGAGGCGGACATCTTGATCAACGGAACGCCGTTGGGAATGTATCCGAACCTGGATCAGTCACCCTACGATGGCAACCAATTGCGAGCCGAAACGACAGTATTTGAAACGATCTACAACCCTGGGCAAACGCTGTTGGTCAAGCTGGCTCGACAAAAGGGATGCAAGATTGTCACGGGCGTCGACATGTTCATCCGCCAGGCAGCGTATCAATACAAGCTGTTCACTGGCAAGGAACCGCCGATCTCGGTGATGCGACAAGCCTTGGCTCGCGCGGTGAATCCCGCTCAGACTTGGGATGCGACCGAAGCGGTCAACGCCGACCAAGACGGCGACGACGAAGAGAGCTGATCCCGCGAGGCCGCGTGTTTGCCGCGACCTTTGATCATCGATCCGCGATCCACAAGGCTCTCTTCCCAGCGGGAGGAGAGCCTCGTCAGCGGATCGCATGCTTTGCAGCAAAGCCGATCGTCGGCTTATTCTTTGCTCTCGGTCAAGCTTTCGCCCTTGGAGAGGACCGACAGTTCGGTCGTCAATTGCTCGCGCAGGTTCTCCAGCGACTGGAAACCGAGGTGAACGTTTTCAACCTTCCCCGACTTGCCGATCATCACGGTCATCGGAAAGCCGGTGACTTGGTAGGTCATCGCAATCGATGAATCCTCGTCGCGAGCGACGGTGATCGCCAGCTTGGATTGCTTCAGGAAGGCTTCGATCTCCGCCTTCGATTCGGCGTTGTTGATCGCGTACAGCACGACGCCTTTGTCCTTGAACTCCTCGGCGACTTCCGAGATCACTGGCATCGCCAATCGGCACGGGCCACACCAGGTCGCCCAGAAGTCGAGGATCACGACGTCTTTGCCGAGGTGCTTGGACAGATTCAATGTCGAGTCGTCCATCAGCGGCGCTTCGAATTCAGGAGCGGGTTTGCCGACCAAGGGGTGCGGTCCGCCCTCCATCGATTCGACCAAAGCTTCGACCGAAGCGAAGGCCTTGGCGTCTTTAGGAGCTTCGAATTTGAAGGTGTCCGAACCGCCTTCGGCCCATTCCCACTTTTCGACCTTCACATCGACGACGAATTTAAAACCTGGGGTCTTCTGGACCTGCGGGTTGGCTCGCTTGATCAATTCAGTCATGTCGATCGACATGCCGGCCAGTTTGGGTTGCTTGTCTTCGGTGATCGTCAATTGGACAAAGCTGTCATCGGCGCGATTCAGCTGCAGCGTCTTGCCAGCTGGTTTGGCGTCCCCTTCGGGTTTGACCAATTCGACGCTGGTGACGTCGGTCAACAGGTTTTCGCGAGCCGAGTCGCTGGGGATCGTCATCGCCAACAGGGCGTCGATGATCGGTCCGCCGGGCATTCCAGGTTCGACGATCAGATCGGCCAGCGTGGCGGGGCTGTCTTTCGAGATGTAGGCGTCGGGGGTGACCAGCATGTTCAACATCTTGCCATCGGAAACGATGTCGACGTTGACCTCTTCGCTGCGGACACGCAGAGCAAACTTGTTAGGCAGTGCCGAGGCGGCGGAGTAATCGGTTTTGGTTTCGAAGACAACTTGGCCCTCGGAGTAAACTTGTTCGCTGGTCTTGAATTCAGCCGTTACCGCTTTGGCCGACTTGATCTGATCGACAAACGCAGCCAGCACGGGTTCCGCTTCGGCCGAGATTTTGGCCGGTTCTTGAGCGTTGAGTGAGCTGACGGCAATGGCTAACAAGCCTGCGAGGGCCGGGGCCAGGGGGCGTGTAAACATCACGGGAATTCCTGTCAAAGATTCGTTGGTGGGAGGTTTGGCTTGGCCGATCGCATTGCAGCCGAAAGGGCAGCCGCCGGTTCGATTTCTTGCCCATTGCTAACGGAAGCGATAGGAAGGAGTTCCATAAATCTTAGACGATCCCGACCGCCACACCTATGGCGATGGAAGCCTTTTCGTTTTTATCAGAATGGATTGCGATCCCCCCAGCCGCGTGGCTGATTCCTGCGTCACTCGAGATCGAGACAGTTTTCACGTCTCTCAAAATCGACGGCAAACTGCCTGGCTGGGGGCAGAGTGGGGGCTCTACCGCGATGAAACCGTTTTCATTTCCATCGCTCCGGCGGCGCGGCGGTCCACGACGGCTCTGCGGCGGTCGGCATAGTTTCGCTCGGGCAATCGGCCGTCGACCGAATCGACCGCTACGGTCAGCCCGGCGAAGTAAAAGAGATACATATTCAGCATCGGGATGATCGACACGTCCTGGAACATGCCGTTGAGCAGATAGCTGGAGAGTGTTGCTATCATCAATAGCCCGATGTTTTGGGCTTCGGGGCAAGCCGACGAACTGCGAGAGATCTGCCAGGCTTTCATTCCCCAACCGATGGCCATGATGATCCACAGCCCGGCTCCGATCAGCCCCGTGTCGACGAGGTAGGAGAGCAGGACATTGTGCTGGTGGTACGACGTTGCGGTGCGGAGCGGCATCTCCCACTCCGTCGCTTTCGCATACTGTTGGTTGAAGGCGAAATAGTGCCCATAACCGACACCGGTCAGCGGCCGTTCCTTGAACATCTCCCAAGCGATAACCGCCAACATCGGCCGCAAGGCGATCGAATCGGCCGCGGCGCTGGCCGACAGGTTCTTATCTCGCTTGAGATTTAAGATCTGGTCTCCAAAACCGATTGCGAGCCCCCCCGCCAGAACCAACGAGGTGACCACCGCCCAGATCCGAATCCCGCGCGAGATGCGATTGAATTGAGTCAACGAAACCGCAGCGATGGCAGCAATCCAAACGCTGCGTGTGAGCGTGGCGAAAACACCTCCCGCAGCGGCCAACATCGCGATCCCATAGCCGAGACGCGCGAAGCGGCTTCGGTGTTGAAATGCCAATAGCATCGCCGCGATCCCAATCGATAACAGGAATCCATTCCCCGTTGGGTTCAACAACGGGCCTCGCCCACGGCCTAAAAATTCGATGTATTCGGGGTCGATGATAAAGCGAGGGAAGACAAGCGATTTCAGTTCCGCCTTTTCGGCCAACGCGGTCAGCCCCAGATAGATCCCCAGTCCGATGAAACTCCGCTGCACCACACGCAGCTCGAATCGCGACAGCCGCGCGAAGCGGGCAACGATGTACATCCCCATCGGTAGCAGGGCATAGAAGATCCATCGCGCCAGCGGTTCTGGTCCCGCTTGGGGGGCGTCACTGATCACCATACTCAGCAGTAGCCAGCCGACGAAAGCAACGATCAACCAATCCATCCGGTTCAATTCGATCGGACGAGTGCGGTCCCGGAGCGATCGGAGCGCAAACAGCCCCAACATCACAAACCACAAAATCCGATCGATGCTGAATTGGATCGGGCCGTTGATGGCGAAAAAAACGGGACCGAAAACGGTTCCGACGATCAAAACCACAAGGGCCAACAGTTGCAGCGAGACGCGGTGCGCAAGGTAAATCCCCCACACTCCAGCGGCTAAGGCAAACAGTAGTCCTAAGAATTCCAACAGTCCACTCCGGCAACGAATTGGCACCGCTATTGGTGCGATCAATCCTAGGTGCCAGAATCGAACAAGGCGGGGAAACTTAGGGCGAGAACCGAAAACGGAGACATTTTTTTGGTTCGATTGCCCGACTTTGTGGCAGATCCTCACATCAGCCGTGCCGATTGTCGCAGCACAAGGTAAACCAGGCGTCGCGGCGAACGGACGCGTTCAAGGCCGAACTATTTGTTTTCGCTGAGGATTCGATCGAGGATGCCGTTGACGAAACCGCGACTCTTGCGATCGCCATACCGCTTGGCCAGCTCGATCGCTTCGTTGATTGCCACCCGCCCGGGGGTTTTCGCAAAGACGATTTCGTAGATCCCCAGTCGCAAGATATTTCGATCGATGACCGCCATTCGGCTGATCGACCAATTGGACGAATGTCTGGCCAGCAGAGAATCGATTTCGGTGCGGTGATTCATGACTCCGCCAACCAACGAGCGCGCGAAGTCGGACAGCGCTTGATGGTGCCGCATCCGCGTCTCGATGAACTGATCGCGATCACGGCGCGTCCGTTCGGTTCCGAAGTCGTATTCATATAAGAGTTGCAACGTGATTTCACGAGCGCGCCGACGAGTTGCCATAAGATCCAAATTCTAGAAGTTGCGTAGGTTGGGCCGTAAGTTAAGCACGCAATATCGATTGCGCAAAGGGTCCGTGCAATATTTGTCGATCGCAGAACCGCCATCGCCCAACCGACAGATTTCCGAGGTCGTAAATTTTTGATAGCGGGGGAAATTATTCGTGCCAAGCGTCCTAGAAAAGCAAGACTACGGTAGTTCGCAAGCTTTCCATCCGCCAATTGCCCGTTCGTGCGTCCATGGCTCCAGCAATTTCCGCTACGACACCCACTTCATCGCCGACACTAGCCGACTCCTCAACGCGGGAGCCTTTCCTAGCCGATTCACTGGCCGTTGGGCTGTTTGTTTCGCTGGCAATGACCGTCGTGCAACGCGGGGTTGGATTTGCTCGCAGCATCGGGTTTTGCAAGTTTCTGGATGAAGAAACGCTTGGCCAGTGGGCGATGGCGTTGTGCTTTATCAATTTGATCACGCCGATCTTTCTGCTCGGTTTGCCCGGGTCGATCGTCCGCTACGTCGAACACTTTCGTCGCCGCGGTCAATTGCAGGCCTTTATCTACCGGATCGTGTTTGGGACCGCCGTGTTGACGCTGCTGGCTGCGACGTCGATGTTGGTCTTCCCAGGGCGATACGCCGATTTGATCTTTCGCGACCCCAACGTCGTCCAGCCGGTCTTTGCCCTGGCCGCCTGTTTGGTGACGACGATCATCTTCAATTTTATGGAACATCTGGTCAGCGGATTGCGGCAGGTCCGCGTCGCGTCGCTGATGCAGTTCGTGCATAGCGTCGGCTTCACCCTGCTGGCGATCAGCTGGATGGCGATTGGTGGCGGTGTCGCGGGCTTGATCCTAACCTTTGCCGCGGCGGCGATGTTGGGATGTGTGCCGGCGGCTTGGGTACTGATGAGGAATTGGTCGGGGCTGCAGCGGTCGGATGACCCGCTGACACATCGTTCCTTGGCGCGGCGGATCGCTCCTTATGCGGCTTCGCTGTGGGCGATCAATCTGATCGGCAACCTGTTCGATTTGTCGGACCGCTACATGATCCTGCACTTTAGCGGCGGTGGGCCCAGCGTCGGGCAAGCGATGGTCGGGGAGTATTTTAGTGCGCGGTTGTTGCCGATCTTTTTGCTCAGCCTGGGGACTTTGATCGGCGGTTCGTTGATGCCTTATCTGACGGCCGACTGGGAATCGGGACGGAAGCGTCGGGTGAACCTGCGGCTTCGCAAAACGCTGTTGTTGCTCTCGGGAGCGTTTGCGTTTGGTTCGGCGGTGGGAATGTTGATCGCCCCGTGGATGTTCAATCATCTATTGGACGGCCGTTATACGCAGGCGCTCGCCGTGATGCCAATCGCGTTCGTCTTCTGCGCCTGGAGCGGGTTGATTATCGTCGCTGAAAACTACCTGTGGTGCGCCGAGAAAGGGAAACTGATCGGCGTTGCGTTGACGCTCGGCTTGCTGGCAAACATTCTGCTCAATCGGCTGCTGTTGCCAACGATGGGCCTGTACGGCGCAATGTTTGCCACGGCGATCGCCAACCTCGTAGTGCTACTGATGGTGCTCTACTTCATGTCGACCCAAGGGTTTGTTTTCGATCGCTCGATCGGCTTCGCCTTGATCCTGCCAGCGACGCTGCTGGCCGGGCCGTATTTTGCGCTGCTGGCGATCGCTGCGGTGATGGCGACCAGTTCGCACACGCAGCGCTACCTGGGGGAAGTGCTGGCTGAATTCCGCCAGCACGCTGGCAAATTGCAGTCGCGTCTGGCGAACTCAAGCCTTGCGAATCTTTTCACGCCCCGACTTCACTCCTGAAGTCGCGTTCCGCGTGTCGACGATCAGAGGAGAGTGTTGGACGATGAAGTCGTAATCGTAGGCCGAGTGGTCGGTCGCGATCAACACGCAGTCCTGCTGGCTCAAGAATTCGGCGGTCAGCTCTTGGCTAACCATCTCGGGCAGGTCGTGGTGCCGCATCTTGGGCAACTCAGGAACATGCGGGTCGTTGTAGGTCAGATCGGCGCCGCGCTGCAACAAGATTTCCATCAGCGTGAAGGAAGGGCTTTCGCGGGGATCGTCGACATCCTTTTTGTAGGCAACGCCCAGCATGCAGATCTTGCTCCCCTTGATCGGCTTGCCAATCTCGTTCAGGAATTCGCTGGTCCGGTTGATCACATAGGTTGGCATCGACGAATTGACTTCGCCGGCTAACTCGATGAAACGAGTGCTCAGCCCCTGTTTGCGAGCTAGCCAGCTGAGATAAAACGGATCGATCGGGATGCAGTGACCGCCGAGTCCCGGGCCGGGATAAAAGGCTTGGAAACCGAAGGGCTTCGTTTTCGCGGCGTTGATCACCGACCAGACGTCGATTCCCATCGAGTCGAACAGGACTTTCAGTTCGTTGACCAGGGCGATATTGACCGCGCGGTAGATGTTTTCAAGCACTTTGGCCGCTTCGGCAATCTCGCAATTATCGACAGGAATCGTTCCTGCAACGGCTTTGTTGTAGAGGGCACACGCCAGATCACGGCTGGCCGCATCGAGGCCGCCAACAACTTTGGGAATTCCCGCAGCGGAGAAGTCAGGATTTCCTGGATCTTCGCGTTCGGGGCTGTACGCAACGTAAAAGTCGACGCCAGCCTTGAGTCCCGAGGTTTCCAAGATCGGAACCATCACGTCGCGGGTGGTGGTCGGGTAGGTCGTGCTTTCCAGGATCACGATTTGCCCGGGCCGCAGATGCGCGGCGATCGTGCGAGCTGTCGATTCGACGTAGGACAGATCGGGATCTCGGGCTTCATCCAACGGCGTGGGGACACAGATCAGCAGCGCGTCGGGCTGGGCGAGCTTGCTTGCATCAATCGTGGCGCTAAAGTCGGCGTCGGTATACCATTTGGCGATTTTTGCGTCGGAGATGTGCTTGATGTAGCTCTTTTGAGCATTCAGCGACTCGATTTTTCGCTCGTCGACATCAAAGCCAAGACAGCGGAAACCAGCCGAGGAAAAGGCGTCGATCAACGGCAAGCCAACATATCCGAGCCCCAAGATGCCAACGTAAGCGTTGCCTTGCTCGAACCGCTGCATTAATTCGTCATAGTTGTTTGTCATCGCGTTGAGCTGTCAATTTAAAGGGTTTGTTTTAAAAGAACCTGAGTGGCGCCAACAATTCATTTCACCTTCGCTACCGCTCGTTCGATGATGGCATCTCAAATGACAGCGGCAGAGAAATTTAAATTTCACCGTAGGATAGAGGTTGTTGCCATTCGATCGCAAGCGAAACCGCTGGCTGCAAGCCGTCACGCTGGTAAATTCACATTCCGAACGTTGCAGCAATTGACATCGAGAGGCACACAACACACCTAGCCAAGCGACATATAGTACCATCGCGGGACGCAAGTAGAAACGGGGGGCAACAACAACATCCACTCGAACCAGCCCAATACCTTTGCTAGCACTACCCCGATGTCGATAATCGAGCTTTCTCTATCAAGGCGATTTCGGTAGAGTCCCCGCATTGACCATCCAATCGAGGCTCATGCCAGCCAATCCGTCCGTCTAAACACTGCCGAGAAGCAACGTGCAAAGAGAATCCGCCCCCCGGCTGTCGGAAACCGAACATGGAAGCGACGAGTTTCAGGCGGCCGACGCTATCCATGCGGCCCTGCGTTTCCTGCGGATGCTTCGTCGTAAGAAGCAATACATTGCGTTTTCACTGCTCGTTACATGTGCGTTAGGGGCATTTTACTACCTGACGGCAGACAAGGTTTATGAAGCGAAGGCCCAGCTGTTGGTGACGCAGACCAGCCCCGACATGCTGAACGCTGGCGTCTCATCGAATCTGAACAACGATGCGCTAGTTGCGACCCACGAACGGTTGATTGAGAGTTCGGTTGTTCTCGGCGGTGCGTTGGATCGAATCCGCAAGCTCGATAGCGAGTTGAAGGTCGACCTCGCTGGCGTGCCGGAGGAAAAGTGGAAAGATCTGCTGCGTGGCAAGCTCTCAGCAAGTGCGGCGCGACGGACCAGCATTATTGAGCTTTCTTATCGTTCCAAATCGACGCTTGCCGCGCGGGCTGTTCTCGAAGCCGTGGTGGAATCGTATCTCGAATTTATCGACACCAGTCACAAAGATGTCTCGGTCGAGATCGCCACGATATTGAAAGATGAGTTGCGGGAGAAAGAGCGCAACCTCAAAGCGAAACAAGAAGAATGGGTGACGGTGAGCCGCGACGCGGGAGACCTTGGGTTGCGAAGCGGCAGCACCGTCGTTCACCCGCTGGTCCAACGCGCGGTGAAGATGAACGACATTCTGGTCGCCGCGCGAGAAAAGCGATTGAAGCTTCAGGCATCGGAAGTGGCAGTGAAGCATGCCATTCAAACCGGCGGCGACCTGCGACAATATTTGGTCGAACTGGAACCGACGATTGGTCGCGAGCTGATGCTCAACGGGCTTGGCATGAGTCCACGCTTTGCCCAGGTTGCCGACGAGATGGAGCAGAAACTGCTCGCCGACCGAGCGCTTTTGCAATCCCAAGCAAAGCACTTAGGACCGGTTCATCCAACGATCCAAATGCTGCAACAGAAGATCGCGGATTCGGAGCGTTACCTGTTGGAATACCGAGCGAAAATCAATGCCGCCAACGGACCTCAACAGGAACAACAGCTAGGCGAAATGTTGCTTTCGATGATCAGCGAGGCGCTGACCGAGACGCAGGCAAATGAAGAACAACTGGAGCGGGAGTACGCGATCGCGGAAGCCGAGGCGGTTAAATTGAACGGCCGCATGACCTCATTGCAATTGGTCGAAAATGAGCTGCAACGGCTGCGCAATTGGCACGACACGTTGCTGAATCAAATCGCCAACATCGATCTGCAGACCGAAGGAGGAGACATCCGCGTTTCCGTGGTGGGTGAACCTGTCGCGTCTCCCGGCGCGGTCGCTCCCCGACTAAGAATAATCGGGGTATTAAGTATTTTTGCAGGCTGTGCAATCGGAATCGCGATTGCTTACGTGACGGACCTGCTCGAGGATCGCTTCCAGTCGCCCGACGAACTACAGGAACAGGTCGGCGTTTCGGTGATCGCAATGATCCAGAGTTTGAATGGATCGGGCGAAGCCGGAGGGCAGAACTTGCACATGTTCACGAATCCCAAGAGCGCCGAGAGCGAAGCATTTCGCACTTTGCGTACTTCGTTGTCGTTGCAAGGGAGCGATTTCTCAAAGCTGGCGGTTACAAGTTCCGAACCAGGCGATGGCAAGACAACAGTGATCGCCAACTTGGCAGTTACCTACGCGACAGCAGGAAAGCGAACGCTATTGATCGACTGCGATCTTCGCAAGCCCGGTTTGACCCGGTTATTCGATATGCGGGGCCTCGGCGGCGTTTCGCAACTGCTGACGCAAGCGGATGTTGTTGCACCGATTTGGAACCATGAAGTTAAAGGAACAGGGATTCCCAACCTGTCAATCATTCCCGCCGGTCCACGGCCGCAAGACCCGACCGAATTGTTCTCCAGCTCCCATTTTGGCGAACTGTTGGCCTGGGCCGAAGCCAACTACGACCAAGTGCTTGTCGATTGCCCGCCAGTGGTCGCCGCAAGCGATGCAGCGATCATCGGCCGCTTCGTCGATGGACTGATGATGGTTGTTCAACCTGCCAAGAACCATCGCAAGCTGGTGATTCGGTCGGTCGAGCAATTGGGGCAACTGGGAGTCCAGTTGACAGGTATCATCTTGAACCGTGTGGACGACAGTGTTTCGGGTGGCCAATTCGGATATGGCTACGGCTACGGTTATGGCTACGGCTATGGCTATGGCGACGAAGAGCAAGACGATACGGTCGACGCCCTGCCGATGCAGCAAGCTCCAACGCAACCGCCTCACCGGAAAGCCGCATAGCCCTCGGCAGGACGTCGCTTTTCCGTGTTGAACTATCAGGGTTTCGGCGGCTGTCCCAACGCAGCAAGATCTCATGGACGATTCTCCTTCCACAATCGAACGATACGCGGCTCGCGCGTTTGACTGGGCTCTTTACGGGGTGCTCTTTGTCGCCCCATTGTTCATGGGTGGACGAGGACCGTTTGGGAAGTTTGTCTTCGTCTGCTTCGTCAGCCTGATGGCGCTCGCCTGGATCGTGCAATCGTTGTCTCGCAAAACGGCTGTGCTGCGGCTCAGCGGTGCCGAGTCGATCATCGCGGCAGGAGCGTTATTGTTGGTGTTCCAACTGATTCCCTGGCCGGAGTCGGTGCTACTGACCCTCTCGCCGAACCTTCGCGAATTGCTGCCGATTTGGTTTTCATCCCCCAATCCCGACCATTTCCAAATCGGTACCTGGAACACGATTTCGTTGGCACCGCACGCCACTCGCCAAGCGTTGGCGGTCTACCTGGCCTATTCGCTGTTTTTCATGTTGTTGGTCCAGCGGATTCGGAGGCTTGAAGATGTTGAATGGCTGCTCCGTAGCCTGGCCTACGGCACGATTGGCTTGGCTGTCCTTGGACTCGCTCAATTTCTCACCAGCAACGGAAAGTTCCTCTGGTTCTACGAGCACCCATTCCGGACCACCGATGGAGTCGTCAAAGGGCCATTCCAAAATCAAAACCACTTCGCCCACATGATGGCGTTGGGGATTGGGCCGTTGCTGTGGATGCTATCCACCGCGTTTCGTGGGCAGACAAAACCAACAAAACTAAATCAGTCGAAGCGGCATCGCCGCAGCAACTTTTCTGGTAAGAAGCAGCGCCGCCCCGTTACGCTTGAAGTGCTTGTGATCACCTTCGGGATCGGGCTGGTCGCCTTAGCTGCGATGTTGACGTTTTCGCGTGGCGGTTTTTTAGCGTTTGCTGCGGCAACTCTCGTCGCTGTAGGACTGCATCACTGGCAGAACCTTGGGGAGGGTGCGACGCTCAAATTCGCCGGGGGGATTGGCGCGATGGTCATCGCGGCACTTTGCATTTACGGATATGAACCGCTCGCCCGGCGGTTGTCGACGTTGCACGAGTCGCAATCGCTTGCAGAGCTGTCGCATGGACGCCGCGCCCTGTGGGACGCAATGCTTTCCGCCACACAAAACTTCTGGCTGACGGGCACAGGCATCGGTTCCCATCCCGATGTCTATCCGGTTTACATGGCAGAATACTACAATGTCGAATTTACGCATGGCGAAAGCGGCTACCTGCCGTTGTTGATGGAAGGTGGTGTCTTTGCTTTCGTGTTGCTGTGTTGTGTAATCCTGCTACTGTTGTTTCGCATGCTGCCTTGTCTGCGGCGAGTAACATCCATCGATTCCCAACAGTCGCTTCGGTTGGCCGCTTTGGCATCGCCGCTATGTGCTGCGATCGTGGCAAGTCTTGTGCATTCGACTGGCGATTTTGTATGGTACATCTCGGCATGTATGTCGTGGACCCTTCTTGTCATGGCGGCCGCTGTTTGGTTGCCCAGCCTGCTCCAGGCTGGAAGCGTTTCTGGGGTTGCAAGGTCGACCGAAGGCAGTCTGGCGGCGTGGTTAACGTCCCTCGTCGCGATATTTCGATGGACGACGCAAGTCAGGATCAATTCTTCGGGACAAGCGATCACTTGTACGATCTGCCTTGCGATGCTCGGATTCTCGCTGACAACCTTGTTGCCACCAGCGCGTGCTGCAAAGGACTGGAATGAATTTCGTGTTGTGACCCGCGATGCAGATATCGAACAGAGCCAGCGGAGTGGTCGTGAAATCGAATTGCTAAAAAAGACCCTTGCCAGTGATCCCACGCATCGGCACGCAGGTATTTTGCTCTGTCAAGCAATGTGGCGCACGGAAAACAATCCGACGCTGCATGTTTTGCCGGCTGATCCAATCGAGTTAACTAACGCGACACAGTGTTCAGCACAATCACTGGCAATCAGCGCATTCGCGCACTATCCGTTGCAGGGGAACGCCTACGCATTTGCATTGCCAAAAAGTTCGCAGGTCGACCACTCTAAAGCTTCCAATTCGATGCTAGAACAAGCGTTGCGAGTACGGAAGCACGACGCGATTGTTCACATGTTGCGAGGCAAACAACTGATCACCTCAGGGCGATTGGAGGAAGGTTTTGAACATTGGCGATTTGCATTCAATCACGACCCAGTGGTCCAGGCGTCGCTAATCGAACAATTGCGACAGATATTCCCGGCGAGCTTCTTAATCGAAAAGCTACATCCGGAGGCGACCGGCCTATGGCAAATGTATTACGCCTACCGAGCCGCATCGGAAGAAAGAAATACCCAGCTTGTGGCGAGTGTCTTGATTGAAGAGTTGGCACTCAAAAACACACAAATCGATGATCGTGAAACTCAAGCTCGCAACTACTATTCGTTGCACTCTTTGTACCGCCAGATCGGTGAAACACATCAGTCGATTGAAGCACTGCAAAACGCGGTTAAGAATCAGCCTGACAACTATACCTATCGGCGGGCGTTGGCTTTTGCGTTATACAACCAGAAGTCATACGAGCAAGCTGCGGAGCATTTCAACTGGTGTCAGACGCGACGAACGGATGACCGGCAGGTCGCGAATGCATCGAAAGAATGTGTTCGCAGACAAGTCTCACGTGCACAAAACCTGGAAGCCTTTAGGTAGCTTAACATATGATCCGACATCAACAGATTAGCCACTATCTCAGTACGCGCACTCCCTAGTGATGCAAACGCAGATCTTGTCGTCTCAATTGCCGCGGTATAGCACGCGATTTAGACCAATCAACTTTACTTAAAATCGCTCGAATATAGGGTGTTAGCTCCTTTACCTTCTACTGCCGACGATACAGCACGTTTAGATTTCCCAAAACCGATGGACCAGCAGGAGCACCGTTCCTGCCAAGCCCTCAGTGTCACTTATAAACAGAGATTCCTATGTCGCCAACGAGGCGATTCTGCTAAAAAAACACTTCAGAATGAGTCATATAAATGTTCGCGTTTCGAAAAAACGCACCGTTTTAAATCCTACGCACCATTTATTTTCTTGGCAGTGGTGGGCCCAGTTCAGCGTTATTCGAACGTGACCGAAAAATTCTGATTGTGAAAAAACATAGATCTCTCAGAATCCCAAATTACCGTGGAGTTTGCTAATGACTGGCGAATTGGTGTTAGAAAACCAAGGCTTTGTCCTACGCAACAAACGCCTCGTTAAATATGCGAGCAGCTATATTGTATCGATTGCATCTCTATTTTGTCTAACAGCAATGTGGAAGCTTTCAGCAACAGCATTCAGCCCGAGTGATTTTGAGTTGTTTGCGTTGTGCCGCCGTGGATTAAGTACGCTGCTACCGTTTATCGAACTGGGAATTCCGTTAGCTGTAACGCAATACGTCGCACTGGATCATGTTCGCCAAGGAAACCGAAACGAAAAGTCCATTCTCGTTGCCGCTCTATTTTGGTGTAGTGCATTCGGTCTCGTCGCAATTGCGACCAGTTGGCTGCTAGCAGGCAGAATAGTCAAATTTGCGAATCTTCCGGTTGAGTTTGCGCAGTACCTGCCACTTGTGGCATCGTGGGCTGTAGGAACTGCATTCTTTGCATTGGCTTCCGGTTGGTGGCACGCGAAGCGACAATTCATCCGCGCGAGTATGGCACGGGTTCTGATGTTTGCGATTCCGCTACCAATCATCGCGTTGGGCAACACTTCAATGCATGTAAAGATGGGAGGGGTTGCTTTGGTCGTGAGCGGGGTATTTGGAGGAGTACTGCTCAATATCCTTCGGACCTGTGACCATGGTTTTGATCTAAATAACTTTCGAACACAATTGCGAAACACTGTCGCGTTTGGTGTGCCTCGAAGCGTTGGTCGCGCGTCTCTTCAACTAATGCTATGGCTACCTGTCATGTTTGCCGCAAAGCATGGTGGCAATCTTAATGTTTCGGCGGTAGCCTTCGGGATTTCCCTGATCGTGGCCGTCGGAGGAGTTGTAAGTCCGGTTGGAGCACTTATCCACTCGACATTGAGTGTGAAGATCGAGCAAAAACGATTCAATGAGGCAAAGAAAATCGTACTCGGTGCATTCTGCTTTTCCGCAACCATTTCCGTTCTTGCGACAATACTATTGTGGGACAACTTGCCGTATGTTGTTTCCATAATGCTCACTGAGCAGTATGTTGAAATAGTTCCATTGCTCAGGGTTCTGCTGATTGCGCAAGTGCCACTGACAATCTGTTCGGTGATGCAGTGCACTTTGGATGTGATCAACAACAGCCCCCTGAACCTCCGTGCAGGGATCGTGTCGCTGTGGGTTTGCGCATGTCTTGTTTGGGTTTCTCCTGACGCAGACGCTGTGCTCTACTCACTTGTAGGATCCTTAAGTCTCCGCGCCGTGCTCGTGCTCCGCGACATCTTATCGACATTCAGGTCGTGCGATCAAGTGTTGCGCGAACTAACTAAAGAAGCAAATTCCGATTGCGGCATGGCAACCCAATGCACCTAACCACTGCCGCTAGCTTCGCACTTGCCTTGAGCATCCTCGCTGGGCGATGGGGGCTTGATCGCATTCTCGACGTAGGTATTCCTGACGTGGAACCACGATCGATCAGCCCTTCGTTAATTTTTGAAGTCCGGCTTTGGAGTGTTCTCACGTTTGCGACACTTACATTTGTGGGCGCACCAAAACGCCCAGGGAGTCAAAGCACTCGCGGCGCAAGCATTTCTTTGCTTATTTCACTAATGGCGTTGCTATTCTGGCTCGTTATTAGTGGTTTTTGGACATTGGAAACCGGCATTGTCGGATACAAGCTATATGAAATCTCTCTGTGCGCAATAATGTTTGCCTGTACCTACCGCTGGGCTGTTTCGGACGCCAACCAAGAGTTCAGCGATGCGCTTTGGAACGCTATTGTAATCAGTTCGTTCTTGCTGGTTTCGATGTCATTGCCCCAGATTATTTCCAGCGCAAGTTCGCTAACGGGCGCACGCTTGGCTGTATTGGGTGGAGGCCCCAACATCTTCGGTCGATACGTTTGCATATGCATTATGGCATGCCTGTTCTTTAAACGCCGGCGGGTAGCGAGAATCATGTTGATCGGCATTCTCTTGGTGCCTTTGGTGCTCACTGGGTCTCGGGGCGCCTTGCTTGGTTTGTGCGTAGCCTGTCTAGTTTGTTCTCCAGCTTTGTTACGCGATTGGTTGAAAGATCGCTGGTTGCTTCCATCCATGATGGTGGGTTGCATCTTGTTGTGTTTGTTTTTTGCGTTTGTGACACCTGGAGTGTTGGAGTACGGGGTTCACAAGTTTGAAGATCGGTTTGTGGAGGCAACCTACCGGCAGGGCTATGCTTCGTCACGTTGGGAGCTGTTTTCCAGAGCGTTTGAATTGTGTCTGGAACGGCCCCTAATCGGACATGGGTTGGCGGGCTGGGGAAATGAAATGGGCCAACCGTACCCTCATAACCTTTTCTTGGAAGTCGGCGTTGAAGGAGGCTGTATCGGCCTTGTTTTGTTGTCAGGATTCATCATAAATCTCGGAATCGTTATTGGAAGCTGCATTCGTCGAGGCTCGATCGATTGGAGATTTCTCTCACTTGCTGCCATTATGTTTACATCCGCGCAATTTAGTGGCGATTTCTTCGATTCGAGGACGTTCTTTGCGGCTTCGTTGCTACTTTCGGTTCCAAGGCGTGAAGCTAGTTTGGCTCGACAAGACATGTTGCGAAAATATTAGTGAATAGGTAATCTTCCCTGCGACTAAAAGCTGGAAGATGATTTACCCGGTTGTTGGAGCTTGCACGGCGCCAGGACGACTTTCAAACGCCCGTCTTGCATTGCGTGCGAAAGTTGCAAGTAAATCACGAACCGCCCTGGAACTATAAACGCGGGTGAACAGCTACGGTTAGGGAAGCGCTTCATCAGCGTAAAATCGCGAACACAGTGCAAGCTGATCACGATCGGCACGACGTGCCATTGACTTAAGGCTGGCAGGGCGGAACCTCCGTCCCCACGAATTGGTAGTTGCGGGTTACACAGGCAAGGGAATCGGACAATGAAATTTTGGGTCATTCATGCACAGGAGAATCCGCCTGAGTCTAAGCAGGTGCTTGGGCGCCGCGAATGGCGTTCGAATACGCTTGCTGAATATCTCGCGGAACGTGGCCATGAAGTCACACGCTGGCGGTCAGCATTTAGTCATCAGTCGAAATTGATGTTGACCGAAGGGTCTGCGCTCGAACGTTTCGAAGGGTACGATCTCCAATATATTGATTGCCCCAAGTATGCAAAGCATGTTGGGGTTGCTCGCATACGCAACCACCGAAGCCTAGCTAGCAATTTCGCAACACTGGCAGGAAAACGCGCTGCACCTCCTGACCTGATTCATGTTTGCAATGTCCCTATTGAGCTTTGCGCATCTGCGGTCGCATTTGGGAAACGCAACAATGTCCCCGTGGTAGTCGATGTGCGAGACCTTTGGCCCGACATATATGTTGATTTCATACCAGAGCGTCTAAATTTCCTGAAGCCAATTGCGAAGACCTATTTGGATCGATGTTCACGCCGTGTTAAATACGCTTTCCAGCATGCAACTGCGATTACGGCGCTGACTGAATCCTACTTGGACTGGGGGCTCAACAAAGCGAGACGCAGACGCCAATCTCTGGATGAGGTATTTCCAATGTGCTATCCACGCCTGCCGAAAGATCTCGATGCCACCGGACTAGCGGACCTACGAAACAGGCTAGGTGTCGATGAATCAGCAGTCCTGGCGTGCTACATCGGAAACATTGGCTACCAATCCGACTTCGAAACCGTCATCGAATCAGCTCGAATGCTAGCGTCGAAACACCCCAACTTCAAGATCGTTCTCGCCGGCAGCGGACCTCGTGTATCACACCTGAAAGACCTTGCAAAAGGGCTTCCAAATGTAGTAATACCTGGGTGGCTTTCGTCAACAGAAGTTCATCGTTTAATGACGATTTCTTCCATCGGCCTGATCGCATACAAGTGCGTCCCAAATTTCATGCTGAATATCCCAAACAAGTTTTCCGAATACCTAGCCGGCGGGCTGGCGATTGCCAGCGCGATCGACGGTGAAATGGGGAAACTTGTGCGTCAGCATAACTGCGGGTTCGTTTACCGAGAAGGTGATTCACTTGACCTTGCAAGGCGACTTGGCGACTTGCTAAACAACAACCAGCAGGTCGACGCATTCTCAGCTGCCTCGACTAAGTTACACGAGACACAATTTGACGGCGCTCGGATTTTCCCCGACTTCTGCGCGCATCTCGAAAGCATCGCAAATCCCTTAGCACTCAAGGCTTCCGCATGAATCTTTCATATGCTATCGCCGCCCTGCGAAAGCGAGGCTTTAGATTTATCTACACTTACGCGAAGGAGTCCCTTGCATTTGACCTACGTCACGGGACCAGAACTAGCGCTCGTGTTCCAAAAGAGAGTCAATCGCTTACTGGCTCTACCCAGGATGCGGAAAACGGCCTGCTCTACGTTGCATCGTTTACTTCGGTCACACGAAACTCAGTCGCATTGGCGAAACGACTGTTAGGGGAAGAGCAGTTCCGCAGCTTCCAGTTCCTAGACATGGGGTGCGGGAAAGGCAAAGCACTTTTGGTGCACGCTTTGGGAAACGCAGATCATTCAATCCACCCTAGCATCGGAATTGAATACGACCCAGACCTGGCAAAAATCGCCAATGCGAATATCGCCAAAACATCACTTGACCCCGAAAAGGTAAAAGTTGTCGTTGACAGCGCCGTCGAGTTTGAAAACTTTGTTTCATCTGACAAGCTTTTGATCTACCTCTACAACTCATTTCAGGGCGAGACGCTTCGCGCTGTGCTTCGCAAACTGAAGAACTACCAGCACATGCTCGTCTATGTCGATCCAGCCGAAAAGGAAGTGCTTCACGAATTTGGGTACGTCATCCACCAGAACGTCCAGGGAAAATACAACGCAGACACCTGGCTTTTGGCTTCAATGAACATCGACAACATGAATCAGCAAGCCGCCCCAACGGAAGTCCGAGCCGTCGCGTAAACAGGGAAGGCCAGTTATTGAGCCTGACGAAACACAATGAACGAACGAGCCAACACTTATGATGATGCGGTGATCGGGTCCAGCCCAATGATGTTGCTGGTCGCGTTAGAACTGGCCAACAAAGGGCGCCGAGTTTGTCTAATTGACCGAAGCGAAAGCCTTGGCGGGGCCTGGGAGACGGTTTCGATCGCAGACGCTGTTGCTGTAGAAGGTGCGTGTCATTTAATAGAAGTATTTCCAGGTGTATATGAATATCTGGAGAAAGCTTCTGGTGCGTCGTTTGTCGAACTCGACGAGCAACCAATTCGCATCCACCGTTCTGGCATTCACGTGGGTTACCACAATCGTTTAATGTTAATGATGTCTGGTTTCCGTTTGCTTGCTGGATACACCCTATTCAGCGGGATACGATTCATACAGCCACTTCGATATCGTGACGCTCACCTCAACTACAAAAACAAACTCAAGAGCTTTATTGCCCATCAGACACCAGGTCTTTTCCGCAAGGCCCGAAAAATGAAGGGACCGGAACACGGCTTTGTCGACTTCATGAACCGCTTGGTCGGCCGATGCATGGACGCCGGAGTCGCGCTGCGCAAGCTCGATGTAGAGTCCGTAACTCGATCACAGCCTGGCTGGACATTAGCTGGGAGGCACCCAGCTGACAACCTCGTTGCTGATAGGGTCCATTGCACGACCTCAACGAACTTAACAAGAATATCGGAACGCGAATATTCCGCAACTCCGCGTGAATCGATTAACCGTGCCGCCGTATTGACTCGAGTGCTGCGCACCAACGTAAACCAAAGCCAAACGTACGTGTCGTTTTGGAAAGACCAACATATTACGCGAATTGCACGCATCGATTCGGCAAGTGATAGCAAGCACTTGCAATTCCTTGTCGAGCTTCGGACACCGAGCGTTCTCCAACTGCAAAACTTTGAATCGATCATTCGCAAAAAAGTTTGCAAAGCAAAAATTGCTCGCGACCCAAATCTGATTGAAGTTATCGGTTCTGTGAACTGCGTAGCTACAAGGAATACGGACCAGCTTCCTGCCGGCGAGATCAGCCCAGGGTTCCACGGATATTATTCCATGGGAAATCTGGCCGCAGGTATCGCATCCTGGCTTAAGCACCGTGAAACGCATGCAACGTATCAGGAATCTGCCGCCCCAGATGATTGCGTTGAACATCATCGGTCAGCCGCGGCTTAGTGGGAAACGAGTACGTATTCATGAATAATGCCCTAACGAATGCAGTAGTAACGACACGCTCCGAAGCATTAGGAGCCGATGGCTCTGCAGCCACCGACCCCACAGACCGACTGATCTATTTCAAAGGTGCTTTCGTTCCCGCTTGCGAGGCGAAGGTGTCAGTCCTGTCGCCCACGTCGCAATTTGGGCTGAACGTCTTTGAGGGGATCCGCGGTTACTGGAGTGCCGACGCACTGCAATTGCTCCTGTTTCGCCTGCCCGAGCATATTGAGCGATTGTTTCAGTCATGCAAAATCCTCGGCCTGAAGTGCCCTCTAGGCGCGGAGGAGCTTGAAGAGAAGATTTGCAAAACGATTACGCTCAATCGTTACCAGGAGGATGTTGCGATCCGTGCAACGGTTTTCGTCGACGAAGAAGGCAGCTGGTCGTCCAGCGAACCAGTGCAGGTGTTCATCGCGCCGATGCCACGACCGCGAACCAACATTGCCGCGATCGAAGGTAAGTCCGCGTGCATCTCAACATGGAAACGCATCGACGACCGAACACTTCCTCCGCGTGTCAAGTGTGGCGCAAACTACATCAACGGGCGTTATGCGTTCCTAGAGGCAAAAAGAAATGGCTTCGAAATTCCGTTCCTCCTTGACGCGAGTGGAAAGGTCAGCGAATCACCAGGCGCCTGCATCTTCCTGGTTCGGAATGGTGAACTCGTGACACCGTCCATATCCAATTCGATACTCGAGAGCATCACTCGCGATACCATACTACGCCTTGCACTAGACCTCGGCATTCAAGTACGTGAACGGGACGTGGATCGATCGGAGTTTTATATTGCCGACGAGGCTTTTGTTTGCGGAACTGCTGCTGAAATCGGCCCTATTACTTCCGTTGATCGATTACCGATAGGGCGCGGAAAGGTTGGGCCAATAACAACAAGCCTGTACGAGGCATACCTTAACGTCGTCAGTAATGCAAATGCGCCATATCCCGAATGGCGAACACCAGTATAAACCTATGTTGCTTTTAGATTAATCCATGTTAAAACGCATTTTCGATATCGTATTTGCTTCCGCTATCCTAACGGCTTGCGCACCACTCTTTGCTTTGATCGCTATCCTCACCAAACTGGATTCGAATGGGCCTGTGTTTTTCGTGCAAGACCGGCTTGGCTTGAATGGTGAAGTTTTTTCAATGTTTAAGTTTCGCACGATGGTCAAAGACGCCGAGCAAACGGGGACTGGTTTATTCAGCTATAGCGATGATAGTCGCATTACGAGAGTCGGGCGGGTTTTGCGAATGACCAGCCTTGACGAATTGCCTCAGTTCATCAACGTTGTCATGGGCACAATGTCAGTCGTTGGCCCTCGCCCTCCGGTTACCTATGAGCTAGGCGACTATCAAAACTTCAGCGACTGGCAGAAGATGCGTTTCACTGTCAAGCCCGGACTTACTGGCCTGGCTCAAGTGTCGGGGAGAAACGCCTTGACGTGGGAACAAAAAATACAATTTGACAATGAGTACGTCAGGGAGTTCGATCGTTCGGGGATGCGATACGATGCCGTTTTGATATTGCGAACAATTTGGGTTGTCGCGACACTTCAAAGCGTTGTCGAGACGCGACGCGCGGAAGATGAGGCCTCCCTGACATTGGCAAGCGAGGATTGCATTAGTGCGCCAGCAGAGCCTGCAGATATCTCTACCGCCAATGGCGATCTCGAAGGTCAAGCATCGCGACGCGCTGCCTGAAGTTCGCGACAGGGACTTTTGTCTGTTTATCGCTAAATGAAATCGTGTTATTCACGAACTCCCCAACGAGCAAGGATTGCCCGCATGATTGACTGGTCTGCTGCAGATGTGATCACGAAAGACCATGGTTCATCGTTTTTCGTTTTTGATGAATCCAAATTTCGTTCAAATTTTGCAGCGCTGTCCCGAGCATTCAACGATCACTTCCCACACACGACGATCGCGTACTCCTACAAGACAAACTACACCCCCTACGTGTGTCGCATCGTTAACGAACTGGGTGGATACGCAGAAATCGTGTCTGAAATGGAATGGGATTGGGCGAAACGGATCGGTGTCGATGGCTCGCGCGTTATCTTCAACGGCCCCTATAAATCTGAGGCATCTTTAGCCGCATCGTTGCGTGACGGCGCGACGATCAACCTAGATTCACTTACTGACCTAAAGAACGTTCTTGCCATAGCGGCCGAGAGCCCAGGACAAAGCTTCGGGATCGGAATTCGCTGCAACTTCCAACTCTCGGAAAGCTCTAAATCGAGATTCGGAGTTGATGTCGAAAGCGAGGATTTCGGGCAATGCCTGGACGCAATACGCGCCGCGCCGAACCTCCACCTTTCCGGACTTCACTGCCATTTCCCGGATCGAAACCTGGATAGCTTTGGAGTCAGGGCAAAGAAAATGCTGCGACTGGCAGCTCACGTTTTCCCTGACAACCCGCCGGGCTTCCTGAATATCGGGGGAGGGTACTTCAGCGGCATGCCAAACGAAATGCGCGCTGGCTTCGAGTCACCGCCCGCGACTTTCTCAGAATACGGTAGGCTCGTAGGGAAATTGTTCAACGAAGCATACGGAAGCCTCGCAAGCCCACCGAGGTTGATCATTGAACCAGGGACCGCGCTAGTCGCCGATACGTTTCGGTTCTTCACCAGGGTAATAAGCACCAAAAGCATCCGGGGGCGAAACATTGCGACGGTCGCCGGTAGCATCTTCGACATCAGCCCGACAGCGCGCGCTAAGAATTTGCCAATTGACGTAATTCGACAAAACAACTCCACCGTTGGGATGCCAGGGTGCGACATTGCCGGATATACGTGCATCGAGAGCGACATCATGCACCACCAGTTGGACTCGGCAATTGAAGTGGGTGATTTTATTGCATTTGGGAACGTAGGTTCATATTCAATTGTCATGAAACCACCGTTCATTCTTCCTGCAAATCCAATCTTAGTCGAAAGAAAAA
This sequence comes from Rosistilla ulvae, assembly GCF_007741475.1. Classification (NCBI taxonomy): domain Bacteria; kingdom Pseudomonadati; phylum Planctomycetota; class Planctomycetia; order Pirellulales; family Pirellulaceae; genus Rosistilla; species Rosistilla ulvae. The sequence goes on along the minus strand of NZ_CP036261.1, from coordinate 1,590,151 downwards.
ACGAGGACGGCCGCGTTTTCCAGGTGATAAAAAAGCGTGAGTCTGTTGAATATATCGCTCAGAACTTTGAAGTATAAAACATGGATCTAATATACATTACTAACGACCAAGACCAAGCCAGCGTCTTACAGTCGGCTGGAGTCAACAGAGTAATGGTAGACTTGGAGATCAACGGAAAGGTTAAACGCCAGGGCCATTTGGACACGGTAATTTCGCGACACGCGATTGACGACGTGGGCAAACTACGTTCGGTTCTTTCTACGTCAGAGTTGATGGTCCGCGTTAACCCAATACATGCCGACTCCCGAACCGAAATCGATCGTTGCGTGGACCTTGGTGCCGACAGAATCATGTTGCCTATGTTTACGACTGCTAGCGAAGTAGCGCAGTTCTTGAAACTTGTGGGAGGTCGAACGAAGACCTGCTTGCTCCTAGAAACCCCTGCGTCGGTCGTGCGACTCGAATCAATCCTCGAAGTGCCTGGTGTTGAGGAAATCCACATCGGGCTGAATGATTTACACCTGGGATTTGGGCTGTCGTTCATGTTCGAGCTTGTCTCCGGAGGAGTCATTGACCTTTGCAGTCGAGCGATCAACGCCAGATCAATTAAGTTTGGCTTCGGTGGAATCGCCAGACTTGGGACGGGGGTACTCCCTTCGGACTTGATTTTGTCAGAACATTCAAGGATCGGATCGTCACAGGTTATTCTTTCTCGGGATTTCCAAAACATATTCGTTGACGCAAAGACTCCACAAGACGCAGAACGCGCCTTACGGAGAGAGATCAACAAGATACGGAACCATCTTGCCCAACTAAAGGACGACTACAATTCGCATCGCGATAACCGAGAAATCCTATCGCGAATTGTCCATGAATACGTTCGACAAAGGGCCGATATCAAGCAAGCGGCATAACGATCAACTGCCATTCACTTTGAGCAGACTGGTTTCCATTAATCGCTTTGATGTAGAACCATTCCCGCTCACCAGGAATTAAATTCGTTGGCGTATAGGATGTTGCGTTGGCCGCAAGCGTCACAATTTCGGTATTGGTTTTGTTGTTCCAACGATAGATTTGGTAGCTCGTTTCGTGTTCCGAATCATCCCACGTCAACGTGGCACTCGTCGGCGAATTCGCAGAGATGCTAACGTTTTGAGGGACCGTTGGTGTCGCTAGCGGCATAACCATCAACTGCCATTCACTTTGAGCAGACTGGTTTCCATTGATCGCTTTGACGTAGAACCATTCCCGTTCACCAGGAATTAGATTTGTTGGTGTATAGGATGTTTCATTGGCTGCAAGCGTTATGATTTCTGTATTGGTTTTATTGTTCCAACGATAGATTTGGTAGCTCGTTTCGTGCTCCGAGTCGCTCCACGTCAGCGTGGCACTCGTTGCCGAATTCGCGGAGATGCTAACGTTCTGAGGGATTGTTGGTGTCGCTAGCGGCATAACCATCAACTGCCATTCACTTTGAGCAGACTGGTTTCCATTGATCGCTTTGACGTAGAACCATTCCCGTTCACCAGGAATTAGATTTGTTGGTGTATAGGATGTTTCATTGGCTGCAAGCGTTATGATTTCTGTATTGGTTTTGTTGTTCCAACGATAGATTTGGTAGCTCGTTTCGTGTTCCGAATCATCCCACGTCAGCGTGGCACTCGTCGCCGAATTCGCAGAGATGCTAACGTTTTGAGGGATTGTTGGTGTCGCTAGCGGCATAACCATCAACTGCCATTCACTTTGAGCAGACTGGTTTCCATTGATCGCTTTGACGTAGAACCATTCCCGTTCACCAGGAATTAGATTTGTTGGTGTATAGGATGTTTCATTGGCTGCAAGCGTTATGATTTCTGTATTGGTTTTGTTGTTCCAACGATAGATTTGGTAGCTCGTTTCGTGTTCCGAATCATCCCACGTCAGCGTGGCACTCGTCGCCGAATTCGCAGAGATGCTAACGTTTTGAGGGATTGTTGGTGTCACTAGCGGCATTACCATCAACTGCCATTCACTCTGAGCAGACTGGCTTCCGTTGACCGCTTTGACGTAGAACCATTCCCGCTCTCCAGGAATTAGATTTGTCGGTGTATAGGATGTTTCGTTGGCCGCAAGTGTTATGATTTCCGTATTGGTTTTATTGTTCCAACGATAGATTTGGTAGCTCGTCTCGTGCTCCGAGTCATCCCACGTCAGCGTGGCACTCGTCGCCGAATTCGCGAAAATGCTAACGTTTTGAGGAACTGTTGGCTGAAAGGAACCCCATACAGCTTGCGCCGTATCGAGTTCGATCTTGATACTGTGTGCACCTACTGCATTTCCAGTCATTTCAACTCGGCCTTCATGGCTGCCGCCGGTGAATGTAACGTCGTAGGTGCCTGGTGGGAGTTCGAGGGCGTAGGTGCCGTCGGTGTGGGTTGTGGTTGTGTATTGGGTGCTTGTGGTGGTGTTGGTTGCCGTGACGGTGAGGCCCGCTTCGCCTTCTCCGGCGTCGGGTTGGTCGTTGTCGATGACGCTGTCGTCGAAGACGGTGCCGCTGAGGAAACGGGTGCCGACGTCCCAGCCGATGTCATCGAGCGCTGTCCAGTCGAGTGGACTCATCGGTTTGCGGGTGCCGGTGGTTAAGTTCGGGTCGAGTGCGGCTTCGGCTCCTGCGTAGGAGACGTCGTGCTCGAAGTGGCCACCGTCAACCGGGATCGGGCTGCCGTAGAGAGCGACCGACTTGGGGCCGGTGAAGTAGTCGCCGGGTTCGTTGTCGACCAGGGCCTGGTCGGCCGGGGAGAGTTCGTTCAGCGGAGTCGCGTAACTGGTCCAGGTGTTCCCCGGTTGGTTGCTGATTCCAAAGATGTGTCCCAGTTCATGTAACGCCACGCTGTAGAGGTCAGGGGTCCCTGAGGTCGGTAATCCGGCGTCAAAGTGCCATGTTGGCGTGGTGTCAAACGCGATGCTGCCGCCCCACGTGCTCTGCTCATTTGCGCCGGATTGCCCACGCCACAAGACGGTGTCGACCCAATTAGGGTCGGTGTACTGGACGCCATACCCGGTGGAGGCCTTGCCAAGCGTTGTGCCAGTCAGATTGCGAGAGCCGACAAAGACGCGGACCTCGTTTTCGGCAAGCTGCAGATTCGGGAGATTAACGGTGCTGCCGGTCTCCGGGTCTTGGAACGATGCGGTCCACGAGTTGCCGGCCGTAGGAGCCGGGATCGCGCTCAACGTATCGAGCAGACGCGTTTCGTAATCGGTCGCCGCCCGTTCAAGTGCAGCTTTGGCCTGCGTGTCAAAGAATCCAGAATCGTCGTAGCTGTAGTCGAAGACAATATCGACGGCCAAAAGGTCTCGACGTTCGAGCCGCTCCAACCGGCTTCCGCGTCGCCGCCAACTGGAGAGATCCTTGTTCTGTCGATGTCGTTTAGTGCATTTTGCGGGGACCAACTTCGAAGCCCATGATTTCAAAAAGCCCATCAATATCACTCTCTCTAACGCTCTAAAACTCTGGAATTGGCGGCCCACGATTCCGGAACGGCGACACTGACAACCATCCCATTGTTGACTATATCTTATTTCCCACCTGGGGATGGCGTGGGCATCAACGCAGCTGGCCTATTTCATTTTTTACATTTAGTCAAATCAGCCGCCCAGCGATAGCTCACGATTCCCCAAAGGACCGAACGCTATCGCCTATCGATGGGCCCCCTCCGCCTTGCAAAACCGGCCCACCCCGACTTCCGGCCACCACCGACGCACACACAAGTCGCCTGCGGCACTGGCACAGCGAGCGCTTCGGAGCCAAACCTACTGCGACTCGCCTGGCGTTCCTCGCAGCCCTGGCGTCGGGTGCATGCGGTTGAAACGAAACGGCATGAACGGGAAACCACAACCGGAAACCAATCAGACGTTCGCCTCAGCTGTTTTGGAGCGCTAAGGGCAGCATAGCGGGGAGCACGGAAATCGGTCGGCCCGCATCTGTTGCATTCGGTTCTTCCCGCCTAGAATTAAGGGAAACAATTTTTCCTTTTTATTCAGGCCACGAACAGACGAATGTTGCCCCACAAAACCCTCTTTCCGGGCGTTATCGAACTGAATTACCAGGCGGGCGAAGTGCTCGGCTGCAACGTCTACTTGGTCCACGACCAGGGGGAATGGACGCTGATCGATATCGGCTATGAGGAGACGGTCGATGAGTTTGTCGAACTGATCCGCCAACTCGATTTCCCATTGTCGAAATGCAAGACGCTGATCGCAACTCATGCGGACGTCGACCACATCCAAGGGCTAGCCAAAGCGAAGCAGATGCTGCGGACCTCGGTCACGTCCCATCCGCTGGCCGTCGAAGCGCTGCAGACCGGCGACAAATTGACCACGTTTGCAGAAATCAAGGCCCAAAACATCCACCTGGACATGCCCCCGGTCGAGATCGAACACCAAATCAACGATGGCGACACGATCCGGATCGGCAATCTCGAACTGGAGGTCTGGCACACGCCGGGGCACACCGACAGCCAACTGTCATTCCGCCTGGGCGATGTTCTGTTCAGCGGCGACAACATCTATCGCGATGGCTGCGTGGGGGCGATCGACGCCCATCACGGCAGCAACATCAACGACTTCATTAAGTCGCTGGAACGAATCCGCGACAGCGACGTCGTCTGGCTGCTGCCAAGCCACGGGCCGATCTTCCGCAAGGATAACGAGATGCTCAACCGAACGATCGATCGGCTTCGCAGTTACCTCAAGATGGCGGACTTTGGCACCTTAGCCAATGAGTGGCCACTGATGGACGAATGGGAAAACGAAGTCGCCGACGGGACCTTGCCCGACGGGGTCGGCGTCAAAAAGGGCTAAGAAGACCGCAGTCCGCGCGAAGCCTGAAACAATTGCGCCGCAGCGCGACGCCCCTGGAGACTGCCTGGACGGTGAATCCAGCCACCTCGTGATATCCGAGGCAAAGTTGCTTTATCGGGCCGGAGAAGCAGGGAACCGGCCGCCCCCATCAGACCTGGGCAATCGCTTTGACCAGGCCATCGATCGTGTAATGCTCCGCTTCGCAGGCGACCGAAAACCCGAGGCCCTTCAGCGTTTGCGAGGTGACCGGACTCAAGCTGGCCAACTTGGTCTGATGCAGCGATTCGCCAAACATCTGCACCAGCGAACGAGCGATCGCACTGCTGGTGACCGTGGTCCAATCGATCTGCCCGTCCGCCATCTGCTGGCGGATCTTGGCATCCGCATCGATCACATCACGATTCTGGTAGGCTACGACCTCGCGGACGCTCGCCCCGGCATCGGCTAGATGCTGCCGCAAAACGTCGCGTCCTCGACTGGCCCGAACCGACAGGACCTGCTTTCCAGCAGCCTGCGGCGACAGCGACGCGGCCAGCGATTCCGCTTCGAAATCAGCCGGCACGAGGTCGGCTCGCAATCCATATCCCTGCAGTGCCTCGGCCGTCCGGTCGCCCACTGCGGCGATCTGCCCCCCCCCCAGCAGCCGCATGTCGTGGCCGAGCCTCAGGATCCGGTCGAGGTAAAACTGGACGCCATTGCGGCTACTGAAAACGATCCAGTCGACCTCGCCCAGCTGCGAAATAGTGGCATCGACGTCGGACCAATCTGGCGGCGGAACGATCTCGATGGCGGGCTGATACAGCGGATCGGCCCCCAGTTCGCGAAGCGCGTCGCCCAACTCACCGGCCTGTCCATCGGGGCGGGTGACCAGAATGCGTTGGCCGGACAAGGGACGGTGGTCGAACCAATCGAGCTGCTCGGGCAGGTCGGCTACCGGGCCGACGATCACGATAGCAGGGGGCCGGATCTTGCTGGCGGGGGATAGCCGCAGCGCGATCTCGCCCAAGGTGCAGCGGAAGACCTGTTGGTCAGACCAGGTACATCGGCGCACGATCGCCGCAGGGGTATCGGCCGGTTTGCCGCCGTCGATCAAAGCCTGGGTCCAAGTCTGGGCGGTGGTGACGCCCATGTAGATGACCAACGTGCCGGGGAACTTGGCCAACGCATTCCAATCGAGATCGGTCGCGTCGTTGTCTTTCTGGTGCCCGGTCACCAACGCAACGGCCGATGCGTGGTGGCGATGCGTAATCGGAATACCGGTAAAGCTGCCCGCAGCCAAGGCAGCCGTGATCCCGGGGACGACTTCGAACGAGATCCCCGCCTCGGACAAGGCAGCCGTCTCCTCGGCCCCCCGAGCAAAGACAGCGGGATCGCCCCCTTTGAGCCGAGCGACGATTCGCCCTTGCCGTGCCATACGTAGCATTTCCTCCTGGATTTCGTCCTGGGTCCAGATCCGTTGCTGGCCGTGCTTGCCAACGCAAACCAATTCAGCATCGGCCGCATGGACCAACAATTGCGGATTTACCAGCCCGTCGTACAGTACGACATCCGCTTTTTTCAGACATTGGACCCCCCGCAGCGTAATCAACTGAGGATCGCCCGGACCGGCTCCGATCAAATATACATGGCCTAGCATACGGGTCGCCGAATGAATCGGTCGTTCGAAGGGGTGAAACGGTGACTTTGGGCTAGACATTTTGGCCCGCTGTCCTCAAACTGCTCCTATTGCATCAATTACTACGAGATTTGTATAGGGAACAACGAATGCCAAATTCCGAAGGTGCTAAAAAACGTCTCCGCCAGAGCTTTGTCCGCCGCGACCGCAACAAAGCGATCAAGACCGCGATGCGCAATCAAATCCGCAAGGTCCGCGAATCGGTACAAGCTGGTGACTTTAGCGCTGCTGAAGAACAGTTCCGCCTTGCTGCCAAGCGTTTGGATCGCGCCGGTGCGAAGAACATCATTCATCGCAACGCCGCTGCACGCACCAAAAGCCGCCTGCAACACCTGATCAAGACTGCCAAACTGCAGACTGCTTAATCCCCGCCTCGCCGGGCTACACGGCACGGAGATCCGCCGTCGAGCAGTCGCTCGTCGGGATCCAGCAATTCAGTTGAACGCATCGCGTTCCTGTGAAACCACAAGCCGTGCGGCACCCGCAGATGGCTCGGTTTTACGTTGCCTGCTGCATCGGCCCAGCATCCCCCCTCGGGATTAAGTCAGTCCCTTGACTTCCATATCTCCATGGAAGCATCAGGTCTGGCACGCCTCGAGCGTCCGGCTCAACCATGCAAACCGCGAGCCGTTGCCGTTCGACATCGATTCGGCCGGGCGGCCAGCTCGCGAAACCACAAGAGCAGCCGCGTTCTAGAAGCTGACACAGGGCAAGCTGGCCCTGCTCGATCGCCAGAGAATGCGACCGGCTGGCGATTCATCGCCGAAGCTCCAGAGTGAGCTGCGGCTTGCGCGGGGTCGCGCCCCGCCACCAGGCAGAAGAGTTGCCACGGCGGCGAGATCGGCAAACGATGAAGCGCCACTGCACTTCATCGAGGAAACTACGAATCCGGACAGAATCAGATCTGCGGAACAGCCAACGTCGGCTGATGGAGCTGCGACTGGCAAGACTGCCCCCCACACGGCGACGGCTCCAAACATGGTGACGGAGCGTGGGTCGGTGTAGGGCGGATGCCGAAGTGGCACATCCCAAGGTGGTCGCACTTCCACTGCTCGATGCCGCCGATGACGCTGCAGCCAGTCAAGGACGTGAGAGCGAAAGCCAGAAACGCAAGCTGAAAGTGTCGCACAAGATTCTCCGGTGTGCTGCTGGGGCAAATGATGCCCAAGTTTGCGAGACGAACGGCGAAATGCAAACGACATTCCGCGGTTCGCTCCCGTTACAGCCCCCCAGATCGAGCAAGCCGCACGATCATTACAGAAGTTCCGGCTTCGCGCATTGGTCCGCTTTAACAGACAGACATCGCTTCGCTAGGGCGCCAAACGTCCTAAACACAAACGCGCGAGAAAGAGGCGACGGCCCCGATCAGCCCCCGTGAACAAAGCCACGCGGCGACAAACGAATCAGCTTATTGGGCAATTTGGACCACAAGCCGGTCCGACTGGTCATGGTGCCGATGGCAGTCAGTGGCACGCCGAGGTCGGCGTTTAGAATCTCCGCGGCCTGATCTGCCGAACAACTGAGAAGCAGTTCGTAGTCCTCGCCGTCGCCAAGGGCATGCTCCAACGGCTCGCTCCCCTTCTGCTCCCCCAGGGCCAGAGCGTCTTCCGAGACTGGAATCTTATCCAACTCCAATTCGATCCCGCACCCGCTGGCGGCGCACAACCGGTCCAGATCCAACAGCAGCCCATCGCTGATATCGATCGCTGCATTGACCTTAAAGCGGTCGCGCAACTGTTGCGCCAGACGAACCCGTGGGGTGAACGCCAGGTGTTTTTGCAGAATGCTTCCCCCCAACGAACCGCTGACAAGGAGAACGTCGTCGGGCAACGCACCACTGCGCAACCAAGCCTTTTGCGGCTCCGACTGGCCGATGATTGTGATCGAAATAGCCAACGGGCCATCGTAGCAAGTGATGTCCCCACCGCTGATCGCGACCCCAAACTCGGCTGCCGTCTCCAAGATTCCTTCGTAAATTCCCGCCGCCGTCTGGGTCGCATTTTCGTTTGACAGAGAGATCGCGACCAACGCCGCGACCGGATCGGCGGCCATGGCAGCCATGTCGCTCAGATTGACCGCCAGCGCCTTGTGCCCGATCGCTGCCAGGGAATGCTGGTCGAGCAGGAAGTCGACACCATCGACAATTGTATCGACGCTAGTGACCAACTGTCGCGAATGCGGCCAATCGACGACTGCGGCATCATCACCGATCCCGACAGCAACTTGAGGTAGTGAACGTTGGCGGCCACGTAGCCATGCTAAAAAGCTCTGTTCCATTGAGGACTGTCCGAGGCTGGGTAGGCGGTTGAGGTGTTTGCAGGGCCGAGCCCCGATCACGACCCGCATGATATACACAGCCGGCAAATTACGGACCGGTAGGCGTCTTTTTTTTTCGCCAACCCCTTCGAACCGTTTGGTAAACGCATAACGATTGAATAGTCTGAAATTGTGTCTAAGATTTAGAGATCGATTGCGTTTTTGAACCTTACAAAAGAATGCCCCCTCATGTCGCGATTCCTCCTCACCGTTGCCCTCCTAGCCGCAACGGTCACCCCGGCGCTGGCCCAGTATCCGTACCCTCCTTATCCCTATGGTGGTGTCAACTATAGCGGTGCCGGATCGACGATCGCTGGTAGCGAAATGGCAGGCATGGCCGACTTGGTCCGCTCTAGCGGGTATGCCAACCTGCAAAACTCCGAAGCAGCGATCAACGTGGAACAGGCCCGTTCGATGCAATTGGACAACCGCGTGAAATACGCGGAAACCTATTACGAAAAGCGCCGAATCCGCGAAGAGGCGAAGAATTACGACCGCAAACAGGTCACGCCCGAACAGGTCCATCGCCTGGCGGACATGAAGCGTCCCAAGCCGCTGTCCGAAAGCCAATACAACCCTAAGACGGGTGAGATCCATTGGCCGCTGGCAGCGATGCAGCCCATCATGAACGGCACCCGCCGACGCATCGAGCAACTGATGCAAGAACGCAGCCCCGATGGCCGCCTGGAACCGACAGCTTACTTCGAGATAGCACGGTTGTGCGAAGTCCTGGACAAACAAGTGGGCGCGGAACTGGACACTTTACCAATGCAGGAAGTTTCCCAAGCCAAGGCATTTATTAAAAGCCTTTCTTATCTAGCCCGACAAGCGGCTAGCTGAAATCGTCAGCCACTCGCACTGCGTTCCCTTCCACAGCGGTTTCCCCCTTTTCGATTCCTGAGTCCATATTATGTCGATCGCCTTCCGAACCTGCCAATTCCTATTGGCTTTGATGATATCTCAGACAGCGTTGTCCAACCTCGCTCACGCCCAAACCAACGACATCCCAGCACTGCTGCAACAACTGCGGGGCGGAAGTGCTGAACAACAAAAGGCTGCGCTCAAATCGCTGGCCAGCGCCCCGGATGGCGCAGCGCGGGCAACCGCAATCGCCGGCCTGGTCAAGCTGCTCGATTCCGACAAGCCTGCCGTGCGAGCCCGTTCGGCTTACGCTCTGGGTTACCTGGCCGATGGCAACGCGGAAGCAGCAAAAGCACTGATCCAGCACGCGATGGACAAAGACCCAACCGTCCGCAACGCTGTTATCAAAGCATTGGTCCGCATCAAGGCACCGCGCGAACTGACGCTGCCTATCTGGGCCAAGACTCTGCAAAGCAGCGACCCCGAAGCGATCATGCATGTGATCCATTCGATGGCCGACCTGGGCAGCGAAGCAGTCCCCACGCTTCGCGAAACGCTCTCCCATCCGGAAGCAGCCTACTGGGCATTGCTGGTTGTCAGCGAACTCGGCCCACAGGCGGCGGAATTAACGCCTGAGTTGATGGAATTGATCGACCACGCGCAACCCGAAGTCCAACTGCAAGCGATCATTGCGGTTGGCAAAGTTCAAGGCGATGGCGAGAAGATCGTTCCTGGCTTGGTCAAAGTCCTACGAGGCGACGCGCCGATGGCCGGCAAATATGCCGCCTGTTTTGCCTTGAGCCAATACCCACAACCGACAACAGGAGCCGCCGCGCTGGAAGCGACGCTGGACGACGCGAGCGATGTCGAACTGAAACTGCTGGCCGGATGGAGCCTGTTGACCCTGGCTCCTGAAACCGCCAAGCGCCCGCAAGCTTTGACCGCCATCATCGCCGGCCTGTCTTCCGAGCAGCCTCGAATTCGCCACCTGGCCATCCGCGCCCTGGGCGACATCAAACCAGGCCCCGACGGACCGAGCCCCGAGGTGATCCAAGCGATGACCAAGGCACTGCAAGACAGTGAACCAGCGGTCATCTCGCAGGTTGTCGACGTCCTGGCCTCCAAAGGAACCGCGGCGGTAGGGGTGATCAAAACGAGCCTAACCAACAACGCGCTCCGCCCACTGGGAATCGAACTGGCACGCCGACTCGGCCCCAACGCGGCACCACTTGTTCCCGACCTAATCGCTGCGATGAAATCGAGCGATGATCCCGAACAAGTCCGCGAAATCGCGTTCGCCCTGGCCGCCATCGGCTCGGCGGCCAAGCCAGCCAGCGACGTCCTGGTCGCTGAACTTTCCAACGAGAACCGCCGCGTTCGCTACAGTGCATGTTATGCCCTGGGCAGCATCGGGTCGGACGCGCAAAACGTGTTGACCGAACTGACCCAACGCCTCGGCTGCGACGATCCGTTTTTACAACTGTCGGCCGCATGGTCGCTGCTGAAGCTGCAACCTGGTGACCCCAAGTTGATCGCCCAAGCCGTTCCCCTGCTGACCCAAGCTCTACAGCACGAGAATGAATTCGTCCGCCTAGAAGCCGCCCGAACACTGGGCACGCTGGGCCAAGCTGCTCAAGGATCGGTCGACGACCTGAATGCACTCAGCAGCGACGAGAGCCCCATGGTTCGCCAAGCCGCCGCCGAAGCGGCCGAAGCGATCCAAGGCAAATAGCCTTCCGGAACACCCAACCAGCACGGAACCGCCGTGCTGGTTGTCGTCCTGCCCCATCGCGGCCCACCGACCGCATCCATCCTTCACAACATGACGTACCCCATGCCTCATTCGCTCCTCTGCCTGTGCCTCGTCTTTGCAACCTCTGCGTTTGCGATTGGTCAAGACAAAAGCACGCCTAACGACAAACCAGCTGCTGCCGAAACAAAGCCCAGCGAGCAGCCAGCCGCAGAGACAGAGAAGCCCGCCGAAAAGGGAGTGGACAAACCTACGGAACCACAACCCAAGGTGCAGCCACCGGAAAAGAAGCCGGAGCCAACCAAGCAGCCGGAAGACAAAAAGGAGGCTCCCGAAAAACCCAAGCCAGCCAAAGCGGAGCCAGCCAAAGCGGAGCCAGCCAAAGCGGAGCCAGCCAAAGCGGAGCCAGCCAAAGCGGAGCCAGCCAAAGCGGAGCCAGCCAAAGCGGAGCCAGCCAAAGCGATGGTACCGATCGGCTACACCCATACGCAGCGTCTGCCCGGGCAACCTTGGCGAGTTCACGACCTGCTGCGTCCACGCCCGCGAACTGTCACCCCGGGAGAGGACTCCCCCGCGGCACCGCCTAGCGATGCGATTGTACTGTTCGATGGAACCGATCTGTCGAACTGGGGGCACCAAGACCGCAAGGCACCAGGCCAATACGTGCCCGCCCGCTGGACCGTGAAGGATGGGTACATGGAAGCAACCCGCGGCACCGGTTACCTCTGCTCGCTCGATAACGTCGGCAGCTGCCAGTTGCACATCGAATGGGCTGCGCCAAAAAAAGTCTCCGGAGACGGGCAGGGACGTGGCAACAGCGGGATCAAACTTTGGGGGGCGTTCGAGATCCAAGTCCTTGATTCCTACAACAACCGAACCTACGCCGACGGCCAAGCCGGCGCCGTCTACGGCCAGTTCCCGCCAGCGGTCAACGCAACTCTCCCGCCAGGTGAATGGCAAGCGTATGACGTGATCTACGAGATGCCTGAATTCGACGCCGAAGGCAAACTCGCCAAACCGGCCTACGTGACCGTCTTCCACAATGGCGTGCTGCTGCATCACCACCGCGAACTGACCGGCCCCACCGGCCGCGCCAATTCGAAATACAGCGAACACCCGCCGGGCGGTTCGATCATGCTGCAAGATCACGGCAACCCAGTTCGCTATCGAAACATCTGGGTCCGCCCGCTGTAAACAATTCCTTTGCTGCCCCAGCACACGCAAGGCGAACGGGAGAACGCAACATCGGGTACCACTCGCCGCCAAGAAAATTGCGGCGGGACGCGATCGCGTCGACAATCGCCTGCGGAGATGCTTACGCCGAAGCGTGCTGCCCCGAGGGTCGCCAATCGACGATCTGGATCTCGACCTTGCGATAGCCACGGAATTCGTTGATCACCGGACGATAGGCGACATCGATCGCCCCCTCCAGCTCGTTCAACTCATCGCACCACTGCCCGGCACCAAACGCTACCGCTCGCATCGCGCTGGCATGATGCAACAGACTGACGGTCAGATGTCGATCGCCGCCCCCCATGCGACGAGCAGGATCTTTCAGCGTGACCCCAGTGGCACAGAAGATCGGCCGGGGATTGCTGTCGCCAAACGGCTCCAACATCTCGATCTGCTTGACCGTCTCCAAGTTCCACTGACTGAACGAAGCTTCGGCATCGATGCTGATCTCCGCTTCGTAATCGGAAGGCACGTTCTGCGAGACCGCTTCGCAGAACGCTTCGCGGAACTGCGAGAGCGTCGACTCATTTAGACTCACCCCCGCCGCAGCAGCATGCCCGCCGTAGGTGATCAGATGCTCTTCACACTGTCCCAACATGGCATGCAGATCGACCATCCCGCCGGATCGAGCCGATCCAACGGCCGGCTTCGACGCCGTCCCATCGAGCGACAAGATGATCGTCGGGCGGCCATACTTCTCAGCGATCCGTCCGGCGACGACACCGATCACTCCCTTATGCCAATCGACTCCCCCGAGCACCAAGGCGGGATCCTGCTCGGGATCAAAGTCCGATTTGGCTTGCTTGTCGGCCGCTAGATAGACGCTGCGTTCGAGCGTCTGCCGGCTGCCATTAAGCCCGTCGATATACTCGGCCAACGCCGCAGCGCGGACGGGATTGTCGGTCGTCAGCAACTCCACGCCCAATTGCGCCTGACCAAGCCGCCCAGTTGCGTTCAACCGCGGGGCGAGCATGAAGGCGACATCTTCGCTAGAGAGGGCTGACTTCTGATCCAGCTTGGTGACCTTCAGCAGTTCTCGAATCCCGATCGACGGATTCGCCAACAGACTCCGCAGGCCGTGGTGGACAAGGATCCGATTTTCATCGAGCATCGGAACGACATCGGCGACCGTGCCGATCGCGGCCAACGCCAGCGACTGCATCAGATACGATCTCAACCGCTCGGTGACCTTCTTCGCCCCACTAGCGCGCTGACAGACCGACCAGGCCAACTTGAAAGCGACCCCCGCACCACAGAGCCCTGGGAAGGGATAATTGGTGCCGGGCAGACGAGGATGCACAAGCGTTGCATCGGGCAAACGATCGCCGAATTGATGGTGATCGGTGACGATCAGGTCGAGCCCCAACTCTTTGCAGAGATCGGCTTCGACTGGGCTGGCGATACCGCAATCGACGCTGATCACGACCTGTTTTTCGCGACTGGCCAGCTTGCGAAGCGCATCGCAACTCAAGCCATAGCCGTCTTCGAGGCGATTGGGCACAAAGTAACTGACATCCGCACCCAACAGACGCAGGCCGTTGAACAGAATCGACGTGCCGGTGATCCCATCAGCGTCGTAATCGCCGTAGATCACAACCGCTTTGCGATCGATGATCGCTTGATGGATCTGATCGGCGGCGGCGGGAACCCCGGGAAGATCCTCGGGGTCGCGGAGCATGGTCAAGCGGCTCTCGAGAAACCGCTGAACGTCCTCGGACTGATAAACGCCACGTCGCAACAAGACCTGAGCGACCACCGCAGGCAGCCGGGACTGGCGCATGAGATGCTCGACCCGGCCCATATCATGAGGCAGCAAACGCCACCGCTTGGCCATGGCGATTCCTTCCGCTGCGGGAGGTTTATTTCTTCTTTTCGTTGTGCCAGGTGTGCTTGCGCAAACGAGGGCAGTATTTCTTCAGACGCAATTTCTCTCCACCACCCTTGCGACGGATGGAGTAGTTGTAATCGCCCGATTCTTCGCAGACCAGGAAGATGGTGTCCGCTTTCTTATTGCTCTTGGCCATGGGATTGTGTCTCTAACTTCCAACAAGCTGACGTTGTATTTATTTACTTCAAGCGGCTCTAAAGGACACGTGTGGCTTCATCGAAGCACGCTCGCGTCATTTACAACCACGCACGGTTTATAAAGGGTTTGGTTGCCCAGTATGACTTAAAATGTGTTGGTGCGGTAGCCCATATCTTCGGCCGGATCGCTCCGGCAAACCACTCAAAACCGCTCCCCGGCGGCGGCTACCGCGTTGCCGACAGTTCGGCGGCGATCTGCAGCTGCAAAAACTGCGATACCCGCGTGATCAGACGCTGCGAAACCGGATCGATCACCCCAGGAAAGGTCTCCGGTGTCTCGTGGCCGGCACCAGCGGTTAAGCGTTCCAGGAACTGGGTTTCAGCCGGAATCGGAGGGCTGAAAACAACGGTTCGAGCCGACATCGCCAAGGCGTGCAGGCTGGTCACCAGCCAGTTGCCATCGCCGAGGTCGCGAATCGTCAACCCAAACGGCGCCAACAATTCCTGCTCCAACGAGGCCAGCGAATCGTGGTTTGGCCAGGGGAGGAGAGTGAATTCGGGAGTTAAACCATACTGCCAAGCACTCGGCCAATCGATCAAAACGCGAGCATTCTGCGTCTGAGCGACCTGGCTGAGCCAATGTTCGACAGTCCTCGGCAGATCCCCCTCCAACACGATCGGTCCCGGATCAGGCCGCGGCAGCTCTTCCGGCCGGCCGTCGACCAACCATCGCCCGGAATGGGACGCTGGCAGTTTGGGGGGCAGGTCGCGGCTGATCCGCAACGCGTCCAACGCCAACGCCACCCGCCATGCCGCCTGTGGCGAACCGGTCACCTGGACGCGGTCGCTGGCCGGATCGACGGCCAATTCGGCCGGATCGTCCGGCAGATGAGCCAGCTGGGTTGCCAGTGCGATCACCGGTGTGGGTTCCCCCAAGTCGGTAATTATCAATGCGGGTTCGATAAACGCGCTGATCCGCGGCTCGCTGGCGCGAACCACCATCTGGCCGGGAGCGGATTGTTGCAGCGTGCAGCCCGCTTTCGCCAAGACGTCGCGGATCGCTTCGCCAGCAGTCGTGTTCAGATACCGCCCTGAAACCGGCGTGCCGAGTTCGATCCCGGCGGAATCGAGCGATTCGATATCGAAGGTGATCGGTACCGAAGTGATTTGAGAGATCGTGTCGACGCTGGCATACAGCGTGGTCGCTTGCAAATTCAGCCCCAGAGACTGCTGCAGCCGCTGCTGGGCGTCGACCGCAGGCTGAGGCGTAGGGTAACGGCCGCTGAGTTCCGGCGGCGGTTCGAATCGAATCGGTTTGAAGGCCGTCGGTTGCGGCTTGGCATCGGGCTGTTGAAGATCCAAACCTTGCCCAAAGATGCTCGAAAACATCTGTAAACTCTCCGGCAATTCCTCCATCGCCGCAGCTTCGGGTTGATCGGCCGGTTGCCCCGCGTCGGCGAAGATCCGCTCGGGTCCGGAGTTCGCTGGCGGTGGAGTGCCATCGCCATCAACTGGTTCAGGGACCTCCGTCAACGGATCGACAGCCCCCGCCGCGTCCTGCACTGCGGGGGCCGGATCGGTCGCGGGGACCGGATCGGTCGGCGATGATTCATCCTCCGGGGGATCGGAGGCTGACATTGCCGAATCGGCGATTTCCGAATCGGCGGCTGGCGGGGGATCGTCGGCGTCAGGATCCTCTACGGCGTTTGAATCCCCGTCGCCGGGAACCTCTTGGCCACTCGCTTCGACTTCGTCGGGCGAACCGTCGACAACCTCGGCAATCTCTTTTTCTTTCGTCAACGACTGTTGAATAAACAGCCCAAAGATCGCGACGGAGCTGACGATCGCGATCAGCGACACAAGGGCGATCATGCCGATCTGGCGATAGCCCTGATAGCTCGAGGGTTTCCAATCGCCCGGTGGCATGGTGCCAAACGAACCGGAGGGTTGTGAATCGCTGGGGGAGGACAAATCGGCGGGGGATTCGTCCGCATCGGTTGGCCCGGCTTGAGGAAACGTCCCTTCGGATTCCAATTCCTCGTGGATCGTTTCGCTGGTGATCGCCTGGCTGTCGATGTCGTGCTGGCGACCAATCGTCAATTGGTCCTCGGTCGGCGGAGCGACCATGACCATCGCTTGGCAATTGGGACAGGCCAAGATCTGGCCGATCATGCTTTCATCGCGCACCTTCAACCGCGAACTGCAGGTGGTACAGGTGATGAAAAATGGATCCACGACCAGGAGACCTTTCAAGTAATGAAGCCCAGATCGACCTGTGGGCATCATAAGCTCTCGACAAGTGGGCGAGCGCATGTCCAGCCACAATGTGAATTCATTGGCTGGAGCGTCAAGCTTGGCCGCGGCATTGCGACACAACCGTTTTATCCCGAAACGATGCGCCGCACCGAACCGTGGATCGACCGTGAAGAGAGCTTGATTTGAACTAGCGTCCTGCGGCGGCCGTGCGTTTATCGATCTGTTGTTTCAGCTGCATTTGCACCCGTTCGAGATTCCGCACGATCTTGATATTGTCTTGATATAGCGCCGCCAACTGGGTCCGCTGGGCCGTCTTGCGCTGCTGCAATTCGTTGGCATACGCTTCGATCGCTGACTTTTCAACGCGATGTTGAGCCAGTTCGGCCTCGAGCTTCAACTTGTCCTCTTGGCCCTTGACCAGCATCGAATCGTTAGCCGTTTTGACCTTTTTCATGATCGCGATTTCACGGTTCAAGATGACCATTTTTTCGGCCAACACATCGAGTCGTTCGAAGACATGCCGCTCGATCTCGTCGTAATCGTGCAACGGTCGGACATAGATTTCGTCGATCAATTCGGCCACGCCCGTGCTGATCAGCTCGGTCGCTTCTTCATATTTGAAGACCAATTCGGTCCCCGCCTTGAACTGCACTTCGTCCCCGTCGGCCAATTGCAAACGGCTGTCGACCGCTTGGCCCAAGAGATCGAAATAACTTCCCTCGGTTGCGGTTCGCTGCCCCGAACCATCGACGATGACCGAATGGTCTTTCAGCAGTTTGATCTTCCGCCACTTCGCTTCGGGTGGATCATCGGATTGAGCTTGCTTGCCATCCTTCAGGTAGGTTTGCAAAACCTCTGGCGGAACCTTGCCAGCCAAAGCAGCATTCAAGAACTCTTCGTCGGCATCGCCAAAGATCGCTTCGTCCCGCTTTCGGCTCGCTTCGATGAAAAACGGCTCGTGACCATCCAGCGGCATGACTTCATAAATCGCCCACGATTGCGCTTGGCTGATCGCTTGCTGTTGTCGCTTGGAGAGCGTCGAGAGCGCTCGCAACGGCTGCAAGGTCAACGATTGCGGACTGCTTTGCGTGACCAGATATTGCCCCAAGAAAGTCTGGGGGATTCGCTTTTGATTGGGATCCATCACCTCGGAGAAGGCGAAGACTATCGTTTCGACGGGGATTACCGCTGCTGGGGCATCCGCCGCTGCTGGTGCTGCCGCGTCGGGATCCGCGGCAGCGGGATCTGCCGCCGCAGCATTTCGTGGCATATTGAGTGTGAATTGGCCTTGGTTCGCTCCTTGCGGCGAAAGTCCACGCCAGACGCGACCGGCATCGACCCGCAATTTTTGCAGGGCCAATTCGATCGGCACCACCGCGCGTTGATCGCCTTCGAGACCGATCACGCCGTATTTGAGTTCCTCTTCTTCCACGGTCGCCTTTTCGAGTCGCTCTTCCAGTTCGACTGAAATCTTCTGCCACGCGACGCGTGATTTCGCCGACAGCGCGATCAAACCCATGAAAACGCCGGCTTCGATGAAGACGATCGGGGCGATCACCAACGGCACCCAAGTCCAACGCTCGGCACTCTTCCACATCAGCACACCGAATCCGATGACTGATAGCCCGAGTAGTATTTGAATGACGATTTCCATCGGTGTTCCGGAGTGGCTGAGACAAGCGTTTGCGGGGTCGATCGCGTCCGATCGGGAAAGACGAAGGCCTAACCCATGCTCTGATGGTAAGTTGGGACTTTTCAAGCGTCAAGCAAAACCCGTCAATAGGGCAATTGTTCATCAAACCGTGCTGACGACCTAAGGCAGATTGCTAACACCGCGACAACCCGCATATCCGGACCAAGCGGTCCCACGGGGCGTTTCTCCAAGCTCAATCGCGCCAGCCGTTTCAAGTCCAACCGCAAATCGCTCCGAACCTATACAGGGCCGATAGCCGCAAAAAACGGCACGATCGGTCGTGTGTATCCGCAGCCGCAAAGCGCGGCCAGCCCATGCATTGGGGAGAGTCCCTCGATGCGGAACGCGCCCAGCCGACGTGACTGCGGTGATCAGCCCCCCGACCAACTCGCCGTTCATTACCTCGAAAACGGCGAGATCCGATCGCGACAAAAACGCAGATCGCACGAACCTTGGCACGGCCGATCGCAGGCCGGCGCCGAACCGCGTCTGTACGACGACACGATCAAGGATCGATCGGTCGTCCGCTGAAAACAACATCTTTGGATAGGGATTTCAGGCATGGTAGCCGACAACCGGACGATTCTTCTTGCGCGGCCTGCGATCGCGTTGAAGCTCCGATCACTCACCATCGCGATGCTGATCGCCAGCGTGGTGCTCGGCAACATCGGTTGCAACCGAGCGCTGTACCGCAAAAAAGCGGACCGCGAAGCGTACCAATTGATCGACGAGAAGGTCTGTCACAGCGGGGAAGATCCCGGGCACGCGCTGCGGATCGAGATCGACAGCCAGAGCCGGATGTTCGATCCGTTTGATCCCGATCGCCCGCCGATGCCTAAGGACGATCCCAAATCGAACACCTACATGAACTGCGTCGACGGCAAGCGGGGTTATCCGCTGTGGCATGCCAACGGCGACACAAACACGGCGGAGAATCCCGATTGGTGGCGGTTCCTGCCATTGGATGAACGCGGCGTCTTGGTGCTCGATTCCGACACCGCGTTCCAACTGGCGCGATTGAATTCTCCCGGATACCAACAAGAACTCGAAACCCTCTACCTGTCGGCATTGGATGTCAGCAGCGAACGGTTCCGCTTCGACACGCAATTCTTTGGCGGCTTGCAATCCTTTTATACAGCCGACGGACCGTTGCGTTCGGGATCTGGCGGGGAGAGCAGTTCGAATCTGGCGGTCGGTCCCTACAGCGTCGGCCAACGCCCCTGGTCGATGCAGCGCAGCTTTACCACCGGTGCCGACCTAGTTGTCGGGATGGCGAATTCGATCGTCTGGGAATTCAGCGGTCCCGACACGCAAAGCGCATCGACAATCCTCGACTTTACGCTCGTTCAACCGCTGTTGCGCAATGCCGGCCGCGACCGGATCATGGAACGACTGACCCTCTCCGAACGGCGGCTGTTGGCGAACGTTCGCGCCTTCGAACGCTACCGCCGCAGTTTCTATCTTTCGATCACAACCGGTCGCAGCGTCGATGCAGGCCCATCGCGCAGCGGCGGCGTCTTCGGCGTCGGGCTGGAAGGCTTCTCGGGACTCGGCGGCGGCTTCGCAGGACTCGGCGGCGGCGGAAACCTGGGGATCGGCGGTGGTGGCGGCGTCGCTCAAGCGGGCGGTTTTCTCGGATTGCTGCAGGACCAACTGCAGATTCAAAACCAAGAGGAAAACGTGGCTCGGCTGCGTGAAAACCTGCTGCTGCTGAACGACACGCTTGTCGAAATGCTGACCACGATCCCGACCGACCAGGAAGCGATTCCGCGGCAACGGCTGCAGGTCGCTCAGGCTCAACAAGCACTCCTGTCGGCGCAAAGCCAATTGGTGAATCAACAAGCGGCATTTAACGCATCGGTCGATTCATTCCTGGGAGACCTGGGGCTGCCCCCCTACCTATGCGTCGAAATCCGCGATCCAGTGCTGAATCAATTCCAATTGATCTCGCCCGATCTGAAAGACCGTCGCAACCAGGTCTCCGACATCCGTACCGTCGTCGGCAACATCAACACGCGACTGCTGGAAACGGGGCGCGAGGCGATCAACCCTGCGACCAATCTGCCCGAGCTGAAAATCACTTGGACGCCACAAGTTGCCCAGTTGTTGGAAGATCTGAACGGACAACTGGTTCCGTTGGTAGAGCTGCAGAAGACGTTTATCGAAACCGACCTGCCAGGCCTGAAACGCGATATCGAAGCGTTGGCCGAAGCGGTTCCCGATCGCCAGCGATCCTCGTCGCAGTTGTTGAATATCTACCAAACCGAAAAGGATCAGATCTGCACGCTGCTGCCGTTGACGATGGTCGACAAAGCACTGTTTGATCCGACCGATTTCAATCGGATCGGGCAGGGGTTGATCGATGATTACACCAAGCTTGAGAAACGGATGACCGCGTATGCGATCGAGATCGAAGCGATCGACCAAGGGCTGCAAGAACTGTTGCAGTCGCGAGCATCGCAAACGGCCGCCCAAGCCGATGCCGATGGTTCGCTGTCGCAACAGATTCGCGACAAGGGCATCCTAGCCGCTCAAGATCTGATCGCTGCGATCGCCGAAGACGTCTTGGTGATGCAGCTGATCCAGGCTCGAGCCCGGATCGAAAGCGTGTCGCTGCCGGAAGTCGATATCAGCGCTCCGCAAGCGCTCGAGATCGCGCGGCAACAGCGGCGCGACTGGGCCAACGCCCGTGCTTCGCTTGTCGACTCCTGGCGGTTGATCGAATTCAACGCCGACAACCTGGAAAGTTCGCTCGACATCACCTTCAGCGGCGACCTCCAAAACACCGACAGCAATCCGTTTAAACTTCGCAGCGATGCGGGGCGGTTGCGTGCCGGACTGCAATGGGATGCACCGCTGACACGACTGCAGGAACGTAACACCTACCGGCAATCGTTGATCGAATACCAACAAGCCCGCCGCAATTATTATCAGTACGAGGACGGCGTATGGCAGTTGCTGCGAGGCCAGATCCGCCAATTGCGAGCCAACCAGGTGAACTTCGAACTGCAACGCTCCGCGGTCCGCATGGCGGCTGAACAGATCAGTTTGAACGAAGACTTGCGACTGTTGCGAGAGGCTCGCGGATTGTCCAGCGGCCCGACCGCGGCTCGCGATATCATCTTTGCGTTGAGCGATCTGTTGAACGCCCAAAACGGCTTCCTAAACATCTGGGTCAACTACGAAGTCGTGCGGCGAAACCTCGATCTCGACATGGGAACGATGGAATTGACCCCCGATGGATATTGGATCGATCCGGGCGTGATTCGTGCTAATACCGTCGGTGGCAGCGCCGCGATTGCGGGCGATACCCAAGGGATGATCATCGAAGCGTCCGACATCATCCTTCCCTAAACCGCAATCCGATCCGATATTTTGTCTAGATTTCACTAGACAAAATATCGGATAAAGGACCAGAATTGAGTTGGCGGGAAGCAGAGTCCGCGCTTGGGCGATGATTCAAGACCAGGTCGAGAGTGCAATGAACAGTGAAGGCGACAGCAACAATCAAGAGCTCGACGAATTGGTCGAAGGCGTGCGTCGTGGCGACAATCTCGCCTTGGAGCAGGTTTTTCACCAGTATTTCCCTTACCTAGTCTCCTTTGCCCACAGCCGGATGCGGCGGCGGCGATTGGGATGCGATGGCGAAGGGGCCGCGGCCAGCGCCATGCGCAGCTTTGTCAGCGGTGCGGGAGCAGGCCGTTTTGCTCAACTGAAAACCCAACAAGACCTATTTCGATTGCTGAGCGTGATCGCGTTGCGGAAATCGATCAAATACAGCAATCGCGATGGACGCTACATCCACAGCTCTGAAAAGGTCGGGGATTCGTCGAGCAATAATTTCTGTTCGATCTTTGCGCTTCCCACCGGCCCGGTTGCCGAACAAGCTTTGATCGTTCAAGAGACATTGGAGCAGTTGTTGCAAGCGCTGGGGAAAGACATCTTACAAACCATCGTGCTGATGCAGCTCGAAGGGCACGCCAAACCGTTTATCGCCGACGCCCTGAAAATATCGGTGCGCACCGTTCAACGCCACATCAACAATATCCGCGAGACCCTCGCCAAGATTGAAGCGGCAGATAACGAATGACCGACTGGAACGAAGCGGAAGTCAACGAGGCGTGGAAGCAATTCGAAACCTCCTGGCGCCGGGGCAAGCCGCTGAACATGTGGGATGCGATCTCATCCGTCAGCCCGGTCTATCGCCGCGATGTGGCGGTCGAATTTGCCATGATCGATCTGGAGTGGCGATGGCGGTTGGGCGTCGATGACGAACCTCGCGATACGCGATATTACACCGACATCTTGGCCGCTCTTCAACTCGACCCGGAACACTATGTGACGATTCTCGAACACGAGTACATCGTCCGATCCCAGTGGGGCGATCGACCGACGATCGACAAAATGCTCGCCGGACTGCCGGCCAGCGAACCACTGCGAAACATTTTTGAAACCGCGTTGGATGAGAACTTTCCCGTCTACTGCTTTCTGAAAAATAGCGGCGAGCGGTTCCTGGAACACCGCAAAAAGCTGGTCACCATCTTCGGCCGTCAACAGGCTGATGAACCGGAGAAGTTTGCCTTGCTCAGTGAGCAATCGAGCACGCGCTGCGTGATCGCGAATTCAGACGAGACTTCGATCGCCCCAGCCCATTTCGAATTGAGGCGCGTGGGTGCCGACCGGATCGTTGCCAAAGTCCTTGCGCCGACGGCCAAATGCCAAACCGCAGACAAGGTCCTGCTGCCACAGCAACCGGTGGAATTGCAACTGCCACAGAAGCTGCAGATCGAAAACTACGAACTGGTCCTCGACTGCGGATTCTAACGCAGTGCTCCGCCCGCCTCATACCGTGGGCTCAACCGATATTTAAAACGGCACGCATGCGCTTTCGCAAAGAAACTGCATCAACGATCGCGCGGCTCGAAACCGAGCGATGATCGTCGAGACCAGATCGGGTGACGTCACGTCGCTCTCGGCCAACGGACTCAAACCGATGAAGTCCTTGCGGCGCAGATCGTCGATCATCGGATGGTCTTTGGCAAAGTCGCGCGGCGCCGTCTTCAGACTCTCTCCTTCCAGCTGATAGTTCTCGCGAAAAGCCTTCGCGTCGCGAGCCCGTTTCCAACGCGTCGGTTCGTCGTCGATCTTGCGACGAATCGCCAGCAGCGCCGGGGAAGCGGGACGCCAACATCCCGCGCCGACAAAACATCGCTCCGGCTCGATGTGAACGTAGAAGCCAGGGGCGTGGACATCTTTGCCCACTTCATGGCGAAAATGGATCCCGACGTTCGTCTTGTAGGGCGTCTTGTCTTTGGCGAACCGCGTGTCGCGGTGGATCCGCATCAACGAACCGCCAACGCGTTTGGGAACCGCCGGAAAGAAGGGCGAGAGCTTTTCCAGCCGCGGACCGATCGCTTCGATCAACCGCAAGCTCGGCTCGCGGACCGAAGCTTCATACCGCTCCTTATTCTCCGCAAACCACGCGCGATCGTTGTTGTGTCGCAGCTCTTCCAGGAACAACAAACAGTCGTCGGTATAGATCGATCGGGAACTCATCGGGCATATCTCTCCGGTATCACATCGCCCGCTTCAGCAATATTCAGTGATTCAATTGAAACGATCAGCCGCCACGCGTTAGCGTCCGGTTCTCACACGAATCGAGCGTTAGCGTTCTACGACCGATCGACCTAAACGCCAACCCCAACGCGCCCCGTCGCCCGCTTCAGCGCTCTCGCCGATCCGCGGCGGTGGCGAGTATACTACAAATCACGTTGCAAAAACCTGTGTCTAACAAGGATCGTCCCGCTCATGCACCCCCACGGATATGTCCGCATCACCGCCGCGAGCCCGCGAGTTTCCGTTGGTGCGCCGCGCAAAAACGCAGACGAGATCGAGGAACTGCTGCAACAGTACGGCGAATCGGACATCGTCCTCTTTCCCGAACTCTCCCTGACCGGCTACACCGCCGCCGATCTGTTTGGACAACAACAATTGATCGACGCGGCGATGGCGGCTTTGCAGCAGATCGTCGCGGCATCGGCGGGTCGCGATCAATTAGTTGTCGTCGGCGTGCCGGTCAGCGTCGCGGGCAGCCTGTACAACTGCGCCGCCGCGATCGACAACGGCCAACTGTTGGGAATCGTTCCGAAACAGTTCCTGCCAAACTACAAAGAGTTTTACGAGGCGCGGTGGTTTCGCGCCGCCGACGGCAGCGAACCGGCGACGATTACCGTCGACAACCAATCGATTCCCTTTGGCATCGATCTGCTGTTCCGATCGGGCGATGCAGTCGTGGGAATCGAGATCTGCGAGGATCTCTGGACTCCCAATCCTCCCAGCGGCTTGATGGCAGTCGCCGGGGCTAACATTCTATTAAACCTGTCCGCCAGCACCGAAACAGTTGGCAAAGCCAGCTGGCGAACCGATCTCGTCAAATCGCAATCGGGACGCTGCATCGCCGCCTACGCTTACGCCGGCGCGGGCCCGACCGAATCGACAACCGATGTCGTCTTTGGTGCGCACTGCATGATCGCTGAAAACGGAGTCGTCTTGAGCCACTCGCGCCGCGTGGGCGATGGCCAACCGACGTGGCAGGGAGCGACATCGGCCACCGTCGACGTCGACCTTCAAAAACTGGGGCACGATCGCCGCACGATCGGTTCGTTCGACGACGCCCGCGGATCGCTACCGCGCGACTATCGCCAATTCGATTTTTCGCTCACCCACACTCCCGATCGCGAACTGCAGCGCGACATCGCGCCGCGGCCGTTTGTCCCTAGCGATCCCAATACGCTTGCCGATCGCTGCAGCGAGATTTTTGAGATCCAATCGGCCGGCTTGGCCCAGCGAATTCGTCAGCTGCCCGAAAACATGCCCCTCTTCATCGGCGTCTCCGGCGGCCTCGACAGCACGCTGGCATTGGTCGTTGCCGCGAAGATGTGCCAGCGATACGGCTGGCCGACCTCGCGCATTCACGGGATCACGATGCCCGGCTTTGGCACCACCGACCAGACCCGCGAGAGTGCCGATCGGTTGATGCAACAGCTGGGCGTGACGCGGGAGACGATCGACATTCGCCAGTTGTGCCTGCAAGCGTTTCAATCGCTGCAGCATCAGCCGCTGGGAATCGATGCAGAAAAGATGGACGTCGAAACGCTGCAGCAGCAGCTGATAAAAACGCCCAACGACGCCAAAGACTTAGTGTTCGAGAACATCCAGGCGCGAATTCGGACCTTTGTGCTGATGAGTCGCGGTTTTGTCTTGGGAACCGGCGATCTGTCGGAACAAGCGTTGGGATGGTCGACCTACAACGGCGATCACATGTCGATGTACAACGTCAACACATCGGTCCCTAAAACGCTGGTCCGGTTCCTGGTCCGATTTGCCGGCGACCACCACTTCGACGAATCGGTCCGCACCACGCTGCACCAAATCGCCGACGCGGTGATCTCTCCCGAATTGATGCCCCCCAACGAAGACGGGGAGATCCGTCAGAGCACCGAAGCGACGATCGGAGCGTACGAACTGCACGACTTCTTTTTGTTCCACTTCATCCGCAACGGCTATTCGCCCGAAAAGATCCTCTGGCTGGCCCAGCAGACGAACTTTTCGCAGCCCTACGACGACGCGACGCTCGCCGAAACGTTGCAGACCTTTTTCAAGCGGTTCTTTGCGAATCAGTTCAAACGGACATGTGTCCCCGACGGCCCCAAAGTGGGCAGCGTCAGCCTGTCGCCGCGGGGCGATTGGCGGATGCCGAGCGATGCCGATCCCGACGCCTGGCTGCAATAACGGCGTCGATGCGGCAGATTGGGACGTTAACGTTTGGCATTCACCCTGTAGCGGTCAGTAGAGGAAAAGGGCATATAGCGGGCCAAAACTGGCGGGGCGGCAAATTTGTCCCCTGCGGGACTAGCACGGCGGGGAAAATCTTGTAAGATTTGGGCAGTCTGGCACCGGCAGCGAAATCGCTCTGTGCCAGCCAACGGTATTGCACTTCGGTGCGGATGCCTCCGTAGCTCAACTGGATAGAGCACCGGTCTTCGGAACCGGGGGTTAGGGGTTCGAATCCCTTCGGGGGTACTCATTTTCAAGAGTGGTACGCAAAGTTTGCTTGCGAACCGCTTCAAACGGTACATTCGATAAAGAGGCTTGGAACATCTGTTCCAAGCCTTTCTTCATGTCGGGACTACCCTCTCTGTAACGCTTCGGACCGCGTCTGCGAATCGATGGTCCCCGTCCCCCCGATTCTAGTTCTTACCGAACATGCCCGATTGGTGGTGACTTGCAGTCCGACTTGCTGGTTGGCGAGTAGATATCTCGGGTTGGAGCTTGTGCGAGTGTTTACCAACGTGAGTAAATCGCGACAACTTGGTTAGCAGCTCCACAATTCAAAAAACGCATTCCTGTCTAAGTGTCTGCTTTGCCCGCCCCCCGTTCCTGCGCCAATAGTCAAACCGTGAATGCGATGGACCACCATCCCAGCGACTGCCCCCATTTTGGTCACTGCTACACATATCCAACCCTGATGCGCCCCCCCATCTGTTGACAACTTCTACTTCTCGCTCCTGCTACTAATTCCTACAGACAACTCCCCAGAACCACCACCTGCGCACACAACAACACACCCACAACAACTAGTTGCACGCAAATAAAAGGTCCTTACAGGGAGCATGCACAACCCACACTGACTACTTTCGTTTCTGGTGACGCATTACGGCAAACCAAAAGAGCGAGACCCTGGCTATGTATAGAAACTCGCGGCTTTCTTTTCCTTACTGCCATTCCAGGTGGCTTAGAACCCCCGCGCCTCTATTTCCTACACATTGTCTCCTTGCAACTTCCTACACTGCAACTCGCTTAACAACTTGCAGAGTGTGAGAAAAGTCCATTGTCACAACACTAAAGTGTCGATAGAATCCACAACAACTATTCTACTCCCCGCACTTACTTAAGTGATCAGGGGAAGCATCGAGGATGCATGCGTTCTAAATGTGGCACTGTTGTCTGCAAAGCGACTCTTATTTTCTGAGTCGCGAACGGGCGCACGATTGCTGTGTTGCCTGAAAATGACGACGCCCCCATTCTTTTTCTTTTTAATTCTTTCGAGGAATATATGACGAAAGCCAAAAAAAGTAGTGGCTTCACATTGGTGGAGCTCCTGGTTGTGATTGCGATCATCGGCATCTTGGTAGGCCTGTTGCTGCCAGCGGTTCAGGCCGCTCGTGAAGCAGCGCGTCGCATGAGTTGCAGCAACAACATGAAGCAGATCGGACTTTCTCTTCACAACTACCATGACACCTACGGAAAGCTTCCCCCAGGTATTGTGACAAGCAACCAACTGGCCTGGGGGACGATGATCCTGCCGTTCATGGAGCAAGATGCTTTGTTCGATGCGATTTCCGCAGCCGGTGCGTTCGATGAGCCTTGGGAAGACATCCTGGAAGTCACGACAAACGGCGTCGGAAACAATCCACCGCTAGCGCAAACGCCAGTGAGTGCCTTTCTTTGCCCTTCGGACCCAGGCGGGGAATTGAATAACAAGCTGGGCGGAACCGGTGGGATCTACTTCGCAAAATCCAACTATGTCGGCGTTTACTCCGCGTATTACAACGGCTCCAATCCAACCGCCACCAATGGTGCGGGCGGTACCGACAGAGCATCGGTTTTCACCGACAATTCGGCGACAAAATTTCGCGACATCATCGATGGATTAAGCAACACCATCATGGTGGCTGAACGATGCACGATCGATGGACCAGCGGGCTCGCTGTGGATCGGCTATCAAAACGACTTCGGTGGTAGCATCAGCGGCAGTATTTCGCAATTTCAGGTGCGAATGCGAATGGAGCGTTCTTCCAACGACACCGATTACGTGATCAATGGATCGAGTTCCTACAACCCAAGTAGCCTACATCCCGGCGGAGCGCAATTCATCCGTGGAGACGCAAGTGTTACTTTCCTGACCGAATCGATTCCTCTTCGCGTTCAAGCCGCGTTGGGAACGATGGACGGTGGCGAAGTGATCCCAACCTATTAATATCCGTTCGGTTTCATTCCTAAAAATTGGTTGCCTTTTCTAATGAACTTCATTCCGTTTTCCAGGTCGCGTCTAGCGACATCCGTTTTGATCGCCCTTGCCAGCGTAACGCTTGGTTGTGGTGGTGGTGGCGTCGGGCCTCGCTTGGCTCCTGTTTCAGGAACGGTCACCTTCGACGGTGAACCGTTGTCCGATGCACTCGTCTCCTTCTACCACGAGGACGACCGTCCAGCGAACGGGAAAACCGATGCGAACGGCTATTATGAACTGGCCTATATGGCTGACCGTCCCGGCGCGATCGTCGGTGAGAATGTTGTCCGTATCACCGTCGCCACCGTCGAAGGTGAAGGCGTGGCACCCAAGAAAGAGTTGATTCCGGCAATGTATAACGTGGCCTCCGAATTGACTTTTAACGTGGAGTCTGGTTCCAATACGAACGTCAACTTTGACCTCAAGAAGACCGGCGGACCAGGCTAGACGCACCGCCTCTTCACAAGCAGAAAAAGTAGAAACGCCCCGATCAACATCGGGGCGTTTTTTGTTGGTTGAGGCCTGGCAACGCGAGGGGCGCCGACGTGGAATCTGGAACAATGTTTCACCCACACGCTGCTGACACCTCGCTCGCCTCAAGCGTCTGAAAAACGATCGCTTAAAGAGCACACTTCCCAACAGCAGCAACTCTTCCCTTCCGCGACAACTCGGCTCACAGCTTGAACATCAGCCCATTGGCCCGAACGCATTGCGACGCTCCCCATAGGACAAACAAGCGATAAGAGCCGTTGCTACCGCATCTTCGGCGCAGCAGACGTGCGATCGCGAACCGTTCCCCTGCGAATCCACTGAGCAATATGCCGATTCGGGAGCGCATGATGATCCCGTCGATCTCGATCTCCCCGCGAGCCGACGACCTGAAAGAGCCCGATGGGCGACAATTTGCATTGGGGGGCAAGCCATCGCACGCCGAAACGATAAGATGAAGAATCTGCAAAACAGTCGCCGGTGAGAACGAGCCCCCAAAAAGCGACAAAAACCCGAAATCCAATCACTCGCAGGAGTTACCAAATGAGCGTTATGACGAAGTTCGAATTGTTGCCAGCCGTCGAAACCTTCCTGAAGCAGAGCCCATTTGCCAGTTTCGTGGGGGGCAAGGATTTTCCTGCGGCTTCGGGAAACTTGATCCCGACAATCGATCCCGGTTCGGGCGACACGATCGCTGAAATCCACGACCTCTCTCCATCGGAAATCGATCGCGCCGTGGAAATCGCTGACGAAGCGTTTCCCGCCTGGGCGGGGCTGTCGCAGCAGGAACGCAGCAGCATTTTGTTGCGACTGGCCGACGCCGTCGAAGCGGACAAGGCGATCATCGCACAGATCGAAGCGCTCGACGCCGGCAAGATCCAAGCTCAAGCCGCTGGTGACGTGCAAAACTTCGTCGACACGCTCCGCTATTTCGTTGGCCTCGCCGACAAGGTGGAACTGCGAAACAAGTTGGATGTGCCCGGCCACGACGCTTGGACTTTCAAGCAACCATGGGGCGCGTGCGCGTTCATCTTCCCATGGAACTTCCCATTCCTGTTGATCGGTTGGGGCATCTCGCCCGCATTGGCTGCCGGGAACACCGTGGTGATCAAGCCGGCCGAAGACACTTCGTTGTCGGCACTCTATCTGGCTCAATTGGCCAAGAAAGTGGGCGTTCCCGACGGCGTGATCAATGTCGTCACCGGCCGCGGTGCGACGGCGGGTGCCGCGTTGTCGAACAACACCAAGATCAAGCGGATGTCGTTCACCGGATCGCCCGAAGTCGGACAGATGGTCGGCGAATCGTGTGGCCGCAACTTGGTCCCCGTGAAACTGGAACTCGGCGGCAAGGGAGCTGCTGTGGTCTTCGACGATGTCGATGTCAAGGCGACGGCGGAAGCACTTGTTGGGGCGATCACCTTCCACAGCGGCCAAGTCTGCTGTGACGCGACGCGTTGGTTGATCCACGAAAACGTCTACGACGAATTTGTCAAACACTGCGTTGATCGATTGAAGGAAGTGAAAATCGGGCATCCTCTGGATCCAAACGCTCAGATGGGCCCCGTGGTCAATCCCAAACAATGCCAACGCGTGTTGGGATATCAGGACAAAGGCAAAGCGGGCGGAGCGGAGTGTTTGTACGGCGGCGGGGCTGCCACGGTCGAAGGTTACGAAGGCAATTACGTCAAACCGGCGTTGCTGGCCGGTTCGCTGGACAATGTCGCCGCTCAGGAAGAGATCTTTGGCCCTGTTGCCTACTTGGCCAAGTTCGGTTCCGAACAGGAAGCGGTCGCGATGGCAAACGACACGCAATACGGATTGGCCAACAGCGTTTGGACCAAAGATAACGATCGGGCGGCACGCGTGGCTGAATCGATGACCGCCGGCAACAGCTGGATCAACGCCCACAACGTCTTCGCCCACGGCGTCCCTTACGGCGGCGTCAACAAGAGCGGCATGGGGGGCGGCGTGTTGTCGATCGAAACGCTGATGGACTACTACCGCAGCACCTCGGTCGTCCGCCCCTTGGGATAGGCTCCGAAAGCAGGATAGGCTTCCCGCCTGTCCGTAAAATGCAAACGCGACGGGCAATGCGCCCGTCGCGACGCGGCGTCAGATCGTGGCCCGGATTACGCGAACTTGGAAATTGCTGAACCATGAATACAACTCGAGCCCTTGTTCATCCACGCGATGAGATCATGCGGACGATGGATCGCATCTATCGCTACCGGATGACAACCACTTCCGGCGGCAACCTCTCGATCCGCGACGCCGATGGGAACATTTGGATCACACCGGCTCGCGTCGACAAAGGGAATCTGACTCGCAACGACATCGTCTGTGTCGCCGCCGATGGCAGCGTCGATGGCTTGCATCCGCCGTCGAGCGAGTTTCCGTTTCACAAAGCGATCTACGCGGCGCGGCCCAATATTCAGGCGATCGTTCACGCCCATCCCGTCGCTTTGGTTGCCTTCAGTATCTGTCAGCAGACGCCCAACACGCGATTGTTCCACCAAGCGCACAGCGTTTGCGGAAAGATCGGTTTCGCGCCGTATGCCTGTCCGGGCAGCGAAGCGCTTGGTGCGAGTATCGCCAACACATTCTCCGAAGGTTGCGACAGCGTGATCTTGGAGAACCATGGCGTTGTCGTCGGCGGGGATTGTTTGGCGTCGGCGTTCAAGCGTTTCGAAGCGTTTGAATTTGCTGGCAAGACGTTGATCAAAGCGAATCAGTTGGGCGAGCTGCGATTTTTGAGCGACGCCCAATTGGATCAAGCCGCTCAGCGTGGCGTCGATTTCCAATCGTTTGATCCCGGCGTCGCATCGGCTGACGAACGCGAGCTGCGCCGACAGTTGTGTGAGTTTGTTCAACGCGGGTGTCGGCAACGATTGTTGATCAGCACCGAAGGCAGCTTTTCGGCCCGTCTGGATGGCGATGCGTTTTTGATCACGCCGACGCAGAAAGACCGCGAACTCTTGTCGGCGGAAGATTTTGTTTTGGTCGACGGCGATCGACGCGAGACAGGGAAACTGGCCAGCCGCGCGGCGCGTGCGCACCAAGCGATCTACAAGCAACATCCGCATGTGCAAGCGATCGTGTTCGCACATCCGGTGAATGCAACCGCCTTCAGCGCGACCGATGTGCCGTTTGATGTCCGCACGATTCCCGAAAGCTACGTCTTTCTTCGCGACGTGCGACGAGCGGATTACGGCGTTCAGTACGGATCCGACGGTTCGATCGCCGACTTTGTCACCTCCCGCAACCCGGCAGCGATCCTGGAAAACGATGGCGTCCTGGTGACGGGGTCGAGTGTCTTGGATGCATTTGACCGACTGGAAGTCCTCGAATCGACAGCCGAAGCGGTGATCAATGCCAAGAGTATCGGAGCGGTTTCGGCGATGCCCAAAAGCGTGATCGACGAGCTGTGCGACGCGTTCAATCTGAAGTAGGTAAGAGGTGATCTCGCGGAGACATTGAATCAGTATTGCTTGTTAGAATAGGCAGGCTGGTTCAACGGCTCCTCTCGCCGCATCGGCGTCGATGATTCGTCCTCCGCTCTTTCCACCTGCCGCCTACAGAAACAGGTCTGTTGTGATTCTGAATAAGATCTCGCTCCCTTCGCTGTTGTTCTTTGCTTGTATTGCGGGCGGCATGTTCTCGCCGAACGGAGATCTGTTGGCGGCGAAACCGAATGTCGTTTTCATTCTGGCGGACGATTTGGGGTGGAGCGACACGACGCTCTTTGGCACCACCAAGTTTTATAAGACGCCAAATATCGAGCGACTTGCGGCTCGCGGGATGACCTTCACTCGCGCCTATTCCTCCAGTCCGCTCTGTTCGCCAACGCGAGCCAGCATCCTGACAGGACTGAGTCCGGCGCGGACCGGGATCACGACGCCTAATTGCCATTTGCCAAAGGTGATCCTCGCGGCCGAAGCGACTGCGACCGGCCCGCCTCATCTGAAGGCGACGTCTCCCAATTCGGTCTCGCGTCTAAAGACCAGCTACTACACGCTTGCGGAGATGTTCAAAGACAACGGTTACGCCACCGCCCACTTTGGGAAATGGCATCTCGGCAGCGCTCCCTATTCGCCTCTTGAACATGGCTTCGACATCGATGTGCCGCACTGGGCCGGTCCCGGTCCCGCCGGCAGTTACGTCGCTCCGTGGCGGTATCCCGATTTCGATCCGCAGACACCCGATGAACACATCGAAGATCGGATGGCCTCCGAAGCTGTGACGTTTATGGAACAGAACCAAGGGCAACCGTTCTTCTTGAACTATTGGATGTTCAGCGTGCACGCTCCGTTTGATGCGAAACAGGCGTTGATCGATCGATACGCGAAACAAATCGATCCCAATGATCCTCAGCGAAGTCCTACCTACGCTGCGATGATCGAGAGCATGGACGACGCGGTTGGCACTTTGTTGGACACGTTGGATCGTCTGAAGATCGCCGACAACACGATCGTCATCTTCGCGTCGGATAACGGCGGCAACATGTACAACCAAGTCGACGGCACGACGGCGACCAGCAACGCGCCGCTGCGTGGTGGCAAAGCGACGATGTACGAAGGAGGTGTCCGCGGACCAGCGATCGTGGTTCAGCCCGGCGTCGTTGCGGCCAACTCGCGCAGCGACGAAGTGATCCAGAGCAGCGACTTCTATCCGACGCTGTTGGAGATGTTGTCGATCCCCAAGCAGCCCGATCAAACCTTCGACGGGATCAGTATCACGCCTGCACTGCGGGGCGGTTCGCTCGATCGCGACGCGATCTTCACCTACTTCCCCCACAGTCCTCCGATTCCCGAATGGATGCCTCCTGCGGTCAGCGTCCACCAGGACGACTGGAAACTGATCCGCATCTTCCACAGCGGTGAAGATGGCCAACATCGCTATGAGTTGTTCCATCTTGCCGAAGACATCGGCGAACAGCACGATCTGTCGGCGAAGCATCCCGAGTGGGTGCAACAGATGGATGCGTTGATCGAAGCCTTCCTCGTCGACACCGATGCCGTTCGCCCGCAACCTAATCGCAGGTTTGATCCGGCCAAGTACCGACCGGACCTAGAAGGGATTGGCAGGCTGAAAAATTCAGCTGCCAGGCCGGCGAAGAAGTCAGCCAAGCCACGCGGCAAGCCGGTTGCAGGCTGGCAGCCCGATGGCACCTGCACGCTGAAGCGCGATGGCGATGCGTTGGTGATCACCAGCGATGGCGGCGATCCCTACATCATTTACGGCTTGCCCAAGCCGATCCCGCAACAGCCGTTAATACTTCGCTTTAACATGCGTTCGAACGCCTCCGGGCGAGGCCAAATCTTTTGGCGCGAACAAGATGTCCGCCCGCCGTTCCTGGCAGCGCGAAGCGTGAAGTTCGATCCCGAGCACGATGACGCAACACACCAGTATGCTATTGAGTTCACGCCGAGCAGTCCTATCGACGCGGTCCGAATCGATCCATCGACATCCGCCGGCCAGATATGGATCTCGAACATCCGACTAACCGATCGGGCGGGCAACGTGCTGCATCGCTTCACGCCATAGATCGATCGTTTTCGTTTAACCGCGGTCCCATCGGGCCGCGCGTCCCTCAAAAACGCGGGGCGATGCCCAGGCGGTTAAACGAAGCAGGTTGTAGTGTATTGGTTTCGTTTAACCGCGGTCCCAGCGGGCCGCGCGTCCCTGGGAAACGCGGGGCGATGCCCACGCGGTTAAACGAAGCAGGTTGTAGTGTGTTTGGTTTCGTTTAACCGCGGTCCCAGCGGGCCGCGCGTCCCTGAAAAACGCGGGGCGATGCCCACGCGGTTAAACGAAGCAGGTTGTAGTGTATTGTTTTCGTTTAACCGCGGTCTCAGCGGGCCGCGCGTCCCTGAAAAACGCGGGGCGATGCCCGCGCGGTTAAACGAAGCAGGTTGTAGTGTATTGGTTTCGTTTAACCGCGGTCCCAGCGGGCCGCGCGTCCCTCTAAAACGCGGGGCGTTGCCCACGCGGTTAAACGAAGCAGGTTGTAGTGTATTGTTTTCGTTTAACCGCGGCCCCAGCGGGCCGCGCGTCCCCAACTAAAAACGCGGGGCGTTGCCCACGCGGTTAAACGAGAAAACTATGTGGTTGCGGGCGAATGCCAAGCGTCGGATAGAACAACCTCCGCATGCCAACCGCATGCGAGGAGCAAACCAAGACGGAACAAACAGATGAAACAGACAGTCATTCTACTTTGCTTAGCGCTGGCGACGGCGGTCGCTGCGGAAGCCGCCGATCTCCCCAAGCCGAACGTGTTGTTCATCGCCATCGACGATTTGAACGATTACATTTCGCCGCTGGACAATCAAACCGGCGTAAAGACTCCGAATTTCGATCGGCTCGCCAAACGGAGCGTGACGTTTGCCAACGCCCACTGCGCGGCGCCGGTTTGCCATGCGTCGCGCGTTGCCACGATGACCGGCGTGCATCCGATTACGTCGGGACTCTACAACAATCTGTTTGCCGCCCACGGCCCACGCTGGCGAGATGAGTCCCCAGCCCTGAAAGATGCGGTCGTCTTATCCCAACACTTCCGCAACCATGGATATCACGCGGCTGGTGGTGGAAAGATCTTTCATACGCTGCAGTGGACGCGCGGTGATTCGCAGAACGACCCCGACGCCTGGGACGCCTACCGCGGCGATCCGTTGGATCCGATTTCCGCCGACTGGCCGCGGCCGCGGATCATTCCCGATGCCCGCGCGGGGATCTCGCCTGGGCGTCCCGTCGGCGGCCGCAATCTGTTTGGCGCACAACCGCTGTTGGTTCCCGATTCGAAAACCGGCGACCACATGGTTGTCGATTGGGCCACCGAACAATTGAATGCCCAACACGATAAGCCTCTTTTTCTGGCGGTCGGCCTGTTTCGTCCTCACATCCCATTCGAAGTCCCTAAAAAGTACTTCGACATGCACCCGATCGACGAGATCACGCTACCGACCACGTTGGACAACGACCTCGACGATGCCCGCGTTCCCAAGCGGCAAGCGTGGCATCGTTGGGTGGTGAAGAACCGGTTGTGGCGCAAGATGATGCAAGGCTATCTGGCCAGCATCAGCTACACCGATCATCAGCTCGGGCGATTGCTCGACGCGTTGGATGCTTCGCCGATCAAAGAGAATACGATCGTTGTGCTTTGGAGCGATCACGGGTTCCACATCGGCGAGAAACAGAACTGGGAAAAGTTCTGTCTGTGGGACCAAACGACCCGCGTGCCGATGTTCATCCACGCGCCGGGGATTAGCGCCGACGGACAAGCGACTCGCCAACCGGCGACGCTCACCGACCTCTACCCCACGCTTTGCGAGCTGGCTGGTTTGCCGATCCCGTCGCAGTGCGATGGTCTATCGCTGGTTCCCCAATTAAAAGATCCGGGGCTCAAGCGAGATCGGTTGTCGCTGACGTCGTACGCCTTTGGCCCCGAACCGTCGCATGCGGTCTCCGATGAACGCTATCGCTACATCCGCTACGACGATGGTTTTGAAGAACTGTACGATTTGGAAAACGACCCAAACGAATTCACAAACCTCGCCACGTCGGAGGCGCATGCAGAAACGAAAGCTCGCCTCGCTGAAGGCCTTCCGAAAGTAACCGCTCCACGCCGCGAAATCCCCAGCGATTCGAAATACAATCTCCGCAGAACAAACAACTAACGCGCAAGCGGATCCCACCATGAATCTCCTGAAACGAAATCGTGTGCGAACTTGGATCGCTCTGCTTATTGTCTGCAGCGCTAACATGCAGGCAGCGATCGCGGAGGATCTGATCACGATCGATAACGGCTCGATCAAAGTGGGTATCGACCGCGAGAAAGGAGCTGCAATCACGTGGCTGTCGTCCGCTGGTTATCCTCGCAACCTCGTCAACATTGCCGATCCGGGACGGCTGATCCAGCAATCGTATTACGCGGGCCGAGTGATCGATCGGAGGGCGGATGGGCAGCACAAAGCGTGGAGTCCATGGTCGTGGAATCCGATCCAGGGAGGTGGCGTCGGCAGTGTGAAGGGGCAAGGCAGCTGGGCACGCGTGACGGTGTTTGAAAAGCGTGAGGATGCGTTGTATTCCGAAACCATTCCCAAGCTGTGGGACATGGCCGACGAAGAGGCTGAAGCGGTGATGCGTCAGTGGACGACGATGGAACCGAACATGCCAGGCGTTGTCCGTGTGCGATGTGAATTCCAAGCGATGCGTCGCGAAGGAGATCGTTGGGGCGGCCCACGAATGAACCCGCAGGAGGTTCCCGCTTGCTACTTCACTCGCAACTTTGCCGACGTGCGAAGCTATCTGGGATCGGAAAAATGGCGCCCCGAGCATCAACGTCCGGGGCCGCCCTGGGGCAAGGCGTCGCCGCCAAGGCAAGCGATGGCGATGTTCGAAGCCTCCGGGCAGGGTGTCGCACTGTTTTCACCCAGCGCAACGG
This sequence comes from Rosistilla ulvae, assembly GCF_007741475.1. Lineage (NCBI taxonomy): Bacteria > Pseudomonadati > Planctomycetota > Planctomycetia > Pirellulales > Pirellulaceae > Rosistilla > Rosistilla ulvae. The sequence goes on along the minus strand of NZ_CP036261.1, from coordinate 1,552,505 downwards.
AGCACTGGAATTTTGGACCGCATGCCGCGGGACTCAGCGACGACCCAACGGCTGGCCCCTGCATGCACGTCGCCCCGGTCTCGCGAGTCCTGATGGGGCCGAAATCGATCTATCGATACCGCTACTGGTTGATCGTCGGCAACGCGGCCGAGATCGCCGCGCGACTCGATACGCTGTGGAATCTCTACGCAACCGAAAAGGCGGAACTCATCGAGTCACCGCAGTAAGGCGACCGAGCGGTTACTACTGGCCGGCCGAAGCGACCGCGGGCGTGTCGGGCGTGATGTCGATTTGAGGTTGCGGCCGGCCGATCAGGACGCGATTCATTTCGGTAATCGAGGGCGAGATATAATCCCAGCGAACGCGGTAGCCTGCTGCGTGCATGCGGTAGGTGCGATCGACATCGATGGCAACGTCTGCCCCTAGGACGTTCTTTAAACACTCCGGTGCTGGGTGCAACCGATGTTGTCGGCAGCATGGCAGGAGTGCAACGGTACCTCGCAGCGAGATCGCATGGGCGATGCACTGATCCGTTTTTGCACCGCAGGCATGCACACCTAAAATTGCGGTTCCCGCATCGAGATGGTCCAGGGCTCGTTTCAACGGAGCTTCGACGTAACGAATCTTTGCCTCGGTCCAAGGGGCAACCGCCTGCGCCGCGGCGAGGATCAGATCAAAACTCGGCGGACGCACTTTGTCCAACAGGCAAACGTCTTCGACATCCCGATCGAACATGGCGAAGAGGATTCCAACCAGCCCGTGTCCGCAACACAGATCGGCCACCGATTTGCTGCGAATCCGATTTCGCACGCAGGCGAAAAATTCAAAACTCTCCAGCACCTCTTTGAACGGCAACGCCTGGCGCTCGCACAATTCTCGAGCAAACACCGACGACAGATAGTCGCCGGGAAACCATCGTGTATCGGATTGCCGAAGTCGATCTCGGCATGACGCCTTCTTCGCGAACTCTTCCGAATTGAATTGCTTTAAATAGCGAAACGGTGGATTGGCTTGAACAAGTAGGTTGTTCGATGGGTCTAACATAAGTCGGGGCAGTCGCCTGGGAGAGTCGCTTAGAATTTGCCAAAGGCAGTGGCATCAAGCTGCCATCATACGTGAAAGACGACTCGGACGCTGTTGGGGCAGGACACCACTTCAAGTCCCCCTCACCCCATCACCAGCATCCGGCCAAATGTATGCACCAGGGACTACCGCAGCGTTGGGTGCCGCCAGCTTCGCGAGTGAGTTTGCAGCGAAGGCATGGGGGTGGCATCGCTGGCGAATTTTTCACTGCCAGTTCGGATGTAATCGTGACCTGACGACAATCTATGGAGATTCTTCGTGACATGAGTTGTCATGAGAGAACGGACCGAACGGCATCAAACCACGATTGCCGAAGGCTCGTCATTCGCCCCTCTCGGCAGTGCCGGGCTGGTGAGGTCGGCAGCTGGCGCCGCGGGAAAACCGTGCTGTTCTGCCGGTGTGAACTCTGGGGATTTGCTAGCGAGAGCACCCCCGCAAATTGGTTCATATCCGGTAAAATCCGATTCACCCTCAGATCTTTCCTGACTGGCGCCGATCTATCCCAAGGAGAGCCGATCGCCGTTGCGCGGTGCGGTTCGTCGATTTTTGTTTGTGAGGGACTGGGCGGTTGGGTTGAGGTGCATGGGCAGAAGAAGGTTTTTCGCGACCGGAATGCTGATCGCTTGCTGCGCGTTGTTGCTGGTGGGCTGTTCGCGGCGCTGGTATCGCCAACAGGCCGATGAAGACGCCAACTGCTTGATCCAGCAGAAAGGTGGCCATCTGCATGGCGGTAGCGTCTACGTTGCGCCGGATTCGCGGATGTTCGATCCGTTTTCAATCGATCGGTCGCCGATGCCTCCGGATGATCCCAAATCACATCAGTACATGCACTGTGTCGATGGGATGCACGGTTGGAAACATTGGCATCGCAACGGGGATGTTTCGTCGATCGAATCTCCCTATTGGCTCGCCTCGCTCCCCAAAGATGAAACGGGGAACGTCGTCCTGAACCTCCGCGATGCCGTCGGTGTGGCTCGGATCAATTCGCGTGACTACCAACAAAATGTCGAGACGCTGTATCGTTCGGCGCTGAACGTCTCGTTCGAACGCTTCCGTTTCGACCATCAATTTTTCTCGGGCACCCGCACGTTTGAAGAGTTCCGGGGAACTGACGTCGGCGCCAGCAGCGTGCTCACCCAAACTAGTTTTGGCAGCGTCCGCAAGCTGAGTGCGACCGGCGGCGAGTTGGTCGTCGGATTTGCCAATTCGTTGGTCTGGGATTTCTGGGGCAGCGATAGCGATCTGTTCACTTCGACGATCGATTTCAGCCTGGTGCAGCCGTTGTTGCGGTATGGCGGTCGCGCTCGCGTCTTGGAACAACTGACGCAAAGCGAACGGAATCTACTGGCCAACGTGCGGCAGATGCAGCAATATCGGCAGGGCTTTTATGTCGACATCGTCACCGGTCGCAACTCCGGCCCCGGGCCAAGTTTGGCCACCAATGTCGGCCAAGCGGGGCTCGGTCTGATCGCCGGTGTCCCTAGCGGACGGAGCGGAGCCGCCGATGCAGGCGGCTACATGGGCCTGTTGCAGGACCAGCAACAGATCCGCAACCAAGCGACCAACATCACGGCGCTCCGCGACAGTTTGGCACAATTGGAAGCTGCGTTTGAAGCGAATCGAATCAACAGCCGGTTGCAGGTCGATCAAGCTCGCCAGGCGTTGCTGAATGCACAGAGTTCGCTGTTGGCGGCCAAAGCGGCTTACCAAACGCGCGTCGACAGCTTCAAAGTCGACCTCGGGTTGCCTCCGACGCTGCCCGTCGAAATTCGCGATGAATTATTAGATCGTTTTACTTTGATCGATCCGAAGCTGACTGAGATACAAGACGAACTGGCGGAGATCCTGTTGGAGATCCGCAGCAAACGCGAGAACCCGACTGAAGAATCGCTGGAAACAGCCCGCGGCAAAATTCTCGCGTTGAATGCTGGCATCGATCCTCAGCTGGAATCGGCGCTCTCCGATCTGGCAGCGCTAGAGAAACATCTGCCCGAGCGTCGCAAGCAGCTGCGGCAGGTCAAAATGCAGATCGACGAACTGCATGCCGATGTCGACAGCCGAGTGTACGACGAACAGGTGCTGATGAAACGGATCGACTTTCTCAAAAAACGTTTGCCCACGATCGCCCGCGACTTGCAGCAGTTGCGTCAGGAGTACGCCCAATCTCAGCAACAGCTGACGTTGCAAGCGGCTGATGGAGACGATGCCGAATCGCCCGCGGGACCAACGCTGCAGGAGCAGTGGAAGACGTTGAACGACCGGGCGGGGCGATTGTCCGACCTGTTGTTAGAGTTATCGCTGGTCCATGCCGAGACGCGTTTGCAGGGGATCACGTTGTTGCCGTTGGAGATCGAGCCATTTGAGGCGCTCAGCTACGCCCGGACCAATCGCTTGGATTGGATGAACGCCCGCGCCAACTTGGTCGACGTGTGGCGGAAGATCGAATTCTTCGCCAACGCGTTGCAGAGCGATCTGGACGTGGTCGTCAATGGCGAATTGGGAACCGATCCGGATAACATCGTTCAGTTCACGCCCGATCGCAGCCGCGTTCGGTTTGGCGTTCAGTTCGATACGCCGACGGCTCGGTTGGTCGAACGGAACCAATACCGCGAGGCGCTGCTGAATTACCAACAAGCCCGTCGAAACTACATGCTGTTCGAAGATCGCGTTTCATTGAGTCTGCGGAATACGCTGCGGATCGCCGCACTCAGCCGAATCAACTTGGAAGTGCGTCGAACCGCGGTCCAGGTGGCGATCGCGCAGGTCGATATCGCGCGGCTGAAGCTGAATCCTCCGCTGCGACCGAATCAACAGAGCACGACTTCACCGACCGCCGCACGCGACTTGGTCTCTGCGTTGTCGGATCTGTTGGACGCGCAAAACGACTTCCTTAATGTGTGGGTCAACTACGAAGTCCTCCGCGTTCTGCTGGACTTTGAAATGGGGACGATGCAATTGGATCCAACGGGGGTTTGGATCGATCCGGGGCCGATCGAAGCCCCTACCGATGCCGCACTGGCCGACGATACGTCGCTGTTGGAAAGCGGCGCTGTCGCGCCGATCGTCGGTGGATTGCCTGAGCGGCTGCCAATGCCAGCGACGGCTCCCACAAATCAAATCAATTCCGCCGAACCGCTTCGCGTTCCGTCGCCGTAGCTGTGGGCAAGACCGGGTTTGACCGTTGGCGGCCCGACAACGTAAACTGAGCCCTGGACTAGAGTTTGGGGCTCCCAAGTCACTATTTGCAGAAAGCACAGGCAGCCGGATGAGCAGCATCGGAGAAGGAAACGCGATCGATTATCAAACCGCTCGCGGCCGCGATTATCCCGCGATTCGACAGTTCACCGTCTTCTTGGAGAACCGCGTCGGGCAGTTGCTGGAAGTCGTGCGTCGATTCGAGGGGACCGGTCTGCGGATCGTCGCTCTGTCGATCAACGATGCCGCCGAGTGTGCGTTTGTGCGATTTGTGGTCAGCCATCCCGAACGGGCTCGTGAGATTCTGGAACGGGCCGGTTTGTCGATCATCGAAACCGACCTGATCGGCGTCGAATTGCCCGACACGTCGCAACCGTTGCTGCACGTCTGCACGGCGCTGCTGCAGGCGGAAGTGAACATCATCCAAGCGTATCCCTTGATCCCACGCACCAACCAACGGGCTGCGGTGGCGTTGATGGTCGACAATATCGATCTAGGGATCGAAACGCTGCGAGCGAAGAACTTCCGCACGCTGCAAGAAAGCGATCTGCTGGGCGAGGATGAATAATCCGTCAGGGCAAACGTTCCGCCTTGGCGGAATAATGTACCAGTTCCTTTGCGTTGTGGGGTCCTATTCGTTCTTCAAGCGGATCAACTTTGCCAGGATCACATCTCCCGCGTAACATCCCCCTTCGCAACAAAGTTCTTTGCCGCCACCGCCGCCGGCGAATTCGGGTTGGAACGCGCGATGGACGGGCCAGCCGGGACCGTTGACCGATCCGGTGATATAGAGATTTCCGCGGCTGTCTAAAAAGCCGCAGCGCCCGTAATCATAATTGGGGCCGCCAAGCCGGGTACTGAATTTCAGGCTGGCAAAATCGGCAGCAAGCACCACGACCACGGCGTCCTGGGACTTGCCTCGCTGCGTCTGCAACGCGTTGGAGGTCAGTGGGAAATCGTGCGACGCGGTATCGCCGGTCAAAAAGACATCCCCCTGATCGTTCGCATAGATGCCGTCGGCTCCATCGTTGTCGCTGCCGCCCAGATAGGTGCAACGTTGCAACGCTCCCTCGGGAGAAAACTTCGCCACCACGATATCGCGTTGAGCACCGTTGAGTTTGGGTTGCACGACTCCCATCGTGACTGGGATGTCGGCACTGCGAGTGCTCGACAGCAAATAGGCATTCCCGTGGGCGTCGACAGCCATATTGTGTGTGCTGTTGCCTTCGTCGTCTTCAGCGCCACCAAAGTAGGTCCCCAGCAACAACTGGGATCCATCGGAACTGATCCGCGCGACGAAGGCGTCGGTTTTACCGTTATGCGAACGATCGTGAGCGCCCGCGGTGGTTGGTAGATCGGTCGACTTGGTCGTGAAGTTCAGATAGACCTGCCGCTGGCGGTCGATGCGGATACCACAGTTGGAAACCTCGTCCTTCGATCCCCCCAGCCAAGTTCCCCAAAGGATCGATCGGCCGTCGCTGGCGATCTTCAGCGCGCCGATCTCCGAACCGCCAGCAGGTTGTGGTTGGAAGCCGCCAGCGCACCAGGAATCTGGCGGTAGCGGGCCGCTGCCGGTGTAATGCAACGCGACATAGACATTGCCATCGTCGTCGATCGACAGATCGCGGCACAGCGATCCCACGCCAACATAAGCTGCCCAAACGATCTCAGATCCATCGGGGGACAGTTTCGCGATGAACCCGTTCTGCATCCCGTAGACCCCGTTGTCGGTTCCGCGAAACTGGGTTTGGAACGCGTTGTCGCTGACGGGAAATCCCGGGCCACCGCGTCCGCTGACATAGACAAATCCTTCGTCATCGACTTCGACTGCATAAGCGCGATCGTAGTTGGGCCCTCCCAGCAATGTCGACCAGATCAATTCCCCGTCAGCTGAAAATTTGCAGACGAACGCGTCGCAGTAACCTCCGCTGCCAACCTGCCTCCCCGTCGTATCCTGCGATCGTCGCAGCGCATTTTCGGTTGTCGGGAAATCAACGGATTGAGTGCCGCCGACGACATAAACGTTCCCCGATTCGTCAGCGAAGACGTCGCGGGCATGCTCCCAGTCCGAACCTCCAATCAATGTGGAGAATCCGATTTCATAATCGTCGCCGATCGCGGCGCGATTTAAATGGGTGCCGCAGATCACAATCGGGATCGTCAGCAGTAACTTCAGTCGATGCAGGGGGAGGCAGGTCATTGGCACAGAGACCATCAGATTTGAGGCGATCGGACGAACGTTCCAACGCAAAACGTGAACTGAACAATATACCTCAGCGCGCCACGGAGCTGCCTTCCTTTTGGATGTCGCGTGCTGGTTTCGCACAACGGACGGGGGTTTGTTGCTCCGAATCGGCGGCCGGTTGTCACGACGCTATGCGATTCCTCTCCAACGCGATCGGGAGGCTTTCGGCGACCGAACCGTTCTGTTTGCGATGGTGGAGAGCATTGAAACGAAACGCGGATCCAGTGGCAGCGACGTACCTATCATCGGCGCAGCCCGAATTTCCGGACTTCTGACGGAGCTTGCGTACCCGGCACTGCCTGAAATCCGCAGTTCGTCGCCTGCCAGTGAGCTACCTATTGAGTGTTCCCGAGTCTCTTGAAAACTTCGCGCTCCACGAGCATAAATCGATGCACACAACACCTACCATGCCTCCCGCTGCACGACGCGGTGGAATTCGAAAGCTGTTTTTGTGCGGTTGCTTGCTGCCGATGTTGCTGTTGGGGATCGGTGTGGCCGGGGCCGCAGGCTATGGCTGGTACTTCCTCAGCGGAAAGGTCGTCGAATATACCGAGACCGAGCCTCGCATTGTCCCTACGGTCGCCTACACCGATGAAGAGGCGAACGAGATTGGCCAGCGAGCTAACGAATTTTTTCAGCGAATTCAAACGGGAAATGCCGACGAACAGTTTGTCCTTTCGACGCGCGAGTTGAATGTTCTGTTGAACAGTCAGCCCGGGCTGAAGGACCGCGTTTTTGTGACGTTGCAGAACGGCCGATTGCACGCGGATTTAAGTATCCCAACCGATCGAGTTCCTGGCGGATCGGGGCGTTTTCTCAACGCGTCGGGGAAGCTTGAATTGGCGCTGGACGATACGACGGTGTCGTTGAGTCTGATCGAGGCGGAAGTCAAAGGGGAGCCGATCGACGAATCGCTGCTAACCCAGTTGCGCGATCTGAAGCTGTCGACCGAAGAGATCAAAGACCCGCGTTTTGCGGCTTTGGTTGGGATGTTCCAAAAGGTCACAATCCTCGACGATCGATTGGTTGTCCAGCCGCGTCCTGGCTTCAACGGGCTCGATGGCGGCACGGTCGCCAATGTGAAATTCAGCGAACCGCCCGCTGCGGCATCCGCGACTCCCAAACCGCCCAAGAAACCATCGCAGCCCGAGATACAATTGCCAGGGTTTGGCAAGGTGAAGTACAACGAGTTTGCTAAATAGCGTCGTCGGGTTCCGGCGTGAGCGGTTTGGAACGGGGCGTCTTCCGCTTGCCCAAGACCATCAGCCCGACGATCGTCAACGAAACGCCGATCACCATCGATTGGGTGACGCGTTCTTGAAAGATCAGTACGCCGGCGATCGCTGCCATCGCAACTTGGGTTACGTTTAACAGGTTCACCACAACCACCGAAACGACCTGCAACGCGACGGTTAATACAAAAAAGGCGAACAGGTTAAATAGCCCCGCGGCTAACATCACCAACCACTGGTCTGCCGTCGTCGCCGCCAAGCCCTCCGATCCGACGCGTGCCAAGGCGATCGTCGATAACCCGAAGGTGCCGACCAGTCCGCTGACAAACATCGTCGTCGCGACGGCCATCCCGCTCAGAAGACTGCGGCGGACCATCGTTCCCAGGAATGAAAAGGCGAGCCCCGAGATCGAGACGGCGATCACTCCGCTGGCGATCTGCAGAGGTGTCAGGTCGGCGCGGACCGCGCTGCGACCGCTGCCCAGTGAAAGGATCGCCGTCGCCACGATCAAGACCACGATCGCGATGACCGTCCGCACGGTGACGCGTTCGCCTAGAAAGATACGTCCGAAGACCGCTCCGCCGATCACCATCGTCCCCAGGCAGATCGGCACCGCCAACGCCAGCCCGACGATGCTCAAAGAATACTGGAACGCACAATTGCCGATGAATTGCCCGACGCAACATCCGGCCAGCAGGTAACCGATCGCCGACCGCTGGGGTGTTAAGACGACGCCGCGGTTCCACAACAGGAACACGCTTGGCGCCATCCCGATCATCGTTGGAAAGGCTTTCGCCGCCGTGACCATGATCGGATCCAGATCGCTTACCTGTCGCAGCGCGATGTTAGCCAACGTATAACCGACAGCGGCCAGCAGGCAATAGATCACGCCGACGGTGTAGGAGATGGGAGCGGCAACCGGCTGCGGTGGGAGCGCGTTGGCGGCCGCGACAATCGATTCCAACGGCTCGGGAGACTGTGGTTGAACTTGGTTTGGTGCACTCACCCCAGCGTCACTTCCGAACAACTCTCTTCGGATTCCCAGATCACGACCTTGCTGGCGTGGGTTCCCGTGTCGCGCAACAGTTCCGGGCAGACGACTTCCAACAGATAGCGGGCCATGTTTTCGGAGGTTGGATTGTAGGGCAATTCAAAGACGCGGCATGGTTCGACCATGCGGATCGCCTGCAGCCCGTTGGTGTCTTGGTCCCAGAGCACAAAGGCGTGGTCCCAGTTCTCGTCGATCCAGCCTTTGAACTTTCGCTTCAGCACGCCGAAGTCGATGATCCGCCCGACATCGTCTTGGACTTCACCGGTCACATAAAATTCAGCGACGTAGTTGTGCCCGTGGAAATGGACGCACTTGCCGTCGTGTCCAACCAACCGATGACCTGCACAGAAACGAATACGACGCATCACGGTCAGACCCATAACGATCACAATCTCCCACGAACCAAAAAATCAAGCACCCCGCGAAGTTCTATCCTAAGCCGCCGCGTCAGCTTTGGACAAACGGGGGTCGCGAAATTTCACGGTGCCACAATTTCTGGTGGGGGCGGCAGTCGCTTGGGGGCGATCGTCGACTAAGGTTGATTTGCGTCGCCCTTGCATCAGACGCAATGTCGATCTGTTCCCCATTTCAGATTCTCCACTCCCGTCTCATGGAACGCGAGCCGTCAAACCAGAAATGGCGCGACGGAATAAATCCCGCGCAAACATCGTGTGTGAAAAACGTTAAACCGAAAGTCGTCGTGATTCGATGAAATGTTTCGACGTAAAACGATGCGTATCCAAGGAGTCGTAGATCCTCTATTTGACTGCGTTGATCGCTGCCAGCATCTCGCGGACGTAGCGATCGATCTCGCCACGGACCTCGCCGCGATTCTCCGCGTTGGCTTGAGCGATCCGTCGCACGATCGCCGATCCGACGATCAAGCCATCCGCTACCGGGCCCAGCTTGGCGACGTGTTCGGGCTGGCTGATTCCAAACCCGATGCAGACGGGGACGTCGGTCTGTTCACGCAACCATCCGACGTTGTCGATAAGTTGCGGCGGCAGTTCGTTCCGCTCGCCGGTGATCCCGGTCACCGAGACGAAATACAAGAAGCCCGACGACGATTCGGCGATCCGCACCTGGCGTTCCCGTGGCGTGGTGGGAGTCACCAATTGGATCAGGTTGAAGTCGCGGTCGGCGCACAGTTTGGAAAACTCCGCCGCCTCTTCGACCAACAGGTCGGGAACGATCGCGCCACAGAATCCAGCCTCTTGCGATTGTTCGATGTAGCGTTCCAACCCTACGCGGTAGATGATCGCGTAACTGGCCATCGTCAGCGTTGGGATCGTGACTTTCGCCGCGATCCGCTTTCGCATCTCGAACAGCTGTTGCAATCGAAAGCCCGATTCGAGGGCCCGTTGATAGGAGGCTTGGATCACGGGTCCGTCGGCGACCGGATCGCTGTAGGGGACGCCGACTTCACACGCCGCAACGCCCGCCTTGCCGAAGTCTTTCAGCAGGTCGCCGGTGAAGTCGAGATCGGGATCGCCGGCCGTGATGAAGGGAAGCAGGGCCTTGCGCCCCTCGGATCGTAATTTGGCAAAGGTTTCGTCGAGCAACGACATGAACAACTTTCAGCAGATGGAAAACGGCACACGATAGGTCTTGGAAGCCGAGCGACGCCGCGGGGACTCCGCAGCGCAAAACCCTCCGGCAATGGGGCGGCAGTATAAATCAAAACGGGCGGCGGCGGAATCCACAGCCGCCGGCGTCTGTTACCACTCTTCGCCGCGCAACCGCGCTAGCTCCATCGCATCCTTGTCGCCGCGACCCGACAGACAGATGACCAAGTTCTGGTCGGGGCTCATCTTCCCCGCGACTTCCATCCCCTTAGCGATCGCGTGACTGCTCTCCAGCGCCGGCAGAATCCCTTCGCTCTTGGCCAACATGTCGAACGCCTTCATCGCTTCGTCGTCGCGGCACTGGATGTATTCCGCTCGGCCGGTATCCTTCCAATAGCTGTGCTCGGGGCCGACGCCGGGATAATCGAGGCCAGCCGACATCGAATGGACATCGCAGGTCTGGCCGTCGTCGTCCTGCATCACATAGCTGTAGCTGCCGTGCAAAACGCCGGGACGACCAAAGGTCAGGGGCGAGGCGTGTTGGCCCGGTTCGCTGCTGCGTCCCCCGGCTTCGACGCCGACCAAGCGGACGGTGTCGTCGGCGACAAAGGGCGCGAAGATGCCAGCCGCGTTGCTGCCGCCGCCGACGCACGCGACGACGCAATCGGGCAGCTTACCGTCGAAAGCTTCCAGGCTTTGGACGCGGGCTTCGCGGCCGATCACCGATTGAAAATCGCGGACCATCATCGGGAACGGATGCGGGCCGATCACCGATCCAATGATGTAGTGCGTGTCCTCGACGCTGCTCATCCAGTCGCGCATCGCTTCGTTGACGGCGTCGCGGAGTGTTCGCGAACCGCTTTCGACAGCTCGGATCTCCGCCCCAAGCAACTTCATCGCAAACACGTTCGGCTTCTGGCGGCGAATGTCTTCGGCACCCATATAGACCACGCAAGGCAGTCCAAAGTGAGCGCACGCGGTCGCGGTCGCGACGCCGTGCTGGCCGGCACCCGTCTCGGCGATCACGCGAGTCTTGCCCATCCGCAGCGTCAGCAGCGCTTGGCCCAGGGTGTTGTTGATCTTGTGCGCCCCGGTGTGGTTCAGATCTTCGCGTTTGAGCCAGATCTGAGCGCCGCCGCAGGATTCGGTCAGCCGCCGAGCAAAGTAGAGTGGCGAGGGGCGGCCGACAAATGTCTTCCACAGCCCATCGAGCTCCTCTTGGAACGACGGATCGGCTTTCGCTTTGTCGTATTCCGCGACCAGTTCGTCCAACGCTCGGGTGAGTGTTTCGGGAACAAAACGACCGCCAAACGAACCAAAACGGCCCGCCGAATCGGGAACAGATTGAGGGCTGAGTGCCTTGGGCAGGGTGCCTGACATATCGACTATCCAGTGCATAAAATTGTTTCGAGAGCTTTCATCTATCCTACCCGTCAGCCCAAATGATCGACAACCGGAGGCGTGCGTTTGGCGGGGCAATGTGGCCGACGAACCTAATGAGTGCTCCGGGCACGCCTAAGGTTCGGGCTACAAAATGAGCCGTTGGACGAACGCCAAAACGATAGCTCGCCAAACATTCGCGAATTCCCTACCACGAGCCCCCTGCGATGCCCGAATTGCCCGAAGTCGAAACGATGCGCCGCGGTATCCTGCCGATCGTTGGAGCCACGATTTCCAGCGTCCAACGGCCGCCTTGCCATTGCCGGCCGATCTCGATCAAGCCACGGATCGATCATCTGGACCGGCGAGCCAGCGGCCGTACGATCACCGACATCGATCGATTGGGCAAGCGGGTCGTGATCCATTTGGACGATGGCCAAGCGATCGTGATCGAGCCGCGGATGAGCGGTTTGGTCCTGCTAGCCGATCCGCCGGGGATCGAGCATCTGCGGCTGAGGATCGAATTGACTGGCGTCACGCATCGCGAGCTGCTGTTCTGGGACCGCCGCGGACTGGGGACCGTTCGACTGCTGTCGACCGATGAATTGCGGGCGTTGGTCACCGAGCGACTGGGGCCCGACGCGCTGCAGATCTCGACCGATCAGTTGCGCGAGGCGCTGCGAGCCAGCCGACGAGCGATCAAGGTGGCGCTGTTGGACCAGAGCGTGGTCGCCGGAATTGGCAACCTCTACGCCGCGGAGATCTTGCATTTGGCTGGCGTCGACCCACGCACGCGGTGCGATCAATTGAGCGGCCCGCAGTGGCAGCGGATCCAAGCGGCGATCGGCCAAATCCTGGAGACCGCGATCCGGCACGAGGGATCGACTCTTTCGGATGGCACCTACCGCAACGCGCTCAACGATCCGGGCAATTACCAGAGCCAGCACCAGGTTTACGATCGGGCCGATCAAACGTGTTACCGCTGCGATCGAGGGCCGATCACCCGAATCGTGCAAGCTCAACGCAGCACGTTTTATTGCCCCACATGCCAGCAGAAACGCGGCCTGCACGAATCGTTGGCCGATTATCGATCCTAGGTGGAGCGCGAGATACGAGCACGATTACTAGCACGAAGCGCAAGCGAGTGACTCACGAATCTCGCCGGTACCGTGAATAATCACTCGCTGGCGCTTCGTGCTAGTATGCGCGGGGTTCGCGGAGCGAAAGGCGACTAACTTGTGGGGTGGGAGATCACTCGCTGGCGCTTCGTGCTGGTATGCGCGGGTTTCGCGGAGCGAAAGGCGACTAACTTGTGGGGTGAGGGATCACGGCCTGGACTACTGCGCGTCGGGGGTGGTTGCCCATTGGATGCCTTTGGCTGTCAGGTTCAACCAAACATCGTCTTGCATCGTTTCGTTGTGGTGTCCCAAAGTGGTCCCGAAGACGCGAACGCCTTTGTAGGTGTTGGTCCAGACGACCGGTTGATCCGCTTTCTCCTCGTCGCTGTACGCCGACGCCAAAACTTGGGTGTTCGGCCACGAGCGTTCGATGATGTACAGCTCGCCATTGGGAGTCGACCAGGGGCTGGGGAAGCCTTCGAGAATCGGATGCTCCGCTTCGCGAGCGACCACCTTCAGGCTGCGCTTTGCCTTCTCGTGCCGCTTCGACGTCACACCGATCAAACCACGCCATGCGTCAGCGGTAGGAGCGTTGCGATACGAGTGCATCGAGCAGTGGATGACGACGGCGGGGACGCCCGACCGGACGTGTTCGGCGACGATGCTCTCGACAAATTCGCCATCGGTCACGCCACCGAAGCATTCGTTGTGGATGATCACGTCGAACGATTCCGCCCACTTCGGCTTGGTGTAGACGTTAGCCTTCCGGTCGCGTTTCTCATCGTATTGTTCGACGGTCCAATCGATCTTCAGATGCTTGCCCAATCCGGCTTGCAAGATTTTGATTTGGTTTTCGTAATCGTGGCAACAACCGCCGGTGACTAGCAACGCACGCAGCGGTTCGGCGGCAGTGGCGCGACCACTCACGAAAAGCAAGCACAAGAAAAGAACAGAAGCGATCGAGGACAGACGCATGGGACGCGCTCCGGGCAGGGGATATGATGAACCAACGCAGCGGGTTCGCGCGGACCGACCGGGCGACCTTCACTGTGAATCTCAGGCATCGTAGAGTAATCGAAACCGCCGCGGCATGTTGGCCCCGGCGACCTAAAAATTCGGGGAGGATCCGTTCCGTTGTTTCTCAAATTGCTGCTCGCTTTTACGATCATCCCGCTCGTCGAATTGGCGATGCTGATTCAACTGTCCAAGGCGACCAGCCTGCTGGTGACCGTCGGGATCGTGATATTCACCGGGATCGTCGGATCGATGCTCGCCCGTTGGCAGGGGGCGCTCGCCTGGCAACGCTTTCGCCAGGCGCTGGCTGAGGGACGCATGCCCGCTCCCGAAGTCCAGGACGGACTGCTGATCTTCTTTGCCGCCGGGATGCTGCTGACTCCCGGGCTGCTGACCGATGCGATGGGTTTTCTGTTGCTGATCCCGCAGACGCGGTTATTGGCTCGTCACTACCTGGCCACTCGGATCGGCAGTCGCTTTCAAATTCAAACCTTCGGGTTCGGCGAAAACGCTCAGCCAACGCAGTCGGATCCCAACACGATCGATGCCGCCGCCGCATCGGTCCGCAGCGACGAGCGGACCAGCGGCTGATTCCGAGCGGCTGAGCTACTGGGAAAATCGGCGCACGAAAAAACCTCTGCCGCCGAGTTTGGCAACAGAGGTTCATAGATTGTCGTCCTATTCTAGGACAGCCTTAGTTATCGGCGTGCAAGCCGCACGCAAATTGGGTTCCCATCCCGGCTTGTACAATTCAACTTCAAACGTCCGATCGACTTAGCGACGGAAGCTTACCATGCGGTAAACGTTTGGAGCACGCAGGTTGCTAGCTTCAGGAGCGGGTGGAGCCGCGTCCGAAGGCGAAGCAGCGTCTGCAGCTGGCTCTGGAGTTGGAGCTGGAGCAGCTGGTGCTGGAGCAGCTTCTTCAACGATTACTGGAGCGCTGTCAACAACAACTGCACCGCCAGCGCACGAAGCACATGCTGGTGCAGCGTCGACGACAACTGCGCCGCCACAGCTCGAGCATCCGCTTTCAACGACAGGAGCGCCGCAGCAGCTTGGTGCTGGTGCTTCACAGCAAGTTGGTGCTGGTGCTTCACAGCAGGTTGGTGCTGGTGCTTCACAGCAGATTGGAGCTGGAGCTTCGCAGCAGCTCAGTTCCTCAACCATTTCGCAGCAAGTTGGTGCTGGAGCGCAGCACTTGTTCTTCTTGTGGCCCGCTTCAGCGGTTGCGCCGAATGCGATCATCATTGCAAATACTGCAACGCAGCTAACGATAGTACGCGTCATTCTGAAATCTCCAAACAAAGTTTCTGGGTACCCAATGCAAACCGATCAAACCGCACGTGCCGGAGCCCGATACGTTCACCCTTCTTCCCGTGAGGACCATCCTCGATGCATTGTGTGCACGCTGGAATTCAGGCTTATGGCGGTTGTGATGCAATTTGCAACAATTTTACTGTCACGTTAAACTAACCAACACGCTGCGATTGTCAATCTAGGCAGTTTGGCAAATGCCGTACATTTAATACGTTTTTCGCGTTCTTGCTGCCCTCTGGCAAGCGATTCGACGTCTCGTTGTACAATTGGGAAAGTCGCAATGCTTCAGTTTCTTCTTGCTCTAACGCTACTTCAGCCGGTCCATCCGATTGGCCAGTGGGAGGGCGAAGGCTACCGAGCCCTTCGCGCCGGAAATTTCGCTCGCGTCGCGGAAATCGCAAAAATTATCGACGATCAGCACCCCGCATCCTTCTCCGCGGCGATGGCCAGAGGCAGTCTGTTGCTTCGAGCGGGGATGGCTAAAGAGTCGCTGATCGCGTTCGATGAAGCTGCCAAGCTCCAGCCAGCCCAGATTCCTTACATGTGGCAACGTGGGATCGCTCAATATTATGCCGGCGAGTTCGCTGCCGGACGTAGACAGTTTGTCGTTCATCGCGAGGTGAATGCCCACGATGTCGAAAACGCGGTCTGGCATTACATGTGTGTCGCTCGCGTCGAAGGTGTCGACGCCGCTCGCCGCGAATATTTGCCTGCACCGGGAGATTCGCGTGTTCCACTGCAAGAGGTTTACGACCTGTTCGCCGGAACAGGGACGATCCAAACCGTGACCGACGCGATCGATGCGATTCCCGCTCAGTCTCGCGGCGCCGCGTCAGCTCAGTTCTACGGCTGGCTGTACCTGGGAATGTACGAAGATGCTCAAGGCAATCTGGCCGAGGCGCGGAAGTGGTTGGAAAAAGCTGTCGCTTTAAAGCGGACTCACTACATGGCCGACGTCGCCAACGTCCACCTGCAACAGGTTGTCGCTCGGATCGAGAAGCCGGCGGAGAAATAGAGAGCAGCCTTCACGTTAGCGATGCCCCTTCTCAAGGGCATCGCTTCTGCTTGCTCATAAATAGGTAGCGCTCACGTATTGAGCCGCCGCTTCGGCATCGTTCAACAGACCGTCCAATTGCCGAGCCCGCACGTCTTGCAGGATCTCGCGAAATCCTGGGCCCGGGGTGAGTCCCAGTTTCTGCAGCGTGTTGCCGCTGAGCAGCGCTGGGGGATCGAGCCGATTGGGTTCCCATCCGAGTCGCTGTCGCGCGACGGCAACGGCTTCGCCCGGCAGATCCAACGCGAGGGTGACGGTTTCAGCCAGCGTGACGGCATCGCCAGCGTAGCGTCCCGCGAGGACCGGTTGCACGATCGACCAAGGCTGGCGATCGGCCTGCAGCACCGTCGGCAAACTTTTTAAGGCAAACGCAGCCCGCGCCGTCTCTTCGTTCGACAATCGCCACAAGTCGGCGATTCGACGGAGCGCATCGCCCTCATCACCGCCGGTCCACTGGATCGCCAACAGGCAAACGATCAGCCCCGAGACGAAGTCACACTCGCGCCGCGCCCCCAATAGTTTCGACAGCAGCACGGCGCCGGTCGCTGCGGGGAAGGGGATCTCCGCTGGCAGATCAGTTTGAGGAATCTCCGCCTCCCAGATTTCAGCCAACTGGGGAAAGACGACGTCGCTGATCCGTGTCTCGCGGAGCGTCGCGAGTCCATCGAAAGCAGCGGCTGCGGCTAACAGTCGCCGCATCTCGGCGCCGACCCGTTCGTTGCTGACGACATCGATTTCGGCGGCATGACGATGGAGCGCGTCGCGGGTTGCCGATTCGATCTCAAATCCGAATACCGTCGCCATCCGGACGGCTCGCAGCATCCGCAACTTGTCTTCGCAGATCCGCGCGTCGGGATCGCCGATCGCCCGCAACACACCCGCCTGGAGATCGCTGCGTCCGTCGACGAAATCGATCACGCGGCCGGCGATCGGATCGTAGAACAGCCCGTTGATCGTAAAGTCGCGTCGTTGGGCATCGTGTTCGGGAGAACTGAATACCACCGAATCGGGGCGACGGCCGTCGCTGTAATCGCCATCGCTGCGGAACGTCGCGACTTCGATCGGGTCTTCCCCGGCACCTTTGCGACCCAATACACTGACCACTCCAAAGGCGGCCCCGATCGCCAGCGTTCGCCGTCGACCGAAGAGTTCGCGAATTCGATCGGGCGTGGCGTCGGTGGCGACGTCAAAATCCTTGGGCCGCAGACCGAGGATCCGGTCGCGGACACAGCCGCCGGCGAAGTAGGCGATGTGGCCGGCATCGGTTAGTTTTTGCACGACGCTGCGGGCGAAGCGTTCGCGAGGGTCGAGCGGCTGGTCGGAGTCGGTCACTACGGGTTTCCAAAATTCCACGAGAACAAGAGCAAGACGCAATGGACACAAACAAGGATCGTGCCGATCGACGCCAACGGACCGGGATGGGAGTCGTCGGTGTCATTTTACGCGAAGATCGGTTTCTGTTGATCCGTCGCAGCAAAACGGTCACCGCGCCGGGATTCGTCTGTTTCGCTGGCGGCGGCGTCGAAGCGGGAGAGTCGGAACAGGACGCCTTGGTTCGCGAGATGCAAGAAGAACTGGCGATCGACATCGTCCCCAGTCAACGGATCTGGGAGAGCGTTACGCGGTGGGGGACCGAACTGGGATGGTGGTTGATCGAAGCGGCCCACGATCTGGATCCGATTCCCAACCCAGCAGAGGTCGAAGAGATTTTCTGGCTCAAGCGAAGCGAGATCACTCCGCGGCGGGATCTGTTGGGCAGCATGCCCGATTTTTTAGGAGCCTGGCAGCAAGGGGCGTTCAAGCTGCCAATCGATTACTGATCGGTCGCCCCCGCGTGGGAACGACCTCGCGATGCGGTTACCTATTAATAGACGGGATCAGGTTTCCGATGTCGGCTGACCGGTTCCCAATTGGGCCAAGACTTGCAGCACTCCGTTGAGGTGTGCCATCCGCGGTCCAAAGCGATCGACAAATTCGTTGAGCATGAATTCGCCATCGACTAGATGCTCGGCATTGTCGAGCACTTCGACGGTCAGATTTTCCAGGAACTGGGTCTGCACGCGGCTGAGTGTTTCGGCGGCGCGGTGGCAGTGCTTTGATAGCAACGGGTTGGCATCTTTCCACTGTTGCAATTCGTTGGAGCGTTGCTTTTGCATCGCAGCGGTCTGTTGCGTCATCTGTTCGAGCAACTGATTCTGCTTCTGTTGGCCGACGACAAGTTCTCGCAGCAGCTCGATCACCTGCTCGTCGCCATCGAACTGAGGGCTTGCCGGTGTGGGGGGCTCCGCCGAGACATCGATGCTAAAAATAGGCGATACCGGTCGGTGAGGATTGGACATCGTCGAGGCTCCAATGATTGCAAAAAATGAGGACTTTTCGAGTATAACCACGGCCTGTTAAAAATGTCGAGCATCTAGAAATGTTTATCAAATTGAAAGATTTGCGTTGCATGCCGGATCGAACGATAGCGCGATATAGACCCATCCAAGTTGGGGTAGGCGAGCCGGGAAAGCGGTCACAATCGGGCCGATTGTAGGTTTGATAGCATCGGAAAATTCTCCGCTCGCATCGGTCAGCAAAGCTCAAGCGGTCGTAGGTGTCGTACCGATTGGAATGATTGCGGCGACTTTGCCGCGGCAATTGACGATGCAACATGAATGCCGCTGGAGGCACACGATCTTGGCGACCAAGAAAGACATCAACCTTGGTTTTTACCTGGTGCAAAACGACGAAACCGCAGGCTGGATGGGGGGCTATCTGGTCCTCAATTCCAGCGGCCGCCCGCTGGAGTTCCATTGTTCGTTGCCTCTGCGACCGACTCGCACCCAACAAATCCTCTACGGTCCCTCCTTGGGCGCCTATCTGGTCGGCGACCTGATCGGCAAGGCGCTGTTGGATCGTGCCAAGATGAAGACTCAGTTGGTCCTTGCCGACAACGTCGACGCGCTGCCGCTGGCTCGCCGCAGCGGGATCCCGTTCGCCTGCACCGAGGTCAGCAAGCGAGCGAACATCGACGATGTGATCGAGGTCGATGGCTGGCAAGCGATCGCGTCGCCGGGGCAACGTGGCGAGGTGATGGAGATCCTGCAGGAATTACCCGCGACGTTTGATCTGAACGAACCGTTCGATCGCATTCGCGAAGCGTTCAGTGAAGCCCGTGGCACGTCTCGCGCCGCCGCCTAAGTTCCCACCACGAACCACTGGAAGGTACGCGTGAATCTCATTGCTTTCTCCGATCGAGCACCCGACGACGAAGAACCGGCTGCCGCTGCGCGCCCCGATCTGCGGATCGTTCTCGCCGAACCGAGCTGGTATGCCGACGAGGATCCCGAATCGCCGAGCGTCGAACTGACCAGCGAACCGCTGGCCTTCGAGACGCCTAAGCTGCTGTCGGTCAAGTTGAACAACATCAAGATCAAGACGACCGGCTTCGATTTCCCCGAATCGCCGATGTGGGGAAAGAAGTCCGAAGAGAAGGTCGTCCGCAAACAGGTCCAGCCGGCCGACGAGATCGTTGTTCCGGAAGAGGATCCCGAGCCGAAAGCGAAGAAAAAGAAGTCGGCGACGCGGATCGACCCGCCGTCGGATGTGATTAAGCTGCAGGACCGGTTGTACTATTTGTTGCAGCCGCCGATGGAATCGCTTGTTGGTTCGGGTGAGTTGAACTTTCCGTTTAAGCCCTTCCCGTATCAGTTTGATGGGATCGCGTTCCTGTTCCCCCGCTATGCCGCCGTGTTGGCTGACGAGATGGGGTTGGGCAAGACGATGCAGGCGATCAGCACGATCCGGTTCCTGTTGTGCTCGGGCGAAGCGAGCAGCATTTTGCTAGTCTGCCCCAAGCCGCTGGTGACCAACTGGCAGCGCGAGTTCAAGCTCTGGGCTCCCGAAATTCCAATCGGAATCGTCGAAGGCGATTCCGAAAAGCGAGCGTGGCAGTGGCGGCAGCGAGCGACGCCGGTGAAGATCGCCAATTATGAATTGCTGATGCGCGATCGCGACGTCGTCACCGACCCCGAATTGAAATTTGATCTGGTCGCGTTGGACGAAGCTCAACGAATCAAGAACCGCAACAGCACGACCAGCAAGATCGTCCACGCGATCTCTCGCAAACGGTCGTGGGCGCTGACCGGAACGCCGATCGAAAACAGCCCCAACGATCTCGTGGGGATCTTCGAGTTTTTGTCGCCTGGGTATCTGAACAACGACATGACGCCGTTGGCGCTGGGCAAAGCGACCCGTGACTTCGTCTTGCGGCGGACCAAAGATAAAGTGCTCACCGACATGCCACCGCGATTGTATCGCGACGCCGAATTGGATCTCACTCCCGAACAATGGGCGACCTATCAACAGGCCGAAGATAGCGGCGTGATCCAGTTGGAAGAGATGGGCAAATCGCTGACCGTCCAGCACGTCTTTGAACTCGTCCTGCGACTGAAACAGATCTGCAACTTCGACCCCGCCACCGGGACCAGCACCAAGATGGAACGCTTGGTCGCCGACATGGAAGAGGTGGCGGCGAGCGGACACAAGGCGATCGTCTTCAGCCAATGGGTCAAAAGCATCGACAAGATGCGGCCGGCGCTCGAACGCTTTGGGCCGCTGGAATATCACGGCAGGATCCCGCACAAAAAACGGGACGGCGTGATCGATCAATTTAAGAACGATCCCAGCAAGCATGTGATCTTGATGAGTTACGGAGCGGGAAGCGTGGGGCTGAACCTTCAGTTCTGCCGGTACGTCTTCCTGTTCGATCGTTGGTGGAATCCGGCGATCGAGGATCAAGCGATCAACCGCGCCCACCGGATCGGAGCAGCCGGGTCGGTGACGATCACGCGGATGCTGGCGATGAACACGATCGAACAACGGATCGCCGAAGTCCTCGACCAAAAGCGAGAGCTGTTCGAATCGGTCTTCTCCGACAGCGCCAGCCCCGGCACCGTCGGGCTCAGCCGCGACGACATCTTCGGCCTCTTCAAGCTCCGCACCCCCGAAGGGATCGTCAAAACGATCTAAAACTAATTCTGCTACCTAAGCTGCAGGATGATTGCGAAGCGGCAGAATCGAGGCTTGGCAGAATGATTGCCTCAATAAAAATCATTTTGCCCCATCATTCTGCCAATCTCCATTCCCCGTTAACGCCAATCCTGCGTTCAGCTCGCACGCTCTGACTCCTCTCACGGTCTAGCGTGGGGAACGACAATAGCCATCTTCGCTGGCGGTGTTTAAACTGGTTGAGTTTCTCCCGTTCACCATGCCAGCGAGCCCCTTGATGGATACACGCGCAAATCGATTCCTGCCAATCTTCTTCCTGTTGGCAGGCTTGGGAGTTTCCACATCGTCCGCTGCCGAGCCGACTTGGACTCAGTTCCGCGGTGCCGATCGAGCGGGGATCGTCCCGGACGTAGCGCTGCCGGTGCAGTGGGATGCCAAGAAAAACATTCGCTGGCGGTCCGAACTGCCGGGCGAAGGCTGGTCGTCGCCGGTGACCGATGGAAAACGGATCTATCTGACCGCGGCGATCCCCAGCGACAAAGCCGCGGCGGGGGAAGATGCTTCCAACGGCAGCTTCGATCTGTCGCTGCTGATCATCGACGCCGAGACGGGCGAGCTGCAGACGCAACAAACGTTGATCCATCAAACGGCGGAAGAGACTCAAAAGATCCACGCCAAAAATTCGCACGCCAGCCCGACCACGATCCTCGATGGCGACCGGCTCTATTCCCATTTCGGATTCCAGGGAACCGTCTGCACCGATTTGCAAGGCAAGACACTGTGGATCAATCGCGACCTGAGCTTCAAGGCCATTCACGGTAACGGCGGATCGCCGGTGTTGGTTGACAATCGGTTGGTCTTCACTTGCGATGGTGCCAGCGAACCCTTCGTTGCAGCTTTGAAGACCGACACCAGCGAGTTGGCGTGGAAGTGCCCGCGGCCGGTCGAAGCGAAGAAGAAGTTCTCCTTTAGCACCCCCGCGGTGATCGAGGTCGACGGCAAACAACAGATCGTCGCACCGGGAAGTAATTGCGTGTTGGGAATCGAGCCGGCCGATGGATCGATCCTTTGGCAAGTCGACTACGATGGCTATTCGGTGATTCCACAACCGGTTTACGCCGGCGGCATCTTGATCGTCTGCACCAGCTACGACAAAGGAGGCCTGTTGGCGATCGATCCTCGCGGCCGCGGGAACATCACCGAAACAAACGTGTTGTGGCAGCTGGACAAAGGAGCTCCCAAGACGCCGACGCCGCTGATGCAGTCGGGGCTGCTTTATATGATCAACGACGCGGGCGTTGCCTATTGCTTGGACGCCGCCAGTGGCGACCGGATCTGGCAGAAACGGATCGGCGGACAATACTCCGCCTCGCCGTTGTTGGCCGACGGCAAGATCTACTTCACAAGCGAAGCGGGCGAGACGACGGTGATCCAGGCCAGTCGCGACTTCCAAGAGTTGGCGAGGAACGACCTCGGCGAGCGAACGTTGGCCAGTCTCGCTCCGTTGGATTCGTCGATCCTACTGCGGACCGCCAAAGCGCTCTATCGCATCGAAACGCCGTGATTTGCACCGGCGAAGATGTCGAGATCGCGGGAACACCGGCCGAGGTCTTCCTGTGGTTGGATGATCCTCAGCGGGTCCTGCAGTGGGTTCCGCAAATGATCGCCAACGCGCATCAAGAGGCGGCTGGCCAACGGATCGGGACTCGGTTCCATCAGCGGTTCCAATATAAGAACCGCGTCGTCGCAACTTCGGGCGAGATCGTCGCCTTCCGCCAGGACCAATTGCTCGGCATGCAGATCGATCAAGGAGGGATGCGTGTGCGAGTCGATTACCGCTTGGAACCGGCGGGTGACCAGACGGTCGTCAGGCAAGACGTTCAGCTGCACTTCCGGCCGCTGCTGCGCATTCCCACTCGAATGGTCGCGCCGCTGATCCGTTGGATCGCTCGCAAACGGATCCGCCACAACCTGGGGCACTTAAAACGGGCAGTCGAACAAGCCAACGCGGTTTGAGAAACCGATATCGGGCGCGGTGCGTGCGATGAACGCAGCCCGCCGATCGCAACGGAACTCCATCTGCCCCAGACCGGTAGCGAATGGAAACCCGATCTTGGCCGCAACAGAGCAACACGCCTCGATTCTCTGTCGGGTAACTGTGCAGCGACTGCGCAACGGATTGGCAAGTCGTCTTACATCTTTGGCATCTCCCCAGCGCCACGAAGTTTAATCTCTCGGTTTGCGGCAAAAAATCGGGGCACCGGAACCGCTTAATCGATCGTTTGCGGGGATCATTCAAACACAACACGTCCTCAGCAAGGTTTGCTGGCGTTCTTTTCCCCCAACCGAATCCGAACTGGCGCGGCACTTGCGTAAGCTCCCCTGCCAATGGCCATCGATGCCAGCAGTTTCAACCCTGACGATTCGCAACCCCAGCGACGTGCCAGGCGTCCGATTTCAGACGAGCCTCCCACGGGGGGCGCGTCGGGACAGACGACTTGCGATTCAGCTAACAATATTCTTTTAAAGGGCTTCAAAATGAGCAAACTTGGATTCTTAATCGACATGGACGGCGTGATCTACAAGGGCAACCAATTGATCCCGGGTGCCGATCAATTCATCGCCCGACTGCACGAGAACGATCACCCGTTTCTGTTTTTGACAAACAACAGCCAACGCACGCAACGCGATGTCGCGGTGCGGTTGCAACGGATGGGGATCGACGCCCGCGAGGACCAGATTTTCACCTGTGCGATGGCGACGGCTAGCTTCCTCTCCAAACAGAAACCCGATGGGACCGCTTATGTGATCGGCGAAGGAGGCTTGCTGCAGGCGCTCCATTTGAATGGCTATTCCATCGTCGATACCGATCCCGACTATGTCGTGGTCGGAGAGGGAAGAACCGTCACTGCCGAAGCATTGGACGCCGCCACCCGGATGATTCTGGCCGGGGCGAAACTGATTGCGACCAACCTGGATCCGAATTGCCCCACGGCCAGCGGCACCCGCCCCGGTTGCGGTGCGACCGTTGCGTTCCTGGAAATGGCGACCGGCAAAAAGGCATCCAGCATGGGGAAACCGAGCCCCGTGATGATGCGTGCGGCCCGCAAACAGCTCGGCTTGACCACGTCGGAGACCGTCATGATCGGCGACACGATGGAAACCGACATCATCGGTGGTGTTCAAATGGGCTATCACACCGCGCTGGCGTTGTCGGGCGGAACCCAGCTGACCGACCTGGACAACTATGCGTTCGGTCCCGATCTGGTGGTCGAATCGGTCGCCGAACTGGCCGATCCAAGCTGCAATCTGGAAACGCTGTTCGGATTGCCGGAAGAGGAACTTTCGCCTGCGGAAGAACCTTCGCCCGCCAGACATCGCGGTATCCGCCGTCAGGTCCAGCTCGCTCACAAGTGAGCGTCGTGCGGAGCTTTCGCCAAGTGTCAGCCGAGAGAAGCAATGCAGCTAACTGTTGCGACCGCTTAGCAACCGATCGACACGATCGATCGGTGCAAGACATGTTAATGTTTACAGCCTACAATGGAGCGTCGGGGCGATTTGCGTTCCCAGGTTTCATCTCCGCTGGCTAACCAAAACATGGCATATATTGGATTATTGCTGATCGTCGCAGGGCTCGGTCAAGTGACCGTCGACCGCGTCGATGGGCAAAAGGTCTCGGGCGAATGGGTGGCGATCGACGAAAACGCGATCTCGATCCAGACCGCCGGTAAAACCGAACAGTTCCCGCTCGAATCGGTCGTCAAACTGCAGCGCGACGCCGATTCATCGACTTCCCCCACCGCGGTCCGCGTCGGGCTGGCCGACGGCAGCCAATTGCTGACCCGCGACGTGAAGATGCAGGGCAAGTCGGTGGAGATCGATCTGCTGGGGGCCGCGGCCGACGACGCTCTGTTGAGCTTCCCCGTCTCGCAAGTCGCGTCGATCCGCTTCCGCCCTCCGGTCGCTAAAGCGATCAACGATCAATGGGAGCAGAAGCTGGGAGCCGACAAGCCGTCGGACACCTTGGTCGTGCGAGCGGGCAACGATCAATTGGACGAAGTCGCCGGGACCGTGCTGGCGATCAACCGCGATGCGGTCTCGTTCGATCTTGGGGGCCAACAGGTCGAAGCTCCGCTGGATCGTTTGGAAGGGATCGTCTTCCGCAGCAGCGACGGCGACGCGGCACGCATTCAAGCTCAGATCACCGACGCCGGCGGATCGACTTGGTCCGCTAGCAAAATCACCGGCCAGGGGAAGACGCTGCAGCTGGAGACTCCCGCCGGCATCTCTCGCTCGATCCCCTTGGATCGGATTCACCAAATCGAATTCCGCGGCAACGTGCGAATGCTGCGAGCCGCCGACGCGGCAAACGTCTCTTTCACCGCTGCGATCGGCGGGCTTTTGGATCCCGAATTTTCCAAGTCGATGTTTGGCCCGCGCGATGTCGCTGCGGGGATCGCGTTGTCGGCAGGTTCGGAACTGACGATCCGGTTGGGCGACGACGACCGCTTGTTCGAAACGATCGTCGAAACTCCCAACCGCTCCTTCGACGGCGGCGTCGTCCGGGTGGTGATCCAGTTGGATGATGACGCCGCGTTGGACAAAAAACTGACGGCGGCGGAGCTGCCCGAAGCGATTCAATTGGATGTCGCGGGGAAGCGACGGATGCAGATCCGCATCGAATCGGGGCAGGACAGTTCGACCGGAGATGCTCTTCTGCTCAGGAAACCGAGGTTGCGAAAATGATCGACCGGAAGTCGTTTTTAGCCGCGTGTCTGCTGGTCGCCTTGCCGGCAACCGGCCGCAGTGCGGATGTCGATGCTAGCGTTTTGAAAGCCGAAGCGGATCGGATTGCGGCGATCGCCCAGGCGACCAAGTCGGCCGTCAGCGTGTTTGTCCCCAGCGGAGCCGGTGGCGGCAGCGGAGTGGTGATCGATCCGGAAGGTTTCGCGCTGACCAATTTTCACGTCAGCAGCCCCGCCGGCGCGTACATGGTCTGTGGGATGGCCGACGGGAATCTTTACGACACAGTCATCGTGGGAATCGATCCGGTCGGCGATCTGGCGCTCGTCAAGCTGCTGGGACGCAGCGACTTCTCCGCCGCAGAGCTGGGGAACAGCGACCGCGTCCAACAGGGCGATTGGTGCATGGTGATCGGCAACCCGTTCCTGCTGGCCAACGACCTGCAACCGACCGTCACCTGGGGATTGATCAGCGGCGTTCATCGCTATCAATATCCCTCGGGAACGCTTTTGGAATACGCCGATTGCTTGCAAACCGACGCGTCGATCAATCCAGGGAATTCGGGCGGTCCGCTGTACGCTGCCGATTCGAAACTGATCGGTATCGTCGGCCGCGCCTCCTTCGAAAAGCGAGGCCGCGTGAACGTTGGCGTCGGCTACGCGATTTCAATCAACCAAGCCAAGAACTTCCTCGGCTATCTGCACAGCGGCCGGATCGTCGATCACGCCACGCTAGGTGCGACCGTTGCCACCGACGAAGGGAAGGTGATCGTCAGCAATATCCTAGAGAACTCCGACGCCTACCGCCGCGGGCTGCGTTACGGTGCCGAAATCCTGGCGGTCAACGGCCGCGACGTCGCGTCGGCCAACGACTTGCAAAACGTGCTCGGTACGCTTCCCAAAGGCTGGCGAGTGCCGATCAGCTTCCGCCACGAAGGTCGCAACGTCGACACGATCGTCCGCTTGGCGGGCGTCCACGGACGCGATGAACTGCTAGAGAAGATGGCCGCGTCGATGCCGCCACCTCCTCCTCGCCCGCAGGAAAAAGAAGGGGATTCCGAAAAGGATCAGATCGCTGCCGCAAACGCTCATGACGCCGAACTGCCGGCGTCGGTCGAAGCGGTTTACGAAGCCAAACACGGATACGCCAATTACTACTTCAATCGACTGCATCAGCAGCGGTTGTGGGAGTCCTTGAAAAAGCACAGCCCCAACGCGTCGGGAGCTTGGACGATCGAGGGACCGACCGATAACGATGGCCCCGTGCTGGATCTGACTCTGGGCAAGCAGGTCTCGATCGCAACCGATGGGGGCCAGCCGACCCTGTTGGACCCGACAGCTTTATACGACGGGATCGATAGCCAGCAATTGCCCGCCTTCGCCGCTTGTCTGGACGCGTGGCATCGGATGGTTGAATTGGGGCCCGATCGATTCGGTGAGGTCTATTATCTGGGGACGATGCCGCTGCGTGGCGAATATCCACTCCGCGACGTCTTGGTCGGCACCTCCGGAGAACTCGAATCATGGTTCTACTTCGATCCGGAATCGGGGCGGCTGGAAGCTGTCGAATGCTGGGCCGATCGCTTCCGCGACCCGGCGGAACTGTTGATCGAAGCGGGAGACAAAAATCAACCCGTTGGACTGTCGCTCTATTTTGGCGAGCGGCGGGCTTGGCGGATGCAGGTCGAACAATGGAAGGCGTCGGCAAATGAACAATAGAATTCGATGCGTGACGGTGGCGTTGCTGGCGACGCTGGTCCTCAACACCGCTCTGCTACAGGCTCAGTATCCCGTCAAAAAGACGATCCAAGACGCGCGGCGTAAAGTCGTGAAGGTCTACGGTGCCGGTGGATTGGGAGGTCTGGAAGCCTATCAAAGCGGTTTCCTCGTCTCTCCGGAGGGGCACATCGCGACGGCCTGGAGCTATGTCCTGGACGTTGATCCCGTGGTGATCCTCGACGACGGGCGACGCTTCGAAGCCGAAGTTGTCGGATTTGAACCCCAGTTAGAACTGGCGGTCTTGAAAATTGAAGCAGGCGATTTGCCCTACTTCGCGATTCGGGAGGTGCCACCGACGCAAGCCGGCCAGCCGGTGTTGGCGATCAGCAATCTGTTTAACATCGCCACCGGCCGGGAACCAGCGAGCGTGATGCAGGGCTACGTCGCTGGCGTTGCCGAACTGGACGCCCGCAGCGGCGTCTTCAAATCGGCTTATCAAGGCGAGGTCCTGATCTTGGACTTGGTTGCGAACAACCCCGGCGCGGCCGGTGGGGCTTTGGTCACTCGAGGCGGCGAACTTGTCGGCATGCTCGGCAAGGAACTCCGCGACGCGCGCAGCGGTGCCTGGCTGAACTACGCCCTGCCCGCAACGACGTTGCGGCCGCGGTTGCTAGCGATCGTCTCGGGCGAAGCGATCGTCGAGCCACCCAAAACGGAGCTGTTGGCTCGCGACAAATCGCACAACTTTGAAACTCTGGGAATGTTGATGGTCCCCAACGTCTTGGATCAGACGCCCGCCTACGTCGACGCCGTCGTGCCCAGATCGCCCGCCGCCGCGGCGGGGCTGAGGCCCGACGATTTGATTCTGTTGGTTGGGAAGGTCCGGATTGAAAACCAGGACCGTCTGTTGGAGCAGCTGCGCAGCATCGATCGCCGCGATCCGGTTTCGATCGTCCTGCAGCGGGGCTCGGAAATCTTGTCGCTGAGACTGGTTCGATAGTCAGTTAGGATGAAACACATGAGACAAAATCACCAGTCGTCGCGGCGAGGCCGCCGGGGCATCGCTCCGTTCATTGCGAGTCTTTCGCTAGCCGTCGTGTTTGCCGCGTCGCAGCCGCCTGGCGTCGCGATCGCTCAAGACGCCGAATACGCAGCGATCCAACAAGCGATCCAAAAAACGGCAGGTGCCGTGGTGCAGATCGAAACGATTGGAGCTTCGGCATCGCAGGGCGAACTGACCCTGGGGGCGCCGATTTCGGGAACGCGGATCGATGACCAAGGGCATATTCTGACCAGCCTGTGGGGCTTGGAAGAGACGCCGGCGAGCATCTTGATCGTCCAGGCGGATGGTTCGCGGCAGCCAGCGGAACTTGTCGCGCGGGACTTCAGCCGCGAGCTGGTGCTGCTGAAAACAAAACCCAGCGGTTCGGGGAACCATGTCGCGTTGCAGCGCAAGGAGAAGGTGCGTGTTGGCCAGTGGGCGATCGCCGTCGGCCGCGGGATCTCGCCCGAAACCCCTTCGGTTTCGATCGGCATCGTCAGTGCCACCGAGCGAATGTTCGGCCGCGCAGTGCAAATCGACGCTCGTATTTCACCGTCGTTTTATGGCGGTCCGGTCGTCGATATCAACGGCGAAATGATCGGCATCTCGGTCCCGATGAAACCCGAAGCGGGGTCGGCGGGTGAAAAGTCGGACTGGTACGATTCGGGGATCGCCTTTGTTGTCTCGGCCGAAGCAATCGCCAGCCGGGTCGAAACGATGAAGGCGGGAAAAGACATTCGGGCTGGCAAGCTGGGGATTGTGCCGGCCAGCAAGATGCCCTTTTCCGATGACACGACGCTGTCGGCTGTCCTGGCTCTTTCGCCAGCGAAGCGAGCCGGCATTCAAGCCGCAGATAAATTGATCGCGATCGACGGACAAGCTGTTCGCTGGAACGCCGACATCAAACAATTACTGGGGCCACGCGACGCGGGAGAGGTCTTGAAAATCAAGGTTCTCCGCGACGAGAAGGAGCTGGAGTTCGAGGTCGAATTGGCCGCCGATATCCCCGCCTTCCGGCCGCGGGTGCTGGGCGTGCTGGCCGATTCGCAGGACAAATCGCTGCAAATCGCTCACATTTTTGACGACTCGGCCGCCGCCAGTGCGAAGCTGCAGATCGGCGACACGATTCAAGCGATCGATGGCAACAAGATCGACGACGTCGATCGGGCCCGGTTGTTGGTGATGACCCATCCTCCCGGCGAGGACTTGGATTTGACAGTCCTTCGCGACGGCAAACCGTTGGACGTTCGCTGCGACCTGCAATCGACTCCCGAAACCGTTGTTGCTGAGCTGCCGGAACTGAAGGATCCGATCGCCGAAGAGGCTTGGGAAATCGTCCCCCGTTCGCTGCCGGACGTCTCCAACAAAAGCTGTCTGCTGAAACCGAAGGGAGACAAAGGACCTAGCCTTGGCCTGCTTGTCTTGTTGGCTCGCCCGGGTACCGAGAAATTGGAACCGTTGGTCGAAGCATGGAAAAGTGTCGCGGCGAAGCATCAGTTGGCGATCCTGGCGATCGGGGCAGCCGAAAGCGATCGCTGGAAGCCCGCCGAATCGGACGTGATCGTGCGGTTGATTCAACAGACGCAACAGGCGATCAACGTCGCGCCGCAACAGATCGTCGTCGGCGGATTTGGAGCGGGAGCGGAGATGAGCATGCTTGTCGCGCTGCGTGATCGCGAACTGGTCCGAGGTGGCATTGCCGCTTCGGGCAGTCGACCGGGCGGGTTTGCGTTGAGCGAAAACGATCCCGCCTCGCCGGTCCAATTTCTGGTCGTCGGCGGAACCGAGATGCCTGTTTGGGGACGTGTGATCGCCAACGTCGGTTTCCCCGTTCTCCAGCAGCCATCGACGGAGAAAGAACCGTTGGCGGATGATCCCAAAGTTCGCGATGCGGTCGGACGTTGGATCCGATCGTTGGAACGGATCTGATCGCCGATGAGCAGTGAAACCAAAATCGACATCCAACGCGTGCTGATCTTGATCGTTGCGGTCGTTCTGCTGGCGTGGGGTGGGATCGGCGAATTGACAAGCGATCGACTGGGCCAATCGGTCTCCAACGCCGCTCTTCTGCGGGTTGGATTTGTGCTGTTTGCCTGTTGGGTCGCCTACCCCGTGGTCCGTCGCCCCGCGGCCTGGCTGCCTCCTGGGGCGACAGCTATCGGCGTGATCTTGATTGGTGCAACGTTCTTCAACCCCAAATTGCTGATCGTCTTGATCCCGCTGTTTGGTTCGTTGCTGGCGTTTGGAGCGTTCATTCGCTTCTTCCGGTCCTCTTAGCTGGCATTTGCGCCGCCAGCTGCCGCGATGCCGATGCCATCGCCAAGCGTTTCCCCGCTTCTTCCGGTCCTCTTAGCTGGCATTTGCGCCGTCAGCCGCCGCGATGCCGATGCCACTAGGGACCGGTTTTCGCTTCCCTGGGTCCTCTCAACGCGTGCCCGCGCCGACGTTTTTGCCCTATCGAATCGTTCGATGGAGTGCTCGTTCGACTTCTTCACGCTCTACGCATCGCGCCACCGTAAGCTACGCAGAATCGTGAAGACCAACAAAATCGGAAAAAACCGTATCGGCTGCATATTCGTTTGGCCGAAAACTAGACAGGAAACAGGTTTGCGCTAGGCTTCGATGCACGGTTCAAAGCTGTTTACCGGAAACACGCATTTGCCGACCAGGCAGATCGATCCAGAAGGTTTTTGTTAGGTGGCAGCGACGCTGTTCTCAGACCGCTATCACCGCTAAAGAATCGCAGCAAGAGATCCGGTGGGATCTACAAATTGAACTTAGGGAGGGGGTTACCATGCGACGACTATTTGTCGGTATGGCGATGATGGCAACGATGTCGATGCCGTTGAGTGCGTGGTCGGGAGATCGCGAGATCGCCGAACAGATTATTGCAAAGCTAAAGACTCATCGCGACTCGGGCGCGTTGAAAGACTTCAAGGTCGACCTGAAGGTCAACGACGGTGTGGTTGCCTTTGATGGCAGCGTCGCATCGTTGACCCAACGGGATTTGGTCCTCGACGCGACCAAGAGCATTGAAGGCATTAAAGACATTGTCGACGGCATGAAATTGCCAGCGACCACGGCACCAACTTTGGTCATGGCCAAACCAGCCGTCAAGTCGGTTCCAGAAGCAACCGCGGTCTCATCGATCAAGAAGCCAGAACCGGTATTGATCGTCGATGCGACCCCAGCGGGCGTCGTAAAGCCTGCGGGCAAAGTTGTCGTTCCCGAAGCGATCACCCGTCCGACCAAGGGTCCTGTGACTCAACTGGCAACGACGATTGCACCCGTTCAAATTGCTCCTGTCAGCAACAATGAACCTATCGTCTCGGTTCCTCAACCGACCGCCGGGGATCTCGATCGCGAACTCAACGCCCGGATCACCAAAGCTTTGACGCAAGCAAAGCAAGATGGTCGGTTGCGTGGATTCGCCATGGACATCACCACCAACGGTGGCGAGGTCTGGTTGCAAGGTCGCACCGTGACCAGCGAACAACGCGAAACGATGCTGGAAATCGTCCGCAACGTTCCTGGCGTGACCAATGTATTGAATGACATCAACGTCATGATGAAAGACGATTCGGGGCGTGTTCGCCAAGCTTCCGACGCGGTCCCCGTCTTCTCGGCAGCACCGGTTCCGATGCCATCGCCAGGACTTGCTCCTACTTCGGTTCATCCGGTTCCACGGCCTGCGGTTGCCCAAGCGGCACCCCATGCTGGCATGACGCGTTCGCCAGCACGAATGATGCCTGTTCCTTATCGTCCTAGCACCATGCCGCAACCGTATGCCAACGCATCGAACGGAATGGCTGTCAACCGAGCGACGATGATGGGTGGCCAACCGATGCCGATGCAACCTGCATCCGCTGGAATGGCTTACGGTTCGCCACGAACCGATCAACCCAACCTGCCTAACTACGCATGGCCTGGCTACTCGGCTTACCCAAACTACGCCGCGTTGTCGTACCCCAAGCAGTACAGCCCATCGGCTTGGCCTTACATCGGCCCGTTCTATCCTTATCCCCAAGTGCCATTGAACTGGCGCAAGGTGACCCTGGAATGGGACGACGGATGGTGGCAGCTCGACTACTCGTCGAAGTCTCGCTAGTCGTCAGCTAGCGTCCCCTTCTTAAATGCTTGCGATGAAAGGCCCTCGACATTATGTCGAGGGCTTTTTTCGTTTGCACTCCCGCGAGCAGCTGGCCTGTCTGCGCAACGGGCCAATAGAACGCCGCCGATCGGCTACGCTGTCGCCCCCATCTGCAAGGATTCACCCTGCAGAACGGAGCTGCAACGGCCCCCACGCGTCGCTTGTCCGATGCTGCCGGGCAGCCGATTTGTCGCCGAACGACGGCAGACAATTGCTAGCGACAAGGAATTTGGCGGTTTACCTGAAAAACCCGCAAGATCGTTACAAATTTACACGATAGATAATATTGGAAACAGGATTTCCATGGGCAGCGTGCGGGCATCAGGAAGAGCACGCAACCGCTGCTGGCGACGATGGATAGTCAACCGCGAAGGACTGATTGGATGAATCGCAAAGGATCACAGACCCTCCTCACCCTGCTTGCTGCGTTGGCGGCTATCAGTTCAGCGGGTTGCTTTGGTGTAGACTCGGGGGCAACGTTGGGAATTTTTGGATTCCCAATTCCCGTTAGCCCTTATTACCAACACCGGCAAGAAGAAAAGTTCTGGGAGCACGAACGGTACGCTCGCGTGCCAATTCTGGGACCGATCACCTCGGGTGGTCCCCCCATCGCGTTGGATCCTCCCAGCGACGACGAAGTCATGATGGCCCTGGAGAAAGCGCGGCCGATCCAAGGTGGCATTCCGTTGCTGTTTGAGCGTCAACGCAACAACGTGCGGATCATCAAAGAGAAGATCGCCGATTACGTCGATCCGCCTCGCGTGATGCCTTTGGTTGGCCCGGTTCAACTGCACCACGCTCACTACAAGTGCACCGTCTACTTCTCCGAGCGAACGATCGTCGGCTATCCTGTGCCGCACACGCTCGAAGATCAAGACTCGGTCGAAATCATCTATGTCGATCACAACCACCTTCACATGGTGGGCGATGTCGACCCGGCAACCGTCCCCGAACTGTAAGCCGCTGCGACATCCAACGCAACAAAACGAAAAGCCTGGCCGCGAGCGATCGCAGCCAGGCTTTTTTCGTTTCCATCGACGGTTCAATAAACCGGATCGTCTAACGTTTCAGATCAAAAGCGAAGACCAGATCTTGGTCGCGCAGAAACAATGTATTGCCAGCAATCACCGGGTGAGCCCAGATCGCTCCCTTGCCGCGGTCGATGTCCGTTTGTTCGGGCAGCACAAGCTTACCTTTCACGACAAGACCATTGCGACTTGGTTCAGCCAACACGACCGAGCCATCTTGGTCGCCGTAGCAATACAGCCGGCCATCGGCATACGCGATCGAACCGCTGCGCGTCTTGCCGACCGATTCCATCCACAGCGTGTCGCCGGTTTGGAAGTCTTGAGCCATCCAGTTGCCACGATTTGTCTTGGTGAATCCATAGATCACGCCATCGACCAACACGACGCCGCCGTGATGGTTCTCCATGCTTTTGGATTCCTTCGAAAGCGAATAGACAGGTTCAACAGCCAGGGTTCCCGAATCCCCCTTGGCCAATTTGACCAACGTGTTGCCGGCATCGTAGGCCGACGTGTGGTAAACGAAGTCGCCCGTTGCGATCGGCGTTGGGATCACCGCGACGCCGTTGGCAGTGCCCGTGTCGGCAAACACCTGCTTGCCGCTGGTTGCATCGACGGCGATCAGTCCCGGGTTGCTGGCGGTGACGTAAAACGTGATCCCATCGACGGTGTGTTTGATTACCGACGCATACTGCGCCTTCGCTTCGATCCCTTCGCTGCCCCAAATCTGTTTTCCGGTTTGTTTATCCAAACCGATCATAAAGTTCTTACCGCCGGGCGTGACGATCACGCGGTCGCCGTCGATCAACGCCGATTCGCTGTAACCCCATTTGGGAATCGAGCCGCCGAAGTCGTCGACCAGGCTGACTTTCCAAACCAATTCACCGTCGGCGGTTTTCAAGCAGGCCAACACGCCGGTATCGCTGAGCGCATATAAATGATCGCCATCGACGGTGGGGGTGCTACGCGGCCCGCCTCCCCAGCCCATTAGATAAGCGTCCTCTTTTGCAGCCGGTCCGATCGGCGTGCGCCAGAGTTCGCTGCCGTCGCTCGGCTTCACAGCGATCACATAACACTGGCCCTCTTCCAGCCCCATCGTGAATAATTGGTCACCCACGATCGAGAACCCCGAATATCCGACGCCGCAATCGCGGAAGGTCCACTTCAGCTTGGGGCCACCCTCGGGCCACTGCTGCAACAACGCCTGTTCGGCTGCTTTGCCGTCGCGATGCGGACCGCGCCACTGCGGCCAATCGGTCGACTGTCCGAAGAGCGCCGTGGCGGGGAGGAATAAACACAAAATCTTAACCATCATCGGCAATCGATCGTTGGTCTTCATTGCAAAGAATCCTTGGAAGGCGGGAGAGCAAATGGCGAGTCCAATGCTGCGTTGCGATCCGGGGAACCCCCGGTTGTCGGATAGGGAACGACTGAGGAAACCGCGTTCAGCAGCCTGCGACGCTCCTTGGCAATCGGTATGAAACTGTCTGCGGAACGCTGCGTCAACCGGCGGCTCGGCAGCGGATGCAGCCAAATCGGTGGGAGCGCCAGCATTGCAAGGATGTTGCGGCGTCGCGATTGAAGTATAACATCAGGCCTTCGGTGAGACGTTCACTTGATAACCCACCGCGTGCGGCAGCACCCTGCGCCAGCGGCAACCCTCGATAACGAAGGTCGATCGGTCGTCCCTTCCACGTGGACCAGAACAGGCAACATTTGGCAACGCGATGAAACAATCCACCCTTCCCGGATCCGACGTCACCGTTTCGCAACTGGCTTTGGGCTGCTGGGGTTTGACCAGCGATTTCCATTGGGGCCAACGCGATTCCGCAGCGGCACAAGCGACAGTCGCTGCCGCGTTGGATGCCGGGATCACGCTGTTCGACACCGCCACAATGTATGCCGATGGCGCCAACGAAACGCTGTTGGGCGAATTGCTGGCTGGGAAACGCAACGAAGTCCAAATCGCCACAAAGTGCACGCCGGCGCAAACCACTGCCGACGAGGTCGCCGCGGGGCTCGATGCATCGCTGACTCGACTGAAAACCGACTACGTCGACCTCTATCAAATTCACTGGGCCGGCACCGATGAGGAGCTAGCCGAAGTCTGGGGCGCGTTGATCCAACTGAAGCAGCTTGGCAAAGCTCGCGCTGTCGGCGTCTGCAACCTCGGCCCAAAACAACTCGACGTGGTCTCTTCGTTGGAGAAACCGTCGACCAATCAATTGCCCTACAACCTGTTGTTCCGCGCGATCGAAAACGAGATCCTGCCCCGCTGCAAAACGCAGAAGATGGGTGTTCTCGCCTACAGCCCGCTGATGCACGGGATGTTGCGAGGCGAATGGAAAACGGCCGACGAGGTGCCAGCGACGCGCGCCCGCAGCCGACACTTCTCGTCGCAGCGCGAACACGTCCGTCACGACGAAGACGGACACGAGACGCTGACGTTTGATACCATCGAGTGCTTGCAGCAGTTCGCCGACGTCTCGCACAATACAATGGTCGAACTGGCGCTGCGTTGGTTGGCGTCGAATCCGCAGATCACGTCGATCTTGGTTGGTGCCAGTTCGCCAGAACAAATCGCAGCCAACGCCGAAGCGATCGCGCGACCGTTGGACAAAGAATTGCTGAAACAAGTCAACCAAGTGACCGATCCGCTGAAACAGGCGATGGGAACGAATGCCGACCTTTGGCAATCGGCCGCCGGATCGCGGATTCACTAAACCGAAGGCCAGACCGTTGCCAGACTCCACCCGCCGCGAAGAACCGCTGTCCGATCTGTTCATCGAGAGAAACTGGATCGCTGGCGAGGGGCCGCCGCTGAATCGAACCAGCCCAGCCGACGAATCGACCGTATGGTCGGGACGCCAAGCGAGCGGCGACCAAGCTCGGGTTGCCGTTCAATCGGCCGCCGGCGCCGCGGCCGATTGGGCCGCTTGCTCTCTGGCGGATCGGATCGCCGTCGTCCGCAGCTTTGGCGAACAACTTGCCAGTCGCCGCGACGAATTTGCCCGCTGCATTTCACAACAAGTAGGTAAACCGGTCTGGGAGGCAGCGACCGAAGTCGCGACATCGATCGCAAAAGTCGAAGTTTCGATCGCCGCAATCGACGACCGCACCCCTGTGACTCAGCAAGACCTCGATGGTTTCCGTGCCGTCGGTCGCTATCGTCCGATCGGTGTGATGTTAGTTCTCGGGCCGTTCAACTTCCCGCTGCATCTTCCTGGCGGCCAGATCATCCCCGCCCTGTTGGCTGGCAATACGGTCGTCTTCAAACCGAGCGAACTAGCGCCGGCGGTTGGTCAGATGTTGGTGCAGGCTTGGCAAGCGGCGGGGCTGCCAGCGGGAGTGATCAACCTTTTGCAGGGAGACGCCAAGGTCGCCGCCGCGGCTATCGATCATCCGAAAACCGGCGGCGTCCTGTTCACGGGCAGCCGAACCGCGGGGGCGGCGATCCATCGCCAATTGGCGGGGCGTCCCGAAGTCCAATTGGCTCTGGAAATGGGAGGCAACAATCCGTTGGTCGTCGCCGACGCGCAACCGATGGCTGCGGCGATCGATCTGGTGATCCAGTCGGCTTTCCTTTCCGCCGGCCAACGCTGCACCTGCGCCCGCCGATTGATCGTTGTCGAATCTCCGGAGAACCGCGAGTTTGTAAAGCGTTTGGTGGCGGCGATCCCTCGCATCCGCTGCGGTCTGCCCGACGCCGATCTGCCCCCGTTCTGCGGTCCGTTGATTTCTCCCGCCGCCGCCGAGAAGGTGTTGGCGATTCAAGCGGCCTTGTGTCAGCAGGGAGGTCTGTCGCTGGTGGCTGCGTCGCGCGATTCGGTCTGCCGTTCGTTGGTGTCGCCTGGACTGATCGATGTGACGGCAGCGGACGTCGACGACGAGGAGTGTTTTGGCCCGCTGTTGCAGTTGCAATGGGTCGACGATTTCGACGCAGCGATCGCGGCGGCTAACGCGACTCGGTTCGGACTGGCGGCTGGATTGGTCGGCGGATCGGCCGACGACTTCGCTCGTTTTCGCCACGAGGTTCGCGCCGGAGTGATCAATTGGAATCGGCAGACGACCGGCGCCAGCGGCCGCTTGGCCTTTGGCGGTATCCGCGAGAGTGGCAATCATCGCCCGGCCGGTTATTTTGCCGCTGATTTCTGCAGCGATCCGGTCGCTTCGCTGGAGAGCGATCGGCTGGCATCCCCCGCTTCGCTTCTACCTGGATTAGAAGATACCCAACCGTGACAATTTCCGAGATCAATTTCGATGGTATCGTAGGCCCCACGCATCACTTTGGCGGATTGGGGATCGGCAACTTGGCATCGCATCGGCACGCCGGGGAGGTTGCCAATCCGCGAGCTGCCGCGCTGCAGGGGCTCGACAAAATGGCGACTCTCGCACGACTCGGCTGCCGACAAGCCGTGCTGCCGCCGCAACCGCGCCCCGACATGGGACTGCTGCGAGCGTGTGGGTTCGCGGGGACGCCGGCGGAGATCATCGGCCAGGCGAGCCAGGCGGCGCCGAGCCTGTTGTCGGCGGCTTATAGCGCGTCGAGCATGTGGGCGGCCAACGCCGCGACGGTCACGCGCAGCAACCGCGGCGGCGATCGGCGGACTCATTTTTCGCCCGCCAACCTGGTCAGCAGCTTGCACCGCTCGATCGAACCGCAATGGACGACGGCTGTGTTGCGCGAGATCTTTGCCGACGCCAGCTTTTGCGTCCACGATCCGCTTCCGCCAGCGACGCCGCTGCGCGATGAAGGGGCTGCGAACCACATGCGGTTGAGCGATCCGAGCGGCGACGATTCCTGGGATCTCTTTGTCTATGGTGAAGCTCAAGGGACGCGGTTTCCGCCACGCCAAGCGGAAGCCGCTTGCCAAGCGATCGCCCGGCGGCATCAGCTGCTGCCGCAGCGGACTCTGTTTCTGCAGCAGCATCCCGCAGCGATCGAGGCTGGCGCGTTTCACAACGACGTCGTCGCCACCAGCTGCGAAAACGTTCTGCTGTATCACCAACTGGCGTTCGAAGATGCGGAGTCGGCGTTGGACCAACTGGCAGCTGACTTTCAAAAATCGACTGGCGGGCCGCTGTACCGGATCGAAATCGCTGCAAACGATTTTTCGCTTGCCGACGCGATCGATACCTATCTGTTCAACAGCCAGATCGTTCGCGCTGGCGACGACCGCGACGGATCGCTGCGATTGATCTCCCCTCTGGCCTGCCAGCAGCATCCACGGGCTCGGGCCGCGATCGACAAAATCCTTGCCGATCCCAATCCGATCACCGCCGTCGAATTCGTCGATCTGCGGGAGAGTATGAACAACGGCGGCGGGCCAGCATGTTTGCGGTTGCGCGTGCCGATCGACGACGATCAATTGGAAAAGATCCCCGCGAGTCTGATCTGGTCGCCGCAGTTGGACGATCGGCTGCGGGCCTGGGTGATCTCGCACTATCCGACTAAGCTAACGCTGGACGATCTGGGAGATTTCGATCGGATCGAACAGACGCAACAAGCGATGCGGGAACTGAGTTCGATCTTAAACCTGCAATCGATCCGACCCGACGTTTCCTTTTAATGCCAGCCAACCGAGTGCTTCCGCGTGCGTGACAACAGAAAAAAAGAGGTCATCATTATCGGAGGCGGTCTGGCCGGCTTGGCCTGCGGCGTTCAATTGGCCAAGCGCGGCGTCGACTTTGAAATTCTGGAAGCGACCGACCGCGTTGGCGGACGCGTTCGCACCGACATCGTCGACGGTTACCGGCTGGATCATGGCTTTCAAGTTTTCCTGACAGCCTACCCGGCGGCCCAGCAGTTGCTGGATTACGACCGGTTGCAGTTACGGCCGTTAGAACCGGGAGCTTTGGTTCGCTGCGGCGATCAATTTTCATCGCTGTTGGATCCCCGCCGCCGCCCCGCGTCGATCCTCGCCAGCGCGCTGAGCCCCGTCGGATCGCTAGCCGATAAGCTTCGCATGGCTCGCCTGAGTCGAGACGTCTGCCGCGGCGAGCTCGATGAGATTTGGGAGCACGTCGCCCAGCCGACTCGCTACCGCTTGCCAGGGCTGAACTTCAGCGATCGCTTTATCGAGCAATTCCTGCAGCCGCTGTTGGGAGGCATCTTTCTCGATCCCGAGCTGCAGACGAGCAGCCGGATGATGGAGTTTGTGCTTCGAATGTTCGCTCAAGGAGATGCCGCAGTCCCAGCTCAGGGAATGCAAGCGATCCCGCAACAGCTGGCCGAACGGATCCCGGCCGACAGGCTTCAGCTGGAATCGACGGTCTCGGAAATCGAAGGGACGACGGTTCGGATGACCGATGGTTCGCAGCGATCGGCAGATCAGATCGTGATCGCGACCGAAGGCCCCGCCGCCGCCCGGTTGTTGAAGATCGACGAAAACATCCCCTGGCAACAGGTCAGCTGCCTCTATTTCACCGCCGACGAAGCTCCGCTGCAGACGAAGCAAATGATTCTGTCGGGGGAGACGTCGGGGCCGATCAACAACCTTTGCGAACTCAGCACGGTCGCTCCCGAATATGCTCCGGCCGGCAAAACGCTGATCAGCGTCAGCGTTTTGAAATCTGACGTGCCGGCGATGGAGCTGCACGAACCGGTGGTAAAACAACTCCGCAGTTGGTTTGGCGAACAGGTCGACACGTGGTCGTTGCTGCGGACGTTTCACATCCCCTTTGCCTTGCCCGAACAATCGATCGATCGCATGCAAACCGTGATCAAACCGGTCCAACGGGCGGGAATGCCGATTGTCTGTGGCGACCACCGCGAGACGGCGTCGATACAGGGGGCACTCAGTAGCGGGATCCGCGCCGCCGAAGCGGCGTTGGGCGGACTCGGGGATGTTGGCTAGCTCCGTCGCCTGCCGCGCCAAGCGATCTGTCGCTGGCACGCCCGACGATGGGCACAATCGGATGAATCGTTTCAACTAATTGGCGGCGAGCATTCAAAAGTGTTGTCGCCTGGTGGGATTCAGACTAATCTGAGGATGTTCGTGACCGTTCGTTTACTCTTCTCTACGCTTTCACAGCGATGAAGGTGGCTTTCCCGTGATGATGATTTCAAATTCGCACATATCGCTCCGCACACGACTCTTGAGTGCGTTGATGACGGTAGTTTTTGCTGGCCTGCCGCTTACCGAGGCCTACTCTGGCGACGGTGGGGGCGACAACGACAACGATCAGAATTTCAATCAGGTTGCGGGGATCGAGATCGACGCCGCGGGAGTCCTGCGCGTTCGTGAGTTCTCGCCCGAACTGACGCGGCAGCGAATCGCGGCCGCTCGACAGCAATTGCCCCCCGATTTGGCGCGACGCAGCCCGTTGCGAAAGATCTCGCTGCAGCGGCTCGAACAAGCTGTCGCCGCCAAGGTGGAAGCGGGCGAAAAGGTCCCCGAAGATATGCTTGCTCTCGCCGGTCTGACCGGTGTTGAATACGTCTTCTTCTACCCCGAAGAAGGGGAAATCGTTCTGGCGGGACCTGCCGAAGGCTTCGTCCAAGACGCCAGCGGACGTGTCCGCGGCATCGACACCGGCCGACCTGTCGTCCTGTTGGAAGATCTGGTCGTCGCGTTGCGAGCCTTTCCGCCACACGAGAAATCAAATGCAGTAATCAGCGTCTCGATCGACCCCACTGAAGAGGGGCTACAGCGGATGCAGCAGTTCCTGGCTAGCGTTCGCGGCCGAGTTCGCCCCAGCGACGCGGCTCGCTTGGCTGCCGGGCTGAAGGGGACGATGGGAATGCAAAACGTCAGTTTCAAGGGCGTTTCGACGTCGACACACTTCGCTCAAGTGCTGGTCGAAGCCGATTACCGCATGAAATTGGTAGGTATCGGGCTGGAGAAACTGCCGGTCGGTCTGCTCAGCTATGTCGATCGGGTCCACCCGCGGCAA
The DNA here is from genome assembly GCF_007741475.1 of Rosistilla ulvae. NCBI lineage: Bacteria > Pseudomonadati > Planctomycetota > Planctomycetia > Pirellulales > Pirellulaceae > Rosistilla > Rosistilla ulvae. The sequence continues at coordinate 1,510,685 of NZ_CP036261.1, read as the reverse complement.
GTCGCCGCCAACGCGATGGAACGCTGGTACTTTGTTCCTAATTACGATTGCGTTCGCGTCAGCGAAGACGAAAACGCGATGCAGTTGCTCGGCAAAGGGGTCAAGTTGATCGCTGCGGGTGAACGCGTCGGGAAGGGAGGCGAACGCGAAGCAACGCGTGGCGTCAACAAAGCGAGCCAAGCCTTCTGCCAGGACTTCACCAACAAATTCGAAGAGATTTCGCGGACCGTTGTCGTTTACGCACAACTGCGTAACCTGATCGACGTTTCGATCGCCGCGGCCTACATCCAAAAACAAGACTTCTACGGCCAAGCGGGCTGGGAAATGCCAGTCTTTGGTTCCGAACAAGCTTTTGCTGTCGAAACCCGCACCGCACCGGTTCAAGTCGAAACGGCTGTCAACGCGATCTGGCGTGGCAACACGCTGATGACTCCCCTTGGTGGCGGTATCAAGCTGCAACCGCGAGTTGCACTCAACAGCAGCCGGATCCAACCCGACAGCGAAGGACGGGCGGCTCAAGCCTACAAATCGCAGCGGACCGATTCGCTGAAGCCCGGCCAATGGTGGTGGGACTGATCCCGATCCCGATCCCTTTGGGATAACCAATTGCCAAGCAATGCATAAGACTAGCCTCTCTCAGAGGCTAGTCTTTTTTATTGGCTCGATGCCGAACCGACTTCCCGAAATCTAAAGGAGCGCCGGTGCATCGACTCGATCCGTGCATCGATTGCATCCGAGAATCGCTCCGATCAGGGCATCCAATTTCAGGGAATTCCGTGTTTCAACTAGAGGCATCCCCCAGCAAACGCTAGCGGCTTGTCGGTTTAGTCACAACGAGCTTCCTTGCATTAGCCGTTTGGGCGTTGGCACCAGTTTAGTGGCAGCGGAACCGGGGCTTACGCCCAATCGGCTGATTAAACCGAAAAGCTGCTTACGCCGGTTACTTTGACCACTCGCTTGCGCTTCGTGCTGGTATTTTCAGGCGGGGCGAGCATCAATCAAACGAAAAAAGCTAGCTTCCAATCGGAGCTAGCTTTTTTTGTTATCCGCTTTGGCGTCCCATCGGCAGCACCGCTGCGATGCGTCTCCGCTGTCTGCGGGGCTGGAATGCATGGGGACGGTCGATCTGCCGCAGGGCGACAGTTGGGAATCGAGCAAAGAGACGGAGTTGGCCAGCTTGGATGATCGAAGCTGGCGGCAACCGCTGGGGCCGCGGCAACCGCTGGGACCCTGACTGGACCACTTGTCGTATCGATTCAAGTGATCCGTGGGGCAGAGAATTTCAGCCGTTGCGGTCTGGGCTTAGGCCAGTCCCATCTTGACGGCACGAACTGCCGCGTCGGTCCGATCGGCAGCATTCAGCTTGCGCAAAATGTTCTGCACGTGCTCTTTGACCGTTTCGACACTGATGTTCAACGAACGACCAATCTCTTTGTTGCTCAAGCCCAGAGCGACGTGTCGCAGGACTTGAACCTCGCGAGCGGTCAACGGCACGTCCATCGGAGGTGCTTCTTTCCCCGAACGCGACATCGCTTCGCCGATCTTACGCAGCAAGCTGTCAGTGGAGGGTTCTTCGCCGCTAGCGGCACGCTTAATGGCGTCCAAAAAGACCGAACGCGAATCTCCTTTGAGGACGTAATCGTTAGCCCCCAATGCAACCGACCGGGCTACGTAGGTCGGATTATCATAGGTGCTGACCATTACGATCGGCAAATCCGGGTGGCTGGCACGAAGTGTTTGCAGCGTCGAAAGCCCATCGTTGTCGGGCATACGAATGTCCAACAAGACGGCGTCCGGCAGCTTGCTGCTCATTAACTCCAGCCCCTCCTGTCCGGAAGCCGCGCTACCAACGACCGTGACTTCAGGGCCCGACAGCAAGCTGGTGATGCCACTACGAACCACCTCATGATCATCAATAATTACAACATCCAAACTTTTCATGACTATTGTCGCCTTCGACTGGGGCTAATTTTTACGGGGAATATAACAGAATAGGGCGTACATCAACCAGCGATCTGATTTGCGATTTCGCGTGAATCGCAACTGGAGCGTGTTTTTCCGCCAATAGATGGTAGAGAAGAGTCAACCTCAGCGAATGTGTGCGTAATTGCACACCTCCTAATTAACCTTAGCAGTCTTTTGCTTTGGAAGTGGCGGAAATAACGGGATTTACAACAAAATGAGGGCCTCCGTTGCGTTCGGGCGACGTGGATGTTGTCTTTTTGACGCACCCCGATTTGCGACCTAAATACTGGAAAGAAGTTTTCTTTCGTGCTGATTGCATCCCTGGTTCGTTCTCCATTTGCTTGCTGGCACTCTATTTCGCATACAGGTTCGCCGATGACCTTGAATCCCAAGCTGCTGTTAGTCGACGACGATCGACGTCTTGCCGAATCGATGGCCGATTGGCTGCGATACCAACAATTCAGCGTCGACCAAGCCCATTCGTTGGCCACCGGCCGACGCGCGATTCAAGAACACAGCTACGATCTGTTGCTGTTGGATCTACGTTTGGAAGACGGCGATGGTTTTGAATTGATCGCCGAAACCAAACGGCGTCAGCCCGATTGCGCTATCCTGGTTCTGACCGGCTACGCGACCCCCAGTACTGCGATCGAAGCGGTAAAAGCGGGGGCGTTTGATCTGTTGACCAAGCCGTTGGTCGACGAAGAACTCTCCCACGCCCTGGAACGGGCGCTGGCCCAGCGGAACATCGAAGCGGAAAACGAACAACTGCGAGCCCAGTTGGACAGCCGCTTTGGCCTGGAACATATCCTCAGCCACGATTACCGAATGCTGAAGATCTTCGACGTGATCGATAGCGTCGCCGACGCCCGGGCTTCGGTTTTGATCACCGGGGAAAATGGAACGGGTAAATCGATGATCGCTCGCGCCGTTCACAAGCGGAGCAATCGCCGCAGCAATCCCTTTGTCGAGGTCGCTTGTGGGGCGTTGCCCGACAATCTGCTGGAAAGCGAATTGTTTGGACACGTGATCGGTGCCTTTACCGGCGCGACGACAAACAAGATCGGAAAATTCAAACAAGCCGACGGGGGAACGATCTTTCTGGATGAGATCGGGACCGCGTCTCAGGCTTTCCAGGTCAAACTGCTTCGCGTCCTGCAGGAACTGCAATTCGAACCGCTCGGCGGCACCGAGACCGACACCGTCGATACCCGCGTGATCCTGGCGACCAATGAAAACCTGAGCCATGCGGTGACCAGCGGCCAGTTCCGCCAAGACCTTTTCTATCGCGTCAATGTGATCAATATCGAACTGCCGGCGCTGCGAGAACGGGCTGGCGACGTCCCCCTGCTGGTCGACCACTTCCTCCGCGAAGTCTGCGAAGCGACCGGCCGCGATGTCCAAGGTTTCGATCGCGATGCACTGGCGACGCTGCAAGCTTATTCATGGCCGGGCAACGTTCGCGAACTCGAAAATGTCGTCGAGCGGGCGGTGTTGCTAGCACGCGATTCGGTCCTCACCCGACACGATCTGCCGCCGCAATTATTGGCCAGTTCCGGGCAACCACAATCGGTGATCGGCAGCGTCGCGTCGTCAGGAATGCAATCCAACGATCCCGACCAGCCACAGACGCTCCGCGAGGCGTTGGAAGAACCCGAACGACGAATCATTCTGGAATCGCTGCGCTCGCACAACTGGAATCGGGCCGCAACGGCCGACACGTTGGGCGTGAATCGGACGACTTTGTACAAAAAAATGAAGCGGCTGGGACTGGACGATCCACGCTTGCAATTCATGGGTGCGGAAGCTCATTAACCCAGTATTTTACAATCTCAACCCACTCGCCCCCAGTTCCTTGTAATCCGCCTGGCGACCGTCGCTCTACGCTTTTCTGTTGCTTTACGGCCAATCCGCGTTGACACGTTCGATTCGATCTTGGTAATTGCCATTTCTATCGGACTACCACCCCCGTGGTGGTCTGTTCGACGATCGATAAGAAAGCCAATTGAAGCTGTGCCGTTACAGTTGTCGGATTGCGGGAACTGACAACTGCCATCCCTCCGGGGATGGAGCAATAGCCAACTGGGACCCTATCTGGGTCGAGGGTCCCATGCGGTGCTTCGCGGCAGAGCTTTACTGAGCACCGGGGCGTCGCCAATGCGTCGCCTCGGTGCCAGAGAACAGCGGAGGGCGGTTGCCTGTGAGCATTCACAGACAACCGCCCTCTTTTCGTTGCGCTCCCACCTCTCGGTTCTCTGGCTAGAATGGGCGAAGTCCTCTTTCGATCGTTCTTCGTGGCGCTGCATCCTTTATAAGTGAAGGTTGCAGACCGAATTCCCCAGCTCTACGCAACCGCCCCCACGCCTTATGTCTTCACCGAATTGTTCCCGCACGCAACGGGCCAGCGTCTGGCGAACCGAGCCTCGGCTCTTGTTCAGCGGTGCAGCGCTAAGCCTAGCCATCATCGGCTGCAGCCCAAGCTCTCCCCCCGCGGATTCTCGCGACCCGGCTGCCGATACGATTCGCGACTCGCAAACCGATCCGTCGACGTCCGAGCCAACCTTTGCTCAACAGATCGCCGACGTCCAAGCGTCGCAAACCACGCGGATCGACGTCATCACAAAGATCACCGCTTCGGATCTCCCTCAGCTTTCGAACCTCGATTCCCTGACCGATCTTTTGATCGATGGAGGCGTTGTCACCGACAAGGGGCTCGCCGCGATCGCCACCTGCCCCAACCTCAAGCACCTGCGGCTGCGGTTTTCGCCGATCAGCGACGCTGGGATGCAGCAGATCGCTCAAATGGCAGAGCTGGAAATTTTGAATCTACCTCAGTCGCAGGTCACCGCGGCGGGGATCGCCGAACTGAAACAGCTTTCCAAATTGCGGCAACTGCGGCTCGGTTCGACTCACGCCACCGCAGCGATCTGCCAGCCGATCAGCGAACTAACCGGCTTGCGATCGTTGCACCTGATCGACATTCCCGTCGACGATGAAAATCTGCTGCGGCTAGCCGATCTGAAGAGCCTGCGTTCGCTGTACATCGACGGAGGCCGCGTCACCGATGCCGGCTGGCAAGCGATGTTCGAAAAACGCCGCGACCTGCACATTCACATCGATCAAACCCATCACGACCTCGACCCCGGCAAACACGATCCGGATCATTGAACATAGATGCAACAAACGGTGTTTTGGCCGCAGTGAACTTCACGGAATCGGAGCGTCTCCCGAGGCTAACAGAGACGCTGGTGGAGAACGAAGAATTTGATTTCGCCACAGAGGCCGCCGAGTTCACGGAGACAACACCTTAAACTAGAAAATCAAAGACTCATTGCCCTCTGAGTGCTCGGTGGCAAAAAGTCGCTACGGAAATCTCGGGAGCGTGCCACCATGCCATCGAATCCCCCAGAGCTATTCAGTGTTTCAATTTGAGGTATCAGCCCTGCTGGGCGGTGAAGAAAAGTGGACCGCGTGCCCACGCCAGGGCGTACAATACATTGCAATTTTGATCATAAAAGTTGCTGAATGGCGATCTATTCGACTCCGAGAAACCCGCTAAATCACGCGAGACAGATCAAACGCAAGGTGGCGGCTTGCCCTGGTCAAGGTGTAGACAGCGAGAAATCAAATGACTGAATATCGATTTCGAGTGGTGATAAACCACCAGGTAAAGAGCGAACACGAGATGCTGGATTTGGCGGACCGTCTAGCGGCGGCGGGGTGTGATGACGGTCATCTTGGCGGCCATGCCGAAGGGGTCGAAGTTGTGTTTGATCGCGAAGCGGAGTCACGCGACGAAGCGATGCAGTCAGCCGTAAAGCAGATCGAAGAATGCGGACTGATCGTGAAGCGTATCGAACTGGACAGGGAAGTGCTTGCCGCGTAGTCCCTTCCTGTCGTTCACGATTGACGAGCGATGCGGATACAGGATCGTCGAGCAACAGGGGCATCCCCGTTTTGCATTGCAGCCGGCGGGCGAATATCATACTCGCTGGCCATCCCGGCCTCCCACACGATCCATTCACTCCACCACGGACCCGCCAATATGCGCAACCCTCGACTCTTCTCACGCCTCTCCCTGATCACGATGCTCTGTTTCGGAGGGCTTTTGGCGACAGCAACCGGCGCGATCCTGTTGCAAGCAAACTCCGGCGGTGCGGCGATGGTTCAATCGGCCAACGCCTTCCTGAGCACGCTGGACGACGCTGCAAAATCGAAGGCGCTGTTGGCTTACGATGCAGCCGAGCGGACGAAGTGGCATTTCATTCCGATGCCAACGCGGAAAGGGCTTGTGATCCGCGACATGAACCCAGCTCAAAAAGCTGCCGCGCTGCGATTGCTGCGAGCGGCGCTCAGCGAATCCGGGTACGAGAAGTCGCGACGGATCATGTCGCTGGAAGCTGTCTTGTTGGAATTGGAAGGTCCCAAAAGCAAGGGCCGCCGCGATCCAGAGAAGTATTATGTAACGTTGTTCGGCGAACCGAGCGACACGCAACCGTGGGGCTTCAGTTTTGAAGGGCACCACATGTCGTTGAACTTCGTCGTCGAAGGGGGCAAGATCGTCGACTCGACGCCTCAGTTCTTCGCCAGCAATCCCGCCGAGATCAAAAACGATGTCAGCGGCCCGCTGAAAAAGGGAACCCGCGTGCTGCGTGACGAAGAGCAACTGGCCTTCGATTTGATGGCTTCGCTGCAGTCGAGCCAACGCGAAAAAGCGATCTTCGCCGCCGAAGCCCCCGCCGAGATCAGCGACGCGGGCGAACCGCAACCGACCGCGCCAAAGCTGGTTGGCATTTCGTACGCCTCGCTCAACGGACAGCAACAAGAGATGTTGCGCTCGCTGGTCGATGTCTACATCGATTCGATGACCGCCGAAGTCGCTGCCGACCGTCGTCAGATCATCGATAACGATGGCTGGAACGACGTCCACTTCGCTTGGGGCGGTGCGTTGAAGACCGGAATCGGCCACTACTACCGCGTCCAAGGCAAATCGTTCCTGATCGAATTCGTCAACACGCAGCCCGATGCGGCCGGCAATCCAGCCAACCACATCCACTGCGTTTGGCGCGATCTGACCGGCGACTTCAATTTGCCAGCAAAGTAGTCTCCGCCGCCACGGGCCCTGCGACGGCGGCTGCGGCCGCCATTCTTTTTCGCCGCCCTGGATGTTTTCTCACCGCGATTCGTTATCTTTAAATTCGCAAGGTACACGAATCGCGAGGTGCGGTTATTCCCACGGAAGATTCGGTGCCCGTTGCCAAACCGGCGAAACGGGCACCTCGATCGAAGATCAAAACGCTTGCTCAACTTCCCCCCGCGATCGCGCGGCGGCGCCCGGTTGCCGCTGCGCTGAAGCGTTGGAAACCAGGCGAACCGCTCTGGATCCAAGGCGTCTGGAGCGGCACGGCTTCGCTGTTGACCGCCGTTCTGTGCCAGCACACCCGCCCGCTGTTGGTCCTGACGCCCGACGGCAGCGCCGCCGATCTGGTCGCCGCCGACCTCGAATCGTTCGACATTCCGAGCGCCCTGACGCTCCCCTTCAGCACCGCCGAAGGGACTCCCGAGTCGATCCAAGACCAGGATTACGCCCGCCGTTTGCAAGTCCTGCAGCAGTTGCGAGCCTGGCAGCCCGGCGGCGTCCCCGATGTCGTCACCGCCCCGATCACCGCAGCGATCCAAGGCGTCCCGTCGCCGGAGAAGCTGGAACAATCCAGCCGCACGCTGAAGGTCGGCCAACGGATCGATGTCGACGAACTGCGACAATGGCTGGCGACCGCTGGATTCCACGCCTCGACCGCAGTCGAACTGCATGGCGAATTCAGCATGCGCGGCGGGATCCTGGATGTCTTCGCCCCCGATCACCAGCATCCCTACCGGATCGAATTGTTTGGCGACGAGATCGATTCGATCCGCTCGTTTGATGTCGCCAGCCAACGCAGCATCAACAATGTCCCGCAGTTTGAATTTTCAGCGGTCGACAGTGGCAGCCATTCGTCGGGAACGTTGATGCAGCATCTGCCGGCGGAGACGGCGATCGTGATCGTCGATCCCGAGGCATGCAAGAAATCGATCGACGCGCTGCTGGCTCGCACCAGCCATCACGACGACTACCTTTCCTGGAACGACCTGCTGGTCCAGTGCCAACCGTTTCGAATCGCGATGGGAACGCAGTTAGCCGAAGCCGGAACCGACCAAGTGTTGGACCTGCACAGCGTTTCGGTCGATGGATTTGTTGGAGACCTGGAATACATCACGCGGCGGATCGACCAAGTTGCGGCCGACCAACAGGTGATCGTCGTCGCCGACACGCCAGCCGACAATCAACGGATGAGCGAACTGTTGATCGGGACCGAGGTCGCCAAGCGGGGCAAACTGAGTTTCCAAACCGGTTCGCTCGGGGGCGGTTTCCAGATCGACGATCCCGCGGTCCTGGTCCTGACCGGTGCCGAACTGTTCCACCGCACGCCGCTGCGACGCGTCAAAGCCCAGGTCCGCAGCAAACCGATCGACGGCTTCCTGCAACTGCATCCGGGCGACTTGGTCGTCCACCTGTCCCACGGCATCGGACTCTACCGCGGCCTGGAACTGCTGGAAAAGCACGGCCAAAAACTGGAACACCTGGCGATCGAATTCGACGGCGGCACCAAGATCTATGTCCCGGCGACGCGGATCGGGCTGATCCAACGCTACATCGGCGGCAACAAGAGTCGTCCACGGCTCGCAAAAATCGGCGGCCAATCCTGGACCAAAAACAAGAAAGCGGCTGAGTCGGCGGTGACCGACATGGCGTCGGAACTGTTGGAGCTTCAGGCGCAGCGGTCGGCGCGTCGCGGGATCGCGTTTCCATCGGACAGCAATTGGCAGCGGCTGTTTGAATCTTCATTCCCTTACACCGACACGCACGACCAAGCCCTGGCGACGATCGCTTTTAAAGAGAGCATGGAATCGACACAGCCGATGGACCGCTTGATCTGCGGCGACGTCGGGTTTGGCAAAACGGAAGTCGCGATGCGGGCCGCCTTCAAAGCTGTCGATGCCGGTTATCAAGTCGCCGTCTTGGTCCCGACAACGGTCTTGGCCGAACAGCACTACCAATCGTTCACCAGCCGGATGGGCGAGTTCCCTTTCGATATCGGCAAGCTCAGCCGGTTTGCCAGCCCCGAAGAACAGCGAGAAACGCTCAAAGGGATCAAGTCGGGGCGAGTCGATATCGTGATCGGAACGCACCGCGTCGCCGGAGCGAACGTCAAGTTCAACAACTTGGGCCTGGTGATCATCGACGAAGAGCAGCGGTTCGGCGTGCAGGTCAAAGAACGGCTGAAGACCAAACACAGCAACGTCGATGTGCTGACGATGTCGGCGACACCGATCCCACGAACGCTGCACATGGCGATGGTCGGCGTCCGCGATATCAGCAACCTGGAGACACCGCCCGAAGATCGCTTGAGCGTCGAGACGCGGGTCACGCGGTGGGATGAGAAACTGATCCACAACGCGATCGTCCGGGAACTCAACCGCAACGGCCAGATCTATTTCGTCCACAATCGCGTCAACGACATCCACCAAGTTGCGGAGAAGCTGAAGCGGATCGTCCCGCAGGCGAGCATCGTCGTCGGGCATGGCCAGATGAACGAAAACGACCTGGAACAGGTGATGGTCGACTTCATCGCTCGCAAGTTCGACATCCTGCTGGCGACGACGATCATCGAGAGCGGTCTGGACATCCCCAACGCCAACACGATCTTCATCGACGAAGCCGATCGGTACGGGCTGTCGGATCTGCATCAATTGCGGGGCCGCGTCGGTCGCTACAAACATCAAGCGTATTGCTACATGATGATCGACGCCCACAAACATCTAAGCCCCTCGGCGGCGAAGCGGATGCGGGCGATCGAAGAATTCAGCCAGATGGGAGCTGGATTTGCTATCAGCATGCGGGACCTCGAAATTCGTGGTGCCGGAAATCTGCTGGGCACTCAGCAGAGTGGCCACATCGCCGCGATCGGATACGAACTGTATTGCCAGTTGTTGGAATCGGCAGTCCGGCAGATGAAGAAACTGCCCCCTAAACTGTCGGCCGACGTCGATGTCGATCTACCGATCGAAGCCTATCTGCCAGAGGACTATGTCCCCGATCTGCGGCAGAAGATCGATCTCTATCGGCGGATCGCAAGGATGGAACAGTTCGACGAATTGCAGGAGATGCGCGAAGAGCTGTTGGATCGCTTTGGCCCGCTGCCGATCGAAGTCCAACGGATGATGGAGATCGCGGAACTGAGGTTCGACGCGGCGATCTGGCAGGTCAGCGAGATCCGCATCGACGGCGATTACCTGGTCCTGCAATACACCGACCGCAGCCGGATCGAACAACTAAAGCGTCAAGCCAATCGGCCGGTTCGAATCGTCGACGATCAACAAGCGTATGTTCCGGCATTGATAGCAAAGTCGACCAAGGGCAAGCCTCAACCGGCCGCGAACAACGCCGCGGAGATCGACTGGTTGGAACTTGCCAGATCGATCTTGCACTTGGCCTAGCGACGTCTTTATAAGCCAACAGTAACCCATCGCCCACCGTCAAACTGCACCAGTTGCACCGGTCGATTCAGCGGCGTGGCTCGCATTATTGCTGGCCCTCGGTCGATGGCGATACGAAAAGCACAGTTTCAACTGGTCGCTGCGAATGGAATCGCGGAGTTCTCCATGATTGTTGGTTTGAAATATTTCTCAACGCTCGCACTGCTGGCAAGTCTTTGTCTGAGTGGTTCGTGGGCTGTTGCGCAGCCGCCCGGCATCGCATTCTCCGATGTCGAACTACCTTCGGAACCGACGGCGATGGTCGCCAATGTCGATGGCGTGCCGATCCTGTTGCGCGATGTTGCCGAAACCGTCGACAACAACATTCAACAGATCATCGCCAGTTCGGGGCGTAAACCGAGCCCCGAAGAACTGAAGATGGCCCGGACGACGCTGATCCGCCGCGAGTTGCGGAAAGAGATCCAAGGCAAGATGATGTACCGCGCGTTCGTGCGGAAGATGACTGGCACTCAGCCCGAGGACAAGCGGGCGGAGATGGAACAGTCGATCACGAGTAACGTCCGCAAAATGTTCTACGAGCAACAGCTGCCCAAGCTGCTCGAACAATACAAACTCGACACCGTTTCCGAAGCTGATGCGATGCTACGGAAGAGCGGTTCGTCGTTGGAACAACAAGAGCGTCGGTTTGTCGAGAGCATTCTCGGCCAGGAGTATATCCGTGGCGAAATGGATAAGGATCCCGAGATTCCATTGCCCGACATGAAGTTCTATTACGAACAGAACACCGAAAAATTCAGCCGCAATGCGCGGGCCCGCTGGGAACAACTGACCGCTCTGTTCTCGCGATTTGAAACCAAACAAGAAGCCCGCGACGCGATCATCCGAATGGGCAACGAAGCCTACTACGGCGGTAACGTTCAAGCTGTCGCCAAGCGGTTGTCGCAAGAACCATTGGCCGACGAGACCAGCGGCCTACACGACTGGACCAACAAGGGCAGCCTCGCATCGGACGTCCTCGACCAACAGATCTTCAGTCTTCCGGTCAACAAGTTGAGCCAGATCATCGAAGACGACAACGGATTCCACATCATTCGCGTTCTGGAACGCGAAGAGGCGGGGATGCTTTCGTTCGCCGATGCTCAGGAAGAGATCCGCAAAGTTCTCAAAGAGAACATTCAACAAGAACAACAGAAAAATCTGATCACCGAATTGGAACGGAAGATCCCCGTTTGGACGATCTTCCCCGACGATGTCCCGCAATCCAAACCTTTGGAAAGCGCCGCCGTCGCATCGGCCGAAACCAAATCGCTGCGCTGAGTCGCCAGGCCAAATCACGGATTGAATTTGGGCACTATTGGTAACCCGACGCGTAAGCGAGGCACCGTGTAAATTCCTCGCTTACGCGTCGGGTTACCATTTTTTCAGACACGCTAGTCTGAAAAAGTGAATAGCCCTGGTTGAGTTGCGCCGCCCGATCAGGCCTCCTTCAACCTGCTTCTAAGATCTGCAGGGAGCGCGCTGCAGCGTATCGTGCCCCTTTTCATCGAGCCACCTTATTTCCTGATATAACAATCGCCGGCATTTAAAAATTGCGAGGCGATGAAAACGAGGTAATCACGGTGGGCGAGCAGAAAAGCAAACGGGGACGCAACGTGGCCATCGCGTTGGCCGCGATCGGATTGGCGGGATTTCTCATTCCCTGCGCGGGAATCTTGACTTGGAGAGCGAGCTCCAAAGCGAAGCTGGAAAAACAGCTCGACCGTATACGAGCCAACGGACAACCGACGACGGCGGCCGAACTGTCGAAGCATTACGTCCTTCCAGCCGGCGCCGAAGATACGACGCAGCTGTGGATCGACGCCTGCACGCCTTTGGATACCAAACAATTTAGTACTGCAGCTAGCGACCTGCCGATTGTAGGTGCGGATGGCCCCGATGAAATTCCGCTGCCAGGCATGCCGTGGAAAGAACAGGCGGCAGTGGAACAATTGCTGGCCGACTACGCCGAATCGATGCAGTTGATGCATCAGGCGACAGCGATCGGCGGCGATGCCCGGTTCGATCACGATTTCACACGAGGTATCGAACTGCAGCTCCCTCACGTCCAAAGCCTTCGCAGCGGAGCGCGGATGCTTAAACTGGAAGCTCACACCAATGCCCACCATGGCGACGCAGCGGCGTGCCTCCAATCGCTCGAAGCGTTGTTTACGATCGGCCGCGCTATCGAAAACGATCCGATCCTGGTCTCTCAGCTGGTGATGATCGCAATGGACGGCATGGCGGTCCATACAACGGTCGATCTGTTGCCGCATCTCCAGTGGAACGATTCCCAACTGCAACGTCTGCAATTATTGGTTCGGCAACCCAACTATCTCGATTCGGTCCGCAACAGCCTGTTGGGCGAACAGGTGTTTGTGATGCATGCATTCGAGAACCCGATAGCGATCGACGGTGAACGTTCGGTGCTCCCCGGCTTACCGTTTTTTCGTGCGGGGGATCAAGCGTTGTATCTGGAACTGATGGGAGATTACACCGAAGGGCTGAAAGTCTCGTGGTCAGAGAGTTTCCGAGCGGCTGACTCGGCTCAAACAAGGCTGACGGAGGCCACTAAAAGTCCAATCCACGGAATTCGATTTCTGCTGACAACTTTATTCTTCCCCGCCTTAGAAGCTGTCAACACTGCGGGGGCGCGAGCCGATTCCTATGCAAAGCTGGCCGATGTGCTGATCGCTGCGGAGCGCTACAAGCTCGCGAAATCCGAGTACCCTAAAACGATCGAAGAAATGGTCCCCGCCTACCTGCCCAGCGTGCCGATCGATCCGCACGATAACGCTCCGGTTCGCTACGCTCTACGCGATGGGTACCCGATCGCCTGGTGTGTCGGCGTCGACATGGTCGACGACGGCGGCATCGGTGGCGACAAAGCGGAACCGGACGTCGCATTGACGCTCAATCCTGAGAAAGAGGATTGATGGGATGCGCTCGGTCGGCTGAAGCCTCGCCTACAACACTGCGCGGCATTCGTTTAACCGCGTGGGCAACGCCCCGCGCGGCTAGCAGTTCTTTCCGCCGTGCAGCACTCCCGCTTCTCAAGACGCGCGGCCCGTTGGGCACGCGGTTAAACGAGGGCGGTCGTCGGCTGAAGCATTGACTCCAGCGCGAATGTTAGACTTCGATCCAGTCCATGAATGGTTGTTGGTCGACGTTTCGACCGCTGACGACTAGCACGATATCCCCTTCGCCGTCGGGAGAAATCTGGCCGGTCAATAATGCTGCGGTCGCCGCCGCGCCGGACGGTTCGGTCCGCAGGCCGTGCTTGTCATATAACCATCGCATCGCTTGCCGCGTTTGCAGATCGGCGACAGTCACCGAAGACGCGACATGCTTCCGCAAGATCGGCCAGTTATGTTCGCCCACGTCGTACGATAGCAATCCGTCGCAAATGCTGCTGGGGCGCTCGACGCGCACTCGCTCTCCGGCGGCCAACGATTGGCGGAAGTCCTCCGCCCCATCGGGTTCGACGCCGATGATCCTTGCCTGCGGGAAACCGTCGGCGATCGCCAGAGCATGGCCAGCCATCAGGCCGCCGCCACTGACCTGGCAGACAAAATCGGAAACGCCCCGCTGCTGTCGCTTCAACTCTTCGACGATCTGCAATCCGCCGACACCATTGCCAGCAATCACATGCGGATCGTCGTACGGCGAGGCTTGGACGCACTGCCGCTGTTGGACGATCTCGCGTGTCAGACGATCGCGATCACCGGTCTCGTGGTCGCGAGAGATATCATAGGTATGCACCTCCGCACCAAACGATTTGGTCAAATTGAACTTCACCTGCGGCGCGGTGTCGGGCATCACGATCACGACTTGCTTTTGATATCGCATGCCGGCAAAAGAGATTCCCGAAGCGAAGTTGCCCGACGAATGGGCGGCGACCGGGCGATCGCCGATCGTTTCCAGGTGGTTCGCCATCCAGTTGAGCGCTCCCAGCAGCTTGAACGATCCAACCGGCGTCCAACCGTAATCCTTCAGCCAAACGCGGCGACTCGGCGGCAACCCCAGCTCTTTTTCCAACGCATAAGACCGCACCAACGGAGCGGGACTTATGTGCTGATCGATCACTTTTTGAGCTTTTCGGACGTCGTCGATGGTCGCGATGGGGATCGTCATGATAGCTAAAACACGGCTCTCGAGGATTCAGGCGGGGCTCGTTCGGCGGCAAAGCACCCCGGATCATACCATCCACAAACGTTCTTGTCCCGTGGGCTTTTCTAGGTTTCACGAGATGGCTAATGTTGCGGTATGACAACCACTGACATCATTATCAAAGGGGCTCGAGAGCACAATTTGCAAGGCGTTGACCTTGTGTTGCCTCGAGGGGAACTCATCTGTTTTACCGGCGTTTCGGGTAGCGGCAAAAGCTCGCTCGCCTTCGATACGCTCTACGCCGAGGGGCAGCGACGTTACGTCGAAAGCCTCTCGTCGTATGCGCGCCAATTCATGGGGCAAATGCCCAAGCCGGACGTCGATCTGATCAGCGGCCTTTCGCCGTCGATCTCGATCAGCCAGAAATCGGCCGGCAACAACCCGCGTTCGACAGTCGGTACGATCACGGAGATCTACGATTTCCTGCGCGTTCTGTACGCGCGGATCGGCACCGGTTATTGCCCCAGCTGCAACACCGAGATCAGTGCGCAGACGCGCGAACAGATCCTCGGCCGGTTGATGCAATTGCCCAGCGATTCGATGCTGCTGCTGTTGGCTCCGCTGATCCGCGGCCAAAAGGGTGAATTCAAAGACCTCTTCGAAGACCTTCGCAAACAGGGTTATGCGCGGGCTCGCGTCGACGGCCGCTTGATCCAATTGGCCGAACCGCCAAGCCTCGACCGCCAGCGCCGGCACAACGTTGAACTTGTGATCGATCGACTGCCGTCGGGCGAACGCGAACGAGGCCGGATGGCCGAAGCGATCGACGCGGCGATGAAGCTGGGCGACGACAGCATCATCGCTTGGCTTGTCGACGAAGCGGACAAGAGCAAGTGGGAAGCTTCACCCGACGACTTTGAAGCCTCCGACGAAATCGCCGACGACGTCGAAGAGGATCTCGACGACGAAGCCGACCTGGACGACGAGGATGCATCGGTCGAATTGCCGATGGCCGCCGCGGGAGACGACGACGATGCGCCGCTGCCGCCGCAGATCTCCGCCGGACGCGACGTCTTGTTTTCGGCAAAATATTCGTGTGGTTCGTGTGGCAAGAGTTTCCGATCGCCAACGCCGCAGATGTTTTCGTTCAACAGCCCTCAAGGGATGTGCGAATCGTGCGACGGGCTGGGAACGCTGTACACCTTCGTGCCCGATCTGTTGATCCCCGAACCGCGAAAGAGCGTCAAAAAGGGCTGCTTCGAATTGGTCGGCGACTGGAAAGCGATGGGCCGCTACAAGCGTCACATCTACCAGGGCGTGGCCGAATCGATCGAACGGCAGATGGAACTGCCCCCCGACACGATGCTGTTGACCCCTTGGAGCGATCTCGATCCGAAACTGCAGCACCTGTGGCTGTGGGGAACCGGCGACCTGCACGTCACCTACACCTGGCGTGGCGGGGCGAGCCCGGTCAAATACGGCGGCACGTTTACGGGGATCATTCCCGAACTGCTGGAGAAATACAAAGAGACGACAGCCAAGACCAAGCTGACGCAGTTCGAAGGTTACATGGACACGATGGTCTGTCCCGAGTGCAACGGCAAGCGATTGAATTCGCAAGCTGGTGCGGTTCGGATCGCGACCGACCATCCCGACTTTATGGAAAAGTCGTCCCTCTCGCTCCCCGAGCTCTGCGATCTGCCGGTCTCCGAAACCGCCAAGTTCCTCGGCTATCTGCAGCTGGACGAATTGAAGCAGATGATCGCGGGCGAAGCTGTTAAAGAGATCCGCACGCGATTGGGCTTCCTGTTGGGCGTCGGCCTCGAATACCTGACCCTCAACCGCACCGCGCCAACACTCTCCGGTGGTGAATCGCAGCGGATCCGCTTGGCGGGCCAGATCGGCAGCGGCTTGGTCGGCGTACTCTATATTCTGGATGAGCCATCGATCGGTCTGCACCCGCGCGACAACGATCGGTTGATCGAAACGCTGCTGCGGCTGCGCGACGCAGGCAACACGCTGGTCGTCGTCGAGCACGATGAAGACACGATGCGAGCGGCCGATCGGATCATCGACTTCGGTCCCGGCCCCGGTGTCAACGGCGGTTATGTCGTCGCTCAAGGGAAGCTGGAAGATCTTGCCAAAGCGAAGAAGAGCATCACAGGCCAGTTCCTTTCGGGCAAGGAAACGATCCCAACGCCCGAGCACCGCCGCCAACCTAACGAGCGTTGGCTGCGATTATTGGGTGCGCGGCACAACAACCTGAAGGACATCAACGTCGACCTCCCGATCGGTTTGTTCGTCTGCGTGACGGGCGTTTCGGGAAGTGGCAAGAGTTCGATGGTCAACGGGATCCTCGAACCGACGCTGCGACGATTCCTCAACGGCGCCGAGTGCGAAGGAGGGGAGCACGATGAGATCACCGGTCTGGAACATCTGGATAAAGTGATCGCGATCGACCAATCGGCGATCGGCCGCACCCCGCGCAGCAACCCGGCGACCTACGTTAAGGTCTTCGATGAGATCCGCAAACTGTTCGCTCAATTGCCCGAAGCGAAGAAGCGCGGCTACACGCCCGGTCGCTTCAGTTTCAACGTTTCCGGCGGCCGCTGCGAAGCGTGCGACGGCAACGGAGCGACGCGATTGGACATGGACTTCCTGGCCGACGTCTGGGTCACCTGCCCGGTCTGTGAAGGGGCGCGTTTCAACCGCGAAACGCTCAGCGTCCGCTTCAAAGACCACTCGATCTCCGACGTCTTGAACCTCGACGTCTCGGCCGCGTTTTCGCTGTTCGAGAACATTCCTAAGGTCGCCGACAAACTAAAGACATTGATTGACGTCGGCCTGGAATACTTGAAGCTCGGCCAACCCTCGCCGACGCTTTCGGGCGGCGAGGCGCAGCGGATCAAGCTGTCTCGCGAGCTCTCCAAAAAGTCGACCGGTAGCACGATGTACGTCTTGGACGAACCGACAACCGGTTTGCACTTCGCCGACATCCGGATGCTGTTGGGCGTCTTGGACAGCCTGGTCGAACGGGGCAACACAGTATTGGTGATCGAACACAATCTGGACGTCATCAAAACGGCCGACTGGATCATCGACATCGGTCCCGAAGGGGGCGCCGGCGGCGGTACCGTGGTCGCAGCGGGCACACCTGAAGAGGTGGCTCAGAACCAGGTCTCGTATACAAGCCGCGCGATGCGGAAGTTCATGTTCGGCGAGGTCGATCCTGCAGCCAACGAGAAATCGCTCAGCGAATTGACCGACGGCGCGACCGACCGGCGCGGCGGCGAAGCGATGTTCATCGAGGTCGAAGGAGCCGAACAGCACAACCTGAAATCGGTCGACGCGATGGTACCGCGCGACAAGATGAGCGTCTTCTGCGGCCCCAGCGGCAGCGGCAAGTCATCCCTTGCGATGGACACGATCTACGCCGAAGGGCAGCGTCGCTACGTCGAGAGCCTGTCGTCGTACGCCCGCCAATTTATCGGGCAGATGCAAAAACCGATCGTCGAACGGATCGAAGGCCTATCGCCCGCGGTCGCATTGGAACAAAAGAACATGGGGCACTCCCCGCGTTCGACCGTCGGAACGGTAACGGAAGTCTACGATTACCTGCGGATTCTGATGGCTCGGCTGGGCAAGATGTTCTGCCCCGATTGCAGCAAGCCGGTCGGCACGCAGACGCCCGACCAGATCACCGACAAGGTGCTGCAATTGGAAGAGGGAACCAAGGCGTATCTGCTGGCTCCAATCGAGATCAGCGGCAACGAAGATCCAAAGGAACACTTCGCCAAGATGCAAGAGAACGGATTCCAACGGATCCGGATCGACGGCACCACAAGTGCAATCCAAGACGCTCCCACGATCGACATGCGGACCAATCACAAGATCGAACTGGTCGTCGACCGCGTCTCGATCAGCGAGAAGACCCGCGGCCGGCTTGCCGAATCGATCGAATTGGCGCTCGGAATCGGCGGCGGAATCATGGACCTTGCGATCGTTGACGAAGATCGCCCCGAACTGCAATGGAAGGTCTTCCGGCACAGCCAACACTTGGCCTGCGAGTGTTGCGGCCGCAGCTTCGAACCGCTGACTCCACATCACTTCAGCTTCAACAGCGCCGCCGGTTATTGCCGCCGCTGCGAAGGGCTGGGAACCCAACACGGCACCAACCCCGACGCTCTGTTGCGCGATCGCCGACTGTCGTTGATGGAAGGTGCCGTCTTCCTGTGGCCGAAACTGCAACGCAGTGTCGCCCGTCAAATGATGGCTGCCCTGGGACGCCACGCTGGGATTCCGATCGACCGCTCGATCGACGACCTGACGCTTCGCGAACGCAATCTGATCTTCCACGGTACCGGCGACGAATGGATCGCCGTGCGTGAATCGGATCGCGAAGTCGCCGACAAGATTTACAACGCCAAACGCAAACGAAGCAGCTCCGATGCCGATGGCGAAGCCGCAACCGACACCCGCGGCGACCGATTGGAAGAAGCGCTTAACAGCGGTGCGTCCAAGGGTGTGCTGTTCAAGTTCCGCTTCAAGGGTCTTTATCCCTCGCTGGAATTGGCCTCGAAATTATCACCGACCCTGCGGGCCAAACTGGAAAAATTCACCGCCGAGATCGATTGTTCCGAGTGCGGCGGAACGCGACTTCGCGACGACGCGTCGGCTGTCCGATTCCGCGACCTGACGATCGGCGACATCGTTCACATGCCGCTGTCGCGACTGGGCGAGACTGTCAAATCCTGGAAGCTTGACCCGCGAGAAAAGAAGATCGCTGGCGAGATCATCCGCGAGATCCGATCGCGAATCCAGTTCCTGTTGGATGTGGGGCTGGACTATTTGAGCATCGGCCGCGGAGCGTCGACGCTCTCCGGTGGTGAAGCCCAACGTATTCGACTGGCCGGCCAACTCGGCAGCGGACTGTGCGGCGTGTTGTACGTCTTGGACGAACCGACGATCGGCCTGCACCCACGCGACAATCACCGCTTGCTGTCGGCAATGCATCGACTGCGGGACCTCGGCAACACGTTGTTGGTCGTCGAGCACGACAAGGATGTGATCGCCGGTGCGGACCATATCTTCGACTTCGGTCCCAAGGCGGGTCGCAACGGTGGCCAAGTCGTCGCCGATGGCAGCCCCGAAGAGATCGGCAAGTCGCCGACATCGGTCACCGGCCCGTATATCTCCGACGCCAAAGCGATCCCGATCCCTTCGAATCGGCGAATGATTAAGGCTCCCGAAAGCGAGGCGTCTGCCGCCAAACCGGTTAAGAAGAAGAGCAGCAAGCGGCCCGAGACGATGGCCGAACGCAAACTGGCTCGCAAAGCCGATTACGCGCCGACGCATTATCCACCGTTGGGCCAATGGATCACGATCCGCGACGCCCGCGAAAACAACTTGCGTGGCATCGATGTCCACATCCCGCTGGGAACGTTCACCGCAGTGACCGGTCCTTCGGGAAGCGGTAAGAGTTCGTTGATCGATGACATTTTGTATCCCGCGTTGGCCCGCAAGCTGCATCGTTCGGGCGTTCGTCCGGGACGTTACGGCAAGTTGGACGGGATCGGATTGATCGACAAAGTGATCCGCGTCGACCAGAGCCCGCTTGGCAACACGCCTAGCAGCAACCCGGCGACTTACACCGGCGCGTTCGATCTGATCCGCAATCTATATACGCAAGTTCCCGAAGCGAAGACTCGCGGATACACGGCGCGTCAGTTCAGCTTCAACGTCCCCGGCGGTCGTTGCGAAGTTTGCGAGGGTACCGGTGGCCGTAAGATCGAGATGCACTTCCTGCCCGACGTTTGGGTGCCGTGCGAGGAATGTGGCGGTTCGCGTTACACGCCCGAAACGTTGGAGGTAAAGTTCCACGGCAATTCGATCAGCGATGTCTTGAACATGTCGATCGGCGATGCTGTCGGGCTGTTTGAAAACCAACCGAAGATCACGCGGATCCTGCAAATGATCTGCGACGTCGGACTCGATTACGTCACCCTCGGCCAGAGCGCACCAACGCTCTCCGGTGGTGAGGCCCAGCGGATTAAACTGGCGGCGGAATTGGCCCGCCCCGATACCGGGCGGACGCTGTATCTGTTGGACGAACCGACAACCGGTTTGCACTTCGACGACATCGCCAAGCTGTTGAACGTCCTGCAGCGACTTGTCGACGTCGGCAACACAGTGCTGGTGATCGAACACAACCTGGACATCATCAAAGCTGCCGACTGGATCCTGGACATCGGTCCCGAAGCGGGAGCCGAAGGGGGCCAGTTGGTCTTCGCCGGAACCCCCGAACAGCTGAGCGAATACGCAGTCGCCGGGAAAAAGTCGCGAGCCAAAACGAAGCCGCTTCGCAGCTATACCGGTGAATTCTTGGCGCCCGTGGTCGAAGCGGGCCCCTACGAACATCGTGACGAATTTGATCCGCACGCCGCGGCGTTGGAACAGTTCGAACGCGAACAGGCCGCTCCTGTGATCGGCGAAGGGTCCAAGATGCCCTGGGAAGAGGATGGCCGCAAATGGCACACGACCGAACTTGTCGACAACGCCGGCGATCCCGTCTCATGGGAAGAGAAGATGGTGCTGCCGATCGTCCAGCGGATGGAAGAGGCGGACTGTTTCGAACCTATCAACTTCAACCACCGCAACATCGTCGAAGTCAAAGGCCCGATCGCCAGCCGTCCCTGGTTCATGCACTTGTTCACCTCCGAATCGTGGTGGATGAAGTTGAAGCTGCGGGTTCCAAAGGGAACGTTTAACAAAGACGATCTGCCACGACGCCTGCCGCTGCCGACGCTGAATCAGATGGAAGACATCCCGGCTTACAGCAACGAACCACGGGTTCGCGTCCACACCGATCCGAAGTTCCAAGAGATCGAGATTCGATTCGTCAAGTTTGAAGAGATGGATCGCCCCGAGTTCTGGCACTTCTTGGACGAAGCGATCGCTGCGTACGCCAAGGTGTTTGTTCACGAGACGCGAACCAAACCGCAGATCAGTCGCCCCAGCTGGCGCGGTCCCGAGGATGGTCCATCGAAGGTCGAAGTCGCTCGAACCCGGCAGGCCGCGCTGCAAGCCGAAAAGGAAGTCGAAGAGAAGCTGGATGCGATGAGCCCGTGGCGGGTGATGGGCCGCAAATGGCACACCCTGGAAAAAGGCTTCCCCGAAGGCGAAAAGCCCGATTGGCCGTTGGAACTTGTCGACAAGTTGCTCGATAAAATCATCGCCTTTGCCGGCGAGGAGAGCGTCGAGTTTGGTTCGCCCGAGAAGATCAACGTCCGTCCGGCGGGCCAAAATCACTCTTGGTGCGAGATCGAAACCAAAGATCCGATGAACCTGCGGATCACTGTCGACGGACCGCACCAAGCGATCGACTGCGTCGCGTTGGGTAAACTGGGAATTAAACCGCCGGCCCGAACCAAGGGAGACATCAAAGTCACCTTTGAGTTCTGGAACGACGAAAAGTTGAATGCTGAACCGTTCGACAAATTCCTCAAGAACCACTGGAACAAAACCGTCGGCAGTTAACGGCGGACGATCGACATCGCCCGCGATCGAGGACCGGCCGATTGCTCACTCAAAAAGGTAGTGCGATGGCTTCCGAGAACCGAAACCGGGCGACGACCTACCGGCACACCCAGCACGCGCCGCTGTGCTGGGGATTGTATCTGTTGTGCATTCCGTTTGCATTGGCCGCTTGGCTGACGCGCGGGATGCCGGTTCTGCAGTGGTTATTCCCCGTCGTCGGATTGGCGATGCTGTGGATCGCCGCTTCGTTCCATCATCTGACTGTCGAAGATGAAGGGGACCGGATTTCGATCCGCTTCGGCCCGCTGCCGACTTTTCGTCGCTCGGTGCGCTACGACGAGATCGTCGACGCGCAAATCGACCGCACGACAGTGATGGACGGCTGGGGAATCCACTTCAGTCCTCGCGGGGGCTGGGTTTGGAATCTGTGGGGACGGCGATGCGTCCTGATCCAGATGCAGCGAGGGACGCTGCGAGTTGGCAGCGACGATGCCGAGCGGTTGGCGGAATTTCTGCAATCGCGGCGCGGATAGAATTGCCGACGGCGGAGATTTGCGCTCTCCCGTGAGCTCTGCCGCTCTATTTGCCAGCATTGCAGTTTACTCGCTGATGCCGGTGAATTGGGGTCCTGCCCGGAGGTGGAATTCTGTTAACCTCCGTACACCATATTTTCCCACACCGGATTGCAATTGCACGGATGCTGTTGTCACCACACTACCGGAGTTTCGTCGTCAGCCTCGGCTGCCTGATCGCGACGATCGGCTGCGCGGGCAAACGGTCGGCGAAAGACCTAGGAAATATCTACGATTCGCTGGCTCAAGCCCCCGATTACGAACGCAATCCCGTGATCGTGATCCCTGGAATTTTGGGCTCACGGTTGGTGGAAGAGGAGTCGCGTCGCGTCGTTTGGGGAACGATCGATTCGCGGTCGACGAACCCGAACGATCCCGAGATCGCTGCTTTGCTAGCGTCTCCGATGGTCGAAGGGGCTCCGCTAGCATCGCTCCGCGACAACGTCGTTTCCGACGGACCGCTGGCTCGGTTGAAGATCCGCTTTCTCGGAATCCCGATCCAAGTCAACGCATACGAAGACATTCTCGTCACGCTGGGTGTGGGTGGTTATCGCGATCCAACGCGAGATGAAGTCGAATACGCCAACGATCACTACAACTGCTTTCAGTTCGACTTCGATTGGCGACGCGACATCACCGAAAGCGTTGTGCTTTTGCACGAATTCATCCAGCAGCAAGCGGAGATCTCGCGAGAGAATTCGAAGCGCCGGTTCGGCATCGACAATCCCGACATCAAATTCGACATCGTCGCCCACTCGATGGGCAGCTTGGTGCTGCGATACTACCTGCGATACGGAACACAACCGCTCCCCGAAGATGGTTCGCTGCCAGAGCTGACGTGGGAAGGAGCGAAATACATCGAGCGGGCGATCATGATCGCGCCGCCCAACCAAGGATCGACGCTCACGCTCAAGGAACTGTTGGCGGGCAGCAAGTTCTCCTCCTTCCTGCCGATCTATCCTCCTGCGGTTCTGGGAACGATGCCGGCGGTTTACCAGTTGTTGCCGCGAACGCGAACGGGACTGGTTGTTCAAAAGCAAGATCCCAGCAAGACGCTCGATCTGTTTGATCCGGCGGTTTGGGAAGAGCTGGAGTGGGGCCTGACCGCTCCCGACCAAGACGAATTGCTGCAAGCGATGTTGCCCGACGCGCCCGACCGCGAGACGCGTGTGCGGATCGCGAACGAGCACCGCCGCAAGTGTCTGATCCGCGCCAAGAAATTGCACGCGGCGTTGGATCTGCCCGCAACGCCACCACCCGGCTTGCAGTTGCATCTGTTTGCCGGCAGCTCCGAACCAACTGTCGAAAAGATGGTGGTCGACATGGAAACGGGGGAGTTTGAGTTTCCCTACAAGGTCGCCGGCGACGGCACCGTCACGCGGACCAGCGCGATCATGGTCGAAGAGGTGCCGGGGCAACAACCGCTGCCACGGATCTACCCGATCGCATGGAACAGCAAAACCTTTATCCCCAGCGACCACCTGGGACTGACTCGACATCCGATCTTCGTCGACAACGTCCTATCGCTGCTGTTGGAGTCGCGCGACGCGGCAGATCTGGCTGCGATTCGATCGGCTTATGCGATCCAGTCGATGCGGAAAGCTGACGTTCCACCGCCGCTGGAAGAACTTCCGCTGATCCGCTAGCGACACACTGCCCCCTGGGACGCGCCGAACCCGACGATTACAATCGGGAAAAAGTTAGCACCGGCTACAAATTGTCTCCTTTTGGGAATCGCAGGGAATGAAGATCGATCGAGCTGTCGGATCGTGGATGTTGCTGATCGCCTTGATCGTCGGCTGCCAGCGGTCCCCCGAATCGGCGACGCAGACGCAGCGCGATCCATCGCGGCCGATTCGCGTGCTGACGACGACCGGAATGGTCGCCGATCTCGCTCGGAACGTCGGCGGCGATCAAGTCGAGGTCGTGCAACTGTTGGGACCTGGAACCGATCCGCACCTTTACAAACCGACCCGCGACGACGTGCAATCGATCCTGGGGGCCGACGTCGTCTTCTACAGCGGGCTGATGCTGGAAGGCAAAATGGGTGACACCCTGGTCCGCGCCGGACGCAGCAAACCGGTCTGGGCGGTCACCGAAGCGATCGACGAAACGTACCTGTTGGAACCCGAAGACGCTCAAGGGCACTTCGATCCGCACGTCTGGAACGACATCCAGGCGTGGAGCCAGTGCATCGAAGTCGTCCGCAAGGCGTTGGCCGATTTCGATCCCGATCACGCGGACGACTACCAGGCTAACGCAGCGAAGTACCAGCAGCAATTGAGCGAATTGCACGAGTTCGGCCTGCGGAGCATGCAGACGATCCCCGCAGAGAACCGGATCTTGGTCACGTCGCACGATGCGTTCAACTACTTTGGCAGAGCCTATGATCTGCAGGTGCTAGGCGTGCAAGGGCTGTCGACCGAGTCGGAGGCGGGGCTGCAACGGATCAATGGGCTCGTCGACCTGTTGATCGACAAGAAGGTCAGGGCGGTCTTTGTCGAGAGCAGCGTGCCGCGAAAAAATATCGAAGCTTTGGTCAACGGCGCCGCATCGCGCGGCCAAGAGGTTAAGATTGGGGGCGAGCTGTTCTCCGATGCGATGGGCGCCGCGGGCAGCTACGAAGGGACTTACGTCGGGATGATGGATCACAATATCACGCGTGTGGTGCGGGCTTTGGGGGGCGAAGCCCCGGAGCGCGGCCTGAACGATAAGCTCAGCGAATGACCGGCCGAGACGGCGTCTAGAAGCATCAACATGAACCAACCGCTCGAATCGACCGCCAACGACCAGATCCCGCTGTCGATCTATGATTTGACCGTTGCCTACCATCGCAAGCCCGTGATCTGGGACATCTGCGTCGACTTTCCCAAAGGGCAGTTGATCGGCGTCGTCGGCCCCAACGGCGCGGGGAAGAGCACGTTGATCAAAGCGGCGATGGATCTGGTGCCGCGAGCCTCCGGGCGGGTGCTGGTCTTTGGAAAGCCGTACGACAAGAACCGCCACCGCGTCGCTTACGTTCCGCAGCGTGAGAGTGTCGATTGGGACTTCCCGGTCGACGCCTTGGACGTCGTCACGATGGGGCTGTATGGCCAGATCGGTTGGTGCCTGCCGGTTCGCCGCAAGCATCGCCAAGCGGCGCTCGAAGCGTTGGACCGCGTCGGAATCGCCGACCTGGCGAAGCGGCAGATCAGCCAGCTGTCGGGGGGCCAACAACAACGGACCTTCTTGGCTAGAGCGTTGGTTCAAGACGCCGATTTGTATTTGATGGACGAACCGTTTGCCGCGGTCGATGCGTCGACCGAACGAGCGATCCTGAACATCTTGCAAGAGATGCGGGCTCGCGGGAAAACGGTATTGGTGATCCACCACGACTTGCAAACCGTCGCCGATTATTTCGATTACGTCGTGCTGTTGAACATGCGAGTTGTCGCGCACGGGCCGACCAAAACGACCTTCACCGAGCAGAATCTGACCAAGGCGTACGGCGGGCGACTGACGTTGTTGGACGAAGCATCCGAGGCGATTCGGCGAGTGCAGCAGTGATGTCCAGGCAACGGTTTCTGCAACGCATGCTTCGCTGGTCCGGCGGCCTTGCCGGTCGCCGGATCCGATTTGCGTTGCTGTTGCTCGCCGCCTGCGGCTTGATCGCCAGCGGCACCGCGGCGGGCGAAGAACCTGCGGCGATGCGATCGTTGGCCAATCGCGAACTCGGCTGGCCGTCGACCGAACAATGGCGGCGGGTCATCTTTTTACAAGATCACAACACGCGCGTCGTCGTGTTAGGGACGACGCTGTTGGGACTGGCGGCCGGCACGATCGGCAGCTTCACCCTGTTGCGGAAACGCGCTTTGATGGGGGACGCGCTCAGCCACGCGACGCTGCCCGGGATCGGGCTCGCCTTTATCGTCGCCACGCAACTTGGCTTCGACGGAAAAACGCTTCCAGTGCTGTTGTTGGGAGCCGCGGTGACGGGGATGATTGGCGTCGCCGGGATCGTCTTCATCCGCTCGCTGACCCGATTGAGCGAAGACACCGCGTTGGGCGTTGTGCTGTCGGTCTTCTTCGGGGCAGGGGTGGCCGTGTTGGGCGTGATCCAACAGATGGAGAGCGGCCATTCGGCGGGGCTGGAATCGTTTATCTACGGCAAGACCGCGTCGATGCTTCCCAGCGACGCGTGGTTGATCGGCGGCACCGGTTTCGTCTCCTGCCTTGTCTGTTTCGCTCTCTTCAAAGAGTTGAAACTACTCTGCTTCGACGACGGCTTTGCGGGCAGCGAAGGCTATTCAGTCACGCTGCTGGACGGAATCTTGATGCTGTTGGTCGTCGTGGTCACGATCGTCGGACTGCAAGCAGTCGGATTGATTCTAGTGATCGCACTGTTAGTCACCCCAGCGGCCGCGGCGAGGTTCTGGACGCATCAATTGACGCGAATGGTACTGCTGGCCTCCGGCTTGGGAGCGATCAGCGGGATGCTGGGCTCGGCGACCAGTGCGCTCTTCCCACAGCTTCCGTCGGGCGCGATGATCGTGCTGGTGGCGACCGCGCTGTTTTTGTTCAGCATGATGTTGGGCCCCGCGCGTGGGCTGCTGCCACGCTGGCTGCGGCGTTGGCGGCTGAACAGCTCGATCGAACGCCAGCACCTGATGCGTGGCATCTACGAACTGCTCGAATCCCGAGGCTACCAGGGTCCCGAGAACGGCGATCCGATCCCGTCGGTTTCGCTCGACGACCTGCTTCGGCTGCGCAGCTGGACGATGCGGCGTTTAAAGCATGGGATTCGCAAAGCGGAAGAGGCGGGGCTGTTGGTCCAACTGCCCAATCAACAGATCAAGGTCAACAAATCGGGCTACCACGAAGCGGCTCGTTTGACGCATGAACATCGGTTGTGGGAGATGTATCTGATCACGCATGCCGAGGTGGCGGCGACGCAGGTCGACCGGTCGGCCGATGCGATCGAACACGTGCTGGAACCGGAGATGATCGATCGCCTGGAACGCTTGCTTCAGCAGAGCCAACGGAGCACACGAGTCGTCGACAGCCCGCACCCGCTGTCCCATGACTGATCCGCAAACGAGCACCCACGCAGCGGCCAGCGTTCGAAAACGAAAAAACCTCGCGTTACCAAATTGGCAACGCGAGGTTTTCTTGCAGCGGCGGCGCACTCTGGTGGAAACAAGTCCCACATTAGCGCGCCGGTCATCGCCATTGGCAGCGACCGAAATCGCTACCAGTTGTAATCTACACCAACGTAACCACCGTGCAGGACGAGGTTGCTGTCGGCCCAAACGTTCTGGGCTCCCAGGTTGGCTGGGTTTTCCGAGATGTTGTCGATCGCCGTTGCGACGCCACCGGCGGCCAACATGCGATATCCACCGCGAACGGTCCAACAATCGCAGATTCGATATCCGATGCCAAGGTCGATTTCGGCCAAGGTCGCCAAAACGGTGTCGCTGTAGTCGCGAGAGACCGATTGGTTTGCGAAGGATGGATAGGCTCCGTTGTCGGTCACACGTGCCGGCATGCTTTCCGAATGGAAGCGTTGACGCAGCGAGGCATCATTTGCGTACCAACCGATCTTACCGCCGGCGTAGAGGCTGGTGCGGCTGCCCAAGCAATAGGCCAGCTTGCCACCCAATTGCCAACCGAACAATTCGTTTTGGGCGTCGACATCGTAGGCGACGGTTTCAATCATCGCAGGTGCCGCAGGGTAGCGTTCGGTGCGAGCGCTGAAGGACATCTCGTCCTCGAAGTGGAACCAACGCAAACCGGTAGTCCAGCTCATTTGCAACCGAGCACCGCAGGCTGGAACCATTGGGCCACACAGACCACCACAACCGGTTGGTGGGCAGCAGGGATCGCTGCCACAGCTGCCGCCGCACGATGGACGTCCCGCTCGAGCGGCACCACCGATGCCGAAGCCGGTCAGATTCAATTCCAAGCCGTAATACGAAGCGTCGCGTCGCACGCGGTAGCTTTCGGCGCGATCGAAGTGAGCGTAGACGCTCTCGTCGGTCGCAGGCATACCGGAATCGGTGTGCATCCCGTCGTTGTTCTGATCGAAGTAGATGCGATCCCAGTTGCGGAAGTTCGCACGATATCCGCCAGCCGCTGGTGGCATCACCGATTGGTCACCTTCATCGTTTTCGATGTGCAACCAGGTTGCCGATACGGCGTACTGACCACATCCCAAGTAACGACCGACGGTAACATCGTATCCCAGGGCGAAATCGAGTTCCGCATCGCGTGCCGACAAACGAGTTGTCGAAGGCATCGCGTCGTCGAAGACCAACGGGCGATCGTAGTTATCGTCGCGGGTCAAGAACAACATGCTCATGCCGCCGAACCAAGGGCTCAACGCAACCGGTTCGGAATAACAGGCCGGACCGCAGCTGCCCGCCGAACCATAAGACGTTTCACAGCTGCCGCCGCACGACGGCGCACCGGCCGCTTGAACGTAGATGTTGGGCTGAGCATAGCTGTACGTTGCGCCGCTGCCGACCGATTGATTGCAGGTCGAGCAGTTCGGATCGCCCGATGCATAGTTCATCGGTTGCGAAACCGGTTGGCCCGTCGAATAGCTTTCGGGGGTCAGGACTTGTTCGGGGGCATGCCCTCCCTGCATCGCGGCCGGAGTCGGCTGGGGTGCAGCGATCGATTCATAGCCACCGTTGTGTTGAGCGACGGTGCGGAAGCTCTGCGGCGGTTGGTAGCTGTAATTCGCTTGCGGCGGAGCATAGTTGGGCTGCGGCGCGGCGTAGTTGGCTTGAGGTCCGCCGTAGTTAGGGCTTGGTGCGGCGTAGCCAGGCTGTTGCGTCGCGTAGGTCGGCGCAGCGGGTTGCGCCGGAGCTTGCCGCGCCTGCAAACTTGGATGCACAGGTACCGCGCTCGGTTGAGCGGAATAGCTGTTGTAAGCCGATGCGGAGTAGCCGCCGTATTGCGCCTGAGCGACGCTGCTCAGACCAAAAGGAAGTATCAAGAGCATACTTCGTATGATGTTGGTTCTCACTGTTAGACTCCTTCTAACCCGTTGCCGATCGCTTCGATGCGATCGCAGTCCATTGAAATGCTTCGTGCGTTTCGCGTTCGGACGCGACGACATCACGATTAGAGGGCGATTCGTGACCCAATGTTGGCGAGCACTTCATACGACCAGACAAGTTGGCCATGAAAGCTTTCACCAGTTTGGAATTCGGTCTCCGAGCAAGCCGCGGTCGCTCCTAACCCCCCCCTTTTTTTCAAATCGACAAAACGGGCAAGCTACAGTCGGAAGCGACAGCATCCTCGATACAACTGGCAAACTCGCAGCATTGCGAACAGATTCCCCCGCGCCACCCCTACGGCATCGAAACAGGACAACCTCGTCCCAGCAGTGGGTGAAAGATGGGCCGGTCGGCAGGGAACCCACCTGCTTACTTTCCAGGCCGACAACGCCTAGATTGTAGTCATCCGCCGCGCGTTGGTTTGCACTATCGCAACGCTAACGGGATTGGCATGCGATTTGCTACCTTTTCAAACTCTCTTTATTTAATCGACATGTGAGGCGACGTGATTAACGCATCAGAATCTTATCCTTGTGGCAGTGCGTACGATGAAATGTTCACCTCCGACGGAGAAGCTCGCGATTGCTGTGCGCGTTACGTGCAAAAGCTAGGCAAGTTGCAGGCGGGTGAATTGGGGCGACGGCAGACATCGGCCGAACACGCCCTCCGCAACATGGGGATCACTTTTAACGTCTACGGACACGCCGATGGCCGAGAAAAAGTTTGGCCGTTTGACGTCCTTCCCCGAATCATCGATGGGAACGAATGGACCCATGTCGAAGCGGGACTGAAGCAGCGGATTCGCGCTTTAAATCTGTTCCTGGACGATATTTATAACGAACAGGACATCCTACACGACAAGGTGATACCGGAGGAGTTATTGGCTTCTGCGGGAACTTTGCGGCCTCAGATGCGCGGCTTCAGCCCGGCCAAAAGAGTTTGGTGCCACATCTCGGGGGTCGATCTAGTTCGCGACGCCGACGGTACGATCTATGTCTTGGAAGACAACCTTCGCTGCCCCTCGGGCGTCTCGTACGTGCTGGAAAATCGCGAGGTGATGAAGCGGACGTTTCCGCAGGTCTTCGAAGGGATTGCGGTCCGCCCGGTCGAAGAATATTCCGAACAATTGCTCAAAACGCTGCTGCAGTGCGCCCCTCCGGGAACGATCGCCCCGACCGCCGTCGTCCTGACTCCCGGGTCGTACAACTCCGCCTACTACGAGCACACGTTTCTTGCTCAACAGATGGGAATCCAACTGGTCCAAGGCTCCGACCTGGTCGTCGAAAACGGCTACGTCCACATGCGGACGACGCAGGGACTGCAACGCGTCGACGTGATCTACCGCCGCATCGACGACGACTTCCTGGATCCGAAGTGTTTCCGTAAAGATTCCTGCCTGGGCGTGCCGGGGCTGATCGATGTCTACCGCGCCGGACGCGTCACGCTGGCCAACGCGCCGGGTACGGGCGTCGCGGACGATAAAGCGATCTACGCCTACGTCCCCGAGATCATCAAATATTACCTAGACGAAGACGCGATCCTGCAAAACGTTCCGACCTACGTCTGCTCCGACGACAAACATCGCCAACACGTCCTGGCCAACCTCGACAAACTCGTCGTTAAACCGACCAATGAATCGGGGGGCTACGGAATCTTGATGGGCCCGCAATCGACACGAGAAGAACAGGCGAAATACGTCGATCTAATCAATGCGAACCCACGGAACTACATCGCCCAGCCGATGTTAAACCTATCGACGGTTCCGACCTTGGTCGACGAACGCTTGCAACCGCGGCACGTCGACCTGCGCCCCTTTGTCCTCTGCGGCGAAGACATTTACGTGATGCCTGGCGGCTTGACCCGCGTGGCGTTGACCGAGGGGTCGATGATCGTCAATTCGTCTCAGGGTGGCGGCAGCAAGGATACCTGGGTGATGGAAAACAAATCGGACCCGCAGGCTCAGCCCGCTCCGCAGACGATTTCATCCGAACCGAGCGCTCCGCAGGTTCAATCGCAAAGTCAATCTTAAGATCGCTGAACCGGGCCGATCGCTACGGGCGATCGGTTTGGCGTTCCAGCGGGATACAGTTCATTTTATTGGTGCAGAAGTTTCAACCTTCGAAAGTGGCGGAATAGTGAGTTTTTATTACGTTCGATCGGTCCTGCTCGGCGTGTCTGGGATGTCTCCCCGTACGACAACGACACCACTTAACAATGAGGCACATCAATCATGTTAAGTCGCGTTGCGAATTCAGTTTATTGGATGAGCCGAATGGTCGAACGGGCCGAAAATGTGGCGCGGTTCATCGACGTCAACTACAACCTCACGCTCGGCGACAGCAGCCCATTCGTGAACCAATGGGAACCGCTGGTCTTCACCACCGGCGATTACGACCTGTTCAAAAAGAACTACGACACCGCATCGCGCGAGAACGTGCTGAAGTTCTTGGCGTTCGATCGCGACAATCCCAATTCGATCATGTCGTGCGTGATGTTGGCGCGTGAAAACGCCCGAACGATCCGCGAAACGATCACCAGCCCGATGTGGGAACATGTCAATCGCTTCTATTTGATGCTGCGAAACGCAGTCAACGACAGCAGCATCCTGTACGATCCGGTCAGCTTCTGCGCCGAGGTCCGCAACGCCAGCCACACCCTGGTGGGAACCACATACACGACGATGTCGCACGGCGAAGCATGGCACTTCCTTCGCATGGGGCGGCTGCTGGAAAGAGCCGACAAGATCTCGCGAATCGCCGACGTGCAGTATTATCTGCTGCTGCCTAAAGCCGAGGATGTGGGGACGTCGCTGGACGTCGTCCGCTGGTCGGCGCTGCTGCGTTCCAATAGTGCGTTGGAGATGTACCGCCGCGTCTATGGAGCGATCGAGCCGAACAACGTCGCCCAATTCCTGATCCTCGACCGCCACTTCCCTCGCTCGATCCGATTTTGTCTGATCGGAGCCCAGCATTCGCTGATGGAAATCACCGGCAGCCGCCCCGGCACGTTCCGCTTGAGGTCCGAACAGCTGATCGGGCGATTAAGTTCAGAATTTGATTACATGAGTATCGAAGAAATCATTGATCAGGGGATGCACGAATTTATCGACGACTTCCAGACCCGCGTGAACAATGTCGGGAATGCGATTCACGAAGACTTTTTCACAGTGCCGATGCGAGTAGAGTAATGTAGGCACGATGTTTGGCGGAACTTGTGGCCCGGCGTTACTTCACAGGTAATCGCATCTGTTCGGTTCTTGGATGAATCGACTTTTTGATCTTTTCATCGATTATTTATCGAAATTCGAGAGACACGGATGCGCGAGTTTCCCTGACAGCATGCCAACATCTAGGCTAGGCCACTCATGACCATCCGCGTTTCTCTCAACCATCAAACGATCTACCGATACGACCGCACGATCAATCTGGGACCACAGGTGATCCGTCTGCGGCCGGCCGCCCACAGCCGGACGCCGATCAACAGCTATTCGCTGAAGGTCACTCCGGCGGATCACTATCTGAACTGGCAACAGGATCCTTTCGGCAACTACCTGGCCCGCTGCGTCTTCAACGAACAAGTCGAAGAATTTAAGGTCGAAGTCGACGTCGTCGCCACGATGACTGTCGTCAATCCGTTCGATTTCTTCCTGGAACCCGAAGCGACCGAATACCCGTTCACCTACGACGACCAGTCGCTCGAAGAACTGCGTCCCTATCTGCAACGCGGCGACGCCGGGCCCAAGGTACATGCGTTCCTCAGCTCGCTGAACTACGAACCACGCCGCACGATCGACTTTCTTGTCGATTTGAACAGCAAACTTCAGAGCCACATTGCTTATACGCTCCGCATGGAACCGGGCGTCCAATCACCCGAGCAAACGCTGACGCTGCAGAGCGGTTCGTGTCGTGACAGCGGTTGGTTGTTGGTACAACTGCTGCGTCAGCTCGGCTTCGCGGCCCGATTCGTTTCGGGTTATCTGATCCAATTAAAAGCCGACCAGAAGTCGCTCGACGGCCCCTCGGGAACCGAAGT
Source organism: Rosistilla ulvae (assembly GCF_007741475.1). Classification (NCBI taxonomy): domain Bacteria; kingdom Pseudomonadati; phylum Planctomycetota; class Planctomycetia; order Pirellulales; family Pirellulaceae; genus Rosistilla; species Rosistilla ulvae. The sequence goes on along the minus strand of NZ_CP036261.1, from coordinate 1,476,856 downwards.
CGACTTCACCGACCTGCATGCGTGGGCGGAGGTCTTCCTGCCGGGAGCGGGTTGGATCGGGCTGGACCCAACCAGCGGTCTGTTCGCTGGCGAGGGGCACATCCCGTTGGCCTGTACGCCTCAACCAACATCGGCCGCTCCGATCACCGGAACGCTGGACGAATGCGAGGTCGAGTTCGAACACAAGATGTCGGTCACGCGCATCCACGAGGATCCGCGCGTCACGCTTCCCTACAGCGATTCGCAATGGAACCGCATCGAAGCCCTGGGGCATGAGATCGACGAACATCTGCAGCGCGGCGACGTCCGCCTGACGATGGGGGGCGAACCGACCTTCGTCTCGATCGACGACATGGATGGTGAGGAATGGCAGACCGCTGCGGTCGGGCCAACCAAACGTGGCCTCTCGTACGACCTGTTGCTGCGGCTGAAGTCGCGGTTCAGCAGCGGCGGCGTGCTGCACTTCGGCCAGGGCAAATGGTACCCCGGCGAACCGTTGCCGCGATGGGCGATGGCGATCTTCTGGCGTAAAGATGGCCAACCGATCTGGCGAGATGATCGCTGGTTGGCGAACGTCGAAACCGATTACGGGCACACCGCCGAAGATGCTGAGCGTTTTGCAAAGCGACTGGCGACGCGATTGGGAGCGAATCCGCAACACGTCACCTGCGGCTACGAAGACGCGATGTACTACATGTGGCGCGAACGTCGGCTGCCAACCAACGTCGACGTCCGCGATTCGAAACTGGATTCGCAAGAAGAGCGTGAACGGATCGCGAGGATCTTCGAACAAGGGCTAACCGAAGCTGTCGGCGTTGTCCTGCCGCTGCGACACGTTTGGTGGACCGATTCACCGCACTGGACCAGCGGACCGTGGAAGGTTCGATCCGACGAGATGTTCCTGCTACCGGGCGATTCGCCGATGGGCTACCGGTTGCCGTTGCAATCGTTGACCTACGTCGACAAGCCGGAACACGCGTTGGACTTCTTCGATCGCGACCCGATGGAACCCGTTGGGCATCTGCAAACCAACGACCAGATTCGGCAAAGCCATATGCGGCATGTCGTCTCCGAAGCGATCAGCCATGGGAACATGCGCGTCGACGTGACCGAAGCGCTCACGCCGGTGCAGCAGTTTGCCACCGTCGGCGGTTCGCCCACCTCGCAAGCTCACGCTGCGGGCGGCAGGAACGGAAACGCCGGCTCTCCGAGCAACGGAGCGATTCCGCCGGGCGGAAACGATCAAGGCGGCCCCGACCACATGTCGGTCGACACGCAAGTCGATGATGAATCACAAATCGTCCCGACGGCCCTGTGCGTCGAAGCACGCGAAGGGCGACTGCACGTCTTCCTGCCGCCGACCGACCGCTTGGAATCGTTCCTGGAACTGATCTCGGCGATCGAAGCGACCGCCGAAGAACTCGAACTGCCGGTCACGATCGAAGGCTACCAACCGCCGCACGACACGCGACTGCAAGTCATGCGAGTGACTCCCGATCCAGGCGTGATCGAAGTCAACGTCCATCCGGCTCAGGACTGGACCGAATTGGTCGACATCACCAACGGCGTCTACGACGATGCACGAACCACGCGACTGGGAACCGAGAAGTTCGACCTCGACGGCCAGCACACTGGAACCGGCGGTGGCAACCACGTCGTGCTGGGCGGACAGACGCCCGCCGACAGCCCGTTCCTTCGTCGCCCCGATCTACTGAAAAGTTTCGTCAGCTACTGGCACAACCATCCGTCGCTGTCGTATCTGTTCAGCGGCAAATTCATCGGCCCGACCAGCCAAGCGCCGCGGGCCGACGAATCGCGTACCGACGCGATCTACGAACTGAAGATCGCGTGCGACCAGATTCGCCGGGGCGAAACGACTCCGCCTTGGTTGGTCGATCGGATCTTCCGGCACCTGTTAGTCGATGTGACCGGCAACACGCATCGAGCCGAGTTCTGCATAGATAAGCTCTATTCGCCCGATTCGGCGACGGGACGGCTGGGACTTGTCGAGTTCCGCGGTTTTGAGATGCCACCGCACGCTCGCATGAGCCTGACGCAACAACTGCTGATCCGCGGCCTGGTCGCTCGGTTCTGGGAACAACCTTACGAAGCCGAACTGGTCGACTGGAGCACCTCACTGCACGATCGCTTCATGCTGCCCCATTTTGTTTGGCAGGACTTCAGCGATGTCGTCGACGATCTCCGCGAGTGCGGCTTCGATTTCGAACACCAATGGTTCGGGGCCCATCAAGAATTCCGTTTCCCCGTGATGGGCGAATTCACGCAACAATCGATTCACGTCGAACTGCGGAAAGCGATCGAACCTTGGTACGTGCTGGGCGAAGAAGCAGCCGGCGGCGGAACCGCTCGATTTGTCGATTCCTCGGTCGAACGACTGCAAGTCAAGGTCTCGGGCATGACAGATACGCGGCACGTGCTGACATGCAACGGCCGCCGCGTGCCGCTGCATCCGACGGGCGTCGAAGGGCAATTTGTCGCCGGCATCCGCTATCGTGCTTGGCAACCGCCAAGCTGCCTGCACCCGACGATCCCAGTCGATTCGCCGCTAGTGTTCGACTTCGTCGATTCGTGGAACAAGCGTTCGATCGGCGGCTGCCAGTATCATGTCAGCAATCCGACCGGCCTGAACTCGCCGAGCTTCCCGGTCAACGCGTTCGAAGCCGAGAGTCGCCGCGCGGCCCGATTCTTCAAGATCGGTCACACCGGCGGCAAGGTTTCGCTGCCGGAATTGGAATGCAATCCAGAGTTCCCGATGACGCTGGACCTCCGCCGCAACCGCAACTGATCCGCCCGTACTGCACGCCCGTACAGACGCCGTCGTTTAACCGCGTGCCCAGCGGGCCGCGCGTCCAATCGCAACGACACCTCAGAAACGCGCGGGGCGATGCCCACGCGGTTAAACGAGTGGCGGCTCCGAACCTGCGTCGCCGATCGGATCGGCTGGCGATTCGACGCTTGGCAGCGGCAACTGCTTTTTCCGTCGACGCCATCCCCGGCAACCCGAGATCGCCAAAGCGATGCACAGCAGCGTGGCGAAGCGAGCTGGCCAGTCGCCGACGCGTTGATAGAACGACACGCGAGGATCCTGTTGCGGAGCGGCGATCAAAAACGATTCGTCCTGGTGCGGCAGGCTTCCCACGACTCGGCCGCTGCTGTCGATCGAGACCGTTGGGCCACCGTTGGCCGCCATCAGAACAGGCGTGTGGTGCGCCGCGGCGACTAATTGGCTGCAACGCCGGTGATGCTCGAGGATCGCCGAATCGTCGAACCAGCCGTCGTTGGTCACGTTGACGACAAGATCGGCCGGCTTCCCTTCGGATGCCAGTTGACGCAGGTGCCTGTTCGTCACCCGCTCGACCATCGTTTCGAAACAGACGCTCGGCAGCACCTTCACTCCTTTGACGTCCGCGACAATCGGAGCATCTCCCGGCGTGACCCCCATCTGCAACGGCGTGACTGTATACAGCCAGGGAAACCAATTGGCGAACGGGATGTATTCGCCGAACATCACCAAGTGACGCTTGCCGTACCAGGCGGGGACTTTGCCCGTCGGATCGATCGTGACCACGCCGCTGAACGCTTGGACCGGCCCGTCGACATACCGCAGCACGCTGCAGCCGACCATCAGACTGGGCGGCTGCGTTCGCCCGCTGGCTGCCGTCAGTCCCAACTGGATATCGGCGGCTCGACGCTGGAATATGTTTTGGCTGTCGCGAACCCCCGCGATGATCTCCGACCGCGTCACGCCGGCGTCGGCGGGAACCGTGAAGTCATCCTCCAACACCCGCCACGGCATCGCAGCAGTATAGCTCGACTCGGGCCAGACGACCAACTGGACCCCCGGATCGGCCGACACCGCATCGCGGGAACCGCTGAAATACTTCCGCGCCGTCTCCAGCTCGCGCCGCTCGCTGTACTCGTAGACCGCTTCGACATCGCGTTGCACCAGCGCGACCTTCAACATCGGTTCGGGCGAGACGACCGTATCGGCTTCGCTCAGCCGAAACAGACCGTATCCCAACGTCGCGGCCAACACCGCGGAGCCGTTGAGGATCGCGTGGACCTGCCGCCGGCGAGCTGTAACGACCGACAGTTCCGTCCCCGACAACCGTCGGCAATGCAGACAAACCGCCATGGCTGCGGCGACGAACATAACGACTGCACTGACCGCGTAGGTTCCACCGAGGTCGGCGATCTGCAGCATCCAGGGCAGGTTGGCTTGAGTGTGCCCAAGCATCACGCCGTTGAAGCCCGACAAGGCGTAACCGCGAGCCAATTCCAAGCCGATCCAGACCGCCGGGGCCGCGACGACCAACGGCATCCGCCAGCCGTGCCAAGCGACGCGGGTGAGCCCAACAAACAGCGGCGTGTAGATCCCTAGATACGCCGCCAACACGATCCAGGCAGGGATCAGCATCGGGTGGGCGTGCCGGATTCCGGACAACGCGACAAACCAAAAGAGCGCACCGATCAGCCACAGAGAGACATAATCGCGACGGAACAGCGGTTGATTGCGATGGACCAGCGACAGCAGTGGCAGCGGTGCGATCCAGGCCAGAAAGCTGAAACCGACCGGCGGGTGAGCGAGCCACATCAGCCCCATTCCTAACAGTCCGGCGATGCAGGTCTGCAGCTGGGATTGCTTGCGATTTAACGGTTCATCCATGAGATTCCTGGCATCGTAACGCTTGTTCGCGTGCGGCCACTGGGAGTCGATGGATGCCGCTGGGGACTGGTTTTTCCGGTTCAGAGCCTCTACCCTACTCGGCGAGTTTGTTAGGCGTCAAGTTGTTGAACACAATTCCGCGAGCGAGATATCGATGGGTGCAATCACCGAACTATTTACTCTGGCCAACCTGCTGACATTGCTGATGCTGATTGCCCTGCAGGCGGTGTTGGGCTTCGACAACTTGTTGTACATCTCGCTCGAATCCAAGCGGGTTGCCGAAGAGAGCCAACAGAAGGTGCGGCGGATGGGAATCGGGCTGGCGATCGTGTTGCGGATCGTGCTGCTGTACATCGTCGTCAAAGCGATCAAGTCGTTTGAAGATCCCTTCCTAACGATCGGCAGCGATACCGAAGGGGCTTGGATGTTTGGCGCGTTCAACTTGGCTAGCGTCGTCGAGATCGCTGGAGGCGGATTCATCCTCTACACCGCGATGAAAGAGATCTATCACATGTTGTCGGTCCATGAGGTCGGGCACGGGGAAGAATCGGCACAGCGAACGGTCGGGTCCGCCATTTTTTGGATCGTCCTGATGAACCTCGTCTTCTCGTTCGATTCGATCTTGAGCGCGATGGCACTGACCGACAGCATCGCCGTGATGGCCGTTGCGATCGTGATCAGCGGCGTGTTGATGATGGTGATGGCCGACCATGTCTCGGAGTTCTTAAAACGTAACCGCATGTACGAGGTGTTGGGGCTGTTCATTCTGTTCATCGTCGGCATCATGCTGGTCAGCGAAGGAGGGCACAACGCCCACCTCACCTTTTTCGGATACCACGTCGAAGCGATGCAGAAGACCACCTTCTACTTCGTCCTGGTCGTACTGGTCGTCGTCGACATCATCCAAGGCCGCTACCAAAAGAAGCTGATGGCTCAACAAGCCGCCGAAGCGGGCAAGCACGCCTGAGCTCGCGGGGCCCGCGGCCCGATGCAAAATGGTCCCGATGCTCCCCGCACCGGGACGTTTCATATTTATGAAGACATCCCATGGGGCGCAGGCTCGCCGCCCTATGGGTCTTGCTGCCATACGCCTTCAGCGTTGTCCTGAATGGCCGCCCGCGGCGGCTCTCTGCGTGATCGACGCCTCTCGCGACACGCTGCCGAACCGTCATTGGTTACGATTCTCCCAGGCCTGCTGCGGGCTCAGATTCCGCACAAAACGGCAAGCTGAGCGACGGCACGCCCCCTTGGCGGCATTTTTTCTGCAAAATGTTGGCTAAGTCTTTGGCCCGTCGCGTCATAGTTATAGAAAGCGACCATGAAACATCCCCCCGACCATACCCTCCAAGTGCAACAGTTGTTCGTTCAGCATCAATCCCAGCTGAAAGCGATGGCGATCGCGCTGAGCCCCAACTTCATCCAGGCCGACGATTTGATCCAAGAGACCTTCCTGACGATCACCGCCAAAGCGGAGGAATTCGACCTGGAGACCAGTTTTCTCGCCTGGAGTCGTTCGATCCTGCGTTTCAAACTCATGGAAGCCCGGCGGGCGGCAAACGTCCGCAGCGTCGATGTCATCGATTCCTTGATCGCTTCGTGCCCGGACGACTGGGCTAGCGAAGAGCGCCTGCAAGCGCTGACCAAATGCCTCGGCGACCTGGCCCCCAAATCGCGCGAGATCATTTCCTTGCGTTACCAACGCGAGCACTCTCCCACGCAGATCGCGGAGATTCTGTCGCGAACCGTGAATTCGATCAACGTCGCGCTCTCCAAAACGCGACTTGCACTGCGCGAATGCATGGACCGGCAACTCGCCGGCGAAGGCTCGCAATGAAAGACGACTACATCGATCGGTTGATCGGAGCGTTCTTGGACGATGCCCTTTCGGAAGCGGAACAAGCCGAGTTCGAAACACTGATGCTGCACTCCGAACCGGCCAGGCAACGTTTCTGGCAGCTGGCCGAAGTGAGCGGCTTGGCGTCTCAAGCCGCCCTGGCAGCTTGGCCGCTCGACGATCCATCTCCCACCGCGGCGGCTTCCCATCCGGTCCATCGTCGATCCGAATCATGGAGCATCGCGTCGGCGATCACTCCGCCCGGCAAATCGACCTACGTCTTGGTGACCGGAATGCTGCTGGGAGTTCTGATCACGGGAGTCGCTTGGCCGGTAACGCGACTTTTGCAAATGCCAGCAGAAACACAACTCTTCCGCGAAGACTTCGAATCGGGAACCGCTCCCGGCGTGAACGGCCCGCCGACGATGCCGGGGCGATTCAGTGGCGACTTCAGCCAAGTCGTCGCCGACCAACCCAACGTGCAAGCCGCCAGCGGCGATCGGATGCTGCAAATGTTGCGGGCCGATTACGAAGCGAAGTCCGATCCGACGGGCAGCCACTGGGGAGACCTCTATCGCTTGATCGACCTCCGATCGTTCCACTCCCAAATGGCCGGTGGAGTCACGATCGCCACGGCTAGTGCACAATTTAACTCCTCCCCCCAGCCCCGGGACGAAGGAATCCGATACCTGATCTCGATGACCGCGATCGACGCGCAGACGGCTGCGAAACCGCAACTGCTGGCGGGAGATCTGAAGAACCGGAACGCCTTGGCGATGGCCTACCAGAGCTGGCGGCTGGACATCGATCCGGCAACGTGGCAGCAGGGAAACTGTGAAATCAAGCTTCCCGCCGAGGCCGATTTTTTGTTGATGCACATCGCGATCTGCCACGCCGGCCCAGAAGACCTCGACTCGGGGCACAGGATCACTTTTGCGGGGCACTTCATCGACGACATCCAGCTTTCGCTGACGCATTACCCGCGCTAACCGCTTAACCAATCATCAATCTATCCTGCCAATCGATATGCCAAAGTTCGCACTTTCATTTCTGTTTTCGATCGCGATCAGCTTGCCTGGGGCGTGGCTCGCCGCGGCAGAGGTGCCGGTTGCAGCCATTGCCAAGGACCACTTCGCGCTGCTGCAAAAACATTGCGTTGCATGTCACGGAGCCGAGAACGCGGAAGCTGCCTTCCGCGTCGACGACCTGCCGCTGTCGATCGAAGACAACCCGACGGCGGCGCGTTGGCAGAAGGTTCTCGGCGCGTTAAACGCCGGCGAGATGCCGCCGCCGAGCGAACCGGCGATCGACAAAGGAGCGAAAGCCGACTTCCTGGCCCACTTGGCCGACGTGATGGTCACCGCGCGTCGCGTCCTCGCCGACCAAAAGGGACGGATCACGATGCGGCGTCTGAATCGACGCGAGTACCGTAATACGCTGCGAGAATTGTTGGGAGTCGAGATCACTGTCAACGATCTTCCCGCCGACACCGCCAGCGGACGCTTCGACACGTTTGGTTCGGATCTCTACCTTTCGAGCACTCAGTTTGAACAGTACCTGGCTCTGGGACGCGAAGCGCTCGAAGAGGCGTTTGAATGGGACGCTGCGGCCGATGTCGAAAAGAAGCTGCGTTTTGAGACCGAAGAGATCACCGAAAAGGTTCGCCAGCGGATCGAAGATCAAAGAGACGCGTTGGAGCGTGCGACGCGTTGGGCAAAGCAAGTCGATGCCGCGGTGGAGCTGCCCGAGAATGCAGAGATCATCGCCGAGATTCGAGCGGGACCACTGGGCAACCATCGACACATCTTCTATCGCAATTGGAAGAAGTTGCCCGACGTGCTCGCGCCGGAGACCTTTGGCTTCCAAACCGAAGAGAACAATGCCGACAAAGCGATCTCCGCTCTCACCCCATTTCATCTCCCCTATCACCAGTACTATTTAGAACAGCCAGCGGTTGAATCCGGTGCCTATCTGGCGGCTTCCAACGAACATCCGTCGGTGCTGGATAATGCGACGATCAACCTGTTGGTTCCGTTCAGCTGGCCCGTCGGCAACTACATCGTCCGCTTTGCCGCCGCAGTAACTCCCGACGCCACGCCCGAGCGGCGGTTCATCGAATTTGGAATCAATCCACGGTCCCAACAAGCGTTCAGCGCCCATGAGATCACGGGGACGATCGAATCGCCCCAAGTCGTGGAATTCCCGCTGACGATGACCCGCGCCAACAAAGACCGCTTCAATCGTTGGTTGTTCCTCCGCGAAAAGGGGACCCGCGACGACTGGGTCCAAGCGACGCGAGTTGCCCGGGAAGGACGCGACGAAAACGATGGGATCGGACGTAAGTTCTCGCTGTGGGTCGATTGGATGGAGATTGAGCGCGTCCCAACGGCAGGCCAGCCGAAGCCGCCGGGGATCGCTGCGATCGACAAACTGCAATTCCACGACAAATCAGCCAGCCCCACAAGCGATGAACTGCACGTCGCCTTCAAGCAGTTTGCCGCCGAAGCGTTTCGTGGCGTAGCGCCGACGGAGACCTATATCGATCGTTTGGTCGCAATCTACGAAGGGCACCGTGGCCAAGGAGAAAAGCATCCCGATGCACTCAAACAGACGCTGTCGATCGTGCTCGCGTCGCCGATGTTTTTATACCATTCGGAGCCGCGGACGACCGATCAGCCACGGCGTCTGAACGACCGCGAATTGGCCAATCGACTCGCCTATTTTTTGTGGGGTTCGCCGCCAGACGACGCGTTGGTCGGCCTCGCCCAAAAGAACGAACTGCATCGTCCCGAAGTCCTCGCCGCACAAGTCACGCGTCTTTTGGACGACCCGCGTTCGGAAGACCTCGTCAACGCGTTGACCTATCAATGGCTGGGCCTCGAACGACTCGACTTCTTTGAGGTCAATCAACAAAACCATCCACGATTCGACAACAGCACACGGAAAGCCGCTCGATTGGAGATCTATCAAACTGTGAGCCTGCTGTTGAAAAACAACAGCAAACTGACCGATCTGTTGAAGAGCGATTATGCAGTCATCAACGCGGTGCTCGCCAATTATTATGGCATCGATGGGGTTCACGGTGACGAATACCGCAAGGTCGCACTCCCCGCCGATTCGCCGCGTGGTGGATTGCTGGGAATGTCGGCGATTCATTTGATGGGCAGCAACGGCGACACCACTAGCCCGGTGGAACGAGGCGTCTGGGTGCTGCGGAAACTGCTAAACGATCCACCGCCACCGGCACCGGCCAACATTCCTCAACTGGCTCGTCTAGCGGGTCAGGCGCTGACAACTCGCCAGCGAGTGCTCGCCCACCAGGAGGAGCCACAATGCGCAAGCTGCCATCGCAAGATCGATCCGATCGGTTTTGGACTCGAAAATTTCGACGCCGTCGGCGCCTGGAGAACCGAGGACAGTTACCACGCCGCCGATGACAACGGCAAACCGAAACCGGACGGCAAAATCAGCTGGACGATCGATCCATCGAGCGCATTGCACAACGGCCCAGCATTTCAGAACTACTTTGAACTCCGCGACCTGATCGCCCAGCGTCACGATGCGTTTGCCCGCGGCTTCACCGAGGCCTTGATCCAATACGCGCTGGGGCGCCCGGTGTCGTTCAGCGACGAAAGTCTGATCGAAGAGACGCTGCGGCAGGCCGGCGACCACGACTTTGCCATCCGATCGTTTGTTCAATCGTTGGTTCAAAGCACCGAATTTCAATCGAAGTAACCTAAGGATAACCCGCACCATGTTCCCTACAAATCGAAAACCCTCGCGGCGACAAGTCCTTCGATCCGCATCGGCTGCCGTCACGTTACCCTTCCTGGAATCGTTTGGCTTCCGGCGATTCGCCCGAGCTGCGGCTCCCGTGGCTCCTCCCAAACGGATGATCTTCTTGGGCTTCGGCTGGGGCGTGACGGAGGAATCGTGGTTTCCGGACATGAATACGCCGGGGGCCGATTACCAGATTCCGCTAGGGCTGAAGCCGTTGGAACGCCATCGATCCGATTTCTCGGTCGTGCAGGGACTGCGGAACAAGTTTTCAGTCGAAGGTCATGCGGGGAGCACGTGGTGGCTGACCGGTGCCAACCCATACGGCCAACCGGGACAGAGTTTCTGCAACACGATCTCCGCCGATCAGGTCGCTGCCAAAGAGTTTGGAATGCACACGCGCTTCGCTTCGCTGCAGCTCGATCACGCGGAATCGGCAGGACGGTCGGGGCACGGCCCTGGGCTGTCGCTAGCCTGGGACGCCAGTGGGAAACCGATCGGCGGCGACAAGGAACCGATCCAAGTTTTCCACCGCCTGTTCTCCAAAGACTCGCTGCCACTGGAACAACGCCGCGCGATGATCGCTCAACGCAAGAGTGTGCTCGACACGGTTCTGGAGAATGCCCACAGCCTGCAACGCGGCCTGGGGAACCACGACAACAAAAAGCTGGATGAATATTTTGAAAGCATCCGCGATATCGAAACGCGATTGAGCAAAGACGAACAGTGGCTGGAACGGCCGCGTCCAGCGGCTCCATTGCCGCAACCCCCTTCGGAAATGATGGGCCGCGAGGAGATCCGATTGATGTACGATCTGATGGTTGCCGCGATGCAGACCGACAGCACGCGCGTGATCACCTATCGCCAACCCGTCTCGGCGCTGCTGACCAGCATCGGCCAAGACGTCGCCCCGCACGACATGAGTCACTATCACGGGACGCGAGGCGAGAAACTGGTCTGCTCGCAGAAACGCGACACGACGCAGAGCATGCTGCTGGCCGGCTTGCTCGATAAACTCAAAGAGACTCGCGAGGCGGACGGCAGCCGCTTGTTCGACAACCTCGTGTTGGCTTATGGAAGCAACCTTCGCACCGGCCACAACCTGACGAACTGCCCAACCCTGATCGCCGGCGGCGGCGCGGGAATCAAGCTGGGCCAAAACATCGTCGTCCCTCAGGACACGCCACTCTGCAACGCTTGGCTAACGCTGCTTCGCGGCGTCGGCGTCAACGCCCAACAACACGGCGACAGCACCGGCACGATCGATCAAATGATCGCCTGACCAGCATCGCGAACAACCGCAGCGATACCATGTCGGGTCGGACAACATCGCGCGGGGAAAACAACAAGCCCGCCGGCATCAAACACTGGTCGATTCGGCGGTTCGCTCGTGAGACGAACAAAGTAAAAGGAATCGAAGCGGAGCACGTCCCACCGACGGTCCAGAGCGATCCATGGTTCATGGGCCGTTGGATATCACCGGCACTTGGATAAGCAAACGAGACGCCTCTTGGGACCGCCAGCTTCTCCATGATTCGTTGGCTCGCGAGAAGAAGCCAAGAGGGAGGGATCGCTTTTTCCCGGTTCGGAGCGACATCGCACTCGTTCGCGGAGGCGATTCCGTTTTGGGACATCGGGTGGGCAGAGCGTGTTGAATTGCGAACATCCAGAGCAATCGCCGCGATGGAATCGATCCCGGCGAAAATACTCTTCAAACGCTCAGTGCTCGACGACCACGACCAGGACCAGCGAGGTGAGGATCAGCAGCAGCATCAGGGCGCGGTTGGCCCAACGCTGCTTCTTGCCAAAGCGATGGTCGCCGCGGATGCCGCTGAGCCACAAGATGAAGGACGATCCGACCATGATCGTCAGCACATTGGCGGTGAATAACAACAGCGGGCCGGTGACGGGCAGACACCGCGTGGGCGTTGTCGCGATCGGCAGGAAGGCCAGTTGCAATCCGGCGGTCGCAACCGGTGGGACCAACGCCGCGGCGATCGCTGCGCCGGCCAAGGCGCTCGACAGGTGCGACCGCGTCCGCGCGTAAGCGGCTGCCGAACCGCCGACCAAGCCGACGAGAAAGTCGAGAATCGATGGATTGCTGCGAGCCCACATCTCGGGCGTCACCTCGGCTCCTTGAACCATCCGCACCAACAACCCGAACAAAAAACTAGTCGCCAACGCGCACAGAAAACCAACGCCGACCGTCATCCCGGCGCGGCCAAACAGCGGGCGGTTGCCATAGGCCAAGGCGAGGCCGGCTCCCATGATCGGCGTCATCAATGGCGCGACTAACATCGCCCCGATGATCACCGCGGCGGAGTTCTGCACCAACCCAAAGGCCGCCAGACAAGTCGCGGCGCACATCATCGCCACAAATTCGAACTGCAGCGACGAATTGTCGGCTAGGTTTTCGGCCAGCTCCATCCGCGCCTCCCGCTCCATCGGCGGCGACCATTCGAAGATCTTCTTCTCGATCGACGACCAAGTATGCTCCACCCAGCCCATCCGATGGCGAAGGATCACAACCGTCGCGGGAATATCGAGATCCAACAATTGACGCGCGATCGCGAGATCTCCGTTCGGCTTGGTCGTCCGTTGGACCGCCGTGACGACAAGATCGTTCGATTGCAACTGAAGTTCGGCCAAACGATCGACCAACAGCTCGCGGCGACGGGCGCTGTCGGCGGCGGTCAGTTCATCGGGAGCGTCAAACGCCAGCTTGGGTTCGGCCATCTTGGGATTGGCTCGGCAGATCCGACCGATCGAATCCGATTCGTCGTTGAGCAGTTCGACGATCCGGCCGACCTCCCCCGAAAACTCCGCTCCCGGATCCAACAGCATCGTGCGGCAGGGAGAACGTTCGAACAGGTTGCTGAAAAACGCTTGCTGTTCGCCCGCGTAGGGCATCACAAACCAATCGACATGGCGGCACTGCGACAACCGATGCAGCAGCTCCGCCTCGTTTTCCGTAACGCATTGCACGCGACTCTCGACCGACAGTTGCTCGCTGCAGCGATTCGCGTAGGCCGCCAACGAACTCTTCGCTTCTGCAATCACCCAGATCGTGACCGTCGACGCCGGGGTGGAACCAAAATGAGCCAACAGCGGCAGACAGCGGTCGAGCTGCTGGACGGAACTGGCAAGCAAAATCAACTGCGACACGAACAAATCCCCCTCAAATCGGGCTCGCATCGACGCCTGTCCGCTCCGATTTGTCGAAACCAAAGGTCGATCGAACACGTATTGACGCAAATCGCTCGTCGGCCAACAAGTGGCCTGGGCGATGAGATTCTCAACCGGTCTACCTGTTTTCTGAAAAGCGTCGTAGACTTGCGGACATTCAATAAGCGTTCAACCTTCTTTAAAACCCCAAAACTGCCAGAGTCTAGCCGCCATGATGCCAATGGAGAAACTCGTCGCGCTGTGTAAACGGCGTGGTTTCCTGTTCCAATCCAGTGAAATCTATGGAGGGCTGCAAGGTTTTTGGGACTACGGACCGCTTGGCGTCGAGCTGAAGCGGAACGTCAAAGCCGCTTGGTGGCACGACATGGTCGGCGGCCACAACGAATTGGTCACGCCTCCCGGTGCCCCCGGCACGTACGAAATGACCGGCCTGGATTGCACGATCATCATGCATCCGCAGGTCTGGAAGTGCTCGGGCCACTACGATCTGTTCCACGATCACATGGTCGATTGCCGCGAGACACGCAAGCGTTATCGTTTCGACCAAGTCCGCGGACGTTGGGTCGAAGCGAAGGACCAGAAGATCTTTGTCACCACGACCGTGGAAGCCGACGAAGAGCAAGCCGATGTGCAGCGGCGGGCACTGAAGTTCTTTAAGCTTCGCCCCAAAGATGCCGAATCGCTGAAATACGACGGCGATTTTGCCACCTTGGACAGCGTCCAAGAGCAGGAAAAAGTCTTGGGTCCCGACGCCAAGGAACTCGGCACGCTGACCGAACCGCGTGAATTCAACCTGATGTTCAAGACGACCATCGGTGCTCTCGGTGGCGAAGCGGACACCGCTTTTCTGCGTCCCGAGACCGCGCAAGGCATCTTCGTCAACTTTAAGAACGTTCTCGACAGCAGCCGGATGCGGCTGCCGATGGGTATCGCCCAGATCGGCAAGAGCTTCCGCAACGAGATCACGCCGCGGAACTTCACCTTCCGTTCGCGCGAGTTCGAACAGATGGAGATCGAGTTCTTCTGTCACCCCGACGAATCGCACAAGTGGTACAGCTACTGGCGCGATCGCCGGCTGCAGTGGTACAAGGACATGGGCCTTTCCAGCGACCGCTTGATCATGCGTGAACACTCTGCCAGCGAACTGGCCCACTACAGCGTCGGCACCGCCGATATCGAATACGCCTTCCCGTTCATGGCCGAAGGGGAATATGGCGAATTGGAAGGGGTTGCCCACCGCGGCGACTTTGACCTCCGCAGCCACATGGAAGGCAAGCTCGATCCGAAGACCAAACCGATGGAAGTCGAAAAGAACGAGCATGGCCAACCGAAGCATCGCGGCAGCGGCAAGGACCTCAGCTATCGCGACGATCTGACGGGCGAAAAGTACATTCCCCACGTCGTCGAACCCTCCGCCGGTGCCGACCGCGCGACGCTCGCCTTCTTGTGCCAAGCGTTCAGCGAAGACGAACAGCCCGATGAAAAGGGGAAGATGCAAACTCGTACCGTGCTGAAATTCCACCCGCGGCTGGCACCGATCAAAGCGGCTGTCTTCCCGTTGGTGAAGAAGGACGGAATGCCCGAAAAGGCGAAAGAAATCTACGGCATGCTGAAAGAGAAGATGTCGACGTTCTACGACGAAAAGGCGGCTGTTGGTCGTCGCTACCGTCGCCAGGACGAAGCGGGCACGCCTTTCTGCATCACCGTCGACGGAGATTCGTTGAAAGAGGACACCGTCACGATCCGCGATCGCGATTCGCTGAAGCAATGGCGTGTGGCGACCAAAGACCTGGTGGCCGAGCTGACCGAACGGCTCAGCTAACGACCGCCAACTTGGTGTCGATCGGTCGATCGAAGAAATCACAGCAGCACCCTACAACGGCGGAGTCCGCTTTCCAGTAGGATGGTTCGCAGGTAAGGGAGTGGCGACGGGCCGCTCCCCTACCTACTGTGGGGCGTCATGAGCAATCAGCCACCACCTGCACAGTTTCCTCCCGACGATCCTTACGACCAACCGGGGAATCCACCGGCAGAAAACAACAAGTTGTTAATCATTGTGCTGGCCTTGTTGGGGATCGGGGCGCTGTCATGCCTGGGGATCGGCGTCGGTCTGTTGTTGCCTGCGGTCGAAGCCACCCGCGAAGCGGCGCACCGCGTGGAGTGCAGCAACAACATGAAACAGATCGCCCTGGCGATGCACAATTACCACGACACGTATGACACCTTGCCTCCCGCCTACACCGTCGATGAAGCCGGGCAACCGCTGCACAGTTGGCGGACGTTGATCCTGCCTTTTCTTGAACAGAAAGCACTTTACGATCAGATCGATCTGAACAAGCCATGGGACGACCCTGTCAATCAGCAGGTCGCCTCGTCTGTTCTCGAAGTCTTCGGATGCCCATCAGACTCCGATCCAGCGCTCACCAACTACGTCGCCGTCGTCGATCCCGCTGGCATCATGTCCGGTCCGGTCAGCACGAGTTTCCGAGATATCTGGGATGGTTCAGCCTACACGCTCCTGTTTGTCGAAGTCGGCCCGGAACATGCCGTCCCTTGGATGAGTCCTCAAGATATCGACTTGCCAACGTTCGAGAGCTTTGCCGGGCAAGAACGGCACGCCACCAACCATCCTGGCGGAACACACATCAGCCTAGCCGACGGCTCAATCCGCTTCTTTCCCAACACAGCCGATTCTCCAACGCGTCGCAGCTTGCTCACCAAAGCGGGCAATGAACGTGTGACGATGCCCTAAGATGGCAGATCAGGTACCCGCCGCGTTTATGGCGAGTGAATCGATGGGGCAGGCATATTGCTAGCACCCAACAAAACCGGGCGTCAATCGACCGGGCGTCTGCCGAGCTGAATGGCGTGGCAATCGGCGAGGTTGTATGACAGGCAAGGGAAGTCTTGCCTACTTTTCCAAATCGGCTTCGTGCTGCGGTTTCGCTCGGGGGAAAGCACTTTTTCAAACTGGAGAGCCAGAGGAAATGGTAACCCGACGCGTAAGCGAGGAATTCACATTGTCCTTCGCTTACGCATCGGGTTACCAATAATCCCCAGACTCAAACAGCGATTTGCCCTGCGGTTTGGCTCGGGGTCATTACTCGCAGCGACAACAATCGTTTACAATAGCAGTGATCATAAAACGAGAAGCCTTCTCTTTGCCCTTGCTTCGCCATCGCCTACCAACGTACTCCCACCCTAAAATCACTGCGATGAAAAACACCACAATCACCGGGATCGCCCTTTGTATGGCGATCCTTTGGAATCAACCGATCTTTGCCGCGGGCCCTTTGAATGACGACGGCCAAGTGATCGACTTCCAGCGCGACGTCGCGCCGATCTTGCGAACCAAGTGCCTCTCGTGTCACGGCCCCGATGACGCCAAAAACGATTTCCGCGTCGACGATCCGGAGATCATGGCCGACTACATCGAAGCGGGTGATCACGAAACCAGTTCGCTGTACATCGATTACATCGTCGCCGAAGATCCCGACATGCTGATGCCGCCGGAATCCGAAGGGCCGATGTCCCCTGCGGAGATCGCGATCCTCCGTTTGTGGATCGAAGAGGGAGCGAATTGGCCCGAAGACGCGCAGGTCGTTCTCAGCGATCCAGCCGCCGTCGACGTAGTCATCGTCGAACCGGTCCCGGTTCCCGACAGCCTGGCTAGCCGCGTTTGGGCGTTCCAAGGCTATCTGCATCCGGCCACGGTCCACTTCCCCGTCGCGCTGCTCACCTTCGGCGCGGCCTTTGTCGTGCTGGGATACAAGTGGCCGCAACTCGCCCATCCGATTCCCTTCGCCTGCCTGTTGTGCGGTGCACTCTCGGCGATCGCCGCTTCGGCGATGGGCTGGTCCTTCGCGGACCAAGAGGGATACGGCAGTTGGTCCAAGGGGCTGGAAGCTTCGATCTCGCGGCACCGTTGGACGGGCGTCGGTGTGACGATCACCTCCGTCGCGTTTGCCTTGATCGCGATCAAAGCTGAAATGAACGAGAACCTCCGTTTGCGTAAGGTCTGGCAAATCGGTCTGTTGATCAGCGCCGGGATGGTTGGCTTGGTCGGCCACATCGGCGGCGAACTGACCTACGGCGAAGAGTTTTATCACAAAGCCTTCGAGATCCTGTCCGGTACGGATTCGGAACTGCCGGTGATCGAAATCGAAACGGTTTCGACCGACGGCGAATCTTAAAAATTCACGGTGGCTGGACCACCTCGCGACGTGTAGCGCGTCGCGAGATCCGAAGGCCCTGATGGTGACATGAAAAGCACGATGGCTGAACCCAACCAAGGCCCGCACTACGGACGCGTCCTGCTGACGTTTGCCCGCAACAGCTTGGTCCGCGACATGACGTTTCGGGCCAACTTTTTGTTCCAGTGCATCAGCAGCGTCTCCTGGACGTTGATGAACGTCGGCTTCTATTTGATCATCTTCCAGTACACCAATTCGATTGGTGAAGGGACCGGTTGGCACAAGCACCAGTTTTTCCTGTTCCTGGCGACGACCTGGTTTATCAACAGCCTGGTCCAAGCTTTTTTCATGCCCAACGCGGAAGAGTTCAGCGAATTGATCCGCACCGGCGGGCTCGATTTCGCCCTGCTCAAACCGATCGACACCCAGTTTCTGGTCTCGTTCCATAAAGTCGACTGGTCCAGCCTGTCGAACTTTGCCGTCGGTCTGGTTCTGGCGGCGATTTCGCTCAGCTACCTGATCACCGATCCCGTCGCTCCGCTGCAGATCACCGCCACGATGGTCGTCTTGTACCCGCTGTTCATCCTCTGCGGCGTCGCGATCATGTACAGCTTGATGATCTCGTTATCGGCGACAAGCATCTGGCTGGGCCGCAACCAAACGCTCTACAATTTTTGGTTCTACATCACCAACTTCAGCCGCTACCCGATGGAGATCTATCAGAACGGCTGGGGCTGGAGTCTGTGGGGGCTGTTCACGTTTGTGATCCCCGTGCTGGTTGTCGTGAACGTCCCGGCAAGGATCATTGCCAAGCCACTGGATCCGCGGGCGGCTTGGGAATGGCCGCTGGCCGGATTCATGCTGTTTGCAACCGTCGTCTGCCTAGTCGCCAGCCGTTGGGTGTTCCGCAAAGCACTGCTCAGCTACCGCAGCGCCAGCAGCTGAGCGCCCCCGTTGAGCCTGTGTCCCCAGCGGGCCGCGCGTTTTCTTGAGGCAAACGCTGGACACTCAGTACCGCGGATCTGCGAGAGTTGCAGGCCAGGTTGTCGGACGCGCGGGGCGTTGCCCACGCGGTTAAACGAGAACTGCGAGTGGCCGCGTTGGTTGGATTCGCATTCGTTTAACCGCGTGCCCATCGGGCCGCGCGTTTTTCTGGGGCGAGCGCTGGACACTCAGTACTGTCGGTCTGCGAGAGTTGCAGCCCAGGTTGTCGAACGCGCGGGGCGTTGCCCACGCGGTTAAACCAGAACGGCGAGTGGCCGTGTTGGTAAAATTCGCATTCGTTTAACCGCGTGCCCATCGGGCCGCGCGTTTTTCTGGGGCTGACGTTGGACACTCAGTACCGTCGGCTGCGAGAGTTGCAGCCCAAGTGGTCGGACGCGCGGGGCGTTGCCCACGCGGTTAAACCAGAACGGCGAGTGGCCGTGTTGGTAAAATTCGCATTCGTTTAACCGCGTGCCCATCGGGCCGCGCGTTTTTCTGGGGCGAGCGCTGGACACTCAGTACTGTCGGTCTGCGAGAGTTGCAGGTTGTGTTGCCAGCCGCGTGGGGCGTTGCCCACGCGGTTAAACGCAATACCGTTCAACGAAGCGTAGTGGACGAGGTTACGAGTCCTTTTGCGTCAGGCCAAATCGCTGGGACTCGTAACCTCGTCCACTACATCCCGCCGCTAATTCTTTCGACGGTCCGAGGCTCCTTCGTTGAACGGTATTGCGGTTAAACGAGAACGGCGAGTGGCCGCGTTGGTTGGTGCGGGCTTGGCTAGGCTAGCACTTGGTGGATCGGTTCGGCTCCTTCGACGCCGACCAGTTTTTGATCCAGCCCGCCGAAGAAGTAGGTCAGGTGGTTGGGATCGAATCCCAGGCGGTCGAGGATCGTGGCGTGCAGGTTCTTGACGTGGTAGCGGTTTTCCACGGCGGCGGCTCCCAGTTCGTCGGTCTTGCCGACGCTGACGCCCCCCTTGATCCCGCCGCCAGCCATCCACATCGTGAAGCCGTAGGCGTTGTGATCCCGGCCGGTTCCCTTCTCGTATTCAGCGGTCGGTTGGCGGCCGAACTCGCCACCCCAGACGACCAGTGTCGAATCGAGCATCCCGCGCTGCTTGAGGTCCTTCAGCAGTGCGGCGATCGGTTTGTCGGTCTCCGCCGCGTGCAGGTTGTGGTTGACGGCGATGTCGTTGTGGGCATCCCAGTTGTCGTCGTTGTGAGCGCCGCCGCTGTAGATCTGCACGCAGCGGACGCCCCGTTCGACCAGCCGCCGCGCCATCAGACACTGCTTGCCAAAGGTCTTCGATTTTTCATCGTTCATCCCGTAATCGTCGATCGTGCGGGCGTCTTCTTTCGAGAGGTCGACCGCGTCGGGAGCGGCGGCTTGCATTTGATAAGCCAGTTCGTAACTGCTGATCCTTGCTGCCAGATCGGTGTTTTCGATCCGCGCCGCTTGATGTTGTTCGTTGTACTTCCGCATCGTATCCAACAAGTCGCGTTGCAACGCGTCGGTCATGCCGGCTTGCGGTTTCAGGTTCAGGATCGGCGATCCGTTGCTCTTCATCACCGTCGCTTGGTAGTGAGCCGGCATGAAACCGCTGCTCCAGTTCTTCGCGCCGCTGATCGGTCCGCCTCGCGGGTCTAACATGACGACAAACCCGGGCAGGTTTTGATTCACGGTTCCCAGGCCGTAATTGACCCACGATCCCAGGCAGGGGCTGCCGCTGAGGATTCGGCCGCTGTTCATCTGCAGCATCGCCGACCCGTGGATCGGCGAATCGGCGGTCATCGAATGGATGAACGCGATGTCGTCGACGCAGGTTCCCAAGTTGGGAAACAGATCGCTGACCCACTTGCCACACTCGCCGTACTGCTTGAAGTCCCAACGCGGTTCGACGATCCGGCCTTTGTTCTTATGTCCACCGCGACCAAACGTTTTGACTTCGATCGACTTGTTGTCCATCCCCTTCATCGCCGGTTTGTAATCAAACGTATCGATGTGGCTGGGGCCGCCATACATGTACAGGAAGATCACCGACTTGGCTTTTGCAGGCAGCGGCGGTTGCTTGGGGGCGAGCGGATTTTCCCATGCCGTCTTGCCGTCGGCAGCGACCGATTGCGTTCCCAGGAACGAGTCGCCAAGCATCGTGGCCAATGCGGTTCCGGTGAAGCCGCAGCCCATTTCCCAAAGAGCTTGACGGCGAGTGCGACGGCAGAATTCGTTGTTGGTTGTCATCGGATAGAGCCTGTTAGCAGGAGGGGCGTGAAAGTGGATTCCGCGTCGAGGGACCACGCTTCGGTGGGTGCGTCGCGGAAGATTCGTCAGCAGTCAAACGCGTGTCAGTCCAGATAGATAAACTCGTTCAAATTCAAGGCGACCAAACAGAACAGTTCCAAGCCGCGGCGTTGGTCGACCTGGTGTTCGGATCGCAGACGTTGCATCAGTTCGACGCCCCAGGCGATCTCTTGTTCGCTGGCGTCGCGTTGCAGCACGCGTCGCAGCGCCGCCGCGACGCGATCGGCAGCGTCTCCCGCAGGAGCTTCACGCTCTGCAAGATCGGCGAGGTCGGACGATTGTCGCACTAGATAATCGCTGTTAAACATCCCCAACGCTTGCGTCGGTTGGATCGTTGCAAAACGGACGGGGCAGGTGAAATCGGTATCGGCGGCGTCGAAGTTCATCAGCAACGGAACGCCGAGGGAGCGTTTGATGTGAATGTAAACGCTGCGTCGGGCGCGTTCGGCGTCGCTGCTTTTGCCCCAACCGGCTCCCGGTCGCGACTGGCCCGCCAGGACCTCCGCTTCGATGATCGGGTAGATGCTAGGGCCTCCCTTGCTGAGGTTCAATTTGCCGGTCGCGGCGAGCATCGAGTCGCGGATCTCTTCGGCGCTCAACCGTCGCGATTCGAATCGCCAGAAGAAGTCGTTGGTCGGATCGGCGGCAACCGCTTCGTCGCGACTGTCCGATGACATCCGGTAGGCACTGCTGGTGACAAGCATCCGATGCAGCGGTTTCAGATGCCAATCGGCGCGGATCAATTCGCTGGCCAGATAGTCGAGCAACAGCGGATGGGTTGGGGGAGCCCCTTGGAAACCGAAGTCGTTGGGGGTGCGAACGATCCCGCGGCCGAAGTGGTATTGCCACAACCGGTTGGCCAGCACGCGAGCGGTCATCGGATTGCTTTCGCTGACCAACCAATCGGCCAGCACGATTCGGCGTCCCGAGGTTTCAGGATTCGGACTGGCAGGAATCTCTGGCGTTTGGCCACCCAAGATTTCGGGGAAGCCAGGTTCCACCGGATCGGCCGGCGCGTGCGGATTGCCGCGCGTCAGCACAAACGTCGGGCGAGCTTGCGAACCGATCTCGGTCACGCACAACGCCATTCCCACCTCAGCGGGTTTGTTCCGCTCGATTTCGGCCAACCGCTTCCGGGCAGCGACGTATTGGTCGTATTTCGCTTGGTCGATCAGCTTGCCGACCCGCTTGCCCACGATCGCTTCGCGGTTCATTTGGTAAGCGAAGTCCTCGTGCTCGACAGGTTGGAAATCGGGCTGCACCTGTTTCTCGATCTCGCGAATCGTCTTTTCCAGCTCGCGACGCTCGTTCTCGTAACGCTTCTTCGCCTCGGTATATTGACGCTCTTGGCTGGGCGGAACCATCGGACGCAGCGAGTTCTGGCGGACCGAATCGCCGCTGCGAACTCCCAGCCGATTCAGGCCGGAGAAGAAGGAGAGCATCCGGTAATAATCGGCGTGCGGGATCGGATCGATCTTGTGTTCGTGGCAGCGAGCGCAATGGACGGTCAGTCCCAGGAAGACCTGGCTGGTCGTCCCGACGATGTCATCCATGTCGTCGTAAAACGCAAGCTCTTTGTCGGCTGGTTCGTCGTCCCAGATTCCCAGTCGGTGGTAACCGGTCGCAACCAAACGCTCCGGCTTAAATTCCATCTCGTCGCCGGCGATCTGTTCGCGAGTAAAATCGTCGAACGGTTTGTCGGCGTTCAGCGAATCGATCACGTAATCGCGGAAACGCCAGACCTCGGGCTTGGCGTCGTCTCGCTCGTAGCTGTTCGTCTCGGCGTAGCGAACCAGATCCATCCAGTGCCGCCCCCATCGCTCGCCGTATTCGGGCGAAGCGAGCAAGTTGTCAACGATCTTCTGATAAGCGAGGTCGCTCGGGTCGGCTTCAAATTCTTGGATCGCTTCGATGCTTGGAGGCAGTCCGGTCAGGTCATAATAGACGCGGCGCAGCAGACCGCGCGGCGAGATCTCGCCATTGGGCTGCAGTCCATTTTCAGCCAAACGATTCAAGATGAAGCGATCGGTCGGCGTCCGCGCCCAGTCCGCGTCATCGGTCGCTGGAACCGGCGGATTTTGGATCGGTTGGAAGGACCAAAACTTGCGGTCCTCGTCGGTGACGCGCGAGCCGGGAGATTCGTGAACCGGGGCGTCGTCGTCGCCGATCATGTCAGCTGGATAGGGCGACCCCATCGCAACCCAGCGGGCGATCAATTCGATCGTCTCATCGGGCAACTTGCCCGACGGCGGCATCTCGTACGATTCGAAGCGGACCGCTTCCAGCAAAATGCTCTGCTCGGGTGAATCCATGTCGATCCCCGAACCGCTGTCGCCACCGCGGATCAGAGCCGATCGCGAATCGAGTTTCAGGCCTCCTTTTTCCTTATCGCCGCCGTGACACTTGAAGCAATGCTCCTTAAGGACGGGCAGGATCGATTCATTAAAGAAGGCGACATGTTGGGCATCGGGAGCTGCAGCGTCGTCGGCTTGCAGTCCAGTCGGCGTGACAACCAATCGTAGAGCGATGACGTAAAAACACAGTCTGTTCATGATATGCTCGGTTTTCGCAAAGCGGTGGGCATGTCAGCGTTGACGCTGTGGCACAGGGAGGGTGTTCGGCATTATAGTGCGCCGGCGATGAATTTAAAAGTTTCTTGCTCGAGAATTGGGATCGAATTCGCGCCGAGAGTCGCTCGCCATCGCGGCCCACGGGGGGAGGGCGACTGGTCTTGCTTGGTGTTCATTATACGAGCGATCCGCGGGGGCGGTGAATGATTGCATTGCGGGGGTGCCCGTGACGCGGCGGTGGACTAGAATCGGCACTTCCCAAGATTTGCAACGCTGCGATTTTGCAGCGATTCGCCTCTCCTACCCTCTCCTTCCGAGATCCTGCACAACGGAGTTCGTGTCACGATGAGCACTGCCGCCCCCACGTCCCAGTCGAACATGACGACGCGATTGTCGATCATGATGTTCCTCCAGTTTTTCGCCTGGGGTGCCTGGTTTGCAACGCTGGCCCTGGCCTTGGGGAGTAACGGATTGGCGGAATTCACTGGTGGGGCCTACGAAAGCGCTCCGATCGCGGCGATCTTCGCGCCGCTGTTCCTGGGGCTGATCGCCGACCGGTTCTTCGCATCCGAGCGCGTGATGGGAGTCCTGCTGCTGATCGGCGGCGGGATCATGTGCATGCTTCCCTCGATCGCTGCCGATGGGGATGGCACGTTGATGGTCCGCTTGATGATCGCTTATATGTGTTGCTACATGCCGACGCTGGGACTCAGCAACACGATCGCCTTCACTCACATTCCCGACCAAAACCACTTCCCTAAGATTCGTGTCTGGGGAACGATCGGTTGGATCGTTGCTGGGCTGACGCTTGGATTCGCGGGATGGTCCGATTCGTTGAACATCTTCTGGTTGGGAGCGATCAGCAGCATTTTGCTAGGCCTGTACAGCTTCACCCTGCCCCACACGCCACCGCCCGCGAAGGACAAGCCGTTGGACTTCCGATCGCTGTTGATGCTGGATGCCTTTGGGATGATGAAGAGTCCCGGGTTCCTTGTGTTTGCGATCTGTTCGATGCTGATCTGCATCCCGTTGGGATATTATTATGGTCAGACCTCCGCTTACCTGGGGGCCGCCGGCTTTACCGAACCGGGTTCGACGATGACGCTGGGGCAGATGTCGGAGATCTTCTTTATGATCTTGATCCCGTTCTTCTTCCGTAAGTTGGGCGTCAAGTTGATGCTGATGATCGGTATGGCCAGTTGGGTGCTGCGTTATCTGTTGTTCGCGATGGGAGCTCCCGATCAAGTCACCTGGATGTTGCTGTTGGGCGTTGCTCTACACGGTATCTGTTACGACTTCTTCTTCGTGACAGGATTCATGTACACCGACAACAAAGCGCCACGCGAGATCCGCGGCCAGGCGCAAAGCTTGCTCGTTTTCTTGACGCAGGGATTGGGGCTGTTCTTCGGTTTCCGCTTTGCGTTTGGCGCCAACTTCCCCTTCACCAACATTCCGTTGCCAACACGGATCGGTGAATATGGAGCCGCACCGGGGCCGGAGCTTGCCGAACAGATCTCCGCGCTTCGCGCCGACGCGGCGACGCCAACCTTCCTGGAAAGCCTGATGAACATGTTTAACAAGGGCTATCCAGAGGGATTGGACACGGCAGCCTATGTCGTGCCAGCGATGCAGGATTGGAAAAACTATTGGATCTTTCCGGCGATTTTGGCCTCGGCTGTCTTCGTGTTGTTTACCGTAGGCTTTTGGGATCGGATGACCCCCGCAGCCGAAGAGGAAGCGACGACGGAAGAGGCGTAATTCCGTCGCCGGCCGCGCGACAACCTACTGCTATTCTGGAGATCGATGACGATGTTGAATCGAGCGAACCTATTCTGTCTGGCTGTCAGTTTCACTCTGGCCAGCCTGGGCGGGCTGCGAGCGGACGACGCGAAGCCGGCGGCGGCGCGTTCGATCAACGTCTTGTTGGTCACCGGCGGTTGTTGCCACGATTACGACTTCCAAGCCAAAGCGATCCAATTGGCTGCGGCCGAGCGGGGCCTGAAGGTCCAGTGGACGGTGGTCAACGATGGCGGCACCGGCACGACTGCGGAGATCGATCTGTATAAGAATGTCGATTGGTCGCAGGGCTTCGACGTGGTGATTCACAACGAGTGTTTCGCCAACACGACCGATCCCGATTACATCCGCAGCATCACCGATCCGCACAAAGCGGGAGTCAACGCGGTGGTGATCCATTGCGCGATGCACACCTATCGCGCGGCCGATGTCGACGACTGGCGAGAGTTCTTAGGCGTGACCAGCCGCAAGCACGAACACAAAAGCAACTATCCCGTCAAAGTCGTCAAGCCCGAGCATCCGATCATGGCCGGCTTTCCCGCCGATTACAAAAGCGAGAGTGACGAGCTGTATGTGATCGAAAAGATCTGGCCCGGGACGACGATCCTCGCCACATCGACAAGCGAAAAGACGGGCAAAGAGCATGGCGTCTATTGGACCAACCAATACGGCAAAGCACGCGTCTTCGGGACCACCTACGGCCACTCCAACGAGACCTTCGGCGATCCCGTTTTTCTCGACACCCTGATCAAAGGTCTCGCTTGGGCGGCGGGTCAGTAGTGCTATCAGTCGAATGCCGACCCTAAGGTTCGTAAGCCACGGCAAATCGGTGTTTCAATGTGAGGTAGCGGTCGGCACGCAATATCGTCCGGTTGTCTACGGGAACCGGACGCGATCGCGTGCCCGTTAATTCGCCCCACACAAACTCTTGCTAGCCCTGGTTCGCAATCGCGTTTGCGTTGCCGTAGATGGAGCGGAGACGTATGATGGAGTAATGCCTACAGTCTTCCGCAACGGGCCGTACCGATTGTTTTTCTATGCAGGTGATCGAGATAAGCCTGCACACGTTCACGTCGAACGAGATGTCTGTGAAGCGAAATTTTGGCTTGAACCCGTGCGGCTTGCCCGAAGTCATGGCTTTGCCCCCCGCGAAGTGAACAAGCTTGAAAAACTGATCGCTGATAATCAACAAGCACTTCTGGATAGCTGGGATGAATATTTCAACGGTTGAAACTCAAGGTCCGTCGGCTACCTCTGCAAAGGTCAACGACGAAATCTTGTTGGTGCAGTTGTCCGACGGACGCGCGATCTCGGTTCCGCTTGCTTGGTACCCACGACTTGTCCATGGAACGATTGCCGAACGCAACCGCTGGCGGTTGATCGGCAACGGGCGAGGTCTTCATTGGCCCGATCTCGATGAAGATATCAGCGTCGACAATCTTCTCTCCGGTAAGCCTTCAGGTGAAAGCCAAGGTTCATTGAAGCGTTGGCTTGAAATGAGAAGTCACGGGAAGAACGGCAATAACTAATCGCGCTATTGGGGAGAGGACGTTTGCTGCCAAACCTGCTTTGTCCGCAAGGCTTGCCCGCATGTTCTGCCGTTGAAATTACGGCATATCGAGGCTGCCGAGCACGTGGAAGCTCCTCTTTCCTCGTCGCAATCGCGTTTGCGATGACATCTTATATATGGATAGTTAGGGGCGGCTTCGTGGATCTGGCATCCGCTGGGTGGATGTTTGCTTGGGCATAGAAAGAGTCGCACTTCGGCCATCAGCGAGAGACCCTGATAGATCCGTGATTCTCCGGTTTCGGTTGTCGTGATGACCGGGCTGATTCGGTTCGTTCCTACGATTTGATCGTCAGCGGTCGCAAGGTTTGTCAGCGCCAAAAACTGGGAACTGGTCTTTACGTGATTATTGAAGATGCTGGGTTTGACCAAACGCTTCAACCGGAAACGGCCAAATTCATGCAGCAGGGCGAATCGGCCCGAAAGTGCGATCGGTTCATTCCAGCTTCGGGTATTCACGATAAAAAAGCCTTGCTGCCAGAAGGTTGGCAGCAAGGCTCTGCGGCGTTTGCTTAGCCTTTGAGTCCCGCCTTATGGCAGCAGGACGCTGTCGATCACGTGGATGACCCCATTGCTGGTCACGATGTCGGTGGCGATGACCTTCGATTGATCGATCATCACGGTGTTGCCTTCGACGGTCACCGAGACTTCTTTACCGTTGACTGTCTTGGCCGATTTCACGCCCACCACGTCGGCTGCCATCACCTTGCCGGGGACGACATGGTAGGTCAGGATCGCTGTGAGTTTGGCTTTGTTCTCGGGCTTCAGCAGGTCGGCGATGGTCCCTTGTGGCAGTTTCGCGAACGCTTCATCGTTGGGAGCAAAGACGGTGAATGGCCCGTCTCCTTTTAATGTTTCGACCAAACCGGCTGCTTTCACTGCGGCGACAAGCGTCGAGAACTTCTTTGCGGAGACGGCCGTGTCGACGATATCTTTTGTAGCAGTTGCTGCTGCCGCCGGTGCGGCGACTGGTGTGTGTGCGACGAGCCGCTGGGCGGGGCCGACGTGAATCACGGTTCCCGAGCAGACGACCTGTTGTTTGCGGCAGTTGTCTCCGGCGTAGGTTATCGTGGTCATTGCGATCATGGTTGCACAGGTGATCAGAGTTCTCATAGTTCATTCTCCAGAACGGGCGTTTTTAAACAGTCTGTGGACGGTAGGGTTTGCAGCTGCTGTCTGTCTCTCGTTGTAGAAGCTTGCGGTTAGATGACCACGAAAACATTTCTTGTTTTTGACGGAAGCGTCGACTGCAGCCGTCAGGACAAACTCGTGTTCCATTTAGAGGTATCAGCCAGTACGCATTTGCTTCCGGTTGCCAGGAGAGCCGGATGCTATCGCGTGGCGGCTGATTTGTGTGGGCACAAAACTGTTTCGCCCTGGGGCTTCGAGCAGCTTCGTCCACGTGTTTCGGCTGCCGGGAAGGATTACAATTGCAGCCCGGCGAGTTCTGGTCGCTGCAAAAACAAATCTGTGGGATGCCCGCTGCACCTGGGGCGAACCACTGAACTCTGGAGTTTCCCGATGATGTCAAAGTGGCGCCGCAATGCGACTCTGTCGCCTCTCGCCTCGATCCCGCTCTCTCTAATACTGTTCATTCACGGAGCGACGCTCTGTGTCGGGCAGCAGCACGACTTGGCAGCGTTCAGCAAAATTGGACCCGAAGGGGCCGGGCACGCCGACGCGATCGCGGCGGCGAAGCGGTTGAGCCAGTTGGGGCCGGACCGCTTGATCGACGTGTTGTCGGCGATCGAAGAAGCGACGCCGTTGGGACGGAATTGGTTGCGCGTGATCGCCGCCGATATCGCTGACAACGGCCAGGTGCCGGTGCAGCCGTTGGCTGCGTTTATCAAGAACACCAACGGATCGGGCGACGCGCGTTACGTCGCTTTTCGACTAATAAAGGATGCCGATCCCGAGCTCGCCGATTCGCTCGTCGATGGGATGTTGGATGATCCGAGTCTGCAGCTGCGTTACGAAGCTGTCGCCAAAGTCCTGCAAGCGGCCAAGGGAGCTGAAGGGGATGCGCGGGTTGCGTTGTACCAGCAGGCGTTGCAATCGGCTCGCTATCCCGGCCAGCTGACCGAGATCGCCAAGGCGCTTCGCGAGGCGGGACATCCGGTCGACCTCGCCGCTCACATGGGCTTCATCAAACACTGGCAGCTGGTCGCGCCGTTCGACAACACCGACGGCATCGGCTTTGCCACCGCGTACGCTCCCGAGCAAGAGTACCTCGAAAGCCCGCAGCACACGGTTTCGCAAACCTCTTATGCGGGCAAGCTGGACAAGGTCAGCTGGCAATCGCAAGCGACCGATGACGAGCTGGGGATGCTGGATCTGAATCCGATCTTCAAAAACGAGAAGGCTGCGGTTTGTTACGGCTATTTCGAAATCGAATCCCCCGCCGACCAAGCCGCTCAGCTGCGACTGGGCAGCATCGTGGCGAACAAGATCTGGGTGAATGGCGAATTGGCAACGGCCAACGAGGTCTATCATGCACGGACGGGAGTCGATCAGTACATCGCCGACGTGCCGTTGCGAAAAGGGAAGAACACAGTCTTGGTTAAGGTTTGCCAAAACGCTCAAACGCAGTCGTGGGCTCAGGTCTGGGAGTTCCAGTTGCGGATCACCGATCCCAATGGCAACCCGCTGCATTTCGAGCAATAAGCGACGCTGCAAACCGATCGACGGCGAGCCCTTGCGGTGGCGAGGCCGCTGTCACTTTCCGATCCAATCCAATTCTTCCTGCTTAGGGAAACCGATACGATGCGAACTATCCATTTTGCTGCCTGCCTGCTGTTGATTCCGATGACCGCATGGGGCGACGACTGGTTGGGATTCCGCGGTTTTGGCGGCCGCGCCGACTCACCGCAGTCCAATCCGCCGGCGGAGTTCTCAGCCGAAGATGACAAGAACATCGCGTGGCGATCGGAGACCGTCGGCCGTGGCATCGCCGGTCCGTTGGTCGTTGGCGATTTGGTGATCGCGACCAGTTGTGGCGGGATCGATGAACGGGACATCTCGGTCGAAGCCTTTGATGCGGCCAGCGGCAAGCGCGTTTGGGTGCGGACGCTGTTGGCATTGGGCCGGCCGTTTACGCATCCGACAAGCGCCAATGCCGCTCCGACGCCAGCCAGCGACGGCGAGAAGATCTTCGCTCTTTATAGTTCTTGCGATCTGGTCTGCTTGGATCGCGAGGGGGGAATCGTTTGGTATCGCGGGCTGGGCGTCGATCATCCCAAGACGGGCAGCGACGTCAGCATGAGCAGTTCGCCGGTGGTGATCGACGACGTCGTGATGGTTCAATTGGAATGCCAAGGGGATTCGTTTGTCGCTGGACTGGACAAGAACAGCGGGCAAACGCTGTGGCATCTCGATCGGCTGCGGGTCGCCAATTTCGCTTCGCCGATCGCGGTTCCGTTGCCCAGCGGGCGGCAGGCCCTGTTCCTCTCCTGCTCTCAGTCGGCGACAATCGTCGACCCGGCCAGCGGAGAAGTGATCTGGGAGACCGAGCTCGATTGCAAGACGACGCCTTCGGCTTCGGTTGCCGGATCGACGCTGGTCATCCCGACGGCTGGTTTGAGCGCGTTTGATTTGACGAGCGATGCACCGAAGCCCTTGTGGGAATCGGATCGCTTGAAAGCTCGCAGCGCCAGCCCGGTGATCTCTGGCAATCGCATCTACCTGGCTCAGGGATCGGTCTTGGTGGCTGGCGATTTGGCCAGCGGGGATCAGTTGTGGAAACAGCGGATCAAGGGGATCGGATCGCAGTGGGCGACGCCCGTCGCCACGCAGGCCGGACTGTTTGTATTTGATGACAAAGGGAATTGCGCGGTCGTGAAAGACAACGGCGACGATGCGGAGGTGCTGGCGGTCTCGAAGATCGACGGCCCGATGCTCGCCTCGCCAGCTGTCTCCGGCGACGCGATCTATGCCCGCACCGAAAACGCACTTTGGAAAATTGCCACGAAATGAGTGAGTCCTCGCAAACGACTGTCGAAGTTCAACCCAGCGGTCAGGTCAACGGATCGATCCGCCCGCCGGGATCCAAGAGTCTGACGAACCGGGCGCTGATCTGCGCCGCCCTGGCCCGTGGCACGACGCATCTGACAGGTGTTCTCCGCAGCGAGGATACCGAGGTGATGATCGATGCGCTGCGTCAGTTGGACGTGCGGATCGATCTCAGCCCCGATGGCCGCGTTGCCGACGTCTGCGGGATCGGCGGGTCCGACGCGTCGCACAAGGCGGAGGTCTATGTCGCCAACAGCGGAACGACGATCCGGTTCTTGACGGCGATGCTTTCCGCGCTCGGCGGCAGCTACCGTTTGCATGGCATCGACCGCATGCACCAGCGACCGATCGGCGATCTGTTGACAGCGATCAATCAGACCGGCGGTGGTGCCAGCAGCGAGCAAGGGGATGGATGCCCGCCGGTTCTCATCGACAGCCAGGGTTGGCAGGGCGGCAAGGTGACGGTCGGCGGGAACGTCTCCAGTCAATACCTCAGCGGCATCATGATGGCGGCGCCGTTGAGTCGCAGCCCGCTGGAAATCCACGTCGAGGGTGAACTTGTGTCGCGACCCTACGTCGACATGACGCTGGCGGTGATTCGTTCCTTTGGCGTCGACGTGACCGAGACGACTCCGGGCGTCTTCGCGGTCCAAGCCCCCTGCGTCTACGAAGCGATCGAATATGACATCGAACCCGATGCGTCGGCGGCCAGTTATTTCTGGGCGGCAGCGGCTGTGTCTGGTGGAACGGTTAAAGTCGAAGGGCTGACGCGGGCCGCGTTGCAGGGAGACGTTGGCTTCGTCGACTGCTTGGCCAAGATGGGCTGCACCGTGACCGACGCACCCGACGGGATCACCGTCGCCGCCGAGGGCCCACTGCGTGGGATCGATGTCGATATGAACCAGATCAGCGATACCGTGCAAACGCTGTCGGTTGTCGCTCTGTTTGCTGAAGGGCCAACGACGATCCACGGTGTCGCGCACAACCGCTTCAAGGAGACCGATCGGATCACCGACCTGGCGACCGAATTGCGGAAGTTGGGGGCGACGATCGAAGAGTTTGACGACGGGCTGAAAATTACCCCAGGCCCGCTGCGAGCGGCTACACTGGAGACCTACAACGATCACCGGATGGCGATGAGCTTTGCCGTCGCGGGGCTGCGAGCTCCCGGCATCCGGATCGAAAACCCGGCCTGCACCGCCAAAACGTACCCCGAGTACTTTGCCGATCTGCAGCGATTGACCGGCCAAAGCCATCATTGGACTGCAGGCTGATCGAGGTCGTCGTTTGTGCTGATGGTCGCCTTTCGCTCCGCGAAAGAGCGCACAGCAAACGCTCTTTCGCGGAGCGAAAGGCGACTGCCGATGCGCTCTCAAGCTGTTTGAAAATTTCCCCACATCGAGAATCACAATCCATGAAACCTCAACCCCATTGGCGTCGGCCGATCTTCTTCGCACTGTTTACATTTGTCACGGTTTGCAGCATCGGTTGGACGCGATCGAGCCACGCGGCCGACACGACAACTCCGCCAAACATCGTGATGTTGATCTCCGACGATCAAGCCTGGGGCGACTACAGTTTTATGGGGCACGACGCAATCCAGACGCCCAATCTGGATCGGCTTGCCAAACAGAGCGTCTTGTTCCGGCGCGGTTACGTGCCGACAGCACTCTGTCGTCCCTCGTTGCTGACGTTGATCAACGGTCGCTACGCGTCGCAACATGGCGTGACCGGGAACGATCCATCGCCGAAATATTCGAAGCCTGGAACACCTGAAAACAATCAGCAACGTGCTCAACTGATCTCTTATCTCGACCGCTTCCCTACCGTCCCGCAGATCCTCGGCCGCGACGGCTACTTGAGCATGCAGTCGGGCAAATGGTGGGAAGGCAACTACAAACACGGCGGGTTCACCCACGGCATGACTCGCGGTTTTCCCCAGCCCGGCGGTCGACATGGCGATGACGGACTGAAGATCGGCCGCGAGGGGATGCAGCCGGTGACCGAATTCATCGACATGGCAGTCGAAGAGAAGAAGCCGTTTTATCTGTGGTACGCTCCCTTCCTGCCCCACACGCCCCACAATCCACCGAAACGACTCTTGGACAAATACACGCAGGCTGGGCGTCCCCCATCGGTCGCTAAATATTATGCGATGTGCGATTGGTTCGATGAGACATGTGGTCAGGTGATCGATCATTTGGATGCGAAGGGATTGCGGGAGAACACGCTGATCGTCTACGTCACCGACAACGGTTGGATTCAAGATCCCAACAGTTCACGTTACGCGGCGCGATCGAAGCAGACGCCTTACGAAGGGGGAATTCGCACGCCGATCATGTTCTCTTGGCCGGGCAAGCTGAAGCCGGCCGAACGGGATGAACTGTGCAGCAGCCTGGATATCGTGCCGACTGTCTTGGCGGCGGCGGGAGCTGAATTGCCCGCGGGGCTGCCGGGGCTGAACTTGATGCCTGAAATGACGAGCGGCGAGAAGATCGACCGTCAGCGGATCTTCGGCGAAAGCTTCGCCCACGACATCGCAGACATCGAAAATCCCGAGGCGTCGCTGCTGTATCGCTGGTGCATCGAAGGGCGTTGGAAGCTGTTGCTGACCTACGACGGCGAAGTCAATCGGTATCAAACGACCCATCCCCGGACCGAGCGGCGTCCGCAATTGTTCGATCTGATCGCCGATCCGGCAGAGGAGAAGAACCTGGCGGCGGAGAACCCAGCGGTTGTCAAGCGTCTTGCCGATGCGATCGAGGCATGGTATCCAGTAACCCAACGTAAAACACAAACCACGTTTTAATCCCGGTTGCTAAATCTCTTGATTCGTTGGGGTTGTGTGCCACCGCTTCCAGCCCCGACGACGATTCTTAGGTCCTTTTTCTTATAAGAGACCAAGCAGTCCCGCCGGGCGGGACTGCGCCAGAACTTGGCCAGGGCGGCACGCCAACGCAGCCAACGGAAGCCTCCAGCCAAGCCAAGTCCTGTGAGCGAACTCGATCTCTACGATTACCAGTTGCCCCGCGAGCTGATCGCGCAACATCCGCTGTCCCAACGCGCCGACGCCCGTTTGATGGTCGTCGACCGCCGCAGCGGATCGATCGAACATCATTACGTTCGCGATCTGCCGTCGCTTGTCGAGCCGAATGACGTGATGGTCTTCAACGACAGCCGCGTGATCCCTGCGCGATTGGTCGGGCGGCGGTCGCAAACCGGCGGCCGCTGGCAGGGACTGTTCGTCCGCAAAGACAACGAGACCGGGCTGTGGGAGATCCTCAGCCGGACTCGCGGCAAGTTGAAGGTCGGCGAATCGATCACGTTGGAAGATCGCGACGCGCGACCTGTGGAGACTTTGGAAGTGATCGCCCGGCTGCCCGACGGACACCTTGCCGTGCGACCGGGTAGCGATGGCGAACCGGCTGAATTGTTGGAACGCTTCGGCCGCGTGCCGCTGCCTCCGTACATCCGCGAAGGGCAGATGGTCGATGACGATGTGAAGACTTACCAAACGGTCTTCGCTCGCGATCCCGGATCGATCGCCGCGCCGACGGCCGGGCTGCACTTCACTCCGGAACTGCTGAAGCAATTGCAGGCCAAGGGAGTTCAATCGCATGCGGTCACGCTGCACGTCGGGATCGGCACCTTCCGCCCCGTGCAAACCGAAACGCTCGACGAGCACGAGATGCATTACGAGTGGGCCAGCATCTCCGCCGAGACGGCAGAGAAATTGAACGCCGCCCGAGCTGCTGGCGGCCGCGTTCTGGCGGTCGGGACGACTTCGGTCCGGACGCTGGAAACCGTCGCCGCGGAAAACGATCAACTGGTTGGCTGGACTGGCATGACAAATCTGTTTGTCCGCCCGCCGTACAAGTTTGGAGCTGTCGATCGCATGCTCACCAACTTTCATCTTCCCAAGAGCACGCTGTTAATGCTGGTCAGTGCCTTCGCCGGACGCGAACTGATCATGGAAGCGTATGCCGCGGCGATCGCCGAAGAGTATCGCTTTTTCAGCTACGGCGACGCGATGCTGATCATTTAGACACGACCAATCCAATTGTTAGGAATCAATCGATGAGTACAGAAGAGCAGATCCTTGTTATCCCGACTTCGGTGATCGAAGCGTTGGGAGCGTTTGAAGGCTTTGAGCCCGATGTCGACCGCTACCTGAAGCCGCTGTTGGCGAGCGACCAGTTGAGCTTTCAACCACGCAGCCAGATGGAAGAGGATCCGTCGTTCAAGCAATTGATTCCTTATGTCGTCTTGGAGTGGACCGATGCGGAAGGCCAGGTGCATCTGTTTCGCTACACCCGTGGCAGCGGCCAAGGGGAAAAGCGATTGCACGCGAAGCGAAGCGTTGGGATCGGCGGGCACATCTCGTCGGAAGACGCCGACAGCAGCGACTTGTATCGGACCGGAATGCTGCGGGAATTGAACGAAGAACTGGTGATCGAATCGAAGTACGAAGAACAGGTCGTCGGTTTGATCTACGACCCGTCGACCGCTGTCGGCCGAGTTCACTTGGGGGTCGTCCATCTGATGAAAATGGAATCGGCTGACGTCCGGAACAACGAATCGGGGCTCGTCGATTCGGGCTTCGCACCGCTGGCGGAGCTGATCAGCCAACGCGACCATTTCGAAATCTGGTCCCAGTTGTGTCTGGATCATTTGTATCCACAGACCTAGCGCCGGAGTGAAGGCTTCAGCCGATCTGGCTGCAAACGGTCTAAGAAACGGCAAAACGACGCGTCCCCGCGCGTCTCAGCCCCCAGATTCGACGACAACAATTCGCCTGCTGCCCCGCCGCGGACTCGGGCTCCAGGCGACACGTTTACGAAATCTGCGACGGTGACGTATCGCACCCACCCTCGTTTTCCGGGTGCTAGCCATTCAATGGACGCAGCATGTTAGCAGCGGCTTGAGTACCGATCGCGCGGCCGGCGTTGGTTCTTTAGCTCGCGTCGATGTAACAATATCCCAGTGTCAGGTACGCCGCTGCGGCGAACGTCGCAACCAGCAGCGCGTAGGGAAGTTGCGTGGTGACGTGGTCCATGTGATCCGCTCCCGCTCCAAACGATGCCAGGCTGGTGGTGTCGGAGATCGGCGAGCAGTGGTCGCCAAATAGCGCGCCTCCGGTCAGCGATCCAATCGTCAAAAGGACGCTGCCAGAAACGACATCGCCCGCCATCGCGAGCGCCAGCGGCATCATAAAGGGAGTCATGATGGCGTAGGTTCCCCACGACGTGCCGGTGAAAAACGAGATCAACGCAGCGGTCCCAAACGTTACCAGAGGCAACAGGCTGGCTGTCATCCACGGTTCGACGGCCGAGAGTACAAACTGGGGAGCCCCCAGGGACTTCGAGATCGAATTGATACAGTAGGCTGCCGCCAGAATGAGAACCGCTGGCAAGACAGCTTTCATGCCATTGAGCGCCACCGACATGCCGTCTTTCGTGCTGGTAAAGTGTTTGCCAAGCGACATCGCAATTGCCATGTAGGCGATCGCCGCCAGGAACGCTTCGAGGATCTTTGTCGAACCGGTGAACCAAAACGTCCCCAATGAAATGCCGACAATCATCAGATTCGGAATCAGGAAGAAGAGCAGCAGGTTGGGTTTGCCACGATCGCTTGGCGGGATCATGTCGAATTCGATTCCAGTGAGTGGTGTCGCGCCGTCGCGGAGCACCTTGCCCGTTGTCTGCGCCCGCAACTCCGCTTTCCGCATCGGTCCGAAGTTGGGGAAGAGCCGGAATGCGACTAGCCCCGCCATGATCACGGTCAGCCAACCGTAAATGTTGTAGGGAATTGATTGAATGAATACCGCCATGCCCTGTTCGGCCGTTTCGACAGGACCATAACCTTGAAGCAGTGCGGCGATGTAGACCGCCCAACCGCTGATCGGGATCAGGGTGCAGATCGGCGCACTGCCCGAATCGAGAATGTAGGCAAGCATTTCCCGCGAGACCTTGTGGCGGTCGGTCAACGGTCGTGTGATCGGCCCGCTGAACAATGGACTGAAGTAGTCGCTGAAGAAGACACAACCACCCAAGATCCACGCAAAACCGGTCGCTGACCGCGGCGAGCGAACTCTCTTTAACGCCCAATCGGTAAACGATTGCATCGCCCCAACGCGAATGTAAAACGCGATCAGAGTGCCGACCGACAGTTCGATCAGCATCACCCAGATAAAGTCGTCGTTTCCGAGCGATTCCCGCAGCAGATGGGCCAGCCCAGTGATCGGGTCATAGCCCGCCAAAACGACGCCGACAATCGATCCAAACAACAGCGACAGGACGGCGTCCTTCAGAACAAAGGCAACAGCCAACGCAACCACGACAGGCAGCAACGACAAAAATCCGATCTCTAATTCAGTACCCACGAGGCTGGTTGCCTTTCATTCGTTGCAATCTGTTCCGCCACCGAGAACCTGCGGTGTCGGTTGTTTGGTGTTACGCCAACACCCCGGACAGCTCCTCGGCCGAGTGTTTCGACAATCCGTAACGGCTCATCGTCCGCGGTGCCTCGGCCAGATAGTCGCGATCCATCACCACCGAGACGACCCGAATCAGCGCCGAAATGTTGGAGACATCGACATCCAGTTGTTCCCCCAAGGACTTCAGGAAAACCAAACCAAAGCCAACGTCCTCTTGGAAGTAGCGGTTGTCGAGCTTTTGCTGTGCCTTGATCCCCGCAAACCCCCGGGCGGTCGAGAAGCCTTCGTCGTAGTTGGCGACCTGCATGTAACCTTGCAGGCAGCCGAGTTCCGGATCGGGAATGATCTTCAGCCCCAGCTTGTTGCCGATCGCAATTCGTTCCTCGTCAATCGCAGCCATCAAACGTCCAACGGCGGGCGTGACTCCCTCTTCGTAGAACAATAAATCGCCGCCGGTTCGTTCGATCAACGCCGCATTCAGCAGGGTGACCGCGGGATGGATGACCGGGTTTCCGTTCTGCAAGCTGGTCTGCAGCACGTTGGTCGCAGGTGCGATGCAGGGATAGACATCGCTGATTCGGTTCAGCACTTGAGCCGTGTGCTTGGCTGGATAGGCCGACAGGAAAACGCCAGCTTTCAGCTTGAGGAAGACGCGGATTTTCCCTGGCTCGGTGATTCGCACAGCGTACGGAAGGGTCGACGTTTCGGCGACAATGATCCCATCGTTTTCCAGATCGATCCCGGACGCTTTGACAAATTCGAAGCTGCCGCCGCAGGAACTGGGGCAGATCACAACCATTTGCCCCGATCGCAGGTGCGGCTTGCATGCGTCGGCAAACGGCCCCGTGCTGTATGCCGGCCCCACCGCAAAGATCATCTCCGCTCCATCGAGCACGTGGGCGAGATCCGTTCCGGCGTAGTCCACTGCCGCGAAACCTTCCAATTGGCCTTCGCTGTGAATGCCGCCATTTTGACTGATCGCGGTCGTGTTTTCCGTAAACTGCTCAAAGTCGAAAATCCGCACGGTGTGTCCGTGCTGGGAAAAATCAAAGGCCATGGCGCAACCACCATTGCCCGAACCCAAAATAGCGATTTGCATAACGTTTCCTCGTTCGTTGCTCTGTCTTGTTGGCAAAGGGTTTAGTGTTGCATTCGTTTGCGGTAGGAAAGTGGCGTTTCACCCAGCGTCTTTTGGAAACTGCGACACAATTGCGATGCGCTGGAGTATCCACAGGATGCTGCGATTTGTTCGATTGTCATGTCGGTGTTTGCCAGTTGCGTCTGCGCTTGTTCAAATCGAACTTTTCGAATTTCGTGTCCCAGCGTATGGCCGATCGTCTCAAGAAATTGTTGTTCCAGCGAGCGTCGAGAAATCGGTATGTGATTCAAGACATCCGAGACGTTGATTCCCAAACTGGCATTCTGGCGGATGAAACGGATCGCTTGCACGATCTCCGGGCTTTCGTATTTCAAAATGTCTGTCGATTGGCGAACGGCAACATGCAAGGGCTTGATGCGGATCGGTTCCCGAGGTGCATCGGCACCATCCATCATTTGGTCAAGCATTGCCGCAGCCTCAAATCCGTGTTGCTTTGCAGCCAACACGATTCCAGACAATGGTGGGCTGGAAATCGAACTCAACAGGCCGTCATCGTCTCCCGTGAGAACTGCGACATCGTCGGGCACACTGATCTTTAAGAAGTGACACCACTCGGTGATCAGGCGTCCCTGTCGGCCATCGGCAGCAAACACGCCCGTTTTGGGTGGCAGTTTCGTCAGCCAGGTTTTGATCAAATCCTGTTGCGTCTCCCAGTCGTGTTTGAACCACGTCTTGTCGCGGTACTTCCAGAACAGTTCACACGTCTGCCTCGCTTCTCGCAATTTCTTTTGAACCTGCTCAAAACGTTTTTGGGAGTACTGTGGGTGGGGGGGATTGAAACAAGCGAGTTTGTCGCGTTCAAGCGACAGCAGGTGTTTGACGATCAAGTCGGCACGCGCTTCGTCATCCGTTACGACATTGGCAATCAACGGATTGTAGGTTCCGGGGGTAATGGTTTCTAAGTCAACGATTGGAATCTTGTAGCTCAAATGCTGACGACGCGCCTGCAGCGAAAGGAACCGCGACAGGATCCCGTCGCCTCGCCAACCGGGTGGCAGTTGCAGCTTGCCTTGTGCATCTCGCGGCGCGCACAACAACCTCCAGCCTCCATGTCGCTTGGCGTATTCGGCAATACCT
The DNA here is from genome assembly GCF_007741475.1 of Rosistilla ulvae. Lineage (NCBI taxonomy): Bacteria > Pseudomonadati > Planctomycetota > Planctomycetia > Pirellulales > Pirellulaceae > Rosistilla > Rosistilla ulvae. The sequence goes on along the minus strand of NZ_CP036261.1, from coordinate 1,437,283 downwards.
TCAATCGCGGCGAGGCTCCAGGTCCCTTCCGGATCAAACAAAATCGCCACCGAGCGCTCACCGCGAAATGGTACAGGATCGGTTTGCTGTTCTGCCATCGTTGCGTCGGCTCAAGGCAATTAAAGAAGCATCGTGTAAGAGCGAGAGTACTTGCAGATGCTTATATGAGAAACGGTCTTTGGCAAAATTCCCAAAGTTCTTCACGTGCGCAAAGTGGCTATCGCTTTGCGCAAATTTATCATTGTAATGCAGGACTTGCAATCCTAAGCTTGCAACATCGACTGCTCTGATTTGTCCAGGCGAGTTAGCGATACGAACTCGCATTCATGCGTCACGCAAACCAAACGGATTTGTATAGGTTGCGGATGTGTCTATCCATTGTTTTCCGACGAACTATTTAGGTATGCCAATGACAACCTGCAAACGTGTTCCTTGCTCCTGCCCTTCCCAAAGACGGGGTTTTACGCTTGTCGAACTGTTGGTGGTGATTGCCATCATCGGAATCTTGGTTGGACTGTTGCTTCCCGCTGTGCAAGCGGCTCGTGAAGCCGCTCGACGGATGAGTTGCACGAACAATTTAAAACAGATTGGACTGGCGCTGCACAACTACCACGACACTTATCAAAAACTTCCACCAGGACTGATCGATCATTCAAGTTCGCAGTCGAGCGCGAAAGCGGGTTGGGGCTGGTCGGTTTTTATCCTGCCTGCAATTGAACAGTCGCCGTTGTTTGACGCGTTGGAAGTCAATACGAAGTCACTGGATGAACATCGCGGCAGCACCACCGAAACAGTGACGACCGTGCAGACGACCACGCCATTGTCTGTCTTCGAATGTCCGTCGGATCCTGGCCCCAGCATCAACACGAAGCGTGGTGGACATGCGAAAACCAACTACGTCGGCGTGTTTGGAAGTGGTTTTTCGACCTCTAGTGCAGGAGGCGGCTACCATGATTCCAATGCAAAAAGTTCGCAGTTTAATGGGCTTTTTGCTGGCAACAGCAAGGTCCGTTTCCGTGACATCCTGGATGGACTCAGCAATACATTTGCCGTTGGGGAAGTGGAGTCGCTGAACAAAAATGCCGGCGTTTGGGTCGGAAATTATGGCCCCAATCGATGGGGTGGCGTCTACTTTGACGCTCGGATCGGGACGCTGATCAATGCGACTTCCGGGACCAACCCAAGCTGGGCGAGTACCGCAAACTTCAGCAGCTTTCATCCCGGCGGCGCACATTTTGTGAAGGCCGATGGATCGGTTGGATTCATCACAGAGAACATCGACGGTCGCACCTATGAAAATCTCGCCAGCCGCAACGATGGCAAGGTGATTGGCGAATATTAGTGCGAGGATCGATTATGAACAGTGCGTTGGGTGTTTTATGTTGGCAGCAAGCGGGTTGCCCCCGAGGGCTTCAGCAGCTGGAAACGCTGGTTGGCAACAGCACCAACGCGGATTCCTACAGCTATCCGGTGTTGTTTCGTCGAGTGCCAGGAGCCAACTTGCAGTCGGTTGTTCTGTCGCCCGATCCTCGGATAGTGCAAGCAATGATTACGGCGGCACAGGAGTTGATCGAACTTGGTGCCAAAGCGATCACGACCAGTTGTGGATTTAACGCGATCTTCCAGCAAGAAATCGCTGCCGCATTGGACGTGCCTGTCTTCACATCCAGCCTTCTGCAGATCCCATTTGCCCGTGCGATGCTTGGGCCCGGCAAAACGCTGGCCGTTGTCACGGCCAGCGGCAGTTCGTTGACATCGCGTCATTTTGCAAGCGTCGGTGTGCATGATATGCACGGCCTGCAAGTGATCGGATTGGAAGAGAACGAGCAATGGAACAAGATCTTTAGAGCTCCGGAAGAAGAGATCGATATCGAGCAGTTTCGCGAGGATCTTGTTGGGCTTATGTCCCGCGTGGCCCAACAGGCACAGGTCGGTGCAATTGTGCTCGAATGTACCGATCTACCACCGTTTGCGAACGCGATTCGCCAGGCGACGGGATTACCCGTTTTCGATTTCATTTCGATGTCCAACTACGTATTCGAAGCTGCCGCTGCGCATGAAACGCCAGTGCCTACCACGACCTAAATCCCCCCCCCACTCGCATCGGCGACTTCATACCGTCGTATATCGGTTGACTGTCCGCTCGATCACTCACGGCCCGGTCAGGCTGCTGCGTCACCGTTGCAACCGGCGAAACAGGAAATGAAAGTTATAGACATGTTCGAAAAGAAAACTCCGCATTTATCATTGGCCGCAGTCGCAGTACTGCTCTGCAGTCTGTCCACTCAGGCAGTTGCTGCAGAGCTGAAAGTCAGTGATTTCAGTTTTGAAGGTGAATACGGCTCTGAAGGTGCTTCGCTTAAGCAACTCGGCAGTAATCACTTCTTGATCCGTCTGAAAACCGTTCCCGAACAACCGCGTTGGACAAACATGGTGCAATTCATCATCGAGAGCAACGCAAAAGGAAACACGCTGCAGATCGATTTAGAAGTTCCCGCTAACGAGTCGGGACTGAATGAAAAGGGCGTGCGAGGATTCATCAGTTGGTCGGCGGATCGGGAAAATTGGAATCCCGTCCCACGCAAGGTTACGGAGCGCGATGGCAAGACATTTGTAAGCTTAGTTTTTCCCGAATTCACCCAAGACAAAATCTATGTCGGTGGTGAAGTTCCGCTGTCCTACGAGCACTGTGTCGCGTTGCTGAAAGATTTCCAGCAACATTCCGATGCCCAGTTGCATGAAATTGGCAAGTCGGTGCAGGGAAGAACGATCTATCGATTGACGATCACCGACCCTAAAAGTCCCATGCCACCAGAGAAACGCTGGGCGCATCACTTCGTCAACCAACACTGCTATGAATATAACGCCCAGTGGCGGATGGTCGGGATGATCCGTTATTTACTTAGCGACGCAGGTGCCGAATGCCGGCAGAAGCATGTATGGCATTTCGTGGTGCAGATGAACGTCGACGGTCCCGCTTCAGGATTAGGTCGCGTTAACACGCAGGGCCGCGACATGAACCGCTCCTATTCGTCGAAGGGGTCGGGGGTCGAGGAACAGGCCTTCGAGTCGTTTGTCGTTCAACGCGACCTCGAAAGCTTGATGGCTTCGGAAACTCCAATCACTACAACTTGGTCGATGCACACATGGGATGGTCCGCTGGTCGAACCGATGGTCCGTCCCGGTCGTGACATGGGAACCAAGGTGGGCCCCTGGACGGAACTTCGCGATATTTTGGCCGCGACGGATCGTGACGGGCAATTCAAAAAAATGTACAGCGCCATGTCGATGAAGCTGACTCCAACAACTTGGTGCAGCGGAACGTTTATCCAATTTGGAGTCTCCGCCTTTTGCTGCGAAGGTGGCGGCCACATTATGAGTCTCGACGAGACGCTGAAAACCGGCGAAGTTCTCACCAAAGCCCTACATGAATTTTACGGCAAAGCTACGCCGTAACGGGTGACCGTCGCTTCGTCATTGCCAATCGAATTCTATCTACACACTGAGATTTGATCATGAGAGTTTTAACTGCTTCGACCGCACTATGTGCGGTACTTGCCTTGCTTCTCGCCGGGTGCGGCGGCCCGAGCGATCAGCCCGATCTTGGGCTCGTCACCGGCGTAGTTTCCGTAGATGGCGCGCCAGTCGAAAGCTTGTTAGTGACGTTTGTTCCGGACAATGGACGGCCGTCATCGGGAGTGACCGACGCTCAAGGGCAGTATGAACTCAACTACATCGGCGACAGCATGGGAGCGAAAGTTGGCCACCACAAGGTCCAGATTTCGACATTGGATATCGGTGAACCCAACCGCCCCAAGAAAGAGATGCTGCCAAGCAAATACAACACGCAGACTGAACTGACTGCAGACGTCAAGGCTGGCGAAAACAAACTCGACTTTGCTCTCTGATTTCGACGAGGCCAAAGGGGCGAGAAGCGCGTCGCGACAAGGAAATGCAGACCTTCTAGTGACCGCCCCGCTGCTGTTATTCACCGCCAATGTGCTGACGATCATGGTCGGATCGTCATTCATACTGTGGCTGGTCCTCACCTCACTGGTGCTGGTCATCGAGCATTAGCGCGGCAGTCGAGCCTTTAAGCGACCGCGTGCTCAGCCGTCCAGTGGACGCAGCATCGTCGCAGCGGCTTGCGTGCCGATCGCGCGGCCGGTGTCGAGGCCGGCGGTGTTGTCGAAGTCGAAGTGGATGCCGCCGAAGATCCGGCTGAGGCCCGCTTCTTCAGCCGCTTCGGTGAAGCTGGCGAATGTCCGCGTGACGACCAGGCTGGGATCCAGCGGACGTTGTCCTGGCGATGCGAAGGCGTCGGTTTGGCTTGTGAAGCTGACGTTGTCCCCCAGCAGCTCCGTTAAGACGGCATCGGCGGCGCCCGAAAAGGTGCTGTGGCCGGAGGTGTAGGTCGGGAACGGTGGACTGGTCAACAGCGGTCGCCATGCGGCGTCTTGGGCCGTTGCGGCGTTTCCATCTTCATCGGCTCTCTGGATCGCATCGATTGGCCGCCACAGATCGTAATGGTACTTGGTGTCCCAGGCGGCGATCCCCGCATCGGCCATCGCGAGGTTCAGCAAGGCCAGCGTGCGGGCGGTTTCAAGCAACGGTTGCTGTTGCCCGACCAGGACGTCGGAGGCGATCTGATTCCAGTGTCCCGGTGGCGTAAAGGTTCCGCCTCCATCGGCCCAAAAGATCGCGATGTCGGTCTGGTCGGCGGTGCGCTCGACGCTGTCGACGCCGCCCAGTCGCATGACTTCGTCGACCGATGCGGCATATTCAGCAGTGGTCAACGCGGGCGGAGCTGCCGGGCGAAAATCAGTGACATCGTCGACGACAAACGGATCGACGTCGACCCACTGAGGCAACAACGGAGGCAGGTAGCCGGGGAAGGTCCGTTGCCAATCTCCTGGAGCGTCGCCGTGAGTGTACGTTCGCGTTGCCAGTGATCCATCGTCGTCACGGAGGGCAAGCATCTGCAGTCCGACCGATTCGCCAAAGGCAAGCCCCGCTGTTCTGTCGGGGCCGTCGGCGATCATGCTCAGCGATTCGTTCCGCGCTGCATTCCAGATCGCCATCGAATCGGCGTCGGGATAAAGTGCCGTCGAAACCGTGTACGCCGCCTCGATCGCTGCAGCTTCGGCGGATGCTCCGGCAGCCGGGGCGACGGCGATCGGCAGATAGGTTTCGTAGCCTCCCTCGATTGCCGCGATCGCATCGAACATCGCCGTCTGGATCATCGCCAGATTGCGAGCGACGCGCGGCGGTTCGGACGTGACGATCCGTCCTTCGTAGGGATCATCGCTTGTTGTCGTCCATTCTCGTACGACGTTCAATGCGGTAGCGTTCCAATTGGTTGCCAGATTGCCGCGACGAATCTGTCGGGTCGTGGTCGTCGATTGCCCCAGTGGATCGATGACCGTGACGGTCAATTCATGGATGCCCGACGATAGGGTTGTCGTGAATTCGAACGCTCCGGTTTGCGCGTCGACCGCCAGAGACTCAAGCACGACGCCGGTTCCATCGGTCAACTGCACCTTTGCTCCGGCAACCGACTGCCCCACCAGTGTCACGTGGTCGCTTAAAATCACACCGTTTCCGTCGGGATCCGAGTCGGGATCGGTTCCGACGGCCAATGCCGGTTCGCTCGCATATCGGTGCTGGGCATTCAGGATCCGCAGTGCATCGATCGGCGTGATCTGCATATCTCCGTTGGTGTCGAGATAAAAAGCATCGGTCGGACGGCCCAGCGGCAACTGGTTTTCAATGCCGCTGTTGATGCGATTCAGAAGGACGACGACATCGGTATTGGTCACCGTACCGCTGTCGTTAACATCCAACGGCAGCACCGGGTTCCGCCAAGCCGAATCCATGCACCACCGCGGCTCCAACCGCTGGATCTGAGGCGTTCGAGCCTGGTGGATCGGAAGCGTACTTCGACAAAAGTTCCGTTTAATTCTCATGTAGGGTTTCTCTGATAAACTACAAACTACTGTGGATGAACAGTTATAAACCCACTCACCCGACCAGTTTGCGAATCAGTATATACTGTTCCCTGTTCGGTTCGACTACGTGTGGTCGTGCCAGATTGTTTTCCGACTACGCCTGATGCTGGCCCCAAATCGATCTCCTTAGAGTTGGGAACACTGCGATTCGAAAGGTCAATGGAGTAGTTAAAGCTTCGGCAAGCTTTACTGTTTTCTCTTCCATTGATAATGTCATCGGAGCATTGACCGCCTGATGTAATTGCTCCGACCCCCGCTGCTGTTTCAGGAGCATTTGCAATACTTTGCTCTGCAGCGGCACCAATGCTGGAACGTCCAAGATTCGTAACAAAATCGACACACTTAGCGAGTAACGACTTTTCTTCCCGAAGTCCAGATGGGTCAATCAATTGAATCACAACGTTCCCCACGTATCGCTGCAAGTTTGTATCACCTCCTCCAAACCCAATCGGGTCTTCGCTCACAAACCTTCCGATCTTCGCATCATAGAACCTCGCCCGGTAGTAGTGCAGCCCAACCGCGTCATCGAACTCACGTCCGGTGAATTGATATCGCGTTCCAAATGCCGCATCCGTTTCCAACACCAAGTTCCCGAACGAATCGTAGCTCAATCGATTCAGCAGGCTGCCATCATCACCGATCAATTCGCGTGTGGTGCCCAGGTGATCGGTCAAGTACCACTGGTTCTCGGCTGAAATAACAATCTCTTGCGACAACACCTGGTCGATCCCAGGGCCATGGAAATACCGAACGGCAAGCTCCGGTGCTTCCGTCGCGAGCGAACCATCGGCATCCACAAAATCCAACAAAACATCTTCGCGGTCGTAGACGAACATCTCGGTCGATTCGCCGCCGGCGGCGTCGCCGTTTTCATCGACGGTGCGTGCAATCCGCCGATCCAACGCGTCGTAGGTGTACGTGACCTCTTGAGCGATCACATCGCCCGATGAGAAATCGGTGACTCGGAACAAGCGATTTCGATGATCAAACCCAAACGTTCGATAGTCTCCCGTCGCATCCTCCGTCCGACGAATCATGTTGCCTTCGGCGTCGTACTGGTAGGTGTACGTCCCATCGGAAAGCAATCGGTTCGCGCCGCCGGTTTGGTAGTTCGCGCCGTGGAGGTGGGAATCGAGTCGGTTGCCGTTGGCGTCGTATTCGTAGTTTTCGTTGCCGCGGATGTCGGAAGCACCACGCGTGGCTCCCGTCAATTGGTCGCGATCGTCGTAACTGTAGTTGGTCGCGCCGGAAATGTCCCCGATGCGAGTGATGCGACTGGACGAATCGTAAGCGAAGTCGTAGAAGGCCAGGACGCCATCGGTCGCGTCGGTGTGGTCTAGATCGGTCAACCGATTGATTTCGTCGTAGGTGTAACGCGTGTTGGCGACCGACAGGGTGCGAGCGACGTCCGCATAGCGCTTGATCGACTCGTACTGGCCGATTTGGTTGAACGCCATGTCGACCGCTTTTTCCGTTGCCCCACCGTCCGATTGATCCATCGCGATCGGGCGGTTCAGCGGATCGTAGGCAGTCGTCGTTTTGGCCCCCAAGCCGTCGGTGACGCTCAGCACATTCCCCACATCGTCGTAGGTGTAGATGAGGGAATGCTGGAGGGAAGGCTGCAGCCGATTGGAATCCCCGGTGTCGATGGCGGCCAACGCCTGAACGCCTACGTTGGCGGTCAAGAACGCATCGACCCGAGTGACGCGGTCGCGGGCATCGTAGGTGTAGTCGTAGCGGCTGAAGTTGTCGTCGATCGACAACACATTGCCCGCTTTGTCATACGCGTAGGTGATGGTCTGCTGGAGTGTAGGCTTTAGCCGATCTTCGGAGGTAGTATCGCCTACCAAAGCCTCGATTTCAGCGGCCAACCATTGTTCGGTGACGACGCGGTCGAGATCGTCGTACTGGAAAACGGTTCCACGTCCGTTGCGATCGAATTGGCGAATCAGGTTGTCGACCGGATCGTAGGTGAAGTAGGTCGTGGCGTCCAAGGGATCGGTTTCCGAAATCAAGCGACCACGCCCGTCGTAGTCGAACCGCGTGGTATTGCCAACCGGATCCGTCAGGGCGATCAAGTGGTTGTCACCGTCGTACTCAAACCGCGTCTCTCCGCCATCGGGATCGATCGTCGCGACGCGTCGATGACGCGCGTCGTAGACGAAGTGAGTGGTGTTGCCGTTGGGATCGGTGACCGACGCGATGTTCCCAAACCGGTCGTACCGCGTTGTCGATTCGTTGCCAAGATCGTCGCGAACCACAGTCGGGCGGTCCATCGAATCGAAGACAACCGTTGTGACGCTGCCCGCCGCATCGGTCGTTTCGACAGGATTTCCCGCTGCGTCGTAAACAAACGAGGTGACCGGAGATTCCAGCGGCCCAGCGCCATCGGGATCGGCTTCGATGACCATCGTCAACCGATTCATCGCATCGTATTGCATCGTGGTCCGGTTACCGTTTTCATCGACGATCGCGGTTTGATTTCCGCGGTCGTCGTATTCAAACCGCCGCGTCGCTGCGTCGGCGGTACCGACCGCAAAGGTGATCGATGTCGGCAGGCCGGCCGCGTTGTAGTCGTAATCGGTTACGCGGCCCAAGGGATCGGCGATCGTATCGATCAAGCCGTGAGCCGCGTAGGTGATTGTCGTGACCAGATCGTCGGTCTGGCCGTTGATCGCATCATCGATCTGCCCAACGACCTCCCGAATCGCCGTCGTGTTGCCAGTGGCCGGATCGAGGGTATAGAGCGTCTGGCGTCCCAATTCATCGGTGACCGAGGTCAATTGATTGAATGTCGTGTCATAAGTCATCCGCCGCGGCGATCCCACTTGGACCGACGTGGTGGTATCGATCGCCGTTCCGATCACGCGGTAGACGCCAACGGCGGCGCCATCGTCGGCGGCGATTTGCAGCGTATACAGACCGGCGAGATTCAATTGCGTGGCATCGATTGCGATGCGTCCCTCCGCATCGTCGTCAAAATTGGTGACCGATCGGATCTCGTTGCCATTGGGATCCAGCAGCCGAATTCGCAACGTGATCTCCGGTGCGTCGATCGTGACAAAGATCGCGCCACCGCTTTCGACCAACCATTGCATCTCGTCGACTTCACCCGCAGCGTCGATCGATCGCACCCCAAGGTCGTCGCTGTCGTCGACCTGTTCGGAAACGATTTCCGGCGGCGAATCGACGATTGTTCGCGGGGACGGTTCGGTGATCGATGCAAAAAATTCGAGCGTTGGCAGCGGCGTACCTTCCTCGACCACGCGCGGTTCCGCTTCCTGCAGTTGCACCGCCGTCTCGGTTGCCACGTCGACCGGCGACGCCTCCGACAAGCTCACCACCACTTCATCAGCCACCTGCCGCTGACCCGCTGTCGAGCCCCCGTTGCGCGTTGCCCGGATTCGGAAGTCACCTGTAGACCTTCCGTCGGCATCGCGAACCAACACCGTATACGTTCCGCTTTGCGGCAGCGACGCGACCGCCAGACTATCGGCAGAGGACGTCGTCACCTCGGCGACCTGGTTGCCATCGGGAGCAAAGAGGATCGCCTGCAGGTATGAAAAGCTGGAAGTGATCTCAGCCAACTCGATCGACAGCGCATCGCCGGCTTGCCCTACGAACCGAAACGTATCGAGATCTCCCCGCCCCAGCGTTGCGGTCACTTCTTCGCCGTTGACGATCGTTTCGGAATCTGCGTCGGCCGCGGCGTCGATCACTGTGGCTGTTAGCCTGTAATCGCCGGTATTGCTGCCGTTGTCATCGCGAACCACCAGGGTGTAGATGCCGCTGGTCGCAGCATCGGTCACGCGCAAGTTGCCGCCGGTGGAAGTCGTCACTTGATCGACCTCAGCTCCCGCGGGATCAAACAGCATCGTTTGCAGGTAGGAAAACCCGTTGTCGACTTCGCGGAAGGCGACCAACAGATCATTCCCCGCGTCGACGGAGATCGTGTAGGTATCGATGTCTCCCAAGTCCAATCGACCATTAACCGTCTGGCCGCTGGTCAACGGGACGTTGTCATGATCGGCTTGCGAATCGATCACCGTGGCGGTCAAACGGTAATCGCCGACATTCCTGCCGTCGGCGTCGCGAACCACCAGCGTGTAGATGCCGCTGGTCGCTGCATCGGTCACGCGCAGGTTGCCTCCGATGGCGGTCGTGACTTGCTCGACCTCCGCTCCCGAAGGATCAAACAGCATCGTTTGCAGGTAGGAAAACCCGTTGCCGACTTCGCGGAAGGCGACCAGTAGATCATCGCCCGCGTCGACGGAGATCGTGTAGGTATCGATATCTCCTTGGTCCAACCGACCATTAACCGTCTGACCGCTGGTCAGCGGGACGCTGTCGTGATCGGTTTGCGAATCGATCACCGTGGCGGTCAAACGGTAATCGCCGACATTCGTGCAGTCGGCATCGCGAACCACCAGGGTGTAGATGCCGCTGGTCGCTGCGTCGGTCACGCGCAAGTTGCCTCCGATGGCGGTCGTGACTTGCTCGACCTCCGCTCCCGAAGGATCAAACAGCATCGTTTGCAGGTAGGAAAACCCGTTGCTGACCTCGCGGAAGGCGACCAACAGATCATCGCCCGCGTCGACTGCGATCGTGTAGGTATCGATATCTCCTTGGTCCAACCGACCATTAACCGTCTGACCGCTGGTCAGCGGGCCGTTGTCGTGATCGGTTTGCGAATCGATCACCGTGGCGGTCAGACGGTAATCGCCGGAATTCGTGCCGGCGGCATCGCGAACCAGCAGGGTATAGATGCCGCCGATCGCAGCGTCGGTCACGCGCAAGTTGCCGCCGGTGGAAGTCGTCACTTGATCGACCTCCGCTCCCGAAGGATCGAACAGCATCGTTTGCAGGTAGGAAAAACCGCTGCTGAATTCGCGGAAGGCGACCAACAGATCATCGCCCGCGTCGACTGCGATCGTGTAGGTATCGATATCTCCTTGGTCCAACCGACCATTAACCGTCTGACCGCTGGTCAGCGGGCCGTTGTCGTGATCGGTTTGCGAATCGATCACCGTGGCGGTCAGACGGTAATCGCCGGAATTCGTGCCGGCGGCATCGCGAACCAGCAGGGTATAGATGCCGCCGATCGCAGCGTCGGTCACGCGCAAGTTGCCGCCGGTGGAAGTCGTCACTTGATCGACCTCCGCTCCCGAAGGATCGAACAGCATCGTTTGCAGGTAGGAAAAACCGCTGCTGAATTCGCGGAAGGCGACCAACAGATCATCGCCCGCGTCGACTGCGATCGTGTAGGTATCGATATCTCCTTGGTCCAACCGACCATTAACCGTCTGACCGCTGGTCAGCGGGCCGTTGTCGTGATCGGTTTGCGAATCGATCACCGTGGCGGTCAGACGGTAATCGCCTGAATTCGTGCCGGCGGCATCGCGAACCAGCAGGGTATAGATGCCGCCGATCGCAGCGTCGGTCACGCGCAAGTTGCCGCCGGTGGAAGTCGTCACTTGATCGACCTCCGCTCCCGAAGGATCGAACAGCATCGTTTGCAGGTAGGAAAAACCGCTGCTGAATTCGCGGAAGGCGACCAACAGATCATCGCCCGCGTCGACCGCGATCGAATAGGTGTCGATGTCTCCCAGGTCCAGATCCGCTTGGATCGTGCGACCGCTGGTCAGGGCAACGGTATCTGCGTCGGCCGCGGCGTCGATCACTGTGGCTGTTAACCTGTAATCGCCGGTATTGCTGCCGTCGGCATCGCGAACCACCAGGGTGTAGATGCCGCTGGTCACGGCGTCGGTCACGCGCAAGTTGCCGCCGGTCGATGTCGTCACTTGATCGACTTCCGCTCCCGAAGGATCGAACAGCATCGTTTGCAGGTAGGAGAAACCGGTGTCGACTTCGCGGAAGGCGACCAACAGATCCTCCCCCGCGTCGACCGCGATCGAATAGGTGTCGATGTCTCCCAGGTCCAGATCCGCTTGGATCGTGCGACCGCTGGTCAGGGCAACGGTATCTGCGTCGGCCGCGGCGTCGATCACTGTGGCTGTTAACCTGTAATCGCCGCTGTTGCGACCATCGGCATCGCGGATCAGGACGGTGTAGCGACCGGAGCTGGCGAGATTGGGAAAGTCGAGATTGCCGCCGGTAGTTTCGGTTGCTTGTCCCAGTTCGTTGCCATCGGGATCAAACAGGACCACTTGCAGGTCCGAGGTCCAGCCCCTCTGTTCGCGAAATGCGATCGACAGCTGTTGTCCGGCGATCACATCGATGGAATAGGTGTCCATATCGCCGCGAACGTCGATCGTGCCATCGATCGTTTCGCCGCTGACAACCCGAACCGTATCGGCATCTTCCCCCCCGTCGATCACGGTCGCGGTCAAGTAAAACGGCTGGTCATCGTGTCGCGCGACGCCGGGGTCGCGGAGCAAGATGGCATAGTTCCCCGATTCGGTAAGTGGACCGCTGCGGGCAAGATTTTCGGCGAATTGCCCAAAGGTCTCTTGTTGTAGGATTTCACCGCTGGGGGACAGTAGGATCGCTTCGAGCGAGGCCGCATCGCTGCGAGCCACCGACACCCACAGCTCCGCACCCGCTGTCGCATCGATGGTGAAGACGTCGTAATCGAGCGGCGCGACCCCGTCGACGGTCGGTAGATCGTTTAGAGTCGCAGCGATGGTTTCGCCACTGGTCAGGCGGTAGGGAGCCGATGGGCCGCTGGCGGCGGTCGGTCGGTCGAGCATCACCAAGTTGCCGCGTTCGTCGTATTCGAACCGCGTCGTAAATCCACGCGCGTCGGTCTGGGCGATGATCAAATTGTCGGCGTTGCGTTGCACGCGGCTGCCATCGCCGGCCTGATCGGTCGACGCGACAGCTTGCCCCAACCGATTCAGTTCGGTTTCGGTCACGTTGCCGTTGCTGTCGACCACGCGAGCCATCGGATCGGCCGGCAGTGCCGCCGCGGGAGGAGCGACGGGATCGAGCGTTTGATCGACCGGCAATAGAATCTGCGTCTGCAGCGGTTCGAAAAACATCTCGGTGCCGTCTTTGCGAATCGACTTTTCAACACGTCCGTGAAAACCGTAAAACGTCTGTTCGACATGGCCGCGCGCGTCGATCTCCTGGATTAAATGATGGCCACTGTCGTACCCAAACGTCCGCGTGCTGCCATCGGGATCGGTGATGCGAGTCAGGTTCCCCGCGTCGTCGTATTGCAACAGCGTCTGCCGCCCAGCGGGATCGATGATCGCGTCGACTTTCCCATTGGCGTCGTAGGTGAAAGTCGTCTCCAGGCCGGTCGGATCGACAATCTTCAACAACCTCCCGGCAGCGTCGTATTGCAACGACGTGACGTTGGCATTGCGATCGGTCACCGAAGTCATGCGACCGGCGGAATCGAAGAGGTAGACGGTTTGATCGGTCAGCGTCCGGCGATAGCTGCCGTCGGCGAGCCTTTCGATCTGCGAAAAGTCTCCCGGCGGCGAAGCGTATTGCCCCGCAGCGTCGGTTTCTTGATAGCGTGTCGTCGTGCCGTCGCCGTCGACCAACAGCAGCGTACCGCCAGGATTGTCGATCAATCGATGCACGCCCGCCAATTGCCAACCGGCCCCCAGCGGACTGTCGACGGCGTTGACGTGTACGAATTCGCCGGTTAGCGTGACGGTCGAACCGCTCGCGGTGGCATCGGATACCTGCAACAAACCTTGGGTCAATTGATATTGATAGATGCCCGAGGGGAGATCGCGCATGTCCCCCTGGATCGCCGCGGTGATATCGCCTCCGTCGGCGGGAAGCGTCCAATAATGTTGCCCTGACAAAACACCTTGGCCGTTGGCGGCGCCGTCGATTTGGCTGGTGAAATCGCCGCGCGAGACCGACAGCGATCCGACCAGCCGTTGATCGATGTCGGCCGGAGCGTTGTCGTAGCCGAAGTGAAGGATCGGCCGCGGATCGGCAGTTTCAGAATCGTAGTGCAGCGTCAAACCACGCGTTGTGCCAAGCGACGTGTAAGGAACCAACGCGTGTGTTTCCAACAACGCCCCGCTGTGCAGTTCGACCTGCGAATTCGCTTCGACCTTGGCCGTGCAATTGGTCGGGGCGGTCGTCTGAGGGCATCCCGAGGCGGTCGATTGCAATGGGCTGGAGCTGACGCATGTGGACGTCGGACACGATTTGTCTTGATTGGTGACTTGCGTTTCGGGAGGTCGCGGCGTCGTGGGCGGCGGGGCGGGGAAGTGCCAACTGCTGTTGCGCACCCCCCCGGAGATCGTTTCGATCCGTTGTCCGTCGCTGCTGACCCGCATGTCCCCGACGTCGTCGAACTGCCCCGTTACAGGATTGATCGACCACAGATCCATCAGCGTGCCAGGCGCCCAGCCGGAGCGGTTGGGGAATGTCAATGGAGCGGGGGCCGTAAAGACCATCTCGCCCGGCTGGATCGTCAGGACGATATCGGGTTGCAGACCGGGCGGCAACGCCGCGGGGGTCAACGTCATCGGGACTTCAGTGATGCTCAACGTGCCATCAAACGAAGTCCCCTGCTGGTTCAACAGGGTTCCAGCAACGATTTCCACCGACGTGTCGGGGACCGCGGCCGTGGTGACCGTCGTGTTGTTGAGCGGGTCGATCGTTTGGCCGTTGGCAAGATCCAATTTGGGAAGATAGATCGGTCGCCCAATCACGTTGTTGACGCCGGCAAACGGATGGCGGTCGAGGACCAGTGGCAGTTTTTCGGCGATGAACGGGTAGCTGGCGTCGCCCGCGTAAATTTCTCCGCGGATCTTCAACGTGTCGCTGACCAGCGTTCCGTTACCCAGGTTCAGCGTAAAACGCCCCGACGCGTCGGTTAACACGCTGACCTGTCCAAGATCCACCTGCATCCCGGCGATTGGCGTACCGTCGACGTCGAGAACGGTGCCGCTAACACGGGTGTCGGTGTTGGGATCCGCAACGACATCCAGCACAAACGAACGTCGCGTTTCCGAAGCACCGTCGGATGCGATGACTTCGAATTCGTAGCGGCCGATTTCGTTGGGGGTCGGCGCCAGGTGCAACATGCCTCGAGCGTCGATGCTGCCGCTGGGCAACACTGCGGGAGCGACCGGTGCCAGCCGGTAGGTGAGCGAATCGCCGTCGGGATCGCTGGCGCCGAGGTCCAAATTCAGCACGCCACCGGGCATCATCGTTTGTGCCGCTATCGCTGGCAGCACCGGCGGCTGGTTGGCCGGTCCGATCAGGACCTCGGTTTGCAGCGGCGCAAGCAGCAGGTTGGGGTTCGCGATTTCGATTTCGATGGGAAGCGACAATTGGCCGGGACCGAGACCCGTTTCCGGAATCGCTGGAGTCAGATTGATGTAGGGAACGCCATTGTCATCGGTTCCGCTGGCGTTCGAGATCTCAACGCCGACCGGCACGTTTGGCAGCTTGACCACCGCCGGGCGTCGCGACATCCCCGACGAACTCTCGACCTGGACCGTGGCAACATACTGCCCGGTTTGAGGGTCCAGCCGATCGCTGAGCAGATGCACGGTGAGTTCGTCGGTTGCAGCGAAGGTTTCTAAATCGATCGCTGGGCCTGGCATCGCAAGACGCGATGCTGAGCTTCGCGGACGCGGCCGCGGGGCACTTTCCTGAGGTGTTTGCACTCGCAAGGCGTCGACGCGCAGCAAGGCTTCGGAGGACGATTGGGCCGCGACGCTTTGGAAGCGGACCAAGGCCTGAGCCAGTTGCATTTCCGTCAGATCGATCGACACCCGTGTCCCATCAAACTGAACTAAACCAAGACGATAATCGGCATCGCCACCAGGATGCAGCGAGAAGATCGTTTCGCCATCGGGCACCGTATCCAGCGCCGATTGCGAAACATTGTTAGGATCGAGGATCGATACCAGCAGCGTGGACGTCGGTTCGCTGAGTTGTTCGATATCGAACTCCAACCGTGGCGAGGTTCCCGAGCCGCGTTGAATCAAATGGTCGGCCTGCACGACAAAGCTATCGCGGCTGCCAAAGACGATCGCGCCGGCACTCTGCGCCACCCAACCCTCAGCTCCCGTCGCTCCGACAACCATGGAGGGAACGATGTTGATGGCACGATCGATCTCGGTCACGTTGCCCGCTTGGTCGCTGAAGCTTACGAGAACCTGTTTCGATCCCGATGAAGGCGTCTCGGTGACCGGCATGTTGAATCGCCCGTCGGCCCCGACGATCAATGGGCGTGTCGCTCCATCGATCGTTAGGGTTGCTGAGTCGCTCGGATTGGCATCGATCTGATTTCCTACCACGCGAATCGTGGGACTGACATCCGCATCCTGAGGCAGCGAAGGAATCTCGACGGCTGGTGCGGTCCGGTCGACCGTCAGAACGAAAGAAAACGCGGCATGATCATCCAGAAAACCGGTCACGGCGTGGTCGCCATCGGGCAGCGGGCTACCAAAGATGGAATCGAGATCCGCGATCGAAAGGCTCGCTCGGTTGTCGGCAAATCGGTCGGTGATGTCGACTGGCAGTCCGGTGTCGCCAACCTGCAGAGCGATTCGCGCGTCGCGGGCGGTGCCAATGCTAATTCCCAGATCGATGCGATAATCTTGGGTCAGCAGATCCAGCGTGGCGGTTGGATCCCCTATGGGGCCCGAATCGTTGGGAAGCGTTGCGGCGAGGATTGGCGTGTTGCGGTTTAACGCATTGATTACCCGCAGGGCATCTAAAGCCGTCGCGGCCCCATCCCCCGAGACGTCGACAAAGTTGCCAGGCTCCGTCCGTGGATCGACGGCACTCGAACCCGATCGATTGATCGCATTGATGATCCGCAACGCGTCTACCGGTGCAACGACCCCGTCGCGGTTGACGTCCAACACCTGAAGCGGATTTTGTCCGAAGGGAACGGCCGCTAACAGATGCCGTGTTTCCAGCTGCTCAAGCAGGCAGCGACGCTTTGCCGTGGTGACGGCTCGCCTTGCCGGTCTCATGACCAATTCCCCCCAAAAAGCCTGTTATCGAACGATTACCGAGTTGCAATCGGTCCGATTCTAATAGACCCTGGTGGGGATTGCGAGCATCGCCACTTGGCTGAGAGTCGCGGTACGTGGCTGGGCGAATCACCCTGTGTAAAGCAGGGGACGTTCCGTTGTCGGTCGCCTAATGTCTCAACTCTCGCGCAGGAAGAACGCTGGCTTAGGCGGGGATCGAGACGAGTTCGTTGTAGACGCCTTCGATGTGGTGCGCGTCGACTTGCGGTTGGTCTTCGGCGTAGGCGACCATCAAGCCGAGATCGCATAGGCGGTTGATCCGGCGAGGGATCCCGGAGCTGCGGAGCTGGATCGCTTCGAGCGCTGCTAGGCTGAAGATCTTGTCGATCTCGCCACCAACGGCGGCCAAGCGGTGTTGGATGTATCCGGCGGTCTGTTCCATCGACAACCGTTGCAACACGCATTTGACCGATACGCGTCCGTCCAAGGCGCGGTTGCGTTCGATCGTGCTGATCAACGTTGGGTGGCCGACCAGAACCAAGGTCCAAGCCGATTCGGATCCTTCGGCACCGGCGTTGATGTTCAACAGCAGGCGTAGCGTTTCAAGTTGTTGTGAATCGCTGAGCAGATGGGCTTCGTCGACGATCAGAACCGCATGTTTTCCGGCGGCGACGTTATTGTTCAGGAAGGTTTGAATCCGCCCCAACGCGCCGCGCATCGATTCGTTATCGTCGCCGGTGCTGCCGGTCCATTGGTCGGCGATATAGGAGAGTAGCTGTTCGCCGGGCAACGACGGGAAGACGACTTGAGCGACCGGGCCAAAATCGTCCGGAAGTTGGCGGACGAAGCTGTCCAGCAGGATCGTCTTGCCCATCCCACTCTCACCGCACAAGACTGCCGCGCTGCGACGATTCTCGACGCCGTAGCGAAGTTTCAGCAGCGCCGTCTGATGGACTTCCGAAGGATAATAAAACTGTTCGTTGGACCAGTTTTCAAACGGGCGTTCGGTCAGATTCCAGTGGCTTTTATACATTTTGGTCCTTCCCCAGGCGATTGATTCAACGATCAGCGAGCGAATCCAGAGATCGTCGCAACGCTTTAAACGGCGGCGCCGGATGCGTCTGCGTCGGTGTAATTTTCGATCAGGCCAATGTTTTCGATGCCGACGGCGCGGATCCGACGAGCGTACGATTCGAGCGTGTCGGGATCGATCCGGCGCATATCTTCGATCAATACCACCGCGTCGAAAAATTCATCGCTCAGCGGAATCGAAAGTCCAAAGCTGGCGTGTTGCAGGGGTCCAAAATCGACCACGATCAGGTCGAAGTGGAGTTTCAGACGATCGAAGAGCGACGTGGCACAACGGTCGATCTGCTTGAGTTGTTCCGGTGACTTTTTCAACAGCGGCAGGAAGCAGAAGTTGTTCGAGATCGACAGCACCGCAACTTCTTCGACCGACACATCCTGGGAGATCGCGTCGACCCAGTCGTTGCTCATTTCCAGTTGCAGTTTTTCCAGTAGCGATGGGTTTTCGGTATCCGCATCGACCAACGCGACTCGCAAGCCAGTGTTGGCGGCAACTTGGGCGATCGCAATCGCTACGGTCGATCGACCCGTCTCGCGATTCTGGCTGCTGACGGCCATCGTTTGCAGCCCCTCGCGACTTGCTCGCTCCAGTTGCGTCCCCATCGGCTGCAGGTGTTCGGCGACCAGGTTCTTTGCTACTTCGGGCAGCAGGAACTCATCGACTTCCCAGACCGGTGTAAACGCTGGCAGGGCTTCGCGTTCGCTGGCCGCAGAGTGTTTTGGAAACGTCGGCTCGATGCTCTGAACCGCTTCCACCTTTTGGGCTAGTTCCAACGTTTGCAGCTTCGCCGACCAGGCATCATAGGCCGTGGTGCCCGGGCGGACATCGATCTGTGTTTCAGGTTCCGCTTGTGTTTCGGGTTCCGCTGTCGGGGCGACGGGAGTCTCCGCCACCGGTGCTGGTTCTGGAGCGTCTGCGACGACGGGTGGGGTGACCGGTTCTGGAGCGGCAGCTTCCGCGTCGGTGGTTACCGCGACGATTGCTTCGGGTTCCACGGCTGGCGGTGTTACGGTTTCAAAGACAGGCGTTGGTTCTGCGGTTGGCAGCGGTTTTTCAACTGCGGTCGGCAGCGTTGCGACTGTCGGAACCGGGCTGTCGATTTGTTGTCCAGTATCGACGCGTGTGCGTGGGGAGACCGTTGGAGCATCCGCCGATGCGACGGGACCGTCCGTCGGTGGGTGGAAATGAGGTCCACCGACCGCGTGCGCCGCTTCATTCCGGAAAACCTGTCCCGAGGGCTCGTCGATCCATACGGCTTTCGTCCCGTTGGCCGACTCACTGGCGGTGCCGGGCGTTCCGGTGCGTTTGGCGTAGGCTTTGCGGAATGCCTGATCGATACTGGTGGTCATAGCTTGGTACTCAAGAACAGGTTCATCGACTAGGAACGTATGACTGTTGACCGGCATACGGAGGTTGATTTGGATTGGCGTACGGATTTCCGCCCGCCGCAGGCTGAGATGTCATCGGGTAACCGGCGGCTGCCGGCTGACCGTAATTGTTTTGCGGTGCGGCGTAATTGGGGGCGTATCCGTTGGGTTGCTGAGCTTGGTTAGGATACTGCGGGGCCGCCGGTTGATTGACGTAACCCTGCCCCGGAATGTAGGTTTGGGCAGGCACTTGCTGTTGTTGCAGCTGTTGCTGTGCGAGCTGTTGCTGCTGTTGCAATGCCATTTGATGTTGCGCCATTTGCTGCTGGGCTAGCTGCTGTTGCTGAGCCAGTTGTTGCTGCTGCTGTTGGGCAAAGTCTTGTTGCTGAAGAGCCTGTTGCTGTTGCTGCGCAGCATAGGCTGGTGCTGCGACGTAGGGTGGGTATTGCGGCGGATTCAGCGAACTTGGCGCGACGGCCGTCGTTGGGTAATTAAATTGGTTTCCTGGACTGGCCGTTTGCCCTGAATTTTCTGGCAGCATGGCAACGTTGGTCGGTTCGTCCGAGTGTCCCACAGGCTGAACAAATTGTTGCCAGTCGGCGATCGTGTCGGGCGTGCTGGTCGGTTTGTAGACAGGGGATGGCGTGGTCTCGGGCTCCACAAGACTGGCGATGCGAGGTTCTTCGGTCGCGGGAGCTTCGAGGGCGGCTTGGCTGTCGGTCGTTTCGCTAGCTTCCTCTGCCTCTTCCGGTGCGACCGGTTCGGTCGCTTCTTGCGGCGCATTGAGGGCTAAGTTGGGGATCGGGAAGGCGGGCAGTTCGGTCGACGGTTCGTCTTCGATCTCGCCCAGGCTGGGCAGACCTGCATCCTGTTCATGCATCGATCCACTCTCGTCGGAACCGGCCGCATCCTGTTCGCTGGGACGCGGTGTTGTCTGTTCCGACGGAGAATCGATTGGCGAAGGATCCAGCGGGTCGATCGTTGGCGAGATCACGTCGATAACGGCCGTTTGCGGAGCGTTTGACTGGTCGATGCTGGGGTGATCCGGTTCGGCCGACTCGGATTGCAAATGATTTGCTTCGGCAACGTGAACCGGTTCGTTGGAGATTGCTTGATGAGGATCTTCGGCCAGGTATTGAGCTCGCGATGCCGGCGGCACGTCGCGGGTAGCGATGATCGCTACGGTTGCAACCGCCAGGAACAGCAGGATCAGCACCAGACGCGATCCAACCGTCTCCATCCACGTGCTGTCTGCCGGTTCGTCGATCGGCGGCAGCTCGGGGAGATCGCCATAAGTATGACTGGCGTCGATTCGTTGGTAGACCGGTTCCGGGGCAGGGGCTGTTTCGGCAACGGGCGTTGTCGGAGGTGGTGTTTCGATTGAATCGGTGCTTGCAGCGACCGTGGGCGCAGCGTCGACAGGCTCGACCGGTTGTGGGCGATCGTTCAAGTCGGGGATGCGGAATAGCGTTGGCAATCCGCCACCCGTCGGTCGAGACGATGGGCGTGGTCGGTGAACCGTCGGTGGGGTGGACGTTGACGACATCTGGTCATTCCTTGACACGTGGCGTTTTGCCATCCTGGGGATTTTCTGGCCGCGCTTTGCGAACCTAATCGCCGCACAAGCTCCTCTATGTATCGGTATCGGTACCGATTAGAAGGATCTTGAGCGATTTAACGAATAGTCAATCGAGAAAGACGAGGCAAGATCGATCGATTGTGCCGGTCAGTCGGACCTGTCGATTTGTGAACGTTTGCTTGCGTTGCGGTACTGACAGAATGGCTCACGTGCTTCAGACTGTAGGCAGACATGTTTACCATGGCTGAACATACCCCGCAAATGTCGTACAATCGGGCGCCCCCGCACTACCGTTGCCGTAGCTGCCCCCCGGATGAGAAACTAAACCAGCCTTCGAGATAGCAAATACTTTCCATGACCAACCCTATCGATCTACTGCCTCACCTGATTCGCGAACGCATCCTGATCCTCGACGGAGCGATGGGAACGATGATTCAGCGATTGGGACTGGACGAAGCGGGGGTCCGTGGCGATCGGTTTGCCGATCACCACAAAGATTTAAAAAACTTCTCTGATATCTTATGTCTGACCCACCCGGAGAAGATCACCGATATCCACCGCGCTTATTTTGAAGCGGGAAGCGATATCGTCGAGACCAACTCCTTTGGCGCTTCGCCGGTCGGAATGGTCGAATTCGATCTGCCTTTGGAATTGGTCGACGAGATCAATCACGCGGCGGTTGCGTGTGCTCGCAAAGCTGCCGACGAATGGACCGAACGGACGCCGGGCAAGCCGCGGTTTGTCGCTGGTTCGATCGGTCCGACGACGCAGCAGTTGGCGATCAGCACGCAAGTCGACGACCCGGCGTTTCGCAGCACGACCTTCGAAGCGATGGTCGCCAGCTACAAGGCCCAAGTGAAATCGTTGGTCGAAGCGGGAGTCGACATCCTGTTGCCCGAAACGGCGATCGACACGTTGAACCTGAAATCGTGCCTGTTTGCGATCCAAGATTACTTCGACGGCGGTGGACGCCGCGTGCCGGTGATGGTCAGCGGAACGTTCGACAAGGGAGGCCGGACGTTTGTCAGCGGCCAGACTGTCGACGCCTTTGTGACTTCGCTGGCTCACTTTCCTTTGCTATCGGTCGGCATGAACTGTGCCCTCGGCCCCGATGTGATGCGTCCCCACGTCGAAGAGATGTCGCACGCGACGGGGATTCCCGTCAGCTGTCACCCCAACGCGGGGCTGCCCAACGAGATGGGGCAATTCGACCTCGATCCGCCCAAAATGGCGGAAATCGTCGGCGAATACGCTGACAACGGCTGGATCAACATTCTGGGTGGCTGCTGCGGAACGACTCCCGATCACATCCGCGCGATGGCTCAGCGAGTGGAGGGCAAACGGCCCAAGCAGGAACAGACCGGGCCGATCTACACGCGACTGTCGGGCCAATTGCCGATGGTGATGCGTCCGGAGATCCCGTTCACGATGATCGGTGAACGGACCAATGTGACCGGCAGCAAGAAGTTCGCTCGACTGATTAGAGGCGATCAGTTCGACGAGGCGGTCGAAGTCGCTCGCGAGCAGGTCCAAAACGGTGCGACGATTATCGACATCAACTTCGATGATGCCCTGTTGGATGGTGCCGAAGCGATGACGCGGTTCCTGCGTTTGATCTCGGGCGACGACGTCGTGGCGGCAGTGCCGGTGATGATCGACAGCAGTAAATGGGAAGTCATCGAGGCGGGGCTGCGGAACACGCAGGGTAAGGCGATCGTCAACTCGATCTCGCTGAAAGATGGCGAAGAGGAGTTCCTGCGACGGGCGCGATTGGTTCGCCAGTATGGTGCCGCCGCGGTCGTGATGGCTTTCGATGAAGAGGGGCAAGCGGCCGATGAAGACAATAAAGTCCGGATCTGCAAACGGGCTTACGATCTGTTGGTCAACGAGGCGCGGTTCCCACCCGAAGACATCATCTTCGACCCCAATATTTTGACCGTCGCGACAGGGATGGACGAGCACAACAACTATGCCGTCGATTTCGTCAACGCGGTGGCTCGGATCAAGAAGGAATGCCCGGGAGCCAAGACCAGCGGCGGCGTCAGCAACATCAGCTTCAGTTTCCGCGGCAACGACCGCGTCCGCGAAGCGATCCACAGCGCCTTCTTATATAAGGCTGTGAAAGCTGGGTTGGACATGGGGATCGTCAACGCGGGGCAATTGGAGGTCTACGAAGAGATCCCCAAGGATCTGTTGGAACATGTCGAAGACGTGTTGTGGAACCGTCGCCCCGATGCGACCGACCGCATGCTGGAGTTCGCCGAGACGGTCAAGGGAGACGGCAAGCAGAAGGCGGGCGAAGACCTCGCGTGGCGCGACGCTCCTGTCATCGAACGGATGAAGCATGCGTTGATCAAGGGAATCGACAAGTACATCGTCGAGGATACCGAAGAGGCGCGGCAGCACTTCGATCGCTGCCTGCACGTCATCGAAGGGCCGCTGATGGCCGGTATGTCGGTCGTGGGAGATCTGTTTGGCGAAGGAAAAATGTTCCTGCCGCAAGTCGTCAAAAGTGCTCGGGTGATGAAAAAGGCTGTCGCTTATCTGGAACCATTCATGGAGCAGGAAAAGCGAGAAGCTGGGATCGAGAGCCACGCCGCGCGGGGCACGTTCCTGATCGCTACGGTCAAGGGAGACGTTCACGATATCGGCAAGAATATCGTCGGCGTGGTGCTGCAGTGCAACAACTACAAGGTGATCGACCTTGGCGTGATGGTCTCCAGCGAGACGATTCTTGAAGAGGCGGTCAAGCACAACGTCGACATGATCGGTTTGAGCGGGCTGATTACGCCTAGTTTGGACGAGATGGTCCACGTCGCTCGCGAGATGAAACGCAAGAAGATGACGTTGCCGCTGTTGATCGGCGGAGCGACGACCAGCGCCAAGCACACGGCGGTTCGCGTTGCCCCGGCGTACGATGGTTCGGTGTTCCATGTGTTGGATGCCAGCCGCAGCGTGAATGTGGTCGAGAAGTTGATCAGCGCCGAGCATCGCGACGCCTATATGGCCGAAAACGTCGAGATCCAGAAAAAGCTGGTCGCCAGTTACCGCGACCGCCAACAGAAACTGGTCCCCTACGCCGAAGCGTTGGAAAAACGTTTCGCCACCGATTGGAAGACGGTACAAATCGATAAGCCCGCGTTTACGGGGACCAAGACGCTCACCGATTTCCCGCTGGAAGAGATCCGGCCGTTTATCGATTGGTCGCCGTTTTTCATGACTTGGGAACTGAAAGGGAAGTTCCCCAAGATCTTCGACGATCCTACGGTCGGAGCTCAGGCGAAGGAACTGTACGAAGATGCCAACCGCGTGTTGGACGAAGTGATCGTGGCCGGCTCGTTGAAAGCCAACGCGGTCTACGGCTTCTGGCCCGCAGCCAGCGACGGCGACGACGTGATTCTGTACACCGATGAATCGCGTTCGGCGGAATTGACTCGCTTCCATTTCTTGCGTCAGCAATGGGAACGCAAGGGACAATCGGACTTCCGTTCGTTGGCCGATTACATCGCTCCGGTCGATTCGGGACGCGAAGACTACATCGGCGGCTTTGTGGTCACCGGCGGCCTGGGGGCCGAAGCGTTGGCGGCGAAGTACCGGGAGGAGCTGGACGATTACAAAGCGATCATGGTTTCAGCGGTTGCCGACCGGTTGGCCGAAGCGTTTGCCGAACTGATGCACCAGCGGGCTCGCGAGGATTGGGGCTTCGGCAAAACCGAAGGCCTTTCGACCGAGGAGTTGATCGCCGAGAAGTACCGCGGAATCCGTCCGGCGGCAGGTTATCCCGCCAGCCCCGACCACACCGAGAAGCGAACGCTGTTCGATCTGTTGGACGCCGAAAAGCAGACCGGTGTGGAGCTGACGGAAAGCTTCGCGATGACGCCTGGTTCGAGTGTCAGCGGACTCTATTTTGCCCATCCGGAGTCGCGGTATTTCGCTGTCGATCGAGTCACCAAGGATCAGATCGAAGCCTATACGGCACGGAAAGGAAAGCCGTTGTCGGAAGTCGAACGCTGGTTGTCGCCGAACCTGGCGTATGAGCCCTCGTGATATTGCTGACGGATCGGCCCTTCCCGAAAAACTCGCTCGGCGCTCGTTCCACGCCCCTTCTAGGCTCCCAGCTTCGCCGGGCGTGTGAAGGCAAACGGCTCACTTCGCCCTCACCGAACGAGGTTTAGCCGATGATGAGGCAGACTGGGTTCCGGGGGGCTGTGACTCCGTTCACGGGGATATTGGCGTTGCATAACGCGGGAAGCGTTTGATGATTTTGGTGATCCCGCAACGGAGTCGCGGGATCACATTGGTTCACGCGACACCCGGCCCCACTTAGACATGGATTCCTTCCCGTGGAGGAAGGTGCGGAGTTGGACATCCACACCAAGAGTGCCTTAGGGCTCTTTGCAAACCGCCCTTTTGGGCGTTCCGGCCACTCCCAAGCCAAGCCAGCAATACCGGGAGACAATGCAATATGCATCTCCTTTTGGGGTGTGGTGTCACCGATCGATGGTTGTTAATCAGCCATTGCAAACCTCCTCTCGACTCCTAATAAATCATGACACCACCGTGATGCTCCGGTAGAGCAAACGGATCGTGATCGCATAGACTGTGGACTCGCTCGGGCCGCCTCGCGATGGCGAGAATGCATTTGAAAAGATGCTGGCTTTCGCGGGCAAGATGCCGGCGCACTCGGGGAACCACGAAATACTTAAGACGAGGCGGAAACAAGATCACTATGGACACATCAGCATCATTGCTCTCCGATCGCGAACCGTCGGAACTTGGCGACAAGCCGCCTGCCGTCGTTCCGCGTCGCTACTTGCTGGCGTTCATTTTGACGACCTGCTGTTTTTCGATGTGGGGATTTGCCAACGACCTGACCAATCCGCTGGTGAAGGTTTTTAAGGAGGTCTTCCAGATCAGTAACACGCAGAGTTCGCTGGTCCAGTTCGCTTTCTATAGCGGCTATTTCACGATGGCGCTGCCAGCAGCATTTTTCATTCGCCGGTTCTCCTATAAAGGAGCGATCATGGTCGGGTTCGCCCTTTACGCCGTCGGCGCGTTGATGAGCATCCCAGCCAGCTTGAACACCAATTTCTGGATCTTCATCGCCGGCTTCTATGTGCTGACGTTTGGATTGGCCTTCTTGGAAACCAGCTGCAATCCGTACATCCTGGCGATGGGCCCAGCCGAAACGGCGACGCGACGTTTGAATCTAGCTCAGGCCTTTAATCCGATCGGCTCCTTGACCGGCATGATCGTCGCCTCGCTGCTGATCGCCCCCAGCCTGAACATCGGTTCGTTTCGCGATGCTGTCGAAAATCGCGATCCCGCCGCGGTGCAGTACCTGCAGGCGGAATATCCCGACGGGCTGCCCGATTTCGCCACGGAGTTCGGCGCGTTGGATAGCGCTGCCAGCGCGGGGCTGAAGAACATGAAAGCGACAGCGCCGGAAGAGTTCCTGGCGATCCAAACGCACGACCTGGCCGTGGTGCGAACGCCGTACGTGGCGATCGCCGCCGTCGCGTTGGCATTTCTAGTCCTGTTTGCGGTCGCCAAGATGCCCGACTTTCGACAGCCCGAGCCGGACGCCCCCTTCTTCGAGGTCGTTGGCCGGTTGTTGGCCCGTCCGAATTTTCGTGAAGGAGTGATCGCGCAAGCGTTTTACGTGGGAGCCCAGATCACGTGTTGGACGTTTGTGATTCACTACGGCATGGAACAGGTTGGACTGACACTGGCCCAAGCTCAGAATTGGAACATCGCCGCGATGGTGATCTTCCTGATCAGCCGATTCATCTGCACCTTCCTGATGCATTACGTTAGCGCCGGCCGATTGTTGGCGTTGTTTGCGATCGCCGCGGTTGGTTTCACGTTGGGAGCGATCCTGTTGCCGGGCAAGACCGGCCTGATCTGCTTGGTCCTCGTATCGGCCTGCATGTCGCTGATGTTCCCGACGATCTACGGCATCGCATTAAAAGATCTTCCCGAAGAGGAAGCCAAGCTCGGATCGGCCGGCTTGATCATGGCGATCGTCGGCGGGGCGGTGCTGCCGCTGATGCAGGGCAAGTTCATCGACGAGCTAGGCGTCCGCAGTTCGTTCTACTTGCCGCTGATCTGTTTCGTCGTGATCGCACTGTTTGGCATCCGCACGTTCACCAAGTTCGAACGCCCGACAGTCACAGCAAACCACTGAGGCTCGCCGGGCGCTACCAACCGGCGACGTCTACGGCGCGACCGCTCTCAAACAGCGTTGGCAACGACGTCGTGCAACGGTTGTGCTCGTTTCTGGCCGACAAACGTGACTGCCATCAGCGGTTCGTCGTGGCTGATCGAGACGGTGTCGAAGTATTTGTTGGCGGCGGGCAACAGCGTTTCGGAGAAGTCTTGGCGAAAGACTTTGTTGGCAAAAGATATCGTTGCTTTTTGATAAACTCGCCGCAACCAAGGCTGTTCGGTCGGGACGTACATATCCAACAACAGCAACCGCCCGCCTGGTTTCAGCGCTTTCCAGATCCCCTGCAGCGCCGGGTCGAATTGGTCGGTGGAGAGAACGCCCAACGAATACGACGCGATGACAACGTCGACCTCCTCCTGGATCGGCAGGTCCAAACCGTCGCGCAATAGAAAGTGATACTTCAGCACGTCGCTTGGTTTGCAACAGGCGACCGCGCGTTTGGCCATCGACGGCGAAGAATCGACAGCATAGATTGTTCCTCCGTCGCGGAGCCAGGGATACAACAGTCGTAGGCTCAAACCGGTGCCACAGCCCCAATCGAGGACCGTCGCGCCGGGTTGCAGCCCCAGCCCTTCGATCGCACTTGCTTTTAAAACCTCTTCTTTGCGCATCGTTAAAGACAAATGCAGCATGTCATAGAACGCGCCGCCAATTCGATAGATCTGCATCGAGGGTAATCCCTTGGAATAATTAGCTGGCCATCGCTGACCCTGACCTTATAGCAACTTCAATGTTTTGATGATCGACAACAATTCGCGGATCGAATTGCCCTGCGTACTACTCAGGAAGACCGGCCTTGCCACGCCACCAAACTTCCTCTTATGAACCGCGTTTCCCTTGAAGGGATACAGGAAGTTCAGGTGCTCGTAAGCAAATCCAAGCGAGAAGCGGGCAACGCGGCTGTGTCGGTATTGTTCTTGCAATTCGTACAGCGGTGAGAATCCGAGCGAGACGTATTCGATCTCTGCTTCGGCAAACTGTTTGATCGCTTCTAAAACGCAAACTGCGCTGGTGCCATGAGGAGCCTGGGCGCAGATCCGATCGAGATTGTGGTAGTAGCCGACGATCTTTTTGTTGCGGTAGATCGGATCGAAGCTGGTCATACCGATCAATTCGCCCCGTTGCCGGGCGGTCAGGAAATAGACATCTTCTTCGTCGCGACCTTGAAAGGGCCTCATCAACAGCGTGAATTCTCGACCGCTGCGATTCTTTAGCCAGGCGTCGGAAAGCGAGCGGATCTCCGCGGGATCGACGTCCGAAATCTTGCAGTGCTCGACAACCACCTGCTCGCGTTGGCACTTGTTGCGCCACTGCCGCAACTTGCTGCGCAGCTTTCCATCGAGACTAAAACCATCGATCGGCAACTCCGTTTCGATTCCAAAACAGTTCACCTGCAATCCCATCCCTTCCAATACGCTTGCGTAATGTTGATCGACCTGCAAAAAGATCGCTTTGGGATGTTGCGCCAAAAACGCTTGCGTGATCGCTCGATAGTCGGCCGGGTCGCAGACGGGATTCGAGAGGATCATCTTGCGACCGGTGAGTGCCAGTACCGGATGGCGAAAGCTTTGGTAGGCGATGTAGCCTTTCTCGTCGTCGATGAAGTACTCCAGGCCGGGCTGCAATGTGGAGTAGCCGACACATCGCTCCCCAAAGCGTTTCAGGAAGTCGACGAGAAGATCGCGTTGCTGCCGTGGAGAGGATTGCGATCCTGCAGGATACGTCGCGTCCAAATTTGTCATCACTGCACTCATGGTAAAAGTCCGAGTACAGTTGCTCGAGCGACAGTCGCCGGCGGCGCTACCGTAGACGTCGTCTTCCCCGATACCTGCGGCGAGCGTTTTCCGCTGAGGGTTTCGATTGGCGCCAACAACGGCGCGGCGGGTAGAAACCAACGTTGGAACATCCACAACAAGGGCCGAAACAGATTGCGTCCCTTGATATAAATGCTTAACGGAATCTGCCGGCAACCGAGTCGGGCTTTAAAGGTGTCGCCGTTTTGTCCGACGTTGATTCGCGACACGTGTTGGCGAAATCCAATGTCCAAATCGGAAAACATGATGTTGAAATAAAGATGCGCCTGATCATTCAATGAATAATCGATGCCACAGAACATCATCTGGAAGACATCGTCCCCTTTAAGCGAGCAGGAGACGGCGACAAGGCGTTCGGATTGGTAGATGAAGGTGAAATGAGCGGCATCGCCAAATTGACGGGCCAGTTCACGAAAGAACTCTGCCGGCAGCGTTTCCAATCTCGAATGCGATTTCCCCAAAACAGCCAGGTACAATCGATGGGCTTCGTCGGTAAAACGCTCGATCGCTTCGGGCCCGCCCGGTAGTTGAATCAACTGGCAACCGGTGTCGCGCAAACGACGCCGCGACTGACGAATGCTCGACCGACTGCGCGAACTGCGGGCGGCGAGGTAGTCATCGAAACTATCAAATGCGAGTTCCAAACGATTCATCGGCAGACTGTCGGCTTTGTAGTACCGGTATTGCCGACTGAATTGATCCGCCCATTCGCTATCGGTCTGTTCGAACTCCTTGATCACGATCAATCCCACCGCTTCTCGGCGGGCGATTGTCGCGAGGGCGTCGTCCATCAAGCGGACAACCTCTTGGTGATTGGTGTCGGGCAGCATCACCAGCCCACGCTGGCCGGCGGAGACCGGCAAACCAGCAAAGACAATTTTCAGAAACAAAAACGACGGGAGCACCCGTCGCACCCAACCGATAACTTTTTGTAACGGCGCACCGGTTAAGACGCCTGCGTCGACGCGATATCGCGAAATGCAAGAGATCGCGACCGGGCGTTTTCCATCGTAGAAAACGACAGGCCAACAGCGCGTGTCGGCCGCCATCGAGGTCTCGACGACACGGATGAAACGGAGATCGCAAAACGGATCTCCGAAGCGCTGCTGAACCGAGTTCCAGGCTTCCACGGGGACCGCATCGGCGGAATCGAAGATGCGATAGTGAAACCCGATCGTTTCGTTTGTCACGGATAGCTGCCTATTGAACACTATTGGCCGTGTTGGCCGAATCGGACTCGAGCGTAGGAAATGCCCCGGTTCGCTTCAGGCATTCCAGATACAGATTCAACAATCGAGCGTCGACCTCCGCACATCGGATGTCCAGCTGACTCAATAGTCGCAGCGTGATTCGGCAGTCGTATTTAGGGTGCAACGCTGGAGCGACACCGTTGTTATCCGCCGCGTCGGGAACCATCGTCTTGACCAATGTCTGCATCGTTTCCATCGGGACGCGAGCCGTCAAAGCCAACAGTTCCGAACGCCATTGGTCGTAGGGAACCGGACGGATTCCAGTTCCGTCGCGTTGCATCCATTCGACCAGATAGCGATAGTTCAGCGGATTGGGGTTCGTCAGATGGAAGACTCCGCCGAGCGACTCGTTCTGCAGCGAGATGCCCACGATCGCATTGGCGACATAATCGACTGGCGTCATATCCAGTTCACCCGACCGCAGCGGTGCGGATCCCATTCGCCAACAGGTCAACATGATCGTGTGCAGCAGGTCGTCGATGTTCGACGCCCCGGTCTCGCTGTGTCCCGTGACGTGGCCAGGACGGTAGATGGCGGCTGGAATACCGCGATCTTGCGCCTGGCGGATCATCGTTTCGGAAACCCATTTGGATTGGGAATATCCGTGCAGCAACGACTCGGGCGCTGGCAGCGGATCGTTTTCATCCACCGTTTCACCACGCGTCGCCTCGCTGGCCATCACCGTGAAGGTGGAGACAAAGTGAACGGGATTCAGCCGCGTCTGGGCGGCGAGCCGCAAGACTTCTTGAGTCCCCAAGACGTTGGTGTTTTTCAGTTGAGCATAGGGTGCGCCGAGATTGACATCGGCACCGTTGTGGTAGATCGAATCGACCGATTTGGCCAATTCGTCGAATTGCGATTGGGATAGCCCCAACAACGGCTTGGAGAAATCACCGCAGACCGGGACCACGCGCTTGTCGAAGTCGGGAACCGACAGCTCATATTTGCGGAGATTGTCCAGCAGACGCTGTCTGCCGCGGGCGAGGTCCTTGGCGCGGACCAAGCAGTAGATATTGGCATCGGTCTGCAGAACCAACTGCTCCAGGACAAACGCACCAACAAACCCCGTCGCTCCGGTCAGCAGAACCGCATGCGGACGACTAAATTCGTAGCGAGCACCTGGCGGCGGAGCAATCGCCGGATCGAGCATCGCCTCTTTGACGAAATCGACATCGATCGCTTCACGTCCCGCACGACTCAAAAGCTTGGCATTGGCAAGCGTCGCATCAGCGCTTTCGGTACCGGCGTTGGCTGCCGCGAAACAGGTGAAATCGGCGACGCGACGATCGGGATGCCGAGCAACCTCTTCAAGCAAATGTAAGAAGAGATCCTGTAGACCGGCGATCGTCGCCGGATCGTATTTTGCGGCGTCGTATTCCCAAGCTCCGATCAGCGTTCCGTTGGCGATCTGCAAATGCAGACAGATGGCGTTGGTCGATTGGGCGTGTTCAAAATCGATCGACTGCAATGAGATTCGATCGACGTTGGCGGTCACGCCGGCAACGCCAAGCCCCATCGCGGCCAAGGCCGCCGTATCCTCCCCGGGGATTTCACGCATCGCAAATCCAACAGCCAGCGAACATGCGACCGATCCCAAGCCGGCGTCCTGTTGCAGTTGGGTTAGCGACACGGGAGAGTGTTCGCTCGCGGCGGTCACAGCCGACTGATTGCGAGCCAACAATTCCAGGAAAGTTGGATCGTCGCCGGTTTGGCTACGGACGGGAACTGTCGTTGCCAGTGGTCCCACCAGACGACGCAACTCAGGCTGTCGACGACCGTGCATCGCGTGTTCCAGGACGATGTCGGACCGATTGGCGCGGCGATGCAACAGAATCTGAAAGGCTGTCAGCAACACGCGTTCTTGGGGGACATTCTGCTGTGCTGCCAGGGTCACCAATTGCTGCGACAGATCCGCCGAGATCCTGAACCGCTTTGTGGCATGGTGCAAATTCAGATCGTTGCGATCGTGATCGGTTGGCAATTTAAAGTCCCATGGGGCGTCCTTGAGCGTTGTGCTCCAGTGTTTTTGCAACTGCTGTGCATGATCTCCCGAGAGCCACTTGGATTGCCAAGCTGCAAAATCTTCGAAGGTCACTTTCATCGGCGACGACAGCATCGCTTCGCCCCGCTGTTGCAAGCTGTAATTGGCCAGCAATTCTTGCAACACGATCGTCAACGACTGAGAATCGGCAACCGCTTGGTGCGCCGTCACGACGACAACCGTTTCGTGCCGCTGCACAGGCACAAGATCGATTCGGACGCAGGAGCCCGAATGCAGATCGAACGGCCGATCAACACAGTCTTTCAACCGCTGCGACAGTT
The DNA here is from genome assembly GCF_007741475.1 of Rosistilla ulvae. Taxonomy (NCBI): domain Bacteria; kingdom Pseudomonadati; phylum Planctomycetota; class Planctomycetia; order Pirellulales; family Pirellulaceae; genus Rosistilla; species Rosistilla ulvae. The sequence continues at coordinate 1,404,696 of NZ_CP036261.1, read as the reverse complement.
CGCTGGCCGCCGGAGGCTCGTGCAGCTTCACGCAACGGGCTGCATCGCCGCTGTCTGCGTAGCTTTGCACCAGGCGACCGTCTTGCGTATGGAAACTCGCCCGCAACATCGGGTGTCGCTGACGCAGATGCTCAAACGCATACAGTATGTCGTTTAGGTCCAAACGACAGGAAACCTTCGCGATCGACACGACATGCTGTGATGCGATGTCGTCCATCGGTTGCAGGGCTGCGATCTGTTGCGCCGTCAGAGCAAACGTCTCTTCATGGAACGCCAGGGGATCCAACGGCACATTGCTGGATGCCTCGGTCGCGTCGCCCGCTCCGCTGGTTTGGGAAACATTGGCCGATTCCAACAACTGACGCAGCACAACTTTGGAGAAGTCTTTGATGCTCGAACCACCCAGCACACTTCCCATTGCCAGCGTGACGCCCAATTCGGTCTCGATCCGATTCATCAGATCGATCGCCATCAGCGAATCGAGTCCTAGGGTGGTCAACGACGCTTGGCGATCGACCTGAGCGGCTTCGATTCCAAACACGTCGGCAACTTGGTCGGCGATCAAATGCTCGACCAAACCGATCTGTTCTTGAGGCGAAGCGGCGATGATCCGCGGTCCCAGCATGCCACCGGCACCGCTGTCGCGTTGGTCTCCGATCACATCGGCGAACATCGGGGCGTTGGCAACCATTGGGCTGAAGCGAGCCAGCGCCGACCAATCGGCGCGGCAGGCTCCCAATTGCACCGGATTTCGCGACAGCATCTGGCGATAGACGCGGAACGCTTCATCCATGCTGAACGCTTTCATGCCGATCTTGTCCAGATATTGAGCTGTCTTTTCGTTGCGGTCGACAAATCCAGCTCCCGACAACGCGGTCCAGTTGTAGGTCAGCGCGGGCAGCCCCAGCGACTTGCGGTAGTGGGCCAGGGCGTCGAGGAAACAGTTGCCGGCGTTGTAGTTCGCTTGCTTCGCACCCCCAACGACATTCGAGAAGGAGGAGAAGCAAACAAAATGTTCCAGCGGGGCATCGAGGGTCGCTTGATGTAGGTTCCATGCTCCCAGCAGTTTGGGATCCATGACCTTGTTGAAACGTTGATCGTTGAGTTCGACGATAAATTCATCGTCCAGCACCATCGCGCTGTGAATCACTCCTCGCAGCGGAGGCAGCGTGGCGGTGATCTCATCGACGACGCGACGCACGTCATCGGGACAGGTTACGTCGCCGCGCGCGTCGACGACGTTGATGCCCGACGCTCGCAATCGTTCGATGTCGGCAATCGCCGCTTCGTCGCGGGCCCCACTGCGACTCATCAGGACCAGATGCCGGGCCCCATGTCGCGCCATAAACTTGGCGTGTTCCAGACCAAATCCGCTCGCACCACCGACGATCAGGTAACTGGCGTCTTCGCGGAACAGATGAGCGTCTTCGGTGCACGGGCCGATCTCCAATCGATCGACTTCAAACGAAAGGACGTTTTTGCCGATGTGTTTTCCTTGCGCCATGAAGCGGAAGGCGTCGACGACTTCGTTGATCGGGAAAACCGTGTGGGGCAGCGGGCGGAAGTCGCCAGCTTCAAAGCGTTCTGACAACTCTGCAAACAGCGACGCGATAAACGACGGCCGATGTTCCAGATGCTGCGCCAGGTCGATCACAAAGTAGGAGATGTTATTTCGCAACGCCTGCAGCCCGATCTTGGAATTTCCGTAGACATCGATCTTACCGATCTCCAGGAAGCGCCCAAACGGTGCCAGCACTGAGAAGTTCTTCGGAATGAAGTCGCCCGCCAAGGAATTCAAGACCGCGTCGACGCCGCGGCCGTTGGTGATCGCCATGACTTCGTCGGCAAAGTCCAACGAACGGGAATCCATCACGTGCGGAACGCCCATGTCGTGTAACAGTTGCCGTTTTTCGGGCGTCCCGGCGGTTGCAAAGATCTCCAGGCCAAGGTGTTGAGCAATTTGAATCGCTGCTTGCCCCACACCGCCAGTGCCGGCATGGATCAAGATGCTTTCACCCGCTTGCATATGAGCCAGGCCGCAGATCGCGTATTGAGCTGTCAGGAAGACGGTCGAGAGGGTCGCTGCTTCCTGGAACGAAAGATGATCGGGCATCTTGAAGCACAAGCGGCGATCGATCGTGGTGAACGAGCGGAAGGAATAGGGAGCCATTCCGGCCACCGAATCGCCCACTTTCAGATCGGTCACGCCATCGCCAACGCGAGTGACGGTTCCCGCGAAATCATCGCCAAACCACAGCAGGTCGATCGGGTTGCCGGGATACATTCCCAACGCTTTCATCACGTCGCGGAAGTTGATTCCGCCCGCTTTGACTTCGATCTCGATTTCGCCAGCGGCAGGTTCGCGGCGGCTGGTTTCGTTCAACGACAGATTCGTCAGGATGCCGGGCTTTTCGGTTTGCAGGCGATAGGCAGCTTTGCCCGCGTCGCTGAACGCATCGCGGGTTCGATTGGCCAGTTGATCCAACGGTACGCGAGCCAAGCGATTGACGTGACGAACGCCGTCGCGATAGGCAACTTCCAGTTCGTCGTTGCCCGACAACACCTCTTGCAACAACCGATCGTGTTCGGTCGATGTGGCGCTGGAGTCCAGGTCGACCACGGTCCAACGGAACCCCGGGTGTTCGTTGTTGGCAACGCGTGCGAAACCAACGATCGGCGAGGAGGCAAGTTGCGGACAGCTATCGGTTTCGAGAACGCTTTGGGCACCTCGTGTCACAAATCGGACGCGTGGTGGCTGAGCGAACGGACGTCCTTCCAACAGATGGACCAACCGCAACGCATGCAGCGTTCCAGTCGCCTGAGCTTTGGCCAGATCATCAGCCTGCAATCGTTCGGTTGTGCAATGATCCAAAGACCAGCAGTGGACGATTCCCGCCAACGCGTCGACCTGGACTTCGGTGTCGGCCATGATCCGGCGCAAGTCGTCGACCGATTCGGGATCGATCGTGAATCGATCCTTGCCCTCCTTGCTGAACGTGTCCCCAACGCGAACCGAGACCGCTTGATGGCCTTGTGCGGCCAGCGTTTCGCAAAGCGTCTGACCAACGCCCTGCTGATCGATGAAGACCAGATAGGTCGCCGGTTCGAAAGCGTCGGGCGATGTTGTCGTCGCGGCGCCGGAGACATCGGGCGTTGATTCGGCTTCGGTCGATGCTGTCGCTTCCGCGGCGTTGTCGCCCGAATCTTCGGGCTGCCAGCGGAACTGATAATAGCCGTTTTCGATCGCGTCGGGCGACTTCTTTTGCTCCACCAGATCGGCGCGGAAGCCTAAGATGTCGGCGATCCGATTCCCCTGGTCGTCGTAGACAAAGATGTCGGCGTGCAAGCTCTTGCCATCATCGGCGATCTGTTTGGCGTGCGTCCAGAAACGTGTCGGTGGATTTTCGCAGTACATCCGCACGCGACCGATAAATTCGGGCAGGTAGAAGTAATCGGCAGCCTGTTTTTCGGGAGAGATCGTTTGGACGCCTTTGAAGATGTGGAAACAGGCGTCCAAGACTGCGGGATGGATATGGTATTGGTCGACGGTCCGTTCGATCCCCGCCGGCACGATGACTTCGGCCAACGCTTCGCCGGTATCGCGCCAAACGTGATGGATGTGGCGGAACAGCGGCCCAAATTCGTAACCGGCTTCGGCGAATTCACCATAATATTGTTCGTGTTCCATTTGGTCGGGCAAGGCCGCGCGGATCTGCGGCAGATCAACAGCCGCCGGTTGCGGTGCCGCCAGCAAGGTCAGTCGACCTTCGGCGTGCAGTTTCCAATCATCGCGTCGGCCCGTCGAACTGTAGACGCCGTAGCTGCGATCCTTTTCGTGGAAGACGACGCGAACACGAGGGATCCGATCGGCGGAGATAAACATCGCATCTTTGATGTCGACGTTTTCGACGACATACGCCTCTTCGGGGAACAGATGCCGAGCCAACGCCAGACCGATCTCGCAATAGCCCGCGCCGGGGAATACCACTGAACCCCAAAATGAATGGTCCGAGAGGTAGTCGAAGACGGCTAGGTCCAGCGCCGATTCCCAGGTCGGTTCGGGCGCGATCACGCGGCGTCCCAACAGCGGATGGACGTCGGGCTGCAGCCACAACAGATTCATATCGTCGGGGCTGAGCCAATTGCGTTGGTGATGCCACGGGTAGCGGGGCAATTTGACCAAGTGCCCCGGCGTTTGGTTGACGGCGGCCCAATCGATCTCGATTCCAGAGCAGTGCAGCCCGGCGACGTTGCTCAGCAGATGTTCCGATTCATCGGTGTTGCGGCTCAACGAATGATAGATCGTTCCCTGTTTGCCTTGGTCGACGAAACATTGATTGATCGAACTGAGCAGTGCCGGATGCGGTCCGATCTCCAGGAACGCTTCGGAACCGGCGGCGATCAGATGCTGGATCGCGGTGCTGAAGAGAACTGGATAGCGGACGTTCCGCCACCAATATCCTGCATCCATCAACTCGCCCGCCAATTCGCTGGCGGTGACGGTTGAAACCAGCGGAATCTGCGCAGGCCGCGGCTGGATATCAGCTAACGATTCCAGCAGTTCCGCGCGGATTGGTTCCATCTGATGCGTATGGAAAGCGTAATTGACTCGCAACCAACGCATGAACGTCCCCGATTTCTCAAGCTCGTGAGCGATCGTTTCCAACGGCTCGGTGTCGCCGGCCAGCGTGACAAGATTGGAACTGTTGATCGCCGCGACTTGAACGCGATCGTATCGATCGCCGATCCGCTGTCGCGCCTCGGCTGCGGAGAGTCCAACGGCCAGCATCCGGCCGGTCCCGGCCATCGTGTCTTGCAAGCGGCTGCGATGATAGATCACCTTGACCGCATCGGCCAAGCTGTAGACGCCGGCACAATAGGCGGCGGCCACTTCGCCAACGCTGTGCCCGACCACCTTCGATGGCGTTACGCCCCAGGACTTCCAGAGTTCGACCAGGGCCACTTGCAACGCAAAGATTGCCGGCTGAGCGATCGCGGTTTGATTGATCTTCGAATCGGCTTCGTCCCGCTTCATCTCGGTCAGCAACGACCAACCGGCCAGCGGTTGCAACAGCGCATCGATGCGTTGGATCGTCGCCCGGAAGTGCGGTTCGCGGTCGAGCAGCTGGCGTCCCATGCCCCACCACTGCGCACCTTGTCCGGTAAATACAAAAACGGGTTTGTCGTGAGGACCGGTTGTTTTTGCGTGCACAAATCCAGTGGCTCCACGCGGATCATCCAACCAGGCTCGCATGCGATCTTGCATCGTTTTGCTGTCGGCAGCGGTGAAGACCAAGCGGTCGTGATGCTGTTCCTTGCGGCTGCCCGCGGAGTAACAAACGTCCTCCAACGGTAACGACGGATCGTCTAATAAGTCGATAAGAGATGCGACGTAGCTTTTCAGCGCCACCTCATCGCGAGCCGAGATCGGCAGCAGGAAAGGTCGATCGGCCAAGACGGTTGCCGCACGGCTGGCAGCGCCGTTTGCCTCGCCGTTTGCCTCGCCGTTAACGGCTCCGTTACTCGACCCGTTTTTCTCGTGTCCATTGGAATGCGAATGCAGTTGTTGGCGAGGGGCGGTGTGAGCCGTTGATGGCTTGGCCGTCGGCGGAGCGGCTTCCAAGACGACGTGCGAATTTGTACCACCAAACCCAAACGAATTGACTGCCGCGACGGGAGGCTGTGAATCGTAGTGCGGCAGCGGTTGCAGATGCGTCGCGACCTGCAGTTGCAGTTTGTCGAAGGGGATGTTGGGGTTGGGCGTTTCAAAATTCTGATTTGGCGGCACTTGGTCCTTGTGCAAGACCAACGCCGCTTTGATCAGGCCGGCGATCCCCGAACCGGCTTCCAAGTGACCGATGTTCGTTTTTACCGACCCCAGCAGGCAGGGTTGGTCGGCGGGGCGGCCTTTCGACAAAACGTTGCCCAAGGCCGCCAGTTCGATCGGGTCTCCGACCGAGGTTCCGGTTCCATGGGCCTCCATATAAGCGACGCGATTTGGGGCGAGGCCGGCTTCGCTATACGCCTGGCGCAACATCGCCGACTGGCCATCGATTCCAGGAACCGTCATCGATGACGTGTGGCCATCCTGGTTGACCACCGCGCCACGAATCACCGCATAGACCGAATCGCCATCGGCGATCGCTTGACGGAGCGGTTTGATGTAGACCATGCCAGCTCCCTCGCCACGGACATAGCCATTGGCCCGCGCATCAAACGCAAAACACTGACCATCGGGGGAGAGCATCGATGCGCGGCTGAAGCCCATCGTGGCGTGAGGCGTGAGCATCGAATTGACACCGCCGGCCAACGCGCCGGTCGATTTCCCCGACCAGATGCTCTGGCAGGCCAAGCTGACCGCGACCAACCCCGACGAACAAGCTGTGTCGACCGAAACGCTAGGCCCTTTGAGATCCAGCAGATAGGAGACGCGATTCGATGCGATGCTCAGCGTGCAACCGCTGTTGGTATGCACGTCGGCGATCACGTCTTCGGACATTTGAATGCTGGCGAAATCGTGGCTCGCCACGCCAACAAAGACGCTTGTCTGCGAGCCTTTCAATTTCCCAGGGGCAATTCCCGAATCCTCGATCGCTTCCCAAGCGGTCTCCAACAGCCAACGCTGCTGAGGATCCATTCGCGATGCTTCGCGTGGCGAAACGCCCCAGAACAGCGGATCGAAGTTCTCGATCCCGTCGATGAATCCACCCCGGCGAGTAACCATTCGGTTGGCGACATCGTTTTTGGGGTGGTAGTAGTGTTCGCGATCCCAGCGAGTCTCGGGAACCTCGACAATCCCCGACCGCCGCTCGGCGATCAAACTCCAGAAGCTTTCAACATCGACCACTCCGCCAGGTAACCTGCAACCAATGCCCACGATCGCTAACGGTTCCCCCTGGTGTAGAGCAACCTTGGAATCAACATTCATACTTTAAGAACCTGCCGTTTTTGAATCGCAGCCATAAAAACCTACCCGCACCGGGCTCGTGTACCGGGGGTACATGTTGCTACACTCACCCCACACCCCTAGCTTAACTACACGCATAGTGATATACAATTGGATGTAACGGGATTGTCAATTTGGTGTCGGTACACTTATTGAGAGATCCCTGCGAGAGGGGGGGGCGAGAAGCTGTTGATTACCCACAAGTCGCCGCAAAAATAGCTCGTTTTGGCACGGTATTTGCGCTTGTAGTATTTCATTTTGCACAATGAAATCTCAAGGTGAAAGCATGCAACCGACCAGTATCGCATACGAATTTCAAGATATTCAACTTGGAGACAAACGTCTCAACGATCGAGCCGAAGCGTTGCTCGCCTCGCTGGCGGCCAACCCTTCGGCCAGTATCAACGAAGCTTGCAGTGGCTGGGACGAAACCAAAGCCGCCTACCGTCTATTCGATAACCCCAACGTCGATCCCGAAGCCATTCTCGGGGCTCACGCTGAAAAGACACTCCAACGAATCAAAGCCCAAGACACCGTTTGCATCGCACAAGATACCACCGAACTGGACTACACCGCGCATCCGCCCGGAGGCGTCCGCAATCTCGATCGCTTAGGCCGCCGTGGACTTTACGATCATTCCCACATCGCCTTCACGCCGGAGAAACTTTGTCTCGGGGTGGTCGGTGTTAAGTTCTACGATCGCGACAAAGAAGCGCTCGGCACCAGCAAGAAGCGAGAAGGCCAACCCCTACACACCGGCGAAGGGCAACGATGGCTCGATGGTTACCGCAAGGCCTGCGAGATCGCCGGAAAATGTCCTGAAACTCAGATCGTTTCGCTGGCCGATCGCGAAGGAGACATCTACGACATTTTCGTCGAAGCCGATCAGCATGAAACACCGGCTCAGTTCGTCATTCGCTCGCAGCGAAAACGCTCGTTGCCGGAGAAAGACCCCGATGGCGGGCCTGCGGCTTATAAGAAAATGCGTGCCGAAATCGCATCCGCCCAGCCGGTCGCTTACCGCGAAGTCCAGCTTCCCCAAACGCCCGAGCGAACCAAAGGATCAGGAAACAAACAACACCCCGGCCGTGAAGCACGCACTGCGAAGTTAGAAATTCGAGCGAAGCGGATGACTCTTCGTGCGCCACACAACAAGCAGTCTTCGATGCCGCCGGTCGAGATCAGTGTCGTTTGGGTGAGCGAGATCGATGGCCCAGGCGACGGAACCGAAGTCGACTGGCTGTTACTGAGTTCTCTGCCGGTCGACACGATTTCCCAGACGCTGCGGATTGTGGATTTGTATGTGGCTCGTTGGCCAATCGAAGTATTCTTTCGAGTTTTCAAAACTGGCTGCCGGGTCGAAGAGATTCAACTCGAAGCGAGAGACCGACTGATCCGCGCGTTGATGTTTTACAAAGTGATCGCATGGCGGATCATGTTTGTGACCTTCTTAGGCCGCGAGTGTCCAGAGCTTCCCTGTGATGTCGTCTTCAGCGAAGCGGAATGGAAGTCGGTCTGGAAAGTGGTGAAAAAGACGGCTCCCCCAAAGCAAGCTCCTGAGCTGTCACAATTCATCCCGGTCCTTGCGACCCTTGGCGGCTACAATCACCGCGAAGGCGACGGTCCGCCGGGAGCCGAAGTGATCTGGCGAGGCACGCGGCGAATGCTCGACTTCGCCCTCTGCTGGCAAGCCTTCGGACCAGACCAATGACTTGTGGGTAATCGACAGGGGGCGAGAAGCCCCCTGGCTGCAATTCACAGAACGCGAAGCGCATCGGATGGGGGAGCGGCAGGGCTATTCAGACGAGGCAGCGGCCTTCAGAAACACTTAGCGTCGCGGCAGGAATGCATTTCCCAAGCGGCTAGAAATGATCGCCGGCAGGACGACGAGATCCCCCACCAACGCGGCTGCCAACATGCTTGACATCAGCCAAGCGAATCGAGAGATCGGAGTAAACGGACTGAGCGCATAGACCAGCAATCCCAGCCCACAGATCAAAGAGGTTTGCAGCATCGCCCGACAGCAGTGCCGATAGGCGTAGACCAACGCATCGTGTTTGGACAGTCCGGCAGAGGCGCCACGTCGGAACCAAGTTACGAAATGCAGCGTATCGTCGACGGCGATCCCCATCGCAGCGGTGATCGTCATCATCGATCCAATCTCGACTTTGACGTCAAACCAGCCCAGCAGCCCAAACAAGACGACTGCTGGAAAGATGTTCGAGACCATCGCCAACAAGCCGGCAACAACGCTTCGCAAGGTGACCATCATCGCGACCGCAATGAGGGCAAAAGCAGTGATAAAGCTGCGGGCCATATCCTCCAACAACTGCTCCTGCGACTTTTGGATCAAAGGCATGCTGCCACAGACAACGCTACGGACTCCTTGGTCGCCAGCCCGCTGTTCGATCACCTCGGCGATCGATACCTTCAGTTCTCGGCCGATCCGTTCCAAGTCGATATCTTCGGCGGTCGGCACCCTTGCGCTGATCCGCCACAACTCCTCCTGAGGGTTGTCTTGGAAGTATTGCATTTCGCGATACATCTCGCGCAGCGATTCAAACCGTCGCTCCAACACAATCCGCTGAGCGATCTGGCCGATACCTCGCGTCCCCGAACGAAAGGTGTCGGGATAACCTGGTGAGAAGTTGACCGCCGATACGGTCCCGCCGATGCCGTCGACTTGCATCGCTGCATGCTGCACTTTGCGAACCAGGTTCATGCGGTCCAACATCGGCGTCCGGCTGGTGCTCCCATCGATGGCAGACTTGGGGATTCGAAGCACGATTTCGACAGGCGTCAGTGGGCCGATCTGAGTTTCAAACCATTCATAATCCTGCAGGATCTTGGCGCCGGGCGAAAACAGATCGTGGACTCGCGCTGTCGATTGCAGCCGCGTGATGCCAGCGATTCCGGCCGCCATCGTCACCGCGGTGATCAGCAGGATCGCAGGCGACCAGCGGGCAATTCGATCGACCACGCTTTGATAGGCAAAACCTTGCTTCGGGCCAGTCCCTGCGTTCAGCTTCGCCCCCCAACGCCGCGGCGGCCACAGTTCCAACTGGCACGGAAACAAAAGAAACAGGATCCCCGTTCCCAGCACGACACCGACAGCGGCAAACAGTCCAAACTTCTGGATCGGCAGCAGGAAGCTTGTGACCAGTGAAATCAGCCCCAAGCTAGTCGTCAGCGACGACAGCCAACAGGGTGCAAAAGCATGCCGAATCGCTTTAATCGGTGCTCCTTGCAGCCCTTCGCTGGCGACGACATCGCGATAGTTGTTAACCAGGTGAACGCCGGTGGAAATGCTGAGCACAAAGACCAACGAGGGGACCATCAGCATTACGCTGTCCATCGTCGATCCGGCAAACGAGATCAACGCCAGGCTAAGCATCTGGCAATAAACGGCGTTCACGAACACAAACGCACTGATCGCAAAACTGCGAAAGCTGAGATACAGGACGACGCAACCGATCCCGTAGCAGACGATCGTATACCACTCCATATTCTTCTGGCTCGCCTCATCGATCGCGACGCCATCGTAGGTCGATCCGGCGATATGAATCCGATCGCTCGGCAAACCGACAACCCGGCTGGTCGTCTCGCGAACATGAGCCAACATCGCATCGCGCAATCGCCACCCCTCGGGCGTCAGCATCAGCACAACCGAACTGATCACCGGATCTCCCGCCGCTTTGGGCGCACCGACGATCCAACCGTTGAGTCGCGCAATCGCTTGGGATTTTTTGAGCGATAGCGGAGGGGCGGTCAATTGTTTGACCAGATCGTTGCCCGAGGTGACAAACCGAAACAACTGCACCTGCTTCTGCCCCGCGATATCGACAGGCTGCTGCAGAAGCTCCGTCAGCTCTGCCTGCCGCGGATCGTCCAGATGACAACCGTCCCAGCTGAGTATCAGGACATCGTCGCTAACGAACTGCTGCGAAAACCAAGCCAGATCCTTGGTCTCTTGAAACCGTTCGGGCAACCAGTCCTCGGGACGGTTCGAATTGGTCGCCAACGCGTCGATCGCGCCGCGAACAATCGGTACCACCCCGAACAAGGCCAGCAACAGAATTACGATTCGATAACGGTAAATAATGCGAGCCCCCACTGCACCTCAACCGGAAACGGAAACCCAACCACAAGGATGGCCACTGGATCATAGGCGATAATGCATGGGAGAGTAAGCACATCAACGGTTGTGGCAGGTCTTCGGCCTGGATTACTTCGCACGCCCCAAAAACGGTTCGACCAAGTGCTGCAGGCCGATCGCCGCCAGTTCGGCGTTCACATCTTCGGTCGACGGAGATTCGAGCGTGTCGGTGACCTCATCGGCAATCGATTGAGCGAATCGCAGCCGCGCGGCTGCCAGCGTACTGCGAAACTGCGGCGGCGTGACCGTAGCATTTAATTGGTTACCAATCCGAACCGCCAGCATCGACTCGGTGTCGTCGGGATGATCCGTTGAGACGCGAAGTGCGCTGTATTCAAAATTGCCCGGATTTGCGTGTTCGAACCGTTCCATCGCACGCCACACGCGAGCCAGCAGACATTCCCGCCAGTTATCCAGCCAGGTCGGATCATCGACCTGCATCTGATCGATCGGCGGGACCACCTCCGTCGGCTCGCGGCGATATTGCGCCGCCGCCGCCGCTCGGGCCGAACGCAACAGATAGTCGCGCAGACGCCCCTTCTCCGACTCGCCAAACCCCTTCGAGGCAAGATGTCCCAACAGCAGGACCAACGATTTGTCGGCCGCTTCGCCATCGCCCCACAGATCGATCAGGTAGTTGCGCATCGCCGTGATGTAACGCATCGTGTAGCCACCGGCGCTGTCGGCTTGCGACCAACGGGTCGATTGCCGCGCCAATTGGATCGTACGATCGGGTGGATGCGTGGGAGTCATGATGCGTTATTGAACCTTCAAATGAAGGCGGGGAACGTTTTCGACTTGAGCCGATTCTTTGGAAAAGAATAACGTATTCTGTGCCTGCTTGCTGTGGCTGACCACGACAAACGTCACCTCAGGATCGGGATACGCAGCCAAAAATGCATCCAGTTCGTCACCGAAAAAACGGACGTTGTCGTTTGCTTGGTTCGCCAACCGTCCCTCGGTGTTGTCGATCGTGGTGCTGCACAGATATTTCGCTTTGGCAAGGTTCTTGGCAGTCGGCGAGTTCTTCCAGACCAGCGCACCTTCACCCTGTTCCTTCCATGAGCTGGCCTGTCGAGCGTCGATACCATACAGGCGAAGTTCCAGTTTTGCCGCCGCGCCCCCTTTGACCGCTAGACTGATAACCGCGTCTTGCAGTTTGGCCAACGGATGTTCCCAGCGACTGACGTCGAATTTTAAATAGATGTACTGCAGCGAGCCGTCTGGTTTCGTGGGCAACTGCACCGACAACGTATCCTGCTCGCCCCGTGGCTTGTCGTCGCCTCGCACGACCGTCGTGTCAGCCCCGGTTCCCGATCGTGTCGTGATCTGCTGAAATCCCGACAGCGGCCCGCTCGAATAATCGGCGGCAACGGAAATCTGTGCGTCAACTTGCGAAGCGACTTTGTCATCGGGGGTCATCAATCTCAAAAACACGTCGTAGCGGCCCGGCGGCAGATCTTCGCTTTCGAACCGCGCCAACATCTCCAACGATTTACCCGGTGAAGGAATCCGAACGCCGGCGACCCGCAGCGGGAACATCGTTGCCGGCCGCTCGTTGCCGCTAGATAGCGGTTTCAGAAAGACCCGAACCTTCGCGGCGATCGCGGCTTTTCCTGCCAGGATTGCGGGATCGGTCTGGCGATTCGATGCGGTGTTGACCAACCGAAATCGAATCAGTCCCGGCTGCCCCGCCAGGATTCGATCGGCCTCCAATATCACCGCCTCCATCCGCAGTGGCGCTATCATCTCGGGCGTCACGACAACCGGCTTGGGGCGAACGGGTTCAGATGGCGGCCGCGCCAGACGGTTTTCAGGCTGCGGCGGGTTTGACCTTGGCCGCAGCGCAAAGATACCCGCCACGATGGCGAACAACGCCACAACGATAAGCGCCGCGATGACAACCGTGGGCGATCCGCGTTTCTTGCTCGCCCGCGGTGTCCGCGTCGGCGGGTCGTCTTGAATCACGATCTCCAACGGCAGGCTGGCAGCTTCCTTGTCGGGGGGTGGCGTTGCAGGGGGCACCGGTTCGTCGGCCAAGAATTTCAATTCGTCCAACAGCGCGTCGGCGCTCGCCGGACGATCTTTAGGTTCTTTGGAGAGCAAACGGTCGATCAGATCCGAGAGTTCCTGAGGCACATGTTCGGCGAATTCGGTCAGCGAACGCGGAGAATGGGAGGTGATCGCAATCAACATCATCGCCACATTGGTATAGCGAAACGGCAACTCGCCGCTGCACATCTCATACAGTACGATCCCCAAACTGTAGAGATCCGAGCGATCATCGACGGGTTCATCGGCGGCTTGTTCGGGCGACAGATAGCCGGGCGTGCCGACGACCGCACCGCGCCGCGTCAACGAATCGACAGGACCGCTCATCGCCGCCAAACCGAAATCCAAGATCTTCGGCCGCCCCTTTTCGGCTTCGATCCAGATGTTGGCCGGTTTGATGTCGCGATGCACGATTCCTTGCTTGTGCGCCGCCCCCAGCCCTCGAGCGATCTGGCGTCCGAGTGCGATGATCTGCTTGATGTTGAACTTGTAGCCTTTCCGCAGAATCTGTTCGAGCGACTGGCCTTTCAGCAACTCCATTGCCAAAAAAGGAGTGTTACCCTGTTCATCGACTTCAAAGATCGTCGCCACATTATCGTGATGCACCGCCGCTTGGGCGCGGGCTTCGCGGACGAAACGTTCGCGAGAATTCTTTGACGCCGCGATCCGTTGGCTCATCACCTTTAAAGCGACTTTACGCTGCAACCGTTGGTCCTCGGCCAGAAAGACCTTTCCCATCCCCCCTTCGCCGATCAGCTCCAAAACTCGATACGCCCCCAGCCGTCCAATCTCATCGGGCAGTTCGGGCGGTGACAAATAGGGGTAATCTTCGGAACGCGTGCTCATCCGCATTTTGGATTGATCGAGATCGGGACGCTTGCCGCTGCGTTGGGCATCAAAACCCCAGACTAAGTCCCGACCGAGCGCTATTCAACGGTAGAAATGTGAACCAAGCCAAGTTACGCGCAGTAATCGACCCGCTGGCCCAAACGCCCTTCCCACAGCTGGCTTTTTGCCTTGAGTTCCAGCGATTCAGATCGGCACCCGCTGCGTATCCTAATCGCGATCGCAGTCCATCGATCGCAACGTCCTAAGGCATGCGTAGATTAGCGGTGTGTTTGAGCCGGTCAACACGTTGGCGGCCGCATCGATCCAGCCACTAGATAACGTGTTTGTGCATGACGTTAGCGTTTTTGATGGGGAATCCATTCTCATCGGTACGGAAGGCCCAAACGTTGTTGTGGGAAAGGCTGTTCTCATACCTTTGTCAGCGACCAGGGATCGTTTTTGTTGCCTCGCGTCAATCCAAACACTGCTGCACCGCGGATCATCAAGCCCTTGGGACTGCAATTACCGTGGCGGCTGACCACGCGTAAGTTACCAACGTTGCGATCGCCGACGCCTGGGCAAGCGGCATCTCCGGCGATGGCGTCAGTGGTTTTACTACGTCCTAAACGATACGATCGAACGAGCAGGTGTTGTCTTCGACAACGTGAATGAGACCGGTTCGATCAAGAGCCACGTTGCCCATGCCAACAGCGGATTTGAAGGAGATCACCCCCGCGAATGATCGACTCTCAGATCGCATCCAATCGTCGTTCGTTAGCGAACGTGTCGGCAAGGGTGCCTCGAAGATTTCCAGGTGGCCTTGTCTCTTTTTTGCATGGCCCCAAGCGGCTCGTTTGCATTGCCTCTCCCCCCCTGATTTGGTATCACTGGAACTGTTGATACTGCACCGAATTCCATACAGCTACATTCACAATCAAACGTTCATGAATTGGTTGCCCGAAACCACTCGAGCTTGGAGCGACCTGATGCGTGAGACGCATGCTGGCGATGCCGCCGCGTCGGATGAGTTGCTGGGAATCATCGGCCAGTATTCAAACAAAACGGTGGCTCATCACCCGATGCCACCCAACCTTCGGGCCCAACTGAGCGATTCCGATCTGGTGTAAAACACTCTGCTTGAGACCGCTCAAAATCTCAGCGAATTTCACGATGCCGACCGGCGCGAGGTCGAACTCGAGTCGGGACTTTTCCATCGCGAGGATTCGTCAAGTAGCATCGTGAAGTCAGTCCAACGCGATGAACAATTGGAACTCGCGATCGTTCCCCTTCCCGATCGCGCTCGCAATGTGATCGAACCTCGCAACATAAAAGGGAGGCGTTGGGAAGCGGTTGGCGACCGATTAGATGTTTCCGCCGATGCGGCCCGAAAATTGTGGTCCCGCGCCGTGAAACGCCACCAAGAGACATTGGCCGTTCAGGAGAGTAGCTTTGGCTAATCCCGCCACCGATGGCGACGCCCCAGTCGACGCGGCAAGCGATCGACATCTCGACGAACACACAAGTCCTGAAGATCCTCAGCGCGATCCCTATCTCACCGAACCGGTGTCGAATGAATTCGATGAAAACGACGAACGATTTAGAGCCGTCGCACAACGACGCTGGCCGCAGAACAACAAGACCGACCACCAATTTGAGACGATCAACCGTACTGAATTAAAAGTCGCGAGCTACGCATCGGGAACACAGGTCGGTCGATTTGTCCTTGAGCATAAAGTTGGTCAAGGAGGATTTGGGATCGTCTTCAAAGCGATCGACCCGCAACTGGAGCGCGATGTCGCCATCAAGCTCCCCCGTGTCGATTGCGATTCGGGGCAAACCGATCGCATCCATCGCGAGGCGAGAATCGTTGCGACGCTGGAACATCCCAACATCGTCCGCGTCTACGAAGCTGGGACCGACGGCGAAACCTCTTTTATCGTCTCCCAGTTCTGCGACGGCCCGGATCTGAGAATGTGGCTGCTGTCCAACGACAACCATCCGTCACCGGAACAGTCGGCCGAACTGATTGCCGAGCTTGCCGATGCGATCGCGTACGCCCATCGCAATGGCGTCCTGCACCGCGACATCAAACCGGGCAACGTGCTGTTGTTTCCAAACAACAGTTCGACGCCCGCGTCCTCGAAACCCACTCGATGTCGCTTGCCGTTCATACCCAAAATCACCGATTTCGGTCTCGCGTCGATGCAGTCCGACGATTGGTCCCGAACCCGCACTAGCGTGGTGATCGGGACCCCGATGTACATGGCTCCCGAATGCATGGGGGCTGGCACGCAGCGCCCCGGTGCAGGATGCGACATCTACAGTCTGGGAGCGATCCTTTACGAATTGCTCACCAAACGACCACCGCTGGAAGGCGAGTTCTTCGGTCAGCTGCTGCATCGGATTGGCAACGACGTCCCCGTGCCGCCTCACGTCGTTTTCCCTGATGTCCCCAACGACCTCTCGTTGATCTGCAGCAAATGCCTCAGCAAAGAGGTCGACGATCGTTATCGATCCGCCGTCGAATTGCACGACGACCTCCGCCGTTTCCTGGACGGTCAGCCGATCCAAGCGAGAATGCCCACCTGGCGAGATCGTTTTGCGAGGTGGACCTCGCGTCCCCAACGACTACGATTCGCGGGGCACTACACGATCTGGATGCATTTGGCGGTCGTCGCCTGGTTGGTCGTGCAATTTACCACCGCCGTCGCGCTTGGGTTGAAGCTGCCGAACACGGCCGCGCACGTCCGAGATATCGCGATGGTTTCCTGTCTGTTGCATTTGCCCAACGCGTGGCTCGGTTGGCGCGTGTTCCGTGGCTCGCGGTGGGCATTTATACCGGCGATGCTTACCAGCGTCGCATCGTTAGCGATCCTCTGCTATTCCGCGTTCAATTCCAGCGTCGCGTTCGATTACAACTATCCCACCACGCTCTCGAAAGTTGCGGTCTTCTCGATCCTGATCATTGCCAGCCTGATCGATTCGCTCAATTACGCGTTTGCGATCCCAGCTCATTTTCGCACGGCCCAGCCCGACAACGATTTCCGACGATCCTTGCTCTAGGCTCTGGCCTCCCCCTCGATCGCGTCCTGCGCCAGATTCGCACCGGTAGAACTCAGGGCAAGTGGATATTTCCAGTCGAATCGCTGTGGAAAGAATCCGACGGCGTGATAAAACACATCGATTGAGATTGGCAATCGACTGAGGGCCCGGTTTTGACAGAGACACGAAATGAATCGCTGGACAACTCCCCTGAAAGGCCAGACGCCCTGACACCGCACACGGTAACAACCCTTTCAGACAGGAGCGTCGAAGAGGTTTTTCTACGGCCAGGGATGAAGGTCGATCGGTTTGTGCTAGAACGCGAAGTGGGCCGCGGTGGATTTGGAATCGTCTACCAAGCGTTGGATCCCAATCTAAATCGTTTCGTGGCGCTGAAGATACCGCGTTGCGATTCGCGCGACGCGCACGTCAGCCGCTTGCAACGCGAGGCGCAAATAATCGCCACGCTCGACCATCCTGGCATCTGCCGGGTCTATGAAGCGCAGTTTGATAGCCGCATCCCCTACATCGTTTCCCAATTGTGCGACGGTCCCGATCTGCGCGAGTGGTTGCTGGACAACCCCAATCGATTGAGCTTTGAAGCGATCGCCGAACTGATTGGTCTGTTGGCCGATGCCCTGCAATACGCTCACAGCCAAGGAGTGCTGCATCGCGACATCAAACCGGGCAACGTGCTGTTATTCCCACCAAAAGCTGACAACACCACCCCCTCGACGCTCTCCTTCCAGCCTCGGCTGACCGATTTTGGCCTGGCCTCGATGTCCTCTGCCGATTGGTCCAACACACGTACCAGTGTGGTCCTGGGAACGTTGATGTACATGGCACCCGAGTGCCTCGACGGCGCCGAGTCCGCGCCAGCCGCCGGGGCAGACATCTACAGTCTCGGCGCGATGATGTACGAACTGCTGACCGGCCAACCGCTCATGGAAGGCGCCCAGCTAGGCGAATTTCTGCAGCGAATCTCCAACGAAACGCCCGAGCTGCCACATCGCATCCGCCCCGATACGCCGATCGATCTGTCGTTGATCTGCAGCAAATGCCTTCGCAAAGAGGTCGACGAACGCTACCGATCCGCTGCGGAACTGAGCGATGACTTGCAGCGGTATCTCGATGGCCGTCCCGTCGTAGCGCGGATGCCCACCCGGTACGAACGATTTACCAAATGGTGCTCGCAGCCCCAGCGACTCCGCATCGCCGGGCTCTCATCGCTGTGGTGTCATCTATTAGTCGTCGGATGGATGTTCTCCCAACTGGCCGTCATCATCCCCCTGGGGCTCACTTCTCAAGCCGACATCGTCCAGTCGGTACAAGATTTTGTCTGGAGTGCGGGCTTGGTTCATCTGCCCAAAGCATGGCTCGGCTATCGCCTAATCTGTGGTTCGCGTTGGGCCTTCTGGATATCTGCGGTGACCAGTCTAGGATGTCTGTCCATCTTTCTCGTTTCCGCTTTCGACACCAGCGCCGCCTTTGAACACAGCTTTCCCACGCCGCTGACCAAGGTCTCGGTCTTCTCGATATTGATCATCGCCTGTCTTGTCGAATCGATCAATTATCTGCTAGCGATTCCAGCTTACCTTCGCACCCGAGCCAAGAAACCTCGCCAACAGCCGGTGTCGTGATGAACGCGGGGGATTCGAACATCAATTCCTCGCAATCCGACCGAACAATCGGTATTCTCGTCCGCATTGGCAAACAGCCAACCGCTGCCGTTTCGGTTTGATCATCCGGCAGTTATTATCGATACATGGAAGTATCATCAGAACTCGCAGATGCGATCGTACGTTATGTTCACAGTCCCGAATATCGACCCTGCAAGCCGAAGCAGATCATGCAGGCGTTGGAGTTGCCCGAGGATCAGTATCGCGAAGTCCGCCGCACGGTGAAGTGGCTCGTCCTGCAAGGACAACTCGATTACGCGTCGAACCATCTCGTGATTCCGCCCGGTGAGTCGCATGCGACCAAGCGGCGGCAGAGCTCTCCGCTGGTCCGCGGTATCTTTCGGCTCGCTCAAGCCGGCTTTGGCTTCATCCGCCAAGAAGGAACCGGCGAACAAGCCGCTCCGCTGGAGGACGTCTTTGTTCCCGAACCGTATGTCGCCGACGCCTTCGATGGCGACTTTGTCGAAGCTCGACTGGTCACCAACCGCTCGCGATCGCGCGGCGGGATGGAAGGCCACATCGAACGGGTGATCAAACGCGCCACGCGGCAGTTTTCCGGAACGTTCCGCAAAAGCGGGCAGGATAATCTCGTCCTCTTGGACGGTACGCATCTGAAGCATCCGATCTCGGTCGGCGACACCCGCGGGCTGCCGCTGAAGAACGAGGACAAAGTGGTTGTCGAAGTCGTTCAGTTCCCCGAGCGCGATGGCAGCGGCGGCCAGGGCGTGATCATGGAGGTGTTGGGAAGCAGCAAAAATCCTGCCGTCGATACGATGGCGGTGATGCGGCAATACGGTTTGCCCGAAGAGTTCTCCGAAGAAGTGATGGCTGCCGCGCGAGAACAAGCCGACAAGTTCGACGAATCGATTCCGGCCGACCGCCGCGATCTCACCGATCTGTTGACGCTGACGATCGATCCGTATGATGCCCGGGATTTCGACGACGCGATCTCGCTGCAGGAGATCGAAAACGACCACTGGCGGTTGTCGGTACATATCGCCGACGTTTCGCACTTCATCCCCGAAGGATCGATCCTCGACCAAGACGCCAAGCAACGGGCGACAAGCGTCTATCTGCCCGACCGCGTCGTGCCGATGATCCCCGAGATCATCAGCAACCATCTGGCCAGTCTGCAGCCCGAGCGGGTTCGGTACGCGAAGACCGTCGAGATCGAATTCACCGGCGGCGGTGCGGTTGTTGCCACGCAGGTCTACAACAGCGCGATCCGCAGCGATTGCCGGTTGACCTACGAACAGGTCGATCAGTTTTTGGAAACCCCCGATGTGATGCGGCAGAAGCTGGGGGATGCGATCTGCGATCAATTGCAGCGAATGCACACGTTGGCGATGAAGTTGCGAGCTCGCCGGATGGAACAGGGATCGCTCGAAATGGACCTTCCCGAGATCAAGATCGATCTCGATTCCAACGGCAAGGTCCGCGGTGCGCATCTGGTCGTTAACACCGAAAGCCACCAGGTGATCGAAGAATTTATGCTCGCCGCGAACCAAGGCGTTGCGACTTGGTTCGACGACATGAAATTCGATTTCCTGCGTCGCATCCACCCCGCTCCCGAGCGCCGCAAGCTGCGACAACTGGCTCAATTCCTAAAGGATATCGGTATCCCCGGAGATGATTTAGAGAACCGCCACGCGGTCCGCCGAGTTTTGAAATCGGTCAAGAACACGCCGTTGGATTACGCGGTCAACTATGCGGTTCTGAAGGCGACCAACAAAGCGATTTACGGTCCGCATCGCGAGGGGCACTACGCCCTGGCGATGGATCACTATTGCCACTTCACCAGCCCGATCCGCCGCTATCCCGACCTCACGATCCATCGGATGGTGCAGAAGTTGACCGAGGGGAACAAGAATCCCAGCGATCCGATGCCGGTGTTGATCCGATTGGGGCATCACTGCAGCGATCAAGAGAAAAACGCCGAAGCAGCCGAACGCGAATTGATCCGCATCAAGTTACTGCATCATATGAATAAGAACGTCGGGCAAACGTTTGAGGCGGTGGTGACGCGAGTGCATCCCGACGGACTGTACGCCCGCGGGATCAAGATGCCCGCCGAAGGTTACATCTCGATCGATAAACTGCCATCGGATAACTATCGCTTCGAACGAAAAGGGCACCGCCTGGAAGGCTTCCGCGAAGGGAACCAGTTCCGGCTGGGCGATCGAATCGTGGTCAAGATCGATAAAGTCGACATGCAGGCCCGCGAGCTGTTTTATGGACTGGTCGGCAGAGAGGCCGGCAAGGCCCCCAAACATCAGTTGAAAAACAGAGCGAAACCCAAGACTGCCGCGGGAAAGCGATACGACAAAGCTCGCGTGAAAAAGAAACTGAAACAGAATCAAAAACGAAAGCGTTAACCACATCGACCGGGGTTAATCTGCGATTCCTTGGGAGATGTCATTCGGCCGCGCGATAGCGCCGCGGCGTCCATGGGACGGTCAGCCCGCGCGGCAAGGCCGAGTTGCCTAAACGCAAAAACTGATTCGCCCTGCAGCATCGACGTAATTGCATCGGGACCGCGGAGGATGCATGATAGGTTTCCCGCCTTTCCTGCTTTCCTCCGTTTTCTCGATTAAAGAGTGCTGTGATGGAACCCCGCCGCGTTGCTGCCTGTTTGTTTGCACTGAGTCTTATGGTTGTGAGTCACCAGGTCGTAGGCCAATCGGCCACGCCCGAATTGACGACGCTCGATTCCCACTTTCCGATGCAGGTCCCTGCCAGCAAGCAGGCGATCGAAGCGCAGAACGAACACGTTCGCACGATGCTGCGATTGGCGAACGGATTGATTCCGATGCCCGAGTTGGCCGATCCGCAGCCGACGATTTATGGCCGCCGCGAAATGGACGGCTACAGCATCGAAAAGATCTACTTCGAGAGCCTGCCCGGTTTTTATGTGACCGGCAATCTGTACCGCCCCGAGGGCGCGACCGATGCGGCGCCGATCGTCTTGAGCGCCCACGGCCACTGGACCGACGGTCGATTCTACGACGCCGGTGACAAAGCGGCGCGAGCGGCGATCGCGATGGGAGCCGAGCGTTTTGAATCGGCAGCTCATAACGTCATCCAAGCTCGCTGCGTGCAGTTCGCGCGGATGGGATGTGTCGTTTTGAACTGGGATATGGTCGGGCATGCCGACAGCCAACAGATCTCGATCGACCGAATTCACGGTTTCCGCACTCAGGCCGCCGAGATCGAAAACACCGCAGACGGTTGGTTGTTGTTCAGCCCGCAGGCCGAAAGCCATCTGCAATCGCCGATGGGGCTGCAGACGATCAATACGCTACAAGCGGTCCGCGTCGCTCAGATGCTGCCGGGCGTCGATGCGTCGCGAATCGCGATGACGGGAGCCAGTGGCGGCGGAACGCAAACCTTCGTCGCCGCTGCGATCCAACCGGCGATCACCGCCGCCTTTCCCGCGGTGATGGTCAGCACGGGAATGCAGGGAGGCTGCACTTGCGAAAACGCTTGCTATCTGCGGATCGATGGCGGAAACATCCACATCGCCTCGTGCATCGCACCGCGATGGCTGGGGATGACCGCTGCGGACGATTGGACCCGCACGATGCCAACCGACGGATTTCCCGAACTGCAACGCGTCTACGAATTGTTTGGCGCCAAGAACCGCGTCAGCCTCGCCCCGGCGATCCACTTCCGACACAACTACAACCACGTCAGCCGCGTCGCCTGTTACGCGATGCTGAACAAAGCGTTTGGACTGGGACTGCAAGAACCGATCCTCGAATCCGATTTCCAGCGGCTGACAGCGGAAGAGCTGACAGTTTGGGATGCCGAACATCCAGCCCCGCCAGCTGGCTTGGACTTCGAACGCAAGCTGCTGAAGGCTTGGCACGAATCGACGCAGCGGAAGCTTCAGCTGACGCTAGCGGTTGCTGAGGACAAGGGAGCGGAATTCCGCGATGTCGCTGGGCCCGCGGTCGAAGCGATGGTTGGATACCGCCCCGACGAAGCCGCTGCAAAAGCTGAATTCGATTTAGCGTCGAAGCAAGAAATCAATGGCAGCCTAGTGATGACGGGCGACCTGACGTCAGCCGGCGATGCGGACAAGTTGCCCGTCTACTTCAACTATCCCGATCAATGGAACGGTAACGTCACGCTGGTCGCCGACGTCGGCGGAATCGCGGCAGTCGAGAAACGTTTGGCCGATCCGGAGTCGGAATATGCGAAACTGCTGGCGTCGGGAACCTGTATCGCCACCTGCGATCTGCCGGCTGCCGAAGGAGATGACGAGGGGACGAAACAGAAGCTGGTCCGCCAGGATCGGCTGGCCGCCTGTTTTACCTATGGATACAACCGCGCTCTGTTGCTGCGACGCGCCAAGTCGCTGCTAACGTTGGCTCAGTTCATGCGCAACCACGACCGGACTCCAAAGCAGATCCAAATGGATGGTCTTGGGGAAGCGGGCCCGATCGTCGCGGTAGCTGGTGCTGTCGCGGGGCCGTTGGTCGACGGTTGCCGCATCAACCGCGGAGACTTCCGTTTCCAGGATGTCGCCAACATCGCCGATGCCAACTTTGTTCCCGGCGGAGCACGTTATCTGGACCTGCCTGGAATCTTGGCTTTGCATGCACCCCGGCCGTTGGAAGTGCACGGTGGGGCAAAGGGCACGTTCGACGCAACGGAAGCTCAGTACAAGAAGATGGGGGCACTAGGCAGCTTGAAGTTTGCCGTACCTAAGTCGGCCGATGGCCAATGATGCGCAAGTGTCTTGCAACTTGAAGCGACTTTTGAACAGGGGAATGATTGTGGATTGATCGATTGCCCTTGTTCCGATTTTTCCGTCGCGATAGAGTTGGCAGCGGAGAGTTATCCGTTGCCGCAGATGATTCGATTTTTTGCTAACGCATCGCTGACCGTTCCCCCGATAGTGTAGGTGGACAGTCATCCTGAACGCTAGCAAAGTCGCTTATTTCTGCTACGGATTGCATTTCCCAACGACACGGAATGCGGCGTATTAGATTGTCCTGATGCGGGTTTTCCACATCACCAATACTGCCGCATGGCCTGTCGCATCACTGCGGCCAGGTTGCATCTTCACCGTACAGGGAGCCTTCTACCGATGCAGATTTTTGGTCCATACCGCGTGAGTACACCTCAGCCGACCAATAATGTTTCGCGCACCAATCAAGTTGTCGAAAATCGAGCCACCAGTGGCTCGAGCCAACCGATCGATCAATTAGACCTTTCCTCGGAAGCTCAAGGGATCAATCGTCTCTCCGGGGCCAACGAGACCGGCGTGGTCGATGGCATTCGGTTTGATAAAGTGGCCGATATCCGGCGGCAGATCGCCGATGGCAGCTATGACACCGACGATAAATTGAGCGCCGCGCTCGATCGGTTGTTGGACGAAGTCGGTTAGCCGACGTAAATTTCGGCCAGCGTAACTCAACAAACGGGTTCCTAGTTCCCAACCGCGTGCCATTGGTATCTGCTTGCAGGCGGCGTATACTTCGCGTGGCTTTAGCAGCGGCGACTGTCTCCGCGATATAAGGGAGACATGGTGTCGCTTCGCGCCCCGTTCGGTTTAAACTGGAAGGGTTGGTCAACATGGTTCGTTGGCTCCCGATTCCCCTTGTCGTGCTTTGAGTTGCGTAGTTGTGTCCGATTCAGCCCCACTTGAAAAAGTTGCCGTCTCGCTGACTCCCCAAGAGAGATTTGAGGAGTTTTTGCAAAGTCGCGGACAACGGAACACCGAGCAGCGACGTTTTTTGGTCGATCGCGTGTTCAGCAATCACGAGCACTTCGATGTCGATTCGTTGATCGAACAACTGCCGCGCAAGGGTCAAGAAAATTACGTTAGCCGCCCAACGGTCTATCGTGCGCTGAAAGAATTTGTCGACGCAGGACTATTGCGTTGCTTCCAATTGGAAGGACGTTCGGTCTACGAACACGATTACGGGTATCCGCAGCACGATCATCTGTACTGCACCCGTTGCCAGAAATTGATCGAGTTCACCAGCGACGAAATGATGAAGATTCGCGATCAGGTCGCTGTCCAACACAGCTTCCGAGTGACCAGCCATCGCTTGATCATTCAAGGCGTCTGCCAAGACTGTTCGCGTCGGCGGAAAAAGCGAAAACAGGACCTAATCTAGGCATCCACACCCCCAATTTAGAAGGTCGCTGGGCAGGCGACGTTGCCACTACTGGCAATTAAATGGGTTGCTTGGGTAATATGAGTGCGTTCAACGGGGAAACGTCTTGCGGTAAGGCTCACGCACTGCCGAAACTAAATGGGGTTCCGTGCTGCTAGTGCGCTTCAGACTCGATCTGAAGGCATCGGCTCAGCAAGTCAATTCTTCACTAAACTGGACGAAGGCTCGTGAATTCAACAATTCGTATTTGTACGGGAGTTCTCACCGGGCTATGCGTTGTGCTATGCAGCTTCGCCCCCCCCGTTGCCACCGCTGCCGAGCCTTTCCCTCCAAATCGCACGCTACTGTCGAACCAGACACAAGCTGTCTTTGAGATCCTGGATGTGCCGCAATTGGAGACCCGCTGGGGGAATTCTTTTGCCGGAGCACTCTCGGAAGCTCCCGAACTGAAGCCGTTTTTCGACTCTCAACGGGAAACACTTCGTCAGCGATTGTCCGAATCGGGGTTGGCTTTCAATCTAACGCTGAACGATATTCACGCGATCGCCTCGGGCGAAGCGACCCTGGGCTGGATGCAATTGCGGAATACCAACGCGGTTTGCATCATGATCGACACTCGCGGCCGCGACGCTGCCACAGCCGAAGTGCTGCAAAGAATCGATGCTGAACTGAAACAGCATCGTGGGGCGACGATGAGCGAACTCCCCTACCAAGGTCACACGATTTCGACCTATGTGCTGAAGAAGAAGCTTGGCCAGATCAAGGTCGAACAATTCAGTTACGTTCGCATCGCCGGGCGGTTGATCGCAGCGGACCAGATCGATGCGGTCAAAGGAATCGTCGATCGCATCGCGGGGACAGGCGAACTGGTCAAGGCGAGCGATTTTGCCGCGGTCGAAGCCAAGATCGGCGAAGGTGACGATCAAGATATCCGTTGGTTTGTCCGCCCTCTGGGTTTCGCCCGCGTCTTGGAAGCGCGCAGCGGCGGCCTCAAAAAACAACAGCTCGATACGATTCAATTGCTGCAGGAACAGGGCTTCGATGCGATCCTTTCCGCTGGTGGACACCTGCGGTTGGATGACGGAAAGTTTGACGTCCGGCACCAAACCTACATCCACGCCCCGCCGACCACGGCGCTTCCCAGCAAGTACAAGCTGGCTGGCCGGATGTTGCAGTTCCCCAATGTCGATGAACAGGAACCGCCCGCCTGGGTGCTCCCGACGGTAGCCAGCTACCTGGATGGAAACTGGAAGCTCGAAGAAGCCTTCTGGGCTGCCGAGACATTGGTCAACCAGGCCGTTGGCGATGAAATCTTCCGTCGCGTCGTCGATGGTATTAAAAAGGACAAAGACGGTCCGCAGATCGATCTGGCCAACGATATTGTTGCCAACTTTCGCGACCGCCTAATCTTGTTGACCGACAACGTCCATCCGGTTTCCAAACATAGCGAGCGGATGCTGATCGGCGTTCGATTGCAGAACGAAGCGGTCGTCAAAGCTGCTGTCGACAAGGCGATGAAAAGCGATCCCAACGCCAAAGAATTCCCCTACGCCCACCACAACTGGATCTGGCAGGTGACGCAGCCCGAGGCGAGTGACGATGAAATCGAACTCGAAGGCTTCGAGGACTTTGAGGAATTCATCGATGAATCCGAAGGCAAACAGACCCCGCCCCTTTTGAATCAATGGGCGATCACGGTCTACGACGGCTACCTGATGTTCTCCAGCCACGCTCAGATGCTGGTCGATTCGATCGAACACCACCGTCAAGCAAAGGATGAATCGCTCTCGGCCGCCACTGACTTCATTCGCATTCGCGCCGCACTGTTGGATCAATATGGCCCCGATCGCGCGATCTGGCGCGTCCTTCGTTCCGAATCGGCCTTCCGTGCCAAATACGAACTGCTGCGGCGCGGCGAGCTGAAGGAATCCGATTCCGTCCTGGCAGCGATCGTGCGACGGCTGTTCGTCCAATCGAACGCTGAAACCGACGAAGAAGAATTGCAAGTCGATGCCTCGGAACTGCCCGACTTCAGCATCCTCACAAAGCACCTCCAACCTTCGGGCGTGACGCTGAAAACCGAACCCGCGGGATGGTTTGTTCGTGGGCTGATGCTCAAGCCGGACGAAACTCCCGCCCCGAGCGTTGCAGCTCAGCGGTAGCCCCTCGCGCTGCGGGGAGCCCCAAATTCCTCAACTCGAATCCTGGAGTGGACACTTATGGCCAACGACCCCATCGATTTGCTGGCACCAGGATTGCGCGGTTGGACGATCGCCGATCGCTTTGATTTTGCAGAGCGAGGCGAGATCTCGCTCGACTCCGGAACGCTTTCGATCGGCAAGGGCCGACCAGCCAGTGGGCTCAGCTATCGCGGGCCGCAACCGGGCGACTTCTACCGCATCGCTTGGGAGGCTCGCCGCACCGTCGGCAGCGACTTCTTCTGCGGCCTGACCTTTCCGATCCGCGGCAGCCACGCGACGTTGATCGTCGGCGGCTGGGGGGGCGGTGTGATCGGGATCTCGAACATCGACAACATGTCGGCTGTCGAAAACCCGACGACCGAATATCGCGAGTTCGAACTGAACCGCTGGTATCGGTTTGAGATGGAGGTCAACAAGACGGCGGTGCTGTTTGCGATCGATGGCGAGCGAGTGATCGATCTGGATCACGACGAGCACAAATATTCGGTCTGGTGGGAACAGGAGCAGATGGCGCCGATCGGGCTGGCCACCTGGGATACCGCCAGCGAGATCCGCAAGCTGACGCTGACGAATCTCGACGGCTGATGTGTCGCTGCGATGCCGAGGGATTTGCGTCGCGCTGACGACACAAATCAAAACTGAACGGAAGAATGAAAAAGAGCCTGGCCGGAAAGTTTCCGGCCAGGCTCTTTTTGTTTGAGTTGTATGAACTCGCGGCGATCCTATTGGTCGGCCAGCGGTTCTTTCTTCTCGGTGATCACTTCACACTTCTCCGCTTCGTCAGCGTTCATCTGAGTGTATTCCGACCATTCGTCGGGAACGTTGTCTTCGTGGAAGATCGCTTCGACGGGGCATTCGGGTACACACGCTTCGCAATCGATGCATTCTTCGGGGTGGATGTAAAGCATCTTCTCACCCTCGTAAAAGCATTCGACGGGGCAGACGACAACGCAATCTGTATATTTGCAACCGAAGCAAGGTTGAGCTACTACATGAGTCATTCTTGAAAACCTTTCTGGATCTTTTCTTACGCGAATCTGGATGGGGCCTTGGGGAGCCAGCCGGCCAGAAAACTCACATCCCTGAATTCAGTTGATCGGTAACGTACCTGTCACAGCACCAATCTTTTCCAATTTCCCCGCAGACACAAGACGACAAACGACCGCATAAAGGTTCGCGCTTGCATCAGTCGGAATCGTAAAGCTCCAAACGACTTATGTCAACGAAACCAAAGCTCCAAATCACGCGATCGGCCTAACATTTTGCGGGCTCTCTATTGAGATCCGATCTCGCTAAGCCGGCTCGGATTCATCACTCGGTTCCCGGCGACCAAGCGTTCTGCGCCCGCCATCGCAACCAGTGGTCGGAGATCACGATCGCGACCATCGCTTCGGCCATCGGGATGAACCGCGGCAGCAGGCAGGGATCGTGGCGGCCGCGCGTGCGGATCGTCGTCGCCTCGCCCGAACTGGTCACCGTCGCCTGTTCGATCGGCAGGCTGCTGGTCGGTTTGACCGCCGCGCGAAGCACGATCGGCAACCCCGTCGAGATACCTCCCAACATGCCGCCGTGCCGGTTCGACTTGGTTGTGATCTGGCCATCTTCGCCGGTGGTAAACAGGTCGTTGTGTTCGCTGCCACGCATCGTCACACACCCAAACCCGATCCCGTATTCGACTCCCAAGACCGCGGGCAGACTGAATAACGCCTTGGCCAGATCGGCTTTCAATTTATCGAACACCGGTTCGCCCAGTCCCGCCGGGATGTTGGCCGCCACGATCTCCGCCGCACCGCCGATCGAATCGCCCGCTTTGCGGACCTCTTCGATCTTGGCGATCATCTGCTGGGCGACCGCTTCGTCGGGACAGCGGACGATGTTCGGTTGGCCGTCGGCGAACTCTTCCACTTGCTGCAGCGTGACGCTCGCCGGATCGGCGATCTCCGCTTTCAGATCCCCCACCTGCGCCACGTAGCCCAACACGCGGCCGCCAAACGCTTCGGCGAGGATCTTCTTCGCTAGCGCCCCAGCCGCCACGCGGGCTGTCGTTTCGCGAGCGCTCGAACGTCCGCCGCCGCGGTAGTCGCGGAAACCATACTTCTGATCAAACGTGAAATCGGCGTGCCCCGGCCGATATTTGTCTTTGATGTCGGAGTAGTCTTTGCTGCGTTGATCCTGGTTGCGGATCAAGATCGCTACGCTGGTCCCCGTGGTCCGCCCCTCGAAGACGCCAGCGAGGATCTCCGGTTCATCCGACTCCTTCCGCTGCGTCACGATCTTGCTTTGGCCGGGCCGGCGGCGAGCCAGATCGGGCAGCAGGTCGTCGACTGAAAACGGAATTCCAGCGGGGACGCCGTCGATGATCACGACGTTACCGGGGCCGTGGCTCTCGCCAGCTGTCGTAATTCGCAGTGCCTGTCCGAACGAGTTGCCTGTCATGGGGATCCGTTTCGTAGCTTGAAGTCAAACTGTCCCCAGTCGCAAAAATTGACGCAGAAACCAGGGATTCCTGCCGGGAATCGTCAAATGCAGCCCCGAAACGCGTGCCAAAGGGCCTTATTTCGGTCAAAATCTTCGAGTGCAAAGGTTTCACTTGCGGGACGCTAATACCGTACCTAAGATGAAATTGAACGCCAACCGACGGCAATTCATCCGGCTTATACCGGTATTTTGTCAGAAATCTTCTCCTCCGAACAGAGACGCAATTCTTGACACTCTCGGACATCGATCGACAACTGCTGGATCGTTGCTTGGACAACGAGCCTCAATCTTGGGAAGCGTTTATCGATCGCTTCTTGGGGCTGGTGGTGCACGTCGTCAACCACACCGCCACATCGCGCGGCGTTACGCTCCCCGTTGCGGAACGAGACGACATGGTTGCGGAAGTCTTCCTGACCCTGGTCAACAACGACCGAGCGGTGCTGCGTCGCTTCCGACGTCAGAGTAGTCTGGCGACCTATCTGACAGTCATCGCCCGCCGCGTGATCGTGCATCAATTGGCAACCGCCCAGCGGCTTGCGGCTCAGAAAAATCGCATCGCCAGCGAAGAGACACAGATCAGTCCGGTGGAACAGCAGGTCGAGGATCGCGATCAATTGGAGCAGATGCTCGCGCGGCTCGATCCTAAAGAAGCCGATGTGGTCCGGATGCACCATCTGGAAGGTAAGACCTACCGCGAGATCGGCAATCATCTCGGCCTGCCCGAAAACAGCGTCGGCCCAATGCTCAGCCGTGCCCGCGACAAAATGCGTCAAAGCCAACCGGGCGTCTAGCCGGTTGCGATGAACGCCTCAATATTCTTTTCTTGAAGGCGCTCGCTGCCAAAATGATTGAGCCACCGAGGTCACCGAGCACACAGAGAGAATCAATCCTCCGTGGCCTCTGAGCCCTCTGTGGCAAAAACATCCCGAATGGAATCGAACACGCTAACCGGTGGTTTGAGCGTAGCGAACTCTTTGCGGATTCAGGGCCGAAGGCCAGGCGATTTGCATAGCCCAGGCCAGCGGCCTGGGACCCCGTCGCACGCGAACATCGAGAGGGCCAACGGCCCGGCAATTTGTTGGCGAATCAATCCGAACTCAGAGCAAATCGCCGGGCCGTTGGCCCTACGGATTTAACGCGGCAATCGCCAACCCCAGGACGATGGCCTGGGCTATGCAAATTGCTGGAGCTTCGCCCCGCCAAACCAAGACAAACCCGGCCCCCAACCGCGAAATCAATCGCCGCCCCCCGACGGGGTCGCACATCGATCTGCGATCCCTTCGGGAGCGCCGCGCTCGGGGCCCTATGTGGCATCGCGCTTATTCACCGACCGCGGCAGCTTGGCGTGAGAGCGGCCGCGGCGTCTGTTCCAGAGCTTCCGCAGTGCCTCCGCGACGCCAATCGGCGACGCCCGTCGCCTCGCCGGTCTCCAGGTCGATCATGATGCTATGAGCGGCCCCCTGGCGGCGTGTGGGCGACAGATCGACGTGATGGCCGCGGGCTTCCAGATCGGTCTTCATCGATTCGAATAATCCACGGCTAGTCGATTCGAAACGGATCTCGTCGGGGAACCACTGGTGGTGAAACCGCGGGGCTTCGATCGCTTTTTCGAGCGATCGATTCATAAACAACGTCTGGACCAAGATCTCCGTCACGGTGTTGATGATCGTCCGGCCGCCGGGGCTGCCAACCAAAAGTTTTGCCTGGCCATCGACGCGAACAATCGTCGGCGATTGGGAGCTAAGCATCCGTTTTCCGGGAGCCAGCAGATTCGCGGCGGTTCCGATCTTCCCTTCCTTGTTGGTGTAACCGGGATACCAATTGAAGTCGCCCATCTCGTTGTTCAGCAGAAAACCGGTTCCGGGAACGACGATCCGGCAGCCGAAAGTTCCTTCCAAAGTGTAGGTGTTACTGACGGCGAGGCCATCGGCATCGATGACCGAGAAATGAGTCGTCTCGGGGCTCTCGTAGGGCCCTTCGCTCAGCGGGATCGATCCGGCGATCGCTTCGCTAGGCGTTGCGACGTCGGGGCGAATGGTTTTGGCAAGTTCGATCGCGTGCTCATCGGTGAGTAGCTGTTTTGGAATCTCGACGAATCGGGGATCGCCCAGCCAGGCAGCCCGTTCGCGAAAGCCACGTCGCATCGCTTCGACCAAATAATGAACCTGATCGGTTGTCCAGAAAGCATCCGCCGCCGCTGGCAGCGGAATCGCTGCGAGCATCCGCAATTGCATCAACACTGTGATCCCACCCGACGACGGCGGAGCGGCTCCGAAAATTTCAAACTGGCCGATCTTGCCGGAGATCGCTGGCTGGATCTCGGCGGTGTAGTTCTTTAAGTCGCTTTTGGAGATCAGACCACCGCTGCGCTTCATCTCGGCCACAATCTTGTCGGCGATGGATCCATCATAAAAAGCGTTTGGCCCCTGAACTGCGATCAATTCCAGCGTGTCTGCTAGGTCGGGTTGAACCAACACGTCTCCTGTCTTCCAGAACCTGCCTGCGGGATGGCCGTAGACTCGCCGCAGTTCGGCGAACCGCGGTTCGGTTTGAATCGACTTCAGCTTCAACACCGAATTGAGCGAGTACGCCAAGTGTTCGTCGACAACAAATCCATCGCGAGCCAAGGCAACGCACGGCTTGATGATCTCGTCCCACGGCAGCTTGCCATATTTTTCGTGAGCCAACGCCATGCCGCGGACCGTTCCAGGGACGCCCGCCATGCGGCTGTGGTGCCGCTGTTTCCATTTGTCAAAGCTGTATTCGTCGACGCTTGCCGGAGCTGTTTCGCGATAGTTGACGCAGACGACCTCTTCGTCGGGAGGAGCGATCATCATGAACCCGCCGCCGCCGATATTGCCAGCTTCCGGCCAAGTGACCTGCAAACCGAAGGCGACTCCAATCGCCGCATCGACCGCGTTGCCGCCTTTGGCAAGTATCTCCCGTCCTACCTTGGAAGCTCCGGCTGTATTCGATACGACAACTCCACTCTTGCCCGTTGCCACATCGACAGGCGTGCGATCCGGCAACGGGAACTTCGCCTGGGCATTGGCGACGCCGCTGAACAGGAACGCTGCAAAAAGAGTTACAACGACCCTCGTCAACAGACACTTTCGGGATGACCTGAATCCAGGTTGGAACGATATAAACATTGTCTTCATCATCTTTGCAGGTAGGACGGAAAGGAGAGTTGGATAATTCGTGGGCATTCGAATCACTTCGAATGCGTCGGCGGGGAAGGTGAATGAAAGGTGGGTAATGATCGAGTACTCGTGTCGACACTGGCTAGGCGAGCGACTGACAAGTCGATGTTTCGTTGTTAGACTCAATTATCTTTTCTATCTCAATCGGCGGGCTATTCAAATCAATGGTCTTGCTGCATAAATGTACGAACCACTTTTAAACAATTGATTCCAAGTGCACCGTATCGGAGATAACGATGGCTGACGGTTCTCATTCAAGCAGTGATTCTCATCCGTTGAGCGACGCCGCCTCGCCAGCACCGCTCTCTCCGTTCCACTTGGCTGTTCAAGTGAATGACTTGGCGGAGGCTCGCAAGTTCTATGGTGAACTGCTCGGTTGCAGCGAAGGACGCAGCGCCAGTACTTGGGTCGATGTTAACTTTTTTGGACACCAGTTTGTGTGTCATCTCAATCCCGACAAAACGCCTGGTGGGATTCACTGTAACGAAGTCGATGGGCATGGGGGTGCCGGTTCCACATTTTGGAATTGTCCTCGACATGCAGCGTTGGTCCGCGCTCGCCGATCGATTGAAGTCAAAAGGTGTTGAGTTTGTGATCGCTCCCTATATCCGATTCCAAGGTGAACCTGGCGAACAGGGAACGATGTTCTTTTACGACCTGTCGGGAAACGCAATCGAAATGAAGGGTTTCAACGACATGAACGCGTTGTTCGCAAAGTAGTCTCCGGTGGTTAGCCATCGCTTCGTGTCAGCCACGCGAAGCGGGCGGTGTCGTGGCGGGGGTGCGAGCCAATGTTTTGGCGGCGTCGATCATTCGAGCTTCTCGAACCCAAGTGCTGCGGTGGAATGCGGTGAGGAAATCAGGGGAGACGTCGCGACAGCCCTCTTCACAGATGGCGTGATAGTTTGGGTGGGGCAGCAATTGCGAGTCGAGCAGCTGCCGGCCTTCATGCGTTTCGGTGCGGCAGGAAAGGAAATAGCCGATCTGTGGAGCGGAATCCATCGCGTCCCAAAGGATTGTCCAAGCTGGCAACAGGTCGTAAGCCGACTCTCGTTCGACCAACGCCATGATATCCACAGCGTCTAATTCGTATTGGATTCCGTTGAACCAGTCGTTGGAATCATTGCTGGATCTCGCATTGAGGACGCCGAAGCGCCCCTCCGCCTCCTGTTCGCCATAGATCTGCCGGCCGCGGGGACTCATCACGTATTCGTAGACCCGGCGAGCCCCCATCACAAGTACGGGACGCGCCGACGAGACGCACTGTTCACTGAGCGTACGACGTGCAGAACTCCGATTCATCAGGCTGCCATATCCGACCAGGGGCAGTCGGACCGGGCTGTCGGGGACGATATCGATGGTGTTCCACGGATAGAAATGCTCTTCGGCAACCTCCCACGGATCGCCAAGTGGCAATCGGCAAATGGCTTCGCCCGAAGCGGCGGCGAATCGATCGATAAACAAGAATCATCCCTTCGCAAAAGCTATCGTGCCCGGGAGTCGTGAATTCTCACCCAAGCGTGACCGTTCACCCGCGATGCGAGTCTCAGTTCCGTGGCTTGCTGCCGGCCCAGCGGATCCCTTCGACCATGATCGAATTGGGGCCGCCGGACGATTCGGGATGCGGGCTAAAGCACAGAACTCGCCCGTCGTGAAACATCGTTCGCACGATGGCGTGAGTTCCAACCATGGCACCCACTGGGGCACCCTTCTTCGCGATCTCGGTCTCGTAAGTTGCTAGGACTTCGTAGCCCGGAAGTTCAGGATTGTCGTGAGGAATCAACAGTGGGCCCTGGCCGTAATAGACTTCCAATTCGGAGGCTTTCGATTTCAGCACGTTGCGTCCGCTCGGAGAGAGCCCCAACGAGACGGTTCCGGTTCCGCGAGCCCAGTGGCTGCGATCCCAAACTCTCGCGTTGACGATTCCTAACGACCACGTGTACTGAGACGATGCGAGGTAGGATCCGGCGCAGATCCCGACATAGCCGCCGCCGGACCGGACGAAGCTCTTCACCACCTCGCGTCCTTCTTCGCCCAGCTTTTCAGCCTGCTTGCTGCCCGATCCACCCGGCATGATCAAGACGTCGAACTTCTCCAAGATGCCTTTTTGGATCTCTTGCGGAGTCACGCGGACCGCATCGAATCCTGCGTCGCGGACCAGGATCCGTTTCAGGTTTTTGGGGCCGTTGGCCGATCCGTCGGAATGGTCATAAATCGCAACGCGAATCAGCGTGTCGCGATCCGTCCCCGGCAGCGATTCTGCGCGGACGATTCCGGTGGCGACCAGGACGCAGAAAAGCATCAACTGGCAGAGAGTTGTGATCGAACCAAGGAGAGCTTCTGGAAAGGTAGCGGTTGAACGTTTCATGGGTGAAGACTTTATTAGGTTTCAATTAGTCGGCGTGCGTCAATCAAGTTGGCGATGTGACTTAGTTCGAGGAGGTGGCGAAGCTCGAATCATTAAACACTGGCGGCTTGGGGGCTGGTTTCGCCAAGGCGATGGTTTTCGCTTCTTGCAGTTCCTTCGACATCGCTTGCATCGCGGCATGGGCCGCTTCGTTGTGTAGCTTTTTGATCTCCTGCACCGGTGCCTTTCCTTGGGACCACCGCTGTTTGGCGCGAAGTGTCGTTGTTAGCAGACGATCTTCGAGGGCCCACAGATCGCTCCAGATACCTGGCAGCAAGTCGCTGTAGATCGCTTCTTTGTCCGGTGTTAGGCTCCATTCGCGAAGCGTGATTGCGATCTCTCCAATTTCTCCACCACGCTCGTCCGTCAGATCATCGGCGACGCCCGCGACAACAAACGATGGGACCGCGATGGTGAATTTGGGATCGCCCAGCATCGTCCACATCGTGGTCAGGCGAGGATCTTCGCCGGGGCGGACGCCATGGAACACGGCGGCAGAGACGGTGGTCGTGCGGCTGATCGTGTTTTTGGTTGCGATTCGCGTGGGCAATGTTCCCGGCTTGCCGTTGACCGAACCTGGCAGCGGGTTGCCATTTTCGTCGCTCAAGTCTCGAGCGCATTGCCGAAGGACTTCTTCGACCGAGATGCCATCCGAAGCTGTCAGTTCGAGAATTCCACATGCTCGCAGGTAGCGATCGCTCGACGAGACATCGCTCAGTTCAACGGGACTCGGATTCGCGCCGAGTTCCTGAGCGGTCGTTGCAAAGTTGGAGCGAACGATGTAGCCGCGTGGGGCGATCTTGGGATCGTTGGCGTCAAACATCTTGTACTGCTTGGGCCCGGTTTCAAACAACGCAGCTCCGCCTTGAGCATCGATGACACCAAAGTTTGCGATCGTTGCCCGCCCCGTCGTGTTGGTCTCTTTCAGTAGCTTTTCGAAATCGGCGACCGTCGCACACGTTTGCAACGCCATCCGCATCAAGGTGCCGTTGCCGGGGCCCGACGTCTTGCCTTCGATCTTCAAATCTTTGCTGAGTGAATTTTCGATGCAGAAACCCGCCTCGTTGACACCCATCCAGACCGACGATCGGCTGCCCGCATTGACGACGGCGATCGCTTTGAATTTCCCGCCGGTGATCTCCGCCATTTCGTTGTGCAACCGACTGCCGTAGTCGCGATTCTTCCACAAGATTGGACGGCCATCGGGGGTTGCGCTTCCGCTGATCACAGCCGTCGTGCAAGCCAACGTTTGGGCAACCATGCCGTTTTCGGTAAGCAGTAACAAGAGCGGAAGCATCACTGTCAGAAGGCGGGATCGCATCATGATTTTCATCGTTGCGTTCTTCTTGTGCAGAGGTGGGGAGTTTCAGGTGGGGACGCGCGGAGCTGCCTGCTATTTAAGCAGCAGCTGCCTAGGGTCTAGGAAATATCATCGAGTTGCGGCGCCGTATCAATGCTGTAATGCGCAAAAAGAGATCCATTCCGTCCTAACTTCAAAGGCTCCTAGTGCTTTGTCAGGCTTTGATTTTGGGGTAGAGGGATTTTAGTTTTGTTCTCGCATCTTTGACTTGGAATTGCCAGTCAACGCCACGCTGTCTTCTGTTTGAGTGTGAGGACCACGCCTGTGTTTCCTTTCTCAGCGGCGCAATCGTCGCGAATCGACGACCGTTGATACACTGCCGCGTCATTGAACTGAGTTCGTTCTCAGCCGCGTTGAGCCAACTTCCATGCTTGGGTGTGTAACGGAACTCGATGCGACGAACCAAGGCACGGGCTTTTTCTGGCTTAAAGGCCTCGTAGAAGGCGCCTTTGGTGTGGGTATTGAGATTGTCACATACCAGGATGATCTTCTTCGCCTTTTTGTAGCGTGTCGTCAGCAGTGCCTCCATTTCGATGGCCCAATCGACCTTGGTTCGCTTTGGACGCACGGTGACTTCTCTCCATCCGGCCAGCGGCTCGGTGAACATGAACACGCTGGCGGTTCCGCACCGTTCATACTCGTAATCGACGCGTCGAGCATGATTGCGGGTCGCCGGGATCGGCGTTCGCGTCTCTTTGTGAAGCTGGACCGGCTGTTCGTCCATGCACACCACGGGATAGTCCGAATCATACGGTTCTTCGTAGGTATCTAGGACTTCTTCCATGCACGCTACAAATTCGGAGTCGGCGTCGGGTGGAATCACCCAATACTGGATCTTGCGATTGGTCATGCCGTTTTTTTAAGCGTTTGGCGAACGGTTTCGTAGCTGATCGAGTCCACGATCCCCAGTTCTACCACGTGGTCTGCCAACAGACGCAGCGACCAACTCGCGAACCCTTTGGGAGGTTTCCCCAACCGCAAGGCGATCACTTTCGCTTCTTGCTTTCCGTCAAGCGTCTTCTCTCGCGGGGCGCTCAAACGCGGTTTCCCGTGCAGCGCCGTATCGAACCCTTCGGTCACCAAACGTTTGCGAAGATTCTCCACGGTCTGAATCCGACACGCCAAAGCTTCCGCGATTTTGGCGTCGGTCCAGCCAGGTCCTTCCGTGTCAGCTTTGAGAAGGATCAGCGCCCGCCGTACCTTCTGCGAGGAGCCTTTCAGCTTCTTTACAATCGCCTTCAGTTCTTCCCGTTCTGTATCCGAAAGCCGAACGATATACTTCTTAATCATCGAATCCTCCGTGACTCGTGGGGCAATCGACCTACAAACTCCCGGATTCTTCCAATTTAGGAAACCCCAATTCCTAAGCCTGACAAAGCACTAGCGGGGTCCTTGCGAATAGACGCAGTAAATTACAAGAGAAAACGGAGGATATGCACTTTGGGGCCGAACGAAGTGTTTTAGAGATTCTCCCCCACTACCTTTCGCCCAAATCGAGCGGCTTGGTCTCCCACACAGGGAAACGTTACCGCGTGCATTTGCCACGACCGACAACTCGGGGACCTTTCAACTGGAGACCCCGCAATACGGTGAAGGCATTCCTGAAGGAAGCTATCTGGTGCAGATCCAATCGAGCGACCAGACGATCGATTCGCAATCGGGCAAAAGTGTATCGATTCCGATTGTCTATGGAGAGAATGGAATCGAAGTCATCACGATTTCGAGCGATGGCGAAAAGACGTTTACGTTTGATTTGAAAAGTCGCCCCAAGAAGGGTGACTATGTTTCCGAAAACTCGATGGCGGAAGCCTGATTTCGGATGCGGGTCAAAATCAATCAGCCACATCGATGGCTGATTTTGGGGCGACTATTGCAGCCACGCCCATCCGGTCTGTTCCGGGCGATCGAAGCCCCATGATGCGGCGAGGGCGTCGGCGGCTTGTTCGATGTCGGTAATCTCTCCCCAGCCGCCGTTGTGCAAGTGCGCGTGAGCAAACTCGTGAGCGATCACGTATTTGGCAAACGCCTCGGTCGCCCGGTCCAGCTTCGGCCGCAGCACGACACAGCGACTCCCTTTGCCAACCGCTCCGGGACTGGCGATGAACAGCCGCGATCCCTTGCCCGGTTGATAATCTTCGATCGCGACGTCGAACCGTGGATCGCTGGCGAAATCCAACTGCACGTCGCCTGGCAACGCGTGCAGTACCTCCAGCACGCGTTGTTGCAGCGACGGATATTCGGCAAACGGTTTGATAAAGGTCGCAAATGCCTCGCGGTAGTCTGACATAATCGTTCTGCATCAACCGGCGATTCAAGGATCCAAGAAACGGAAACTGTAGGCTAGCCGATTTCGATTGCCTGCGTCTTCCGAACCGCAAAATATAACGTTTCGCCCTGCTGCCCCCAACTGCCCCCCGGTTCAAAGTCATCACCGCATCTCTCATCGCCGTCGCGGATCATTAAGATTCGTCGATCGTGTGATTGAGCGGCGCTTTGGTTGTCTCTAGCCTAGGGCGTCGCACGTCCCCCAAACTGGACCGTCTCAGGCAATCGGCTAAACATCTAAGGATAACACGATGAACTCTCAATCGCCCGCAACGCAGCCGACAATCCATCGAGGAAACAAGGCTCGCGAACGCCTTCTCTCGACAAACATGCCGCAGCGTTTGGCATCGCAGACAAACACGATTGCCCGCCGGTCGATTGCCGTTGCGATCCGAACGTTGGCGTTGCTCCTGTTCGTCGGGGCTGCTGTCTCAACCTTGCTAACGAGTACGATGAGTACAGTCGTAGCCGAGGAGACGGCGCCGCCGGTTGAGTTTCGAATTGGATTTTTCAATATCTATTTGGGACTGGCCAATGCATCGCATCGCGCTGCCGTTGTGCGTCAGATCCAACGCACTGCTCCGGATATCATGGGGCTCAGCGAGATCAACGACGCGGACCATTCAATGCTGCGGACGTTGGTCCCGGGGCTGCCCAACGTGGTCACTCAGCCCGGCGGCTTGCAGCCGGCGTTGCTCACCCGTTATCCGGTACTGTCGTCCGGATCGCTTGGCTCCAACGCACCAGCGAACGAATTCCGACGCAAGCACTTGTGGGCAGTACTCGATGTGGGGCACGAGAATCGGAACTTGCTGGTCTACGTCGTTCACACCGAATCGTGGTGTTACAAGGGGCCGTGTGCAAACGTCAAAAGACCCGCGTTGGAGTTCCCGCGGGCGATCGAATGGATTCGGCTCAAGCAACACATCCAAGCGAAGCTCAAGCAAGATCCCAATCTCGAGGTCGTCGTGATGGGAGATTGGAACGACGATAATCGCAGCCCGCAAACCGACGCGTTTGCGTCTGAGCCCGAAGGAGTGTTCGGCGGGTTTGCGTTGGGTGCGGATATCGACTTTCCCGTCCAGCACGCTCCGTATCCCAATTACCAATGTGAGCAAGCTGGGCTACGGTTGCTGGAATCGACCGACACCGATGGCAACCGCAACACGGTATGGGCTGGAACGCCGAATCCGGCGCTGCAGACCGCCGTGAAAATCGATTACATCGCCCACAGCGAGGGCGTTGAGGTTGCAGGGCACGAAGTGCTCAATTCCGAAGTCAGCGACCCGAATGCGGGACTGCGGAAATACGGAGAGCCGTTGAACTTCGGTGATTCCCGCGCTGCCAGCGATCACTTGATGGTCTTCGCCGACATGGCGATCCAGTAGTCTTCGCAGCGGCTGGGAACGCAAGAGACCGAAAAACCAGATCCGCCAACATCATTTCTCGTTGAGCTCGATTGATCCAGTCAACGGATCACCGATAGACGCCGCGATAGGTTGTTCCTTGGCTGACCTGCGGGACGTAGCCGCTGGCCGGCGCGTAGGGTGGCTGTTGGGGCGCGTATTGCGCTTGCGGCGGCGGATAGCTTGCCGCCGGAATCGCCGCTTGAGCCTGCGGCGGTGGGGAGTTTGGCTGCGGGTAATTTGCTGGTGGCGGACTAGCGGTTGCCGGCGGAAAACCTGGCAGCGGCGCGTAGCTGGCTTGCGGTGGCGGGACGGTGTAGGTTGGCGGCACCGGGCTCATCGGCGGCTGGCCGATCCGGGTTAGATCGATCGGCCGCTCGTTGCCATCTTCAGGCATCGCAAACAGTCGCGGATCGTCCGACAACAACTGGTTCACCGAATACGAACCGATTTCGATCTTCAGCGCCAGCGGTTCGCCTCCGTTGGGTGTCAACCGCAGTTGAACATCGTGCGGCAGGCTGCATTGCACTTCCTCGAAGTAGCGAAAATCCTCTCCCGACGCGTTTGCCAGCAAGCGACCATCGGGACCGTACAGCAGCAATTCGGTGACAACACCCTGCCGCTGGTCGATCACCATCACGCGGCGATACGTCCCGTCGACCATCGGTTGCGACAGCTTCAGTTCCAGCTTGCCGTCGGCTCGCACCGTCGGCCCTTCTTCGATTTGATTGACGTCGATGTGAGCCATCCCCAAGGCGTCGACCAACCACGTCGGGTCGACCGGCAGGATCGCTCGCTGCAATTGCCGTTGGTAATCTTCGTGTCGAGCAAAATAAAGACTGGTTCCCATCCCTTCGGGAATCTTCATCCAGAACAGCTCTTCATTGCTCCCTAGATCCATCCCGCTCCCCATCACCACCGGCAGGCTGGCTCGCATTCGGATTCGCCGCGGACGTTCGAGAGCGAGGTTCGCGCGCAGGCTCGGCAGCGCCGGCATACTCAAGACCTTGATCGATGCCGACGTGCTTTGCAGTTTCTCGATCCGGTCGGTTCGATTCACAGCTGCCGCCAATTCCTCGCGCGACGGAGTCCCTTCGAAGATCTCCGGCGGCGGACTGAAATCGGTGACCGCTTTGCCACGATAACAAGTTGCACCACCGGCGACCCAGGTCACGGACAGCGTCAGCAAAATCTGCAGCCAGCGTTGGCGATGCGATGGTTCCGAGTTGGGGCCCCGTGGATTCATGATTCCTCGACTTCACAGTAGAGCAGTTCGGTCAATTCGTCGCGGATCTGATCCCGCTCTTCCCGCGGGATCTCGCACTCGGCGACTTCGATTTGCGAGTTGTCGGCGATCACCTGGACCACCAACATCCCTTCGACTGCCCCTTCTTCATGGTCCAACGGGCGGACGACCCGCTTCCGCATCAACATCAGTGCCAGCAGATAGCGGACCGCTTCGCGATGCGGTTGTTCGGACATTTGTTTCAGCAAATCCAGCAGGACATGGTTGGGCGCCAGCTTCATCCGGCCCGCTCCAGCCTCGGGCATTTTGCCCTGCCACCAACCGATCGCCTCTTCGGGCGGTCCTTCCCAAGCCTCCGCCGAGATGTCTTTGCGCGCGAAGTCCTCATCGTCTTCGAAGACGACCGAATAGAACGTTTCGCCAGGTTTTAGCGGCCGATCCAGGACGCTGCAGCGTCGCGAACAACGGCTAACTTTATATTCCGACAACAAGACAGAAGTGCCTCAAACAACAGCCGATTCCGGCGGCCGGAACGTTTTCCCGGCCACTAGCAAATGGTCAACGACCTGAGCTTCTACCAAATCGGAAACAGGCAAAGCAATAGACATGAAAGGCGTAGGAGTCGGGGGCATGGCTGTGTTTGCACCATGCTAGCAACGGCGCTACGTGAAGCGATCGAAACCCAAATTTGGCAAGAAACTGCGGGGGCGACGTGAGTTAGCGAGCTGCAAATATCTCCGTCTCTGTAGCAAGCGAGTGTTGGCACGCACCTCCCTATTCTGACTGTCTGCCCTGTTCCTGCAATCAGCGATGCGAATCAGCGATGCGAATCAGCGATGCGAATCAGCGATGCGAATCAGCGATGCGAATCAGCGATGCGAATCAGCGATGCGAATCAGCCTCGTCGAACCCGGTTTCGGAAACCCTGTCAAGCCCCCATGTTGCAAGATAGCATCGTGGCTATTTGTCGAATACTATTTCGACGTAACTTCAAACTGGAAGGTATTCGGGCCGGTGGTTAAAACGTCCGCCGTTAGCTCACTTTCGAGGTTATATTTAGTGGGGATATAGTTTTCCTCGCTGGCATCCATCCCAGGCGTGCCGCCACTTACTGGGCGATAGGCTACGATTTCGACGCGTCGCGACCCTGGTTCCACCTGGCCTGCATATTTTCCATCTACGATCTCAGTGCTATCAATTACCCCTTCGGCGATTGTCTTGAAATAGATAAATCCCTTCGGAAGCGGCTTGCCGTCGATCATCACTTCACCGCTGACGTCGACGCGTGTTGGTTCGGAATTTTCCTGAGTGCAACCGAGCGAAATTGCGGATGACGCGACCAAAAGTATCAGCCAGATTCGTGGTAACATTTTGCTTGTCCTCAATTGTAATTTTCCAATCGCCATCGCAATACTGTCATTGTG
This sequence comes from Rosistilla ulvae, assembly GCF_007741475.1. Classification (NCBI taxonomy): domain Bacteria; kingdom Pseudomonadati; phylum Planctomycetota; class Planctomycetia; order Pirellulales; family Pirellulaceae; genus Rosistilla; species Rosistilla ulvae. Next base: position 1,361,812 of record NZ_CP036261.1, on the reverse strand, counting down.
CAATGAATGTGAACAAAACTGCTAGCGGCTGGAATTGCCGCTAGCAGTGTAGGATTCGAACCATCGTGATTCGTTGTTGGCTAATAATCTGCGATCACCTGACCATCGTCGCGGGTTGCGAGCCTCGCCAGAGTATCGAGCGTAATGGTTTCGGCGATGAAGCGAATTGAACCATCCCCCATCAACGCAACAACGCCGCCGGGGTGGGGCGAGTTGAGGGGGATATTGGCAGCTCCATCACTCCCAACACCGGTCCCTGACCTGTCATTGCTCCAACCCCTTGTCTTGTTGATAGGGTAGCGAATCGTCGACATGGCAAACGAGCGATTATCGGAGTTGAGTGTCATGTTGGGCGGCGAATCGGAACTTTTCACGCCAATCGCCCAACCCCACGATTGACTAGTGCGGTAGTCAAGCTTTGCTCCACTTGAGGACGTCAGGAAATTGCTATGTTCGCTGACGGCTAAGCAATTGCTTGTGCCATCGACGATGTCAGCAAAACGGGTTTTACTGTTCGGGTAGAGCAAGCCGCCAGCGCTCATTTTCCCGCCACTGGGGGCATGGATCGTTCGCGATTCGGTATACCCGGGAATCAAGCCGTTGTCGGCACCGCTGATTCCAACATAGTCGACTGCTGCCGAAGTTGAAATGTTGGCGCAAAATTCTGGCAGTGGCGAGGAAGGGCAGCGATACTGTTCCATCTTGTTACCGCTGACAACAGCCCGGTTGTTGTTGTTGAAGACTCCAGAACTGCCGTAGAATTGCCATTGGTCATAGATCGTGTTTCCTTCTACAAACGGCAGGATGTAAACCAACCAGTTGCTACCCCAATTTGTTGTCGCTGTCGCGTCGGTCCCAAACGGTGCTTGATCTTGAGCTCCACCAGGCGGAAATCTCTTGTAGGTGTCATGGTGATTATGCAATGCCAAGCCGATCTGCTTGAGGTTATTTGTGCATTGCATACGACGAGCCGCTTCGCGGGCGGCCTGGACTGCAGGCAAAAGCAAGCCTACGAGAATTCCGATGATCGCAATCACTACCAGCAGTTCGACTAGAGTGAATCCACGTCGCGGTTTCATAGGAGATAGATACATAAAAAAACCTTTTCACAGGGAAGAGACAGACACCTAACATTTAAACACACGGAAAATGCCGCCACATTGAACGGTAACACTTCAACAGCCATGATGATTTCAATGAAAATGCGTCACTATTGCAGTGCCGAATGGGCTGGAACCGATCGATCATTGCTCCGTTATTTCCGAGCGTCTCCATTTCGATGCCGCAACCGGCAACAAGATAGTAGTACTGGCGGCATATTACACCAGACAGGAGGGAAATCCACCCCCATGTGCGGTTTCACGGTTAATCTCTGCACGTAGAGCTCGTGGTAGCCAAATGCAGCGGCTTTTGGGCATGAATTAAAGAGGGGAGCTGGCCGAGCTTGCAGAAGGGCCTAATGAAGCAAGTCATCGACGGGCGATCCGACCTCCTGGGACGGTCAAAACAACAGTCCCTCTTCGGCAAGACGAAAGTTCTGACAGACGGGTCTTGTCTTTCAAAAATTTACGCCACCGACTGCACGTTCGACGCGGCATCGATGTTCGTGCAATCGAATACACCCTGGATGATCCTCAGCGGACCGGCCACGGTGAGACGCCTCGTTTGTTGAGTCCAATAGTGGACGAGGAAACCAATCCGAGGCAGACGATTATCGTTCTGTATCGCGAGCGTTATGAAGAGGAGATAGCGATTGACGAAACAATACCCCAGTTGCGTTGCAGTCCGCCACTGCGCATACATCGTCCCGCCGGAGTGGTTCAAGAGACCTACGGCTTTAACTGATCGCACATTTTGTGATTCGCAAACTGGAAGTCGAATCGTCGGCCCTCGCAGGCCCTGTCGCCTCGTCGCATTTCATTCACCACGACGGTCAAAGTCCTCCGCAACAATCTAGGTGAGGCTTCGCAATCCCCCGTACTGTTCCGTCAGTGGTACTGACAATTTGATCGACGAGATCAGTTTGCAAGGGCTTGAACCGCGTCAATCTACGCGTCATAAGACGCCGTGAAACGCCAAAAACACCGCGATCCCCGCTCCTAATTCACAAATTCGACGAAACCATTTGTCCCCTAACTTAGCGGTCTTGGGCTTCAGCCGATTGCTCCACGCATGCCTACTGCGTCCGAAAGAACGTATCGCGGCGGCCGCCATTGCCTTCGACAAACCGGATTTTAGCAAAACACTGCGGGCAGCGTCCCTCGTAAAACGCTCCCCCTTTGCGGTCGCGATAGACCCGCACGTAGATGTTGCAGCAAGAGAAGACCACGCCCAAAAACGGTTTGGCTTTGCTGTCGCCGCCGCGACGGGCCGAACCGTTGGGATCACTCGTTAAATCAAGCTGTTCAGAAGACTCCATCCTGGCAACCCTGCTAGCAATACAAGGGAACGCGACGCATCGACTCAGCCGTCTATTTCGGCCAAATGGCGATCTATCGATTAACCGCGATTTCGATCCGCTGCAATACTTCTTCGCGTCCCAGAATTGCTAGCGTTTCAAACATTCCAAATCCGACAGCCTGACCGGTCGTGGCAACGCGCAAGGCGTGGATGATCTGGCCGATCTTGATCCCCTTGGCTTCGACAAACGCCTTCACGGCGACTTCGGTTCCGGCGACGCTGAAGTCGTCGGCTTTACCGAGTTCAACGGCCAGGTCTTTCAGCAGCCCCACAGCCTCTTCGGGCTTGCGGATTCGTTTTTCGAAATCCTTCTCGACGTAGGTAAGTTGATCGGCCGAGATGAAGCAGAATTCATAATCGATGATATCGCCGGCTACTTTCAAGCGATCGCCGACCGCTGCCACGATCTGGCGGACGCGCGACCGCGTCGCGTCGTCGGCTTCCGCAACCCACCCCGCTTTGACAAGGAACGGCAGCGCCATCTCGACCTTTCGATCGACGTCGAAGTCGGCCATGTGATCGGCTTGGAAAGCCAACAGCTTCTGCGGATCGAAGCTGGCCGGGCTCTTGTTCACCCGAGCCAAAGTGAAGTGTTTGATCATCTCCTCGCGAGTGAACCGTTCGGTGGAACCGTCCAGCGACCATCCCAGCAGCATCAGATAGTTCAAGATCGCATCGGGCAGGAAACCGATCTCGCGATAGAAATCGACGATCACGGGATTAAAAGTGTTGGCATCGGTATCCATTCCGATCCGGTCGGCGATCCGTTTTCCGTAGTCGGTCAGCGCCGCGAAGTCGCGCTGCTTCAGATATTTGTCCAGCTTCCGTTTGCTCAGCTTCGCCGACCCGCCCGGTTCAGCCACGTAAGGCAGGTGCGCGAACTGCGGCAATTCGAACCCAAGCGATTGGGCGATGAAGATCTGCCGCGGCGTGTTGGGCAGGTGCTCGGCGGCGCGAACGACGTGCGTGATCTCAAAATCGTGGTCGTCGACGACGGTCGCCAGGTGATACAGGCACGAACCATCAGCCCGTTGGATCACGTGGTCCTGCTCGGCCGCCCAGTCGACGCGGACCTCGCCGCGGACCAGGTCGTCGATTTGGCAAACCCCTTCGCGAGGCATCTTCAACCGCACCACGCCCGCTCGTCCTTCGGCCTCGAACGCCGCTGCTTGCTCTTCGGTTTCCGCCATCCAGCGTCGGTCGTAGACGAACGCGCCCCCCGCCTTCTCAGCCGCCTCGCGCTGCTGCTGCAATTCTTCCGGCTTGGCAAAGTCGCGGTAGGCGTGGCCCGACTTCAGCAATTGGTCGACAGCTTCGCGATGGCGATCGGCTCGCTGCGACTGATAATAGGGAGCGTGCGGTCCGCCGACTTCGGGGCCTTCGTCCCAGTCCATTCCCAACCAGCGGAAGCCATCCAAAATCGGCTGCAACGCTTCTTCAACGTTCCGCTGTTGATCGGTGTCGTCGATCCGTAAGATGAACTGTCCCCCGGACTGCCGAGCCAACAGCCAATTGAACAGCGCGGTGCGGACACCGCCGATGTGAAGGTAACCGGTCGGACTGGGAGCAAAGCGAGTGCGGATCATAGAATTGACGGGAGGTGTCGAAGAAAACGAAGGGCAAAAAACGCACGCCATCAGCGTCGCATCCAAAGCGGATTTGGCCTATTAGCCTGATCGATCGGGCGAAGATCCGCTAGTCCACCCGGCGGCCCACAGGCTGCATCAGGCAACGTTCCCCAACCACGATCCTGGAGCAAAACGTCGATGTCCGAAAACAAGACCCAGCCAACCGACGCAAACGTCGACGATTTTATAGCAGCGATCGAGAACCCGCGACGGCAGGCGGATGCTTTGACAGCCTTGGCGATCTACAAAGAGATCACGGGCCTGCCGCCGGTGATGTGGGGGCCATCGATCATCGGTTTCGGGACGTATCACTACGTCTACGCGACGGGGCGTGAGGGAGATATGCCGGCAGCCGCCTTCTCGCCGCGGAAGTCGAACATGACCTTCTACGTCGCCGACAGCTTCGACGGTGCCGATTCGCTGTACCAGCGGCTGGGCAAACACAAACGCTCGGTCGCCTGTCTGTACATCAACAAACTCGACGACGTCGACCTCGACATCCTCCGCGAGCTCATCGCGGGACAATACAAGCACGGGTCCGCCTGCTGATCCGCTGGAGTCGAGGCTTCAGCCGACGAACCTCTGAAAACGCGCAGGGCGTTGCCCATGCGGCTAAACGATTGCGATCTAGTTTAACCGCGTGCCCAGCGGGCCGCGCGTTGCGAGAACCTGGAACGCCAGCCGGCGAGACGCTTCGAAAACGCGCAGGGCGTTGCCCATGCGGCTAAACGATTGCGATCTAGTTTAACCGCGTGCCCAGCGGGCCGCGCGTTGCGAGAACCTGGAACGCGAACCGATGAGACGCATTGAAAACGCGCAGGGCGTTGCCCGTGCGGTTAAACGAACAAACGACGCGCACCAACATAAAAACTACTTCGCGTATTGACGCAGCGGTTTGGGCAACGGGAACGAGACCTTTTCCTCGCGGACGGTTTTCAGTTCCACTTCGGCGGCAAAGTGCTCTTCGAGCCACTGGATCGTGGCGTTGACGACCGATTCGGGGGCGCTGGCACCGGCGGTCACCAAGACGGTCCAATCGGCTTGGAACTGGTCGACCGAGAGGTCTTCCGGACCGTCGATCAAGAAGGCGGGGCGATCGGGCGATTCGGCGAGCTCGCGCAGGCGTTGGCTGTTGCTACTGTTCTGGCTCCCCAGCACGATCACCGCATCGGCCTCGTCGCTCAACAATCGAACCGCCTCCTGACGGTTCTGCGTCGCGTAGCAGATGTCATCTTTGGGCGGCCCCTTGAGTTCAGGGAAGCGAGCCTTCAAGCGGTTGATGATCCGCGTCGCATCGTCGACGCTCAGCGTGGTCTGAGTCAGATAAGCCAGCTTCGCCTCGTCCGACACGTCCAACTTGTCGACATCCTCTTCGGTTTCGACAAGAATGATCGCCTCGGGAGCTTCCCCCATCGTGCCGATCACCTCGTCGTGCCCATCGTGCCCGATCAAGAAGATCGTGTAGCCCTGCTTGGCGTATCGGATCGCTTCCAGATGGACCTTGGTCACCAGCGGGCAGGTGGCGTCGATCGCCGTCAGTTTCCGCTGCTTGGCCAGTTCACGCGTTGCGGGGGCGACGCCGTGAGCGGAGAAGAGAACGGTGGCCCCTTCGGGAACGTCGGTCAATTCGTTGACAAAGACCGCTCCTTTGGAACGGAACGTGCGAACGACGTATTGATTGTGGACGATCTCGTGATAGACGTAGACGGGCGGGCCCATCGCTTCCAAGGCGATCTCAAGGCTCTCGACAGCCATGTTCACGCCCGCACAGAACCCTCGCGGCGCAGCAAGGTGAATTTTCATAGTAGAATCGTCTTTATCCCGAGGTCATCAATTTCGTCGAAGTTCCGCTACCGATAGGATAACCGGACAACGATTTTCTGCCTAACGCCCTTTTCGCGTTCTCCTAAGGCCAAGCCATTGTTGCTTTGCAAGCATCCCCCCGAGGGGGCTGACGCCGCGGCGGCGAATTCCCCGTCCAAATTCCATTCCTTCTATAGGATCTCGCCATGCCAGCCTATCGTGTCGAGCGTTCGATCTTGATCGATGCGGACGCCGAAAAAGTCTTTGATACCGTCGCCGATTTCAACACCTGGAATATCTGGTCCCCCTGGTTGGTGATCGCCCACGAAGCTGTCGTGACCGTCACCGACGATCCCAACAGCGTCGGATCGATCTATCGCTGGAACGGTGAATTTGTCGGGCGGGGGGAGGTCGAACACGCCCAACTGGACCGTCCTCGCAAAATCGTCGACACGCTGCGGTTCGAGAAGCCGTTTAAATCGACGTCGCAGGTCGAATTCCTCGTGCAAAGCGAAGCGGGCCAGACGCGGCTCTCCTGGGTGATGAATGGCAGTCTCCCCTGGTTCCTGTTCTGGATGCGCCGCAACATGGAGACATATATAGGCACGGACTACGCCCGCGGCCTAAAAATGGTCCGCGAGTACATCCAGACCGGCCGCGTGTTGTCGAAGAGCACCGTCGAGGGGATCGAAAAAATTCCGGCTCGCCGAGTCGTCGGGCTTCGCGAGTCGTGCCAACTGGAGGAGATCGGCCCGGTGATGGGCAAGACCTTCGCCCGCGTAGCCGAAGAGTTTTCTGGACACAACCTGCCGTTGGACGGTGAGATGCTGAGCGTCTACCACCCCAGCGACATGATGAAGGGGCAGTTCGAATTCACCTGCGGATATGTCGTCGATTCCGGCGTCGCGCTGCCGCCGGGGCTTGTCGAGTGCTCGATCCCAGCGGCCAAGGCGCTGCACGTCAAACACGTCGGCAGCTACGAAAACCTCGGCAATGCGTGGAGCGGTGCTCACCAGTTTGCCAACTACCGAAAACAAAAACTCGCAAAGACCGAGACGTTGGAGATCTACCGCAACACGCCGCAGGATACGGCGGACGAAGACCTTGTCACCGATATCTATCTGCCGCTGCGATAGCCTCTGCCGCTGTCGCAGCCCTGCAAAAACGAACCTCCGCTCAAACCGCCGCCAAGAATGGATCCCCATATACGAACCCCAGGGTGCTGCTGTTTAATTGAGACGGACGATCCCCGTATCGATCCCCCAAGAACAAAAAACTAACGAGCGAAGTCCCATGTCCGACGATGTCACTCCCGAAAACGAACCGGCTGCCACCGACGCGACCGCCCCACCGGCACGCAAGCCTGGGCGGAAACCGGTGATCCTTGTCGCGCTGACGCTGTTGTTCGCCGCCTTCACGATCGGCGGTCGCTACTTCATCATCGAACTGGAAGACTTGGTTGGCATCAGCATGGATGTGCTGAACGTGATCACCTTGTTCGGCACCGCGGCGCTGTTGTTGGGATGGGCAGGCTGGGCCTTGCTGATGAGCGGTTGGCGGTGGCCGCAGCGGATCGCCGTGGCGGTGATGCTGATCGGACTGCCGATTGGATTCCTGAGTCTGTTCCGTCCGGTTGGCGGCGGCGACATCGATTTCCTGCGGTTCGAACCGGTCTGGACCAAGCGAGCCCAACCGGCGGCGCTGACGGACGACGCCGCGGTGGTGACCGTCGATCTGAAAACCGAAACCCCCAACGATTTCGCTCAGTTTCTGGGGCGCGAGCAGACGGGCAGCGTCGACGCGCAGATCGATCCCGAAAAATTCGCCGACAGCCCGATCCTCTGGAAGCAGACGATCGGACTAGGGTGGCCCGGCTTCGTCGCTCGCAATGGCTTTGCTGTCACGATGGAACAGCGAGGCGTCAACGAATGTGTCAGCTGTTACCGGATCGACGATGGCACACTGGTTTGGTTGTACGAACATCCCGCTCGGCACCGCGACGCGATGAACCTGGGGCACGTCGGGCCGCGGTCGACGCCAACGATCCACGATGGCAAGGTCTACGCTGTTGGAGCGGTCGGCAATTTGGTCTGCCTGGACGGGGCCGACGGGACGCCGCTCTGGCAAGTCGATTTGAACGAGCTGTTGGAAATCGAACTGGCCGAGACGACCGACAATGATGGGCTGACGGTTCAATACGAAGCGAACACATCGCTGGCGTGGGGCAGAAGTAATTCGCCGTTGATCGTCGACGACAGCGTGATCATCGCCGGGGGCGGACCGCGCGAAGGAACCAAAGCGACACTGATGGCTTTCGATCTGCAGACGGGCGAACTGAAGTGGCGCGGCGGCGACGAGATGATCGCTTACGGATCGCCCACGATCGCGGCGGTCTCTGGCATCCGGCAGATCCTGATGACCGCCGAGAGTCAGGCGATGGGGTTTGATCCGAAAACCGGCGACGTGTTGTGGACGTTCGAACGCAGCGGCGACAGCGACGGCGGCGCGAACACTTCGCAGTTGTCGGTCGTTTCAGAGACTGACGTGATGACGACTAAAGGCTATCCCGGCGGGGGTGGCGAACGGATTCGATTGAGCGTCGACGGCGAGAAGATCACGCCCGAATCGGTCTGGTATAACGCCAGCGTTCTAAAAACGAAACTTACAAGCCCGGTGATCTATGACGGCCACGGCTATTCGCTTTCCAACGGCTTCATGGAATCGACCGACCTGAGCGATGGAACGCGGAACTGGAAACAGCGCGGCCGGTTTGGGCACGGCCAGATCCTGTTGGTCGGCGACAAGATCTTGATTCACAGCGAATCGGGAACGCTGCATTTGATCGACGCTTCGCCCGAGGAGTACCACGAGTACGGCGAGATCAAAACGATCGACGGCATCTGTTGGAACACGCTCTGTCTGTACGGATCGAAGCTGCTTGTCCGCAGCGATTTGGAAGCCGCTTGCATCGACCTGCCGATGCTCAACCAGCCGGCCGTCGACGCGGTAGCCCCTGAAAATCCCGAGCCTTAGTCTCCACGTCCGCCTCTCCGCGGTCGCGGATCTGCGATCGCGAGCGTCCGCTCCCGGGCCGCGACCTGAAATCTTCAATGCCCTCCCCCGCCAGCCCGCTCGAAAATCCGAACGCCGCGCCGCCAAGCCTCGCTGAAAGCCAGGCCTACTGCCGACGTTATGCGCGCGCGCGACGGGAGAACTTTGTCGTCGCCAGTTGCTGTCTGCCGCGCGATCTCCGCCAGGACTTCTACAACCTCTACACCTACTGTCGCACCGCGGACGATCTGGCCGACGAGATCGCTTCGCCCGCCGAGAGTCTCTACCTGTTGGATCTCTGGCAACAACAGCTCGAAAGCTGCTACGACGATCAACCGCCCCACATCGCTTTTGTGGCGTTGCAGTCGACGATCGAGCGGTTTTCGATTCCGCGTGAGCCGTTTCTGGATCTATTGACAGCCTTTCGCCGCGACCAAGACCAATCGCGATACGCGACTCAAGAAGAGCTGGCCGATTATTGCCGCTATTCCGCCAACCCGGTCGGCCATTTGATCCTGCACTTGGCGGATGCCTTCGATTCTTCGCGGGCATCGCTCTCCGATTCGATCTGTACCGGGTTGCAGCTCGCGAATCATTGGCAGGACGTTGGCGAGGATTTTCGTCGCGGGCGAATCTATCTGCCGCAAGACCGCTGCGAGGCGTTGGGCGTTACCGAAGCGATGCTCGCCGCGCCGACAGCGTCCACGGAATTGAAGGCGCTCGTTTCCGAGCAGGTCGAAATCGCAAGCCGCTTGTTTGAGGATGGCCGCCCGCTGTTGGAACATGTTCCCCGCTGGCTGCGGTTGGATTTGGAGTTGATCCTTGCGGGCGGCGAAGCGGCACTGCAAGCGATCCGCGATGCCGATTTTGATATCCTGGGCAATCGGTGCAAAGTGCCGTTGAAGACGCGGTTCGCCTGGGTCGCGCGTACCGCTTGGCTGCAGTGGTCTGCCCGATGAACAATTCTCCCGCTTCGATCGACGCCAGCTATGCCGTAGCCGCTCGCGTGGCTCGGCAAGCAGCCAGCAGCTTCTATCCTTCGTTCTGGCTGCTACCGCGAGCCAAGCGACAAGCGATGTGCGCGTTCTACGCTTTTGCTCGACTGACCGACGACGCCGCCGATGCGGCGGGGGAGATCGCCGACAAGCGACGCTGGCTGGAGGATTGGAGGCGGTTGATCGAGTCAACCGTCGCGGAGGATCAGCTCCCGCAAGCGTTTCCCACACATTCTGCGGATGCCGAATCGCTGCAGCGGTCCGAGCAGGCAATGCAGATCCTGCCCGCGTTGCAGCACGCGCAGCAACGCTACGCGATCGCTCCGACGCTGCTGCTCGAAATCATCGACGGCGCACTCGCCGACCAGAAGGACCAATCGATCACAACGCAACAGGAACTGGACACCTATTGCTACCAAGTCGCATCGACTGTTGGGCTGGTCTGTCTGCAGATTTGGGAGTTCCAAGGGGAAGCGACTCAGCAGGCGGCGATCGATTGTGGCAAAGCGTTCCAGTTGACGAACATCTTGCGCGACGTCCGCGAAGACCTGCAGCGTGGGCGATGTTATCTGCCGCAGGCGGATCTGCAGCGGTTTGGCGTCGATCCGCAGCGGCCCGCCGACGAACAACAGCCAGCTTGGGAAGAACTGCTGAGGTATTACGGTGACCGCGCCGAGTCGTATTACCAGCAGGGTTGGCTCGCTTGGGATGGCATCCATGCCGACGGGCGACCGATGTTCAGCATGATGTGGCACAGCTATCACGCGTTGTTGAAGAAGATCCGCCAGCAACCGCTGCAGGTTTTGCAGCGACGTGTGCGACTGACGTGGCGGCAGAAAATGAACATCGCCGCTAGCCACTTTGTCCCCGGCTATCCGCGGCGGCTTGCCGTTGTGGCGACTCGCCGCGATGAAGAGGCTTGATCGATGGAGACGGCACCGCCACGCGTCGCGATCGTCGGAGGAGGATTGGCCGGGATGGCCGCTGCGCTGGGACTGTCGCAGGCCGGATTCAAGGTGACGCTAATCGAAGCTCGCAGCAAAACCGGCGGCCGCGCGGGTTCCTTCATCGATCCTACCACGGGGGCGGAGATCGATTATTGCCAACACGTCGGTATGGGCTGCTGCACGAACCTGCTGGACCTTTTGAAGCGGACGGGCCAGTTGGACGCTTGGCGGCGTTATCGATCACTGACGTTCATCGGTCCCGAGGGGCAAGTCTGTCCATTTGCCCGATCGCGTTGGATGCCCGCTCCGCTGCATCTGATGAAGGCGTTTTCGGGCTTAAGCTACCTGTCGCAAGATCTTCGCAAAACGATCGCTCATGGAATTTGGAAACTGATGCGTCTGCGTCCGGAAGACCAAGCGAACTGGCCGACGATGCGGGATTGGTTGACCGCCGCGGGGCAATCCGAATCGGCGATCCGGGAATTCTGGGACGTGATTTTGGTCAGCGCCCTCGGGGAGGCGACCGATCGCGTCGCTGTCGCTCCGGCCCGGAAGGTCCTTGTCGACGGCTTCCTTTCGCACCGCGATGCGGGTGACGTCTGGGTGCCTCAGTTGCCTCTTTCGGTCCTGTTTGGTCAACGCTTGCCCGACGACTTAACCCGGCGTGGCGTCGAGATCCGATTGTCGGCGCGGGCAACCGGGATCGAGAGTCACGGCGGACGGGCGACCGGCGTGCGGTTGAGCGATGGTTCGACGATCGCCGCCGATTATCTGCTGATCGCGACACCGTGGCACCAATTGCAAAATGTATTGGGGGACGCCAGCGATGCGGTCGACGATGGCGAATCGATCGCATTGATCCCCGCGTCGCCGATCACGGGGATCCATTTGTGGTGCGACCGGCCGCTGACCGATGCGGATCACTTAGTTTTTGTCGACCGAACGATCCAGTGGCTGTTCCGTCCCACGTTTGCAAGCGATCAAACGGGTAGGATCTATCATCAAATCGTGATCAGCGGATCGCGCGACTTGCCGCCGCGGCAACAACTGTTGGACCAAGTCGTCAACGAACTTCGCGAATTGCTACCCGCAGCCCGCGACGCCAACGTTGTCGATTCGCGGATCGTGACCGATCCCAAATCGGTCTTCTCGGTCTCGCGGGAGACTGAAAAACGTCGCCCCGCCGCGACGACACGCTTGCCAAATCTGTGGCTTGCTGGCGACTGGACCGCCACCGGTTGGCCCGCGACGATGGAATCGGCCGTGATCGGCGGCTATCGCGCGGCCGACCAGATCGCCGACACCTTGGGGCGGCCCTGCGGAAATGAGCAGCCGGCGTTGGCGACGTCCTGGCTCGCCAAACTTTTGATTCGATAGAACACGACCGCAGCGGGCGAGTTCACCAATCTTCCGGCGCATGGTGTCGCGAAGGCTTCTCGGTGGGACTCTATTTCTTCTTGCGACGTTGCGTGATCAAGGCATGCACGACATCGCTGCGGCGGACGACCCCTAGCAATTCATGCGGCTCGGCGCTGGTGACCACGGGAATACAGTCGTCGGTTTCAGCTTGAAAAAGTTCGAACGCGCGAGAAGCGGGTTCGTCGGGATACAACATCACCGTCGTTTCGCTGATAAGGTCTTCGGCGCGAACCAGTTGCGAAGCACTGAGGTCGAACATCACATCGCTCAACAATGGATAACGAATCACTCCAACGACACTCATCCGATCGTCGACGACCGGATAGGTATTGTCGTGACTGTGTTCGATATGATCGATCACGTCGTCGAAGCGGGCCGATTGATGAATCCCTTTGGTCTTGCGAACTAACTTGTTCACACTCACTCCATTCATGGCCCCGTTGGGAGCCGCCGTTCCCCAGACCGCCGATCGAAAGCGGTCGCCAACACTGCGAACCTGCTCCAAAGGAGAGCGTGGGGCGTGGTTGATCGCTTGAGCCAAAGGAACTTCGCCTGTTTCCAACAACGATTTGCGAATGAACAACGGACCGATGATTTCGAACAAAACAACCGATCCGAGGATGATGTCTTGGACCGGTTTGCCCAGTTCGGGGTTGCGGGCCACCGCGATCGTCGAGAGCGCGATCGCCGCTCCCGCTTGCGCAAACAGACAACTGCCCAACCAATGCCGGACTTCCAACGGTTGCCGCGTCAGCCGTGCCGCCAGATAGACCCCCGACCATTTACCAACGAGTCGAAAGACGACATACACCGCCCCCAAGGTGCCAGCGGCCAGAAAGGCGTGCAGATCGAGTTCGGTTCCATGCACGGCAAAAAACAAGACGGCCAGAAGTCCGGAGAGATGGTCGAGCTCGTCCCCAATCTTCGATTTGGAATCGGACGTATTGGCGACCGTCACCCCCATCACAAAGAAGGTCAACATATAAGGAATCTGCAGCGATTCGTTGACGCCCAATAAAAACGTCGCCGTCGCAACCAACAGCACCAGCCAACGCTTGATGTTAAGCAACCCGCAGCCATAGCTGACGATGACACCGCCGACCACGCCCAGGGCGATCGAGCCCGCGATATTCAGCAACACATTGCCAACTTGCCCCCACAATGACGATTCGAGCTGCCCTTGGGTCAGCTGGATCGCGAGGAACCCAAATTCGAACAAGACGATACAGGCAAAGTTGTTTATCGCCACCAAAAAACCGGTGCTTTCGGTGACCGGCCCCTCGGAACGAAACTCTTTCAGCACCAAGATTGTCGTCGCCGGCGCGGTCGCGACCGCCAAGCATGCCAACAACAAGGCCATGCTTCCCGAGCAGCCAAACATCAACAGACCGACCAACACCAAACCAAACGTGGCGCAGATCTCCGCTCCGGAAAGGACCAAACAGCGGCCGGCAATGCGGCGAAATTTGGTGAACGTGAACTCGCAGCCAAGATTGAACAAGACGACAGCCATCGCCAGCTTGAGCATCGGATCGAAATGCTCAAGGTGCTCCTGCGGGACCCAATCCATCAAACTGGGGCCGACAAGCAACCCCACCAGCAGGTACGCAGTCACTTTGGGCAGATGCAACACATCAGCAAACACCCCCGCAGCCAGGCAAGCGCCAAGCAGCAATCCGAGAGTGCCGGTAATGTGGAGATGAAAGTCAGCCATCGAGCCTCGTTGCCTTGCAGGAAGTCCGTTCCCACTGCGGTTGTCGCCATCGGACAACCATTCGTCAGACCAAATGTTAACTCAGGGCGACGGCAAGGGACAGCTGAGAATTTCGAATGCGTCGGGGTAGTCCAACATTCTCGCCTGAGAGCTTTTGTGAATGTTTAGATAAATCTTCGCCACCGGCGCATCACAGAGACAGCCAAACCTCTGGTCCCGATCCTTCTCTTTGCACGATGCGATGTCCATCGATTCGCTCTCCAAGATTGCCGACTTCCACACCGAACTGCTCGCCATGCAGCGACTGGGCTTGCCGCTGGAACTCGGTTTTGCCGGACCTGCCCACAAGCTTCCGGCGCAGCTGGCGCAAATCCAACGCCGGTTGGCATTGCGAATCGAACGGCAGGGCGAGCTCACCGAAGCGATTGCCAGCGACCCCGATCTACCCAAACCGTATCGATCGGCGTTGAGCACTTGGATTCAGTGCGAACAACCGACCGAAGTCTTCGACCAGTTGTCCGATGCCGCCGCAGCTCGCCGCGAATTGCATGGCGAGATGGGGATCGCAATGCTTGGCCCGTTGATCGTCCTCGCGTTGGTCTATCTGGGGTTAATCTCATTATGTTTGTTTGTCGCCCCGCAACTGGAATCTCTATACGAACAACTGTGGCAACCGATCAGCGGCAGCCTGCGATTGGTTGGGATGCTGCGCGACGCGATGCCGATTTGGGTGCCTGGGGTGCCGATCGTCACGATTGCTGCCATCGCCTGGTGGTCGTTGCGGCCCATGCGTTCTCGGTTCGGATGGTTGCTTGGGGGGCGACACTATTTCACGTCGATTCAAACCGCCGCCTACGCCCGACATGTCGCGGCCTTGCTGGACGCTGGCGATTCGACCGGGCAAGCGTTGGCGAGCGTCGGTCCGCTGCGTCTACAGAACGACGATCTCGATGGCGACCTGGCTACAGCCAACGTCTACCTGAGCACGGCGGAGGAGATCGGCCAACAGGTTCCAATGGATGACCCAGCGATCGCGGCATTGCCGCCGATGCTGCGATGGGGATTGGTCGGTCGGCTGGAAAACCAGTCGCGGGCGCAGGTGTTGCGGCAAGTTGCCGCGATCTACAGCGATTCGGCGGTAGATCAGGCAAGGCGTTGGCGTGTGATGTTACCGATGGTGTTGAGCGGTGGGATCGGCGGCCTGTTGGTGCTCGCATACGCGCTTGGACTGATGCTTCCCTACATCGACTTGCTTTACAAAATCGCAACCCAGGTGGCCGATTAACCCAATGTCCACGTTTCATGATCAAATCGAAGCGACGCTTGCTCGACGCGAGCTTCTCATTCCGCCGCTGGTCGCGATGGCCGACGAGATGTCTGCTGGCTGGGGCAAACGCGACCTGAATGAGTTGATCGATCTGCTGCGCAATGAAACCGATGTCCAGGCGTGGCTGCAACATCCGCGAGCTGCGGCTTGGTTGCCGGTGATCGTCGGCGGTTTCAATCCCGCCGAAACGCCACAGCGGATCCATTCGCTATTTACTCAAACGATGCGGCAACAACAGCGGCAGCGGCAACGGAGGGCGAGTTTGCTGTACCCGATGTTGATCTTGGGACTGACGGGAATCGTAGGGCTGGCGTTGAGCTGGTTTGTTGTCCCGACCTTCGCAGCGATGTACCGCGATTTTGGCTTGAATCAGCCTCTGCCGACGCGGATCGCCGTGGCAATCTCCGACCGATTGATCCAAGCCCCGTTGCAACAGTTGTTGATCGCCGCAGCAGCGATTGCATCGGCCGTCGCGATCTACCGCTGGTGGCTACGAAGTCCGCTGTGCGCGCAACTCTTCAGCCTCAAGGGGAGCACGCGCAAAGTGCAAGCGATGGCGCAAGCGATCGGATCGGTCGCCGAACTGATCAGCATCGGCGCGTCGCCACCCGAAGCGCTTCGGATCAGCGGTCGTGGCTGCGGACATCCACTGTATCAACGCGAACTCGAATCGTTGGCGACGGCGGCGGAAACCTCCAGCGCCGACTGGACTCAGATCAACGCAACCATCTATTTCCCAGCCAACTTACTGCTGGCCCTGCACCCCAACGACGCGGGCCTTCCCAACATTCGCCTGCTGCGCGAACTGGCGCTGATGTATCACGAGCGTGCCACGCAACGGATCGATTGGCTGCGATGGTTGATCGGTCCGCTGGCACTGGTTGCCGTCGCGTCGATTGTCATATTTGTTGTTGTCGCTCTATTCATGCCTTGGGGTTCGCTGATCGTCGCGTTGTGACAACGTTCCTCGGCCGTTTCCCCAATCGTTTCCAAGTTCAATTCCCCGCCAGCTCACGCAACCATTCAAGTGCGTTTTGTAGATGAAACTTCCATTCAACGAACAGAACTTCCCCACCGCAAATCGTGCCGGCCGCAAGCTTGCACGAGGGCTGCGGGCGATCGGTCGCCTGGAAATCGGTGGAAACCTTCCTGGACGGCGATGGCGACTTTCGTCGCGAATTGCCAACGAACCGTTGGCGGCAAAGCAACGAACGCTGCTTCGCGTCTTAGCCATCGCCCACAGCGAAGGACAGCCGACGCCCCAGTGGGTTGAAAACTTGGCCGATGAACATCACGGTCGCTATCGACGCCGCTTGCTGCGTCTGACACGCCGCCTAGAATCGGGAGCGTCGCTTGTCGACGCGTTGGAACAGACCCCCGATGCGCTCAGCGACCAAATGGTCCTCGCAATTCGGTTTGGCTATCAATCGGGAACGCTTCGGGAGACATTCGATCAATTATTGGCAACGCCTGCCGACGACGGAGGGGCGATCCCGACAGTTCGTCACAGCATGTTTTACCTGGCGGGATCGATGTTGATGTACTTTTTGATCGTCAGTTTCCTATTCCTCAGGATCCTCTCAACGCTGCTGCAAATCGCCAACGAGTTTGAATGGGAGCCCCCGGCGGCGATACGGACTTTGGTCGCCGCAGGTCGCTTCTTCGAAAGCACTTTTTTGCTATGGGTGTTGCTGGGATTTGCCGCTCTACGATTGGTCACATCGGGCGTGATGCAACGATTTTATCGACGCGTCTGGGCCTCGCGACTGCTGCGTCCGGTCGTTCGTTTGCGTTCGGCGGAGCTGCTGCGATTGTTGTCGCCAGCGGTTGCCTCGGGCCGGCCTTTGGGAGGTGCGTTGTCGACGCTGGCACGCCACCACTACGACCGCAACGTACGAGCCAAACTGTTGTTCGCCCGAAACGAAGTCGAGCAGGGATCCGACCCGTGGAGTTCGTTGTCGGTGGCCGGGCTATTACAACGCGATGAGTCCCAGGCGTTGGCCGGTTCGACATCCAACAGGACGCGTGCCTGGTTGATGCACCGTCTGGCCGATCGACATCAACGTCAGTTTGGACGTCGCGTCACGTTACTGCTGTCGCTGCTACAACCGGCGATCGTGCTCGCGATGGCCGCGATCGTGGCTTGGATTGGATTTGCGTTTTTTGGGTTCCTTAGCGGAATCATCCTCATCTTGGCGTGAGCTTACGTTTTGTCGACGTCATTGTTTTCGATTGCATTGTGAAGATTTGATTTAGGAGTTCCGACGATCATGTGTTTTCGCCACACCTTCAATCGCTGCCAATCGCCGCCGCGGCGGGGTTGTCGACGCGGCGGTGGTTCGATGATCGAACTTGTCGTCTCCGCGACGCTGCTTGTCGCGTTGATCGGTACGTTTGCGCCGATGTCGCTGAGCGCAGGACGGTTGTGGCAGCAGACGCGCCATCATCAACTGGCGCTCGACGAACTCTCAAATCACTTGGATCGCTTGCTCGCACTTCCCGAGGACCAACGCAATGCGGAGATCGAGTCGTTGGAGCCATCGGCAGCCGCGCAAGCCGCGCTGCCCGACGCCCGTTTGACGGCGGTCGAAGTGAGCGATGGCGATGGCGTTCGTTTAACGATCCAAATCGACTGGCAACGACAAACGCCAGCGCAGCCTCTGTCGCTGACAGGATGGATCCGGGGGACCCACGATGAATAATCCAACCGTCCAATCCCAACATGCCTATACAACCTGCCGCCGCAGCGCGATCGTTCGCCCTGGTTTCACATTGATCGAACTGATCATGGCGATGTCGATCGGCAGTGTATTGATGCTGTTGGCGATCGGTGTGGTCCATCAGGCGCTGACCTTTTCCAAATTGGGGCAGGGGAGGGCGGATCAAGATCGCACCCTGGTTCGACTGGACCGCCAGTTTCGAAACGACGTTCATCGCAGTCGCGGTTTTGAATTGACAGATCGTCAGACGGTGGAACTGACGATCGACGACAACCGCCGTGTCGTCTATGCAATCGATGAAAACCAGATCCAACGCCACACCGCGGACGACGGCAAACAGCAAGACCGCGAACTGTTTTTGCTGGACGACCGATCGACCATCGAACTGCAAATGCTCGACGCGCCACAGCGGCTGGGAATCGTGGTTCGCAGCGACACGGGCCTGCAGGGCGTACCGCAACGAACCGACCGACAAATCGTGGCCGTCCCCGGCCTGCTGTACCAACAATTGCCCAATCGGGACACAAGCCCGCCCGACGCGGAAGAGACATCCGACGCAGGAGACCAAGCTCGATGAACGCTTTGAAATGCCAACATCGCCGCGGCGCGATCGCGGTTGCGATGTTGGTCTGCATGTTGATCGCGACCACCCTGGCAGCCAGCACGTTGCATAGCGCCCTGCACAGCCGCCGGGAAACGGGGCGAATGCGGCAACTGCGACAGACCGAATTGCTGCTGGATGCCGGGATATTGCGTGCGGCAGAGAAATGGACGCGCGACCGAACCTATCGCGGGGAGACCTGGCGTCCAACCAACAGCATGCCACACGATGGCGATGCGGTCGTGAAGATCGACGTTTCCGGCGATGCTGAAGCGCCCCAGGTGCATGTCGTTGCCAGCATCGAACCCGACAGCAATTTTTCGGCGCGAACTCAACGCTCGACGCGTCTTGAATTCCCCTGGCCGTCGAACCGATCGCGATGAATCGTTCAAGCCCATCCTTTTCTTTTGAAATCCTCCCTCGATCCAAATCCCCTTCAACCACGAGAACAATCATGAACCGAGTGTCAGATCTTTATCGCGGCGGTGCCCGCCGTCGCGGCTTCACCCTGGTCGAACTGTTGGTCGTGATCGCGATCATCGGCATCTTGGTCGGGCTGCTGCTGCCGGCTGTGCAAGCGGCTCGCGAAGCAGCTCGCCGCTGCCAATGCATGAACAACCTCACGCAGCTGGGCTTGGCGATGCATCATCATGAATTCAGCACCGAACATCTTCCGTCGGGAGTGATCAATCCGGATGGACCAATCCGCAGCGCAGAATCGGGGCAACACATCAGTTGGGTCGTGCAGATCTTGCCATTTATCGAACAGCATGCGTTGTACAACCACTTCGATCAGGCGGCCGGCGCGTACGCCGCGGTCAATCGCGAGGCCCGCGAACAACGGATCGCGACGATGTATTGCCCCTCGTATCCAGGCAACAATTATGGCGGCAGAACCGAAGCGGGAGAAATTGTCAGTGGCAACTACGCCGGATGTCACCACGACGTCGAAGCTCCGATCGATGCCAACGACAACGGATTGCTGTTCCTCAACAGCGAGATCCGCTACAGCCAGATTCCCGACGGCAGCACCCAGACGATCCTATTGGGCGAATCGTTGCCGTTTGCCAACGATCTCGGCTGGGCCTCTGGCACGCGGGCGACGCTGCGGAACACGGGAACACCGATCGCTGCGTATAACCCGCGGCACCAATTGGTCGATCAAGAGCAACCCGCCCCGTCGGAGGAGCCTTTATATGTAGGGGGCTTCGGCAGCTGCCATCCCGGCGGCGCCCAGTTTTCCTTCGCCGATGGTTCGACGCGGTTCTTGAACCAATCGATCGATCCAGAACTGCTTCGTCGCTATGGCAACCGTCGCGATGGCGAATTGACAGGCTGGGAATAACCGCAGCACGCCCCTCACGGACACAGGGCTGCAGGGCTATTCACTGCTTCGAACTGGAGCGTCTCTGAAAATGGTAACACGACGCGTAAGCGAGGAATTCACGCGGTGCCTCGCTTACGCATCGCGGGTTATCAAGAGTGCCTAACCCCAAACAGTGATTTGTCCTGAGGTAGCAAACCTTTGCTAGGTAACAATCCGCCTCGAAACATTAGTACAATAAACGCGGTGAACCTCGCCGAACACAAAAGTTTTCATTCGCCGAGTTGTTCCCCATTAAGCGAAGTGGCCAGGCAACAAGGGGCCACGCCACCCCACTGCAGCACCACTAAAGACACCTCCCGCGACATAACTGTCTCAGCACCCCCTCGACGCCCACTCAATCTGAGGTAAATTTTGGGGCAAACGCAACGGCCTCGCAGCTGCGGGGTAGCAGTCGATTTCGTTGCGTCGCTCGCAATCCCCCTCCCCACAAGATCGCTTCACGGCGGCGTGCTGCCCCAGCACGTAGACAACTGAGACAAAGGAAGTCAGCAATGAACGCAGGCATTGTATGGTTGGTTTGTTTTGCATCGGCTATCGCAGCCCTCGTTTGGGCGCGGCGGTTTTATACCGCGATGATGGAGGCCGATGAAGGAACCGATCTGATGCGAGAAATCGCAGAGAGTGTTCGCCAAGGGGCTGACGCCTATCTGAAGCAACAGTACCGCTGGGTCACGATCGTCTTTGTTGTTGTCGCGGCGCTGCTGTCGGTGGCGGCATACGGCTTCGGTTTGCAGAGCGGATTTGTGCCGATCGCGTTTGTCACCGGCGGCTTCTTCTCCGGGCTGTGCGGTTGGTTTGGGATGAAGACGGCGACGCAGGCGAGCAGCCGGACCGCCGCCGCGGCTCGCCATTCCTTAGACCAAGGCTTGCAGATCGCCTTTCGCAGCGGTGCGGTGATGGGGCTGACAGTCGTCGGAATGGGGCTGATCTACATCACCGTCTGGTTTGCGATCCTGTATTGGATCTGCCCGATGTTGGGGCATCCCCTGTCGCTGCAACAGATCTCGATCGCGATGCTCAGCTTCGGGATGGGAGCCAGTGCGCAAGCGCTGTTCGCTCGCGTCGGCGGCGGAATCTTTACCAAAGCGGCCGATGTCGGAGCCGACCTTGTGGGCAAAGTCGAATCGGACATGCGAGAGGATTCGCCGCAAAATCCGGCCACGATCGCCGATAACGTCGGCGACAACGTCGGCGATGTCGCGGGGATGGGAGCGGATCTCTATGAGTCGTATTGTGGTTCGATCCTGGCCGCATCGGCCCTCGGCGTGGCGGCGATGAGCAATCCGGCGCTGATGCCCGAAGGGGTCTCGGTCGAATCGGCCCAGTTGGACGCGATGTTGTTGCCGATGGCGATCTCGGGCGTCGGCATCCTGTTGTCGATCGCTGGCATCTATCGTGTCCGGACCGGCGAAAACACTTCGCAAACACAACTGCTGCACGCGTTGGCTCGCGGTATCAATTTTTCAGCCGCCTTGGTCGTCGTCGCGGCGGTGTTGGTCAGTCTGTGGCTGATGCCTCGTATTCCCGGCACCATGCTGTGGGGCGTGTTGCCCGGCGTGGCGGTCAGCATCATCGTGGGACTGGGAGCTGGATGGTTGATCGGCAAGTGGACCGAATACGCGACGAGCGACGAAGAGCAACCGACGCGGAAGCTGGCCGAACAAGCGGAGACCGGGCCGGCGACGCTGATCATCTGCGGCATCGCCGACGGCATGATGAGTGTTTGGGTGCCGGTGATCATCGTCTGTGCTGCGACGCTGGCCGCGTACGGCTTCGCCTGTGGCGGTCACTTCAACAACTTTCAATACTTCCCGCTGGGCCTGTACGGCGTTGGCATCGCCGCGGTCGGGATGCTCAGCACGCTCGGGATCACGCTGGCGACTGACGCCTACGGACCGATCGCTGACAATGCCGGCGGCAACGCGGAGATGGCGGGACTGGAAGAAACCGTTCGCCAACGGACCGACGCGTTGGACAGCTTGGGCAACACGACGGCGGCCACCGGTAAAGGCTTTGCGATCGGTTCGGCAGCGCTAACGGCGTTGGCGTTGTTGGCGGCGTATGTCGAAGGAGTCCGCGACGGCTTCGATCGCTGGGCGACGGCGGAAGTGGTCCAGATCGATGAAGATGGTCTGTATAAGATCGCACCGTCGTTTGCACTCGAAAAGGCGGGCGAAGAGATCACCCCTCTGCTGTTGATGCCAACCACATCGCTCGATCCGACGTCGCTGGACGGCTGGAATGCGATCGACACGTCGACGGGGCCGGCGCGGATCGACGCGGCGGTAGTCTCACAAATCGAAAACGGTGCCCCTCTGCTCGCGTCGACTCAGGAAAACCTGATCTCCACGCGAACCGCGACGATCCGCGACTTCATGCGTTATTACGACGGCTCGCTGATGAATCCGCGCGTCCTGGTCGGGATGTTCATGGGTGCGATGGCGACGTTCCTGTTCTGTGCGATGACGATGAAAGCTGTCGGCCGCGCCGCTCAAGGGATGGTCCTGGAAGTCCGCCGTCAATTGAAAGAGAACCCGGGGATCAAGACGGGCGAAGTCAAACCCGATTACCAGCGGCCGGTGGCGATCAGCACCAAAGCGGCGCAGCGCGAGATGGTGTTGCCAAGCTTGATCGGGTTGTTGTTGCCGATCGTGATCGGATTGGTGTTGGGCGTGGCGGGCGTGATCGGTTTGTTGGCGGGATGTTTGACTAGCGGGTTCTGTCTGGCGATCTTCATGTCCAACGCGGGTGGTTCTTGGGATAACGCCAAGAAATACATCGAGAGCGGGGCGCATGGCGGCAAGGGGAGCGAGGCGCACAAAGCGGCAGTTGTCGGCGATACCGTCGGCGATCCGTTCAAAGATACCAGCGGCCCCAGCCTGAACATCCTGATCAAATTGATGAGCATGGTCAGCGTCGTCGTCGCCGGCCTCGTCGTCCGCTTCAGCCTGGTCGCAATGGGCATTCTGTAGCGTGCTTGGTGAGAAGCGTATTTCAATTTGCAAGCAGGGCTTTCGATCGCATCTCGTTGCCACACAGGCAGCGGCCCTGCTTGCTCACCCCGGCTTATAGCTCCCGATTCTCAATCGTGTTACGCTTGGGCTTCTCTGCATCGCTCCACCTACCCCAGAGAGTCACGTCGTGGCCGACCGCATCGTTTTTGAAGGTATCCGATTTAACGTCCATGAGATCGATGTGCCGACGGCTGACGGCAGCCCGATCAAGCGGCATGTCGCTCGGCATCCCGGCGCGGTGGTGATCGCGCCGCTGTTGGACAACGATCGCGTTGTGTTGATTCAAAACACGCGAGCGACCGTCGGCAAGACGTTGATGGAGTTGCCCGCCGGGACGCGCGAACCCAACGAAGCTGCCGAAGTCACAGCGGCTCGCGAGTTGATCGAAGAGACTGGATATCGCGCTGGCAAACTGACGCGAGCTCTCCAGTTCTACGCTTCGCCAGGGATCACCGACGAATTGATGCATCTGTTTATCGCCGAGGATCTGACCGAAGGGGATCATGCGCGGGAAGCGGGGGAAGCGATCGTGAACCGGATCACCACCTGGGCGGAGATCGACGCGATGATCGATCGCGGCGAATTCGAAGATGGCAAAACGCTGACCGGACTGCTGTGGGTTCGCCGTTGGCTGGACCGCCAAAACCGCTAACCGAACCTCTTGTCGACGCCTTTCTTTTCTGAACACCTCGCCTCTCATAAGTCATCATGCAAACCACCACGCTGTTAGCCGGAATCCCCGCCGAAAACGCCTCGCTGTTTCACCGCATGCCGTTGTCCGTCGGCGATCCGGCGGCTTGGATCCAAGTCGATGACGAGACGACGGTGATCGTGCGGGACATCGAAGTCGACCGCGCGCGGCGACAACTGACCGCCAACCACTTCGGTTCGCCCGGCGAATACGCTCCCGCCGGTGGGCTGAGTCCCGATCGCGCGACCGCGACGGCTCAAGCAGTTGCCGAGTTCTTGGCTCGCAAAAAGATCGCATCGATTCAAACCGATCGCACACTGCCGTTCATCTTCGCTTGGCACATCCAGCAAGCGGGAATCGAGATCGCTTACAACGCCGACCTGGGCGTGATCGATCGCCGCAGCAAGAGCGACCGCGAGCTGGAGTGTTTGCAAACGGCTCAAGAGATGACGCAGCGGGCGATGGAGTTGGCGTGCCGCACGATCGCCGCAAGCACCGCCAATGCCAGCGGCCAATTGGTGCACGAAGGGGAATTGCTGACCAGCGAACGCGTCAAAGCGATCGCCGCGCAGTTCTTTCTCGAGTACAACTTTGCCATGGAACACGGATCGATCGTCGCGACGGCTCCCGAAGTCGCCGACTGTCACCACGCCGGCGCCGGGCCGCTGAGAACCGAGGTGCCGATCGTCGTCGATCTGTTCCCGCGCGATTTGTCCAGCCGTTACTGGGGCGATTGCACGCGGACTGTCGTTCACGGGCAAGCGTCCGAAGAGGTCAAGCATATGCACGCGGCGGTGGTTCAGGCCAAAGCCGCTGCGACGGCTGCGCTGCGAGTGGGAAACACCGGCGACGCGGTGCACCAAGCGTCGACCGACGTCTTGCTCGACCGCGGTTATCCGCTGTCGCGCGGCACGGTCACCGACCATCCATCGATTCAACATGGCACCGGGCACGGGATCGGGCTGGAGATTCACGAACCAATTCTGTTGGACGACGGCGGCCCGGAGATCCTGCCGAATGAAGTCCTGACGATCGAGCCCGGTTTGTATGGTCGCAGCCTCGGCGGTGTCCGCGTTGAGGACATGGTTGCCGCAACCACCGACGGACCGGTCGTCTTCGGCACGCTGCATCAAGGACTCGATTGGAAGTGACCGCGGCGAGCAATTAGAATGTTCAACGCGATCGTTCTCCGTTTGCCAACCGCCCCGCTTTTGTCTGCCTCCCCAGGACCTTTGAGCATGTCACCTCGCTATCTTTTCACTGCCGTTGTGCTGCTTGTCGTCAGCATCGCTTCCATCGCGTCGGCTCAACGGCCAGGCCGCGGTGCGCGTCCGACAGGCGATTCGTCCGTCAGCGATCCCGAACTGTTGGGGCTGCATAAGGAGTTCGTTTCCAAAGCGGAGAAACTGGCAGCGGAATACGAACGGAAGAAGAACCTCGACGGGGCCCGCGAGGTCTACGAATCGATGACCCGTTTGATTCCCGAATACGAAGCGGCTCAGCTGGGGCTGAAGCGAATCTTGAACGCTCAATCGACCCAGGATCGCAAGGTGGTCGAGGTCCAAGCGAACCGCGACTGGCAGGATACGCAGATCATTCTTGTCAAAGGGAACCCGGTCCACATCGAAGCCAAAGGAACTTGGTTTGTCGTCAATGAAACCGACGCCAACGGCTTGGTGATTCCCAAAGAGATCGATCCGAAGAACAACAAGATCAAGCTGGGGACGCTGATCGGGATGATCGTCAGCCAGCCGGACGTCAGCAAATTAAAGCCGTTCCCGATCGGCACGGGGACCGATTTCATAGCTCCCGAAACAGGCAGGCTCGTCTTGCGGATGTTCGACGTCGATCCGCGCGACAATAAAGGAAGCATGTCGGTCCTGGTGCAAAGCACCTTCGGCCGCCCGTAGTACCGACCTCCACGGCCCCTTCGTTTAACCGCGTGCCCAGCGGGCCGCGCGTCCGGGCGCGAAAAACGCGTATCTATCAACACTAACGCGCGGGGCGTTGCCGCCGCGGTTAAACGATCGGAGCGACCCAGCCACCTCGTTTAACCGCGTGCCCAACGGGCCGCGCGTCCAGTCGCGACAAACGAGTGTCTATCGATGTAAACGCGCGGGGCGTTGCCGCCGCGGTTAAACGATCGGAGCGACCCAGCCACCTCGTTTAACCGCGTGCCCAGCGGGCCGCGCGTCCAGTCGCGACAAACACGTATCTATCGACGTAAACGCGCGGGGCGTTGCCGCCGCGGTTAAACGATCGGAGCGACCCAGCCACCTCGTTTAACCGCGTGCCCAGCGGGCCGCGCGTCCAGTCGCGACAACCGGGTATCTATCGATGTAACCGCGCGGGGCGTTGCCCGCGCGGTTAAACGATCGGAGCGACCCAGCCACTTCGTTTAACCGCGTGCCCAGCGGGCCGCGCGTCCGGGCGTGACAAACACGTATCTATCGACGTAAACGCGCGGGGCGTTGCCACCGCGGTTAAACGATTGGCTCTTCAGCTTCCGTCGCTTCGGCGACTGGTTCGCCCCATCCGGGTTCAAACGTCTTGCTGCACGCGGTGCAGACGACTTCGGTCGCCAAGCAGGTGTCGGCGATCGTTTGTTTGGCTTGGCAGTGATCGCACGGCACTTCCAGGTTCATCGGCAGCTTGCCCAATGCGTCGAGTTGTTCGTCGGAGAGGTCCGGGATCTCGATATCTTCGGGAGCGATCGTCACCAACAGTTCGCGCGTGATCTCCTGGATTCCGGCCAGTCGATTTGCCAGTCGGCGGACCGTTCGCTCGAAAGCGTTACGTGCCGTTCGGCCGTTGCCGAAGTGTCGGTCACGCGTGGCGTACAGGAACGTCAGCCCATGCAGCACGCGGCGTCGGGTTTCGCTGGGAAGTTCGTACTTCGCCTTGCCACACATCAAACCGAAGATGCGACTCAATTCGCCCGGCGTGTAATCGATGAACTCCATCGTCGTGCCGACCCGTGAACTGAGCCCGGGGTTGGACCGGATCATCGTGTTCATCTCGTTGGGATAACCGGCCAGGATCACGACCAATCGATTGCGTTGATCCTCCATCCGTTTCAGCAGCGTTTGGATCGCTTCACGGCCGTATTGATCCTGCCCGCTGGCATCGATCAGCGTGTACGCCTCGTCGATAAACAGCACGCCGTCGAGCGCTTCGTCGATCTTGGCGTTGGTCTTGGGACCGGTCTGCCCCGCGTATTCGGCGACCAATCCACTGCGGTCGGTCTCGGCCAATTGGCCTTTGTCCAATACGCCAAGAGCTCCAAAGATGTCGGCGATGATCCGGGCGACAGTCGTCTTGCCGGTTCCCGGATTGCCGACAAACGACATGTGCAGGCTCGGTTCGGTCGTCGGCAAACCCTCGGCCACGCGGCGCGCTTCCATCTTCAAAAAGTTCGTCAGCGTGGAGACTTGTTCTTTGATGTTCTCCAGCCCGATCAACTCGTTCAGCTTCGCCAGCGACTTCTGCAACCGCTCCTCGGGCGACAGCTGAGGTTCCGGTTCGGCAGCCGGCCCGGCCGTCGTGGGCCCCGCCTGCGCAGAAGCCGTCGGCGCTGGCGGTGCCTGTCGCAGCGGAGGCTCTGGATTTTTGCGCAGCCGCTGCGAGTCCTCGCCGACTTTGCGAACCACCTCGCGCTCGGTTCGACTGTCGCCAGCAAAATGAGCTTCGGTTTGCGCCGCCGCTTGATCGAGATCGTCTTGTAATTGACGCAGCCGCGCCGTGTCGGCGGTGCCGATCAAACCGTCCGCTTTGGCGACGATGTTCGCCATCCGGATCGCCAACGCCATGACTTCACCCCAGCGATCGCGCAGCGGCGGCAGGACGATAAAGGGTTGGATCAGGTCGTGCCACTCGAAGTTCTCGGCTTCATCCAACAGCCAATCGACCGCCTCACGCAACTGTGCCCCCATGATCGGTTTGCCCCACAGATGCGTCAGCAGCACGCGGCCCAGTTGCCGCTGTTCGATCAGGTTGGCCGCTTGGCTGGAGGCACCGACGGCGAAGACTTTCATGATGAATCCGCTGTGCAGGTCGTCCATCTGGCTGACAAAATCGGTCTCGCCACCGTCGAGCATCCAGGCGTCGTGGTCGACGATCTGACGACCGCTGCTGATGAACAGGTCGCGCGTCTGTTGCAAGGCTTCGCGGTAGGTGCGGATCGAAGCCAAGATGGCGTCGTCGTTGGGAGTGTCCATTGCCTGTGGTCCAATTGATATGCGGTGATACAAACGCCAGCGTCTCGCTAGAATATCAGCATTTGCATTGGCGTGGAATCAACCGGGGACAGCATGATGGGCTTCATTCGCCAATGGCAAACGCAGTGGACTGCGATGTCGACCGACCAGCGGCGGCGGGCGGCTTGGGCATTCGCTTGGTTCTTCTGCATTCTGTTGGCCTACTTTGTGATCCGCCCGGTCCGCGAGACGATGGGGATTCAAGGAGGCACGAAACAGTTGCCGTGGCTTTTCCTGGGCACTTTCACAACGATGCTAATCGCGGTGCCGATCTATTCCTTTGTTGTGGCTCGCTGCCAACGCAAACGTTTGGTGCCGATCGTCTACCGATTCTTTGCCCTTAATCTGCTGCTGTTCTGGTTGGCGATGCACGTCGAGAGTGCCGAGGTCCACGTTTGGGTCGCGCGATGTTTCTTCATCTGGACCAGCGTCTTCAGTCTGTTCAACACATCGGTCTTCTGGAGCGTGTTGGCCGATCTCTATGACAGTCGCCAAGCCAAACGCGTCTTTGGAATGATCGCTGTCGGAGGCACGTTGGGAGCGATCGTCGGTTCGCTGTTGACCTCGCTGCTGTCGACGATCCTGGGCGTGCAGAACCTGTTGTGGTTGCCGATCGTGCTGTTGGAAGTCGGCGTCTTTTGCGCCGGACGGATGATGAAAGCCGAACCGCCCGCGACCGAGGTTTCCGCTGCCGATGAGTCTGTGCAATCGGGAGCGTCGACCGATTCAAAGTCTTCCGACGACGAACCGGCGCCGGGCGGAGGGATCTTCGAAGGGATCACACACGTCGCCCGTTCGCCTTACCTGGCGATGATCTGTCTGTTCCTGTTGCTGGGCCAATTGACCGGCACGCATTTTTATCTGGTGCAAGCGGAACTTGTGAAAGAGTTCATTCCCGAACGCGACGCGCAGACCGCTCTGTTTGGCAAGCTGAATCTGTTTACTCAGCTGCTGACGCTGGGATTACAAGCCGGTGTGGTCGGGCTCGTGCTGCGACGGATGGGAGTCGCGGCGGCGCTAGTGCTGCTGCCGGTCGTCTGCTTGCTGGCGTTGATCGGGCTGGGGCTGTTCCCATCGATCGCCGTTCTAGCGATCAGCGACGTCGTCCGCCGCGGGGTCGTCTACGGCGTGACGGTTCCATCGCGAGAGGTCTTGTTCACGGTGGTCGATCGCGCCGACAAATACAAATCGAAAAGCTTCATCGACACGGTCGTGGTCCGTGGCGGCGATGCGATCAGCGGCCAAGCGTTTGCTTTCATCCGACAGTGGCATCTGGGACTGGCCGCGATGAACGCGTTGATGATCCCCGTCGTGATCGTTTGGGGAATCTTGGCGATCTATCTGGGACGCCAACAAACCCGCCGCGCCGCGGCGGGGGAATGCGAGTCGAAAGCCAAAGCCGATGGTGTTGCGTCGATTGAGAACGTTTGAGTTTGCCCCGAAGGATCCGAAAGTGAGTACCCGTCTGCCCAACGCTCACGTTCAGGATCGGCGGAATAGGCAGCACGGCGATGGCTACCCAATTCGGGCCACGCGCTGACCTTGACGGGTGGCTCGCGATGGCACTACTGTTCAGGAGGTTTGTGGGCATGTCCAGGCTGGACACCAAGAGGAATTTCGCCTGCAATCGGATTCTGAAAGCGCGAAAGACTATTTGGAAATGGATATTCTCAAACATAACCGCAAGCTGATTCATCGCGGCAAATATGTGTTTGCGCCAACGGGTTTGCTGCCCGTTCGTCGAGGCGCCAAAAAACCACAGCGGCTCGATGCGTCGCGTGATTTGCTAGCGGAATATCCTGACCGGATGCGGTTGCTATGGCACGATCCGGCCGAGGGAGGCTCCGTAATTGAGATTGCTGGGGGATGGTGTTACGGTCGGCGCTGCGACTGGATCGGAATCGACGATCGTGCACTGGCAGACCTGCACGGCGATGGCAGTCAGCTAATACCTGAGATGCCTCCCAGCGGGCCGCTTAATCCACGTTACTACCGTCATCGGTTAACGACCTCGCGCCGTTTCCCGAAGCCTGTGCAAGTCGATGGCGATGTCGTCATTCTCAACTCGCCTGGATCGCACAACTACTATCACTGGCTGCGTGAAACGCTGCCGCGTCTGGAGTTGGTCCGCCAAGCGGGGATCATGCAAGCGGACGCCTACGTGATCGACAACTACAAGTCGTTCCAGTGGCAAGCCCTGCAGTTGTTGGGCATTCCAGCGGAAAAGATCATTGAGCCTCATCAGGGCTTGATGCTTCAAGCCAATCGTTTGATCGTGCCATCCATTGCAACCGCGGGATCGCGACGTCGCCTCGGAATTCGCTTGCAAAGTCAAACCGACAATACTTTGGCAGCACTAGATTCCAAGCCGAGTCAGCGTGTCTATGTCAGCCGTCGAATTGCCAAAAAACGTTCGTTGGGCAACGATGCCGAAGTAGCCGGAATGCTTGCAAAGCATGGTTTCGAGTCCCATTGCTTGGAAGAGTACAATTTAGAAGCTCAGATTCGCCTATTCCGCGACGCATCGATCGTCGTGGGCATGCATGGCGCGGGACTGGTCAACATCCTGTTAACGCGGCGACCACTGAACCTGATTGAGATCCGCCCCGAGAGCTGTCATCGCGATTGTTTTGAATTACTTGCCAATGAACTCGGAGTATCGTACCGGCGGGTCACCGCGGGCCGCGGTTGGTGGCGGGCCCCATGGCAATGCCCCTTGGAACGGCTCGAGACGGCAGTCGTTCACGCGATCGCCACCAGCGAGAGTCAGGCTTCTTTGCGTCGAACCGGCTGAGCACGGTACTGGCGAACTGTTAGCAAGGTAGGTTCAAATTGGTTCTAGCGGATGGATTCGTCGCCACGGACTGATGCAAGGCCCAAGGACGTGCGTCTTACGGAAGTCCTGCTTAGAAACGGTTGCTCCGTAGAACTTTCAAAGCGCGACGCTTTCGTCACGCAGCGAGCCTTGGCGTGATTGAGCACGGCATTGCCCGGTTCTTGAGATATCGCAGAACCAATCGTTGCTCTCGCAAATCGAGGCTGTTTGCATCGCCTGTGCGTGGCGTCCGGTAATCCTTTGCAGCTCGCGTTGGATGACACGACAGGCCGTCCGACGTGCACCGCTGCTGGCCGGCTAAGCCGCGAGTTGTCCAAGACGCCCGGTCGGAGATACTGTTGTGCCTGCTTAACGGCTTGCTATCGGGTCGAGGTCTTCCACGATGAATCGGTATTCGTGTCGCCCAAGCATAATCAGGCATTCGTCAAGATCGCTGTTGGAAAGAGGGCGATATTCGAAGCGCAAGATGCTCGGCGCGAGACGATTGAAGTCAATCGTCTTGATGATCTCGTAGTCGTATCCTTCGGCATCGATTTGCAACAAGTCGACAGTATCAAAGTCTTCCTTTTCGAGCATTTCATGGAAAGTCATGCATTGCACGATTTCGGAGTAAATCATTGCCGGTTCGGCGCCATGCTTGAGGAGGTGATTGCGGTCGAACGAAGCACGTTCCAAGTCTCCACCTTCAAACATGTAGAATGGACGTGATCCGCTAGTTTTATCGATGGCTGTGTTGCCGAGAGCCAGAACCTTGTTTCATCCGTGAAGTGCCTACAAACGTTTATATACGTTGGCTGAAGTTCAACAAGAATCCTTTTTACCAGGTAATATCTCACAATCCGTAAGATTTCGTCATTCTGCGCACCGTCGAACGCACCAACCTGCACAAAAACAATCCGGCCCTTTTAAATGACTTGTTCCGTACGTGCCAAGGGAACCACGCTACCCAAACGAAGCTCGGGTTGATCGACCAGGATACACGGCTATCGAGTGCGTGCTAGCCCGATCCTGCGCAAGATGCGAGCGTGAGCGTGCTTGACTTCGTTTCCGGTTGGGAACCCTGTCTCTCAGGAAAACATGCACCTTTTGAGTTGTCCGAAAACTCGAGACCGATAGCAGACCCCATAGCCGCTTCCACGGTAAATCACAGCGTCGCCCGCCCATCGAACTCGTCATCGCAAAAGGTGGGAGGCGTTGCTGATGAAAGGAGTTTCTATTTCGCTGTTTCGAATTGTAAAAGTTTACAACGCTTGTTGACGTACGATCTACGACTTTGCTAGAGAACCAGACTTACCAAACGAGGGGGAGAGGCGAGTGGCGTGTTAAATAAATCATGTGCGAGCCCAATAGCCATGGAAATCGTTAGGGGGAATGAGTTGTGAACAGAACGCGAAATCAGGTTGTGGTTTCCCTCGGAGGCGGATGCGATGTCGCTTTGATCCTTCGCCACTTTTATCTACGGCAAGCAAGTCTTCCATTTGATTGGTTGTGGAACTTACACGATGGGCTTCGGGCAGTAACTTCTATTATTGCAAATGACTTCCTTGAGGTTCGCAGTCGCGATGCATATATCCGATCACCTCACTTTCGCTGGCCCAACCAAGAAGTCGTTGTCTTTCGAAACTATCCAAATATAGCGCACGTGCACGGCAATCCGTTGGAAGATTCGCACGCAAAGGAGACCTTGAACCGAAGGATCGATCGGTTAACCAGAATCCTAACGGACCCGCAACGAGAAATCGTATTTGTTTACTATCGTCGTTTCGATGAAGGCCCCGAGCTGCTTTGCGAATCTACGGTGGCAGACAGGACGCAAAAGTTGATAGACGAGTCTCTAGAGTTTATGGAGATGATGGATCGCAAGTACGCCCATCCCAAAATGCGACTAATCAGCGTCTTTTCGACGGACGAGCCTTTTTTAAGCATGCCGTCGGTTGTTCACCAATTTGCAAAAAATGCGAGACGCTGCGCGATGCCCACAATTGATTTCGAATGGTTGATTGCACGCCCCGAAAACAATCGAAGAGCAGGTCGGCACTGGAAAAACCAGTGGAGGAATTTGCTGCTAAGGCAGGGGGTGATGAGTCGCGTTGATTTAGTGAAAACCATCCCGTTGTCGACGGGCCGTCGCATTCAACAAATGCTTCCGCGAAAGTTCAGAAATATTGCAAGCCAAATCTAAGTGACGTGGATTCCGAGTTTGTGCCAAGCACGCTGCGAATTCTGTGGAAATTCCGAAACACAAACAGACTCCGAACGCGACAGGCGCGCTCACCTGTATCGTGCGTTTGAAATCTCGGCATTTGGCGCGAACTGAACGTTCGCAACAGGCGATCTCAATTGGCGATCTACCTGGGACGCCAACAAACCCGCCGCGCCGCGGCGGGTGAACCTGAATGAGTCGGCTGGCCGTCGATGATCCGACGTGGAGCAAGATTTGCTGCTGGTGTGCCAGAGCCTCCGACCTGACGACTCACTTACTTTTTCAGTTCCCAATTGAGATCATTGGGCCCCTCGGCAGTAATTTCCACCGTCAGGTCCGAATCGCGATTGTAATGCGTGGGAATGTACTGCACTGGCATCGATCCCGCGACATCAGATTCCATAACGCGTTGCATCTTTCGAGAGATCTTCGCGGGCGATTCGACACGCGTAGCAGTAATCCGCACCGTCTTATTGCCCGGCGAAGCTTCGATCTGAAACTTGCCATCATTGATCGAGCCTGCAAAGGGCCGCTCGCCAGCATCCGTTGATGGCTCCAAGACGATCTTGCCTTGAGGCAACGGGCTGCCGTCGATCGTCACCGTCCCGGAAACGGCGACCAATCCCGAGTTGTTATCCCCTGAACATCCGGTGCAAAGAACCACCAAGACGCCGTACAGGAAAATGCATACTTTCATGCCGGAGGTATTGGATTTAGGGTTAGGAAGTTTCGTCATGAACGTACTCACTTGATAAATTGAACAATGTTGCGGACGGAGTTTTGTTGAAGATCGATCGCATACGGATCCTGCAGCTGTCAATCTCGGTGCAATTCGAATCTCTAGGCTAGAAATCACCAAGAACTTCACCATTCTGCATCGTCCCCAATCCACGCCACGTGTTGAGATCGATGGTCTCGCTCATGAACCGGACCGAAGCGTCTCCCATCAACAAGTTGACACCACCGGGGTGAAAACTACGGGCCGAGTTTCGATAGCCGCCGCTGGCGTTGGCATCGCTATAGCCAACATCTTCACATGGAGCAAATCGGTCCCAGTTGCCATTGGTGCATTCGTTGAAATTGGTGTCGCTGCGAACAATCAGATCGGGAAGTGTTGTGTTGGGGGCTTGCTGGGTTGAGAAGAAGCCTTCACCGTGATTGGCTCCTTGCCAATAAGCTCCTCCATCGTAAACGTGCCCGTCTCGATTGTTGCCCCGAATAATGATTTCACTGCCCATCACGGTATTGGAGCTTCCGTCGATCAAATTATTAAATCCCGTCGACGATTCGAAGTAGAACATTCCCTTGGTGGAACTCGATGGACTGTTGGTCCGTTTAAAAAAGTCGCTTCCGTTGGATAACACGTAATTGCCAATTTGATTGCCACGACATCGGGCGGGTCCCGAGGGATCCGAAGGGCACGCAAATGTCGGGACAACTGCACTTCCCAGAGGCTTGCCTTGGAAAGTTGGTGGAATGGTGTAGACGGGCGAAGAACCTCCACTCAAGTTCCCACCAGCGGATGTCGGAGTGCGAATGCAAAGTTCGTATGTGTCTTGAAGTGCACTCTGTTCGACGTATGGCAAAATCCGCTGATACCAACAATCGCGATTTCCAATTTCTCCCAGCCGATACCCGTAGGGGAAATAGCGGTGCGTGTCGTGGTAATTGTGTAGCGCCAAACCAAGTTGCTTCAGGTGGTTGGTGCACTGCATTCGGCGGGCGGCCTCCCGCGCGGTTTGTACGGCGGGAAGCAGAAGACCGACGAGGATACCAATGATCGCGATCACGACCAGCAGCTCAACTAGTGTGAAAGCGGATTTACGAGAACGAACTTTCATGGATGGCTCCAGGTTCAATTTGCGTTAAGGTGAAGTGAAGATGGCAGGCTTGATCGGAGGAATGCATTCTCAACACTTGAGAAGAACGCAATCTCGCAAAGCCTCGAGTTCCTCGCTGCGCTGGTACCGGCAATTTGCACGGTGAGGAAGGTTATCTCCGACGCTCGAAATATCGGCCCCTCGCAAAATTTGGTCAACATGTTTGACTGGGAAGAAACATTTATTGCGCCAATCTTCACCCGCCCTTCACCTCATTGTGGACAAAACATCACAGCACATCGGTGGTTCCTTTCATGGGGTGACGGTTAATCTACAGGGCAAAGAATGAGACAACATCTGGGACCCAAAGGCACAACAGCCTCGTCGGTTGCCAGGCTTGCTCACGTGATTCCCGCAGTGCGAGGGGACGCAAGGGATCAGCAGAGAAGAGGCGGACAATTGATTGCCGCGCTGCCGGTCGTGTACCTGTCCTCTTAACGGTTCAGGACAAGGGCGCTATCGGTCGCAGAAGGCGGAACATCGCGCCGACGGCTGGATGCTTATGCAGCGTTTGTCTGTTGGACCGGCCCAAGGAGCAGGTGAAAAGCACCTGGCGACAACGCAAACAGGCAAGCGTCCTCCCACGGCGAAGTGAATCAACACGTCGATGATTCCGGTCATCCACAATGGAGAATCGTAGCTAGCCAGTTGGAAAGGCAACAAACCCGCCGCGCCGCGGCGGGTGAAGCCGATTGAATTCCGCAGCGTTCTAATCTTCGAACTGCACGGCGGTCGTTACCATCGCGTCGCGGTTGTCGGTTAACGACAAGAACCATGTGTTCGCATCGGCGGGTGGTTTGGGAGCGGTGATCGTTGGGCCATCGATCTTGGCGACGACTGTCTGCCAGTCGCGTTTCGCTCGCGGGCCGCTGTCGGTGGTGTAATGCAGACTGGCTGATTTCAGTGGCACCTCGCTGGCGTATTGCAACGTGACGACATCGCCATCGATCTGCGGAGTTCCTGGCACGGGCAATGCCTTTCCGTCACGGCAATACGAATCGATGAACTGGCCGATCTCCCGAGGCTTCCAGCCGGCGGGATGGCTGTGTCCCATTTTCACTTCGATCCGCATCTGCTTGGTCCCAGGGACGACGTCGAAGCTTTTCTGGTAGCTGTCCAGTGGATAGTGGACATCGTTGGTGCCGTTGACGAACAGGATCGGGACGCGGCAATGACGCAACTGGCTGCCCGGATCATAGACCGCGACCCAGTCGTCGCGGCGGTCGCCCAAGCGGTCGATCGACGGCTTCTGCACCGACTCCCCTTCGTGCAAGAAGCCACAGCCGTAGACAGGGACTGCCGCCTTGAAGCGGTCGTCCAGCGAAGCGGCCAGACAGGTCGTGTACCCGCCCCAGCTGATCCCCGTCATTGCGATCCGCTCGGCATCGACGTCCTCGAACGAACGGATCAGCGAATGAGCTCGCAAGACCGAGGCCGCAGCGTGGAAGGGCCAGTCGTCGGAGACCTCGCCGCCGATCGAATCAAACTTTTCGACGTGTCCCTGGTTGGGGCCGCCGTTTTCCAGTCGAGTCCGCGTGTTGGCGGGGTAGCCCTGATTGGCAATCGGAACTCCTGTCTGAGGATTGAACTTGGGAGCGCTGGGGCGGCTGCCGCCAAGATCCATCGCGATCGCCGCGTAGCCTCGCTTGGCCCACAACCAAACCCATTCGGCAAACGCGGTCCCGCCGCCACCATGGATCAGCACCACGGCGGGGTACTTGGCATCGGCAGTCCCTTCGCCAAGGGTGGTTGGCGAGGCGTAGAAGGCGAAAACCTCGGTCGGCTTGCCGCGATAGTCTTCGCCCGCGTAGAGCAACGAGTGAACGGGGCCTGATTGGTCGACCCACCGCATCTCGGGCGTCTGCTTCGCCGAGGCGACCATCGCGGTCAGAGCTTGGGAAACGTCTTCGTCCTTCGCCTCTTGGGCGGTTAGTAGGACGGGGGGGAGCAGCAGAACCAGCATCAACGCGAAGGATCGTTTCATCTTGCCTGTCGGAGGTATAGGGGTAGGGGGAATCGTTGCCAGCGGGGGCGGAGCGGCTATTGTAGCACGGCGGATTTTGCCGATCCGATATTGCAGAGCCACCCCCGCAAGGGGAACTTGCTGTTTGGGCTGCTCTTGTTCGCAGGCTCGATTCGAGCGACAATAGGAATTGCAAGCTTTTCCGGGCTCTGAACCCCTTGAATCCCCCTCACATTCCCACTTTTCTTTGATCTCTATGGCCAAGCAACAAGAAGAACCCCAACTTTGGCAGACCGTAGCACCTTGCGAATTTAAAGGGATTCACGAGGATTCGGGGCTCGCCCAAGGCTTGCTGATCTCGGCGCGCCAGTCGCCAGGTTTTCCCGTTTTGGCGGGGCAATTGGGGCACGCGTTTGCCAATCGAGCGACCCATCTGATGCTCGATTACAACGCTCAAATGGTCAACATGCGTTATCAAATCGATGGCATGTGGGAGCAATTGCCGCCGCTGCCGCGCGACGCGGGGGACGCGATGCTTGTCGCCGCGAAAACGTTGTGCCGGATGAATCCCGCCGATCGCAAGAACGCTCAGCAAGGCAAAACGCTGGCGATCCTGGGGCGCGACAAATACAACGTCAAGATTCAGAGCCAGGGGGTTCCGACGGGCGAGCGGGTGATGCTGACCCTGGACAAGAAGGAAATCCCCTTCAAGACGCTCGACGATCTGGGGATGCGCGACAAGATGCAGGTCCAGCTGAAAGAAGCGCTCAACGATAAAGGGCACATGGTCGTGATCAGTGCTCCCAAGGGGGGCGGTCTGACGACGTCGTGGACGATCGCATTGGAAGCTGCCGATAAATTTGTCAGCGATTTCCAGGCGATCGAGCCGAAGGGGAGCGACGAACCGGACATCATCAACGTCAGCCCGAACTACTTTGGCCCCGACGCCAAAAACGACACAGCTCGCGATGCCGTGCGGGCGCTTTCGCTGCGTGAGCCCGACGTGTTTGTGATGCCAGAGCTGTACGACGAGGAAACGATCAAGCTGCTGCATGGGCAAACCAAGATCGAAAAACAGGTGATCTCGCGGATCGTGGCCAGCGATGCCGTGGAAGCTTGTGCCCGGTTGGTCCACAAATATCGCGGCACCGCCAAGGAGATCGTCGATATGCTGTCGCACGTCACCAACGTGCGACTGGCCCGTCGGTTGTGCGAAACCTGCCGCCAAGGCTTCACTCCGCCGCCGCAATTGCTGCAAAAGCTGGGAATTCCGCAGGGCCGCGTAGCGATGATGTACCAGCCGTTTGTGCCGCCGCCGATCGAACAACAGGTCGATGAGAAGGGGAATCCCGCTCCGCTTCCCCCTTGCCCAAAGTGTGCCAATCGCGGCTATTACGGCCGATTTGGGATTTATGAACTGCTGACCGTCGGCCCAAAACTGAAGGATGCGCTGCTGAAAACCGGCGACGTCAACAAGCTGCGGCAGGTGGCAAAAGCCGAAGGGCATCGCAATCTGCAAGACGAGGGGATCATGGCAGTGGCTCGCGGCACGACGAGCCTCGAGGAGATGCGGCGTATCTTTAGCAGCGGCAACAAATAGATCACGACGCAACTTCTTTATCGCGTAGCACTTACGACTCAACGCGGAAGCTCTTGGCCCGTTGTCAATCAGGCGGAAATCGGTTAGAATTTCCGCCTCGATAGTGTTGCTGATATACCTTGTCCCAACCGCCCGTTTTATGGCGGTAAGCCGAGGTCTTTCTTGGTCTGTTCCATGATCGCTCGCGCCGACGGTGATTCCACCGGATGCGAGAGTTTTGAATCGCCCGATCTGAAGTGCCACCCTAGGCGTTTACCCGGTGATCGGTGCGGACAGCGACAGTGGTGAAAGAGTAATCAAAGGACGCTTCATTGGCTGACGAAGAGAACGGAAACGGTAGCGGCGACGAAAACGAAAACGGCGGCAGTTCATCGATCCCCATCGGAGGTGACAGCGGTGGGCACGGTGCCCTGCGAATGGTCGACCTGCCGATCGAAGATGAGTTGCGGGAGAGCTATCTGACGTACGCGATGAGCGTGATCGTCAGCCGAGCGTTGCCCGACGTTCGCGACGGTTTGAAGCCGAGCCAACGCCGGATCTTGGTCGCGATGAACGATCTGAACCTGGGCCCCCAATCGCGGCGGGTCAAGTGTGCGAAGATCTCCGGTGATACGTCGGGTAACTACCACCCGCACGGTGAAAGCGTGATCTATCCGACTTTGGTTCGGATGGCGCAAGAATGGAACATGCGGCACCTGTTGATCGACAAACAGGGAAACTTCGGCTCGATCGCCGGTCTGCCCGCCGCGGCGATGCGGTATACCGAAGCTCGCTTGAGCGCCGTCGCCGCGATGATGCTGGACGATCTCAAGCTGGACACCGTCGATTACGTTCCGACGTACGATGAGGCTCGCACCGAACCGACGGTTTTGCCCGGCCGGTTCCCCAACCTGCTGGTCAACGGATCCAACGGTATCGCGGTCGGTATGGCGACCAGCATCCCGCCCCACAATCTGAGAGAGATCTGCACGGCGATCATTCAATTGGTCGAAAATCCCGACATTTCGATCGACGAATTGATGGACACCGTCCAGGGCCCCGACTTCCCGACCGGCGGAATCATCTGTGGCCGGGCAGGCATTCGTCGCGGGTATTACACCGGCCGCAGCACCGTGGTCGTTCGCGCTCGCTGCCGCATCGAAACGGAAAAGAAACGCAACCGGATCGTCGTCAACGAGATCCCGTTCCAACAGGCTCGCGACCGCGTGGTCGAAAAGATCGCCGCCCTGGTTACCGGAGATCGCATCAAGGGGATCGCGGGGATCCGCGACGAGAGCGATCTGAAAGAGCCGGTCCGATTGGTGATCGATCTCAAACGCGACGCCGATCCCGATGTTGTCCTGAACCAGCTGTATCAGTTCTCGCCGCTGCAGGACACTTTCTCGATCATCTTGTTGGCGCTGGTCGACGGCAAGCCGCGGGAATTGAACTTGCGGGAGATCCTGCAGGAATTCGTCCGCCATCGCGTGACCGTAATCCGCCGCCGGACTCAGTTCCTGTTGGCTCGAGCGCGTCGCCGCAAGCACTCGGTCGAAGGTCTGTTGTTGGCATTGGCCGACATCGATCAGATCATCCAAATCATTCGCGCCAGCCGCACGCAGCCCGAAGCGAAGATCGGACTGATGGGCGTCGAGTGCCCTGCGTCGCTGATGGCCCGCGCCTTGGGCGACTCCGGATTCAACCAGTTCCAGCAGGAGCGTGGTGTCTCCGATACGTACAGTTTGACAAGCGTTCAAGCTGACGAAATCCTGCGAATGCGGTTGGGCCAGTTGGTCAACCTGGAGCAGGAAAAGCTGGGCGAAGAGCACGCTCAATTGCTGATCGAGATCTCCGGCTACCTCGAGATCCTGGCCGATCAACAGCTGATCTACGACATGATCAAAGAGGATCTCGAAGAGATCATGCGTCGCTTCGGCGACAACCGCCGCACCGAGATCAGCGGCGAAGAGCTGGGCAATATCGACTTGGAAGACCTGATCCGCGAAGAGACGATGGTCGTCACGATCAGCCATCGCGGGTACATCAAACGCGTCGCTTCGAGCACCTACCGGGCGCAGCGTCGCGGCGGCAAGGGACTCAAGGGTGCGGCGACCGAAGAAGAGGATCCGATCGAACACTTGTTCGTCGCCAGCACGCACGCTTATCTGCTGTTCCTGACCACCAAAGGAAAGGTCTACTGGCAGAAGGTTTACGATCTGCCAAACCTCAGCCGCGAGAGCCGCGGGCGCGCGATCGTCAACTTGTTGCAGCTGGCTGAAGACGAAAAGATCGCCGCCTGCCTGCCGGTTCGCGACTTCAATCTGCCCGGGCACTTCGTGTTGATGGCGACTCAGGGCGGATTGGTCAAGAAGACGCCGCTGGAAAACTACAGTCGGCCCAAGCGAGGCGGGATCATCGCGATCAAGTTGCGTGAAGGGGACGAATTGGTCAAAGCTGTGATCATCAAACCCGAAGACGAAGTCGTGCTGTCGACGTCTAAGGGAATGGCGATCCGGTTCTCCGAATCGGACGCTCGCCCGATGGGCCGCAACACGTCGGGCGTGAAGGGAATCAGCCTGGGCAAAGACGATCATTTGGTCGGCTTGGTCGTGGCCGATCCAAACGCCACGCTGCTGACGATCTGCGAACGCGGATACGGAAAGCGAACGCCGTTTGGCCCCAACGGAGACACCGACCCGACCGAAGACGAAACATCGTCGTCGGCGAAGTACCGCGTCCAGAATCGCGGCGGCAAAGGCGTTCGCGACATCAAGACGACCGACCGAAACGGTCAGGTGATCGGCAGCTTGCGAGTCGATGGCGACGAGGAGATCTTGATGATGACCGCGCGGGGCAAGATCCAACGCGTGGCCGCTGAAGAGATCAACGTGATCGGCCGTAACACCCAAGGGGTGCGGATCATGAACCTTGGCGAAGGCGATTCGCTGGCGGCGATCGTTCGCGTTCCGAAGGAAGAGGTTTCCGAAGAGGAAGAGGCTGCCGCGGCAGCTCCCGTCACCGCAGCTGATGCCTCGGCACCGGCTAGCGATGGCGAGGCCGCTCCGGAAGCTGCATCCGACAGCGAAGCGACATCCGACGACACCGCGTCGCCCGATGACGAAAACGGCGCGGAGTAAGGCGAACCTCGATTGCCGGATCAAGCACCTCAACCGACACCTCCCCGCCATGCCCGCGTTGCGGTCATCGGCGGCGGGATCAGTGGCCTCGTCGCCGCTTTCGATCTGCGGCACCGGCATCCCGAATGGGATGTGGTGCTGTACGAAGCGAGCGATCGCGTCGGTGGTGTCATTCGCACGCTCCGGCAGGATGACTTTCTGCTGGAGTTTGGTGCCGATAGCTTTTCAGTCCAGCCTCCCGGTGCGATCCAGTTGTGCCGCGACTTGGGAATCGAAGATCGATTGGTCGATCCGCTGGAAGCCAACCGCCGGGCGTTTATCCTGCACGCCGGCAAGCTGGTTCCGGTCCCCGAGGGCTTTGCGCTGCTGAGGCCGACCGATCTGAAGAAGCTGCTGGCTTCGCCGCTGCTGACAATTCCCGGGCGATTGCGATTGGTTGCCGAGGCGTTCATTCGAGGCAAATCGGATGACTCCGACGAGAGTCTGCAGAGCTTTGCAATCCGACGCTTCGGCCGCGAAGCCTTCGACCGCTTGATCCAACCGCTGGTCGCGGGCATCTATACCGCCGACGCCAGCAAGTTGAGCATGCAGGCGACGATGCCGCAGTTTGTCGCTTTGGAAACCGAACATGGCGGGATGGTCCGCGCGACGCGGGCCCTGCAAAAACAGAGCAAAGACGATGCGGCGCGGTCGGCCAGCGGAGCTCGGTACGCACAGTTCCGCAGCTTGCCCGGTGGGATGGGAGAGCTGTTCGATACATTGGTCGATCGGATCGGCGAATCCAACATCCGCCGCGGGCAACGAATCGCTTCGCTGCAGCGAGAGGGCGACAGTTGGAACATCGAATCGGATCGAGGCGAAGCCACATCTTATGATGCAGTGATCGTCGCCCTGCCCGGCCCGGCTGCTTCGACGCTGCTGAGGCCGCTTGCCGAAGAGGCGGCTGACGAGCTTGCGGAGATTCCGTATGCAAGCTCGGCGCTGGTGCTGTTGGGCGTCGGCAAGGACCAGGTCGCCCATCCGCTGGACGGTTTCGGGATGGTTGTGCCAGCGATCGAGAAGCGGGAGATCATCGCCGCGAGTTTTCTAAATCGCAAGTTCGCCGACCGCGCCCCCGACGACATGCATCTGATTCGAGTCTTCATCGGCGGGGCGATGCAATCGCATCTGTTGGAACGCAGCGACGATGAGTTGATCGAAACCGCACGCCGCGAATTGGCAGCGATGATCGGTCTGCAAGGACCGGCGAAAATCCAGCGGGTCGCCCGCTGGAACAACGCGATGCCGCAATACCATGTCGGCCACTGCGATCGCCGCGATCGCGTCGAGCGGGCGACCGGCCAGTTGCCAGGATTGGAACTGGCTGGCAACGCACTACATGGCGTTGGGATCGCTCACTGCATCCGCACCGCCCGCGCGGCGGCTGACCGGATCGGCAAACATCTGGCGAGCCAACTCGGCGATTCGCCCCTCTAATTGCTTCCCGGCGGGGGGCCGTCTCCGCCTTCTAACGCTGCGGCGACGCGATCTGTCGCGGTCGGATTTTTCGGAAATTTCCGATCAAAGAAGATGCGAGAAAGACGCAAATAGGTTCAATTGGGAAGGATCTCCCGCCTGGATCGGTCGTCCCGCGAGTCGGCAAAGTCGCAATCGCTCGAAACGGGGCGTAGAATAAAAGAAAAGCTGCTTGCCTATCGGTCGGCTCGGAACGACCTGCGGTTATGACGTAAGGTTCCACGTCGCTCCGCAGCGCTTTGAAACCGACGCGCAAACAAGTTTACCCACCTTTGTACGAGGGATTGCATAGATGAAATTTCGGAATCTCCAGTTCGCGCTGCGCCGTAGTGCCAGCTTGGCCCTGTTGCTGTTAGTGCCTGGAGCGGCGTTTGCCGACCTGCCAGCATTCGACAAAGTCTCCGAAGGCTACAAGAAACTGACCTCCTCGGATCAGCAGAGCGATAAGACTCTATTTAATGTCTGGACTCGCGAGAAAGATGGCCAGATGTTGGCCGAATTGCCCAAGGCATTTGCTGGCAAACGCTACTTTATCGCCTTGACCGTCGGCAGCGGCGACCGCTACGCCGGCCTCCAATCGGGCGACATGGTCGTCCAATGGCGTCAGTACGACGAACGATTGGCACTGGTGCTGCCGAACTTGGAATTTACCGCCAAAGGAGAAGCCGAAGCGAGCGCATCGGTCAAGCGACTGTTCACCGATCGCGTCCTGTTGGATGTCCCCGTGCTGGCCAAAGGGCCTTCGGGCGGCCCCGTGATCGATATGGACAGC
Organism: Rosistilla ulvae; assembly: GCF_007741475.1. NCBI lineage: Bacteria > Pseudomonadati > Planctomycetota > Planctomycetia > Pirellulales > Pirellulaceae > Rosistilla > Rosistilla ulvae. The sequence goes on along the minus strand of NZ_CP036261.1, from coordinate 1,317,914 downwards.
CTGCTGATCAACAACGCTTCGAACTTTTTTGGCAACCAAGTGCGGATCAGCAAGCCGAAAATTTTCAAGATCGAACAGGCCAAGGTCTTTCCAGAAAACGTCGAACTGGCGTACGAGATCGTCGGCAGCCGCGGACAACTGCAAACGATTCATTATTCGTTCAGCGAAGTCCCTGCGACCAGCAACGGTTTCAAACCGCGGAAGGCAGACGAACGGATTGGCTATTTCACCACCGCCTTCACCGATCTGAGCAAGTACACCGATGATGAGACGCGCGTGCGGTACATCAATCGTTGGCACTTGGAGAAGCGAGATCCCAAGCTGCAGCTGAGCCCACCCAAAAATCCGATCCGGTTTTATGTCGAACATACAGCACCAGTTCGCTACCGTCGTTGGATCAAGCAGGGCGTTGACTATTGGAACAAAGCGTTCGAGAAGGTTGGCATCGTCGATGCGATCGTGATCGAATACCAGGATGCGCAGAGCGGGGCTCATATGGAAAAAGACCCTGAAGACGTGCGATACAATTTCATCCGCTGGCTCAACAATAACGTCGGCACAGCGATTGGCCCCAGCCGCGTTCACCCTGAAACGGGACAGATTCTCGATGCCGACATCATCTTGACCGATGGTTGGATTCGTTATTTCAACTTCAACTATTACGACCTGATGCCTGAACTAGCGATGGAGGGAATGAGCCCCGAAACGCTGGCTTGGCTTGCCAACAACCCCAGCTGGGACCCTCGCGTTCGCTTGGCCCACCCTGCGGAACGATTGACAGTTCGCGAATCGGTCGCCCGTTCGTCCCGTTCGCCGATGGCTGGCCACAGCTTTGCCGCCGCCAATCCTCAATTGATGGGGGACGACGAATACGATGGCCTGTATGGCAACATCAGCCAGAAAAACGGATTGTGCATGGCAGCCAATGGTCGCCGCATGGACCTCGCACTGACTCGCATGAACTGGACCTTGGCATTGTTGGAAGAAGAAAAAGCGGACGCCAACAAGAAGAAAAAGGAAGAGGAAGCGAAAGCGGCTGCTGAGAAGAAAAAGGCGGAAGCTGCGAAAGCGAAAAAGGACGATGCCAAGGATGAAGATAAGAAGTCCGATGAAGCGAAGGACGACAAGAAGGATGATGCTAAGGATGAAGAAGCCGTAGCCAAAACGGACGACAAGAAGGAAGAGAAGAAGGACGACAAGCCGAAAGACCAGTTGCTCGACGGGATTCCGGAGTGGTTTGTTGGACCGTTGTTGGCCGACCTGGTGGCTCACGAAGTCGGCCACACACTGGGCCTTCGCCACAACTTCAAAGCCTCCAGCGTTCATTCCTTGGACGAGATCAATAGCGAAGCGGTCAAGGGGAAAAAGACCTTTACCGGTTCGGTGATGGATTACACGCCGATCAACTTCCGCTTGGAATCGGGAGACGTCCAAGGCGATTACGCGATGATCGAGATCGGTCCCTACGATTATTGGGCCGTCGAATATGGTTACACCTTCACCGACGCCGATCTACCGAAGATCCTGAAGCGTTGCCACGAACCGGAACTGCAGTTTGCAACCGACGAAGACACATCGGGTCCCGACCCGCTGGCGCGTCGATACGACTTCGGTCGCGATCCGTTGGATTACGCCAAGGAGCAGATGAAGCTGGTGCAGTTGTACCGCAGCCGGATCCTGGACAAATTCGTCAAAGACGGAGACAGCTGGGCCAAGGCGCGTCGCGGTTACGAATTGACGCTAAGCAAGCAGACCAGCGCGATCAGCATGATGGCCGGTTGGGTTGGCGGTGCGTTTGTGCATCGCGACAAGAAGGGTGATCCCGAGGATCGCAGCCCGATCGAAGTGGTTCCGGCAGAGCAACAGCGTGCTGCCCTCAACTTTGTCATCGAGACTTCGTTCAACGACGATTCTTATGGACTGACTCCCGAACTGTTGGCTCGAATGAGCGTCGACAAATGGCTCGACGAAGGCTTCAGCCGGGCGATGACCAACGAAGCGACCTGGCCGATCCACGACCGAATCCTCGGTCTGCAAGCCTCGGCGTTGACGATGATCATGAACCCGACGACGTTGCGACGCGTCTACGACAACGAATTCCGATTGCCTGCCGATCAGGACACGTTGACGCTGCCCGAACTGTTGGCCACGATTCGCACGGCCGTTTGGACTGAACTGGGCGAAAAGTGTCCCGCTGATTGCAACTCTCGCAATCCGATGATCTCCAGCTTGCGACGCAACTTGCAACGCGAGCATCTGGATCGTTTGATCGACCTGATGCTGAAGAAGACCGACACCAGTGCGGCCGCGAAACCTATCAGCAACCTGGCGATGATGCAGACGAAAGAGCTGAAGGATGAGATCGACAAATCGTTGGGCAAGTGTGGCGACGACATGGACGCTTACACCAAAGCCCACCTGTCGGAGTGCCAATCGCGGATCGAACAGGCGCTGAACGCTGGATACGTTTTCAACAGCGGCAACCAGCAACAGGGCCCGTTGATGTTCATCCTCTCGGGTGACGAACCATCGGCGGAGTGATCCCGATCGGGAGAATCCCAATCGATCTAGCTGCGGCGCGGTAAGCGTCGCAGCAAAAACAATACGATCGACGGAGTGAGCCTAGGCTCGCTTCGTCGATCGCTACGTTTGGGGGCGATGCAATCGCAGGTCCGCTGCCCTTCAGTCGCTCAAACGAGAACAGCCAAGCAACCGCTCGGTAGTCTTCTCATTTAACCGCAATGCCGTTCAACGAAGCGTAGTAGACGAGGTCACGAGTCCTTCTGCATCAGACCAAATCGCTGGGACTCGTAACCTCGTCCACTACGTCCCGCCGCTAATTCTTTCGACGGTCCAAGGTTCCTTCGTTTGACCGCGTGGACATTGCCCCGCGCTTCTCACTTCCTGCCCGGCTCAATAGCCGCTCGGTTTAACCGAGGGCTGTCTTGTCACGTGCTTAGAGAACTAGGTTATCCCTAAAAGCTCTTCGACCAACTGCTGACGATCGACCAATCGGTTTCCAGTTGGATGCCGTTCAGGTCTTGGTGCAGCATCGGCACAAATTCGACATTCAACAGATGGCCGCGGACCAATGCCGCCGCACCGAGTCCCAGGTTCAGCGTATATCCGCCGCGGAAGCTTTCGACGTTGGTGCTGATCATCGAGTCGGGGCTCATCGGATCGGCGCCGTCGTAGTTGGTCCGCCAGAGATTTTCGACGCGAATGCTGGTCGTGAAGTTATCGGTAATCAACTGGCTGTACCAGTTGTTCAGTCGGAATTCATCGCTGACCGAATATCCGCGATAGTTGCGGCCGATCGGCAGGTCGGTTTGAAACTGCGTACCAAACGAACCGAAATCGAAGTAGTGCTTCCAGGTGATGCCTGGGCGGGCATTAAAGGTTCCCGAACCGAGACGCATCGGATAGGGCATCGGTTGCTCCATCATTCCGCCCGAAGGAATGCTCGTGGTCCGGAAGATATCGCCGGTCGGCAGCGATCCGCCGAGATTCAAGATCACGTCGTCGTTGCTGTCGGTATACAAACCGATCAGTGCCCCGATCGTCGTGTCGCCAAATCCACTGTTATGCGTCGTGAACAGGCTGCCCGGGCCGCCACCGGCGGGATTCATCGGACCGCGGGTGTGGTCCATCGTAATGCTTGGCAGCATGACCATCGCGTAGAGCGTGATATCCTCGGTCATTCCACGCATGATGTGCACCATGTGCATCTCGTGCGTCATGTTATTGGGCGATGCCATGCGATTGGTGACGGGGTTGCTGGTCGCACCGAAATCGATCGCCTCGCTGTCGCTCAATCGCTGGGTGCCGGCGCGGTTGCCGTCCATGTACATGTTCATGTACTTGTATTCGACCATCCACTCGCCGGGAGCGTGCAGATGATCTCCCATCAAACCAGCCGGCGCATGCTTGTCGGCTCGCGACCGATATTCATCGTGCGCACTGGAAACATTTGCTGCCGCTAGCAGCATAAAGAACGTGACATTCAATCGCTTCATTTCAACATCCTTGCTCGCCTACATTTGCGGCCCGCCCCTCACCCTGTCGGAGATCGGAACGTCGGTTGCCGCATCATGAGCGAACGGATTGAAGAAACAAAGGCAAACGATCCAGCATCGGCATAACCGAATCAATCGTCCCAGTTTCCGATCGGCTTCACCATCGACCACGCTCGATCATCTCAAAAGGCGGAGATCGAGTCTTCACCGGTGGCCCATCTTCAGTGAAACTAAGCCGGCGCGGCTTCTTGTTTCATCAGGCGTTGGTCGACGTCGTTGGCAACGATCACGCCGTAGTTGATCGCTCCTAACCAGCCGCTCATGATGATCCCGACGCTGCCGGCGTGGTAGAGTCCGCCGATCTGTTCGGGCAGCTTGCGGCTGACCGCCAGTCCTTCAAACTTGGTGCCAAAGCTGGCGCCGAGTTGGTGTCGAGTGTAGTGGTTGAAAGTCCGCGGCGTGGCGGCTTCAACCCAATCGATCTTCTCGCGCACGTTGGGGACAAACTTGTCCAACGCGGCGACCGTCGTCTCGATCAACTCCTGCTTGCTCGCTTCGTATTGCGTCTCGCTCAGTCCCGACCAATCCTCCCAGCGGGCGTTGGTGCTGCTGACGACCGCATAGCGTCGCTTCCCTTCGGGGCGTGTTCGCGGGTAATAGAAGCTGAACGTGCGGCTGGTGATATCGCGGCTGAGCAACGCTTCGGTGCGGAACAGCGGGGCGGTGCTGGTGAACAACAGATCGCCGCACGATTCATCGATCTCCACACCCGGCTTCATCGCCATGTAGACCTGCGTGCTGCTGTTGTTCAAGCGAACCGCTTCGGCTTCTTCGACAAACGACGGATCAAAATGTTCGCTGCCGACCATGTTGAAGATCGTCGATCGCAGATTGGAATTACTGATCACCGACTTGGTGCGGATCGTTCGGTTGTGCACCTCGACCGATTCGACTTGCCCGTTTTTGACGTTGATCTTATCGACGGGGCAATTGATGCAGATGTCGACGTTGTTCTTTTTCAGCTCCTTCTGCATCCGGCCGATCAGGTCCTCGGTGCCTCCTTCGTAGATGAAGACTCCCTTGGACATGAAGTTCGAAAAGACGATCCCGTAGGTCAGCGCGGGATCTTCCAGCGTCGAACCGTTGGCGTAGGTGATCGGTTCCATCAGCAACCGGATCACATCCTCGCGGCCGGGGAAAAATCGATCGAACAATTGACGGGTGGTCGTCGTTTGATCGTCGTAGAAGTTCATGCTACGCGCGGTGTCGAAGAACCCTTCGACAGCGGACTGTTCGACGGCAAACTGTTCGGTCAGCAGTTTGGTGAAGTCCTTGCGATTGAAGGTCGTCGTCAGCGAGAACATCGGGTTCTCGAAGCGGACGTTTTTCAGTTGGACGATCCGATCGGAGATGTCGTCGTTCCAATACCGCTTGCAGCTCTTGATCATCCCAGCGGGAAAGCCGTGCAGCGAGATATCGAAGATATGCCCTCCGGGACGGCGGAACCAAGTCGCCAGACCGCCCAGTTTGTAATGCTGTTCCAACAGCAGCACGCGATGGCCATGGCGACCGAGGATGTTGGCGGTTGTCAGTCCCGCAAGTCCGCTGCCGATCACGATCACGTCGTATTCATCGGCCGCTTTGGCAAGAAAGTCTTTGGGCATTGGGCTTATAAAATAGGAGGTTAACGTCGATTCTCTTGGACATCAAATGGCAGGCCGGGCAGCGGTTGCAGTTCGGCAAAGAGACCGTCGATGTCGTCGTCGGGAGCCTCTTGGCCAAACAGCATCAGGCCCCCTTCGCCAGCGAACCACTTCTCTTCGATCACGCGCAGGGAACGCCCGGCGGCGACGACCGTCTCGGCTTGAATGCCGCCGCGGATCGTATCGTGCGATCCGCGAAACAGCGTCGCCTGGCGATCGGACAGGGCTGTCGCCATTCGCCACAGATTCCCCTGATTGCGTACCAGTGTAATGATTTTCCAGCGGTTGTCCCGTGGGTCACTGAACAACCGCAGCGTGACCAGCGATTCCCCCCCGGGCAACGGCTGCCCCGAGTACCACGTCGGTTCCGCCGATCCCGCGGCCCAGAGCGTGCTGTAGGCGATCTGGTACGTTTGCAACGCCGGCGTGCGGACCCGGATTTTCCAAGTCAGCGGTTCGTCGGTCGGCACCACCGCCACGACCAGCTTGGATCGATCGGTCTCGTTGAGGTAGCCGACTTCGCTGCGCAGCTGCTTCAGCTGGACCATCGCCTGCCTCAATTTCCAGCTCGTATAAAAATGCGAACCGACCATCGTGACGACCACAACCAACCCCAGCAGCCCGCGCAGACTGAACCGCCAGCCCGCACGCCGCGGCGGCGATGGAAGCTGTCCCGCGTCGTCCGCATGCCGACTCACGGCCGCTCCGCCGCGGCAACACTGACGGTGACCGACGCGCTGCCGCGGTTATCGGCCAGCGAGGCGGGATCGTCGCCGATCCGCAGCAACAACAGGCCATCGAACTCCGCGACAAACATCCCCTCGCGGCCGACGCCGACGATCTGAGGATTTGTCATCCGCGTCGCGTCGGCATCGCTTGTCGGAGCGACAGCCGCCAATAGCATCCCCAACGGATGGCCGCGGTGATACTGGATCGTCACTCCTTGAGGTTCGCATTCCCACGGGCGAGGATCGTCGGCCAAGGTGTAGCGTCCTTCGGCGGTGATCCGAATCGATTGGCCTGTAGCGACGCGAATCCCGCTCGATTGCCAGCCGCGATCGGCCGCGATCTCCAGCTGTTTGGTCTCGACCGACGATTCGGCGGCGGCGGGAAAGTTGGTCAGATCGATCCGGTTCCGCAGCGGATCAAAACCGTAGTCGAGCCCGTCGACAAGCATCCGCCAACGCAGCTGCAATTGAGGCCACTGGTCCTTGAGTTCGCTGTAAAAATTGCGAGTGAACTGCAGCGGAGGTTGGCCCGCCCGATCGGTCGCCGCGATCGCGGCGGTGCGATATTCGGGATACATGTTCAACAGCGTCAGCGCTCCCCAGCTCCAGGCATACGGTTCGACTTGCCGATGGGCTTTGTGGCTGTATCGCATCACCGCATCGATCGGCAACGCTTGGCTCTTGTCGCAAGCCGATTGAATGACTTTTAAACGGCCCCAAAACGGGAACGCCTCCCGCGACTCGGGGATCACCGGCAACGCGATCTCGCCGTCGCTCCAGCGATGCGTCGCCAGCAACTCCGCCATCCCCTCCATGTACCATGCCGGTCCGGCACCGCCGAACAACTGGAACATCAACGCATGCACTCCCTCGTGCAACAGCAGATGCCGGGTGTAGTAGTCCGACGGTTGATCGACAACCCAAACGGAGTTGCCGTATTGATAGCCGTGAGCGAAATCGGGGAGATGATCGGGCAACAGACCACGCTGCTTGAACGCGTCGCGGCTGGTCATCAGATAGGCAGTCACATGCCAGTCGGCGAGCCGATCGGGATCGACGCCAAAAAATTCGCACCACTGCGGGACCGCGGCATCGAAGGCGGCCGGCAATTGATCGAGCGCCGCCGAAGCGGGCAGATCGGTGTGGATCGTGACGTGTCGGCCGCTGAATTGCCGCGTCTGCGCAGCGGCAAAAGGGGCGACGAAAAGGCATAACGCCAGCGCGGCCCCGATTCGCGGCGGCGAGAAACCTGCAACAATGGTTGGATTGTCGAACAACAAAACGATGATTCTCCGTAGCCCTCCATCATAGCTGGATACATGCCCAACACGAAACGCCCTCTCGATTGCTGCCGTTTGATTGCTCCGTTGATTCTGTTGGTCGGCGGCTGTGTGCCGCGTCCCGAAAACGAAGTCGTCGTCTATTCGGCGCTCGACCAAGAGTTTGCCGCGCCGATGTTGAGCAGCTTCGACCGGCATGTCGACAGCAAGATCCAAGTCAACGCGCGGTTCGACATCGAATCGACCAAGACGATTGGGCTGGTCAACCGAATCCTCGGCGAACGCGATCGCCCGGTCTGCGATCTGTTCTGGAACAACGAGATCATCCACACGGTGCGGCTGCAGAAAGCTGGCTTACTGAAAGAGATCGACTGGCCTGTCGATACCGTTTGGCCCGCCGGCTGCATCGCGTCGGATGGCACTTGGTGCGGGTTTGCCGCCCGCGCTCGCGTGCTGATCGTCAACAAAAAACTATTGCCCGATCCGGATCAATGGCCGACAAGCGTCTTGGATCTAGCTGATCCAAAATGGAAAGGGCAGGGGGCGATCGCGCGGCCGCTGTTCGGCACCACGGCCACGCACGCGGCGGTGCTCGAGAATCAGTTAGGTCAGGAAAAGGCGGACGCTCTGTTTCGCGAGATCCAGCAAAACGCCGTCACGCTGTCGGGGAACAAGCAGGTCGCACAAGCGGTCTCGGCCGGGCAAGTCGCTTGGGGGCTGACCGATACCGACGACGCGGTGATCGAACGCGACCTGGGCTTTCCCGTCGCGATCGTCTACCCCGACCAGCAGCCCGATCAGATGGGAACGCTGCGAATTCCCAACACGTTGGCTGTCTTAAAGGACGCACCGCACCCAGTCGCGGCGGAGCAGTTGGCGTTGTTTTTGATGAGCCCCGAGACCGAGAAGCGGCTGGCGATGGGAAACAGTTCCCAGATCCCGTTGTTCCGCAGCGTCAAGGAACAGCCACGGGTGATGCCCGAAGAATCGGTCCGTTGGCTCGACGCCGACTTCGAAGTGGCGGCCGATCGCTGGGAACCGCTCGCCGAGCGGCTCAATGGAATCTTCGTCGATTAGATCGGCGACCGTCGAAGGGGATCAGTAGGGGAGCGTCTCGGGCTTGTACTCGTGGTCCCGCTTCCGAACAACTTCCGCTTCGATGATCGAATCGGGCAATACGACCGGCGCGTCTTTCTCCTTTTCGACCTTGGCGCGATTGAGCGTCGAGATCGCTCCCATCCCGCTTACCACGCGACCAAAGCAGCAGAGTTCTTTGTATTCGGGATTAAAGGGCAACAGAGTGATCAAAAACTGGCTGCTGCCCGTGTTGGGAATGGTGCCCGACGCATCGGGATCGCGTGCGGCATTGGGATTGGGGATCTTGGCCATCACCAACGATCCGCGAAAGATCCCCCGCTCGCCAATCGCTTCATCGGGCAGACGGTAGTCAGCGGTGCCCGATCCATCGCCGTCGCGATCGCCCGTCTGAGCAAACTCATGCTCGACCACTTGGTAGAACGGAACATTGTCGTAGAAGCCATCTTCGACCAACGAAATGAAACTAGCGACCGTGTTGGGAGCTTCGTTTTCAAACAGTTCCACCAACACTTCGCCTCGCGTCGTCTTCAGCAGAACGCGCGGCAGGTCGTCCGCTTTTGCCTCCGCCTCTCGCAACTTCTGTTCCTTCTCCCAACTCTCCTGCAACGGATCGAGAATAAATTTCATCCGTTGCCCAACCTCGGCAAGTCCTTCATCACCGTCGGGAACTTCTTTCAGATGCCCTCTGGCGACTTCAAAGTCTCCCGTCGCCGCCGCGGAGACACCGGCGATCACGTTCAACTGGATATCCTTGACGCCAGCTTCCAGCATCGCCAGCGCACCCTGTTTGAGCCCTTCGTACCAGTCGGTTTGCGCATGGTAGAGGATCGACTGCGCCAAAAATGTTCGCCCGTCGCGATTCTCGTGATCCTCGAAGACCAAGTTGGACGCTGCCAGAAAAGCAGCTTGCATCGCATCGCGAGCCGCCGATTCACGCTCGGCCCAGCGGATCTGTTCGCTGAACTTCACATCGCCGCGGGCGGTGTGAAATTCGTTGACCTCGGTCCACAACGCTTGAGTCGCTTTCCGCCACTCTTCAACCCGTTGGTCAAAGACCGCCTGCGCCTTCTTCGCCGCTTCGGTCTTCCCCCCCGCCGGCTTTTCCTCGCTCGCTGCAGCTTCCTCTACAGCCGGCTTGGGCTCATCGGGCGCCGGCTCTTCCACTGCCGGTTTCGCCTCTTCCGCTGCCGGTTGTTCCGCGGCCGGTTTGGCATCGGCCTCAGACTCTTGCGCATCGGCCACGGTGCCAAAGCAGATCGTCAGCAACAGCGGCGCGGCCAGGTTTCGTAATCCCATTTCAACTCTCATCTTCAAGATCGAATCCACAGCCCTATCCCAGGCTCCCATTGATGGCCACACCACGCGACGTCATGATAGACCGTAGAATCCAGGCTGTACGAACGCAATTGCCTGGGCGGTTCAGTGAAATCCTTGCGAAACGTGACAATTCTTGAAGAAATCAAAACCCTACCAGGCGTCCCAGGCGAAGCGCGGTCTGAAGTCCAAAGCGACCACGCTGCGAGTGATCGGGGGCGATATGCGGGGCCGCAAGGTCCGCTACAACGGCGACCGCAGCACGCGTCCAATGCGAGACTCGGTGCGTGAGAGCCTGTTTAATCTGATCGGCCAACGAATCAAAGGAGCGATCGTATTCGATCCCTTTGGCGGCACCGGCGTGCTAGCGATCGAATCGATCAGCCGCGGGGCCAGCCGCGCCGTGACGATGGAGCAAAACCGCCGAACGCTGGAACAGATCCGCCAAAACGTCGCCGATCTCGACCTCGCCGACCGCATCTCGTTGACCGCGGGAGACGCCTTTCGTGGCCTGGGAGCGTTGATGCACCAAGCGCACGCCGAAGAGCCCGAATCGCCGTGGGTGTTTTTGATGTGCCCGCCGTACGAAATGTTCCAGTCGCGGATCAAAGACCTGAACCGGATGATCTGCTTTGCCGCCGAAGCCCATCCGCACGGCGTACTGGTTGCCGAATGCGACAACTTTTTTGATACCGCCGAACTAACCGCAGCCGAATGGGACGTGCGGAAATACGGAATTACCCAGCTGGCGTTGACCGAACTTAGTTCTGTCCAGCTGCCTTAGTGCGCGAAGCGACGTTGGGTTCGCTGCGGTTGAGCGCCGGAGGAGCACTAGAAAACGGGCCATCGAAGAATGGGCTCGTATTTGTCCCCGGCTTCGCATCGGCCGCGGCGTCGGGATCGACGAAGGCCTGCAGCTTCTTTTCGAGCTCGCGAAGCTTCTCGGCATACTCGAGATTCTTCGAAATCATCGTGTCGTTGACCCCCGCCTTCACCTCATCGATGATCGAAACCAATCGAATCGCATCGGCTTTCTCCTTCTCATCGCTGAGACTGGCGACCAATCCTTTGGCCGCGCTGGCGGCGTCGGTCTTGGCTCGCGTGCCGGTCAATCCGAGATGGAACGATTCGATCGTATCGTTGAGCATCCGACGGGCGAGGATGATCTCGATGGTCTGTGGTTTTGCGGCACCTGGAGCGGTCATGCCCATTCCCATGCCCATCCCCATCTCCATGCCCATATCGGAATAGGCCTCACCGCCTCCCATCCCCATTTCCATGCCCATCCCCATACCAGCCATCGAGGCCTGGGGACGTGGCTTTTCGAGGTCTTCGATCCGCTTCGCCTCTCGTGCGATACTTTCGCTCACCTCCGCTGCCCAACGCTTCAAAACGGTATCCGCTTGTGGCTTGAACTCCTTGGGAATCTGGATATTGGGAGTCGCACGGGCGGCGTAAACGAGGGCCAACTGCGACGAATCCTCCTTGGTTGGAATCTCCATCACCAGCTTGGCCACTTGGTCGACGCGGCGCGGGTTTTTCAGACTGACCAACGTGTTGATCGCCAACATCTGCACCCAGCCGTGAGCGTCCAGATTGCGATCTTTCGGAGCGTCCTGTTGAGCGGTCGCGATCATCAGGTCAGCGACCTTGTCCTGCAATTCCGGCTTCCAACGCTCGGCGTTCAATGAAGCGTGGCGTTGAATACCCTGGATCGCCGCGACTCGCAAACCATCGTCGTACTTGGCGTCTTCGACGATCTCCAACAGCAACGGAAGCGCCGCTTGCATCGGGATCGGTGCCTGTTTTTCCAAGGAGTTCGGTTCACGGTCGTTGAGTTCGCCGATCATAAAGACAGCGTTGATCCGCGCCCCGGGGTAGTAGTTTCCTTGAGCGATCGCTTTGCATTGCTGGAACGACATGATCGACAGGCCGCGCGAGACCTGCGTGTTGCCGCGGCGAGCGGCGTTGTAAATGTCCTTCATCACCTCGGCCCGACGCGGTTGCAGATTCGAAAACTCCGCCGGGTCGGTCATCGATGCAAAGATGTTTTGGTAGATCTTGACGAAGAAGTCCTTCTGCTCGCTCAACTGTGCCGGATCGTTGACGATCTGGCCGCGAATCTGTTTGATCCGATTGACGATCGACTTTTCCGTAAACCAGTTCGGCTGGTACTTCATCACGTCGTATTGAGGCTTTCCAGCTGCCGCTTGGCCCCAAGCCGGCGCGGCGATCGCCCCAAACGCCACTGCAGCGATCAATCCAATAAACCATGCTGCCAACAACTGTCGGGCGCGATGGGAATGCTGGAGACTGGCGGCATGGGTAGCTTCGACGCGATGCGACATCGGAACCTCGAGGGCTGGAGCGATAGGGGCGGCAATCGCCAAGGGATAAGAAGGGATTCGGGACACAAATCCCTATAAACAGACTATCGCCGCAAACTGGCGTGTGTCAACAAGTTCCGCTGCCAAAGGACAACTTCTTTCGCCCACCATGGAGGGCCGTACCGACCAATACGTATCGACAGCCCCCCTCTTTTAGTATCTGGATGTCGGCGAGCGTCCGAATCCCGCCGCCGGAGGTCAATTCCACATGGGGGTGTTTCTCGGCGATAGCCTGGCAAATCGGCAACGTTAGGGTGCCAGAAGCGGCTCCAACAGCAGCCAGATCCAGGGCGATCAGGCGATCGAAACCGCTGTCGATCGCTTCGCTAGCGATCTCGACAGCCGTTTGACTTGCCAAAGCCGGCGATCCCCCCAAAACGACTCCCTCGCGCAGATCGATGCTCAAAACGATCCCATGCCGCCGAGCCGACCACCGCTCGCGCAGCGGCACCAGTTCTTCCAAAGAGGCTATCGATTCGGTCCCGACGACGCGGACGATCCGATCGGACGCGGGCAGTTGCAATTCGACGACGCCGGCGTCGATCCAAATCGGAGCTCCCAAATCAGCCAAGCGATTCAGAAGCTTGTCGTGAGGAGCCCCCGCCGTGATCGCGTCCAGATCGGCGACGTACAACCCGCCGACGCCGGAATCGAGATACATTTGAGCCAACGCGATCGGATCGCCATCATTTGTCGCGGCACAGCAAACCGGCCGATAGCTGTCGCGATTGCCGCGGACCGCATGGACAGCTTTGCCCCCCTTCAGATCAATGACTCCCAAGACCGACGCCAGCGGATCGTCGTCGGTCGATTCTGCGGTGGTGCTGAGCATGGCAAGGGAACCGACGAGCTACTTGCGGTAGCGGTTTGGATTATCGGCTTGGCCGGTAATCTCGTACAGGAACCGGCTGGGCGTCGTCGGCCGGGGCTTACCCCATTTACGACGCGTCAGCGCCAGCGAAAGAGTTAGCTTTTCCTGCGCCCGGGTGATCCCGACGTAGCACAGCCGCCGCTCTTCAGCGATCGCGTCGTCGTCCCCCTTGGTGCTGCGGTGGTGAGGCAGCAGGCCATCCTCCATGCCGACCATATAGACGACAGGGAATTCGAGCCCCTTGGCGGCGTGCATCGTCAGCAACCAGATCGCGTTCTGTTGGGCAGCGCGATCTTTTTCGTTCCCCATCTCGCGTCCCGAAAGAGCGATCTCCGAGAGGAAGTCGGTCAGGCTGGGTTTCTTGGCGCGATCGGCATACGCATCGACAGCGTTGACGACTTCGCCGATCGACGCGATTCTCGCTTCACACTCTTCGGGCTCGTTGTAACGCGTGCGAATCTCGTCCATATAACGCGTTCGCGCGATCAGCGTGTTAACCGCTTCGGTCAGTCCATCGTCGCGGATCCGATTCTGCACATCGACAAGGATGCCACGCAAGTCGTCGATTCCGCGGCGAGCCGCTGGCGGCAGCGTCGATGTGACCGTGTCGTCGCACATCACCTGCCAGATCGGCTGGCCTCGCTTCACCGCGGCGTCCATCAACAACTTGACAGTTCCCTGGCCCAGCCCGCGCGGCGGCGTGTTGGCGACGCGCATCAGCGAGACCTCATCGTCGGGCTGTTCGACCCACTTCAGATACGCCACGACATCGCGGACTTCGCGTCGATCGAAAAACGACTGGCTGCCCATCATCACGTAGGGCAGGGCGGCCTTCCGCAACTCCTGCTCGAACAACCGCGGCTGTTCCTTGGTCCGGAACAGGATCGCAATCTCGCCCGGTTGGTAGTGATTCAATTCGATCAACCGGCCGATCTCGCCGACGACGCGCTGCGATTCTTCGGTCTCGTCTTTGAACTGCGAGATCCGCGGCCGCTGTCCCGCCGGACGTGCCGGCTTCAGCGATTTGTCGTGCCGGACCGTGTTGTACTGGATCAACCGGTTGGCCATTTCGAGGATCGAACCGGTCGAGCGATAATTGTCCTCCAAGCGGACGACGGTCGCATCTTCCCAGTCTTTCTTGAAGTTCAAAATGTGGCGAACGTCGGCTCCACGCCAGCCATAAATCGATTGATCATCGTCCCCCACGACACACAGATTGCGGTGCGCATCGGCGAGCGCTTTGATGATCCGATACTGGCTGCCGTTGGTGTCCTGATACTCATCGACAAGGATGTGATCGAAGCGATCGGCCTCCGATTGGCGAACCTCTTCGTGTTCGGTAAACAGCACCTCGGTGTTCAGCAACAGATCGTCGAAGTCCATCGCGCCGCAGGCCTTCAGCGAATTCTGATACCGCCGATAACCAGCCGCCGCGAGGTGCTCTTTGTCGGTGCGCGCTTCGTTGACCGCCGCGTCGGGATGGATCGAGCCGTTTTTCCATTGGCCGATGATCGACAGCAGATCGCCCGGCTTCAGCGCCGCCGTCGGCAAACGCAATTCGCGAAGCACGCTCCGCGCGATGCTCTCTTGATCCGATCGATCGTAGATCGCGAACTTCTTCGGGTAGCCCAGATTGGTCGCATGTTGCCGCAAGATGCGAACGCATTGCGAGTGGAACGTGCCGATCACCGGCCGCGGCCGATCGTCTTTTTTAGACGGGCGTTTGGAGATCCCCAACAGCTCGGCGATCCGCTCCTGCATCTCGCCCGCCGCTTTGTTGGTGAACGTCACCGCAAGGATCCGATCGGCGGCGGTGCCGTTGCGGATCAGGTTGGCGATACGAAAGGTGACGACGCGCGTCTTCCCCGTACCCGCTCCGGCCAAGACCAGCAGCGGACCAGAGAGCGTATTAACGGCTTCGTGTTGAGCGGGGTTCAGACCATGTGACATAGCTGCCGAATCCTAACGAGCGTCCAAGTTGCAGCAAAGGGGCCGTCGCGCGACAACGGTCCTCTCGACCGCCGAGCGCTGCGGCATTTGGCACCGTAAAAAGCAGGTAACGTTGCACTCGCAGCAAGCCTGCGAATTTGCCCAAGGTCGCCTTTCGCTCCGCGAAAGTGCGGCCCCTGTATGCACCGGACGCGCCTTCCGCGGAGCGAAAGGCGACCATCAGCCGCCACGCGTTAGCAGCCGGTTCGCGAAGCGCTTATTCGGCATCCGCACTTTCGCGGAGCGAAAGGCGACCATCGCGGCGATCCCTAAAACAGCCGCTGGGCGATCCCCACCGAATCGACTTGCCACGGGGTCCACAGCAGCACGGGCGAATCGACTCGCAAATCCCCCTTGCGTGGATTGATCAGCGTCTCGTCCAGCTTCAGGTTATCGATATGAAAGCGTTCGGCCAGTTCATCGATCTCCCGCTTCAAATCCTCTTCCAGGTCAGCCATGTCGTCGTGCAACGCTTGCAACGCCGCTTCGGCACGGTGGACATCCTCCTTCTGCCGCGCGGCCCGATTCCATCCGTTGGCCGCTGTCGAAGCCCGACGGCTGATCTTGTTCCCCATAAATCCGTTTAACAGCGTCGAACCGATCTGGATCATCGATTGCCAAGTCGCCCCTTGCGCTTGCGACGCTTCGCGGGAAACGCGATCCTCGGCGGTCCGGATCTTCTTTTCCAACGATTGCATTTTCGAGGAGAACTTGTCGCGCAGGTTCTCCGTCTCGCGATCCCTCGCCTCGCGAGCCGCTTGTTTGAAGTGCAATCGCGCCTGCACCTCCGTCGACCCCGGCGGCGCCAGTTGATCGACTTCGTCGCATTCGTAGACCGCCAGCGTCTGGTGTCGGTAGAAGTAATCCTTCAGATCGTCCGCCCAGCGTTTGTACGATTTCTCATTCACCAATTCGGTCGGCAGATCGGCAAACGTATACCTTTCGTCCGGTCGATCGCTGAGCTGCAGATCCTGAGGAGCCGGCTTGCTGTCGATCCACAGCGGATCGGGGACGCCAGCGGCGCAAGAGACGATTCGCGACTGGTCCTGCCACAGATCGATCGACCCGCGGCTGCGGACGAAGTGCAGCGAGCCCTTTCCTAAAATCGCCGGCCGGTAGACCAGCGACGCCGATTCGGCCGGGCTTTTCGTCGGACAGACAAATCGCTCTTCGATCCCCGCGGGGACCATCGGCCGCGCACCTTGAGCACTTCCCGTGGCGATCGATTCGGCCGGTTCACCACTTTCGGCCAACTCCTTGGCCGCTTGCTCGCGGCGGTCCTTCATCAACCGAGAGATCTGATCGCGAGCCAACGGGCCCGACAGGAACGACAGCGCCCAACGCGACTGAAAGACGCGCGGCCCATCGTCGTGAACGTTGTTCATCAAGAAGACGCGGCTCCCCAACCCGGCCAGCGTCTGTTCCATCTCTTGGCGATCAAACGGCACGCCGGTCTGCGCCGCGGCTCCTTCGAGTCCCTCGAGCACACGCTGCTTATCGCGTTCAGTTTGCAGCCGCCCCAAGAACCAGGTGCCGATGTTCGATAGCCCTTTGTAGTCGAGGTCGACCGGGTTCTGAGTCGCTAGCGTGACGCCTAGACCAAACGCCCGAGCCTGCTTCAGCAGCGTCAGCATCGGCGCCTTCGATGGCGGTTTAGCGACGGGAGGGAAATAGCCAAAAACCTCATCCATGTAGAACATCGCCCGCAAGCTGCTGGTGCCGCTCTGGGTCCGCATCCAGGCGACCAATTCGTTCAACAGGATCGTGACGAAAAACATCCGCTCGGTATCCGACAGATGGGCGATCGACAGGATCGTCAACCGCGGCTTCCCCTCGTCGGTGTACATCAAACGCTGAATGTCCAACGCTTCGCCTTCCAACCAAGTCGAGAAGGCGGGAGAGGCCAACAGATTGTTCAACCGCATCGACAGCTTGGTTCGATCGGCTGGCGACATGAAGGCATCGAGATTGATCACGCCGACGCGATCAAACGGCGGCGAAGCGATCATGCCGATCAAATCGCCGATGGTTACGTTTTTCCCGGCACGCCAGTTGGTGTCTAAAATCTTCGACAGCAGGATGTGGTCTGGGGAGGAGAGCGGATCGGCATCGACGCCGACCAACGCCAACAGCCCCGACGCCGCGCCGGCGATCCGGTCGCTCATCGCTTCGCTGTCTTCTAGGATTTCGGGGGGCGGCGCGTTGAAGCTCTTTAAGATGGTCAGCGGCAGCCCGATGTTGCTGCCGGGCGTGTAGACGGCGATGTCGACCGAATCTTGAAAACGGCGGATGCGATCGCCATCCTGCCCCCACGACGCCAAACCATCCTGCCACAGCTTCGCCTTGCTGGCAGCCAATTCGTCCAGCGTGATCCCCTTCCGCGAGGCTTCTCCCTGTTCCAACCACGGTTTGTAATCGTCGGGATTGAAGTCGGGGAAGGTCAGCAGCAGGTTCGCCAGGTCTCCCTTGGGATCGACGCAAAGAGCCGGAATGCCGTCGATCGCGGCTTCTTCCAACAGCGACAGACAGAGCCCCGTCTTGCCGCTGCCGGTCATCCCGACGCAGAGGGCGTGGGTGCACAAATCCTTGGCATCGTACATCAGCAGATCGTCGCGATTACGACCGGCTTTCATATCGTACTCGCGGCCCAGATAGAAGGCTCCGAGCTTTTCAAACTGATCGACAGAAGGGATCATGCGAATTCGCTTCTACTTAACGTGCAACAAAAGGGATATTTAAAAGAACGATGGCCGCGAAGGGGTTCGATCTGCCCCAACCTTTTCGGCGTGGCGGTTTACCGCAATGTAGAGACAAGCTGAGTTTAACGGATTTTCGTGCAGTCGGTCGGTGCGGCGTGCCGATCCGCATCGGGTACCGGCGCAGAAAGAAAAGATCCGGTCGAAGTTCTTTTGAAACAGATATCTTCAATCCTATCAAGTCCGTTGCCACGTTGGGGGCGCAGGTTTTATGATGCGACATCACCTCAGCAGCAGCGATCTGTACAAACGATCGAAGCTCCCCCCGAAACCGCGAAGACCGTCGCATCCGCGAGATAAAAGGATTCCGCATGCTCGACCTCTATGACAAAATCGAAGAATCGACAGCAGCGATCAAAGCCGCTTGGGGGACCACTCCGCGGGCCGGGATCATCCTCGGGACAGGCCTGGGTGGACTCGTCGACGAGATCGAGATCGAGGCCTCGTTGGACTATTCGGAGATCCCCCACTTTCCGACTTCGACAGCCACCAGCCATCGCGGGCGGTTGGTCTGCGGGAAACTGCAAGGTGTCCCCGTCGTTGCAATGGAAGGCCGATTCCATATGTACGAGGGCTATCCGTTGAAACAGATCACGCTGCCGGTCCGCGTGATGAAGGCTTTGGGAGCCGAATTGTTGGTCGTTTCGAACGCTTGCGGCGGCCTGAACCCTTATTTCCAATCGGGGGACATCATGGTCATCGAAGACCAGATCAACCTGATGGGTGACAATCCATTGATCGGCATCAACGACGATCGACTCGGGCCACGCTTCCCCGACATGTGCGAACCCTACAGCCAACGGCTGGTCGATACGGCTTTGGAAATCGCCCGCCGCGAGAACATTCGCGCCCACAAAGGCGTCTTTGTCGCCGTCGCCGGACCAAACTTGGAAACCCGAGCCGAATACCGATTCCTGCGGACGATCGGTGCCGATGTCGTTGGCATGAGCACCGTGCCGGAGGTGATCGTGGCGGTCCACTGCGGGCTGAAGGTCGTCGGATTTTCGGTGATCACCGACATGTGCCTGCCCGACGCGCTGCAGCCAGCGGTTGTCGAGGAGATCATCGCGATCGCCAACGCCGCCGAACCGAACCTGCGAACCCTGGTCCGCCAGTCGGTCGCCGATTTCGCCAACGACCGCCTGGCGTAATCCCCACCGCAGATCGGTGTTTCAATTTGAGGTATCAGCCGGCACGCGTTAGCGTCCGGTTACCTTGGACAACGCCTCGCTATCGCGTGCCGGCTAATTTATATAAGCACAAACACTTAACAGCCCACCATGATTAGCCCGGGCTCGATCCCGCCGTTCTGATTTTCGCGGAGCCCTCCACCCAAGAATCGTATGACCAAGCATCCCAACCAACAGTGTCCGGCCGAGCGAGTTTTGCGGACTGCGGAATTCATCGCGTGCAAACTCGCCGAACTACCGCGGGTGGCGATCATCTTGGGCAGCGGGCTCGGAAACCTTGTCGACTACATCGAAGATGCGATCGCCATCGATTACGCCGACATCCCCAACTGGGGACAATCGCGGATCGCGGGGCACAGCGGCCAACTGATCTTCGGCTGGCTCGATTCCCAACCGGTGATCGCGATGTCCGGCCGCTTCCATCGCTACGAGGGTTGGACGACCGAACAGGTCTCGTTCCCGGTCCGCGTCTTGGCCGCGATCGGATCGCACACGCTGATCGTCTCCAATGCCGCCGGCGGGCTGAACCCCAAATATCGCATCGGCGACATCGTGGTGATCCGCGACCACATCGACATGCTGCACGGACACCCGGGGCAACGATTCGATTACGGAATCTATCCTCCGCAAACGCGCAGCGACGCCCCTTTGCGTGGCGCATCCCCCTACGATCAAGCGCTCAGCGAGAAGGCCTTGGAGACGGCGCGGCTGAACGGCTTTCCAGCTCATTCGGGAACCTACCTCGCCACGCTCGGCCCGACTTACGAAACTCGCGCCGAATACCGCTTCATGCGCAAGATCGGAGCCGATGTGGTTGGCATGAGCACCGTCCCGGAAGTCCTGCAGGCTCAGCGGATCGGGATGCGAGTATTGGGCATGTCGATGGTCAGCAACATCGCCCGTCCAGACGCTCCCCAACGCACCGACCACGCCGACGTCCTAGCCGCAGCCCAGATCGCCGAACCAAGAATGCGAGCGATCGTGCGAGAAGCAGTCCAGCGCAGCACCACCAGCTGAACTGGTGAGCTAAAAGCCGCGGATGCGGCGATCGCATAAAGCCTGCGGGCGCAAGCCGCAGGATCCGCCAAGCCAGGTGTCGCCTGCAACAGGTTTCGGCAGGCAACCGGACGTTGCGGGTTACGACCAACCGATCGATTGAAGATGCTGGCGGAACGCGTCTCGATTCATCGACGGGTAAAAGATGATCGGATTCGTCAGGCCTGGCTGGCTATGACGGAAACGGATACCGCGCTTAAAAATCCCAAGGATCGAGGTTTCTTCGAGCCCTTGAAAATTCTCGCGGTCGATTCGGAACGACCGCATGGAGGCACTTAGTGTAAGCGACGACGGCTCGACGGCCAGTTCAACAAACAGCTGAGCGGTGAAGGAACCCGCACGCATCGATCCACGAAATTTCAACGCTTCTGGAGATGGTTCTAAGTTTGTCATTGGGATCTCTGACGAAGGGATTGCAATGAACTCGAATAAAAACACCCCCGCAACGCAAAACCGCCAATTGCGGGGATCAGCATATTACCAAACGAGCGAGCAGTTTTCGACGTTCCAACAGACGAACCTCCGCAAACCAGACCGAGCCGATGAATTGGGGACAGGCACAATTCAAATCGAGCAACAACAAATCGCCGGACCGTTGGCTCTTCGTTCGCGTGTTGTTGGCACGGTCCCCAGGCCAGCACTCCGCTCGCAGGGCTCGCTGCGATTGGCCTGGGCTAGGCAAAGGATCGGAGCTTCACCCCTCGGGCAGGAAGGATGGCAGGTGTGTGCCACTGGCTTGCCAGTGCTCTTCTGACGGAGCCCCAATGTTTGAATAACCGCAAGACGTCGGGAATGCCGTCTGTTTGAACTGCGTTGATTTGCGGAAACGACGCCGCACCGGAAGCCGTTTGGGTAATGCACTCCCCCGGGGCTTCGTTCGAAATGCACTGGCAAGCCAGTGGCACCCGGTCTTCAACAGCCAAGCAAAGGACCGGAGCTTCGCCTCTCGTGCTAGTTGCAAGCCGCAGAGGCGGCGATTGCATAAAGCCTGTGGCGCGAGCCACAGGATCGGGCAAGACGCAATCAATGGAAAGCCCCGGAGGCGGCGACAGGTAACGCTCGCGCCGCAGGCTTTAAGCGGCCGCCGCTGCCGTGGCTACGGAGGTGGTTTGTTCATTGTGAACACGGTCCCCAGGCCAGCACTCCGCTCGCGGGACTCGCTCCGCCGGATCTGGGCTAGGCAAAGGATCGGAGCTTCGCCCCTCGGGCAGGAAGGATGGCAGGTGTGTGCCACTGGCTTGCCAGTGCTCTTCTGACGGAGCCCCAATGTTTGAATAACCGCAAGACGTCGGGAATGCCGTCTGTTTGAACTGCGTTGATTTGCGGAAACGACGCCGCACCGGAAGCCGTTTGGGTAATGCACTCCCCTGGGGCTTCGTTCGAAATGCACTGGCAAGCCAGTGGCACCCAGTCTTCAACAGCCAAGCAAAGGATCGGAGCTTCGTCCCTCGGGCAGGAGAGGCACCGGGTAGCTCGCTCGTGGAGAATGACTCTTATCCAACCAAATGCTCGTCAACGGTTTTCCATTCGCGTAAATTCGCGATATTCGCGGGCAAAAAATAGGCTGAGCCGAGTGCGCAATCCGCGGGTGGGTTAGCCGAGGAATTAGGGACAGGCACAATTCAAATCGAGCAACAACAAATCGCCGGGCCGTTGGCCCTTCCGTTACGTGTTGTTGGTACGGTCCCCAGGCCGACACTCCGCTCGCGGGGCTCGCTCCGCCGGACCTGGGCTAGGCAAAGGACCGAAGCTTCGCCCCTCAGGCAGGAAGGATGGCAGGTGTGTGCCACTGGCTTGCCAGTGCTCTTCTGACGGAGCCCCAATGTTTGAATAACCGCAAGACGTCGGGAATGCCATCTGTTTGAACTGCGTTGATTTGCGGAAACGAAGCCGCACCGGAAGCCGTTTGGGTAATGCACTCCCCTGGGGCTTCGTTCGAAATGCACTGGCAAGCCAGTGGCACCCGGCGTCACCTACGGCCATCACTGACGCAGCTTCCTGAGTTGTGGCTTTAGCCCTTTTCTTTGCGGCGGACGACCGGTGGCAGAAGGTCGTCGCCGGCGGTGGCGTTTTCGATCGCTTCATCGGTGCTCTCGGGATCGACGCGGCGGCAGATCTCGGTCAGTCGGTCGGCGATGTCGTCCAGGATGTCTTCCCAGGTTTCCGGCGTGCTGCCAAGTGGCGGGATCTCGGCCATCTCGTCGATCAACATGATCAAACGCAAGAGGTGTCGGAACAGGATCCCCTCCTGCTTCTGCAGCTTCTTGGCGAGGATGTATTTATTGAAGTCGCCATATTCGAGGACTTCGCCGGCGATCCAAACCGGGTTCACGCGAACATCGTGCACGCCCGGGACGTCGGAATGGAACATCCGGTACAGTTTGTCGCCGAGCGTTAATACGCGGACTGGTGGTTCGTCGTAATACTTCCGCCCACGCGGACCGGCGTCCTCCTCTTCATCATCCCCGCCAACTCCCAGTTCCTCCGCTGTCGCCAGTCCCAGCTTTAACAGTCGCGGATCGAGCACTTCGGTTGCTAGCGGTCCCGGCGGCAGCTCATCTTTGCCTGGCACGCGGACCGATCGAGCGACGTTGCCGGGGATATCCAACACGCTTTCCAACGCCAACAGCTTTTCGTTGGTGTCGGCCTTGAGCATGTGATCGGCCATGTAGACGCCGTACAGCGGATGAATACTCCGCAACCGGACCAACAACTCCAACGTCGGCGTCGGCGTGGCGGTCAGCGGTTTGTAGTTCTCGTAGTCGTAGCCTCGCGCGATCGCCGCTTCATCGGGAGCGTCGTCGTCGGTAGTGGCTGGTTTGGCATCGGGCTCCGGTTTTGGTTCGGATTCCATTTGCTGCAGGATCTCGCCGAACAGCCCCTGCGGTTTGGGAGCCTCCGGTTTTTCGCCCGACTGTTTGTCGCTGGCTTGTTTCTTTGGCGACGCATCGGCGCTTGCGTAAGCTGGCTTGGGATCCAGTTCGATATATTTGGCCGACCACAACACGACCAGCATCCGATTCAGTTGCGTCTGAGCATTCTTGAGCTCTTTGTCGTTCATCAACCGCCGGCCGACAAAATCTCGCAGCGGTTGAATGTCGGACGAATGGCCTAACAGATACGCCATCAGACGCCACGGCATCTGCCCGCGGCTGGCCAGTTTCGCGGGCGCCGCGTTCTGCAGCTGTTCGAACTGAGTGAGGTTCCAATAGGCTTCGTCCTGACGCCGCTTGGGCATCTTCTTCTTCAGCTGTTTCTTGGCTTTCATCAGCCCCGGATCTTTGGTGTCCTCGGGAATCTGATCGTACTTCTCTTTCCACCGCAAGATTTTGACATCGTCTTCGTGAGCCAAGGCGAAGACGTGCCCTTCGGTATCGAATTGCGGACGCCCCGCACGGCCAAAGATCTGGTGAGCCGAACTCGGTTCGACGACTTTCTTCTTCCCCTTGGGACCTTTTAACAGCGACGGCAACACGACCGATCGCGCGGGCAGGTTGATCCCGGCCGAAAGCGTTTCGGTGCAGACGCAAACGCTCAACAGCTTCTTTTGGAACAGCGACTCCACCAAGCGACGGTAGCGCGGCAGGATCCCCGCGTGGTGGATGCCGACGCCTCGCATCAAGATCTGCTTCATCTTCGGGCCGGCTCCCTCGGAGAGATCTTCGGCGTTGAGGATATTGGCCAGTTCGGTCTTCTGCGCCGCGTCGACCAAGCCCTTTCCCTTTAATTGTTCCGCGGTCAGCCAGCAGTGATCGCGATTGAAACAGAAGATCAGCGCTGGCGTCCGCCGCACCTCGGGCGATCCCTCGGTGATCTTCTCGGCAAATTCGCCGATCAATTGATCGTCGACCCACCAGTATTGCAGCGGGATCTTCCGCTCGGTCCCCTGCACCAATCGCAGCCGCCGGTTGTGCGATCGGTACAGCCACGAGACAAACTCGACCGAATTGCCGACGGTGGCACTCAACAGTAGCGTCCGGACATGTTCGGGCAACATCCCGAGAGTCAATTCCCAAACGATGCCGCGCTGCGAGTCGTTGAAGCTGTGGAATTCATCCATCACGACCGAGGTGACGTCGGCAAAATCGAACGCCTCGCGGTTCAGCAATCGGTTCAGCAGGATCTCGGCGACGACGACCAGGATCGGAGCGTCGGGGTTGACGCGGCGGTTGCCGGTGACCAGGCCAACCGATTCGGCGGGATAGCCCCAGCGGACGACCGTCTCCTGCAGCTCGACCAGCTTCTGATCGGTCAACGCGATCAGCGGCGTCGTATAATACATCTGCTTGCCCGTCTTCAGGGCTTCGTAGACGGCCGCCTCGGCGATCAGCGTCTTGCCGGTCCCGGTCGGTGCGGCGACGAGGACCCCCTGGGGCTCGGAGAACCACGCCAGCAAAGCCTCCTCTTGAACGGGGTAGGGTTCGTAGGGGAGCAGTTCCAAATATTCGACCGCTAATTGGTCGCGATCGATTGGTGATTCTTGCATCGTGGGTCTCGTGAGTTGATCTGGGGCACGCGACAGACGATACTGCCACGCATCGAATTTAACCAGTCGTGCGTCGCCGAGAACCGGACGGAACTAATGCAACAGGTCAAGATCTTCAAAAGCATCGAAAGCGAATTGGACCAATTGGAGGTCGAGATCAATCGGTGGATCGCTCGACTGCACAAAAAGGGGGGCAAGGTCGTCAAGCTCGAAGGGAATATCGCCCCCAAGAGCGGTGGTGGCGGCGCAGGACCGATGAGTTCCTTCTCCGCGTCGGACGTGATGGTGATCATTTTATTCGAGATCGATATCGCCTGATTCGACGACAAAATCGAGTCCAGCTGGCCACTTCAGAAGCTGGCTGTAGGAAATTGTTTTTGGGCGACCAATGTGGCATAAGTCTCGATTTTGCAACGCGTTGGGGATTTGATCATGCCAGCCGCTCAGGCGTCGATTCCAAATTCCACTTGCCTTTTTGAGCCCCCCCGCCAATCCTGAATATGTTGGGTCGCGATTTACGCGTCGCGACGATTAACTTCCGAGCAGATCAAGCGGTCCACTCTGGTTGGCCCCGGACCGCTGCTGCCAAACCAGGTTTATCTGAAGGGAGGTGTTCAAGTGGAATATTGCTGTACTTGCCAACGGGGTGGTAACCCGTAGCTCAGCCGGCGGGCTGCCAGCTCAGGCAGCCACCCCACTCGCGAATCACCTTTCGGCTAATAAGCTGATTGTGACTTCGGCAGACAACGGTGTTCGTTATTGAGAACACGAAGAGGTTGACTTCTGTCGAGTCGCATGGTCCTGAGCGAGATAAAACTCCCGCCCGTCAGGTTCACCTTGTGCCTGGCGGGCGGGTTTTCTTTTGCGCCCGCCTCTTCCAATCGATCCAGCCTGCGATCCGTTGGCTTCTGTGTCCGACGAGCCATCAAAAGCAGCTCCCGGCCGTCTAAGTGCTGCGGCGCAACGGCATCCTCTCCGGCGTAGCCACCCCACAGAGGATGCTCGGCTTCCATAGCGAGCCATGCAAGGTCTCGAAATCCCCGTCGGCAGTGGTTATCATCGTCCCTCGCCAGGTTGTATTGTCGAATGTTACCGCCCCTTCCTGCCTTGAATTGCAAAAGCTTCCCCCCGATGAATCATCCAATGACGTTACGCACGCAACGTATGCTCGTGCTCTCGATGCTATTGATGCTCCCCTGCTTCGACAGCCTCGCTTGGGCCGATGAAAGTTTCCTCAAAGCTCCCGCACACGTAGGAGCTCCGTTGCCCAAGGACCACGCGGTCACCAACCGCGCTTTTCAAGGCATTCCCAGTTTGGCCGTGGCGCCGGGCGGGCGGATGTGGGCGAACTGGTATGCCGGGATCACGCCGGGCGAGGACCACAACAACTACGTCGTCGTCAGCACCTCCGGCGATGGCGGAGCGACATGGAAAGAGGTGTTGATCGTCGATCCCGACGGCAGCGGTCCGGTTCGCGCTTACGATCCCGAGCTGTGGATGGCCCCGGACGGTCGGTTGTTTGTGTTCTGGGCGCAAGCGGTTGGCCACGGCGGCAGCATCGCCGGCGTTTGGTGTGTCTCGACCGATCAACCCGATTCCGAAAACCCGACCTGGAGCGAACCGCAGCGGTTGACCGACGGGATCATGATGTGCAAGCCGACGGTGTTGAGTTCGGGCGAGTGGGTGTTGCCGGCATCGACGTGGCGGGAGACCGATGAAAGTGCCCGGATGATCGTTTCGGAAGACCAGGGGAAAACGTGGTCGTTGCGCGGTGCCTGCAATGTGCCGGTGAAAGACCGCCAATTTGATGAGCACATGTTTGTCGAACGCAAAGACGGTTCGCTGTGGATGCTGGTCCGTACCAATTACGGAATCGGGCAATCGGTTTCCAAAGATCGCGGCAAGACCTGGCCCGAACTGACGCCTTCGACGATCCAGCACCCGAGCGCTCGCTTTTTTGTGCGTCGTTTGGCGTCGGGAAATCTGTTGTTAGTAAAACACGGTCCGGTCGACCGGCGGACAGGACGATCGCACTTGATGGCGTTTATCTCCAGCGACGATGGCGCCAGTTGGAGCGGAGGGTTGTTGTTGGATGAGCGCGGTGGCGTCTCGTATCCCGATGGCCAGCAGACCGCCGACGGGATGATCCATATCGTTTACGACTTCAGCCGCACCGATGCACGCCAGATCCTGACGGCTCATTTTCGCGAACAGGATGTCGCTGCCGGACGCGATGTCAGTGGCGACGTTCGCCTGCGGCAAGTCGTCAGCCAAGCCTCCGGCGGGAAAGAGAAACCTCCAGTATCGGTGCGAGCCAATCCCGATGGCGTGCCGTTGAGCAAAAGCAAGAAGGGCCAATTGACTGGTGGATCGTTCACCGCGCAACCGTTTGTTGGCGGCGTCGATCTGTTCACTGATCGCAGCTATACCGCGGCGGAATTGCCAGCCGGTTTGCCAGAGGTCTCTTTCCTGAAGGTGCCGCTGGATGGAGAGAAAACGGTAACTTGTGAGAGTGCGGGAACGGTTTGGTTCCTCACGCCAGCGCCGGATCGCAACAGGGATTCTCAGTCGAAGCGTTTGATCGAACAAGGATTTCGAGTTGTCGCCAATCCCGAAATCCGACTCTTCGATCCTAAATCGCCCGCCAATTTCTGCACGCTGTATCAAAAGGATTGCTCCAAAGGGGAGACGATCGAATTTGGCAAATGGGCGATACCGGTCTTCTATCGCTAGTGGAGACGATGGCGACCGACAGACCTTCCCATTGCAAACTTCCATTTGATTTGCTGTGTAAATCCTCCTTGAAGCATTTGTTTTCGGAACGTGAGACCTTTCGACACGCTCGCGTTTTGTACGCCGCGGTGGTTGCGGTTTCGTGTTTTGTTATAGGCTGTGGCAGCAATCAAGAATTTCCATCGCGACCGCTGACGTTGATCTGCCCTTGGTCGGCTGGAGGTGGCACCGACCGCATCGCGCGGCAGGTGGCGGTGCAGTTGGAAGAAGAGCTGGGTGTTCCGGTGAACGTTGTCAACGCAACCGGTGGTGGCGGCGTGACGGGGCATTCTCGCGGCGCGTTGGCCAGTCCCGATGGATACACGCTAACGCTTGCGACGGTCGAATTAAACATGCTGCATCATCGCGGCTTGAGCGCCATCGGCCCCGATGATTACCAACCGCTGGGATTGCTGAACCGCGATCCGGCGGCGCTGTTCGTTCACAAGCGTTCCGACTGGCACAGCTTGGCCGATGTGGAAGCCGCGTTGGCCGAGAGAGCTGAACCGATGAACGCTTCCGGCACCGCAGCGGGTGGAATTTGGCATGCCGCTCTGATCGGCTGGGTCGCCCAGTGTGGGTTGCCAAGCGAATCGGTGAACTGGATTTCGATCAACGGTGCGGCCCCGTCGCTGCAAGAACTGATGGCGGGCGGCATCGATCTCGTCTGCTGTTCGATCCCCGAAGCCCGCGCGATGCTCGATGCCGGCGAGATCCGCTGTCTCGGACTGATGGCCGACGAGCGATCTCCTGCGGCTCCCGACGTGCCGACGTTTCGCGAGCAGGGAGACGATTGGAGTCTATCCAGTTGGCGCGGCGTGTTGTGTCCACGCGGCGTGCCGCCAGAGCGGGTAGAGGTGCTGGAAGCTGCGGTCGACAGACTCTCTCGCAGTCCAAAATTCGCGGAGTTCATGGACTCTGGCGGGTTTCAGACGTCGATCGCCGACGCGTCGGAATTTACGGAGTTCTTGAGTCGATCGGATCGGCAATTTGCCGAGACGCTCGGCAGCCCCGCGTTTGTCCAATCGCAAACAGCGGTGGTCCGTCCCTATTTCTTTCCGATCTGCTTGGGGATTCTGGGGCTGATCTTTGTCGTTCCGGCTTGCCGCAGCCAAGCCGCGGTTGCAACCGAACCGTCGGTGGCGGAGGAGAGCGACGGCCGGTCGCGTTGGCTTCGCCCGGTCGTTGTGATCTTGGCGGTGATCGCTTTTGTCGCGACCTGTGAAACGATTGGTTATGTGTTGGCGACCGCCGCACTGCTGTGGCTGCTCGCGATCGTCTTTGGTGCGACGCGGCGACAGATCGTCGGAGTCACGCTGTTGGCCGCACCGCTGCTGTATCAATTGTTCGCTCGGACGTTGGGCGTTCCGTTGCCCTGGGGGTGGCTGGGGTGGTAGATATCGGAGCATTCACCGAAGCTGCGACGCAGGTCTTTGCCCGCGGCGATGTCTGGTTGATCGTGATCGCTGCTGCGTTGTACGGCGTGTTTGTCGGTGCAATTCCCGGGCTGACGGCAACGATGGCGGTGGCGTTGTTTGTGCCGATGGCCTATTGGTTGGATCCGATCGCGGCGATTGCGGCGATCATCACGATGGCCGCCTGCGCGATCTTCGCCGGCGATCTTCCGACGGTGCTATTGCGGATTCCCGGCACGCCCGCGTCGGCAGCTTATGTCGACGACGCTTACGCATTTACGCGTCGTGGCGAAGCGCAACGCGTCCTGCGTTTGGGCTTGGTCTGCAGCGTGATCGGCGGAATCTTTGGGGCGATCGCGATGATGATGCTTGGCGGCTGGCTCGCTCAAGCCGCGGGTTGGTTCTCCGTCACCGAGTACTTTTGGTTGTTCCTAATCGGACTGACGTGTGCAGTGATCGTCGCCGAGGGCCCTCGCAGCAAAGCGGTTTTGAGCCTGTTGCTGGGTTTGTTCTTTTCGACGATCGGGCTGAGTGCGGCGCATCAAGAACCTCGCTTCACGCTGGGGATCGCTTCGCTCTATTCCGGGATCTCCTTTATCCCCGCGATGATCGGACTGTTTGGAATGTCCGAAGTGTTGCTGAACCTTGTCGACGGTGCGGCGCCCGCCAAGCCACGTTCGCCGGTCGCGCCGGCGTTACAACGATCCACGCATTCGCTGGCGCTCACTTTGCAAGAAATCGGCGACCGTCTGCGGCGACGCAAAATGTCGACGCTGCGTTCTGGAGGGATTGGCGTTCTGATTGGGATGCTTCCCGGTGCCGGATGTGACATCGCGTCGTGGGTTGCGTTTGCTGCATCGAGGCGGATGCAGCAGAAAGCTCCAACGGTCACTGGCGACGAGGGCGAAGTCGAATCGCAGCGTCGCTCGCTCGATTCGATCGGCGATGCAACGACGGCTAACAACGCCTCGTTGGCGGGCAGCTGGATCCCGGCACTTGTCTTCGGCATCCCGGGTGATTCGATCACCGCGATCGTGATCGGCGTTCTGATGATGAAGAACCTGACTCCTGGGCCTCAAATTTTCGACGAACAATTGCCGCTGGTCTATTCGATCTACCTGCTGTTCATCCTCGCCAATCTGGTCCTGCTGCCTGTCGGTTTGTTGGCGATTCGTGTCAGCGGGACGATCGTGCAGATTCCCAAAGCGGTCCTGTTTCCATTGATCGTCGCCTTTTGTGTGACCGGTTCGTATGCCCTCAACGGCAGCCTGTTCGATGTGTTAACGATGCTGGCGATGGGCATCTTGGGCTTTGTCTTGGTCCGGTTGCAAATGCCAACGGCTCCGGTCGTGCTGGGGATCATCTTGGGCGGGCCGCTGGAAGAACGCTTGGTTCAATCGCTAACCGCAGCCAATGGGAACATCGCCGGCCTCGTCCAACGCCCCCTCTCGATCGCCCTAGCCACGCTGTTTGTCGTTTTAGTTGGCTCGATGCTCGTCGAATCCTTCCGCCGCCGCGATCGTCAAGCGACGTAGATTTTGATTTGCTTCGCTGGTTCACGCCCCCCTTTCAAACTTCGTTAGGAGAGTGAAGTGACAGGACTTCACCCGCCCGGCGAAGCAGGGAGGGTCGGGAAACAAGCGTTTAGCGAGTTTTTCGGGGAGGGCCTACCATGAGGTTGAACCGGCCCGCATTTGCCGTGCCGCCGCTCCCCGAACATCGCTTCGCTTGTTCGACCCTCCCCTGCCAAACTTCGTTTGGGGGAGGGTGAAGTCATCAGTGCTTCACGCGGCGAAGCTGAAGGGAGCGATGAGAGAGCGCTTAGCCAGCGAGGCTGGGGTCGGTGAGGTCGTTTTCGGCAAAACCTTTATTGCGCAGTAGGCAGGCGTCGCAGTGACCGCAGGGCTGGCCGTCGGCGGGATCGTAACAGCTGAGCGTCAGGCCGTAGTCGACGCCTAGCTTAAGTCCCTGGGCGATGATCTCTGCTTTGGTCAAATCGATCAGCGGCGCATGGATCTTGATCGCGTCGTCATCGGATTCGACGCCGACTTTGGTCGCCAAGTTGGCGAGCCGTTGGAACTGTTCGATAAACGCGGGGCGACAATCGGGATAGCCGCTGTAGTCCAATGCGTTAACGCCGATGTAGATGTCGCGGGCGTCGAGTGTTTCGGCCCAGGCAAGGGCCAGCGACAGGAAGACCGTATTGCGAGCGGGGACGTAGGTGACCGGGATCGCATCGTCGATTTGATCGATCGAATCATGTTTGGGGACCGCGATCTCGCTGGTCAGGGCCGATCCGCCGAACTGCCCCAAGTTGATATCGACGACGACATGCTTGGCGACGCCTAGATGATCCGCGACGCGGCGGGCGCAATCGAGTTCGTTTTCGTGACGCTGGCCGTAACGGAAACTGATCGCATGCGGATCGAAGCCATCGCGGCGAGCGATCGCCAGACAGGTGGCGGAATCGAGTCCACCGGACAAGAGGACAACGGCTGGTTTCGTCATTTGCACTGCTTTCTAAAACGCGTCGTGATTCGATCAGCGAGCGGTCGAGGCATCGGCGGCATATCGCTGCAGATACTTTTTCACTTTCAGTTTCCGCGCCGTGTTCTCGCTGCTCATAAAACGTATCTTGCCGAAAACATCCCGTTCTTGCCAGGCGCGGTCGTAACGCCCCAAGACCCAAAAGATGCCCGAATACGAATTCGGATCGCGACCATCGACAGCGTATTTGTTGTTCAATTCAAGCATCACCTGCAACGCGGCCTGCGGCGTGGGGGTCCATTCCAAAATCTTCTTGCCCCACAACATCCGCAGATAATTGTGCATCCGCCCCTCGCGAACCAATTGCCGCTGAGCCGCATTCCAGAGGTCGTCGTGCGTCTTTGCAGCTTCGAAATCTTCTAGCGAGTAGGTGAATTGACGCTCGTCGTCGGCGTGTTCTCCCAGCGTTTGTTGAGCCCAATCGGGGAGCGATTCGTAGCGATCGTAGTCGCGGCGGTGGACGCAAAAGTTGAAACCGACCTCGCGCCATGTGATCAATTCGTCCAGGAAGCTCTCCGCCTCTTCGCTCATTCCCCACCAACCCTCGCGCGATCCGCTCGCCTTCGCAGCCAATCGATCGGGCGACCATTGTTCTCGCTCGACGATGGCGGCAAAGACATCGTGCGTCGAGATCTGGCCAAAGTGCAGGTAGGGCGACAGGCCACTGGACGCGTCGGATTCGGGTTGGTTGCGACCCTCACCGTATCGCGGCAGGCGTTGCGAGATGAATGAATCGAGCGTCGCCGCGGCCGCGTCAGAACCTCCGTCGAACGCGGCCAGTCCGACGTCGTGGTCGATCGGCAGCGCGGACAACTGTTCCGGCGAAGCTTCCAGCAGCGCATCGGTCGCTTCGGGCCAACGCTCAAGAATCGCGTCGGGGATCGGTGGCGGTGGGGACAATCGGAAGCCTTGCAGCGGCGCCAGCTTGGGCATCTCGCTCAAATGCGGCTTCAGATTCTTTTGCAGGAAGCGACGGAAATCGTGCGCTCTGGCAAAGACTTTTTCCGTGGCGCGGATCGGCAGCAGGCCGTTGGAATCGACAGCTTGCATCGCCACCTTGACCTGCCGCGCGACCAACCGCAACATCGCGGGGATGAAGAAGCAGGGAAAGTCATCGGTCACGATCGCACAGGCGTCGCGGGCGAACTGTTGGATCAAACCTCGCCCATCGCCGACGCTTGGTTCGACGTAGGCGTAGTAGCGGAGATTGGAATCGGCCAGGGCCGCGCGGTTGTCGGCCATCCCTTGCAAGACGAAGCGGTGCAACCGGTCGCTGGCCCATGGATAATCGCAACGCAAGGCTTCGAGCACGATCAGCGGCCGGCCGAGTTCTTGAGCGAGAGACGCCGCGTATTGCAGCGAGAAGTTATAGCGAGTCCGCCGGTTGGCGATCATCCAATAGAGGACAAACTGTCCGTCGGGTCGGACTGATTTCGCGCTGAGGTCGCGGATGCGCAGTTCGGGGATGCGAGTCATTCAAGGCTTTCGGGACAAGAGTTAGTCGCCTTTCGCAGCGCGAAAGTGCGTTGGTCGTGCGCACTTTCGCGCTGCGAAAGGCGACCATCTGCTTGCCTCGCTAAACAATCACTGCATCAAGCGGGCGGCGTCGATGGCAAAGTAGGTCAGGATTCCGTCGGCCCCGGCTCGCTTGAAGGCGAGCAAACTTTCGAGGAGGACTTGTTCTCTAGCTAACCAACCGCACTGGATCGCCGCTGATAACATCGCATATTCGCCACTCACCTGATACGCAAACGTCGGGACCGAAAACGTATCCTTGACGCGGTGGACGACATCCAGATAAGGCATTCCCGGTTTGACCATCACCATGTCGGCTCCTTCAGCCAGATCCAACGCGACCTCATGGAGCGCTTCGTCGGTGTTAGCCGGATCCTGTTGGTAGGTCTTCTTATCGCCACCGGCCAGGTTCTTGCCCGAACCGACAGCTTCGCGGAACGGACCGTAAAACGCCGACGCGTATTTGGCGGCGTACGACATGATCTGAGTGTCGTGCAGGTTGGCTTGGTCGAGATGCTTGCGGATCGCGCCGATCCGGCCGTCCATCATGTCGCTCGGCGCGATCACGTCGCAACCGGCTTGAGCCTGCACGATCGCTTGCTGGCACAAGACTTCGATCGTTTCATCGTTGACGACGTAGCCATCTTTCAAAAGCCCATCGTGCCCGTGGCTGCTGTAGGGATCCAGTGCGACGTCGCAGATGATCCCCAACGCATCGCCAACTTTCGCTTTGACAGCGCGGACCGCGCGGCAGACAAGGTTCTCCGGATTGATCGCCTCTTCGGCTCCAGGCGTCTTCTTTTCCGACGGGGTGACGGGGAACAGAGCCATCGCGGGGATGCCCAGTTCGACCGCCTCGGCGGCACGCTGGACCAGCAGATCGATCGACAACCGCTCGACCCCCGGCATCGAAGCGATCGGTTGGCGGACGTTCTCTCCGTCGACAACAAAGACGGGCCAGATCAAATCGTTGGGGGTGAGTCCGTTTTCGCGGACCAATCGTCGCGACCAATCGAATCGGCGGACGCGTCGCATGCGCGTGGTCGGATATTCACCGCGTGGAGACATAATGGTTTCCTATGGCTGCAGTATCAAAGTAGAGTGTTATGGAGGGGGGGCCGATACCGGCCGGATTGCGGAGCGAGCAAAATGAAATCTCGATTTCCCCACTAGCTTGCCCAATCTCCATTGATTGAGTTTCGCGATTCCGCAAGATTGGAACAACGATTGTGTGGGCATCGCCCGCAGCGATCCTTTAAGATGACAGGACAAACTTAATTCGTCGACCGCTGAGTCGGCAACTTTGGAGCGGATCGTTTATGTTTGGCTGGCGATTACTTACGATTGCTGCGATCGCAATCACAAGCTGTCTGCTTCCGCGCCAGTTGAGCAGTGCGGGGACGGGCAGTCGGCCGGCTGAGAACCGGGGCAGCGATCTGCGGATCGCCGCGCCAGACATCAGCTCCGCCGGATGGAAACCGATGGTTGAACTTGTCGGTTTGCTCGGCTGGGTGCCGCGAAACGGAACCGCAACCTACCACAATGACGGTGGGCAGATCGTCGGCCGGTCGGTTGTTGGCAGCCCGACGTCGCTGCTGTGCACCGAAAAGGAATACGCCGATTTCGAACTGACGTTTGAGGTCCTGTTGGACGACAAATTGAACTCGGGCGTCCAGGTCCGTTCGTTCAGCAAGAAGGATGTTAACGGCGGACGCGTTTGCGGGCCGCAGATCGAGATCGAAGCGCTGTCGGACGACCCGAACAATGCTTGCGAATCGGGCTACATCTACAGCGAGGGGACTGGCCGTGGATGGTTGAGCGAAAATCGGATCGTCGACGACGTGATGATCAACGGCCAGTGGAATCGATTTGTAATCCGTGTCGTTGGACCGCGAATTCAGACTTGGGTCAACGGCCGCAAAGTCGAAGATCTGTTGGACGAGAACTCACCCGCAACCGGCTTCATCGGCTTGCAAGTCCACAGCGTTCCCAATGGCACTCCGCCGCTGGAAGTTCGCTGGCGCGACCTGCGAATCCGCGAACTTCCCACCGGCGGCTGATTTTGCGCAGGTGGACACTCGACTCCGCCGAACGCCTTTTTTCAATAGCTTCGTAGACCAACAAACGGTCCACGCCACCAAACCAGCAAGCAACAACTCAACTTCCTCCTAAACAACCGACGTCGTAATTCCCGCGTCTTCGTTGATCTGGCCGATCAATTCGTCCAGCACGCGGGCGGAGTCTTCGTGGGCGACCTGGCAGGTTCCGGCCGCGGTGTGCCCGCCGCCGTTGTACTTCAGGCACAGCTCGCCGACATCGGTGCTGCAGCTGCGGTCGAAGATCGATTTACCGATCGTAAAAACAGTATTCTGCTGCATCTTGCCCCACAGCACGTGCATCGAAATATTGCACTCGGGAAACAGCGAATAGATCGTAAAGCGGTTGGTCGCATAGATCGTCTTTTCATCGCGGAGATCCAAGACGACAAGATTCCCATAGACGGTCGAACATCGTCGGATCTGCTTCTTCGCCAGGTTCTCATGCGCGCGGTAGATCTCGACCCGCTCTTGAACATCGGGCAATTCCAAGATCTGTTCGATCGAATAGTTTTTGCAACAGTCGATCAAATCCATCATCAATTGGTAGTTCGCGATCCGGAAGTCATGAAATCGGCCCAGTCCAGTTCGGGCATCCATCAGGAACGACAGGAGTCCCCAACCACTCGGATTCAAAACCTCTTCGAGATCAAACTTGGCGGAGTCCGCTTTGTCGACCGCTTGCATCATGTCTTCGCCGATTCCGGGAAAGCGTTCCTTGCCGCCGTAATAATCGTAGACGACGCGGGCGGCCGAATCGGCCCCAGGAATCAAGATGTAGTCCTCGCCGTGAGGTTCGTTGTTTCGGATCGCTTCACTGGAGTGGTGATCGAAGCACAGATGGCAACCATTAACGTAGGGAAGGTTCGTCAAAATGTCGTTCTCGGTGACATCGACAACTCCGTCCTGCACGTCTTTGGGATGGACAAATTTAATGTCTCCCAGAATCCCCAACTCTTTGAGCAGGATGGCACATACCAACCCGTCGAAATCGCTGCGTGTCAATAATCGATACTGCTTGGTGCTAGTCGTCATAGTAGAGATGCCCTGTTGGAGTTTTGCTGCGACCGTAGATCTAAACGTCGGGCAACAAATCCGATCGGAGCGAACGGCTCTGCCACCAACAACTTATAGACCGCACGCACACCAAGGCTAACTACACATCGCGACACCGTAACAAGAAACGACGGCTGCTTGACGGTTTTTCCAACTGTGCCGAAAGATCCAAACAAGCGGAGACCACACAGCGGCCCGAAGCGAACAAGCTCCCCCGCCCGTGAAGCCGCGGCAGCGGCGGCTCGCACCTTGCATGAGGGGCGAAGCTCCGATCCATTGCATAGCCCAGGTCACGCGAAACGCGCGGGGCGTTGCCGCCGCGGTTAAACGATGCGATTGCACCACGTGATCGCGTGGACCTGGAGTGGGGCATGCGTTCCGACGGGCCATTCAAACGGAATCATCATCGTTTGGAATGGCCGGGGGAACTGAAACTGCCAGCTTTGGCAGTCGCAGAAGGTGCCGCAAAATCACAGCACGTGAAGAAGCGACGCGGACGGGACTCGAACCCGCAACCTCCGGATCGACAGTCCGGGGCTCTAACCAATTGAGCTACCGCGCCTTGTAAGGCGTTTGGTCCTTGCGTTGATTTAACTCATCGTCACTTGGACGGACGAAGTATAGCCTGCATTTCAAAAAACGAAAATAGTGGGTCGGCAATTTTTTTGGATCGTAGCCATCTTCTCTTACCAACAAAAGCTATGGTTCCTTGGACCACTGCATATACAGCTGGCGGTCCGGCCAGGCGAGAAGCGTTTTCGCCTGGAAAACCCAAGCTTTTGCTGACCGCCGCGGGATGGAATTCGACTCCGCCCCAACCCTGGTAGGCAGATCTTGCGGTTGCCGCAATGGAGAATCAGCCTCCCTTGCGATCCCTGTCGAATCGGAAAGGAACTGCTATGCTCGGTAAACTACTGATCGGATTTAGCTTCAATCAATGGTGGCGAGGTGCGTCGCGCGAACTCGCCGACTATTACAACCAGATGGATACCACGCAGTGGGGCATCATCGCGTCGTTGTTTGTCGTCGCCGGATTTTTGCTGCTGCGAACCTCGGCACTGAAACGCTAGCCGAAATCGCCAAAGTTTTCGCGCCCCGAATCGCTCGCGATTGGGCCTAGATGACGAATGACCGCTGCAAGCGGACATTCAATTGACCACTCGCAAACTGCTGGAATGAGTTGTGCCTCAGAATTTTGATCCCGATGAAATCCGCCAAGCCACCCGCCAAGTCCTCTCCACCGGCATTATCGCGATGGCGGCGATGCTGGTGATCTATGTCGTCTGGAGCGGCGTCTATACGGTTCGCGAATACGAGCGAGCTGTCGTGTTGCGTTTCGGCCGCTACCACAGCGAAGTCGGCCCCGGGCTGCACTTCAAATTGCCCTGGATCGACCGCCGCGTCCTGATCGACACCAGCGAGCGAAGTCTGCGACTCCCTTCGGGAACGCAAGACACCAGCACGCGCGGCCAACAGATGAAGATCAATAAGATGGAAGAGGAGCAATCCTTGATCCTGACCGGCGACCTGTTTGCCGCGGTGGTTGAATGGACCGTCATTTGGCGAGTCACCGACCCGCAAGAGTATGTCTTCAGCATCAACGAACGGCAGGTCGAAGATACGATCCTGGCGGTCGCTCGCAGCACGATGCACCGCGTCGTTGGCGATTATTCAGCCGACGAGATCCTGACCGGCAAGCGGAACGAGATCGCTGCGGCCGCATTGGAAGAGATGACCGAACAATTAGCGGTCTATCAATGTGGCGTTTCGGTTGTCGACCTTCAGCTGCAACGCGTGACGCCGCCCGAACGCGTTCGCCCCGCCTTCGACGACGTCAACGCGTCGATTCAACAGCGCGACCAATTGGTCAACGAGGCGAGGCGCGAGCGGAACAAGATGATTCCGACGGCGATGGCCAACAGCGATAAATTGATTCGCGAAGCGGAGGGTTATGCTGCCCGCCGCCGCGCCGAAGCGGCCGGTGAAATCGCCGCGCTGCTATCGAAATACGAGAGCTATAAAGAAGCTCCTGAAGTGACCCGGCAACGGATGTATCTGGAATCGATGGAACGGGTGCTTTCGACAAGCGGTCCCAAGACGATCCTCGACAGCGACTTAAAAGGTCTGCTGCCCATGCTGAACTTGAACCCCACGGCCACCGCCCCGTAACCCGCCGCGCGTGTCCGACCGGTTCTTAAGTTCTCCTACATAAAGCAGCTACCCACGATGAAACCTGAAACTGTGATCAATCTACTACGTGGACTCGCCGTCCTAGCAATCCTGCTCGTCCTCGCTCCCTTCTTCTGTTTCGTGATCGATGAGCGCGAGATGGGAGTCGTGATGCGATTCGGCAAACCGGCTCGCGAAAAAGTCGAACCGGGCGTCTATTACAAACTGCCGTTTGTCGAAACGGTTCGGCGACTGCCCAAGACGCGTCAGTTCTGGGGAGACAGCCGGCGATTCCTGCTGCCCGATCTGCCGACTCGCGACGACAAGAAGATCGAGTTGATCCCTTGGGCGATGTGGCAGATCGACGATGCCGAGACCGGTCCGACCACATTTGTGCAGCGATTGCGGACGATCGAAAACGCCGAGGAACGGGTGGCACAGATCTGCCGCAGTGCGATCCGCGACGTGATCACGCAATACGATCTGGCCGAACTCGTCCGCAGCACCAACCGCACGTTGACCCTTTCGGGCGATCAACAATTGCTGGACGACGAACTGGCTGAAGTTGGCGAGAGCCAAGCCGAACAGATGCTGGTCGAACTGGAAGAGAAGAGCGAATCGAATTCGAAGGAGATCCTCGCCGGTCGGAGCAAGATCCTCGACCAAATCAAAATCGAAGCCCAACGTCGACTTGCCAGCAAGGATGATCAAGAAGGGATCGGCCGTGGCATCCGCTTGATCGATATCGGGATCTCGCAGATCGCGTTTGTCGACAGCGTCCGAATCAAAACGTTCGACCGTTGGATCGCTGAGCGAGAATCGATCTCGGCGCGGAACGTCAACGAAGGGGAACGTTTGAAGGCAGCGATCATCAACGAAACCAACGCTGAGGTGCAGAGCATCGAGGGCAAGGGACAACAGAAGGCCAGCGAGACCAAAGGGCAGGCCGACGCCGACGTGATCAAAAGTTATGCTGAAGCGATGAACGAAGTGGGCGAATTTTATACGTTCGTCCGCACGCTGGAGGCTTACGAAAAGGCGATCACCAAGGACAGCAGCTTGATCCTGACGACCGACAGCGAGTTTTTCGGACTGCTGAAAAAGCTCGAGCCGCTGAAAAAGTAACTCGCCACGCATCGACAACAAAAACGAAAAAACCCGCATCGGGAACGTCCACGCGACGACCGAGCACGATGGAATGTGACGCCCCGAATGCAGAATGACTTTGACATCGTAGTAATTGGGGCCGGTGCGGCCGGGATGATGGCCGCCGCCGAAGCAGCTCGCCGAGGTCGCAGCGTCTGCGTCTTGGAGAAAGCGAACAAGGCGGGGGTCAAGATCTTGATGTCCGGCGGCACCCGCTGCAACGTGACTCACGATTGCGATGCGGCCGGGATTATGGAAGCCTTCGGCAAGAACGGTCGCTTCCTGCGGCAAGCGCTCGCCGAGCTCTCTCCCACCGACGTCGTTCAAATGTTCCGCGACTTAGGCGTCCCAACCAAAGTCGAGCCCGGCGGCAAGATCTTTCCCGAAAGCGACAGAGCGTTGGATGTCTGCCAAGCGTTGCAGCGCCGGATGACCGAAAGTGGCGCGACGCTGCGATTGGGAGCGGCGGTCCAAAACCTGACTCGCACCGAGACCGGATTCCAAGTCGATCTCGATGGCCAATCGCTGCACTGCCGATCGGTGATCGTGACCGTTGGCGGGATGTCGTATCCAGGCTGCGGCACCGTCGGCGATGGCTACAACTGGCTGCAAAAACTCGGGCACACAATCCTCACGCCCCGTCCTTCGCTGGTCCCGATCGTCGGCGGCAGCGCTTGGACATGGGAGCTGCAAGGGCTGACGCTTCCTGAGGCCCAAGTGACCGTTGGCAAACCGGGCGTTGCGAAGAAAAAGGGCGAACTGGCTCAGCGAACCGGCGGGCTGCTGTTCACTCACTTTGGATTCTCCGGCCCGACGGCGATGGATGTCAGCCGAGCGATCACCGCCGTCGAAGATCTGTCGACGATCGAGCTGCGGATCAACGCGTTGCCCGGCTGGAACGACGATCGGCTGAACAGCTGGTTCGATGCGAAACGGGCGAGCGAACCGAGCCGCCAGCTGGACAAAGCACTCTGCGAAATCCTGCCGCGACGACTGGCGAGCGCCTTGATCGAACAAGCTCAAATCGCGGGAGAGAAACCGCTGGCCGAATTAAGCGGAGCCAACCGGCGACTGCTGGTCGAGGGGATGCTGCGAAATCGGATGCCGATCCAAGGGACGCGGGGCTTCAAAAAGGCGGAGGTGACCGCCGGAGGTGTCTCGTTAAAGGAAGTCGATCCGCGGACGATGCACAGCCGAATCGTCGACGGTTTGTACATTGCCGGAGAAATCCTGGACCTCGACGGTTGGATCGGCGGATATAATTTCCAGTCGGCGTTTAGCACGGGAACGGTTGCCGGTCGCAGCGCCGCCGAGTCGCTTCACGACGCCGACGCGGGAGGTTAGCAAATCGATGTTGGATCTGGTTGTCCAAGGTTCGCGCAACGAAGACCGTTGGCGTCGACCGGTCTCCGACCTCGATGCCAGCCATCCGATCGTGTTGGGTCGCGACGCGGGGACGTGGTCGATTCCCTGGGACGATCGGATCTCGAGGCAACATGTGCGCATGACGCGCGAGGGGAAACAGCTGCGGATTCGCAGGATCGCCGCGGCTCGGAACCCGATCTTTTTTAAGGGCCAGCAGAGCGAAGAGTTCCTGATATCGGTCGGCGAACATTTTGTCGTCGGCGCCACAACGTTCACCCTGGTCGATCGCCCGCAGCTCGATTCGCCCGATCCCGAGGGCGAGCTAACTCAACACGCCTTCGACGCTCAACAATTGCGTCGCAATCCGTTTCGCGATGCTGGCCAACGGATCGAGGTCCTGCGGCGGCTGCCCGAACTGATCTCCGGCAGCAACAGCGATCAAGAGCTCTGGGTTCGCGTGGCGACGGTGCTGCTGCAGGGGATCCCCAGCGCATCGGCGGTCGCCGTCGTCGGGCTCAATCGCAGCGACACTCCAGAAATCAGCGTCCAGCATTTTGATAGCCGCGTGCCGACGTCGCAGGAACGCGCCCCCAGCGCCAGCTTGGTCCGCAAGTCGCTGGAATCGGGGGAGAGCATTTTGCATTTGTGGAACGGCGGCCGGGAGTCGCAGTTCACGCAGCTCGACGGAATCGACTGGGCCTTCTGCGTCCCCGTGATCTCGGGGACCGACGGGCTCGGTTTGTATGTCGCCGGAGCGATGGCGGGACTGTTCAACGGCCCCGCTGGAAACGCTGCGTCGCAAGCTGCCGACGTCTTGCAGGACGATTTAAAGTTCTCCGAATTGGTCGCGACCACGATCGGCAATCTCCGCGACATGCGTGCCCTGCAGCGCCGCCAGGCCGGCTTGCAACAGTTCTTCGCGCCGGTGGTGATGAACGCCTTGGGGAACAAAGAGACCGAAGACGCGCTGGCGCCGCGCGAGACCGAACTGTCGGCACTGTTCTGCGATCTTCGCGGGTTCTCGCGGCAGAGTGAAAAGGCGCAAGGTCGGTTGCTGGAATTGCTGGAACGGGTCAGCGAAGCCCTCGGCGTGATGACGCGGCACATCCTCGATTCGGGCGGCGTGATCGGCGACTTTCACGGCGACGCGGCGATGGGATTTTGGGGCTGGCCGATCGCTCAAGTCGATGCGCCCGGCCGCGCTTGCGCCGCCGCATTGGCGATCCTCGAAGAGTTCACATCAGCCGGCAGCGATGGTCGGCTGGCCGATTTCCGCTGCGGGATCGGGATCTCCAGCGGACGCGCCGTCGCGGGGCGGATCGGGACTGTCGACCAAGTGAAGGTGACAGCGTTTGGCCCGGTCGTGAACCTCTCCAGCCGCTTGGAAGGGATGACGAAACAGTTGTCGGCGGAGATCTTGGTCGACGAAATCACCGCTCGATATGTCCGCGACTTCGTCCCGCCAACGACCTGCCGGATCCGACGACTGGCCCGCGTCCGGCCGGCCGGAATCGAAACGCCACTGGTCGTCAGCCAGATCCTGCCTCCCGAAGGTCCGCTGTGTGGGCTGACCGATGCTGACATCGCTACTTATGAAGAGGCGCTCGACGCGCTGTTGGACAAGCGTTGGGGAGATGCCTTTGAACGCTTGCACGCGGTCCCGGCAGCGGACCGCGCCAAGGACTTCTTAACCGTCTATATCGCCCAACATGGCCGCGTCGCGCCGTCGGACTGGAACGGCGTGATCGACCTGCCGAAGTACTGATGGTGCTATCACTGGCAGGGATTGCCCGTTAGGATTCTGCTTCGCGTCGCGGTTGTTTTTGCGTTGCGTGAATAAGGAATTTTATCGCATGAGCGTTGAGCTAGATATCGAAACGGTCGAGAAGAGCCGAGCGGTGGCATTGGGGCAAATCGAATTTGCTCGCCAGTACACCCTCGAACTGCTCGACAACACGCCGCAAGAATTGTGGTTTCAAATGCCCGCCGGCCTGCCGACTCACGTCGCTTGGCAAGTCGGCCACCTCGCCTATTCGCAGTACGGCCTGCTGGTCTTCCGGCAGCGCGGCCGCGAGCCCGAGGACCTTGAATTGGTCCCCGGCACGTTCCGCAAGAAGTACGGCCGCGGAACGACGCCCGACGCCGATCCGGCTGGCCAGCCGACGCCCGACGAACTGCTGCAACGGCTCAGCACGATCCACCAACGGTCGATCGAGGTTGTGACCGAAAGCTCGCCGCAGCGACTGCTCGAACCGATCGACATGCCCTACGCGGTCTATCCGAACAAACTGGGGGCGATTCTGTTTTGCCCGCTGCACGAACATATCCATGCCGGACAAATCGGTCTGCTGCGGCGGATGCTCGGCCTGAATCCCGTCCGATAACGAAGCGAAAGAAGCAAGCACAGTGGATGTTGTCAACGAAAGTATCTACGACCACCCGAAGTACTACGACCTCGTCTTTGGCGCCGACTGCGCCGCCGAGATGGGCTTCATCCGCGATATCAACGACGTCTATCTGGGCGGCAAGGCGCGGCGGTTGTTCGAACCGGCCTGCGGCACCGGACGATTGCTGTACGGTCTTGCCAAACACGACTTCGAAGTCTCCGGGATCGACCTGAATCCCAAAGCTGTCGAGTTCTGCAACAAACGTTTCGAACGCAAAGGCATGAAACCGACGGCCTGGGTCGCTGACATGAGCGACTTCAAGCCGAAGCGAAAATGGGACCTCGCCTTTAATACGATCAACAGCTTCCGCCACCTGACGACCGCCCAAACCGCTCACGATCACATGCGTTGCATGGCGGCAGGGACGAAAAAGGGAGGCATCTACCTGGTGGGGATCCATCTGACGCCTACGGCGGCGGCCCCCAGCGAAGAGGAGTCGTGGGCGGCGCGGCGTGGACACCTGTCGATCGTGACGCAGATGTGGACCATCGAACGCGCTCCGCGAAAACGGATGGAACGCTTTGGGATCCGATTTGATATCTTCACCCCCAAGGGGCAGAAGCGGATTGCCGACGAATTGCGGCTGCGATCTTATACGCCCAAGCAATTCCAGTCGCTGATCGATACCGAGGGTAGCTGGGAGATCGCCGGGACCTACGACTTCGGCTACGACGTTTCGGAGCCGATCACGGTCGATGCCAGTTGCGAAGACGTCGTCTACGTGCTGCGGAAGCGCGGATGATCGATTCGCGGGCAGAACGATTGCACGTTTCGCTCTGGCGAGCCCCAAGATATTTATGTATCCAGCAATAGCTAGCC
The DNA here is from genome assembly GCF_007741475.1 of Rosistilla ulvae. Classification (NCBI taxonomy): domain Bacteria; kingdom Pseudomonadati; phylum Planctomycetota; class Planctomycetia; order Pirellulales; family Pirellulaceae; genus Rosistilla; species Rosistilla ulvae. The sequence goes on along the minus strand of NZ_CP036261.1, from coordinate 1,273,693 downwards.
ATGGTAGACTGGCAGGCTGGACATCCCATGAATTTACGCTTGGCATAGTTGGATAGATGGCGGATCCGACAGTTCTTAACGAATCGGGCCTCGACGCGGCGTCACGCGACTACGTTGCCTGGGTTGCCGACGCGCTGTCGCTGCAGATGCAGACCGATTCGGGTGGCGGCATCGCGCTGCTGCCGCTCGCACCGCCAGCCGACAACGAGCCTCCACCGGCTGCTCCAATCTCGTTTGACACAACCGGCGACCTAGCCAAACTGTGGGACCTTCAGCGACAGTTTGTTGGCGGAGCAACCGAGGCTCAAGCGTCGGGGGAACCGAGCCACGTTCCCGGAATCGCCGCCGTCGTCTTGGAACCTTACAAGATCCGCGACGGCCGCGTGCAATTGGCTGGCTGCACGCTGGAACCGAGACCCTTCCTGCGAATCAGCACCTTGGGTTCGGAGATCGAACATCACTGGTTCGGTCGCGATGGTATCAAGATCGACACCGATCTGTTGAACCGACTGAACCTGGACCGCCTCGATGCCATTCCACCGCGGCTGAAGCCCGGGGATCAATCGACGATGACAGCTTGGATCGATGCCGCCGCCAGCAGTCTAGGAACGACGCAGCGGATCGGCGTCACTGTCGCCTGGTCGCAATGGGTCGCTGGCAAGGTGCGGATCCAATTCGACCAAGGTGCTCAAACATCGCTCGCCTTCCAAGGCTGGGCGATCGAATGGGAGAAGGGACTGCTGCCCCCTCCGATGTTCAAGTGTCCGATCACCGATATCGAATCTTACGACCTCGTCTGCACCGAGGACGGAACGATCACCGCCCGCGAAGGGGTCGGCCGCTGCGAACTGACCCAAAAAGAAGTACTGCGTACGGAGCTGGGGCAATGTGCGATCTCTGGGAAAAATGTCCTCGTCGACATGTTGACCACGTGTCCGATATCTGATGAGCGATTCTTGACCGATCTGGCAAAAAAATGCGAGTGGTGCAAGCGGCTCGTCTCGCCACATGCGATGGATCAAAAGCGTTGCAAGCAATGCTCCGACCCAAAGCAAGACGATGCCTTGGAAACAATCGCCTCTGATTTACAAACGAAGCATCCCGAATTCAGCAAGCTGTCGCACTGGAAGGGATGGGTCTCTCCGGAGCTAGCACTGCTCGTCGGCCGCGGTTGGATTTCCGAGACGCTTGTACTGATCAGCCGCCCCGATCTACAGATCCTCCGCACCGGAACAAGACAGCGTTTTTCTAGGCATTGGCGACTGGACGATTAAACGTCCCCCCTCAGCGATCAAGTGCTCGAGGACTTCTTGCGGATGACAAGAACCAAGGCGACCAGACAGACGGCTGATGCAGCATAGCCGCCAAAGGCCCAATGCTTCCAACTGTCGCGATAAACCTGCACTTGCGCATATCCAGGCATGCGCCGCGTCCCCATTCCTGGCCGTCCATAGTTCAACCAGAACTCTTGCAATTGAGGCGCGGAGTGATTCGCAATCTCCTCGTGCCCGATGGCGATCATCTCATCGCGCGTCGGTGGCTTTTCGATCTGCAACCAGCGGTAGCTCGACCACGCCGACATACCTAGCGAAGCTAGCAAGCAAGCGAAGATGACCGAGAAGAGAAGGCCTTGCCCGCCGGACCACCCCCTGTCAGGAGACGCCTCTTCAGCGAGTTGTGCGGAAGGGAGTTGCTTCAGATCTCGCAGCTTCGGCAGCAGCACCGATTGATTGCAATGAGGACACGAGATCGACTGCCCCGCTTGCGCTGTGGAAATCGGAAAGCTATCGCCACAAGGGCAGGTGAATAAGTGCATAAGTCCGAATTTTCCTGCTAAATATCAAGCTTTGGCATCAAAATTTATCAAGCGAATCGAGTCGAACCTCAAAACGTTAACACTAGACTGTAGGGTGTTTGTGACTAGAATTCGAGTAACCGCTGTCGTGCTCAACAAATCAGAGCGAATCGGGTTGTATCCAATCATCCCGACGCTTCTATCAACGGGCTCGATCGTCCGTACACACTCGTCTGGGATTCGCGAGTATAGGTGCTACGACAGTGGGTGTTAGGGGGTTCTGTGCGTTTTCGGCGAATCGGAAGACTTCATGAAAGTTTGTCGATTTTCACGACGATGCACATCAGCCGCTTGCAAGATTTTTGCACTGTGACTGCGCGATCTTCTGTTCGGAATCATGGGATTACCGGCTTGGGGTCTAGTAAATAAATGGGATGCATCCGCAGCGCCATACAGAGAACCTAAACTTGAATGTTTCTGTTCCGCTTGGCACAGCTTACGCTGCCACATCAAACCGGAAGGTTTGTGCAATTACAAAGTTTTAACAAATGGTTTCGGGGAGCCGAGAACGCGCGTAAGGGTGGTAAAGTTACATGTCGCTGAATATGAATGAGCGACGTGGAGGCAGCTTTATGGAGGCGATGCTGCCCCGCCCGATCCGTGCCACAGCCAGATAATTAGCCCACAGGAGTAAGGACTTGTACGATTCGCTGTTGGACGATTTTGAAGATGATTCCCCACGCGACGACGCCGTGGAGGGGTTTCGTAAAATACCTATCGATGATGAAACCGATGATGATGCTGCATTAGATACCGAACAGGTCGCCGAGGGCGACGTCCAGCTGGAAAGCCCCGACGAACTGTTGGCCGAAGTCGAAAGTGATTCGTGGTCCGATGATCCCGTTCGCATGTACCTCACGCAAATGGGTGAAATCCCGTTGCTGACGCGCCGCGAAGAAATTCTGCTCGCCAAACGAATCGAAGAGACGCGCCGCCGCTTCCGCACCAAGCTGCTCGAATGCGATTACGTGATCCGCAACGCGTTTAAGACGCTACGTCGGGTGAACAACGGGGAACTTCCCTTCGACCGAACCGTGCAAGTCTCGGTAACCGATCGACTGGAAAAAGACCAAATCCTCGGCCGTTTGCCACACAACCTGAAAACACTCGAAGTTCTGCTGAAGCGGAATCAGCGAGATTACCGGACCGCGCTGAGCAAGTCGGAATCGAAGGAGCGCCGCGTCGTCGCTTGGCGTTCGCTCGCCCGTCGCCGTCGACGCGCCGTTCGCTTGGTCGAAGAACTCGGTCTGCGGACTCAGCGAATCGAAACGATGATCGGCACGCTGGAGAAATTCAGCCAACGATTGGACGATCTCAAAGCGGAGATCTCGAAACTCGGTCGCAAGAAAGAGGACCGCGAACTGAAGGATCGCTTGTTGCAAGAGTTCCGCACGATCATGGTCGCCACGCAAGAGACGCCCAAGAGCTTGCGAGAACGCGTCAACATGCTGAAGACCGTTTATTCGGAATACCAGCAGGCCAAGCGTGAACTCAGCGAAGGTAACTTGCGGTTGGTCGTTTCGATCGCCAAGAAGTATCGCAACCGTGGCCTCTCCTTCCTGGATCTGATCCAAGAGGGGAATGCCGGTTTGATGCGTGCTGTCGACAAGTTTGAATATCGCCGCGGTTTTAAGTTCTGCACCTACGCGACCTGGTGGATTCGCCAAGCGATCACCCGCGCCGTTGCCGATCAGAGCCGTACGATCCGAATTCCTGTGCACATGGTCGAAACGATGAGCCGCGTGCGGAACGTCGCTCGCCAATTGTTGCAGGAACTCGGTCGCGAACCAACGATCGAAGAGACAGCGCGTCGCGCCGAGACAACCGTCGAAGAAGCGCGTCGGGTGTTGGCGATGAGCCGCTATCCGATCAGCTTGGATCGTCCGGTTGGCAACAGCGAAGACAGTCAGTTTGGCGACCTGTTGCCCGACGGCACGGCCGAAAGCCCTGCGATCGGTGCAGCTCAAGAGATGCTTCGCGGCCGAATCAATTCGGTCCTGAAGAGCCTCAGCTATCGCGAACGCGAGATCATCAAACTGCGTTACGGCCTTGGCGACGGCTACAGTTACACGCTTGAAGAAGTGGGGCACATCTTCAAGGTAACGCGAGAGCGGATTCGTCAGATCGAAGCCAAAGCGGTTCGCAAGCTGCAGCAACCTAGCCGCAGCCAAGATCTCGTTGGCTTCCTCGACTAGTCCACTGGGTCGACGCCCCGTCCTCGCCATCGACGCGATGACGGCTGCCGACACCAACGACATCAAAATGCCCTCGGTCTCATCCACCGAGGGTTTTTTGTTGCCTTTTGCTTATCGTCATTTGTCTTCTTGAACAGCAAGCGACCACGGGGAAGATTGGGGCCATGCCAACCGTCCAAGAGGTTCTCAACCAAGGCTGGACAATCCAGCAGCAGGGGAACTACGCCGCCGCCGAAAAAGTCTACCGGCACGTCCTACAGCAAGCTCCCGGTTCGGCCGCCGGTTGGTGCTACCTGGGAATTGCGTTGTACGACCAACGCCGCTTCGAAGAATCCGAAGCGGCATACCGCAAGGCGCTGTCGCTACAAAACCACTTCCCGATCGCCTGGAACAATCTCGGCAACACGCTGCGGATGCTGGGGCAGGTCGAACAAGCCGACCAAGCATTCGAAACCTCGCTGCAGCAGGACCCAAAGTATCTCAGCCCGCTCAAGAACCGCGGCACGCTGTGGGTCTGGACCGGGCAGATCGATCGCGGCCTGGCGGCATTCGAAGCAAGCCTCGAGGTCGCTCCGAACGATCCCGAACTGCATCGCAATCTCGGCGTCATCCACCTGCTGAAGGGAGACTTCCGCCGCGGCTGGGACGAATACCGCTGGCGTTGGAAGATGCCCGGCTTCGTTCGCCCCAACGTCTCCCAACCAGTCTGGGATGGCAGCGCCCCGCAAGGCAAAACATTCCTGCTCTATTCGGAACAGGGACTCGGGGACGCGATCCATTTTGTGCGGATGGCGATCGCCCTCAAGGAGCGTGGGGCGCGAACGATCGTTCAGGCGGCTCCCAAGTTGATCCCGCTGCTGAGCACATGCCGCGGCATCGACCAACTGATTCCCGAGGGGATGCTGCCGGGGAACTTCGATTTCCATTGCTCCTTTATCGACGCCGCCGATCGGCTGGGGATCGATGCGGAGTCGATTCCCGATGTCGGCCCCTATCTCGGGCCGTCGGAAAACCTGCAAGCCTACTGGGCAAACTGGCTCGCCCAGATCCCCGGCAAGAAAAAGGTAGGGATCTGTTGGCAGGGGAATCCGCAGCACCAAGCCGACATCTTCCGATCGATTCCGCTGCAAGCCTTTGAACCATTGGCATCGATTCCCGACGTGCAACTCGTCTGCCTGCAGCACGGATTTGGGATCCAGCAGCTTGATCAAGTCGACTTTGCCGACCAAATCGTCCGATTGCCAGCGAACCTCGACCAGTCCAGCGGTGCCTTTATGGATACCGCAGCGATTATGAAAGGCTTAGACCTGGTCGTGACCAGCGACACTTCGGTCGCTCATCTCGCCGGAGCCCTGGGAGTACCAGTCTGGGTCGGACTGCCAAAGGTCCCCGATTGGCGGTGGTTGCTGCAGGGAGAATCGAGCCCCTGGTACCCCTCGATGCGGCTATCCCGACAGCCCGAGATGAAAAATTGGGCTGCCGTGATGGCAGAAATCAAGCTTCACCTAGAACGGTTTTAGCGCAACGACTCGCGAAGGACGCTGAGAATGCAAGCTTTCGCAGCAATACAGAACAAAAAAAGCACTTTCGTCGCAACTGGCACGCCAGTTGCTCAATGCGTCAGGCAAATAAACTCCAGCCCGACAAGCAGGTCGGCTTTAATAACCTTGATAGGAATCGGATGAAAAGAATAGAAGCAATCATCGACGCGGAACACCTCGAAGAGGTTAACGCCGCTTTGGAGGAAATTGGTGTCCACCGGATTCTGGTCACCGAGGTCCGCGGTTTCATCCGCAAGCAGATCCAAGCGTCGGGACTCGACCGCTCGGGAAGCTTCTTCTTTGTACCCAAGTGTAAACTCGACATTTCAGTTGTCGACGCGCATTTACGCCGCGCCGCGCATGCAATCTTTGCAGCATCAAACACGCGTGTGCTGGTCGATGGCAAGCTTTTCCTGGAAGACATGGAGTCTGAGTTCACACCCCAATGGGGCAGTGCTCAACTGAACGGCGTGGCTTCTTAAAGTCTCAGTGGCCTAGCAGGTGTGGCATCGACGCGAGCCCACCTGCTAGCAATTGCCATATCGGCAGGCAGCTGAGCCACCGCCGCCTCGGTCACTTCCTTTGCGGCGATCGTCCAATCTGTCCATAGCACTCGTTGGCCCGGCAACCTCTTTGCCCTCGGCGCTCCCGATCATTCGCGCTGCGATTCGTTCGAGTCCTCCGCTTCGGCGGCGGCGTACAGTTCCGCCAGCTGAAGCATCAAAGGTTCCAGTTGCGCGAAGTACTGATCGGTGGCGAGTTCCGATTTTCGCAGCTTCAATCGATCAATCTCCGCTTCGATCGCCGCCCGTGATTCCCGCTGCGCCGGGGTCAGCACAACCGCCTGGGCCGATTGAAAGATCACCCGCCGCGCGGCAACGCCACCGTCGCGAGCCGCCTTGGTCTGAGGAACCGCGACCGCCGTGGTCCCTTGAAACATCGTCGCCGGCGTTCCCAAGCGATCGCCACTGTCGTCGATCAACGCATGTTCGGTAGCGATTCGGTTCTCCGCTTCATAGAACTTGGCAACCTGATTCGACGCACTCAGGAAGGCCTCCAATAGCGAGACTTCATCGTCATGGTCCAGATCGGCGGCGATGTTCGAAATCGCTTGCGAGAGATAATCGCCGAAGCGAGCGAAGTTCTGCTCCTGCCCACTTTTGGTAGCCGTTACGATCGTCCGTCCCGCGGCCGACAATCGATTGATAAACGGACCGCTCGCCGACGCGCAATTCACCACAACCAAAGGACTCCGCATCGGCTCGATCCAGCCGCTCAACTCCTCCGCCGAAACATCGGGTCCGCGAAGATTAAACTTCGCCGCCTTGCCGTCGAACGTGCCGTGGCCGATCAACACGATCCAAACCGCTTCGGCTTTTAAATCGCTCAGTTCCGCTAATCGCTCGTTCAAGCGATCCTTGTCGCTCGAATCGCTCTGGCCCTCTTCGCGACCTATCTCATGATAGCTCGCCCCGTCCAGCAAACCAGCCGCCGATTTCCAGCGATCGGCCCAAGTCGCAAACGCTGTCTGATACTCTTCACTGCCGCCGGCTCCCACAACGACCAACACCTGCGGCGGAGCAGGGGGAGCGTCGTCGCTGCGGGCGACGCGAACCAACATCAACACCGCAATCAAGCAAGCCAGCGAAGGGATACGACGAATCATAGGTGTCTCTGTCTTGTCGAGTTTCGGGATTTGCGAACCATGCATCCAACGCGTTTTGCTTTAGGGCATCCCATGAAAACGGCGGACGCCCCATTCGCCACACAAACAGGCTAGGGCGAAGATCAAAACCCACGGACCGTGCCACAGCGGAGCGAGATGCCGCCGGGTCAGCGGAATCTTCTTGTTGTGCAAATTCGCAACAAACGAATCGAGGTCGTCCTGCGAAATCACTTCGCCTCCAGTTTGATCGGCGATCTGTTGCAACAAGTCCTTATTGACGGCAAGCCGCTGGAATTCGGCGGTCGCCGTTTCAGTAGTCCAACCGGCCTGCTGGCTGCCGATGTCGCTGCCATCGGGCCCCGTCGCGACAACTTTCACGCGATAGGCTCCATCTTTGCTGGGCCAATAGCTGGCGGTGTAGACTCCGGCGGCTTGGTCGCTGGGCTGCGTCGGCAATTGCATCTCTTCGCCGTCGGGCTGCACCACCGTCAGGGCGACCGAAGCGTTATCCAACGGCAGAAACTCCGGATTGCGAACCGTCACGGCGAGCTCGATCGGCTTGCTGCTGTCCTTGGATTCCTCGAGATCGATCTCGACGGCGCGCGGCACGTCGGCGATCATCCAACGAATCGTCTGCCGCCAGACCTGCTGCAAGTCTTCGTTTTCGCCAGGCTTCCGCCGCATCCCCCATCGCCACAAATCGCCGATCAACAGCGCCCCCGACCTTCCCTTGCCATAGCGCTGGACGACAAGTGCCGGTTGCTGGCGATCGCCCGTTTGGGCAGATGCCAACATCGACGCCCCCGGCTTCACATCGCCGACGCGGTTGAGCGTGCCGAACTCCGGCATCTCGGCCAAGCGTTTCTTTTCAGCGACTTCCGTCTCCCGCAACCTCAGCCACGGTTGCAGCCAACCCTCGCGCGACAGTTCCATCCGGGCGACCGTTCCGCCCGAAGACTCATTGCCGCGAGGCAGATAGACCGGCATCAGATCGGCCAACGGCGTGTGTTCGTAATCACCGCCAGCAAACGATTCCTGGCCGCCGAGCATCAGCAGGCCGCCGCCGCGAGTGCTGACGAATTGCCGCAACATCAGCATCTGATCCTGCGTAAAAAAATCGGCGTCGACGTCGTCCAAGATGATCGCGTGATATCCGAACAACTCCTCGGCTTGGCGCGGAAAACCTTTACTCAGTTGTTCCGCTTCATCGACGCCCAATCGCAACAGCACCGGTTCATCGTACTGCTCGGCACTCTCCTCTTCGTTTTCATCGAACCCCGAAAACAGCGGATTGGAAGAATTGACGCCGCGATCGCGGAAGCTGAACTTGGGCTCTTTGCGAGCGATTCGCAACAGTCCCACCAAGCGGATTTCATCATCCTCCTGCAGTGCCCGCCGCAGGAATTTGAATTCCCAGTTCGGTCGCCCCGCGACGTACAGCACACGATAGGGACCTTGGTCGCGATCGATCGCCAGCAATCGCGAATTGTTCGCGAGCGTCGCTTCCACCTTCGTTTCGCCCTGCGAATAGGCAACCCGTTGCGATTTGGGAAACGTATCGATCGAATAGAACTGCAGTCCCGATTTCTTCGGGCGGAAGCGGAACTCGACGTCGGCGGTCGGCTTCGCCTGCGTCAATTCCACCTCCTGTTCTTCCACCGCAACGCCCTCCGCATCGAGCAAGCGGACGACAACAGTCGACTCTTTTAAACCGGTGGCGGACAGCTTCGCAGTCACCGTCACCGGGGAGGCTTCAAAGTTGGTTTGGGCGGTGCTGACCTGATCGATCTTGAGGTCCGCGATCGCTTGATCGACCGAATCGGTGACCAGATAAAGAGGAAAGCCGAGCGAGGACCAATCGAATCCGGTGTCGGTCAGATCGGTTGCGTTCCCGTCGGTGAACAGCATCAGTCCGGCGACGGGACGATCGCGAAACCGCGCGGCCAACGTCGTTAGCGTGCCCGTCAGCGACGACGATGCGCCATCGAATTCCAGCGTCGATAGATCGTCGACGTTTTGCAAGCTGCGATCGAAAGCATAGCGTCGCACGTCATAATCTTGCGATAGCCGAACCTGCCAATCCGCATCCTGTTTTAAGACCGCGGCCAATCGTTCGCTGCGCGGCTGCGATTGACCGGGGCTGCGGATCTGCATGCTGCGGCTGTTATCGACGACCACGCCGATCAGGTTCGCATGCGGTCGCGGACGCTGACTTTCTAGCATCGGTTGCAAAAGGCATAACGCGAGAGCGGCGATCGCGATCCATTTCAGCAGCCCCGCAAAAATCAGCGGCCCGCGCCGTGACGATCCCCCACGACGCCAATAGGCCCACGCCACGACAATCAGCGACAACAGGCAGATTGCCACGGCGGGAGCTGTCCATTGCGGAGCGGCGATCAGAATCGAATCGAACATAAACAACTTATACTAGCTGGGACACGTCTCGCGACCACGGATTGGATGAACGAAGCAAGCAGGATGGAAATGATTAAAAACTACTTACCGCTGCCTAGCTTCTCGTAATATTTTTCGACCTGATCGGCAAATTCGACGGGGACCGGATCGCGATCGATCGGCACCAATGCGTTGCGATCAGCCGACCGCCGCAGCAGTTCTTCGGCGACGCGTTGCTTGAGTTCTTCCAGCGGACGAGCGATCATTTCGCGAACCAAGTTCCATTGCGGCGACTCGCTGTGCCGCTTCAAATTGATCCGGACCTCGCGAGCCGCTTCGCGAACCTGAGCAACTTGCGATCGCAACTCGGGATCTTCGACCAGCTCTTCAATCTCCCGCAACCGATCGCTCCACTCACGGAAACCTTCACCTGTCAGCGGTGCCGCACCACGTCCTTCCACTGCCTCCGCAAACCCTTCGATTCCACCACCACTTCCCCCACGCCCCGGCTGCGACTGTCCCGGCTGCGACTGTCCCGGCTGCGACTGTCCAGGTTGCGACTGCCCAGGTTGTGATTGACCAGGTTGTGATTGACCAGGTTGTGATTGACCAGGTTGTGACTGCCCAGGTTGTGACTGCCCAGGTTGTGACTGCCCAGGTTGTGACTGCCCAGGTTGTGATTGACCAGGTTGTGATTGACCAGGTTGCGACTGACCAGGTTGCGACTGACCAGGTTGTGATTGACCAGGTTGTGACTGACCAGGTTGTGATTGACCAGGTTGTGATTGACCAGGTTGTGATTGACCAGGTTGCGACTGACCAGGTTGCGACTGACCAGGTTGCGACTGACCAGGTTGCGACTGACCAGGTTGTGATTGACCAGGTTGTGACTGCCCCGGCTCCCCATCTCCCGGCTCCCCATCTCCCGGCTCCCCATCTCCCGGCTCCCCATCTCCCGGCTCCCCATCTCCCGGCCCCCCATCTCCCAACTCCGCTCCACGCGGATCGTTCTCCCGAATTTCATCGCTCAACTGATCCGAGACTTGCTCCAATTCGCCGAGCGCTCGCCGCAAGCTTTCGGTTGGGTCGCCGAGGACGCTTTGAGCGGCTTCGTCGATCTCTTCCCGCAACTCACCGATTCCGGCTTCGGCCGCCGCAGTCGCCTGACTCGCGTCGGGATCGAGTCCCCGTTCGAGCAGCTGGTTGGTCATATCCAACTGCTGATCGACGCGGCGTTGTTGTGTCTTGCGGAACGAGTCGTACAGTTTTTCCGCCAACAGCGGTTCAGAGGTCTCTGCATCGCTGACCGTTCGCTCCATGCGATCTAGCAAATCGGCAAGCTGCTGGCGTTGCTGACCGATCCGATCGCGAATCTGATCGCGATCCTGCGGGCTTCGCAGCGATCCGGGATTCGTCTCCTCCAGCTGTTCTATCTCCTGGCCGATCGCTTGCTGTTGCTCTTGCAACTGTTGAGCCTGTTGTTGCATCTGCTGCATCGATTCGGCGAAATCGCCCGCCGCCTGCTGCCGCACTTCATCCCGCATCTGCTTGAACTCGCGTTCCGCTCGCGTGCCCGCCGTCAACGCCTGCGAGACATCCTGCTGCGCCAACGCTTCGCTCGACTGGCGTACGTTCTCGCGTGTCTCAGCCAGCTGTTCCTGTTGCTCTGCCGTAGCCGGTTGATCCTGCGAGGCATTCATCCGATCAGCCAATTCGTCGGTGTCGCGCAACAGCTCCTGCTGCTCTTCGCGAAGCCGCTTCAATTGCCGTTGAATCTCCTCGCGTTCCTGTTCGGTCTGAGCAGCTTCGAGTGCCGACTGCAATTGCTTCAATTGCTTGTTGAGGTCCTCTTGCCGCTGAGCGAGTTCGCGCAATCGGTTCAACACCTGCCGCATCTCGGTCGCTTGTTGCTCCTCTTCGGAACGGGCCTGCTGTTCGGTTTCGTACCGGTTTTCGTCGTTCTTCAGTTCCAGTTGATCCAACTGTTGTTGGCGTTGCTGTTGCGACGAACTGCTCGATTTCGATTGCGATTGCTGTTGCCGAGAGACTTCGAATTCGCGAGCCCTCAGTTTCAGCAGCCCTTGATAAGCCGCTTGCTCCGATGCTAACGCGGGGGAGAGCAGGGGAGGGGAGTTTGCATCGGCGACCGCCGCCAATTGCGTGACAGCTTTCTGCATGAACGCTTCGGCCGCCTGCACATATTCTTTCGACTGCGGATCGGTCAGCTCCGCCGCCAGCTCCTGCAGTTGTTCGATCGCCGCCTGTTGCGATTCGTGCAGCAACGCGACGTCGTCCGCAAAAGCAGCCGACGGTTCCGCAGCGGTTTCGCGGCGGATCAGGTTCCAAGTTCCGGTGATGATCTGCTTTTGCAATTCCGCCAGTTCGTCGGCTTGTTGCGCGTTGGGACTCGAAGGAGGTGGCTCGCCGCCAGCGGGCGGTTCTCCTTCGCGGAAGATCTCTTCGAAGTGCCGGACTTCGGCGAAGTACATGTCGCTTTCGGATCGCCGCGGCTGACCTGCGGCATCAAAATCCTCGGCCCAAAAATGGTACGACAACAATTGATCGGGTTCGGCAGCGAGAGCTTCGAAGTCGATCATCGGCGACGCTTCACGCTCCTCTTTTCGCTGCGTCGTTTCCCCAAGCACGATCTCGTGCGGCTCCTCCCCCGCCATCGCATAGGCGAGCCCATATCGCAACAGACCGAAGTCGTCGCGAAACCGAGCCCCAACTTGCAGCTCTTCCAACGGCGAGACGCGGACGTCGCGGGCGGCGACCAATTTCATCACCGGCGGTTGATTGGGCTGAACGCGCGCTACCAGTTCGGGCGGATATTTGTTCTCGCGTCCCTCGGCGTCGACCAACTTCAACGTCCAACGGGTCGATTGCTGAAGCGTCACCGTTGCCCGATAGTGCAACGGGTTCTCCGCGTCGGCTGACAATGGCAAGACTTCGCCCTCATCATCGACCAACGTGCAACTAGCGACCGGTTTGTTCAGCTGGCAGATCCAGGTCAGCTGAGTCCCCTCGACGGCGCTGACACGCCGGGTGTCGTCGACTCGCTTTTCCTCGAGTCCCGTGTATTGCGGAAAGACCAGCCGCGCGTCGGATCGCTGCAACTGAGGGTAATCAAAGACGGTGACCCTATATGTCGGCGAAACCTGGCCGTCGTATTGCACTTCGTAAGTCGTCGACTCGACCACTTCGTTCAGGTAGCCACCGAAGACGGGATCACTCAGGTTCCGCGTCATCGCGGACTGCGTCTGCTGGTCACCACGGCGAGCGATCAACTGAACATCGCTGGGCAACATCCCCAGGTCATTGGCTCCGAACCGAGCGGTGACGACGAGGTTGCTGCCACGTTCAATTTCGACATCCCCCGGCTCGACGGTGAGCTGTGCCGACGGCTGCAGTTCCGAGAGCGAGGCCGGATCGGTACCGTGGTGCTTGGCGTTTGCCAGCTGAGAATTCAACCCGATCCCAACCAACAGCAGCAACCCAAACGCCAACGCGTTAACGGACCAGGCAAAACGCGTTGCTATTTGATTGACGGCCAATGTCCACCGATGCGTCGTGCCATGGTGCAGCGTCTCATCGATCACCGCCGTCTGCAGATAGTTCATCGGCGTGTTGATGTCGGCGGGGCGTTGATCGACAGCGGTCAACAAGCGTTGTCGCAGCGTGGGAAAGTGGGCTTCGATCCGTGCGGCAACAGCTTTGGAATCGCGGAACGAACAGAGACTCAAAGCACAGGCTGCGACCAACAGTCCGCCCAGCGTAGCCGCCGCCACGCCAAGAGCAACGTTCGCGGAAAGCTCTCCGCTGCGGACCTGCCACAGCAACGAGAGGGCAACGAAAGCTGTCGCCAGCCAGACCGCTGCTAACAGCCACAGCAACCGCTGACGGCGCAAGCGACTGGCAACCGATTCCAGTAGATCTTTGAGTCGAGCATCCAAATCGCGATCCCTCCATTCCAGCGTGTCACCACGTCAAACGCTCACCACACTCTCTGCGATTGTATCGCGCCGCCGAGCGCCGAACTACGTTGTCGCCCCAATGCGCGAGATGTCGCTGGTCGGGCTGCCGCCGCAGAAACCGCCGCTCTCCCAACGGCAAACGATATCGCCGCAGAGCGAAAGCGATCAGAACGCGCATCGCGGACGTTCCAATCCGAGCGTTTCCCCCCTTCGCAACGCGCACGGTTGCTTTATTTCCCCGCCAGAAGCCACTAGGTTGATTCCTCGCGCCGCCGAACGATTAGACTCGCTTTGGTCGGTTAGAGCTGACTTTGAACTGAATCTCTCCAGGAGTCGTTTTTATGATGCGGACGTTGCTGCTGCTTTTGCTCGTGTCTGTGCCATCGACCGCGATGACCGCGGATCGCCCCAACATCCTGTACATCATGTCGGACGACCACGCCGCGCCCGCGATCTCCGCTTACGGCAGCCGATTAGCCGAGGTTGCCCCGACGCCCAACATCGACCGATTGGCGAAAGAGGGGGCGTTGTTCACCAACGCCTTCTGCACCAATTCGATCTGTTCGCCATCGCGAGCGTGCGTGATGACGGGCCAATACAACCACACCAACGGCGCGTTTGATCTCAGCGGCCGCGTCGCTCCCGGCGAACAGATGCTGGCGATTCAGATGGGCAAGGCGGGTTACCAAACCGCGATGATCGGCAAGTGGCACCTGCACCATGAACCGGCCGACTTCGATTATTACTGCGTGCTGCCCGGCCAGGGGAAATACCACGACCCGGAATTCCTGGTTCGTGGCGACAAGCCGTGGGGAAAAAACAAACTGCAGTTTCCGGGCAAACATTCCAGCGATGCGATCACCGACCTGACGCTCGATTGGTTGAAAGATGGCTGGGATCAAGAGCAGCCATTCTTCTTGATGCATCATTATAAAGCGCCTCACGATTACTTCGAAAACGCCGAGCGTTACGAATCGTATCTGGCCGATGTCCAGATCCCCGAGCCCGACACGCTGTGGCATCGCGATCCCAAGTTTGGATCGCTGGCCACGCGAGGTGCCAACGACGAACTACTGCCTCATATCGGCACGTCGATCGGCGGACGCAACCTGCGGCGATCCTACCTTGGCGATCTACCGTCACTCTATCCGAACGAGTTCCCCAAGAACTTTGATCCCGCCAACTACAGCGACGAAGAAAATACGCGGTTCGCCTACCAGGCCTACCTGAAGAAGTATCTCCGCTGCGTCAAAGGGATCGACGACAATCTGGGCCGGTTACTCCAACATCTGGAACAAACGGGGCAGATCGACAACACGATCATCATCTACACCGGCGACCAGGGTTTTATGCTGGGCGAGCACGACTACCAGGACAAGCGTTGGATGTTCGAAGAATCGCAGCGGATGCCATTCCTGGTCCGCTATCCCAAAAGCATTCCGGCGGGGAAGCGGTACGACACGATCATCGAAAACGTCGACTACGCCCCGACGATGCTGGCGTTGGCCGGCGCCGAGATCCCCGCTTCGGTTCAGGGGCGTTCGTTTAAGTCGCTGCTGGAGACCGGCGACGAACCGGCCGACTGGAAGCAAGCGGCTTATTATCGCTATTGGATGCACATGGCTCACCACGACAATCCGGGGCATTTAGGCATTCGAACCAAGACGCACAAGCTGATCTACTTCTACGGCTGCAATTACGACGGCGGTTATCAAACGCCAGCGGGCTGGGAGCTTTACGATCTGGTAAACGATCCGCAGGAGACACGGAACCTCTACGACGATCCCGACCAAACGGAACGGGTGGCTGAACTGAAAGCCCAACTGGCTCGGCTGCGGCAAAGCGTGGGAGACGACGGCAGCCATCATCCGAAGTGCGAGGCGATCGTGCAGGAGTTCTGGGATTACGACGAAGCCGATCGCGCCAAGGCGAGGAAGATCTCCCACCAATACCTGCAGCGCCGCTTAGCCGAACTGAAGGCGGGCAAACTGAATACGCGAACGTGGCAGGGTGAGTAGACCGCGAGAGAGCGACCTACCGAAGAACCGCAACTCGCTGCAGTCCTGGGAGCCACGTCGTGGAGACGATCGAAGCGTGGCATCGATCCGAATTCGCTGACGATCGTTTCAACGACCGCAGCGACGGCAGGAGGTAGTGTTCGAAGAACCTAGTCGACGTCGACGCGGTTGACGACGGTCCAACCGGGAGCGGTTTGGCGAACGGTCTCTTGAGCGAGCTGCTTGTGATAGAACGAGCGAACGCGGCCGCTGATGCACAAGCATTCACCATCTTCGACGATCTCCAGATCGCGGAGCTCGGTGATTGGGCTTTCGTGCAGACGATTTCGAGCAACAACAGACGATTGCGGTTCGAGCGTGTCAATCATTAGATATCCTTATCGTGGGACGCATGGATAAAAAAGACGTTGGAGAGGAACGTCGTGCTGCAAATCTCATTGCATAACATGCTGTTTCTGCGGGACCATTGGCAAGCAACGATGGATGCAATGGCTGTCCTTGTAAGTTATTGCCGAGCATGTGCAAATGTCAAGTGAGCAGATTGGCAGCTCCCCCGTTTTATAAAGGTTTTGACTCACATGGGGCCCTTTTGTCTCCCCCCACCTTGCAACGCTTTCAGCTCGTCGCCGAGCTGGAATTCTCTGGAACATTTGCTAGCACGAGACCGCGACTCGGCCAGACGACACCAATTGTTATGCTAGCAAAAACTTTCGCATTTTTTTCGATTCGTCGGCCCGGCGCGAGTCAGTTGTGTGAGGGTTTGCCCGATGGCCCTAAATCGCACGGGCAGGGGGCTGGCAAACAGTTCTCCATTGCTCGCGACTGGACTCTGCGTTGATAAAGCTCCGGAGACTGCCCACCCCCAAACCATCCCCAAGCTCCCCAACACTCAAACCCTCCCCGCAACTTCTCTTCCGCCATCGAGCTCGGCTCGCTATAAGCTTTTCTGTGTTTGCTTGTCTATTCATCGGAGGGATTGGTTGTGGATCAGGGTTCGCTTCGTCGCGTCGCTGTCTTGCTGGACAGTCTCGATCAGGTCACGGCGTCCCAGTTGCTGGCCAAGATGCCCCCATCGCGAGCGGCTCAGGTTCGGTACGCAATCTCACAACTGTCCGGAATCGACCCGCTGGAACGGAAGATGGCGATCGCCGACTTCATGCAGAAGTCCCAGAACGCCACGGCTTCGCGGCCTACCCCCGTCGCCCCTGAGCCCACCGCCGCGGCAGTTCCCGCCACTACAACCTCTTCGCCAGCGGAGAACTCCGCCGAAGAAGAAGCCGAATCGCGTGACCCGCTGCACTTCCTGAACGAGATGCCGATCCGTGCGCTCGTCAGCGCCCTGTCGGACGAACACCCGCAAACCGTTGCGATCGTGCTGGCTTCGATGCAACCGTCGGTCGCCGCTCAACTGCTGGCCGACCTGCCGACATCGGTCTGTAAATCTGCGATCCAACGACTGGCCGCGATCACCGAGATCCCCAGCCAAGCGTTGCAGGAGATCAGCGAGCACCTGCAATCGTTGATGAAAAAGGTGACGCCAGCCGAACCGCAAGCGGGCAGCCGCTCGCTCGCCTCGATCCTGACGCACCTGGACCTCGACCAACGCAAACAGATTCTCTCCGAACTGCCCGATCTCGCTGCATCGTTGCCGCCAGAGCCCGTTGCTCCCGTGGATTCGGCGCCGCCAGAGCCACCGCAGCAGCTGGATGAATGGGATTCGGGAGCGATCGAATCGGCAGAGGTCGTCGATGAATTGCACCTAGATCTCGACAGCGAACCGACGCCCATCGATTTTGCCCCGATCGAACGCTTGCCCGCCGATGCGCTCCGCCGCGTGCTGTTGGAGGTCGAGGTCGACACCGCGATCCTGTCGTTGTGCGGGATGGACCCGCGCGTCGTCCAGCGGTTGCTGACGATCCTGCCTCGCAACCAACGCCGCGAGGTGCAAGATCTGATGCGGAAGATCGACAACGTCGAATTGCGTCAGATCGATGCCAGCCAACGCGAACTGTACGACGCGGCGATGCAATTACACGACGCCGGCAAGCTGCCCGAATTGCATCTGCCAGCGTCGGCTCCCTCGCGAATGAGTTTCGCCGCGTAAGCGAAGCGTTTGCCTCCTTTAACCCATTCCATCGAGTAACCGACCGTGTCGACCATTCTGAAATCCAAATCGGGCAAACAGGATCCTGGCTTCTCGGGCGTGGCTGGGTTTAATCTCGACGACTTTGCCAATCGCGCGTCGCAAGAAGTCGCACGGGCTCAACAAACCGCCGCGGCGATCATCAAGCAAGCGCATGCCGACGCCGAAGCGATCCAACAGCAAGCTCGCGAAGCCGGTCGCGAAGAGGGACTGAAAGAGGCCAACGAAGTGATCGACCAGCGGGTCAAAGTCGCTGTCGATTCGGCGGTCCACAGCCGCTTGGCAACGCTCGAATCGGCGATCGATCAGCTGTGGGAAACGGAAAACGATTGGTTGCAACAGTGGCAACAGAACACGCTGGAGATCGCATTTGAAGTCGCACAAAAGCTGACTCGCAATGCGATCAACCAAAACGACGAGATCCTGCTGGGATGGGCCAACGAAGCGCTCGATGCAGTCCGCGGAGCGAGGAAGATCACGCTGGCCGTCCACCCGGAAACGTTAAGCGTCTTGGGGCAACAACTCGATCGCGTCGTCCGCCGCCCCGGCCTGCCTCAGGAAACGCACATCGAACCGGACGAAGCAGTCGAACCGATGGGCGTCGTGGTCCGCCAAGAGGGCGGACACATCGATTTACAACTATCGACACAACTAGAAAAACTCGCCCAACACCTGGGCCTGCAAAGCGAAGAAGAATGAATCGGGCGGAAACCGTCCCCACGCAATCCCTTCCCGGGAAGCGACCGCAGCCAATGGAAAACGCATGAAGAACGCTCCCTTCCCCGAACTGGTGAAAGCCGACGATTACCGCCAGACGATCCGCAATTCGATCGACGGCCGCGTCGTCGGGTCGGTCCATGCGATCGTCGGTAATCGGGTCGAGGTCCGCGGGCTGAGCGTGCCCGTCGGTTCGATCTGCACGATCCACACCCGCAGCGGGCAAAAGGGCGCTGCCAAGGTGATCGGCTTCCGCGACGATTCGCCGATCCTGGCGGTGATGGATGAATTATCAGCTCTCTCGTCGGGCGATCCGGTCGAACTGCAGAGCCACAGCGTGAACCTGCGATTGGGCGAGGGGCTGATCGGCCGCGTCGTCGACGCACTGGGCCGCCCATTGGACGGACGCCCGCTGCCCGCTTCGCTGACGTCCACCTCGATCAACATGGAACCGCCCGCGTCGTTGGATCGACCGCCGATCGAGACCGTCTTCGAAACGGGGATCCGTTCGATCGATGGGCTGCTGACTTGCGGGCTCGGACAACGGCTGGGCATCTTTGCCGGAGCCGGTGGCGGCAAGAGTACCCTGATGGGCATGCTAGCCAAGAACTCCAAAGCCGATGCTGTCGTGATCGGATTGATCGGCGAGCGTGGACGCGAGGTCCGCGAGTTCATCGAGCACACGTTGGGCAAAAAGGGAATGGCTCGCAGCACGCTTGTCGTTTCGACCAACGATCAACCGGCAACGATGCGGATCCAAGCGGCTTGGACCGCGACGGCGATCGCGACAGCGCTTCGCGACCAAGGCAAAAACGTCGTCCTGTTGATGGATTCGATCACCCGTTTTGCAACCGCTCAGCGAGAGATCGGTCTGGCGGTCGGCGAACCTCCCACAACCCGCGGCTATCCGCCGTCGGTCTTCTCGACGCTGCCCAAGTTGGTCGAGCAATCGGGTCGCACCGAGCGTGGTTCGATCACCGCGTTTTACGCCGTCCTGGTCGACGGTGACGACAACAACGAACCGATCAGCGACAACCTGCGTGGATTACTCGACGGCCACTTTTTCCTCAGCCGCAAACTCGGATCCGAAGGGCACTGGCCGGCGATCGACGTCCTGGAGAGCCTCAGCCGTCTGCAGACCAAACTGATCCCGGCCAATTCGCTAGCCGCCGCGACTCAGCTGCGCAAATGGTTGGCCAATTACCGCACCAACGAAGACCTGATCAACATCGGAGCCTATCGCGCGGGGACCAATCCCGAGCTCGACAAGACGATCGAGATGCAGCCGATGTTGAAGCAATTCCTGACGCAAAAATCGAACGAGGTCTCGCCCTTGGCGATCACCATGAAGGCGATGCAAACGCTTGCGGGCTAAATCGCACAGCGTTTCCCAAACGATAACCACAGCTCGGCAACGGATTTGCCGATTCCCAAACCAACGCAAACAAGGATGACCTGGCGATGAAAGGATTCAAATTTCGACTCGCCTCGCTGTTGAACCTGCGTTGCAGCGAGCGCGATGCGGCGCGGCGAGGCGTCGCCGACGCGACTCAGGCGTTGGGAATCCTGGAAACGCAGATCGCCGACAAAAGCAGCGAACTGGAAAATCTGAAGACGCAGCGCGGCACCCATTTAAAGGGGAAGATCAGCGTCGACCAATTGTTGGCTCAGGGACGCCATGAAATTCTCGTCGAGCAAGAAAAAGCTACACTTCAGCAGCAGGTCGGCCAGGTCAACGTCGAATTGCGAAAACGAGAACTGATCCTGCAGACAGCCGATCAAGAAGTCAAACGGATCGAAAAGCTGCGCGATCGCGCGTTGCAGACGTATCGCGACACAGAACAAGCGAGGCTGCAGGCCGAAATGGACGAAGTCGCCGCCGTGCTGCACCAGTCGGCGGAACATAGCTTACGTGGGACTTAATCGATGTTAACCAAAGGAATCGCTGCGTTTTGCGTCGCCACCGTGCTGACTCAGCTGTTGGTCGTCGGGGTTCTTGCGGTCCGCGGCAACCTGAACGCCGCCAGCACCACCAAGATCGTGGGGCTGATGAACGGCATCGACATCTCGGGCGATCGGGTCGCCGATAGCATTCGCGCGGCCAAAACCGAACCGATCCCCAGCTTCGAAGAGGTCTTAGCCGAGCGGGCTCGCGATGGGCTGGAGATGGATCTGCGGCGCCGCGCCCAAGAGAACTATTACAACCAATTGCAGGTGGTTCAGGAGCGGCTGCGATCGAAAGAATCGCGTTTCGACACGCGAAAAGACGCTTTCTACCGCAAATTGGCCGAACTTTCCCAAGGCGTTCAGGACGAAGCGATGCAGTCGCTGCAGTCGACGCTGGAGTCGTTGCCACCGGCGACCAGCAAGGATCAATTGATCCGAATGTTAGATGGGGGTGACCTTAACGACGTCGTTGCAATCGTTAAAGCCATGCAGGCTGACAAACGAAAGAAGATCTTAAGGGAGTTTGTCTCGCCCGAAGAAGCGGACAAACTGCAACAGATCCTGAACCACATCGGTGCAGGCGAACCTGAAAAGACAGTCATCGATAAGGCTCGCGACGAGTAGCGATCTTCTGGCCGGACCCCATGTCCGCCCCGGGGCGAACTCGGGTCGAGTGGGGAGGTTACGCGATGGGCGACTCGATTTCGCTCAACTCGATCAACGCAATTCGCCGAGGCAATAATGCTTCGTTGCAATTGCAGTTGGATCCGACCGACCTGACCAGCGGCTTTGCCCAAATCTTTGAAGCCGCTCCGGCGACGCGCGAGCGGCCGCAGCCCAAGGCCGACGAACCGGCGGCCCCCAAAGCGACAAACAAGCCCGATTCGGAAGATCGCGACGACGATGAGTCGTACGATTCCGCGGCCGTTGGACAAACCGCCGCGACACCGATCGCACAAACATCCGAACCACTGGAAGCTTCGGTCGAAGAACCGATCGCCGCCGAAGCAGGCCTCGCCGATCCGGATCAGCAGCCGGCATCGGCCACGCCCAACGGCGAAGAGCTCGATGCGGAAGCCAACGAAAACGTAGCGGCTGTCGCGCCAACCGACAGCGCCGGCGAGAACGCTGCGGCAACGGAAGCTGATTTGGCCGTCGATGCAAATTCGTCGGACACCGCAGAATCGACGCCGTTGGACACCCCGATCGAGAACGTCGAAGCGACCGAGCAGCCCGAAGCATTCGAGGAATCGCTGGCCGAAACCGACACGACATCCGAACTTGTCGCGGAACCGGTTTCCGATGCGGCCGATCAGCAGGATAGCCAGGTGGTTGCTGTCGCCCCGGTTTCGGAATCCGATCCCAACGTAGAACCAGAGGATCCAGCGATCGCCAAAGCGGCGGCAGAAGAACTGGAACCAGCGATCGCCCGCAGCGACGTGGAGCCGGGATCACAGAAATCGAAACGGCGATTCAGCAAGGATTCAGGCGAAGAACGGATCGTCGGGCTGCCCAACGGAACCCAGCCGCCCGCCGATTCGGTGCAGCCGGCTTCGACTCAGCGACCGGCCGAAGGCACGTCGCCAGCGATCGTCGCGCCGGCCGAACTGGCCGTCGCCGAAGAGCTTCCGGTCGACCTGCCGTCGGTCGACGCAACCGCAGCGCTGTCGCAACCTGTGCCCGAAGCGGAACCGGCCAGCCAGTCGGCTGCCACATCGATTCCCATCGCCGCAGCAAAACAGACCGAAGCCGCCGCTCGGTCGAGCGCGACGCCATTGGCCGACGCCGCACCAACGATCGGTTCGGCAAAGATCGAAACGGCGGGGAATGCAACGACGGCGACAGCCGCCAAAGCCAAGTCGACCGATACGAATCCATTGGACCAAGTCGACCGAGCGAAGTTGCTGCAACGCGTCTCGCGCGCCTTTCAGCAACTGGGGACCGACGGCGGCAGCCTGAAGATCCGCCTGCACCCGCCGCGACTCGGATCGGTTGGGATCGACGTCAACGTCTCCGGACGGAAGATCAACGCGCGGATCGTGACCGAATCGGAAGCCGCCTCGCACGCGTTGCGAGAGAATCTACACGACCTCAAAAACCGGCTGGCCGAACAGGGATTTCAGATCGAATCGATCGAGATCGGCATGGAAAGCGAGATGGGGACGTCGCAAGGCGGCCAACAGGAACAGCGTGAAACGTTCCAAAACTTCGCCGCACCGCCGCGGCCACCGATGCCCGAACCGGTCGCCCCAACCGAACTGCCGCAGGAGATCGGCAGCTCGACAGGATCGTCGACCGAACAGCTGGATCTTGTCGCCTAACGATCTTCGGCTGCCGCGGCCGGAGATCATGCGGTAGCCATTGAGGGTGCGTTGGGGAAGAAACTGCAATGGTGGCCGAAGGGATCGACGGCGTATCATCGCCGGGAACAAATTTTTTATTCTCCAATCGCCCCCAGGAATGTCGGATGTCTCAAATTGCTGCAACAGGTGCTACCTCATCCGCTAGCAGTTCGGCGGACGCTGCCGAGAGTGGACTCAACGACCTGAATCTCGACGACTTCTTGACGCTGCTGATCACCGAAATGCAGAACCAAGATCCGTTGAATCCGATGGAAAACGCGGAAATGCTGCAACAGATCGGTCAGATTCGCGAGATCGGTGCGACCAACGATCTGACCGAAACGCTGGGCAATCTTTCGCTCAGCCAACAGCTGACAACCGCTAGCAACCTGATCGGCCGCGAGGTCTCCGGACTCAGCGACGACGCCGAAGAGATCAGTGGAAAGATCGATCGGGTCTCGGTAGAGACCGATAGTGAGGGCGGAGATTCCCGGAATGTCAAAGTTCACATTGGTGAAAAGACGATACAAGTAGGGAACATCCGGGAGATCGTCGAAGGCTAGCCAGCTAGCATACTCTCCCGCGACGATTTGATCGCAATTAGGGAATGAGCATGGGACTGGCATCTGCACTCAGCACGGCATTGACGGGCCTCAGCGCCGCTGAAACCCAGATCGATGTAATCGGCAACAACTTGGCCAATGCGCAGACGGTTGGGTTTAAAGCCTCGACCGCTGTCTTTGCGACGCAGTTCTTGCAGACCCAATCGCTAGGTGCTGCGCCGACCGCCGAAAACGGCGGTACCAACCCGCGCCAGGTTGGTTTGGGTGTGCAGGTCGCCGAGATCACCCCCGACTTCACCCAAGGGACGATCGAAATCAGCTCGACTCCATCGCACCTGGCCATCCAGGGCGAGGGCTTCTTTATCGTTGAGAGTTCTCAAGGCGAGAATCTGTACACGCGGAATGGAATCTTCAAGCTCAACAGCGAAAACCAGTTAACCACGTCGACGGGCCAGCGTTTGCTTGGGTTTGGTGCCGACGAATCGTTTCGTATTCAAGAGACACAGCTCGAACCGATCACGATTCCGCTGGGCAGTGAATCGGTCGCTCGGGCGACAAACGAAGTCACCTTCGAAGGAACGCTGACGCCCAAGGGGGAGGTCGCAACCGCTGCTGAAGTGATCCAAAGCGCGATCTTGGGGGATGCTGCGGTCCCACGTCCCGACGGCAGCGACATCAACATTGGTACATCACCGGTTCCATCGTCGAATAGTGTCACGACAACGGTCGCCGGAGGTGGCGCGCTAGCTGCGGGCAATTATCAGTATCGGTTCACCTACGTCGACAACGCTGGCCGTGAAACGGTCCCCAGCGCGCCGATCTCGGTCAACGCAGCAACCGGTCAACAGATCACCCTTGGCAGCCTGCCCGCCTCCCCCTCACCAGAATACACTTCGGTGAACATCTACCGTACCGAGGCGGGGGGGAGCGAGTTTTTCCAACTCGACACCGCCGCGACCGCTGGCAGCTACATCGACGACGGCTCCGTCGCCCTTTCGACGACTCCACTGGACACCGACACGCTTAGCGGCAACTACACCTACATGGTGACGTATCACAAAACGGGCTCAACCGAGAGCATTCCGAGCGTTCTGATCGGTCCTCAAAACGTCGTTGATGGCCGGATCACCATCGACAATTTCCCGATCCCACCAACTCCGCCAACCGGAGGTGGTTTCCCTGAATACGATGAAATCCGCATCTATCGCAACCTGGCGAACGACCAGAACAATTTCTATCTGGTCGACACCGTCTCCCCCTACGATACGTATACCGATAGCAAATCCGACGCGGAGATCGCCGATCTGGACATCACGGGGAACAAACTGTTGGATCTCGACGGGCCCACGATCAACAGCAACACGCTGTTGACCAACGTCCTTAAACGGGACGGGCTCAACTATTCACCCGTCTTCACCGTGGGAACAATGTCCTACCAGGGTGAAAAAGGGGATCGCTTGCTGGGAACGAAAGAACTGGAGATCACCGCGACCTCCACGGTGCAAGATCTGATCGATTTTGTCGAATCGGCGTCCGGTATCCAGATCCTGCAGGTCGATTCACAAAACCCGATCCCGGGGTC
This sequence comes from Rosistilla ulvae, assembly GCF_007741475.1. NCBI lineage: Bacteria > Pseudomonadati > Planctomycetota > Planctomycetia > Pirellulales > Pirellulaceae > Rosistilla > Rosistilla ulvae. The sequence continues at coordinate 1,248,756 of NZ_CP036261.1, read as the reverse complement.
GGAGAACAATATCCCCGGTGAAACCGGAACCTTGATTCCAGGTGGCTACATCCAGGACGGTGCGATTCGGTTTGTCAGCAACAACGGCGAATTGAATGCTTTGGACATCGATCTAACAGCGTTCCGGATCGAAGACGATCTTGGAAACGTCACCGTTCCCAACCTCGCCTTTGGAACAATTCAAGAAGCGGTAGGAACCAGTGCGGTCGCCGACTTTGTCGTCTACGATTCGCTCGGTAATCCCTTGGACATGCGAGTAACGACTGCGCTGGAAGAACGGACCGACGAACAGACCGTTTATCGTTGGTACGCCGACAGTTCGGAAAACCAGTCGACCACCAGCAACGGGATCTCCGTCGGCACCGGCTTGATTCGATTCGACGGCAACGGCAACTTCATCTCCGCATCGAACACCGAAGTGAATATCAACCGCAGCGGATCGCCTAGTATTTCGCCGCTGCAATTCGAACTCGATTTCACTTCGGTATCCGGCTTGGCCACCGATACGGCCTCGCTCGCCGCGACTCGACAAGACGGTTCGGCTCCCGGTGTATTGACCAGCTACGTTGTCGGTGAAGACGGTATCGTGCGTGGCGTGTTCAGCAACGGTGTGACCCGCGACCTCGGACAGATCCAGCTCGCCCGTTTCGCCAACCCCGCCGGCCTCGACCAACGCGGCCAGAACCTTTACGCCCAAGGCATCAACACCGGCCTGCCGGTTCAAGGTGGTCCCGGCGAAAACGGTATCGGAGCGATCCGCGCCGGTGCGTTGGAATTGTCCAACACCGACATGGGTGCCGACCTGGTCGACCTCGTGCTCGCCGGAACGCAGTACCGGGGCAACACGCGGGTGATCACTTCGACTCAAGAACTGTTGGACGAATTGCTGAACCTGGCGCGTTAACCTTTGACCCGCTGACGCAACTGCTGCAGCATCGCTTCGACCAGCTCGGGATGTTTTTCGGCGATGTTTGTTGTCTCACCATCCTCGCCGCGATGATCGTACAGTTCGACGTAGCCATCGCGATGGAGGATCAAGCGGTGCGTGTCGGTACGAAGCGTTTGAGCCTTGGCGTACGAGACCGCTGGATGCCCGGCGGCATCTGCCGATTGGAGAATCGGCGTCAAGGAAACTCCGTCGACAAAATCGGGCTGCGGCAGACCGCTCAGACTGCACAGAGTCGGAAAGATGTCGACGCTTTCGACGATCGACCGCGTTGCTACGCCTGGATTGGGCAGACCGGGATGGCAGATCACCAACGGCGATCGCAACGACTCTTCAAACAACGCGTGCTTCCCCCAGATCCCGTGCTCTCCCAAATGCCAGCCGTGGTCGCCCCATAACACAATGATCGTGTTGTCCTGTTGTCCCAGCTGATTCAATCGCTCCAAGAGCTTGCCAACCTGAGCGTCGGCGTACGTGACACACGCTGCGTAATGCTTCCGCACGGCGGTCGCAAATTCGGCATCGTGATTCGGATCCTTGCCCCAACGGTTGTATCGCATGAACTCTCCCGATCGGTGCCACGTCGTCTTTCCCGACGGCTTCTCCGGATGAGAAATCGGCGGCAGGGTGAGATCGCGATAGGGCTGCATGTATTTTGCAGGAGCTCCAAACGGCAGATGCGGTCGGATGATACCAACGGCCAAAAAGAAAGGCTGCTCGCCGTCGTCGCCGCTCAATCGATCTAACTGACGCAGCGCTTCGTCGGTGATCAAGCCATCGGGATAGATCGAATCGTCCCCTTCGCTCGATTGAATCAGATCCATCTTGGAAGGGTCGTGACGGATCTCGCCGTGGGCCAAACCATGCATCGCGCCGCGTGGATGCTGCCACGGTCCGGCGGGCAACAGATGGCGATCCCACGAATGCGGCATCTCCAATTTATCCTCCTGGTCCCAATTGGAGCCGCCTCGTCCGCCGGGATGATGCGAGACCTTGCCAACCGAAACCGTCGTGTAGCCGTTTTGCCGAAACCAGGCAGGCATGCTGGCGGAGACCGAGTCGGCATTTTTCGCGATCTGAGCGGCTCGCTTAAACAGTGCCCCGTTGTCGCTGGGACCATAACGCCCGGTCAGCATCGCAAACCGCGACGCTCCGCACGTCGGGGCTTGAACATAATGGCGTTCGAAGATCCGACCGCGAGCCGCCAATGCGTCGATATTCGGCGAGCGAATGTACGACTTCCCAAAGCAGTTCAATTCGGGTCGTAGATCGTCGACACAGATCAATAAAACATTGGGACGCTCGGCAGCCGATGAGACCAACGGTGCCAAGACGAGACAAGCAAACAGGAGCATCAAACGCATCGAAGTGGAAACCTCAAAAGAGAAAACGGATCGCAACGACGATCCGCTATTCTAGTTCAGTCCCATCCCCCCTGCTTGCCGCACCGATTCGAGACTTCGCCGAAACTGCGATTCAACAGCCCATCGACTACCGGATCGCAGTAATCCGTCACGACTCGCAAGCGAAGATAAACGCAACGCATGGCGGTTTATTTGCCGACGCTGACAACCACCGCACCATCGGGCAGGACCATGCCGGGGTACAGATCGCCAAATCGATGTCCACTCGCGGGCGTTGCATTGGTGCTCAACACCCTCGCCGCGTTGACGCGATAGCCGAATGGTGAAGTATTGAGGGCCGGACTTCGCACTCCGACGTGACCGCGAGCGTGCCGGTGGTTGCTGTAATAGTCGCCGTAGGTGTAGTGTCCTGCCGCGCCGCGAGCTCCAGCTTCGGAATGATAGAACATACCATGACCATAGCCTTGCGCCGAAGCGTTCGATGCACCCAACGCAGCAACGCAGGCGAATGCCAAAACGACGACGGTGAGTTTAGTCTTCATCTTTGAATCCTTGGGATTGAGCTGAGCATGTCGCCAGAGCACTCGTCCGCACGAAAGCAACAGCGGGGAATTTTCGGAATGCAGAATCGATAATGCAAAGCGAATGCCAACGCGAGTTTGAGCACAATTTCGGCTGCAAACATCATCGCTTTACCGTTCCGCCGCATGCTCCTTGATCGCCCCGAGCAATCGCTGCTCACCTACCATCTGCAAACCGGTTCCAACCGCCAGCGACTGCCCGATCGCTCGGCAGCGATCCGCTCGCGATCGGCGCCGCTGTCTTCCAACGACGATGCTCGCTACAATCTGGCCATCGGTCCTCATCGAGGCAGCACAGCAGCCATGGGGACAATCTCTCATCGTTTGCATACGTGCTCCGGCCTCTGCCGACACCGACAAGGAATCCGATCGTGGAACGCCCCAACTTTGAAATCTTGGCCTACGAAGATTCGCCGCTGGGGCCGCTCTGCCTGCGTCGCCGCGAACTGCTCTCCCAACCCGGGACGATCGTCACCGAGGTGACGCTGAATCACGAGTTCCTGATGAGCAGTCTGAATACCGATTCGGAGCGTCAGATCTCCAACCGCGCCGTCGAGATCCATGGCGGCCCCAATTTGAAAACCTTGGTCGGCGGACTGGGGCTGGGCTACACAGCACAAGAACTGCTGAAGCATGAGAACGTCGCATCGGTCGACGTGATCGAATACCTTCCGCAAGTTGTCGATTGGCTGCGGCAGGGTTTGGTGCCGCTATCGAGCGAATTAAACGCAGCGGAACAGTTGAAGATCATCGCGGGGGATGTCTATCAGCGGCTGGCGGAATCGCCAACGGATCGATACGACCTGATCGTGATCGATGTCGACCATTCCCCCAGCGATCAACTGGGAGAAGAAGAGAACGGCTTCTACACTCGCGATGGGCTGTTAGCGGCCAAAGCACATCTGGCCGAACATGGCGTGCTGGCTGTCTGGTCGTATGCCCAGAGCAGCCAGTTTTCAGTAGCGCTGCGAGAAACCTTTGAAAGCGTGCATGTCGAACCGGTGAAGACTTTCAACGCTCTGGTTGACCATTGGCAAACCGATTGGCTGTTTTTCGCCACCGACCGACAGCTCGATCCGGCTGAGTTGCCTCAGCCGGAGCAGGATGCGGCAACCTAGCCCAACGGCTTGGCTTGCCAGATCTCGTCGGCGTATTGTTGGATCGTGCGATCGCTCGAGAACCAGCCGCTGTTGGCTGTGTTCAAGATGCTCATCCGGTTCCAACCCTCTTGATCTTGGTACGCCGCATCGACCTTGCGTTGCGTGTCGATGTAATCGCGAAGATCGGCGATCGTCAGCCACGGGTCGTAAGGATTGCGGAGCCCGGCGGTCAAGATGTTAAACGTTCCAGGATTCCCAGCGTCGAACCGACCACCTTCGATCATCGCCATGATCCGTTGGATCTCTTCGTCGCCGGCGATAATCTTGTTGGGATCGTAAGCCTTTTTGGTCTCTGCAACTTCTGCCGCATCGAGTCCGAACAGGAAGAAATTGTCATCGCCCGCCTGTTCGCGAATCTCGATATTCGCACCGTCGAGCGTTCCGATCGTCAGAGCACCGTTCATCATGAACTTCATGTTGCCGGTACCCGACGCCTCTTTACCCGCGGTCGAGATCTGTTCGGACAGTTCAGTCGCCGGGCAGATCACTTCCATCGCTGAAACGCGGTAGTTCGGCAGGAAGACCAGCTTCAACAGGTCGTTCGCTTTTTCATCGGCGTTGATCACGCTAGCGACGTTGTTGATCAAGTTGACGATCATCTTGGCAACGTGATATCCGGGAGCCGCTTTGCCACCGATCAACACGCAACGCGGAACCATCCCCGCGGTGTCGCCACGTTGGATCCGGTCGTACAGATTCAACACGTGCAGCAGATTCAACAGCTGACGCTTGTACTCGTGAATCCGTTTGACCTGCACGTCGAACAACGCAGCTTCTTGGAATTCGATCCCCGTTGTCTGGCGAACGTATTCGATCAAGCGACGCTTGTTTTGCAGTTTGACCTCTGCCCAACGCTTGCGAAACGCAGCGTCTTCGGCAAACGGACGCAGCCGTTCGATCTGGCTCAAATCGGTCTGCCAGCCCTCGCCAATCGTCTCGTTCAACAGATCGCGAAGCCCTGGATTGCAGTGCGCCAACCAACGACGTTGGGTCACGCCATTCGTCTTGTTATTGAACTTCTTCGGCCACAGTTCATAGAAGTCCTGGAACAGACCGCTCTTCAACAGTTCGGTGTGCAACCCAGCAACGCCGTTGACCGAGAAACTGCCGACGATCGCCAGATGTGCCATCCGGATGTGAGGATTCTCTCCTTCTTCGACCAACGACATGCGGCGTTGACGCGCCACATCGCCCGGCCATTTCTTGGAGACTTCAGCCAGGAAGCGATGGTTGATCTCATAGATGATGTCCAACAATCGCGGCAGCAAACGGCTGAACAGCGAGACCGACCAACGCTCCAACGCCTCGGGCAACAGCGTGTGGTTGGTGTATGCCATGCACTGCGTGGTGATTTCCCAAGCCTGCTGCCATTCCATCTGATACTGATCCAACAAGATCCGCATCAATTCGGCGACGGCACACGCGGGGTGCGTGTCGTTTAATTGGAAGCAATTCTTCTTGCCAAAGTCGGTGAAGTCATCGCCGTGCTTTTCGACCCAATCCTTGACGATATCTTGCAAGCTGGCCGAGACCAGGAAGTATTGCTGCTTCAGACGCAGTTCCTTCCCGTTTTCGCTAGCATCGTTGGGATACAGGACCATCGAAATCTGTTCGGCCATGTTTTTCGACGCGACAGCTTCGGGGTAACTGCCCGAATTGAACTCTTCCAGATCGAAAGCGTCGGTCGCCGCCGCTTTCCACAACCGCAGCGTGTTGACGGTCTTGTTGCGATAGCCCGGGATCGGCATGTCGTAAGGAACGGCAACGACGTCGTGGCTGCCGGCCCAACGACAACGAGGTGTTCCCTCGTCGTCGCGGTAGTGTTCGGTGTAGCCGTAGAAATGAACGTTCTGCGCTTCGTCGGGACGCTCCATCTCCCACGGATTGCCATCGCGCAACCAATGATCGGGATCTTCGATTTGGCGGCCGTTTTCGATGTGTTGGTGGAACATGCCGTATTCGTAACGGATGCCGTAACCAACGACCGGCAGTTTCAAGTTGGCGCAACTGTCGAGAAAACAAGCTGCCAAGCGGCCCAAACCACCGTTGCCAAGTCCCGCATCGTGCTCCTTTTCGGCGACCTCTTCCAGGCTCAAACCGTATTGGTGCAACGCCTCGCGAGCGGGACCATCGAGGTCGATGTTCTGGATCGCGTTGCTCAACGAACGCCCGATCAAGAACTCAAGCGATAGATAATAGACGCGGCGCTGATCGGTCTCACGAATCGCGTCGCGCGTCTGCTGCCAACTGCCCACCAATCGATCGCGAACCGCCAAAGCTGTCGCGCGACAGACGTAGCGAGGCGAAACATCCCGTTCGTGATACCCGAGGGTATAGTGCAGGTGCCGCCGAATTTCTTCGTCCAGGCCAGCGAGATCAATCGACGCGGGTTTGGTTAAAGTTGTTGCTGTCATCAATCCAAATCTTCGTTTATGGTCAATTCGAAATACGCGAATACGGCGAAGTATAGCGTACCGACAAGCATCGGCACGCCGAATGGCAGAACTCAAACCGATACGGAGATGAAACCCGATGCCTCCCGAATTGCCATAACGACACTGACGCGATCAATGGCGGAAGTGCGACGACAAGGCCGCCGCCAAGGGTAAATCGGTCAACACTGTCGAAAACTCAAATCCCAGCCCCCAACAGTTTTGGCGCTGCTTTTCTATAAAGTTATCCAGCTCCTCTAGATAAGCATTGCGTATCTGAGCGCCGTTAACATCGACCTCACCCGCAGATTCGAGACCCTCAAAATGGAGTTCGCCGTCGAAGCGAAACTCCCTCTCCTGCCGATCCATTACATGCAGCACAATTGCATCATGTCCTGCACCACGCAAAAGCGTCAGCGCTCCCTGCAGCCCCTGCTCGGGTCCCAACAGATCGCTGATCAAGACGACCAGCCCCGGTTGCCGAGCCTGATCGACAAATTGCGCCACACCACTAGGCAGGTCGGTCCCCCCGGCAGCTGGCGTTTTTTCAAAGACCTCGTCCCAGCGGGACAGTTGGCTGATGGCGCTCGACGGCGGCAGATAGTCGAACAAGCGATCGCTCAACATTCCCAGACCGATCCGGTCTTGTCCCGCTAGCGTGACGAAGGCCAACGCGACCGCCAACTTGCGTGCGTACTGCAGCTTGGAAATTTCCGAATCGGTGCCAGCAAACGACATGCTCTCGCTGTTATCGAGCAACACGTAACAGCACAAATCCGTTTCGTCTTCGCTCTGCTTCAGATAGTACTTGTCGGTCCGCCCGTAGATCTTCCAGTCGAGGTAACGCAGATCGTCCCCCGGCGCATACTGGCGATGCTGCGCGAACTCGATAGCTTGCCCCATCCGAAAACTGCGATGCTCTCCCGCCGCAGAACCGGCGAAGCGATGCCGCGACTTCAGACGCAAAGCATTCAGCGCCGTGTACGCGTCGTGATCCAAATACTTGGCAAACGTTTGATACATCGCAGCGACCGTTAGGAGGTCGGATTTCGAAACACCGCCGCAACGCCAGCCGGTTCGGCGCCATGGCGAGCGCGTTGGATCAGATCTTGGATGACCTGCGCCACGGTCAGCCCATCGGCTTCGGCGGCGAAGTTCAATCGAATCCGATGCCTCAGCACCGGCAGCGCCACCGCATCGACATCGTCTCGCTCGACCAAATGCCGCCCCTGCAGCGCCGCCCGAGCCTTTGCCGCCAGCACCAGGTACTGGCTGCCGCGTGGGCCACTTCCCCAACGCACATACTTCTTCACCTGGTCCGACGCTCGCGGATCCGACGGCCGACTGCCGCGAGCCAGCGTCATCGCATACCGCGCGACCGGCTCGGCGATCGGAATCCGACGAACCAAATGACGGAACTCCAGCAACTGCGCCCCGTCGACAACCGCGGTCAGCGATTCCTCTTTGTCGTCGGTGGTCTGCAGCACGACCTGCAATTCATCCGCTTCGTTGGGGTAATCGATCCGCACGTCGAACATGAACCGATCCAATTGAGCTTCGGGCAACGGGTAGGTGCCGTCTTGTTCGATCGGATTTTGCGTGGCCAGAACAAAAAACGGATTCGGCAATTCGTGTCGCGTTCCGCCCGCGGTCACCTGCCGCTCTTGCATCGCTTCCAACAACGCAGCCTGCGTTTTGGGCGGCGTCCGATTGATCTCGTCGGCCAAGATGATGTTGCCGAAGATCGGCCCCGGCAGAAATTTGAACTGCCGTTCCCCCGTCTCGCGATCCTGTTGGATTACCTCGGTTCCGGTGATATCGCTGGGCATCAGATCGGGAGTGAACTGGATCCGGCTGAAATCGAGCTTGAGCGTCGATGCCAAACTGTGCACCAACAACGTCTTGGCCAAACCGGGCACCCCGACCAACAGACAATGCCCGCCGGCGACCAACGCCGTGATCACCTGCTCGATCGTCTCTTCCTGGCCGATGATCGCTTTGGCCAATTCGGCTTTAATCGCTGCGTATTCGCTGGCCAACCGCTCGATCAACTCGCGGTCACCGATATTCTGGCTGTCATTCATGCTTCAAAGTTTCGCCGATTGGCGAGCCAGGGGCAATCGTGGCAACCTTGAATTCGCGGGAATCGAAAACGGCCAACCGATCGGGACTCGCCAAGATCAGATACCCGTCGCGGATCAACAGATTGCCGCCGCGTAGATCGCTGGGCAACAGATCGATCCGATCGACCATCCGCATTGCGTGCCTCGTATCCGTATCGGCAAGGACCGCATCGAAGACAAGGATCGCATCGTCGGTCGGCCAGTAGATTCGATTCCCCGCGATCGCGCCGCGTCCCGCCGTCCGCGGCTGCGACGATCCACCGGCAGCCAGTGAAGTCGAACCGCCAGCAAAAACGGCGTCGACGCGTCCGGTGAACTTATCGATCCAGTACAGTCGATCTCCCGAAGCGATCACGTGTGTTGCCGTCGTCCCCAACAGACACTCCACGTCTTCGGCTAGTTCGGGCCCGCTGGTCCACAGCGTCTGTCCCGTCGCCGAATCCAACGCAAACACTCGACCGCAATCGGCTGCCGCGACAATCGCCAGCTCCGCATCCAACAGCACCGGCGACAGATCGCGATCGTCGACAAACGGTTCGTCCCGAAAAGGGTTATCGTGTGCCGAACCGCGCTCGTAACGAACCAGCCAACGGATCTTGCCCGTCTGCGCATCGATCGCCGAAACGGTTCCCAAGTTGGCGTGATAGAACAGCATCCCCTCGCGATACGCGACCGTCGCATGCGAGACGCGGTTGGCGGGCGGTTGATTGGGCATCGGCCCGACCGCCAGTTCGGGACTGATCCACAACCGCTGCCCCGATCGCAGGTCGATGCACAGCACGCGACTTGTGTACAGCGAACCGGCACGCCGCGTGATCCCGCAGAAAATCCGATCGCCCACCAACAGCGGAGGTGCTTCGATTTCGTAGTCGCCCAGTTCTTCGGCGTCGAGCGATTTCGGATAGGCGTCCAACAAACGCCCCTCGCCGTCGAGATCGAACACCGCCACCGATGACGCACTTCCCGGAGGCTTCCGCATCACCGGCAACCAACCGGTCACCGCCGGTCCCAGCCGCGCGACCATCCGATCGCCAACCACGTTCAACGTGAATCGCGGCCAGCCCGATGCCGGTAGCGCCGCGGGAGGCAAGATTTCCTCGGACGGCTGCCCCGTGTCGAAGACTGCCGCATTGGAATCTTCGATCGGCCAACCGGCTCCCGTGCGGAGATCGAAGCCGACGATTCGATTCACGTCGTGAACGAAGACACGCCCGTTCCAAACCGCCGGAAAGTAGCTCGCTCGCCGGCTGCCGGCCGCCCCCGACGAACCGCTGACGGAATCGAGCGTCGGATCGCGATCGATCCGGTGCAGCGGAGTCGTCCAGATCGGAAACTCTGCGAATCGAACCGTCGCATCCGACGCGGTCGACTCTTCTTTCGCCGCGGCGATCGCCCGCCGCAACGTCTGCTCCGCAGGTGAATCGGCAAACGCTTCGAACATCGTTTGCACCAACGCCAGCTCGCGCTCGGCTCGTGGGATGTCTCCCTGCAGGACCGAACAATAAGGAAGCCGCGCCGCAAGCTCGGGCAAGGGGAGAGCGGTGCCGCGGTAGGATCCGAAACTCAAGCCACGGTCGTCGCGCGACACTTGCTCCGCAATCGCCGCCACACTCTCCGGGTACCTGACGAGCAATGGATTCCAAGCGACCGCGGGAACCATCGCCACGGGATTTTCCCCGACGCCGGTCGCTTGCAACCGCGAATCGATGCGGACCAGTGCGTCGCGGCCTCGCTGAGCCCAACCGCGATCGATCGCTAGGTCGGCTTGTAATCGGAGCGCCGCATCGCCGTGCGAACTGGCAAGGAACTCGCGAACCGCGCTGTCTGCTTGACTGAGATCCTTCTGCGTGGCGGCTGCCTCGACGGCCGCAGCCGCCAGCGAGTCGATCCGCTGGCGATAACGCGACAAGACTTCGGGAGCGGCGAGGCCCCACCGCACCAGCCGGTCGTTCAGATAATCGCGAACCGGAACCCAACGCTGCAGCGATTCAGTCGTGTTGGGATCGAGATCGATTTGGATCAATCGCTCCCCCGACGTGTCGGCAAGACGCAGGATTTCATCGACCGCGGCATCCCACGACTGGGCGCCAATCAATTGGTCGATCTGCTGCAGCGCGATCCGGCCCGAGGTTTCTAGCTCGGGAATATCGGCAGGCACCGCGCCGCGCTGAGCCCATCCGAGCCCAGGCGAGATCAGCAGCAAGAGCAACGCTTGGCAAACAAGGAACCGCATCAAATGGGCAGCCTTTTCAGCTAAGCGACAGGATAGGCCCAGTACAACATGTAGTAGACGACCACGCCGGTGATCGAAACGTACAGCCAGATCGGAAAGGCGAATCGGACGATCTTGCGATGCTTCTCCCGATTGTCTTTCAGGCCCTGCACGATCGCAGCAATCGCCAGCGGCGGCACCGTGATCGCAAGCAACAGATGCGTTCCGAGGATCGTAAAATAGACGGTCCGCGCGGCGCTGGAGACATCGGTTGGGAACCGCCGATTCGGCGAACCGGTTGTCTGGAACAAAGCGACCTTGTGCAACAGATACAACGCCAGGAACAGGCCGCTGACGGCAAAACATGTGATCATCACATTGCGATGGGCCTTCAAGTTCCCTCGCTTGACCATCACCAACCCGATCACCAACAGCACCGTCGCCAGACTGTTCAGCGACGCAGTCGCGTGCGGCAGATTACTCGCTAACCATTCCATCAGCTGGCATTTCCTTCATCCTTCGAGTCATCGATCTTCTCGCCGGCAAGCAGTTTGCCGATGTCCTTCTTCAGCCGATCGAACTGTTCCGGTTCGGGCCATTCATACAACGCGACGATCTCGCCATCGGCACCGACCAAAACAAAACGGTCGGTGTGGAAGCGTCGGTTGACCGGCAACCGGAACACCTCCGCCCCCACGCGTCGGATGTAATTCAGTTCGCCGGTCAGAAACAACCACTGATCCTTATCCGCCTCAAATCGCTTGGCGTATTCCGACAACACCTCGGGCGTATCGATCTCGGGATCGCAACTGATGCTCAAGAAGCGAACTCCCTTCCCATAAAACTCCTCCTGCAAAATCTTCAGCTTCTCATTTTGCATCGGGCAGGTGCTGGGGCAGGTCGTGAAGAAAAAGCTGACGACATAAGGTTGCCCCAACAATTCTTTACTGGACACCGTCTCGCCGCTGCGTTCGGTCAGCTCGAACTCACTCAACCAACCATCCCCTTCGACCACGACCGGCTCCTTGGCAGCAGACTGCTCCGCGACAGCGGCTTCGGCAACCTCGGCCTCCATCTGGACCTGAGCCGCTTCCGCCTGCTCGCGTTCGATCCGCCGCGAACGGGCGATCAATCCAATCACCATGCCGGTGATCAAGATCACCATCACATGCATTGCCGTGCGATTCATTATTTCTCTCTTGTGTCTTATTTATGGTCGCCTTTCGCTCTGCGAAAGTGCGTTTGCGGTTCGCACTTTCGCGGAGCGAAAGGCGACAATTTATTGTAACCGCTCGCCTGGAAAAACGCAGGCTGCAGCGCCGCCGAATCCAGCCAATCGGGAGCGTATTGGCGTGGCTGCGGCAGCCGTCGGCCAGCGTCATCAAAGCCCAAACCGCTCGGCGGAAATGGAGACCGTCCCCAGATCATTCTCTCCCGGCTGGATCTCCAGCTCAAAGATGCCGCGACGATTCACCTCGCTCCCCCCGATCTTCAGCCCGCGCAAACTGGCTCTTTCGTGGTAGACCCGAAACGCCAGCTTAACGCCCGCCGGCAAGCGGCCGATCGTCATCCGTCCATGCGCGTCGGAGATCCCCGCATAGCGATGATCCAACACCAACAACCGCGCTTTCATCCACGGATACAGCAGACTGCCGACGGGGATCGGCGCCGGCTCGGCTCGCTGGGGATTGAGCTCCGCTCGAGCGTTGGGGGGCAGCGAAAGGCTCTCCGCCCGATTTGCCATGAACCCCAGCATCGTGCTGTATCCGATCACGTCGGTGTTGACGACCGAAAGCGCATCGCCGGAGGTGATCGCCAGAACACGAGGGACATAGTTGCAGTTGACGTTAGCCAGTTCAAAGGCTTTGCCGCCGGCGACCGCATCGGGATGGACCGCTGGCAAAGCTCGGCCGCCAGGCCCTTCATACGCGTAGACGACCAGATCGCGGATCCCTTTATCGATCGTGTTGACGACCAAGCTTTCGTCGACCATCGCAATGTCGCCACAAAACCCTTCGCCCACGCGATCGGCGATCCGCCGGGGCTGAGGCGGGATGCCGTCATAGACAAACCGAATCGTCAGGTCGCCCCAGCGATCGGTTTCATCGGAGAACGCCGGGCCAGCAAAGCCGACCAAGAGCGTTAGGAAAGCGAGTCCCAGAGAGCGCAACGGCGGAATACGACCGCATAGGCGGGCGCAAGAAAAAACCGGCAGCCGCCGCGATCGCGGTGACTGCCGGTTGATAATTCGCAGAATGCGGAGATTCACGATCGGTCTTAGAACAGTTTGGCGTCGAGTTCGACGGTGCCCAGATCGTTTTCGCCTGGCTTGATTTCGACTTCAAAGACGTTGCGGCGATTGACTTCGCTGCCAGCAACTTCCAAGCCGCTCAAGCGACCCGCAGCTTCGTGGTACAGACGGAAAGCAAGCTTGCCAGTTGGCAGGTTCTTGATAACCAAGGTACCGCTTTCATCCGACTTGGCAGCGTAGGGGTGTTCCAAAACGACAACCTTCGCTTGCATCCAAGGGTGGATGTTGCAGGCGACGGGAATCGGAGCAGGTTCGGCGTTGTCCAACTTCACTTCCTTCGACTTCAGCGGCGGAATGGTGAAGTTTTGAGCGGCGTTGACCAAGAAGGCCAAGTTGCAGTTGTGACCGACGGGATCGGGATTGGTGACGTTCAACGTGTCGCCCGCTTTACAGATCACGATGTGCGGCTCGAAGCGGCAATCTTTGTTGGCCAGTTCGTGAGTGTTCGGCTTGCCTTCCAGATCGGGATGGATCGCAGGCAATTTGACTCCACCGCGTCCGTCGTATGCGTAGACGACAACGTTTTGAATTCCGCCATCTTTGCCAACGACCAACGACTCATCGACCAAGTCGTGCTTGCCGCAGAACTCTTTGTCGACAGTGACGGCGATCTTGTCGGCGTCGGGGGCGGCTCCCTTGAAGACAAACTTAACCTTCAGATCGCCCCATTGTTGGGCATCAGCGGTGGCCGAAAGGAACGTGGTGGCGACAAAGGCCGAGATTATCAAAAATCGCATGTTTCTCAGTTGCTCCGTAGATCGTGTTGCGGATTTTTTGGGGCCGACGCACAAGCGTCTGGCTTGAGGGTCAATTCTTCTCCGTCCGAACGGCAGCGCCAAGGGCAAGTATAAAGGCGTCGCCGCAGATGTGGATTATAACTGCGGCGACGCCTGAATAGAACGAGCAAATTAGAACTGCAGTTCCATCCGGGCAGGTGGGATATGGGACGGAAGATCATAGCAGTTGGTGGGCTGCACAGGATTGTACGCCTTTAACGCAAAAAGGAAAGACCTTACCCCTGCCGCTCCGGAAGAATAGCGACAATTCCGAGGTTCACGCAGCCCGATCATGCATCGACATTAGGAACATTGCATCTAGGTAGCCTGGTGCTATCACAGAATCGCTGCGGAACGTAGGATGATCGCAACAAAAGTGCGAATCCATCGGGAAATCGAGACGCGGATCCGCTGTGTTGGCTGAAGAATTTAGAATCCCAGATGGGAGCGGAGCGAAACTGATGAAAGTGTTGGTGGTTGGCAACGGTGGACGCGAACATGCGCTTGCCTGGAAGATTGGCATGAGCCCGCGTGTTTCACAGGTTTTTGTAGCCCCTGGAAACGCGGGAACCGGTGTCGATGCGACCAACGTCCCAATCAGTGCGGATGACACCGAGGGTTTGGTCAATTTCGCTCGCCGCGAATCGATCGACCTGACGGTCGTCGGCCCCGAAGTCCCTTTGGTCAACGGTCTGGTCGACGCCTTGGAAGCCGCGGGCCTTCGCGCGTTTGGCCCCTCTGCCGCCGCGGCGGAACTGGAAGGGAGCAAGGTCTTCTGCAAGAACCTGCTGAAAGCTGCCGACATCCCGACCGCCGACTACCAAACCTTCCGCACCGGCGACGATGCGGCGCGGTTCATTAAAGACCGCTACCCCGAAGAGAACTCCGCAGTCCCCGTGGTCGTCAAAGCCGACGGCTTGGCAGCGGGCAAAGGCGTGATCGTCTGTTCGACTCGCGAGGACGCCCTCGACGCGATCGACCGCATCACTCGGCAGCGTGAATTTGGCGAAGCTGGCAACGAACTGATCATCGAAGACCGTTTGATCGGTCAAGAAGCGAGCATCCTAGCGATCACCGACGGCAATGCGATCGTGATGCTCCCCGCCGCTCAAGATCACAAGCCAGCTTACGACGGCGACAAAGGTCCCAACACCGGCGGCATGGGAGCTTATTGCCCGACGCCGATCGTCGACGAGAAGATGATCGAGATGATCCAAGAGGACATCATCGTCCCGACGGTTCACGCGATGAAACGCAACCGCCGTCCGTTCAAAGGCGTTCTTTACGCTGGCTTGATGATCACCTCGACCGGCCCCAAGGTGCTCGAATACAACGTGCGATTCGGCGACCCCGAATGCCAACCGCTGCTGATGCGTCTGAAGAGCGACATCATGGACATCTTGGAAGCTGTCGCCGACGGTCGCTTGATCGATATCGATCCGCCGGAGTGGGACGAACGTCCAAGTATCTGCGTGGTGATGGCCAGCGAAGGTTATCCGGGCGATTACGTCAAAGGCCGCGAGATCTCCGGCCTTCACGACGCTGCCAAACTGAAAGATGTCAAAGTCTTCCACGCCGGCACCAAGCTGACCCAAGGTTCGGTGCAAACCGACGGCGGACGCGTGTTGGGTGTGACGGCGCTTGGCAACAGCATCAGCAACGCCAAACTGCAAGCCTACACCGCGGTGAAGCAGATCCGCTGGCCCGGCGCCTGGTGCCGCAAGGACATCAGCGACAAAGCCCTTTAATTTGCATCGCCGCTTTCGCAAAGGCTTCCAACGAGACACGGCATCCGCTGGCGTCGGTGTTCCCCTTCCAAACTGCGTTTGGGGGAAGGGTGAAGCGCTACGACTTCACTCGCCCAGCGAAGCTGGGAGGGTCGGAAAACGAGCGTTTAGCGACGTTTTCCGGGGAGGGTCTAACAACACATCGGACAGGAGCGAACGCCGCGCGACGCCCCTCCCCGAACTTCGCTTCGCTCGTTCGACCCTCCCCTTCCAAACTGCGTTTGAGGGAGGGTGAAACGCTACGATTTCACTCGCCCAGCGAAGCTCCCCTTTCAAACTGAGTTTGAGGAACGGTGAAGCGACACGACTTCACTCGCCCAGCGAAGCTGGTGAGGGTCGGGAAACGAGCGTTTAGCGACGTTTTCCGGGGAGGGCCTACCCGTCGGATCGATAGGCCCAGACGTTCTCCACGCATGACCACGGGACGCGCGAGAACACGATCCCCTCGCTCGATTGATCGCGCCCCAATCCGCTCAACCTACAGATCTTTTTCGGTCGGCGGAAAGCGTTTTCGGCTGTCGCTGTCGACAGGTTTTCCCGATCGCAAATTCCACCACTGATCAGCTCGCTGCGGATCGTAGTTGGGATTTGGGATTGGCATCCGTGCCGAGACCTCATGTCGCCAGGTCGCCAACTTGCGACGCAGATCGGCCGCGCGGCCGGCTTTCTCTTCGACAAGGTTCTTGCTTTCGCCGATGTCCGACGCAATGTGATAAAGCTCGACATCGCCGGTTCCATCGAGATATTCGATCAATTTCCATTCGCGCTCGCGGATACTGCTGGCAGGTCGATCGTGGTGGTAGTGCGGATAGTGCCAATGCAACGCGGAACGGGGTAGCGTCGCATCGGGCTTCTCCAACAATGGCAGCAACGAGACGCCATCGATCGTCTGATTCGCCGGCAAGCTGCCGCTGGCGAGTTCGACAAACGTCGGATAGAAATCGTAGCTGATCGTCGGTTCGGCACAGACGCCACCGGCGGCAACCTTGGCTGGATACTTGACGATCAACGGCACGCGGACACCTCCCTCGTGCAACGATCCCTTTTCGCCTTTCAGCGGTGCCAGCGAACTGACGTTGTCATCGGCGGCAGGGCGGTAATCGTAGCGTCGGTACAACCCGCCGTTGTCGGAGGTAAAGACGATCATCGTCTTTTCGGTCAGCCCTTGAGCCTCGACCGCGTCGACGATCCGGCCGACCATGTCATCGCAATGCTCGATCATCGCGGCGTAGATCGGATTGGGCAGCTCGCGCCCCGTCGCTTTTGCTTTGTCTTGATACTTCTGCACCTTTTCGGACATCGCTCCAAGCGGGATGTGAACCGCAAACGGAGAGAGCATCAAAAAGAAGGGTTTCGATTTGTTCTGTTCGATGAAGTCGACACACAGATCGGCTTCGAAGTCGGTCCGGTATTGCCCCGGCTTCGGTTTGATGTCCTTGCGTCCGGCGACACGAAACTTGCCCGGCAGATGCGGCCCGTTGATGACCGCCGAATATTCATAGCCTTGGCGATCGGGGAGGAAGCCGGGCGAATCTCCCAGGTGCCACTTGCCGATATATCCGGTCTTATATCCCGCCTGCTGCATCGATTCGCCCACCGTGACCGTATCCAACGGCAAGGCCATCGTCGTCTGCGGCGTGATCACCCGTTCAAACGGACGCCAGTGGCCGGGGATGTGAGCGGTGATCCCGATCCGAGCTTGATTCTGTCCCGATTGGAGCGCACATCGCGTCGGCGAACAGACAGCTCCCGCGGCATAAAAATCGGTGAACCGCATCCCTTCGGCGGCCAGCTGATCGATCCGCGGCGTGTCGACGAAATCGTTGCCGTAACAACCGATATCGCCCCAGCCCATGTCATCGATGAAGATCAGGATCACGTTGGGCTTATCCGCAGCAAACGCAGCCGACGTGAAACAAACGGCTATCGCAAACATCAGGCAACGAAGCGCACGAGCTATGGTCATCGAGAGTCTATGGGGTTTGGTGTTGTGGAAGGGGAGGGCGTTGACTCGATTTCAGTTGCAGCCGAGTAGGTTATTTCATCAACCGGATTTCGACTTCGTTCTCTTGATCAGCACCCGGCGTGCTGCGACCACGCTCGATATATTGAGCCATCAACTGGCTCAATTCTTGAACGACCTCGGGGTGGCTGTCGGCAACGTTTTTGGTTTCGCCGATGTCGGTCGCCAGATCGAACAACTGCAGCGGCGGCAGCTTTTGCTTTCTCGCTGCAGGCGGACGCGGCGTGCTCCATCCGCCCGATCCGGGGCAGAACATCAGCTTCCACGAGCCCTTACGAATCGCAAACGAACCGTTGACCGAATGATGGACCGTCGCTTCGCGAACCGTCGGCGTGTCGGCATCTTTCATCAACGGCAACATGCTGACCGAATCGACAGCCGCGTCGGCGGGCAGTTCCGCGCCGGTCGCTTCCGCCGCCGTCGCCAGCAGGTCGGTGTGGCAAATCGTTGCGTCCGAAGCGGTTCCGGCGGCGATCACGGCGGGCCAGCGAGCGATGAACGCCACGCGGTGGCCGCCTTCAAACGCGTCGGCTTTGTTGCCGCGGTAGACCGAACTCGGATTGTGCCCCTTGGCCTTCAGCTCCGCAAAATCAGCTTTCGGTGTCGCGCCGTTGTCGCTCGTAACGATGATCAACGTGTTGTCGGTGAGCCCCTGTTTTTCGATCGCCTGCATCACCGAACCGACAACCGAATCGACTTGCATCACAAAATCACCCCACTCGTTGAGGCCGCTCTTGTTCTGAAACGCTTCGGTCGGAATGATCGGCGTGTGGGGCGCAGGCAATGGGAAATAGAGGAAAAACGGTTTGTCGGCGGATTGTGTCTCGATGTAGTCGACGGCGCGGGAGGTCAAGCGATCCAAGACGCCGATGTGTTGGAAGTCATCGCCGACGGGCCCCTTGCGCCAAAACTTCTTCCCGCCCGACGCAGCCACTTCTTTGGTCGGGATGTCGGTCAAATGATCGTCTTCGATGTAGACATAAGGATGCATGTCCAGCGAAGCCGAGATGCCGAAGAAGGTGTCGAACCCAAGCTGCAGCGGGCCGGAGGTGATCGGTTTGGCAAAGTCGATGTTGTCCCAAGGCTCCCTCGGATCATCGCTCGGCTTCTTCGAAGGATCTTTCAGCCCCCACTCCAAGCCGAGATGCCACTTGCCGATGCAGGCGGTGTTGTAGCCCTGCGACTTCAGCATCGACGCGACGGTCATTCGCTGGGAATCGATCAACGGCAGCGAATAGCCCCAGGTGACTCCCGATTGCAACCGCGTCCGCCAGCTGTAGCGGCCGGTCAGAATTCCGTAACGCGTCGGCGAACAGACGGCCGAACCGGAATGAGCGTCGTTAAAACGCATCCCCTCGGCAGCCAACCTGTTCATCGCCGGCGTGGCGATCTTGCCTTCGGGGTTAAACGCCTGAACGTCTCCGATCCCCATATCGTCGGCCAAGATGTAGACGATGTTGGGCCGCGATGGTTCTGCGGCTTGCGCCTTGCCCTCCGTCGCGTCGCCGCCAACACCTAGGCAACTGATGAACAGGACGACCGATACAACGAGACAACGCATGAAAGGTTCTCAAGACGTGGGTTCGACAGGAACTAAAAACAAACACAGCCCCCCAAGACACGCATCACTGGCATCGGATCGCGCATCGGGGCTTCTGGGACTTTAACCGGGCCGCCCGCCAAACTCAAGACTTTGGCTTCGGTCCCTTCACGCGACCGGGGGCAACAGGCTAAGATATTTTCCCATGACAAAGCACATTTTCGTAACCGGCGGCGTGGTAAGTTCCCTTGGCAAAGGCTTGACCAGCGCATCGATTGGCATGCTGTTGGAACAACGTGGACTGCGCGTCCGCATGCAGAAGCTGGACCCGTACATCAACGTCGATCCGGGGACGATGAGCCCCTACCAGCACGGCGAGGTCTACGTCCTGGACGACGGCAGCGAGACCGACCTGGATCTGGGGCACTACGAACGCTTCACCAACGGCCCGCTTTCCCGCGATTCGAATTACACCACCGGTCAGATCTATCTGTCGGTGATCGAAAAGGAACGCCAGGGGCGATTCCTGGGCAAAACGGTCCAGGTGATCCCGCACATCACCGACGAGATCAAATCGGTCGTGCAAAAGCTGGGCGACGACGACGACGTCGACGTCGTGATCACCGAGATCGGTGGCACGGTTGGCGATATCGAAGGCTTGCCCTTCCTGGAAGCGATCCGCCAGTTTTCGCTGGATGTCGGCAAGGAAAACTGCCTGTACATTCACCTGACGCTGATCCCCTACCTGAAGGCCGCGGGCGAACTGAAAACAAAACCGACGCAGCACAGCGTTGGCCAATTGCGTGAGATCGGTATCCAACCGGACATCCTGATCTGCCGCACCGAACACAGCGTGACGCGCGAGGATCGCGAAAAGATCGCTCTGTTCTGCAACGTCCCCTTGGAAGCGGTGATCGAAGAGAAGGACAAGGACTTCTCGATCTATGAGGTCCCGCTGAGTCTGGTCGAGAACAAACTGGACAGCTTGATCATCAAGCGACTGGGGCTGAACGCTAAATCGCTAGACATCACCGGTTGGTCGGAGATGCTGCACTCGATGCGGAATCCGCAGCATGAGATCAGCATCGCCGTCGTCGGCAAATACGCCGAACACAAAGACGCCTACAAATCGATCTACGAATCGTTGGATCACGCGGGAATCGCCAACAAGGCTCAACTGCGGATCGGCCGCGTGCAAAGCGCCGATATCGAACGCGAAGGAGTCGAACGGATGCTGTCGGGATATCACGGCATCTTGGTCCCCGGCGGTTTTGGCGAGCGAGGCATCGAAGGCAAAGTGCAGGCGATTCAGTTCGCTCGCGAGCGGAACATTCCGTTTTTCGGAATCTGTCTGGGCATGCAATGTGCCGCGATCGAATTTGGTCGCAACGTGATCGGATTGACCGACGCCCATTCGACGGAGTTCGACCGCGATACGCAAACCCCAGTGATCTGCTTGTTGGATGAACAACGCAACATCACGCAGATGGGCGGCACGATGCGGTTGGGAGCTCAACAAGCGAAGCTCGACCGACACAGCAAATCGGCGGCGTGTTACGGCACCGACGAAGTGGTCGAACGCCACCGCCACCGGTACGAGTTCAACAACAGCTATCGCAGCCAATTCGAAGCCAACGGGATGCGGATCGCCGGGACGAGCCCCGACCACGAACTGGTCGAGATCATCGAGATCGCCGAGCATCCTTGGTTCGTCGCGGTTCAGTTCCATCCGGAATTCAAGAGCAAGCCGCTGTCGGCTCATCCATTGTTCTCGGGCTTCATCGAAGCCGCGATCCAACGCCGAATCAACAAGACCGAACACGATCGGGCCGCTTCACAGCCGGCTCCCGATTCGGCCTCCAGCTAGTTTTTTATCCCTTACAACTTTGCAAAAATCATGAGCGAAGAAAACGAAGAAAAAGAACCCAAGCTGATCATCGACGACGATTGGAAAACGCAGGTTCAAAAGGAAAAGGAAGCTCTGGCGGAGAAGCAAGCAGCTGCCGAGAGCACTCCGGATGACGCAACGCCCGCGGCGACTGAAGAGTCTCAAGCGGCGGACGATTCGCAGCCCGCTGGCGATATCGAACCACCTCCCGCATCGTTTGAGATGCTGGTGGCGATGCTCGGCTCTCAAGCCTTGATCTCGCTGGGCAAGGTTCCCAACCCGATGACGGGTGAAAGCGAACCAAACAAAGCGATCGCCAAGCACTACATCGACACGCTGGCGATGCTGCAAGAAAAGACCAAGCGAAACCTGACCGGTCAGGAACACGACAACTTAACGCAGACGCTGCACCAGTTGCGGATGTTGTTCGTATCGATGTAATCGCGTCGGGCAGAAATTGCCCGACGACAAACGACTGAAACCGCGAAGATCAAGTCGCCAAGCTGCCCGCTTCGACTTGTTCGGTCTCTGGAATCCGCCGAAAGACGCGGCGGATGATCAACAGCGCTGTAAAGATCAGCGCCGCACCGACGTAGAAAGGAATCCCCGGTAAGTGGATCGGGGCATCGTCGGAGATGAAGTAGCTGAACAATCCGGCGGTGAAAAACGTCGGTGCGATCACGTTGGTCAGACTGATCAACGACGTCAGCGCTCCCTGCACCTTCCCTTGCTCCGACGGGTCGATCGCCCCGGCGACAAGACTCTGCATCGCCGGCCCGCTGACTCCGCCAAAGCCGCCGAAGATGATGATGCAGGGAATCATCCAGCCCTGCGTCGCCGATCCGTATCCGAGAAATGCGATGAAGGAGATCGTCACGCCGATCAGAACGGTGCGACGTTCACCAAACCGCTTGATCGTCGGCCGCACCAGTCCTCCCTGCACCAACATCGCCATCAATCCGACCAGCCCCAAGGCGAGTCCATTGGTCTGTTGATTCCAATCGAATCGATATCCGGTGTACAGAACCCAGACGTTTTCCAAGCCGCGTTGGGCCAGCGAGGTGCAGACGATCGCAACGGCTAACCCCGCGACGATCGGATACTGACGCAGGCGTTGCAGCGACCCCAGCGGATTGGCTTTGGCGAGCGTGAAACTGCTGCGACGCTCTGGCGGCAGCGATTCGGGCAAAATGAAATAGCCGTACAACCAGTTCACCAGCGCCAGCCCTGCGGCGACAAAAAATGGTAACCGCAAATCGAAAGCACCCAGCAAACCGCCAAGCGCTGGTCCGATGATAAAGCCCATTCCAAAAGCGACTCCGACCAAGCCGAAGTTACGCGCCCGCGTATCGGCTGTCGAAACATCGGCGATATAAGCGTTGGCGGTCGAGATGCTGGCTCCCATCACGCCGGCAAAGATCCGTCCGGCAAACAACCAACCGATATTGGTCGCCAAGCCCTGGACGATGAAGTCGACGCCGAGGCCAAACAGCGAACAAAGGATCACCGGTCGGCGACCGAAGCGATCCGACAGTGCTCCGACGATTGGGGCGAAGATGAACTGCATCAACGCGTAGACCGAACCGATCACACCGACATACCAGCTAGCGTTGGCGGTGCTCCCCTCGACGAAGCTTTTCACCAATTCGGGCAGCACGGGAATGATGATCCCGATCCCCAAGATATCGATGAACAGGGTGATCAGGATGAAAGAGATAGCGGCTTGTCGCCGTTGCCCGGGCTTGTTCACTGTCGCTCCGCTGTGTTGAACAACGCGATCGACGCGTGATCCTTGATTCCGTTAAGCCGCCATTTTGTACGACGGCTGGCAAAAGGTAAAGCAGGATCAAGGATTCGCTTTGGCAATCGCGGCAATCAAGGTTTCGCGGCGGACCGGTTTGGAGACGTAGTCGTCCATCCCCGCCGCCAGACACAGCTCGCGATCGCCTTGGATCGCATGCGCCGTCATGGCGATGATGTATTGATGCCGATCGGTTCCCTGTTCGCGGCGGCGGATCGCGGCGGTCGCTTCGTAGCCATCCATCTCGGGCATCTGCACATCCATTAAGACGACATCAAACGCTCGCCGTTCCAGTTGCTCCAAGGCCTGCCGACCATTTTCCGCGATCTCGACCCGATGACCTTTTAAGATCGCAATCGCAACGGTTCGGTTCACCACGCTGTCCTCGACCAGCAGGATATCCAGCGGCGGCAGCACGATCTCTGGCGTGGCGGCAACGGGAACCGCGGTCACTCTCGGGCGGTCGCTTTGCAATACTTTGCACAGCACTTGAAACAGCTCCGATTGCTTGACCGGCTTAGTCAGCCACGCCGCAGCTCCCGCGGTGGCATCTCGTTGCCCTTCGACGATGCCCATCACAACGACACGAATCGGCAACCGAGTCTTTCCATCGCCGGCGGCTTGCAGCAACGACTGCGGATCGCCGACATGGTCGTCCAACAACGCGACCCGAATCGGATGAGGCGTCGCGGGGCTGCGGTCGATCACTTCCAACGCCTCCGGAATCGATGCGACAGCGATCGGCGACATCTGTTTGGCAACCAGCATCTGTTCCAAGATCGCCCGATTGGTTGGATTCGGTTCGACGACCAAAACGCCAACGCCAACCAACAGGTCGCCGTCGGGAAGCACTTGCGGCTCGCCGCTGGCGACACCAAACTCGACTTCAAAATGGAACTCGCTGCCGTGCTGCGAATCGCTTTCCGCCCAGATCTTTCCCTGCATCAATTTGACCAACTGGGCACAGATGCTGAGCCCTAAACCGGTGCCGCCGTATTGCCGCGTCGTCGACGAATCGGCTTGCTCAAAGGCTTCGAACAGTCGATCCATCTGGTCGGGCTGGATCCCGATTCCGCTGTCTTTGACGACAACATGCAGCCGCACGCGATCGTCACCGATCCTTTTGGCCACGCCGACGCGCACAAGGATCTCGCCCCGCTCGGTAAACTTGATCGCGTTGTTCAACAGGTTTGTCATCACTTGCCGCAACCGCAACGGATCGCCGACAAGCGTCACCGGGACGTCGGCATCGCAATCACACAACATTACGTTGCCACGGTGCTCGGCGCGAAGGGCGAGCGATTTGAGCGTATCGTCCAACAGATCGCGAAGATTAAAATCGGCGTGCTCCATCTGCAAATGGCCGGCTTCGATCTTGGAGAAGTCCAGGATATCGTTGATCACCGAAAGCAGCGATTCAGCGGAATCGACGACCGTGCTCAAATGATCGCGCTGCGATTCCGATAGCTCCGTCCGTAAGACCGCTTCGGTCAATCCGATCACGGCGTTAAGCGGCGTGCGAATCTCGTGGCTCATGTTGGCCAGGAATTCGCTTTTCGCGCGACTCGATCGCTCCGCTTGATCGCGAGCGCTGCGGAGTTCACGTTCCAGCGATTTCCGCCACGAGTTGTCGATCACGCTGGCTCGGATCATTCGCCGGTTGCGGTCGGGATGGCTGACCAGCCGGACCTCGCATTCGACTAGCCCGCCGTCGATGCGTTGGTGAACCCAATCGAAGACGGCAACTCCCTCTGCATAAGCTTGGCGGATGTATTCGTGTGCTTTCTCGTCAGACGTTTTCCCATCGGGTTGCAGCGGCGGGCTGAGATCGTTGGGGCGCGATCGCAGCAATTGCTCTCGCGTGATCCCAAAGATCTTCAGCGCACTGTCGTTGCCATCGACGAACAATTGCGACTCGAGATCGAGCATCAAGATCGCTTCGGGAGAATGATCGACCAGCCCGCGGTAGCGTTTCTCGCTGGTCAGCAGCTCTTCGTTGAGGTGTTCCAGCTGATGATTGATCCGCGAGATGCGTTCCTCCTGGTGCTTGCGTTCGGTGATGTCGCGTGCGATCCCACAGGTTCCGACCACGTTGCCCGTCTCATCCTTCAGCGGCATCTTGGTCACCAGCACCCATCGCTGTCGGCCATCGGGGCGGACCAACAACTCCTCTTTGTTGATCAACGGCTTGCCGCTGCGGATGATCGCTTGTTCGTCGACATCGGTCTGCTGTGCGAATTCCGTTGTCCAGATATCGGCATCGGTCTTGCCCAACATCGCTTCGGGACTCTCCAATCCGCAACTGGAAGCCATCGCCTGGTTGGCTCGAAAAAAGCGACCTTCGAGATCCTTGAAGAAGACGGGGTCGGGGATGTTTTCGACCAACGTGCTCAACAGATGCTGGTGCTTGGCCAGCTCGCGATGCGCCACATGCAGATCGGCTGTCGTCGATCGAACGCTTTCATCGAGCGTCTTGTTCGAAACAACTAACTGACGGTTCAACTGGATCAATTCGGTTTCGGTCCGAAAAAAGACCTGCATCGCGTAGGCCAGGGCGGCAGCATAGGCGAAGATCCGCAGCAGATGCCACCACCACCACGTGGCATCCCATAGCGTCGAGAGTCCGAATAAGATCGCTGCGGTTCCGAGCATCAGAGTGCAGGACAGGAACAGCCAGTCTTCGTAGCGTCCGGCCAGATAAAACCGACGGGTAAAGAAGCCGCAGGCGATCAGAAAGCCCAGCCCGCCGATCCCGTTCAGCAATCGTGGCGCCAGCGTAAACTGATCGGCCCAGATCATGGTCGGCAACGACGCCGCGAACAAACAACTCAGTGTCCCCAGGCTCACGCTGGCGGCCAATGCGATGCTGGGCATCCACCGCGCACCGTGCTTCTGCAACCAGGTGCGATACCAAACCAAGGCAAAGACGACACCGCCCAGACACGTCCCTACGCTGTGCAGCCAAATAAAGTTATCGCCGACCGCAACGCCGGCTTGGAACAGATCCAACACGCCCATCGAAATCAGCGCGGCGGCCATCACCGGGTAGTGCCGGTTGTTTTCGCGTCGCGCCCGTTCGACGATCAAGATGCTGGCGATCGCGATCGCGATCAAACCGCCCGTCGCTTCCAACAGCGAATGGAGCGGCAGATGTTGGAACCGCGCCTCGGGAAACATACGCTGCGCAAGCATCGCTCCGCACAACGGCACCGCCAACGCGAGGGTGCCCCCTGCGACAAGCGACATAAACCGTTTTCGGCTGCGCATCAATCGTCCCCTTTACCAACACGATGTTCCCCCCTCCCATCGTAACCCAATTCAGCGGCGGCGTTACAAATTTCGCCACCGTCGCGCCGGGCGAACCGGCGCCAATTTGAGAAATCAGCCGCCACGCGTTAGCGTCCGATTGTCCGAGGGAACCGGACGCTAACGCGTGACGGCTGATTTGGGCTCGCACCGTCGCAACGCTTGCTTCTCGGCTACGGAGAGACGTCAAACGCCTTGGTCAATGGCTTGGCGATTCGGTTGTCGCTGGTGGTAAAATCTTCGCCCAACGCCGCGGCAACGGTCGCCGCAACTTGCGCCTGCGTCAACTCCGCGGTCGATGGTTTCGACAACGGCGGCGTATCGGGGCCCAACACGGCGATCCAGATGAATTCCGATCCGGGGATCGACGCCCCGTGGCTCTTCCAACCGACGCGATCGTCGCCGCGGCCATGATCGGTGGTTATGATGAAGGTCGTCTTGTCGCGGTATTGGTCGATCTTCTGGCACGTGTTCCACAGTTGTTCGATCGCCCGATCCGATCGCAACGCAGCGTCGAGATATTGATCGTACCGACCATCGTGAGCCCAGTCGTCGGTTTCGCCCAAGGCGACGTAGAGCACTCGCGGCTGTTTGACTTTCAAGTATTCCAACGCGCCCCGTGCGGTGAAAGCATCGTATCGCACGCTGCTCCAATAGCGAGGCAGACTGTTCGACAACAGGTTCCACTGAGCCAGTTCCCTTTCGTTGCCAATGACATCCAAGTCCTGCCAGCCGGCATTGACATAGATCTCGCTGCGTTGCTGGTTCAAGATGAAGGGAAAGACATCCCAAGAACCAAACGCGGCGATGCGATCGCGATACGCGGGCTTGCCGTTGAGCCACTCGAGAACGCTGACGTTTTTGTTCGGCCGCTTGGCATTCGAATCGATCGTCTCGTCGCCAAAACCACACAACAGTTCGCTGTATCCGGGATATGAAAAGTAGCGACCGTTGGTGACGCGGACGACGCTTCCCGCGTTGACGTCGCCGTAGACCTGCCCCTGCTTGGCAATCACGCTCCAGAAGAAGGGCATCAAGCGAGCGCGACGCGCTTCGGGCGTACTGGCGTCAAACCGCTGGCGAAGCGGATCGAGTTCGCGGACGCCGCCGTCGTCGCGGTTCATCAATCGCGCGTCGGCTCCGGAAAAGAGATCCTGCCAACGCAGCCCATCGATCGAAATCAGGACCACGTTTTCGGTACGTCGATCAGCCGCGTTGGCCGGACGTGGGGAACAGGTGATGATGAGGCTGGCGATCAGCAGCAGCAAGAGGGTTTTCGTTTTGGTCATCTCAGTTCGAACACCGCGTTTGGAAGGGAATACAGACGCGGCGATCGAGCTGGCTCAGGAGAGCACTTCCTTGATGACGTGTCCGTGA
Source organism: Rosistilla ulvae (assembly GCF_007741475.1). NCBI lineage: Bacteria > Pseudomonadati > Planctomycetota > Planctomycetia > Pirellulales > Pirellulaceae > Rosistilla > Rosistilla ulvae. Next base: position 1,221,129 of record NZ_CP036261.1, on the reverse strand, counting down.
ACATCGGTCAAACGGCGTTCGATTCCATTGTGGTAGAAGGTCAGCCGCTCGTGATCGAGCCCTAGTATATGCAGGATCGTGGCGTGAAAGTCGTAGACGGTGGCAACTTTTTCGACCGCCTTGTGCCCAAACTCATCGGTCGCTCCGTAAGTGTACGGCGCCTTCACGCCCGCACCGGCCATCCACGCGGTGAAGCCATCGGGATTGTGATCGCGGCCGCTGGCACCGGCTTGAAACGTCGGCATCCGACCGAATTCGGTACACCACACGATCAGCGTGTCCTTCAACAGACCTCGTTGTTTCATATCGCGGACCAGCGCCGCGGTCGGCTGATCCAACACCGGACCATGTTTGCTGTACTGTTGTTCCAACGCCTTGTGCCCGTCCCAGTTGCTGACACCTTCGCCGCCGGTTTGATAAGCCCCGTTGAAGACCTGCACAAACCGCACGCCCTGTTCGACCAATCGCCGCGCCAAGATACAGTTGCGAGCATAGGCCGCCTTCAACGAATTCTGTGTATCGTCGGCACCGTACATTTTCAGCGTCGCCGCCGATTCGGTCGACAGATCGCTCACCTCGGGCACGCTCAACTGCATCCGCGCCGCCAGTTCATAGCTGGCAATCCGCGCAGCCAGTTCCGAATCGCCGGGATAGTCTTCCAAGTGGCGACGATTCATCGACTGCAGAAACGCCCGCGTCCGCCGATCGGTCTCCGCATCGATCCCAACCGGACGCTGTAGATTCCGCAGCGGCTTGGCCGCGTTGAAGTCGGTCCCTTGAAACGCAGCCGGCAGGAAACCGGGGCCCCAATTGTTGACGCTCGACTGCGGCGTGCCACGCGGATCGGGAATCGCAACGTAGGCGGGCAAGTCGGTGTTTTCGGTTCCCAACGCCCACGTCAGCCACGCTCCCATGCTGGGGAAACCGTCGAGCGTAAAGCCTGTCGACATGAAGTTTTCGCCCGGACCGTGCGTGTTCGTCTTGCCGGTCAGCGAATGGAAGAAACACATCTCATCGGCAAGCTCTCCCAACATCGGAACCAGATCCGAGACCATCTTGCCCGATTCGCCTCGCGGCCGGAACTTCCAAGGGCTCTTGGTGAGGTTGCCCTGGGCGCCTTGAAAGGTCAGCAGATTCTCAGCTCCCGGCAACGGTTGGCCATGCCGTTTGATCAGTTCCGGCTTGTAGTCAAACGTATCGATCTGGCTGCACGCGCCGCTGCAGAAGATCATCAACACGTTTTTCGCTCGCGGCGCAAAGTGACTGTCGCGACTGGCAAACGGTTGCGATGGATCGATCTGCGGTCGCAGTGGTGCATTGTTCGCAGCAAGCAAACCTTGCTGATGCAACATGCTGGCCACGGCGATCCCGCCGAGCCCTCCGGCGGCATTCAACAACAACTGTCGACGTGATGAAGTTTGCATGACAAATCAATCTCAGAGGGGAGCATTTTTTGGGGGATGCCTGCGGTCGGTCCAGCCGACCCGACGCGGGAGCTCTTGCGAGCGGTTCCGATCTAGGGGACGAAGACAAATTCGTTGGCGTTCAAGATCGCTCGAGCGAACTGTTGCCAATCGTTTTGCTGGACAAAGGCGAGCGCCGCAGTCGACTCTTCCGCATCGGGGAGCCGCGAGAAACAGAGCTGATAGGCCAGGGCGACTTTCGCCGCCGGATCGCTCGCCTCGCTCTCGAGTCGCTGGACCAGGAAGTCAGCCTGCTGCAAAACGAACCGGCTGTTCAAAAGATTCAGAGCCTGCAGCGGTGTCGTCGATCGATTGCGTTGTGGCACGACTTGATTGAAGTCGGGGCAATCGAAGACGCCAAAGACGGCATCGCGTTCCTGACGAACGCGCGTCATGTAGACCATCCGCCGCCAATCGGCTGGACCAAAGTCCTTTTTGGGGAAGTAGTGTCGCACGTTTTCGGGTTCGATTTCGAACGCGCTAAATCCGGGGCCACCTTGCTTCAGATCCAACTTGCCGGTGACCGACAAGATACTGTCGCGGATCGCTTCGGCCGACAGGCGTCGCGGCGGGAATCGCCACAGCAATCGGCTGCTCGCATCGACCGCCAGACCTTGGTCGCGAGGCAGGCTATCCTGCTGCCAAGCCTTGGAGGTCAAGATCAGGCGGTGGATGTGTTTGGTCGACCACCCGCTGTCGATCAATTCAGCAGCGAGCCAATCGAGCAGTTCGGGATGGGTTGGCGGAGTGCCGTTGCCGCCGAAGTCGCTGGGCGTGTCGACGATCCCGGTGCCGAAGTGGAACTGCCAAATCCGATTCACAAAGACGCGGGCGGTCAACGGATTGTCGGCCGATGCGATCCAGTTTGCGATCGCCACACGTCGCTGTTGTTCGGGCGTGTCGCTGGCGAGCGATAAATCGGTCAGCGAGCGGATCGCCGCGGGAGCGACCTGTTCGCGAGGCGATCCGATTTCGCCACGGTTGAGCCGGTGCGTCGGTGCGGGCTGGCTGAACGTTCCGGCGTAAACGGTCGGCGTCTTTAAGAGCGATTCACGCAGCGAATTGAGTTCTTCCAACCGCTGCAATTGCTGGCGGCCCATCTCGGCTTCGGCCTCGGTTGCGTGGGCGAAGTCGTAGCGGATCGGCGTCGCGCTGGAATCGCCATGCGGCAACCGATCCGCTCCGTTGGCAACTTCCGTCCAGGCATCGCCATCGATCGAGATCTCGATTCGATATTCGGTCGCCAAGCGGTCGCGATACCTTCCTTCCGAATCACGAGCCCATTGGATCCGGTCGATCGATTGGGTTTTGGGAAGTTCGATTTGCACCCAACCGCCGGACGCTTTGGCGGCGATCCAACTGCGGGCGTTGCCAAACCGTCCGTCGTTGATGTGCTCCAACTTATGAAGCGGATGGACAAAGTCGCCATTGGACGTCGCGATCGCGCCGCCACTGGCAAGGGCTACGTTTTGATCGCCGCTAAAGATTTCCAACTCATCAATGCAGGGCTGCGACTGGTTCGTTGCCAGAATCGTGAAGCGAACGAATCGCGCGTCGACCGGCTCCAACTGCTCCACGTTTCCCTTGGCGTCGACCGCTGGCCGTGATACATCCTTGGCGACGAAGGGAGACAAATGCTGGCGAGCGTCGGCGATCTGGCGATCGATTTCTTCCAGTTGCTTCCGCGCGTCGTCACGTAAAGGCAATGCCCGTTCGGCGTGGTTGACTCCCGAAAAGACCGCCTGCATCGCGTAATAATCGGTCTGAGAAACCGGATCGAACTTGTGGTTGTGGCATCGCGCACAACCTAGCGACAGCCCCAGGAAAGCGGTTCCCGTCGTGTTGACGATGTCAGCCAGTTCGTCCTGCCGCTGCGTCAGCCGCAACAACGGGTCGGCTCCTTTGACCAGATCATACGGACCGCCGACCAGAAACCCCGTCGCCACATCGGCGCCAAGGGCATCGCCCGCGATCTGCTGGCGAACGAAATCGTCGTAGGGCTGGTCGGCGTTAAACGCGTCGACCACCCAGTCTCGGTAGTACCAAGCGTTCGGGCGTTCGCGATTGGTTTCAAAGCCATGCGTCTCGCCGAACCGGACCAGGTCCAGCCACTGCGTCGCCATCGCCTCACCATATCGCGGACTGGCCAGTAGCTCTTCCACCAGCAATTCCCAGGCGTTGTCGCGAGTGTCGCCGACAAACGCATCGACTTGTTGCGGCGTTGGAGGCAGTCCGTGCAGCACTTGATAAGCGCGGCGAACCAGCCGTCGACGGGGCGCGGTGGGAGACTGCGACAGCCCCGCCGCTGAGAGCTTTGCATCGAGAGAGGCATCGACCGCATGAGCTTGCGAATCGGAGCCGTTGGGAACCGTTGGCCGTTGCAACGGCTGAAACGACCAATGATCGATCGTCTGTTTGGCCAGTTCCGCCTTTGCCGGCTGCCATAACTCGGCATCATCGATCCATGCCTTGAACAGCTCAACTTGTGCAGGCGGCAAGCGGTCGCCGTCGGGAGGCATTTGGTGGGCCGCGTCGTCGCTGGTCAGACGGTGGATCAGATCGCTGCGTTTGCTGTCTCCCGGCACGATCGCGGCTTCGCCCGAATCACCACCTCGCAGTGCGGTGAGCAAACTATCGAGCCGGAGATCCGATTCGGCAGCATCGGGACCATGGCAATCGATGCAATGTTCTTGCAAGATCGGCAGGATCTGGTTCTCAAAATCGACAGCTCGCACAGGCGATGCCGTTGCGACTAGCGACACCGCGACAAGCAAAAGGTTCTTCAGCGAGATGAACTTCGCAGGATAGAAACGAATGCTGTAAACCGACTCTTTCCCACGAATCATGATCCAGCCTCTTCATGTATCTTGGAGAACGCGCAGCGGTGGGAGAATCCTGGGGCAAGGGTTCTCCGTAGCGTTTCATCTGTGAAGTCGATCGCTCAAAACGATCAAGCTTCTTTTGGTTCCGTCTCGACGGCATCGACCATCGCTGTCAAACGTTGAAGGACAATTTCCATGTGCTGTCGCATCGCCAATTCGGCGGCATCGGGATCTCGAGCTTCGATTGCGTCGACGATCTCGATATGCAACTTGTGTCCCAATGCGTTGTCGGCAGGGGAAGGTGTCGTTTGTGCCATCTGTGTCAACACAAACTCATAGATCACTTCCATGATGTTCTGCATCAACACATTGTCCGCCGCTTGGAGGAGTCGACGATGGAAGCGGAAGTCCAATTCGAGCGACTTTTCGCATGGAAGATCGACGTTGACCAATCGCTCCAGGATGGCTCGAAGCTCCGCGACGTCCTCCGCCGTGCCACGTTGAGCGGCTTGACGGACGGCCTGGACCTCAATCGCCGTTCGCAGTTCGGTGTAGGAGAGCAGTTCGCGGGGCGAGATCGTGACGGCCGACCGCAACATCCGCACGCAACTGGTCAACGAATCGGTCTCGGCGACAAAAGTGCCGTTGCCACGTTGGATCTCGACTAGCCCCAGCCCTCGCAGGCGAGCCAGCGCTTCGCGGAGCACCGGTCGGCTAACTTCCAGTTGTTTGATCAGCTCCATTTCACCGGGCAACCGATCGCCCGACGTGAGCCCTTTGGACTCGATTTCATGTCGGATCCGCTCGACCACTTCATCGACGGAAGAACGCCGCGGCACGGGGGTCAATTGCACGATCGATTCCTTATACGAGACAAGTGATTAGGGTTCGAACGGCGCACTGCCGCTCGCAGACCTTTGAGGCGTGAATCCTAACACTTCGCAACTGGACGGGCTAGAAACCCTCCCGCCAAGCCAAAGACTTCAACGCACTGCTTGTCAGACATAATAGACGCCGAAACAGCCGAGGTAAACATGCGAGCCCCACCTTTTGGCTACTTACCTCTACCTTCAGTAGTTTGCGAGGGAATGGGCAGCGAGCGTCCTGCCGTTCATTTAACGGCATGAAACAGAGGGATTGGACTGAGCATCTCCGTGGATTGTCCGCGGCATGATGGCCCCGGCGGCACGGCGTCACAAGCTCGTTCCGGGTGGATCCCAAGCTGCAGAAAATGAATCTCGCTCGAAAAGCGAGATGGGCGGAAACCTTCAAGAAACCGCGTTTGGGCGTGGTTTCGCCGGAGATCGGACGCAAGATCTCAACGGGATTGCATGGTCAAGCGAGTTGCGAACCGAACTCATCCTTGGTCCGCAGCAAGCGACTTGGCCAGTGAACGATGAAGGTTCGGATCTCAGATGCGATCGGTTGCCGATTCGATAGGGACGGGACGGCCGAAGTAGTAGCCTTGTGCCAGATCAAATCCAATGCTTTGACAGAACTCCGCTTCGGCTTTGCTTTCAATCCCTTCCGCAAGTGCTTGGATGTCGAGTTCGCGAACCATCTTAACCAGGGCCTCCAGCATTCGTTGACGCTCGGGGCTAGCGGTATCGATGCCACGGATCAGGGACATATCGAATTTGACGAATTCCGGACGCGCCTGGACCAATTCGCTGAGCCGCGCTTGCCCGGCACCGAAGTCGTCGTAGGCGAGCCCTATCCCCAAGGACTGCAATTTTGTCTGCAGCAGGCTGAGCAGTTCGGGATTGGTGACCGCCGATTCATGGATTTCGAGGACCAATCGAGTGCTACCGGCCATGTCGCGAAGCTGTTCCAACGAAGCCTCCAACCCATCGTTTGCCAATTCCGCCGGGTGCGTGTTGACAAACAACACCGGACATTGGGGCAGACTGCGTCCAACGCGAACTCCTTCCCAACGCAACATCTGGCTGAGATCGACTTCCAAATTCAACTGGGAAGCCGCTTCAAACATCGCACCGACCGACTCGAGCCCGAAGACCCGGCCACGGCCCAGAATTTCGAACCCCAGCATTTCACTGTCAGCCATTTGCACGATCGGCTGAAAATGAGGAACAACCAACCGTTCGCTCATCAAACGATCGAACTGCACCAGCGCCAACGCCTGATCGCAAACATTCTGCGGGATCGTCCCCGACATCGATGCCCCCACGCTTTGGCGGCGGATGCGAAACAACGCTTCGGCGAAATGAACGAGATCCTCTTCTCCCAGTCGTACCGGTTGTGAGATCCGTTGACCATTAACAAATGTGCCATTGGTGCTCCCTAGGTCTTGCAACCACAACTGGCCCTCTTCGGTCCACAAACTGGCATGCGCACTGCTGACGGTGTTGTATCCCAAAGTCAGATTTACATTTGCCTTGCGTCCAACCACAAAGGGTTCTTCCTCGACCGGAATGTATCGAGAAACATCACCGGGCCGAGTCGGACCGCTGAGAAACCACACATCACTGCCGATCTCGCCGGACAGTTTATTGGGTGCGTTCATGTTTGGAGCCATTGTCATATTCAGTGCAATCCGCAAGAAGACGGTTTGTCCATTCCGGAACTCGTATGTTCTGTGAACTTCCGAAGTTTAGAACGCAAAACAGGGCACTGAACAGAACACACCATCTTTTTTGCTAGTTTGTCTGTTCTCACTTCCCTCGCTGAACTAGCGAGCTAGATTTCAGCGTAACGTCTGCAATCCAGCATCGCTCGACCCTCGCTTGGTGACCCTAGTGACTGTACTGAACCAAACGCTTAGCATCGATTCCGCGCTGTTGTCCGGCCTGTTAGGTGGTGATACCTTCTGGCCGACCGAACCGCGAAATCTCCACGAAACCGGTCTCTCGGAATCGTATATCGACGCGTTGATATTAAAGATCTTCCTATCGACTGGCACACTCAGCGGTCGCGCGATGGCCGAACGAACAGGGATTCCGTTTGGTGTCGTCGAACCACTGCTCGAAGCCCAACGTACGCGTCAACTGATCACCCACGTCCGCCCGGCAGCCTTCAACGACTACTATTATTCATTGTCCGAAAACGGACAAAAGCGGGCCCAGACGCACATGAGCCATTGTGCCTACACCGGGCCAGCTCCCGTTCCGTTGAGCGATTACGTTTTAAGCGTCGAGGCGCAAGCGGCGGGGCTCGACCCGATCGGTTACGACGACCTCCGTTCGGCACTTTCAAGCATCTCGCACAACAACGAACTGTTGGACCAACTGGGACCCGCGATCAACAGCAACAGCGGTCTGTTTCTGTTTGGACCACCGGGTAACGGGAAGACCACGATCGCGCGTTGCCTGACACAATGCCTGGGACAAGAGATCTGGATCCCTCATTCGATCCTCGATGATGGCAATTTGATCAAAGTCCAAGACGATGCTTTTCATCGGCCGATGCCGATCCCCGAATCGGGCGACGGAATCATCAAAGCCCAACAATGGGATCGTCGTTGGGTGCGGATCCAGCGTCCTACCGTCATCGTTGGCGGTGAATTAGTGATGGAGAATTTGGAGGTTCGCCACGACCCTCGATCGAACACCTGTGAAGCACCGCTGCAACTAAAAAGCAATTGCGGATGCCTGTTGATCGACGACTTTGGTCGCCAACGAATTCAGCCTGAAGAGCTGTTGAATCGTTGGATCATTCCGCTGGAAAACCGGATCGATTTCCTGACCCTCCCTTCGGGCAAGAAGATCGAAATTCCGTTTGAACAGTTGATCATCTTTTCGACAAACCTGAACCCCGACCAATTAGTCGACGAAGCGTTCCTGCGACGCGTGCCTTACAAGATCATGGTCGACGACCCCGACCCCAAGGAATTCACTCGAATCTTCAACCACAACGTCGAGAAGATGGGATTCCCGCAGGTCAAAGGGGCTGCCGAGCATCTGCTGCGGTTCTACGAACAGAGCGGCCGATCGCTGCGGCGATGCCAGCCGCGCGACATCCTGACCCAAGTGAACAATTTCTGTAAGTACAAGAAGATCCCACCTCAGCTGAGACCCGACTTCTTGGACCAAGCATGTAAGAGCTACTTCAGCGAACTATAGAGAGTGGGCAAAATGACAATTTCAGCATTAAAAATCGAGTCGGGCACGGAAACCATCGCTGGCTACAAAGTCTTGCGCAAACTGGGTGCTGGTGGCTACGGCGAAGTCTGGAGCGCCGAAGCGCCCGGCGGGATGGAAAAGGCGATCAAGTTCGTATTCGGTTCGCACGACAGCGAACGGGGCTCGCGAGAACTGCGCTCGTTGAATCGCATCAAAGGGGTCAACCATCCCTTCCTGTTGTCGCTGGAACGTTTCGAGATCGTAAACGGTCAATTGATCATCATCACCGAACTGGCTAGCGGCAGTCTGGAGGACATCTACAACAAACATCGTGAGCGTGGATCGTGTGGGATCCCCAAGTCCGACCTCCTGGGCTATCTGCACGACGCCGCCGACGGACTCGATTACCTGCACGATGAATTCCAGTTGCAACACCTGGACGTCAAACCGGGCAATTTGTTGATCGTTGGCGGGCACGTCAAGGTTGGCGACTTTGGCCTCTTAAAGGACCTCGGCGACGTCGAATGTTCGATGGTCGGTGGGCTGACGCCGATCTACGCCGCCCCGGAAGTCTTCGATGGTCGGCCACACCACAACAGCGATCAATACTCGCTGGCGGTCATGTACCAAGAACTGTTGACCGGGCACCGTCCCTTTGCAGGGCGAACGATCGCTCAACTGGCGACCCAACATGTCCACAGCGCACCGAACCTGGAATCGCTGCCGCCGGCCGACCGGCCCGTGATCGCACGCGCGTTGGAGAAGGATCCCAACCGGCGATTTGCCAGCTGTCAAGATTTGGTGAATCGCTTAAAGCAATCCAACGAACGCCCGGTCGCGATCCCAACCCAAGCCAACCCTATCGATGGGACAACGCAGCGATTCGGCGATCAGAGCGAATGTCTGCCGGCCAGCAACCGTCCTGCCGTCGACAACCTACCGCGGATCGATTCGAAGGAATTATCCGAAATCGCAACCAGCCAAGCGTTTGTCGTCGGGCTCGGTGGCGTCGGCCGCAGCGTGATGGAGCAATTGTGCTTGAAGCAATCGCAAACCAATGGCAGCGATTGCAATCTACAAGGATTGTTGATCGACACCGACGATGCGGAGTTGTACCGATTTCGCGAGTTCGAGATCTCCAACAACTTGATCTGCAACGTCCAACGCGCTTGTTTCCCTCTGAAAAGTCCGCACGACTATCGCGATTCACACGGCGAACGATTTACTTCGATCAGCCGTCGATGGATCTACAACGTTCCCAAAACACGACGCACCGAGGGTTTACGACCGCTGGGACGACTGGCGTTGATCGATCATGCGAGCCATCTGAAACGGATGCTCACCCAGGCGATCTCCGAACTGTCAGTCGATCCATCGGGCAAGCTGAAGCCGCGAATTTATGTCGCCGGATCGCTGTTGGGTGGCACGGCTAGCGGAATGTTCCTGGACGTCACGTTCATGATTCGCAGCCTGTTGGACGAACACAACCTTGCCGACGTTGAAGTCCGACCGCTGATGCTGGCGTCGGTCCCTGAAAACGTCGCCAACGCCGCCCCATTGTCGATCGCATCGACGCATGCGGCGCTCAGCGAAATGCATTACTTCCTGCAACCCAACAAAGGCTATCCCGAGGATCGCGCCAACACGTTGGCCTCCGTTCCCGCCGCGAGAACTCCTCTGCCAGCCGCCTATGTCGCCGCTCCATCGAAGGATCAAGATGGCATCCAATTGCTGTCGGATTATCTGTGGAACGATGCCTTTGTCGCCCCCGCGTTGATGGATCAAGCTCGCCAACGCCCAGAAGTCGACAACGCCAATCGCACCCAAGCGACGCTCCGCAGTTTTGGCGCAGCACCGTTGCAAGTCCGACCGTCGATCGACATCGAAGGCCTGACAAAGCGTTCGATCGATCAAGTCATCCGCGGCTGGATGGGCGACCCAAAGACTCAACACGCCAACCTGCGACACGACGTGACCGCCATCCTCGACCAGATCGGGGTCTCGCCAACACAGTGGGCAAACCAACAGATCGAAGAGATCTTGCACCAGCATCCCGATTGCTGGCGGCGAGAACTGGAACAATCGATCGCTACCGATTTGCAAACGCGACGCGATCCGTCGAGCCCGATCAGCAAAGATGCAGTGATCTTAGGACGCGTGAAAGCGCAACCGTTGTTGGCACTGGCGGCCGAAGCGACGGAATTGACTCAAGACCTACCGCAGCTCGGAAACGGGGCGATTGCATCGCTGATGCAACTGTTGCGAAAGAAACTGCGCGACCAGAAACTGGACCTGTTTCAAGCCGTTGGCCTTCTACGAGCCATCACCAAGCAGTGTTTTGCCTACGCCCAAGATAACGAACGCGAAATCATCGGCTTGATCGAACGGGCCAACGAAACGTTGCATCGCATGATGAGCGATCTAACGTCGACTCGAGTCAAACAAATCGATCTGTCGGAGATCTCCGGTGCCATGATCGATCTGATGCGAGCCGACCTGCAAAAGCCGAACGGCATCCTGTTCGAGAACATCGGCGACCAAGTCAAACGCATCGAGCAAGAACTGCTGGCACATGCCAACGAACTCGCCGATCTGCATCAATTGCTACTGGGGCTCGAATTGCCCAGCGGCGCGTCGTCGAACATGACCGAACGGAAGATCCAACCGATCGTTGCGACCGCGTTGCACGATCAGTTCGCCGACAAATTGCTGTACCGTTGCCTCACCCCAACGCCAGCAGCTCGCCCTGCAAAAATCGGCGACGTTCTCGACCAAATGTTGGCGACCGCCGCGGCAACATCCAACGAAATGTTGAACGATACCAGCGGATCGGGAATCGTATCGGCAGAGGAATTGAATACGCACATCGCCGCAGCCCTCAAACAAGCGTACCCCAAGCTGCTGCGGTTTGGTGGACGCCAACGCGTGCTGTTGGTCGGCGACGACAAACGGCAACTCAATTCGCTTAAGCCAGCGATCGAAGCGGCTGTCGGCGGCGAGATCACAACAGTGGTTGCCCCCAATGCCAAGACGATGATCCTGCACGAAGCTTCGGAGATTCCGGTCGCTTCGATCCTCGGAAACCTGGTCGGCAGCCTAGGGGCCGATCTCACGATCGCCGGTCGTCTGATGAGCCGCTGCGATATCCAGTGGTCCGAGCCAACGGAGAGCAATTCGACAGCCAAGTCGATGACCTTTGGCGGCTAAGACAACGCATGCCGCGAAGACGAATATCACCCTCGCCCCACGCGTGTTACCAACGGCGAAAAGTGGGCGAAAGTCGAACTTCGATTGCTAGCAAATCCACATGCGGCTTGCTGGCAACCGTCACCGACGGATGCACCAATCCGCGGTTTCCGATCGGAACCGCCGGACGCTAGCAAACCATTTCGACTGCGATCCGCTTGCTTGAACAAGCGATGCAATCGGAAATTGGTAAAGGGGATCGATCGGCGGCGCTGCCAGCAAACCGATTAGAAACCGATCCTTTTCGCGATTGCGCCAGCTCGTTCGCTCTACCATCATTCTCGATCAACCACTACGATTGCGCTCGCTGCGTTGCGAACGTGGAGCCCCAAATTTTGGGCGGTTCCATGGGCGGGGGTCAATCAACCGATCGGTGCAAGGATGCACGAAAGAACTCGACGACAGATCTGTCAATTGGTGTTTGTGGTCGCCTGTGCGCTCCCCACACTGCTGACGGTATCGACCGTGCTGGTTCGCAACACGCCCTGGTTCGACAACTGGCGTCGCGAGCGTCTGGAAACCGAACTCTGCGATCGCTTCGGCTTGCGTTTCGAGATCGGCCAGATGAAAGTACTGGCCCCCGGCGCGATGCAGTTGGAACGGGTGAACGTCACCGATCCGGAAACGGGAGCCGATATCGGCAGCATCCGCGTGGTTCAATTCACGACTCGCGACGGCCGCCTGGCGCTGCGTCTGGCCCAACCCGAAGTCCGCGCATCGCAACTGCCGCACGCCTGGCATCTGTTGCACGATCGCTTTCTGTGCCACCCCGAACTGACGACCCACCCGGTCCGAATCGCTGCGGACGACTTGAGCATCCTGAGCACCGGTGGCGGGATCACGTTGACCGATCTGCAAGCGTATGTTCAGCCGCACGATTATGCCAACGAGACGATCATGCAGTTCAAGATCGCGGGGCGCGAAATGCCATCCCCAGCAACGATCTCGATCACGCGCGACCGCAGCCGCCGGTTTCCCGAGACCGCTTGGAAAATGCACACCGGCGGAACTCCGCTCCCTTATTCACTCCTCTCGGACTATTTCCCTCAGCTGCCAAAACTTGGCAACTCATGTGAATTCAACGGGCCGATCAGTTGTCGTCTGAGCCGCGATGGCTGGAACGTCGACCTCGGCGGCTCATCGATCACAGGAATCGAAGTCAGTCGCGTGTTCGACAACTTGGCCCACAAATTAACCGGCACGGCCGACGTTTGGCTGGGGAAGTGCCGAATCGAAGAAGGGCTGTTGGTCGGCATCGCCGGCGGAATGACGGTCCGCAACGGGCAGATCGGCGACTCCCTGCTGCAATCGGCCAACGCCTTGTTGGGCGTGCAATCGTTGGTCGCCAACAATCGCCCGTCGCACCCGTTCGACCTGATGCAATTTCGGTTTGCGATGGACGACGCGGGCTGGCAATTCATCGGTGCCTGCGAAGCTCAAAACCGCAACCTACAACCTGGCATTTTGGCGCTCCAAGCGAATCATCCGATCGCCTTGCTGAGCACGCCGCAACCGTTGGGGATCAGCATCCCCAAACAACTTGTAGCTCCCGAATATTCCAAGCCGGTGTTTGCTGGCGAAACAAACAACTTGGTGCTCGACCTGCTTCCCTCGCCGCCAGCCCAACCGCCCTACATGAATTCACCGATGGTGCCGCGCGTCACGATGCGATCCCAAGACTAAAGCACGCCGCCGACTGCATAGCGCCGTTGCATCACGATGCCTGATGCAAACCGAACCGCGATTCCAGCATCGGTTTGACCTTTTGGTCGAAGAAGCGGCGGACGGTTCTCTCGGAACATTGCACCTGATCCGCGATCTCATCGATCGTCGCCCCCGCCAACCGCAGTTCGAACATCGTCTGTTGATTGGCGTCGAAAGAATCCATCAACAACCCGATCTCTTCGCTGAGCGCGACTTCGTCATCGGGGGTCGGTCCGCTGGCGATCGCGTCGACCAAAAACGAACAACTGGAATCTCCCAGCTGCAGCGGAACGCTCTGCTCGCGTTTTACCGAGCGTTTCGCCGCTTGGTTGCGTTGCAGTTGCCGATGCAGTTTGTGCATCGTGATCGCTGCCAACAAACGCCACAGATCGCCACTGTTTTGCAGCACAAAACGCTCGTTCTCAACGCCCGAAAAGAAGCTCCGATAGGCCGACTGAACCACGTCCTCGGCCTCGATGCGGCGAGCAAACTGGGGCGAGATTCGCTTGCGAACAAGCCCCAACAAACGGACGACATAATGATCGAAGAGTTCGAACTGGGCTTCGGTTTCCCCATCGCGAACACGAGCAAATAGATCGACCGAATCGTGATCGTCCATCGTCTGGCTCCTTACGCAGGCAAGTGATCCATTTCGCACTTCATGACAACATCCCAGGGCAATGCAGCGTTTGTGCTTAGGCGAGTTAACCGGCACGCGCTACCGCGGCGTTGACCAAGGAAACCGGACGCTAGCAGCTTGTCGGCTGATACCTCAAATCGAAACACTGCCAACATCCCCCCATCGCCTGCCCGCCAGCGTTGGAAGCAACGGGGGAACCGCCAACTACTTGCAATCGAGGATCCCGGCGCGAGCTACCGACTCACACCACGTTCAATATACAGCTGGCAGAGGGGACGCAACAACGAATTCATTCGAAGTTCATTGCCGCCCCGCGATCTCCGCCCCAGCCAAGCCGAGTCTTTCGATGGATCGCGGCGCGATGCCCAACAGCCTGCGTCGCGATCCGCTTACGCTTGCAGCCAAGCTGGCAATTGGTCCGCTGGTGGCAATTCGATCACGCAAACATGATCGATCGCTTCGATCGCTTGCACTTCGTCCAATGCCGCCTGCGATGGCACGCCATCGAGATTCAACACTCCCACAGCGCGTCCGCCCGGCTTACCGCCAGCACGCCCGACAGCCATCTGACCAATGTTGACGTTGTGCTGACCAAAGACGGTCCCCACGCGACCGATGATTCCAGGGACATCTGCATGCGTAAAGACCAGCAGCTTGCCATCGAGATAGCTTTCCAGACGATGATCGTCCAACATCACCAATCGCGGCATGTTATGACCCAACAGCGCTCCGGAAGCCTTGACGGTCCGCTCGGCTCCAGAAACTTCCACCGTCATCGACGATGCAAACGCTCCCATGTCATGGTGTTGCTGTGCGACCAGATCGATCCCACGATCGCGCAACAGAACCTCGGCGTTGATCACGTTGACCTCTTCTTCCAACGCATTCTCCAACAGACCGGCACAGAAAGCGCTGGTCAACAGTTGCGTGCTTTTCGAAGCGATCTCGCCGCGATAGTTCAGGCTGACCGAGGAGATTCCGCTGCCGTGCCACTGGGCCAACAACACGCCCAAGCGATGAGCGACATTCAAGAAGCCCTTCATTTCGGCCAACGTCTTGGGGTCTAACGCCGCAACGTTCACCGCGTGCCGGATCTCGCCGGTCTTCAAAAAGTTGATCAACAGATGAATGCCTTCGACAGCAACCTGCGTCTGAGCTTCTTCGGTGCTGGCGCCCAAGTGCGGTGTGCAGACCACGTTGGGGCGTCCAAACAGCGGGCTGTCGGTGCATGGTTCGCTGGGATAAACGTCCAACGCCACTCCGCCGATCTTGCCGCTGTCGAGTCCTTCGATCAACGCGTCCTCTTCATAAATTCCACCGCGAGCGGCGTTGACCAACCGCACGCCCGGCTTCAGTTTGTCCAGGTTCGCCTTGCTGACCAAGTTGGTCGTTTCGGGAGTCAGCGGAGTGTGAACGGTCAGGTAATCGATTTGCGGCAACAGATCGTCGACCGTCGCGGCATATTCGATCCCCAACTTTGCCGCTTGCTCTTCGGTCAAGAACGGGTCGTATCCGACGACACGCATCTCGAATGCTTTGGCTCGCGAAGCGACTTCGCGACCGATCCGCCCCATACCGACGATACCCAGCGTCTTGCCAGCCATCTGGTTACCCATGTACAGCTTCCGATCCCAGCGTCCTTCGACCAGGCTCTGGTTTGCCGGAGCGATGTTCCGCGACAACGCCATCATCAGGGCAAAAGCGTGCTCGGCCGTGCTGACCGTATTTCCGGTCGGCGTGTTCATCACGACAATCCCTTGCCGCGTCGCTGCCGGTTTATCGATGTTGTCGGTACCGACACCCGCCCGCACGATCGCCTTCAGACGCGTGTTGCCCGCGACCGATTCGGGCGTGATCTTCACTCCGCTGCGGAGGATCGCGCCATCGTATTCCGACAGGGCCTGGCGTAGTTCTTCGCCCTTGAGTCCGATGCGGACGTCATATTCGACGCCTGACTCGGCATCCAAAATATCCAGGCCTTCTTGAGCAATGTTGTCGAGAACGATGATTCGGTGCATGATTTAGGTCGTTTGTGAAAATGACTGCGATGGGGGGTGAAATAATCAACGATCGGGGAGCCCACGGAATCCCCGATTCAAACGATTCCCAAAGGATCACCGATCGCGATGCTCAGTGACCTGTGATCCTTGGAAGACGGCAGCCCGCGACGGGGCGGGCCGCTGCATCAACCGTTCTGGGCCACAAAATCTTTCATAAAATCGGCCAATGCCGCAACGCCCTCACGAGGCATCGCGTTGTAGATGCTGGCACGGATCCCGCCGACGCTGCGATGCCCTTTCAGGCTGCTCAAGTTGTGCTTTGCCGCTTGAGCCAAAAACGCCGACTGCAATTCGTCGCTAGGAAGCTTGTAGGTGACGTTCATCAACGAACGACAATCTGGAACCGAATGCCCGATGTAGAACTCGGGGTGCTGATCGATCACATCGTACAACAGCGCCGCCTTCTCGCGGTTCAGATCTTGCATCGCTTGCAGGCCGCCGATGTCGTCGCGCAACCAATTCAAGACTTTGCCGAGGACGTAGATTGCAAACGTTGGTGGCGTGTTCCATTCCGAATCGTTGTCGGCATGGTTCTTGTAATTCATGTACCCGGGCAGATCCGCTTGCCCTCGTTCCAACAGATCCTTGCGGATCACGGTCACGCTGACACCCGCAGGACCGGCGTTCTTTTGAGCACACGCGTACATGATGCCATATTTTTCGATGTCGACCGGACGACACAGAAAATCGCTCGACGAATCGCAGACCAACGGAACGCCAGCCGGAGCGATCGGTTCGTCTTGGAACTGAACTCCCTGGATCGTTTCGTTGCTGCAGTAATACAGATACGCTGCCGATGGATCGACCGAATAGTCACCAGACTTGGGGATGTCGTTGTAATTGCACGACTTGCCGTCCCAAATCACCTCGGTCGGACCTTCTTTGACAGCTTCCTCGAGCGCCTTTTTGCCCCAACTGCCGGTCACCAGATATTGAGCTTTGCCGCTGTGGCCACGCAACAGATTTGCCGCGATCATCGAAAATTGCAGCCGCGCCCCGCCTTGCAGGAACAGAACCGCATAGTCGTCCGAAACGTTCAGAAGCGAACGGATGCCATTCTCGGCAGCATGCAAGATATCGAGGAACGTCTTGTCACGGTGCGACATTTCCATGATGGAGCAACCAGCCCCCGGGAGGCAAAGCAGTTCCTCTTGTACCTCGCGCAATACCGACAGCGGCATCGTTGCTGGACCTGGGGAGAAATTATAGATTCGCTCCTGGACAGCCTGGGCAGTCATCGTGATGTTCCTTTTCTAATTTTCTTGAGTTGCCTGGTCGCACACCGGGCTAGGCGGGAATTTTACGCCCCCGGATGCTTCTGCGGAAGGTTGGCAAACCGCTCGCCTGCATAGGTTGACAGGGATATTCTCCCAAACCGACCAACGGCCGCGACTTCGCCTCTTTTGCACCAGCAAATTGAACCTCCAACAGCCAATCTGCGTAGTGCCTCAATGTTCGACAACCCCCGCGAAACCGCGGGGCGTGGGATCGCCAATCGCTAAATAAGAGTCGCAAGATATGGAATCCGGTTCGCCCAAAGTTATTTTTTCATCGGTCGAGATGGATCCGGAACAACTGGAAAGCCATCCGCTGCGGGTTTCCGGGATCATTTCGCTGCTGCTGGGACTGATCAGCGTCGTTGCGTTGGCTGGTCCGTACATGTGGATCGTGCCGATTCTGGCGATTGCTGCCGCTTTGATTGCCCTTCGCCCGTCGCGAATACCCTATGCGGGAAAAACGTTCGCCTGTGTGGGACTCGGCCTGGGACTGTTCTTTGGCAGCTGGGCCGTCGCCTCCCACGGCGCTGCCGAACAGGTCCACCTGAACTCGGCCAAGCGTTTCGCCACCGATTGGCTGAATTGTTTCAAATCGGGCGAGGCGGAATTCTGCTTCGAAATGACCCTTCCTGAGAAACAACGACGCTACAAAGCAGTCAATTTGGAAAGCTTTTACGCAAATCCCGCCGCGCCGGACGACGGTCAAGATGCCCCCCCCGGCGAACCGGTCTTCAGCGATTTTATTGAACAACCGCTCGTTAAGTCGCTGCTAAATGCCGACAAAAAGCCAGAGTGGGAGTTTGACGGGGCGATCAATACGTTCAAAACAGTGGGACTTCGCCGTTGGACCCTGCGGTTTCGCGATACCTCCGGCACAATCACCGACCCCATTTCGGTCACTTTGGAAGCACGTGAAACTCACGACGCCAAGAATAAATGGGTCATTAAGGACGTCGTGACGGCAGAATAAGGCTGACGAAGCGGGCTCAGCGGCCCGATAGTTAGGGAAATCTTAACATCACACGCAACGTATCCCGTTTAGCCCTTCAATAAATACGCCGCAGCGTCTATAGTCATCCAATCTCACGCAGCAAAAGTGCCCAGACTACGGCACGATTACGCATATATAAATCAGACACTTTCGAAATAAGACACAGGAATCAATCTACGATGTACGCAATTTTCGTGGATGGTGGCAAGCAATACCGCGCTGAGCCCGGCCAAGAAATCGATATCGATTACCGTGACGTTGGCCAAGGTGAAAGCCTCGACTTTCCCAAGGTCCTCGCTATCGGATCCGACGACGGCTTCAAGCTAGGTTCGCCAACGGTCAGCGGTGCCAGCGTCAAGGTTTCCGTCCTAGGCCCCAAGCAGGGTGAAAAGGTTTACGTCGAAAAGTTTCGTCGTCGCCAAAACTCGAAGCGCCGCACCGGCCATCGCCAACTGTACACACGCGTGCGGATTGAATCGATCGACGTCTAAGCGTCTTTTCCGCAAGGCGAAACATCGCGTTCCCTCGATGTGCGGAACAGGCCTCCTTCCCGGCCATCGGTCTGCAGTCCGACGGCCCGTTGCCTAGCGTGAAACGAGCCACCGATGAAAAAGATTCAGCTGGAAGATCTCCAGCTTGGAACGACGATCGGTGTCGGTACTGTCGGTACGATATGTGACGCAACCGACCCCGCCGATGGCGCCCGGTATGCTGTCAAAATCTTGCACCCCGCTGTCTCGCGGGACCCGCTGATCCGCGCTCGCTTCGAACGCGAGATGGAAATCTTGCAGCGGATGTCACACCGAAACATCATCGAATATTACGGTGGTGGCGAACACGACGACCAACTGTATTACGTGATGGAATTGGTCGACGGCGGCTCGGTTAAAGAGCTGTTTCACGGCGGCCAGTGCCTCACCTGGCAAGAGGTTGTCTCGCTGACGATCCAGATCTGCTCGGCTTTGCAATACGCCCACAACCACGGCGTGATCCATCGCGACATCAAACCAGCAAACATCTTCCTAACAAGCGACGGCACCGTAAAACTGGGCGACTTTGGAATCGCACGCGACCTCAATAACAGCGACTTGACCGGCGCGGGGATGACCGTCGGCACCCACGCCTACATGGCCCCCGAACAGATAACTGGTGAAACCACCATCACCGGAAAAGTCGACCTGTATGCGTTGGGCTGCTGTCTGTACGAGATGCTGACGGGCGAGAAGGCGTTCAGCGGCGACAATTTCATGCAACTGTTCGAAGCCCACCTTCACGGCACTCCGCCACGGGTCCGCGACCGCATCCCAGGATGTCCTGCAGCGTTTGATGAGATCATCGCCCAACTGCTGGAAAAAGATCCCGAAAAACGCCCCTTCAATGCCCGCCATGTGCAAGGCGTAATGCTAGAGATCGCGGCGGAACACAATGTCGAAGAATCAATCCTAGCCAATGCCAAATCCGAAGCAGGGCAACGAACGGACGTCGGTGCCGAAACCGCGCTGGGGATCGGACAAAATCGCCTGCGAGATCGGATTCGACGCAGCACCCACGGCCTAGAACGCCCCGAAGCGTCGTTGCCGGTGATGCTGGCGATCGTCGCCTTTGTGACGCTGATGGTCGGCGTGTTGCTATATTTCCAAAGCAACTGACACGGCTGGAACGCGTAACCGACGGCGCGACCACCGGCTACCGAGCCGTCCAGCCGCCATCGACCACCAACAGACTGCCAACCGTATAATTCGACGCCGCGCTAGCCAGATAGATCGCCGCCCCCTGGATCTCCTCCAACTGCCCCCAACGCTTCAGCGCGGTCGCACCGACGATAAACTGCTTCCCCTCTTCGGTATCGGCAATCGGCACGTTCATCGGCGTCAAGAACGGCCCCGGACAGATCGCGTTAACCTGAATCCCGTCGGTCGCCAACTCCAACGCCAACGCGCGAGTCAACTGAACCACGGCCCCTTTGCTGGTCGCATAAGGCGTGCGATTCGCGAGCCCGACCAACCCCAACGTGCTGGCCATATTAATGATCTTCCCCGCACCGGCCCGCTTCATGTGCGGCACCACCGCCTTGCAACACGACCACATCGCATCGGTGTTGATCGATTGCACCTGACGAAATTCGTCGAGCGTCAACGTTTCGATGCTACCGCGAATATTGATCCCCGCGTTGTTGATCAAGATATCGATCTTTCCAAAACGCTCGATCGCTTGATCGACCATCGATTGCACCTGGTCGGGGCACGACACATCGGCCGCGATCCCCATCGCCTGATGCCCGAACTGGACGGCGATCTCCGCCGCAGCATCGGCAGCCTGCTGAGCTGACCGGCTGACCAACATCACATCAGCACCAGCCGACGCCAAACCAGCCGCCATCGCTTGCCCGAGCCCCTTGGACCCGCCCGTCACGATCGCCGACTTACCTGATAGATCGAACAGTTTAATTCCGGGTAACGCCATCAGCCGGGGACTCCATAGATATCGAGACAGGGGAGGGCAGCGGGACGACCAACCGCCCCAACCGCATCGGACTATACATCGACCGCTTGCGGACGCACAAAACAATCCGAATGAAGATACTCTGGCAGGTCGCGATGATCCATCAAACGCCGAAATTCAGGCTTCAGCCGATATTCCGACGGATCGTGTCGCAGGATCGGCTTAAGCACATACAGTTCGTGCCTGGCGAGATCCAGGATTTCGGAACTCATCAGATCCTGAACGATCGGTCGCCCATACTGCTTGCCGTTGCCGCGAAGCACCTTAACCTGCCGCAAATCGCTCAACTGCAACAGACTGCCAATCGGAAACTGGGCCATCGATTGCAGAAATCCACGAACCACG